>CAVUUQ010000002.1:0-1459536 GCA_963744725.1 uncultured Actinomycetes bacterium
AGATCGCCCGCTCCAACCCTTTCTCCTTCTCCTGCGAGGAGAGGTAGGGGCTGAAGAGGAAGACCTGCAGGTCGTGGTTGCCTGAGACCGCGTCGGCGAACTGGGCCAGCTGCGACTGCAGGGCGTCGAGCTTGCCCTTGTCCTTGCCGGCCTCGAAGAGGGCCTCGGCGTATACGCGGGCGACGTCGGGCATGGCGGGCTAGTTGTTCTCCGAGCCCGTCAGCGCCGAGAAGTCGACCTCGGCGAGTGCCTCCTCGACGAGCCGTTTCTGATCGTCGGGGTTGAGCGACTTGCGGGTCACCTTCTCGGTCGCGAGGACGGTCAGGTCGGCGACCTCGGTGCGGATCTGCTCGAGCGAGCGGCGCGTCTCGGCCTCGATGTCGCGTTTCGCCGCGGAGACCAGCTCCTCGCGTTTTTCCTTGCCGGCGGCGGTCGCCTCGGCCTCGGAGGTCTCGGCCGCTTTGCGAGCGCGGGCCATGATGTCGTCGGCCTGCTCGCGGGCCTCGGCGAGGCGGGCCCGGTACTCGGCGAGCAGCTCGTCCGATTCCTTCCGCTGCCGTTCGGCGGCGTCTAGCGACTCGGCGATCGTCGTCGCCCGTTTGTCCAGCGCCTCCTGGATTTTCGGGAAGGCGAGCTTGCTCAGGACCCACATCGTGAACCCGAACAGGATCAGCGTCCAGATCATCAGCCCGACGCCGGGCGAGACGAGGAAGCTGCCCCCTTCTTCCTTCCCGGACTCGGCCGCCAGCGAGAGGACCGCGCTTGAGATGTGCCCGACTTCCAGCATCGACCTAGAGGAAGAAGGCGATTAGGCCGAAGATGAAGGTGTAGAAGGCGACCGCCTCGGTCAGCGCGAAGCCGAGCCAGCGGATGCTCTGGAGCTCGTCTTTCATCTCCGGCTGCCGGGCGACCGACTCGATCTCCTTACCGAAGATGAAGCCGATGCCGATGCCGGCGCCGATCGAGCCGAGCCCGGCGCCGACGCCGAGGGCGATCGCCTTACCGGCTTTTTCCACGCCTTCGTCCGAGACGGCGGCGATCACTGGGGACAGATCCATTTGAGAACGTGCTCCTTTTCTAGTGACTGGCGGACGTCGCGCCGCCCAGGTAGATGGCAGTAAGGGTCGCGAAGATGAAGGCCTGCAGGGTCGCGATCAGCCCCACCTCGAGGATGAAGAAGAAGAAGGCGAGCGGGAAGCTGGCCACGCCCAGGGCGGCGATCCCCAGCAGCACCGCCAGCCCGCCGCCCATGAACAGCAGCAGCAGGTGGCCGGCGAGGATGTTGGCAAAAAGTCGGACGGAGAGCGAGATCAGCCGGGCGAAGTGGGAGATCGCCTCGATCACGAAGATGAAGCCCTTGGCGACCGGGTTCATCTCCTCGAGGCCGGGGGGCAGCCAGCTCGCCAGGTACTTGACGAAGCCTTTGGCCCGGATCCCTTCGAGGTGGTAGCTGACCCAGACGACCAGCGCCAGGACCAGCGGGATCGAGAGGTTGGCGGTGGCGGCGTAGATCGCGAAGGACGGGATCTCGAGGCCGAAGACGGAGAAGGTGTGCTCGGTGTTGGTCGGCAGGGGCAGGAAGCCGATCATGTTCGAGAACCAGATCCAGAAGAAGATCGTGGCGATGAAGGGGAACCAGCGGGAGGCCATTTTTTTGTCGAGGCTGGTGCCGACGATCGTGTTTTTCACCATCTCGTAGGCCACCTCGACGGCGACCTGGACCCGATTCGGCTTCTGCTGCATCCGTTTGGCGATCCAGGTCATCGTCCAGATCGTCAGCCCGGAGGCGAGGAAGAGGTAGAGCACCACCTTGTTGATGCTCATGTCGATCGGGCCGATGTGGATCCCGACCCACTCTTCGAGCTTGAACTCGTTCTGCGGCTTGAAGGATTCGTTCTTGCCGTCGTTGCCGAAGATCAGCAGGAAGAGGATGAAGAGAGCCAGATAGCCGCCGAGCCCGATCAGGACTTTGGCTTTGGTGCTGAGGCCGCCGCTCTTCTGCGGGGACTCGGGCGGCGTCGCGGGAGCGGTCTCGGCGCTCGGGCGGACGACCTCGGCGGCGGTGCTCACGCGACCCTCCCGGAGGGGCGGCGGCCGGCCCCGCGCTCTGCCCCGTCGCCGAACAGCTGGCGGAAGCCCGTGGCGGCCATCGAGATCGTGAAGAGGACGACGACGAGGACGGCGGCGGCGAGCCCGGCCTGCCGTTCGACCGCGAGGCCGACGACGAGGACCGCGGCGGCCATCAGCCAGACGCGGCCGAGGCCGGTGGCGGCGACGATGCCCATCGCCCGCTGGCGCTCACCGTGGGCGAGCTCCTCCTGCGCCCGGCGCGCGGCGAGCGACTGCACGGCCCGCTGGACGAGCCAGACGGCGGCGCCGACGACGTATCCGAGCATCGAAAAATCGGCCAGCAGGAACACCGGCAGCGCGAGGGCCAGCGCAATGAGGTCGACGTACTTGGGAGGAGACATTGATCGAGCCCGGCTCGATGGGGAGCGGGCGGAGCCGCGACTATAAACGAAAGGGCCCGAGAATGGCTTTCTGATGCGGGATAGTGAGGGTTGCCACTACCTCTGACCTGCCCCAATGAATCTCTTATGCATCTGCGACCTCGCTGGGCAAAGCGGTCCGTGACGGAGGGTGTCGGGGGACCCCGATTCCCACCCTGCCGCCACGCCCCCATCGGAGGCCCCTCGACCGGATGCCGCTACATGCGGGAGCCGCCGGCGCGCTCCTCCTCCTCGACCTCCTCCAGCTCGATCGCCTCGAACTCGCCGGTTTCCGGGTTGAGACGGCCGCGCCGCAGCTTGAGGATCTCGAGCACGTAGACGAGGTAGACGCTGTAGGCGAGAGCGAGGGCGATCAGCACCAGCATCAGCGCCGTCCAGCCGGCGTGGAAGTGGCCGTGGTTGTCGCTGTAGGGGACGAAGCGCAGGGCCAGGGCCAGAGCCGCCATGACGATGGTCCAGGCGTAGAGATAGGCGATCGTGCGCCGCTGGCTGAAGCCTTTGTTGGCCATCCGGTGGTGGAAGTGCCAGCTGTCGGCTTTGTAGATCGGCTGCCGGTATTTGAGCCGTTTGGCGACCACGAAGCCGGTGTCGAGGATCGGCACCGCGAGCACGGCCAGCGGGAAGGCGAGGGCGATCACCGCGTTCGTCTTCAGCGCCCCCTGGACCGAGGCGGTGGCGAGCAGGAAGCCGAGCAGGTTGGAGCCGGTGTCCCCCATGAAGCTCGAGGCGGGCGGGAAGCCGTGGCGGAGGAAGCCGAGCGCGGCGCCGGCGGTCAGCGCCGCGAGGACGCCGGCGCTGTTGCGTTCCAACGAGAGGGCGATCGCGGCGAGGGTGACGGCGGCGATCGCGCAGACGCCGGCGGCGAGGCCGTCGACGCCGTCGAGGAAGTTGATCACGTTGACCACCGCGACGATCCCGAGGATCGTCAGCGGGTAGGCGGTCCAGCCGAGGTCGAAGCCGCCGACGAAGGGCAGCGTCAGGTTGTCTACCCGGACGCCGGCGGCGACCGGGATCGCCGCCGCCGCGACCTGGCCGACCAGCTTCGGGAAGGCGGCGAGGCCCTGGACGTCATCGATGACGCCGACCGCGGCGATCGCGATCGCGCCGATCAGGATCGAGCGGCTCTGGCCGTCGTGGGGCAGCCAGATCCAGCCGGCGGCCTCGACCGCGACCAGGATCGCCAGCCCGGAGAGGCGCGGCATCGGCTTGTCGTGCAGGCCGCGCTCCTTCGGCACGTCGATCGCGCCGACCCGGAAGGCGAGCCGCTCGGTGAGCGGCACCAGCAGCCAGGCGAGCGCGGCGGCGGCGATGAAGGCGAGGACGGCGTCGGCGGTCGTCGGGACCATGGTCACCAAAGAGGACGGGCCTCCTGCCCGCGTGAAGGACCCGCTCAGGCTAGCGACCTAGCCGGGCGGTTCGGGGGCCTGGGCCGGTCGCACCCACTCGCCGGCCGCGAGCACGGCGGCGGTCAGGAGCGCCGGGTCGCGGCGGTGGAGGACGCCGACGGGGGTCTCGCGCTTGGCGAGGACCAGCTCGTCGGCGTCGCCGAGCACCCGCAGCCGCCCTGCCGCGATCAGCGCCTCGTCCACCCCGCCCATCCGCCCGCTGAAGGTCGTATAGACCGGGGTGCCGAGGGCGACCGCCTCGCGATTCATCGTGCCGCCGGCGCTGACCACCAGGTCGGCGTAGGCGATCAGGCTCTGGGCGTCGATCGCCCGCTCGGGGATGACCAGGTTCGGCGAGCGCAGCGCCCGCGCCGCCTCCCCCTGCTGAGTGGTGCGGGGGACGATCACCGCCTGCACGCCGGTGGCCTCGGCGAGGCGGCGGACGGTGGCGGCGTAGACGTCGTTGGGGGCGTGGTACTCGGAGGTCTCCGGCGGCGGCCGGACGACGACCAGGACCTTCTCGCGGTCGAGGCCGAGCTCCTCGATCACCCGCAGGTCCGGCTCGAAGTCGGCCAGGTAGTACTCCTCCTTGAGGCCCGGATAGCGGATCAGCTTCTCCTCCTTGGCGCCCGCCTTGCGCAGCCGCTCGACCGGGATCGAGTCCGGCACCAGCACCCGCTCCGCCGCCTTCCAGGCGATCTTCCGCTGCAGGCCGCCGTACTCGTAGTCCTGCATCTGCGCGGCCGGGAAGCGGAAGGTGGCGGAGACGACCGCGAGGTCGACCGAGCCGTGGGCGAGGCCGAGGTTCGGCCGCCGCTCCCAGACCATCCTGCCGAGCGCCCGCGAGCGGCCGCCGAGCGCCCGCGCCTTGCCGAGCATCGACTTGCCGCCGTGCGAGCCGACGGCGGTGTAGGGGATGCCCAGCCGGTCGAGGATCCCCAGCGTCTGCCCGTACTCGCGGGCCGTGACGAAGACCTCGTGGCCGTGCCCTTCGAGTTCGCGGATGATCGGGCGGAGCACCAATGGATGAGCCGCGGCGGTGCAGTCCACCCAGATGCGCAAAGCGCTAGACCGAGGCCGGCGTCAGCTGCGGGTAGAGCGGGAAGCGGTCCATCAGGGCGCCGCTGCGCTCGGCGAGCGCCGCCTTCTCGGACTCGAAGTCGGGACCGAGGGCGGCGACGATCACGGCGGCGATCTCGCGCATCTCCTCCTCGCCCATGCCGCGGGTGGTCAGCGCCGGGGTGCCGATGCGGAGCCCGGAGGGGTTCATCGGCGGCCGCTCGTCGAAGGGGATCGCGTTGCGGTTGACGGTGATCCCGACCGCCTCGAGCCGGTCCTCGGCGGTCTGGCCGTCGAGCCCGGTCGGGGTCAGGTCGACGAGCACCAGGTGGACGTCGGTGCCGCCGGTGAGGACCGGGACGCCGCCGGCTTCGAGGCCCTCGCCGAGCGCCTTCGCGTTGGCGATCGTCTGTCGCTGGCGGGCGGCGAACTCGGGCGTCGCGGCGAGCTTCAGCGCCACCGCCTTGGCGGCGACCGTGTGCATCAGCGGGCCGCCCTGCTGCCCGGGGAAGATCGCTTTGTCGACGGCCCTGGCCAGCTCCTCGCGGCAGAGGATCATGCCGCTGCGCGGGCCGCAGAGGGTCTTGTGGATGGTGGTCGTGACGACGTCGGCGTGCGGGACCGGGCTCGGGTGCTCGCCGGCGGCGACGAGGCCGGCGAAGTGGGCCATGTCGACCATCAGCTTGGCGCCGACCGAGTCGGCGATCTCGCGGAAGGCGGCGAAGTCGAGCTGCCGGGGGTAGGCCGACCAGCCGGCGACGATCAGCGCTGGCTTGTGCTCGTCAGCGAGCCGCTGCACCTCGTCCATGTCGACGAGCATGTCCTCGCGGCGGACGTGGTAGGGCACCGGGTTGTAGAGCTTGCCGGAGACGTTGATCTTCATCCCGTGGCTGAGGTGGCCGCCGTGGTCGAGGGCGAGGCCGAGGAAGGTGTCCCCCGGTTCGAGCAGCGCCATGTAGGCGGCGTTGTTGGCCTGGGCGCCGGCGTGCGCCTGGACGTTGGCGTGGTCGGCGCCGAACAGGCTCTTGGCCCGCTCGATCGCCAGCTCCTCGGCGATGTCGACGACCTCGCAGCCGCCGTAGTAGCGGGCGCCGGGCAGCCCCTCGGCGTACTTGTTGGTGAGCACCGATCCGACCGCTTCGAGCACCGACTGCGGCACGAAGTTCTCCGAGGCGATCATCTCCAGGGTCCGCTGCTGGCGGCGCAGCTCGTCGTCGAGGACCCGCTGGATGTCGGGATCGATCTCGGCCAGCGGCGCGGCCTGGAAGTTCTCGGGCAGCTCGCTCATCGACGGCGACCATACCAGCGGCTCGGGATAGCCTGGGCGCCGTGAAGCGTCGCCTCCTCGTCCCTTTGCTGGCCGCGCTAGCCGCCCTTGCGCCGCCTGCCGCAGCGGCCGCGGCGCCGCCCGCCCAGAACCCCTGCGAGGGCCCGGAAGCGAAGCATCTCCTCTGCCCCAACCTGCGAATCGGGCCGCCGACCGGGATGTACGTCGACGTCGCCGGCGGCATCGTGCGGCTGCACGCGACCAGCGATGTCCGCAGCCGCGGCAGGGGGCCGATGGAGCTGCACGGGCGGCGCGACGGCTGGCGCTCGATGAAGGTCAACCAGCGCATCTACCGGGCCGGCGGCGGCCACCTCGACCTGCAGACGGACGCCGCGCTGCGCTTCACCGACGTCGGCTCCTACTTCGGCGGCTCCTACTGGAAGGTCCATCAGCTGGCGCGCTTCGAGCTGCGCCGGGCGTTGCCGGGCGGCGCCGCCTACGGGCCGGTCGTCCGCACCAGCCCGAAGCTCAACTACTGCCTGCGCGACCTCGAACGGACCCGCCCCGGCCCGCGCTCGCCGCCGGCACGCCACTACCCGGGCTGCAACCAGAACCCGTACCGCAACCGGGTCACGCTCGGCACCTCGGTCGGCTGGTCGGACATCTATCCGGCCGACTACGACAAGCAGTGGATCGACGTCAGCGGCCTGCGCGGCTGCTTCGCCTTCGCGATGACCGTCGACCCCAAGCACCTGCTGTTCGAGTCCGACGAGAGCGACAACAGCTCGCGCCGCCTGGTGCGGCTGCCGTACCCCGGCCACCCCGGCTGCTGACCCACCGCCGGGCTGTTCCTTATGTCCGCCATTCGGACATAAGGAACAGCTGGCCGGAGGGCAGCGCTCAGGCGAGGCCGACGGAGGCGAGGGCGGCGATCAGGTCGCCCTCGGAGATCGCGCCCGGGCGGAGGATCCGCCACTCGCCGTCGGCCTCGATCGCGGCCAGGTCGACCACGGTCGAGGGCAGGCCGGGCAGCTCGCCGCCGTCGATCACCAGGTCGGCGCCGGCCCGGATCGACTCCGGGACGCCGGCCAGCTGGCGCGGCGCCGGCTCGCCGCTGAGGTTGGCCGAGGTCTGGAAGACCGGGCACATCGCCCCGGCCAGCGGCCCGTCGATCAGGCGGACCCCGAGCCGCTCGCGGTCCTCGCGGCAGGCCAGCGGGTAGCGGCGCTCGGGGTTGTCGACGATCAGCGTCACCGGCCCCGGCAGCAGGGCGGTGGCGGCGGCCGCGGTGCGGGCGCCGAGCCCGGCGACCAGCTCGCGGAAGGCGAGCGGCGAGAAGTACATGACCGCCGAGGATTTGCCGTCGTCGCGGCCCTTCAGCGCGTGGATGCGCCCGATCGCGCTCGCGTCGAGCGGGTCGCAGGCGAGCCCGTAGACGCCGTCGGAGGGAAAGACGACGACCCCACCGCCGGCGATCGCCCGCTCCAGCGCCGAGCGCGCCGCGCCGCCCCCGTCCTGCTCAATCGAGACAAGCGTGCTCATCGCCGCCGCCCGAGCACGACCCGCTCGATCCCCGCCAGGTCCCGCCGCACCTCGACCTCGCTCCACCCCGCCCCGCGAACCAGGTCCGCCACCGCCGCCGCCTGCCCCACACCAACCTCCACCGCCACCGTGGTTGTCTTTTCTCCACCAGCGGTTGAGGAAAGACAACCACGCCCCGGGGGGGTTGAAAAAGACAACCACGCTCGGGGAGCGTGGCGAAGAGGGCGCGGTAGGCGTCGAGGCCGTCGGGGCCGGCGAGCAGGGCCTCGCTCGGCTCCCATTTGGTGACCTCGGGCTGGAGGGACGGCCAGTCGCGCTCGGCGACGTAGGGGAGGTTGGCGAGGACGAGGTCGAAGGGCCCGGCCTCGGCGCCAGCCGCGTCGCCGGGCAGGGTGCCTTCCACGAACCGCACCCGCTCGGCGAGGCCGAGGCGGGCGGCGTTGGCGCGCGCCACCTCGAGCGCTCCGGCACTCGTATCGGTCGCGACCACCTCGGCGACCGGCAGCTCGTCGGCGACCGCGAGGGCGATCGCCCCGGAGCCGGTGCCGACGTCGAGGACCCGCGCCGGCTTCACCTCCAGCGCCACCTCGACCAGCAGCTCGGTCTCCGGCCGCGGCACCAGCACCCGCCGGTCGACCGCCAGCTCGATCCGCCGGAAGCCCTTGCGACCGACGATGTAGGCGACGGGCTCCCGTCGCAACCGGCGCCGCACCGTTTCGCCGAAGCGCCGCGCCGCCGGCGGCGGCACCTCCTCCCCGCCGCCCACCACCAGCGCCGCCCGCTGCCGGCCGGTCGCCTCGGCGAGCAGCACCTCGGCATCGAGCCGAGGTTCCTCGACCCCGGCTGCCGCGAGCGCGTCGGCCGCCGCGCCAAGCGCGTCGCGTACCGTCCCCGCCGTCGCGGCCACCGCCGGCCTACTCGGCCGCGGACTCGAGGCGCTGGCGCTTCTCCTCCGCCGAGAGCGCGTCGGTGAATCCGGTGAGGTCGCCGCCGAGGACGCCGTCGAGGTTGTGCGAGGTGTGCTTGATCCGGTGGTCGGTGACCCGGCCCTGGGGGAAGTTGTAGGTCCGCACCTTCTCCGAGCGCTCGCCGGAGCCGACCTGCGCTTTGCGCTCGGAGGCGATCTTCGCCTGCTGCTCGGCGATCTCCCGCTCCAGCATCCGCGCCCGCAGCACCCGCATCGCCCGCTCGCGGTTCTGCAGCTGCGACTTCTCGTCCTGCATCGAGACGACGATCCCGCTCGGTTTATGGGTGATCCGAACCGCCGAATCCGTCGTATTCACACTTTGCCCCCCTGGCCCGGACGACCTGTAGACGTCGATCTGCAGGTCGTTCGGGTCGATCTGGACCTCGACGTCCTCGGCCTCCGGGAGCACCGCGACGGTCGCGGTCGAGGTATGGATGCGGCCCTGCGACTCGGTTTCCGGGACCCGCTGGACGCGGTGGGTGCCGCCCTCGAACTTGAAGACCGAGTAGGCACCGTCGCCTTTGACCGCGAAGGTCACCTCCTTGAAGCCGCCCGCCTCGGAGGCCGACTGCGAGAGCACCTCGGTCGCGAAGCCGCGCTCCTCCGCGTAGCGGGTCAGCATCTTGAAGAGGTCGCCGGCGAACAGCGCCGCCTCGTCGCCGCCGGTGCCGGCGCGGATCTCGACGATCACGTTCTTGGCGTCGTTGGGGTCGCGCTCGACCATCGCCAGGCGGATCTCCTCTTCCAGCTCCTCGATCCGCGCCGGCGCCTCGTCGACCACCCGCCGCAGCTCCTCGTCCTCGCCCTCGGTGAGCAGCTCGCGCGCGCCCTCGAGGTCGTCGCGCAGGGTCAGGTACTCGTCGGCCAGCTGCCGCCCCGGCCGCAGCTCGCGGTACTCGCGGCCGACCTCGGCGTAGCGTTCGCGGTCCCCGATCACCGCCGGGTCGGACATCTGCTGCTCGAGCTCGCCGAAGCGCGCACGGATCTGTTCGACCAGCTGATCGATCATGACTTCAACTCTAGATGCGCCGCCGCGCGCGCCGCTCGGCGCGGACTAGGCGACGATCTCGATCGGCTGCTGCTTGCCCGCCTCGACGGGGTCCTCGCGGGCGAGGACCGCCTTCAGCGAGGCGATCGCGACCTCGAGCTCTTCCTCGTCGGGCTCGCGGGTGGTGAGGTTCTGCAGCATCAGCCCCGGCCACATCAGCGTCCGCACCCAACGCTTGCGCCGGTTCTTGCCGGCCCACTTGATCACCTCGTAGGAGAGGCCGGCGATCACTGGGATGCCGACGATCCGCGAGAGCACCAGCCAGTACCAGGCCGGCAGGCCGATCGGGGCGAAGACGAAGATCGCCAGCACCATCACGATCAGCAGGAAGCTGGTGCCGCAGCGCGGGTGCAGCCGCGAGTAGAGCTTCGCCCGGGCCGGCGTCAGCTCGTCTTCGGCCTCGTAGCAGGAGATCGTCTTGTGCTCGGCGCCGTGGTACTCGAAGACCCGCCTCAGGTCCGGCATTCTCGAGATCGCGGCGATGTAGCCGATGAAGATCGCCGTCCGCAGGACTCCCTCGACCAGCCAGAAGAGGAACGGCGAGCCGAGCTTGTCCTTGAAGAGGCTCGTCACCCCGACTGGGACGACGAAGAAGAGGCCGACCGCGAGCAGCAGCGAGAAGACGATCGTCAGGCCCCAGACGAAGCCGCCGATTTCCTCTTTCTCGCCCTTCTCGTCCTCCTCGAGCTGGGCGTTGGCGGAGATCGCCAGGGCCCTGAAGCCGATCTTCATCGACTCGCCCAAGGCGACGACGCCGCGGATGATCGGCACCCGCCAGAGGCGGCTGCGCTGGGCCCAGGGCCGCAGCGGCTCGGACTCGATTTCGATCTGGCCCTCGGGCGTCCGCACCGCGACCGCCCAGACGGAGATGCCGCGCATCATCACGCCCTCGAGCACCGCCTGACCGCCGACCGGCGCGTCGCGCTTGGCGACCAGGGCGCCGTCCGGCATCCGCACCGGGTCTTTGTTCGACCCGCTGCCGCCGTCGCGCCCGGCGCCGCCGTCCACCTCCTCGTGCGAGGGAAGGTGAGACGCCCGTGCCAAGCCCGCCAACGGGCTCATGCTCTATTTACGGGCCCGGTGTTTGGCCTGACGGCGCTGGAAGCGCTCGACCCGACCGCCGGTGTCGACCAGCTTCTGCTTGCCCGTGTAGAACGGGTGGCACTCCGAGCAGAGCTCGACGTGCAGGTCGCTCTTGGTGGAGCGGGTGTAGAACTGGTTGCCACACGAGCAGTGCACGTTGGCAAGGGTGTAGTTGGGGTGGATCTCTGCCTTCATCCCGACTGATTGTAGAGGCTCGGGCAAGCGGCGTCCGGCGCGGTACGGCGACGCTAATCGCCTGTGATCGCGAGCCCGTCGAGGAGCGCGTCGAGGACCGCCATCGCTTCGGCGCGGGCGGTCGCGTCGCCGCCGCGGGAGGCCAGCATCAGCGCCGCCTCGTCGAGGGCGCCGAGCAGGACGTGGGCGGCCGGCCGCAGCGGCAGCGGCCGCAGCTCCCCCGCCTCGACCGCCGCCCCGAGGCTGGCTTCGATCAGGCCGAGCCCGTTGGCCTCGGCGATCTCGCGCCAGCGCTCCCAGCCCAGCACCGCCGGCGCGTCGTGCAGCGCGATCTGGCGCACTTCCGGGGTCGAGCACTCGTCGAGGAACGCTTCGACCCCGGCCCGCATCGCGTCGAGCGGGCTCTCCAGCTCAGAGCCGAGGACGACGCGGGCGATCCGCTCGGTCACCTCGCGCTCGAGCTGCTCGTAGGCGGCGTCGAGCAGCTCCCGCTTGCCGCCGAAGTGGTGGTAGAGGGCGCCGCGGGTGACGCCGGCGGCGGCGACGATCTCCTCGGCGGCGACCGCTTCGTAGCCGCGCTCGGCGAACAGACGGCGGGCGGCGGCGAGCAGCGCGGCGCGGGTCGACTCGCGGCGCTCGGTTTGGGTTCGCCGCTCTTTGCGAGGTTTTGGCGGTTCGGGACTTACATTCATACTGTATGCATGTTACCGTCCACGGACAACATGGCCGCCGTCGAGACCAGGGAACGCGAGAAACGGGAGATCCAGCTGGGCGCGGGGCGGATTCGCTACCGCGACGTCGGCGAGGGGCCGGTGCTGGTCTTCGTCCACGGCTTCCTGGTCGACGGTCGGCTCTGGGACGGCGTCGTCGACGAGCTCTCCGACCGCTTCCGCTGCATCGCCCCGGACCTGCCGTTCGGCAGCCACCGGACCGCGATGGCCGCCAACGCCGACCTCTCCCCCCTCGGCCTGGCGGCGATCGTCGCCGAGCTGATCGAGCGGCTCGGGCTCGACGACGTCACCGTGGTCGGCAACGATTCCGGCGGCGCCGTCTCCCAGGTCCTCGTCACCACCCGACCGGAGCGGATCGGCCGCCTCGTCCTCACCAACTGCGACACCCACGAGAACTTCCCGCCGGGGATCTTCAAGGCGCTGCCGCCGCTGGCGAAGCTGCCGGGCGGGACCTGGCTGCTCCTGCAGCCGTTCCGGGTCGGCGCCGTGACCCGGCTCGCCTTTGCCCCCTTCTCCGCCGCCGGCATCCCCCGCGCCTACGTCGAGGCCTGGAGCGAGGGCGCCTTCGCCGACGCCGGCGTCCGCCGCGACCTCGGCAAGGTCACCGCCGGCCTGCAGAAGCGCTACACGCTCGCCGCCGCCGAGCAGCTGCGCGGCTCGCAGCTGCCGATCCTGCTCGCCTGGGCGCCGGGTGACAGCTTCTTCCCGATGCGCTACCCGGAACGCCTGGCGAGCGAAGCCGGCAACGCCCGGATCGTCGAGATCCCCGGCGCCAAGACCTTCGTGCCGCTCGATCAACCGGCCAAGCTGGCGGCCGAGATCGCGCGTTTCGCGGAAACGGATTAAGACACCGTTTTTCCCAAAATCCCGGCTTTTTCGCAAAGTGCAGATATTTCGTCCGATCGACGCGGGAGGCTTATGTCAACCCGCACCAGGGGCGCGAGCCCCGCACCAGGACGGAGAGTCCCATGGCCAAAGAAGTCTTCGACCAGGAGCGCCGCCGCAGCACGATGGCGCAGCGCCTAGACGAAGCTTTCGCCGGTTGCGATCAGTGGACGGTCGTCTCGGCGCCACCGCGTCGCAGCGTCCTCGACGACAGCCCGCGTGCCTCGAGCGCCTCGAGGATCGCCGGTAGAGCCGCGACCGTTCGGACCCAGGAATCGGGAGCGCTGTAGAAGTCAGCGTCGTGTAGGAGGACTACGTCGCCGGCGCGGACGTCGGCGGCGGCGCGACACGCGATCGACTCCGGCGTCGCGTCCCGGTCCCAGTCCCTCCCCCATCGCGACCAGAGGATCGGTCGCCAACCTCGACGGCGCACGGCGCGCAGGCCGCCGGCGCTGAAGATGCCGTTCGGCGGCCGGTAGTCGGCGACCGCCTGGCCGCCGGCCTCCTCGATCGCCGCCCGCCCCCGGTCGGCGTCGTCGACGATCGCCCGCGCGGTCATCCGCAGCTGGGTGTGGTGACGGTGGCTGTGCAGCTCGACCCGGTGGCCGGCGGCGACGATCTCGGCGACCAGCGCCGGCCGCCGCTCGACCTGCTCGCCGACCAGGAAGAAGGTGGCTTTGGCCGCGCCCGCCTCGCGCAGCAGCTCGAGCACCGCCGGGGTGCCCTGCGGGTGCGGGCCGTCGTCGAACGTGAGGGCCACCCCGTCGAGCCCCTCTTCCCGCAGCACCGTCCCCAGCGCCCGCCCCAGCGGCGGCACCACCGGCGCCAGCGCCGGCAGCGAGTGGGCCACCCCAGCGCAGGCGGCGAGAGCTCCGGCCCCGGCTAGGGCCGGCCGCCTCAACGCGAGGCGGCGACTTCCGCCTTGGCCTTCGCCGCGGCGGGATGCGACGGAGCCTGTGGCGAGCGCGGCGCGAGCCCGTTCGCTCTGTCTTCGTCTTTGCCGATGTGGATGCGGCTCTCGATCGGCTTCGCGATCTTCTGGTACGGCGTTTCCCAGTTGAGCCAGAGGGCGACGGCGATGAAGGCGACGATCGCGACGACGGCCGTCGCGGCGGCGGTCGCGGTGCGGCCGGCGCGCAGCTTCCAGACCGGCTGCGGACGGATCCGCGGCCGCGCCGCCAGCACCCGCGAGGAGATCGACGGCAGCGAGGCGAAGCTCGAGTCCGGCGAGTGGCGTTCGCGGGTGACGTGGCGCAGAACCGACTCCAGCTCGTGCTCGGAGCTCGCGACCTCGGCCAGGCCGTAGCGCTCGAAGGCGGCGTTGTTGGCGCGCAGGTGGCCGGCGTTGAAGCCGTAGGAGACCACCGGGCAACCGCGGATGTGGGCCTCGAGCACGGTCAGCCCGGCGGTCGCGTGGACCATCGCGTCGGCGGCCGCCATCCAGTCGCTCATCTGCTCGGTGAAGCCGATGATCCGCACCTGCTCGTCCTCGCCGAAACGGTTTTGGAGCCGCTCCCGGGCCGCCTCGTTGCGGCCGGTGATGCAGGCGACCAGCGTGTCGCCGTCGGCGAGCGCGGTCTTGATCGCTCCCTCGAGGTCGCCGATCCCCCAGCCGCCGCCGGAGACGAGCACGACCCGCGCGTGCGCCGGCAGGTCGAGCGCGGCGCGGGCGTCGGTGCGGGTCCGGGGCATCAGGAACTCGCGGGCGATCGGCGGTCGCGTCCACTCGACGCTGCCCGGCCCGGCCAGCCGCTCGACTTCCTCGATCGACTCCGGGTGGGTGACGAAGTGCAGGTCGACCCCGGGGTGGACCCAGTAGCGCAGCCCGGCGAGGTCGGTGATCGCCGACTGCACCGGGATCGGCAGGCGGCGGTTCTCGCGCAGCATCCCCAGCACCGCGGTGACCCCCGGGTAGGTGGAGACGATCACGTCCGGTTCGTGCTCGGCGATCAGCTGCAGCAGCCCGCGGGCACCGAAGATGTACATCAGGTGGTGGGCGAGCCAGCGGGTCGGCCCGAACTTGGCGACCAGCCAGTACTGGAAGTCGAACATCCAGTGCGCCCAGCGGAAGACGATCGCCGAGCCGCCGCGGATCACCGCGGCGTGCATGCGGCCCATCGCCTCGAGGCCGTTGGCGATCTCGATCCGCGCCTCGGGCGCTTCGGCTTCGAGGTCGGCCTTGATCATCCGCGCCGGCAGGTCGTGGCCCTCGCCGATGTCAGCGGTGAGGATGAGGACGCGCGGCTCGCGTTCCTCGTAGCGGGCGGCGCCGGCGAGCAGCGCCCCGCTGGCGTGTTCGTTGCCGTTCAGCGAGGGGCGCGTGCCCGGCACCGGGTCCGGCGGCCGGGTCGTGCAGCGAACCCATTCGACGTACTTGCGGACGCCCTCTTTGAAGCTCGTTTCGGCTTTCCAGCCGAGCTCGTCGAGGGCGCGCTGGTTGGAGATCGTCTTGCCGGGGAAGTCGCCGGGGCGTGGCGGCGTGTGGGTGATCTCGCAGGTCTCGACGTTTTCCTGGACCCGCTCGGCGATTTCGAGGATCGTCACGACCTCGTCGCCGGAGAGGTTGTAGGTGCGGCCGGCGGCCGCGGGCGCCAGCGAGGCGACGATCCCGGCGGCCAGGTCCTCGACGTAGATGAAGCTGCGGGTGGTGCTGCCGTCGCCGGCGATCGTCAGCGCCTTGCCTTCGAAGGAGAGGTCGGTGAATTTGGCGACCACGCCGGCGGCGCGGGCGCGCGGCCCGTAGGGGATGCCGAAGCGCAGCACCGTCGACTCGAGGCCGTAGAGCTCGGCGTAGCCGGAGCAGTAGGTCTCGCCGGCGAGCTTGGTCGCGGTGTAGAGGTGGCGCGGCGCCGGGATCGGGGTTTCCTCGTCGACCTCCTGCTCGGGGCAGTCGCTGTAGGCCCAGGTGGTCGAGCCGTAGACGACGCGGCCCACTTTCACGCGGCAGGCGGCCTCCAGCACGTTCAGCGTGCCGCGGGTGTTGACCTCCTCGGCCAGCACCGGGTCGGCGAGCACGTGGGAGACGTCGGCGACCGCCGCCAGGTGGATGACAGCGTCGCAGTCGCGCATCGCCAGGTCGAGGTTGGCGGGGTCGGTGATGCTGCCGGTGAAGGTCTCGACTTCGAGCGGCGAGTGGTACGGCGAGGCGCTGAGGTCGAAGATCCGCGGCGTCATCCCGCGCTCCAGCAGCCGATCGACGACGTGGGAGCCGATGAAGCCCCCGCCTCCGGTCACCAGAACCCTCACTTTGCCTCCTCCTCCTTGGCCAACGCCGCCTCGCGGCTCTCGGGTCGGTAATAGAGCGGCACGCAGGAATGATTACGCGCCACCCAGTCGGTATTCGGCAGCTCGTCGTGACGTCCCATGATCCGGTGGCAGGGCTGGTCGTAGACCCGGCCGGTGCTCTTCTCGAGCGCTTCGAAGACGATGTACTTGTAGAAGCCCGAGGTCATCCCCTCGGGCAGCTCGAGCCGGTCCGGGTGGACGGGGTCGAGGTGCTCGCGGGCGTACTCGTTCTTCCAGGCGACGATCTCCTCCATGCGGTCCGCCTGGACCAGCGCCAGGGCCGCCGTGAACTCGCTCATCCGGAAGTTGAGGCCGTCGACCTCGTGCTCGAACTTGCCGTAGTTGCGGAACCTACGGGCGAACTCGAGCAGCTCCTCGTCGCCGGAGACGAGCACGCCGCCCTCGCCGGTGGAGACGGTCTTGGTCGCGTACAGCGAGTAGACGCCGGCGTCGCCGAAGGCGCCGGGGCGGGTCCCGCTCCAGTCGGCGCCGTGGGCGTGGGCGCAGTCCTCGAGCAGGAAGATGCCGTGGTCGCGACAGTAGGCGGCGATCCGCTCGGCGTCGAAGGCGATGTGGCCGCCGATGTGGACGAGGATTGCGGCCCGCGGCTTGTGCAGCTCGGCCTTGCGCTCGAAGTCCTCGAAGGACATGCAG
Source organism: uncultured Actinomycetes bacterium (assembly GCA_963744725.1). GTDB lineage: Bacteria > Actinomycetota > Thermoleophilia > Solirubrobacterales > 70-9 > VAYN01. The sequence continues at coordinate 16,612 of CAVUUQ010000002.1, forward strand.
AGGTCCTCGCGGTTGCAGTCGACGAACTCGACCGCGGCGCCGGCGCCGATCGCCGCCAGCGGCGTCGCCATGAAGGTGTTGGAGGGACAGAGCACGGTCTCGCCCCCGACGCCGGCGAACTCGAGCGCCGCCAGGGCGCCGCCGGCCCAGCTGGAGACGCCGACGCTCGGCAGCCCGTTCCACTCCGCCCAGCGCTCCTCGAAGGCGGCCAGCTTGGCGCCCTCCGACCACTGCTCGGAATCGAGCACCTCCGTCCAGAGCTCGAACAGCCTGGCGCGGTCACGGTGATCGAACCCGATCGCGAACTTCGTCGCGTCGGGCCGGGTTGTCTCTGCGGGCCCTACGGTGGCTCCCTTGGCTGTGATGACTGAGGCTCGTTCGGCGGGGGCTGGACTGGTCCGGGGTCGCCGAAGCGCGCGGGAGGCTAGCAGCGAATCCGGACCAGAATCCTTATCGACTCCGATGAGTGCGACCTTAATTCGAGGGAGGCCGCCGGCTCACTCGTCGCTGTGGGCGCTCTCCAGCACCGCACCGACCGCCCGCGATCCGGCCAGCAGCACGACTCCGGCCAGCGCGACGAGGACGAAGGCGATCAGGGCCGCGCCGTCGAGCGGGGTGGTCGACCAGCGCTCTTCGAAGATCAGCGGCGCCAGGATCACCGGCACCGTGACCTGGACCGCGAACATCGCGGGCGCCACCCGGGTGGCGGGCCGCCGCTGCAGCGCGCTCATCTCCGAGAGCAGAGCGAGCCCCTCGGAGGCGGCGGCGGACGCGAGCCAGGCGAGGGCGACGAGCAGCGCCCCGCTGGCGGCCGAGATTTCGTCGGTGAAGAGCTTCGAGGCGATCGCCGTCCAGGCGTAGCCGAAGCCGGCGCTGACCACCGCGATCGTCCCCGACGCCCTCCCCCAGCCGCGCAGCGCGTACGGGAGCAGGACCGGGATCGCGACCAGCGCCAGGGCGATCGCGATCGCCACCGTGCCGGCGTGGTCGGTGGTCCGGTCCGGCGCGGCCCAGGCGATCCCGGCGACGCCGACGACGATCGCCCCCACCGCCATGTACTCGCGCCGCCCCGGCGTCTCCCCCAGCCGCTTCACCCCGAGCACCAGCAGCAGTACCAGCCCGCTCGCCAGGCAGGGCTGGACGACGGTCAGCGGCGCCAGCAGCAACGCAACGATCTCGAGCGGCCAGCCGGCGAATCCCAGCACCGTCGCCCCCAGCCAGCGCCGGTTGCGCAGCAGCCGCCCGAGCAGCGAGAGCTTCAGCGAGTAGTCCGGCGACTCGCCCCGCACCTCGAGCGCCTGCAGCGCGATCGAAGTGTTGTAGAGCAGCGAGGCGCCGATGGCGCAGACGATCCCGAGAGCGACCACCCGGGCAGCCTAGAGAGGCCGGTGGCGGCTCAGCGCTTCTCGGGCGGGGACGTGTAGTGATCGAAGGCGAAGCCGCCTCCGAGCCCGCCGATCGTGATCACGAGCAGCACGCCGAGCGTCGATCAGCTCGTCGTTGGCACCGAGGAGGTCGAGACCGACGATGACGGCTGCGGTGGCGAACATGCAGAGCGCACCAAACGCAGTCAGGAATTTCACTTCACGCCGGTTCATTGCCCAAGCGTAACAGCTAAAACGAGTACCCCTAAAGCGATGCAAAGGCCGAACAGTCCGCCCACCGCGGCTAGCTTCCGAAGCACCTCGACTCATCCTTCCGCCGCCACGCGGGCACGGCTTGGAAGAGGAAGCCGAAGACCGCCATGCTGGCCGCAGCGGCTCCGATTCCGGAGGTGAACTGGGAAGCAAACGAGGCGAGCGGCAGCACGCCGCCGACGCTAGGCGACGGCGGCGCACGGGTGGCGCGCAGAACGCGCCACCGGAGTCAAGACTTCGTCACGTCTCCTGGTAGAGCGGCCCGTCGCCGCCCTCGGGGAGGGTGAGGCGGCCGCCCTTGGCGGTGATCGCGCCGCACTGGACGCAGTTGGAGGCGGTGACGTGGACGTCGACCTCGGCGGCGTCGCCGGTGAGCTGGTCGTCGGGGATCTCGTAGACCTGGGCCGGGCACATCGAGACCCAGGTCTGGGCGACCTCGCGGGGGACGTGGGTCTGGATGCGGACGTGGTTGGGGGCGTCGTCGCGGGTCGCGTTGCCGGAGAGGAACACCGAGTCGAGCTTGTTGAAGGTCAGCTCGTTGTCGGCTTTCGGGTACTTGTCGGCGGCCCGGTCGATCGACATCGCGCACCTCGGAGTCGTGCTCCTGCTTCCAGTGGCCGCCCGGGAAGGCGCCTTTGGTGACGGTCATCGCCGAGGCGAAGGCGCCGCCGAGGAAGAAGCCTTTGCTGAACGGCTGGCGCATGTTGCGCGACTCGTAGAGGTCCTTCTCGATCGCCGAGTCGTGGACCTTCTCGTCGTAGGCTTCGAAGTTGACGCTTTCGATGTCCGCCTTCAGCGCATCGATGATGGTTTCCGCCGCGTACATGCCGGCGTGCATCGCGTAGTGGACGCCCTTCAGGGTGGGGATGTTGACCATGCTCGCCGCGTCACCGGCGACGACCATGCCCGGCACCGCCAGCCGCTTCGGCATCGCGAAGTAGCCGCCGGAGGGGATCGTCTTGGCGCCCCAGGCGACCCGTTTGCCGCCCTCGATCAGGTCCTTGACGAAGGGGTGGGTCTTGAGCAGCTGGAGGACGTCGTGGACGCTGAAGGTGGCGTCGGAGTAATCGAGCCCGCAGACCATGCCGATGCAGATCTTGTCCTCGCCCATCGGGTAGATGAAGCTGCCGCCGAACTCGTTCCAGCGGGCGCCGGTGCGGAGCGGCCAGCCCATCGTGTGGATCACCCGGTCGAGCGGCTTGGCGACCTCCCAGACCTCTTTCACCCCGAGCTCCCAGCGCATCGGGTCGGCGCCGTGCATGTCGAAGTAGTCGTAGGCGGCGTAGGTGAGGTGGCCGACGGTGCCCTCGGCCAGCACGGTCGCCTTGGCGACGACGTCGGAGCCGGGCTCGAAGTTGGCGAGCTCTTCGCCCTCCTTGCCGCGGCCGCGGTCGCCGGAGCGGACGCCGCGGACGACCCGGTCCTCGACCAGCAGCTGGGTGGCGGCCGTCTCGGCGAGGATGTAGACGCCGGCCTCTTCGGCTTTGTCGGCGAGGAAGCGGCCCAGCTTGGCGACCGAGGTGACGTAGTTGCCGTGGTTTTTGAAGCCGGGCGGCGGTGGAATCCGCAGTGATTTCTTCGAGGTCAGCAGGTAGACCGCGTCCTTGGTCACCTCCTGGTAGACCGGCCACTCCTCCTTCGGCAGGTCCGGGAACAGCTCTTCCATCGCCGAGGGCTTCATGTTCGCCCCCGACAGCAGGTGGGCGCCGGCGACTTTGCCCTTCTCGATCACCGCGACCGGCACTTCGCCGAGCTTCTCGGTCAGCTCCGGCTCGTCCTCGAGCAGCTGCATCAGCTTGTTGGCGCAGGCGAGGCCGGCGGGGCCGCCGCCGACGATCGCGACGCCGACCTCGATCCGCTCCTCGACCGGATCGCTGGGCGCGGTGATCACGCTCGCCGAGTCGAACGGCGGCGGGAACTCACTGGGTGCGACTGCCACTGTCTCAGCCGCCCTTCTTGGCCTTGATCGCCTCGGTCAGTTTGGGCACGATCTTGTGCAGGTCGCCGACCACGCCGAGGTCGGAGAACTCGAAGATCGGCGCGTTCGGGTCCTTGTTGATCGCGAGGATGTTCTCCGAGTTCTGCATCCCGACCTTGTGCTGGATCGCCCCGGAGATGCCGGCGGCGAGGTAGAGCTTCGGCGCCACCGTCTTGCCGGTCTGGCCAATCTGGGCGGCATATGGGTACCAGCCGGCGTCGACCACGGCGCGGGTCGCGGCGACCGCCCCGCCCATCGCGCCGGCCAGTTCCTCGGCCAGCTCGAAGCCCTCTTTGGCGCCGAGGCCGCGGCCGCCGCCGACGAGGATGTCGGCGTCCTCGATGTTGACGTCGGCGCCGCGCTGCTCGCCGCGCTGGACCATCGTCGCCTTGGTCGACCAGGGCGAGAGCTCGACGTCGATGTCCTCGACAGTCGCGGTACCGCCCGACTCTTTGGCGTCGAAGGCGTTGAGGCGGCTGATGATGATGCCGGGCTCGGAGACATAGCCGACGTCGGCGATCTCGGAGTCCTGCAGGATCGGCCGCTCGGCGATCAGCTTGCCGCCGTCGACTTTGACCGCGGTGACCTCCATCGTCACGCCAGCGTTCAGCCGCGCGGTCAGCCCGGCGCCGATCTCGAAGCCGAGCAGGCCGCCGCCGAACAGCGCGTAGGAGATCCCGTTGTCCTGGATCACCTTGGCCATCGCGTCGACGATCGGCTGGGCCAGGCCCTCCGGCACGCCCTTGGCCCGGTAGACCTTGGCCGCGCCCCAGTTGCCGAGGCTGGCGGCGGCGTCGTCGGCGACCTCGCCGACGACCAGCGCCGAGGCCTCGCCGCCGATCTCAGCGGCCAGCTTCGCCGCCTCGGAGATCGCCCCGAGGCTGTTTTTGTTGAAGTTGCCCTCGTCGTCGTGGAGGGCGTAAACCAGGATGCCGGCCATCTAGATCAATTTCCTCTCGTCGAGCCAGGCGACGATCTTTTCGACCGTCTCGTTGGTGTCCTCGTCCTCGATGATCTCGCCGGCCTCCTTGGCGGGCGGCGGGTTCAGCGCCAGGACTTTCGTCTGCGAGCCGGCCTCGCCGGCCCTGTCGGCCTCGATGCCGACGTCGCCGGCGGCCTTCGCGTCGAGCGGTTTCTTTTTCGCGCCCATGATCGCTTTCAGGCTCGGGTAGCGCGGCTCGTTGATCGCGTCGCCGACGCTGATCACGGCCGGCAGCTCGACCTCGACGGTGTCGTAGCCGTACTCGGCCTGGCGCTCGCAGCGCAGCTTGCCGTCGGTGACGTCGATCTTGATCACCTGGGTCAGCGAGGGCATCTGCAGGTGGTCGGCGACGACGGCGCCGATCGTGTAGCACTCACCGTCGTCGGACTGCTGGCCGAGCAGGACCAGGTCGGGGCTCTCGGACTCGAGCACCTTGGCCAGCGAGTAGCCGGTCGCGCAGACGTCGGATCCGGCGAGCGCGTCATCGGAGAGGTGCACCGAGCGGTCGGCGCCGAGCGCCACCGCCTTGTGCAGCGCGCGGACCGCCGAGCCGGGGCCCATCGTCACCGCGACGACCTCCTCGACCGGGATCGCGCCACCCTCCTTGATCTGCATCGCCGCCTCGAGCGCGTGCGTATCGAAGGGGTTGAGATTTTTCTCGCCGCTGCGGTCGAGGCGCATCGTGCTGGGGTCGATGCGCTTCTGCACAGCGGCGTCCGGTACCTCCTTGACCAGGACGCAGATCTTCAACTCAGAGCCTCCTTGGGGAAACGATTCACAGTCTTGGGGCGGGCCGCGTGTCTAGCTTCTTCGCGGCCGCTGGCGGCCGGGCATGTTATCGGTTCGTCGTCGTTGACTGACGAGTCAATCAGGAATATACCGGCTCGCCCGGACCTATGCACTGATCGGTGTAATGGACTTCGTCGACCCCGAGGGCCCCGTCCAGCTGTTCCTTATCCCTGGCATTCCGGGAAAAGGAACAGCCCGGCGGTCATTCGGCGCGCTCGTGGCGCTCGGCGGCGCCTTTGCGGACGAACTCGACGATCTCGTCCGTACCCGCTCCGGGCGTAAATACCTCGGCGACGCCGAGCCGCTTCAGCTCGGGGATGTCGTCGGCGGGGATCGTGCCGCCGACCGTCACCAGCACGTCGTCGACGCCCTGCTCCTTCAGCAGCGCGACGACCCGCGGCACCAGCGTCATGTGGGCGCCGGAGAGGATCGAGAGGCCGACCGCGTCGGCGTCCTCCTGGATTACCGTCTCGGCGATCTGCTCCGGGGTCTGGTGGAGGCCGGTGTAGATCACCTCCATGCCGGCGTCGCGCAGGGCGCGGGCGATGATCTTGGCGCCGCGATCGTGGCCGTCGAGGCCGGGCTTGGCGACGACGACGCGGATCTTGCGGGCGGTGGCTGCCTCCATTTCGCGAGGAAATCTAGTTGCTTTCGTGCGAATCGGGACGTGCGGCCAGTGCCGTGGCGCTCGTCGTGCCGTCGCCGGAGGCCCTCGTCGCCCGGTTCGGCGCGGCGTCGAGGACCGGGTCGGGCTCGGTCTCGGCCGGTGGGCCGCCGCGGGTCGCCAGCCAGGAGCCGAGCAGGATCGCCGCGAGGCCGAAGATCGCGCCGGCGCCGGGCTCCTCGCCGAGGAAGGCGATCCCGAGCGCGACCGCGATCACCGGGTTGACGTAGGTGATGACCAGGGCGCGGCCGGGGCCGGCCTCGTCGACCAGGACCGCCATCAGGACCAGTGCCAGCGCCGTGCAGAGGAGACCGAGCACGGCGACCGAGGCGAGGGCGCCACCGCTCGGGTCGGCGCTCGGCACCGAGACGCCGGCGAGCGGGGTCAGAAGGAGGCCAGCAATCGCCAGGCAGGCGCCCATCGAGGCGATCGGGTCGAGGTCGGCGAGGTGGCGCTTCAGGACCATCGGCCCGATCGCGTAGCCGCAGGCGGCGACGAAGACGAAGGCGACGCCGAGCAGCTCGCGGCCGGAGCCGGCGACGTCGATCCCGACCAGCGCCGCGACCCCGGCGAGGCCGAGCAGGAGGCCGGCGAGGCGGCGGCCGTCGAGCCGTTCGGCCGGTTCGAAGCGGAGCGCCAGGCCGGCGACGAGGAGTGGCGCCGTGGCGATCACGATCGCCGCGGTCGAGGAGGCGACCCGCTCCTCCCCAGCCGCCAGCATGGGGAACGGGATCGCCAGCTCGGCGACCGCGAATGCCAGCAGCCAGCGGCCGCGGCCGCGCAGCGGCGCCAGCGTCCCGGCCCGCCAGGCGATCGCCAGCAGCACCGCGGCGGCCAGCGCGATCCGGCCCCAGGCGAGGAGCAGCGGCGGCAGGCCGCCGTCGACGGCGATCTTGATGAAGAGGTAGGGGATGCCCCAGAGCAGCGAGATCGCCGCGAAGGCGAGCCAGGCCCGCGAGCTCACCGGCGCCGCAGCCGCGCCGGGTGGCCGCCGCCGGCGCGGGCGCGCCGGGCGCGCGAGGCGCGGCTGGCGCCGAGTCCCGCCGCGGTCGCCAGCACCGTCACCAGCAGCGCCACCAGACGCCGGCCGAGCCGCTCGAAGCGCAGCACCTGCCAGCCCTCCTCCTTGGCGATCGCCGCCAGCGGCGGGTCCGGGTTGACCGCGACCGGGTTGCCGACCGCGCGCAGCATCGGCAGGTCGGAGAGCGAGTCGGAGTAGGCATAGGAGGCGGCGAGGTCGATCCCGTGCGCCGCGGCGAAGCTCTCCATCGCCTCGACCTTGCCCGGGCCATAGACGAACGGCCCGTCGAGGCGGCCGGTGAAGTTGCCGGCCGCGTCGACCTCGTAGCTGGTCCCGATCCCGCCGTCCATCCCCAGCACCCCCGCCAGCGATTCGACGGTTTCGTTGCCGGCGGCGCTGACGATGAAGGTCGGCCGGCCGGCGTCCTGGTGGGCGTGGACCTCGGCCAGCATCTGCGGGTAGACGCGGGGCAGGATGTCGGCCATCACCTCCGGCCCCATCCGCGCGATCTTCAGCGCCGGCACGCCGGTGATCAGCTCGCGGGCGGCCCGCAGCACCTCGGCGGTGCGCTCGTCGGTGGTGCCGCGCAGGCGGTAGCGCAAGTGCTCGACCGCCCAGCGCGCGAGCTGCCGGCGGCTGACGATCCCCTGGCGGGCGGCGACGCGGGCGAACTGCATCCCGCTCGACCCCGCCATCAGGGTCTTGTCGAGGTCGAAGAACGCCGCGGCGCGCCGCCGGTCCCCGCCCGGGCCGGGCGACGCGTCGCTCAGGTCTTGCGAGAGGCCGTCCGTCAAACCTCTACGACGATCGCGTCGCCCTGGCCGCCGCCGGAGCAGATCGCGGCGACGCCGAGGCCGCCGCCGCGGCGGCCGAGCTCGTGGACGAGGGCACCGACGATGCGGGCGCCGGAAGCGCCGATCGGATGGCCGAAGGCGATCGCGCCGCCGTTGACGTTGACGTTCTCCTCGTCGATGCCGAGGATCCGCATCGAGCCGATCGCGACCGAGGCGAAGGCCTCGTTGATCTCCCAGAGGTCGACGTCCTGCGGCGTCTTGCCGATCTTCTCGAGCGCCTTCAGCGCGGCGTTGCCGGGAGTGCGGGCGAGGTAGGCGAAGTCGTCGGCGACGGTCGCGTAGGAGAGGACCTTGGCGAGCGGCGTCTTGCCTTCCCGCTGCGCCCACTCCTCGGAGGCGACGACGATCGCACCGGCGCCGTCGTTGACCCCCGGCGCGTTGCCGGCGGTGTGGGTGGCGCCCTCGCCGCCGACCGCCTTCAGCTTCGAGAGCGCCTCGAGCGTCGTCTCCGGGCGCGGTGCCTCGTCGACCTCGACCGTCGTCTCCGACTTCCGCGTCTTCACGGTGACCGGGACGATCTCCTCGGCGATCCTCCCCGCCTCGGTCGCCTCGCCGGCCAGCTGCTGCGAGCGGACCGCGAATTTGTCCATGTCGGCGCGGGTGATCTCGAGCTCGTTGGAGACCTCGGAGGCCTCGTTGATCATCTGCTTATGGGTGAAAGGGTTGGTGAGGCCGTCGTGGGTCATCGCGTCGAGCGCCTGCACGTCGCCCATCCGGAAGCCGAAGCGGGCGTTCGGCAGCAGGTAGGGCGCCTGGCTCATCGACTCCATGCCGCCGGTGACGGCGATCTGCAGGTCGCCGACGCGGATCGCCTGGTCGGCGAGGCCGAGCGTCCGCATGCCCGAGGCGCAGACCTTGTTGACCGTCTCCGAGGGGACCTCCTTGGGGACGCCGCCTTTGATCTGGGCCTGGCGCGAGGGGATCTGCCCCTGGCCGGCCTGCAGGACCTGGCCGAAGACGACCCCTTCGACCTGCTCGGGGCCGACCCCCGAGCGCTCCAGCGCGGCGTCGATCGCGATGCCGCCGAGCTCGGTCGCATCGAGCGAGGAGAGCGCTCCGCCCATCTTGCCGACAGGGGTGCGCGCGGTTCCTAGGATCACTGAGCTGGACATCGGTTCCCTTTCCTTGCCTTGGGGTTGGCCCCCCTGGTGTCGCTCGGGGGGACGCCCGCCCCGTGCCTGTTCGTGACGATACCGGGCACTGCATAGACTGCCCGGCGATGAAGATCGAGGTGACGCAAAAAGAGCTGGGCGAGGTCGAAGCCGACCTGCTCGCGGTCGGCCTCCTGGACGGCGAGTCGCTGCCGCCGGAGCTGGCCGAGGCGGCCGGCGCGAGCGCCGCCAAGGGCACCTACAAACGGCTCTCGACCGTGCTGCCGGGCGGCGGCGCGCGGGTCGTCGTCGCCGGCCTCGGCAAACGCGAGGACCTCGACGCCGAGCGGCTGCGCGTCGCCGCGGCGCTGGTAGCCAAGGAGGCGGGCGGCCTCGATGCGACGGCGCTCGCCTGGGTGCTGCCCGACGGGATCGAGCCGGCGCTCGCCGCCGAGGGGATCGTCACCGGCACCGTGCTCGGCTCCTACCGCTACGACCGCTTCCGCAGCGCCGACCCCGACGAGCCGGAGCCGCCGCGGATCGAATCGCTGACGCTGGTCGGGCCGGAGGAAGCGGCCAACGCGGCGCGCGCCGCCGGCATCGCCGCCGCCGCCGCGAACCGGGCCCGCGACCTGCAGAGCACCCCCGCCAACTTCGCCACCCCGTCCTTCCTCGCCGCCCGCGCCGAGGAGATCGCCGCCGCCTTCGACTCGGTCAGCGCCGAGGTGCTCGGGCCGGAGGAGATCGCCGCCAAGGAGATGGGTGGCCTGCTCGCGGTCAGCCAGGGCAGCCGCGAGGAGCCGCGGCTGATCGTCCTCCGCTACGCGGGCGGCGGCGCGGGGCCGACGCTCGGCTTCGTCGGCAAGGGCGTCACCTTCGACACCGGCGGCATCTCGCTGAAGCCGAGCGCCGGCATGCAGGAGATGAAGTACGACATGTCGGGCGGCGCGACCGTGCTCGAGGCGGTCGCCGCGATCGCCGAGCTGGAGCTGCCGATCGACCTCGTCGCGGTCGTCCCCGCGACCGAGAACATGCCCTCCGGCACCGCGATCAAGCCCGGCGACGTGATCACCCAGTACGACGGCACCACGGTCGAGGTCAACAACACCGACGCCGAGGGGCGGCTGATCCTCGCCGACGCGCTCGCCTACGCGCGTGAGCTGGGGGCCGAGCGGCTGGTCGACCTGGCGACGCTGACCGGCGCGGTGCTGATCGCGCTCGGCTCGACCTACGCCGCGGTCGTCTCCAACGACGACGAGCTGGCCGCCGCGGTCACCGCCGCCGGCGAGGAGACCGGCGAGCTGGTCTGGCGGCTGCCGCTCCATCCCGAGTTCAAGGCGATGATGAAGGGGACCGTCGCCGACCTCTCCAACCTCGCCAGCAAGCGCGAGGCGGGGACGATCACCGCCGCCTCCTTCCTCGAGGAGTTCGTCGGCGACACGCCCTGGGCGCACCTCGACATCGCCGGCACCGCCTGGGACGTCGGCCGCGAGTACACCGGCAAGGACGCCAGCGGCTATGGCGTCCGCCTGCTCGTCGCCCTCGCCCGCGCCGGCGGCTGAGCGCCGGCCACGCCCCACACGGTTGCCGAAAGCCGCCGAATCGGCGGCAGAGGGCAACCTCGGCGGGAGTCGGGTCACTCGGCGGTGAGGATCATCAGCGTCGCCTGGCCGTGGGCGAGCAGTTTGCCGTCGGCCGCCGAGGTGAGACGGGCCTCGGCGGTCGCCTGGCGGCGGCCGCGATAGACGACCTCCGCCGCGCAGAGGACGCGGCCGGTGTCGCGGCTGATCGGGCGGACGAACTTCGCCTCGAGCCCGAGCGAGGTGTAGGCGCTGCCGGCCGGCAGGGTCGTGTGGACGGCGCAGCCGAGGGCCGAGTCGAGCAGGGTCGCGGCGTAGCCGCCGTGGACGACGCCGATCGGGTTGTAGTGCTCCTCCCCCGGCTCGCCCTCGAAGACGACCCGGCCCTCGCCGAGCTCGATCGGGCGCAGCCGCATCGTCACCGCGATCGGCGGCGGCGGCAGCTCGCCGGCGACGATCGCCCGCATGTAGTCGATGCCGGCCATCGTCGCCCCGGCGGCCGCGGTCGCGACCGGGTCCTGCCAGGTCAGCGTGCGGCTGCGCGAGGTCTGGGGGCTGCTGGCCGCGAACGCCTCCGCGACCTCGACCGCGGTCGCGTCCTCGGCGACGGCCGCCCCGTCCGCGCTGCTCACCGGCGGCCCCGCGCAGGGGCCGCCTGCGCGCCCGACCGGCGCTGGCCGCGGTAGGTGAGGTCGGCGTCGATGTCCGCCTGGCTGATCGCGATCCGCGTCGCGAATCCCTCGCGCCGGCGCCTTCTGTGTCTTGGGACGAGCCTCATCTCGATCGCCTCCGATCGCTCGGTTTTGTGAAGCAACCTAGTGCGAGCCGCACCCTACCCGAGACGGTTGCTTCATGCAACCTTGTGTGAGAAGATCACACTCGTGCTGCGCTCCGACTACCCAGGCCAGTTCTGCTCGGTCGCCAAGTCGCTGGAGGTGATCGGCGAGCGCTGGTCGCTCCTGATCGTCCGCGACATCCTCCACGGCAAACGCCGCTTCGGCCAGCTGCAGCAGAGCCTCGGCATCGCCCGCAACGTCCTCTCCGCCCGCCTCCAGGGGCTGGTCGACGAAGACATCCTCGAACGCCGCGCCTACCAGGAAAGCCCGCCCCGCCACGAGTACTTCCTGACCGAGAAGGGCCTCGACCTCTGGCCGGCCCTGATCGCCCTCCTGCACTGGGGCGACCGCTACTCGTCCGGCCCCGAGGGCCCGCCGGCGCTGATCGTCCACAAGGAGTGCGGCGGCAAGGTCTCCGACCGCGGCATCTGCGAGCGCTGCGGCGAGGTCCTCCACGCCCGCGACGCCCGCCAGGTCCCCGGCCCCGGCTGGGAGGCCGCGATCGGCGCCACCCTCCCGGTCGCCGGCGAGGCCGACTAGCTCGCGCCGGATCGCGGCGCTGGGCAGGCGCTAAGTTTGCCGGGCGGGAGATCCAGCAAAAGGCGAGCGAAACGGCGGAGGTCGAGATGGCGACGGCGGCGGAGTTGCAGGCGCGGGAGAAGGTCTTCATCGGCGGTGAGTGGGTCGAGCCGAGCGGGGCCGAGCCGATCGCGGTCGTCAACCCGACCAGCGAGGAGACGATCGCGACGATCCCCGGCTGCACACCGGTCGAGGTCGACCGCGCGGTCGAGGCGGCGCGGGCGGGGTTCGACGGCTGGTCGCAGACGCCGCGCGAGGAGCGGGCCGCGGCGCTGACGGCGATCGCGGCCGGGCTCGAGGAGCGCGGCGACGAGCTGGCGGCGACGATCGCCCAGGAGCTGGGAATGCCGCTGAAGCTGTCGCGGATGATCCAGGTCGGGCTCGGGATCAACCACTTCGCCGCCGCTGCGCGGTTGATGGACGAGATCGCCTGGGAGGAGGAGATCGGCAACTCGCGGGTGCTGCGCGAAGCGGTCGGGGTGCTCGGCGCGATCACCCCCTGGAACTATCCGCTGAACCAGATCGGCGCCAAGGTGGCGGCCGGGCTGGCGGCCGGCTGCACGGTGGTGCTGAAGCCGAGCGAGGTGGTGCCGCTGAACGCCTTCGCGCTGGCCGAGGTGATCGAGGCGGCCGGGCTGCCGGCGGGGGTCTTCAACCTCGTCACCGGCACCGGGCCGGTGGTCGGCGAGGCGATCGCCGGGCATCCCGGCATCGACATGGTCTCCTTCACCGGCTCGACGCGGGCCGGCCGCCGCGTCTCCGAGCTGGCCGCCGAGAGCGTCAAGCCGGTGGCGATGGAGCTCGGCGGCAAGTCGGCGAACGTGATCCTCGACGACGCCGAGCTGGAGAAGGCGGTGCCCGACGGCGTCGCCAAGTGCTTCCTCAACTCGGGCCAGACCTGCAGCGCCCTGACCCGGATGCTGGTGCCGCGGCAGCGGCTCGCCGAGGCGGAGGAGATCGCCAAGGCGACCGCCGAGGCCTTCACCCCCGGCGACCCGTTCGACGACGCGAGCCGGCTCGGGCCGCTCGTCTCTGCGGTCCAGCGCGACCGCGTCCGCGGCTACATCGAGAAGGGGGTCGCCGAGGGGGCGCGACTGGTCACCGGCGGCGCCGAGCCGCCGGAGGGCCTCGAGCGCGGCTACTTCGTCCGCCCCACGGTCTTCTCCGAGGTCGAGCCGTCGATGACGATCGCCCGCGAGGAGATCTTCGGACCGGTGCTGGTGATCGAGCCCTACGAGGGCGAGGACGAGGCGGTGCGGATCGCCAACGACAGCGATTACGGCCTCGCCGGGGGCGTCTGGTCCGGCGACCAGGACCGGGCGATCGCGGTCGCCAAGCGCCTTCGCACCGGCCAGATCGAGATCAACGGCGGCGCCTTCAACCCGATCGCCCCGTTCGGCGGCTACGGCCAGTCCGGCCACGGCCGCGAGAACGGGCGCTTCGGGATCGAGGAGCTCCTGCAGGTCAAGAGCCTGCAGCTCTGAGCGGGGGCGCGGGTCGCCGGCCAGCCGCGGCTCGTCTCACGATTGCCTGTCATGTTACGTTTCACATGACTGATGGCGATCGCCGCGGAGATACCTTCGCTCGGGCAGTTCGAGCACTCCGACCTCAACGAGAAGGTCTACGGGCACGTCCGCGCCGCTCTCCTCTCCGGTGAGCTCGGCCCGGGGCAGAAGCTCAGCCTCGGCCAGCTCTCCGACCAGCTCGGCGTCTCGCGCAGCCCCGTCCACCAGGCGCTGACCCGGCTCGCCGCCGAGGGCCTGGTCGAGGTCCGCTCGCGGCGCGGCTACTTCGTCACCCCGATCACCAGCAAGGAGGTGACGGAGGGCTACGACGTCCGCCTCGCGCTCGAGCTGATCGCCGCCGAGCGCACCGTTGGCTCGCTCGAGCAGGCGCAGCTCGGCCGGCTGCGGTCGGCCTTCGAGGAGGCGCAGGAGACGATGCTGCCGGACCGGCCCTGGGACCTGCGCGCCTACATCCACGCCAACCAGCGCTTCCACCGGCTGCACCTCGACCTGGCCGGCAACGAGGCGCTCTCGGCGATCTACGGCAGCCTGCCGGTCAGCCTGCTGATGGAGCGGGTGATGGCCGACCTCGAGTTCTCGGACCTCTCGACCGAGATCGGCCACCAGCACCTGGCGATCTACGAGGGGTTCGCGAACGCCGACCTCGCCGCCGTCCAGGCGGCGCTGCGCGACCACGTCGAACTGGGCCGGCGGATGGCGGTCAAGGCGATCGAGTCGGCGGGCGGGACCCGGTGACCGCGCTGCTCGAGCAGCGGGCCGAGCACGCCCGCGCGCTGATGGACGCCGAGGGCCTCGACGCGCTGGTCGCGGTCAGCCGCGGCCACGTAACCCAGTACGGCGACGTCGAGTTCCTCACCGCCTACACCCCGGTCGCCCGGATGGCCTACGCGGTGATGACCCGCGCCGGCCGCGGCCCGGTGCTGATCGCGCCGACCCCGGCCGACCGCTGGTTCGCCAGCCGCCCGGCTGGCGCGCCCGAGGTCCTCGTCGCCGGCGGCGGCGACCTCCTCTCCGGCGCCGACGACCTGCCGGGAGCCGTCGCCGCAGTGCTCGCCGAGGAGGGCGTCGAGGGCGGCCGGGTCGGCGTCACCGGCCTGCGCTCGCTGCTCCCGGTCGGCGAGTACGAATCGCTGCGGCAGGCCCTCCCCGGCGCCGAGCTGGTCGACGCGGCGGCGCTGATGTCGCGGCTGAAGCTGCTGAAGCGAGACGAGGAACTGTCCGAGGTGCGGCGCACGGTCGCGATCGGCGACGCCGGCTTCCGCGCCGCCCAGCGGGCGCTCCGCGCCGGCGCCACCGACGCCGAGGTCGGCGCCGCAATCCGGGCCGAGATCTTCGCCCGCGGCGCCCGCGACGCGCTGATCTTCGTCAGCGCCGAGCCTTACTTCCTCAGCTGGTCGCAGGGACGGGAGTTCCGCGACGGCGACCTGACCAGCGTCTACGTCGAGGTGGTCGGGCCGAGCGGCTACTGGGTCGAGGTCGGCGGGCTGCTGGCGCTTGGCGAACCGGACCCCGAGCAGCTGCGGGTGGCGGAGGCCTGCCTCGAGGCCGCCCGCGCCGCCGAGGCCGAGCTGCGGCCCGGGGTCCCGGCCGGCGAGGTCGCGCGGGCGATCGACGCGGTCGCCGCGGCGGCCGGTCTGCGGTCTGGGATCTGGCACGGGCACGGGGTCGGGGTCGACCACGACCGCCCGGTGATCACCGCCGCCGAAGAGCTGCCGCTGGCCGCCGGCATGGTGATCTCGGTCCACCCCAACTTCGCGACCGCCGAGGAGAGCTTCGGCGCCAGCGCCGTCGACACCTACGTGATCATCGAGGACGGCGCCGAGCGGCTCTCGGCGCTCCCGCAGGAGATCCTGCGGCCCGATCCGGAGGCGCCCCGGTGAGCTACGTGATCGGCGTCGACGTCGGCGGCACCTTCACCGACTTCGTCCTCAGCGAGGGCGAGCGCCGCTCGCTGCGCGTCCACAAGTCGCCGAGCACGCCGAGCGACCCCTCCGACGGCGTCGTCGACGGGCTCCGCGAGCTGGCCGAGCTGGAGGGCCTGGAGCCGGCCGAGCTGCTCGCCCAGACCGCGATGATCGTCCACGGCACCACGGTCACCACCAACGCGGTGCTGACCGAGCGCGGCGCCCGCACCGGCCTCCTCACCACCGAGGGCTTCCGCGACGTGCTCGAGATGCGGCGTGGGGTGCGCAGCCGCACCCACCTCTACGACAACAGCTACGTGGCGCCGCCGCCGCTGGTGCCGCGCCACCTGCGGCTGCCGGTCCGCGAGCGGGTCGACACCACCGGCACCGAGCTGACCGCGCTCGACGTCGAGGGGACGCGCGCCGCGGTCGGAGCGCTGCTCGAGGAGGGCGTCGAGGCGATCGCGGTCTGCCTGATGCACTCCTACGCCAACGACTCGCATGAGCGGGCGGTCGCCGAGATCGTCTCCGAGCTCGCGCCGGATGTCTTCCTCTCGGTCTCCTCCGAGGTGCTTCCCCAGGTCCGCCTCTACGAGCGGGTCAGCACCACCGCGATGAACTCCTACGTCGGGCCGGTGCTGCGCGGCTACGTCGAGCGCCTGGTCACCCGCCTCGCCGAGGAGGGATTCGGCGGCGTGCTGCTGGTGATGCAGTCGAACGGCGGCGTCGCGATCCCGGAGATCGTCAGCAGGGTGCCGGCCAGCACCGTCCTCTCGGGCCCCGCCGGCGGCCCGGTCGCAGCGGCGGCCTATGCCCGCGGCTCCGCCGCCGACGACTGCCTGATCTTCGACATGGGCGGCACCAGCTACGACGTCTCGATCGTCCGCGACGGGGACGTCCAGGTCACCCACGAAGGCGAGGTCAACCGCCACTCGGTCTCGCTGCCGATGATCGACGTCCACACGATCGGCGCCGGCGGCGGCTCGATCGGCTGGATCGACGACGGCGGCCTCCTCCACATGGGCCCGCAGAGCGCCGGCGCCGACCCCGGCCCCGCCGCCTACGGCCGCGGCGGCAGCGAGCCGACCTGCACCGACGCCGACGTCGTCCTCGGCTACCTCGACCCCGGCTACTTCCTCGGCGGCCGGATGGCGTTGCACGTCGACCGCGCCGAGGCGGCGATCGCCGCGCAGGTCGCCGGGCCGCTCGGGCTCGGCGTCGAGGAGGCGGCGGCGGCGATGTACGACGTCATCAACCTGGTGATGGCGGCCGGGACCAAGGACATGGCGCTCGCCCGCGGCGTCGACCCGGCCGAGTTCCCGCTGGTCGCGGCCGGCGGCGCCGGCGGCCTGCACGCGGGGATGATCGCCCACGAGCTCGACCTCGCGACCGTGATCGTCCCGCCCACCTCCTCGGTCCTCTGCGCGCTCGGCATGGTGCTCGCCGATCTCCGCCACGACTACGTCCAGGCGCATCGGGTGCTGTGGTCGGAGTTCGACCCCGCCGCCGCCCGCCAGCTGCTCGACGCGATGGTCGCGCAGGGGATGGAGGCGCTCGAGCGCGAGGGCGTCGAGCCGGCGGCGCGCCGCGCCCGGGTCGCCGCCGACATGCGCTACCTCGGCCAGCACCACGAGGTGACGGTCGAGTTCCCGCTGGCCGAGCTCGACGCCGGCGACGGCGCCGAGCGGATCGAGGCCGCCTTCCACGCCCGCCACGAGACCCTCTACGGGTTCAGCTCGCCGGGGCGGGCGATGGAGGTGATCGGCCTCCACGCCACCGTCCTCGGCGGCCGCGACGCGCTCGGGCTGGAGGCGCCCGCCAGCGGCGCCGCCGGCTCCTCGGTCAAGGGCAGCCGCCGCGCCTGGCTGCCGACCAGCCGCAGCTTCGCCGAGCTCGAGGTCCACGACGGCACCAGGCTGGCGCCGGGCGTCACCGTGCCCGGGCCGGCGCTGGTCGAGCGGGCGACGACCACGGTCCTCGTCCCCGAGAGCTTCAGCCTCGCGGTCGACGCGCTCGGCAGCTTCGTCCTCACCAACGAGAGCGCGGGAGGAAGCGACGGATGAGCGAGCCATTGGGCGACAGCAACGAGACGATCCTCACCTCGATCATGGCCAGCCGGCTGAAGACGATCGGCGAGCGGATGGGCGTCGTCGTCGAGCGCAGCGCCCGCTCGCCGCTGCTGGTCGAGGGCCGCGACTTCTCGCTCGGCATCTACGACGCGCAGGGGACGCTGCTCGAGCAGACCGAGTACATCCCGGTGCTCGGCTACGCGACGACGCCGGCGATGAAGTACATCGCCTCCTACTTCGGCGAGGACGTCGCCGAGGGGGACGTCGTCCTCCACAACGACCCCTACACCGGCGGCAACCAGCTCTCCGACTGGAAGGTCGCGAAACCGGTGTTCCACGACGGCGAGCACTTCGCCTGGGTGGTGATCGCCGCCCACCAGGCGGACGTCGGCGGCACCGTGCCCGGCTCCTACAACCCGAACGCCACCGACATGTGGCAGGAGGGGATGCGGATCACGCCGCTGAAGCTCTACGACGGCGGGCGCCGGCGTCAGGACGTCTGGGACTTCGTCTTCGGCAACGTGCGGCTGCCGATCGTCGCCGACGACGTCACCGCGATGATCGGCGCCTGCGCGATCGGCGAGCGCGAGCTGAAGGGTGTCCTCGCCCGCTACGGGCGGCCGGCGTTCGAGGCCGCCTGCGGCCGCCTCCTCGACGCCGCCGAGCAGACCGCGCGGGCGGTCGTCGCGCGGATCGCCGACGGCACCTACCGGGCCGAGTGGTACGTCCACGACGACGGCATCGACCACGACGGCAGCTGGACGATCCGGCTCGCGGTGACGGTCGCCGGCGAGGAGATCAGCTTCGACTTCTCCGAGTCCGACGAGCAGGCGGCCGGCTACGTCAACGCGCCGCTGGCGGTGACGCTCTCCTCGGTGATGATCGCCTTCTTCATGATCGCCGAGGAGGAGCTGCCCCACAACGACGGGATCATGCGGGTGGTGAAGGTGATCGCCCGCGAGGGGACGATCGTCCACCCCTCCTACCCGGCGCCGACCGGGTTCGGCAACCACCTCTCCGACCAGATCGCGGCGGTGATCATGCTCGCCCTCTCCACGGCGGTGCCTGAGCGGGTCACCGCCAGCTGGAACCACCTGATGGCGACGCTCGTCTCGGGCTGGGACGAGCGCCGCGCCGCGCCCTACGTCGACATCCTCATCAACGCCTGCAAGGGAGGCGGCGGCGGCGCCTTCGGGGCCGACGGCTACGACCACATCGGGCTGATCACCTCCGGCGGCGCGATCGCGGCCCAGGACCCGGAGATGTTCGAGGTCGTCAACCCGCACCTGCTGAAGCGCTTCGAGTACTCCCGCGACTCGGCCGGCGAGGGCCGCTGGCGTGGCGGCCTCGGGGTCGAGACCGAGTTCGAGTTCCTCTCCTCCGGGGTGATCGCCAGCGTCTTCGGCGACGGCGGCACGCCGGAGACCGCCGCCTTCGGCATCCTCGGCGGCCGCTCCGGGAGCGCCAACGAGGTCGAGTTCGAGTTCCCCGACGGCAGCATCACCCGGCCCCGCCTCAAGGACCTGATCACCGACATCCCGGCCGGCACCACCTACCGCCAGGTGGCGGGCGGCGGCGGCGGCTACGGCGACCCGCACCAGCGCGAGGTCGAGCGGGTGCTGGCCGACGCCCGTTACGGCTACGTGTCGCTGGAGCGGGCCCGCGAGGTCTACGGCGTCGCGATCGACACCGAGACCTGGGAGGTCGACGAGGCCGAGACCGCCCGCCTGCGCAGCCGCGACGCCTGACCCCCACGCCGGGCTGTTCCTTATGTCGACCAGTGCGACATAACCAACAGCTGGCCGGGGATCAGGCCCGGCGCCGACTCGGGCCGGGGCGGGGCTCAGGCGGACGGGGCCGGCAGCGTGAACTTGACCCGGGTGCCGGGCATCGCGTCCTCGAGCCAGATCCGGCCGCCGTGGGCCTCGACGATCGCCCGTGAGATCGCCAGACCGAGGCCGGCGCCATCCTCACCCCGCGACGCATCGCCTCGGTAGAAGGCCTCGAAGACCCGCTCGCCGTCCTCGGGCGGGATCCCCTCGCCGTCGTCAGAGACCTCGACCTCGACGTTGCCGCCGTGGGGGCGGGCGCGGACGGTGACGCTGCCGTCGGCCGGGGTGTGGCGGATCGCGTTCTGGATCAGGTTGAAGAGGACTCGCTGGACCTTCTCGGCGTCGGCCGCGGCGACCACGTGGCCGGGCGGCAGCTCGGCGGCCAGCCGTACCCCGCGCTCCTCGGCCGGTGCTCGCATCGCCGCCACCGTCTCGCCGATCAGCTCGTCGAGCTCGACGGAGCGCAGGCTCCAGGCGATCTCGCCGGCCTCGATCCGCGAGAGCTCGAAGAGGTCGTCGATCAGGTCACTGAGGACGGCGACGTGGGTGCGGATCTCGGCCAGGTAGCGGTCGCGGGTCTCCCCCGTCGCGACGCCGTCGTCGATCGCGTCGACCAGGAGGCGCAGCGAGGCGAGCGGCGTCCGCAGGTCGTGCGAGGCGGCCGCGACCAGTCCCCGCCGCGCCTCCTCGATCTCGCGCTGCGAGCGCTCCTGCATCGCCAGCCGCACCACCAGCGCGGCAGCGACGGAGGCGGCGGCGACCGCGACCAGCGCCAGCACGACCTGTTCGGCCCCCATGTGGCTCGGGATCGCGACCGCGGCGGCGCCGGCGAGGAAGGCGGCGACGGCGATCGGGGCGGCGCGCTTCACGGCCGCAACCGGTAGCCGACGCCCCAGACCGTCTCGATGAAGCGCGGCTTCGCCGGGTCGTCGCCGAGCTTGGCGCGGAGACGGCGGATGTGGACGGTGACGGTGCTGGTGTCCTCGAAGAAGGGCTCGCCCCAGACCGATTCCATCAGCTGGTCGCGCGAGTAGACGCGGCCGGGACGGGCGGCGAGGAAGGCGAGCAGGTCGAACTCGCGCTGGGTCAGGGCGACCTCCTCGCCGTCGAGCTCCACCCGGCGGCTCGAGGGCTCGATCCGCAGCGGCCCGAGCTCGATCGGCGGCTCGTCCGCGTCGGTCTCGGGAGGGTGGGTGCGGCGCAGGACGGCGCCGACCCGGGCGACCAGTTCGGCCGGCGAGAACGGCTTGACGACGTAGTCGTCGGCGCCCTGGCGGAGGCCGACGAGGCGGTCGGACTCCTCGCCGCGGGCGGTCAGCAGGATCACCGCGAGCGGCGGCCCGGGCTGCTCGCGGAGCCGCCGCATCACCTCGATCCCGTCGATTCCCGGCAGCATCAGGTCGAGGACGACGAGGTCAGGGCGCTCGGCGGCGGCCAGCTCGAGCGCCTCGAAGCCGTCGGCGGCGCCGCGCGCCTCGTATCCCTCGCGCTCGAGGTAGCGGCCGACGACATCGACGATCGTCGCCTCGTCGTCGACCACGAGGATCCGCCGCGGCGGCTCATCCGAAGGTGAAGGCATACCCCATGATCCCGGCTTCCGGCCGCAGTTCGAGGAGGTGGCGTTCGACCCGGGGCAGGTCGACCAGGTTGTAGAGGCGCTGGGCGCCGACGGTGACGACCCCGTTGTGGACGTCTTCGCCGGCGTCGGCGGCGCTGATCGGCCTGCCGTCGAGGTAGACCTTCATCCTGCGGGGACCGCCCGGGGAGCCGAGGACGAGGTAGGCGCGGCGGGCACCGAAGTTGAGGCTGAGGCTGGCGCCGCCGGCGGCGGTGATCGACTCCGACTCGACCTTCCACTTGCCGGCCAGCGCCCATTCGTCGTCGCCGAGCGAGCCGGGCTGGCTGAACGAGGCGAGGCCGTCGTTGAGCTCGGGGTTGGCGTTGCGTTCGGCGCGGTAGGGGCCGAGGTAGGTCTCCGGGGTGAGCCGGGCGTCGGAAGGTTCGATGCCGTGCGCGTCGGCGCGCTTCTTCCCCACCGGGTCACCCGCTTCGCCGAGCAGCTGCCGGATCACTTCTTCTTTTTTCCCGTATTCGCCCTCGCCAACATCGGCGAAGCGGACCTCGCCGTTGGCGTCGATGAAGTACTCGGCGGGCCAGTAGGCGTTTCCGTAAGCGTTCCAGGTCCCCTCTTCGTTGTCCTGGACGACGGGATAGTCGACCCCTTCGCGTTCGATCGCCGCCGCCACGTTGCCGGCTTCGCGCTCGAACGGGAACTCCGGGGTGTGGACGCCGACGATCACGAAGCCGTCGCGGTGGTAGCGCTTGTACCAGGCGTTCAGGTAGGGCAGGGTGCGGATGCAGTTGACGCAGCTGTAGGTCCAGAAGTCGACCAGGACGACCTTGCCGCGCAGCTGCTTCAGCGTCAGCGGCTTGTCGCCCGGGGTGTTGAACCACTGCTCGGTGTCCGTGAATTCGGGCGCCCTGCCGTAGGTCGGCAGCTTCATCTTCTTCGCCGCGAGCTTGGCGGGCGGGGTCCGGGTGACTCTCTTCTTCTTCTTCGGAGCCTCCGGTGGCGCGGCTGCCGAGGCCATGCGGGTCGACCCCGCTGATCGAGGCGAGGGCGGATTTCGCCGGGCCGGCGTTCTCGATTTCTTCGGCCGGGTTGACGAGGAACGAGGGCAGGTCGGCGACCACGTCGCGCTGGAAGCGGAGGTCGTATTCGCCCAGCATCGCCAGGCCCACGATGATCATCACCACGCCGGTCGCGATCTGCAGGGCGAGGGCGCGCTTGGCGAGCGGCCGGATCAGGCGGCGGCCGCCGAGCATCAGCAGGTAGAGGACGGTGGCGGAGCCGAGCGCGTAGGAGAGGGCGACGGCGAGGCGGCCGGCGCTGAAGTCCTGCGAGGCGGTGACGACGATCACCCCGGCGAGGATCGCGCTCGCGCAGGGCGCGTAGAGGATGCCGAGGCTGGCACCGAGCAGCGTCCCCGACCAGAAGCCGTCGCCGCCGCTCCGCTGGCGGGCGCCGAAGCGGCTGGTCAGGCGGCTCGCCCAGGCCTCGAAGCGGGCGGCGAGCGGCGGCACGACGAGGACGACGCCGAAGGCGAGCAGGACGCCGATCGCAATGTCGCGGACCAGTTCGCCCGGCAGCCCGAGCGCGTCGATCACGTAGACGAGGGCGACCACCGCGAAGGTGAAGGAGACGGTCAGCCCGGCGACGATCCCGAGCGGGCGGCGGCGGCCGCCGGTGGCGCCGGCCGAGAGCGCGATCGGCAGCACCGGCAGCACACAGGGCGAGACCGCGGTCGCGGCCCCGGCGACGAAGCCGAAGAGGATCAGCAGCAACATCTAGATGAACCCTCGCACGGAGGGATTACGAGGAAATAACGCGGATGGATCGCCGCCCTGGACCTTGACCTCGCTATGACCGGGTCAAAGTCCGCTACGCGGCGGGCGGCGGCGTCGCGGTGATGTCGCCCTCCTGGCGGCGCGCCACGGCGGCGGCGCGGCCGACCCGGCTGCCGATCCCGTAGTGGCCGCAGATCGTCAGCTCGTGCTCGCGGCGCAGCGGCCGGATCGGGTCGACGACCGGCGCCCGCCGCAGCGCCTCGGCGTCCTGGGCGGTCCAGACGCCGCCGGGCGTGCCGGCGCACTCGGCCAGCGGCAGCGCCACCATGCGGGTCCCGCGGCGACGGCCGAGCTTGGCGATCAGCCAGACCGGCTGGCCGGCCTCGGCGTCGACGTAGACGCCTTCGACGGCGCCGATCGCGTCGCCGCCGAGCTCGCTGAGGCTGGCGCCGATCCAGCTGGCGGCCTCCTCGAGCGAGGGCGGCGCCGGCCGCGGCTCGTCACTCATCGAGGTGCCTCTCGAGCAGCTCGCCGGCAGCGCTCGCCGGGTCGAGCTCGCGGCGGGCGACGCGGTCGAGCAGATCGGCGGTCGCCGGGTCGGCCTCGACCTCGGCTTCCAGCTTGCGCCGCATCCGCGAGGTCGCGATCCCCAGCACCTCGCTGCGCAGGTTGCGGGCGCGGCGCTCGGCCAGCGTCCCCTCGGCCTCGATGAACCGGCGGTGCTCGTCGATCTTCGCCGCCAACTCCTCGACCCCCTCGCCGCGGGTCGCCTCGGTGCGCAGGATCGGCACCTTCCAGCCGT
The DNA here is from genome assembly GCA_963744725.1 of uncultured Actinomycetes bacterium. Classification (GTDB taxonomy): domain Bacteria; phylum Actinomycetota; class Thermoleophilia; order Solirubrobacterales; family 70-9; genus VAYN01. The sequence goes on from CAVUUQ010000002.1 coordinate 40,104, forward strand.
CGGGGTCCTGCGAGAGGGCGAGCACGCCGCGCACCTCGCGGACCATCGTGTCGGTCATCGGGTGGTCGGCCTTGTTGATGACGATCACGTCGGGGATCTCCATCACCCCCGCCTTCAGCGCCTGGATCGAGTCGCCGGAGCCGGGCATCAGCGCCAGCACGATGGTGTCGGCGTGGTCGACGATGTCGATCTCCGCCTGACCGACGCCGACGGTCTCGATCAGGACGTCGTCCTTGCCGGCCGCGTCCATCACCAGCGCCACCTGCAGCGCCGCCTCGGAGAGGCCGCCGAGGGCGCCGCGCGAGGCCATCGAGCGGATGAAGACGCCGGGGTCGAGGAAGTGCTCGGTGAGCCGGATCCGGTCGCCGAGCAGGGCGCCGCGGGTGAACGGGCTCGAGGGGTCGATCGAGAGCACCGCGACGGCGCGGTCGGCTTTGCGCAGCTCGCCGGTCAGCGCCCCGATCAGGGTGCTCTTGCCGACCCCGGGCGGACCGGTGAAGCCGACGATCCGCGCCCTGCCGGTACGCGGGTAGACCTCGCGGACCAGCTCCCAGCCGGCCGGGTCGTCGGACTCGATCAGGGTGATGGCGCGGGCGAGCGCACGCTTGTCGCCGGCGACCAGGCGCTCGGCGAGGGGGGCTGATTTCGCCACGTCGGGCACGGCCCGGCAACTCTAGACTGGCCCCGCTGTGATCCGCTTCCTCGCCCGCAACGGAATGCTCAACTGGCGCTACGCGCGGCTTCTTTGGCGCTACTCGTGGCGGCGCTGGCTGACCCGGGCCGGGCGCCGCTGGGTCACCGAAGGCCCGGTCTTCTTCGGCCGCCGGCTCGAACTCGAGGTCGCGCGGCGGGGACGGGTGCGGTTCGGCAAATTCGTCTGGATCGGCGACGGGACCAAGATCCGCTGCCACGAGGGCGAGGTCGAGATCGGGCAGAAGACGGTGATGGGGCAGGAGTGCACGATCTCCGCCTACCAGCGGGTGAGGATCGGCGAGCAGTGCGTGATCGCCGACCGGGCGATGTTCATCGACTTCGACCACGGCGTCGTCGAGGTCGAGCGGCCGATCCGCCTGCAGGGGATCTACAAGCGCGACGTCGAGGTCGGCTCCAACGTCTGGATCGGCTACGGCGCCTGCATCCTGCGCGGCGTCCGGGTCGGCGACAACGCGGTGGTCGGCACCAACTCGGTGGTGACCAAGGACGTGCCCGCCAACGCGGTGGTCGGCGGCGTCCCGGCGCGGGTGTTACGGATGCGCGAGGCGCCCGAGCGGCTGCGCTGGCCGCACCCGGTCGAGCCCGACCCCGACGCCGCCACCACCCTCCCCCAGCCCGACCGCGTCTAGGGACGCCGCGCCTGGGTAGGGAAGGACGATGCCCGATTCGGAAGAGAAGCTCGACGAGCAGAAGGCGATCGAGTCCCTGAACGCGGCGCTGCGGCTGCAGTACCGCTCGGCGCTCCAGTACTCGCTCACCGCGGCCAGCCTGCTGGGGATCGAGGCGCAGGCGATCGGCTCGCAGCTGACCAGCTTCGGCGACGAGGAGCTGAGCGACGCCCGGCGGCTGATCGAGAAGGTGGTCTCCTTCGGCGGCGAGCCGACCACCGAGGTCGCCGAGCTGCGCTATGACCGCGGCGCCGGCGAGGCGATCTCCTACCTGGTCGAGTGTGAGGACGAGGCGATCGAGCTGCTGCAGGAAGCGATCGAGCCGACCGGCCGCGAGGGGCGCTCGGAGGCCCTCGAGCACCTTCTCGAGCATCTGATCCTGCGCAAGCAGCATCAGGTCGACTTCCTGCGCCGGGCGACCGCCGCCTGAGCGGCGCCGAGCCCGCCTACTCGGCTTCGAGCTCGGCCCGGATCTCCGCCGCCCGCGCCTCGTTCAGCTCGGTTCCTAGCCGCATGAACTCGATCAGCAGCTCCAGCTCGGCGGTCGAGCAGCGTTCGAGGTGCGGTCGCCCGCGCTCGCCGAGCGGGCCGTAGAGCTCCCAGCTGCGCTCGTGCGCGAGCTCGGTCAGCTCGAGCAGGACCCGGCGGCGGTCGCCCGGGTCGGCGACCCGCCGCACGTAGCCCTTCGACTCCAGCCGGTCGACAACCGCCGTCACCGCACCGGTGGTGATGCTCGCCTGCTCGGCCAGCTGCCCCGCCGGCAGCCGCCCGGAGCGGTCGATGATGTCGAGGCAGCGGGCGTCCGTGCGGTTGATCCCGAGCGCCTGGGTGGCCGCCTCGTCCATCTTCTCCGTCGCCACCTGGTTGGCGCGGGTGGCGTCGATCAGCGCCGCTTCGAGCCTGCCCCGCGGCGAGGCCTGGGCCTCGGTCTCGGCCCACTCGCGGCTGCCCCAGTGGTCGGAATCGTTCGGCATAGTAATCTCTTAGTTGCTAAGCTTTTCGAACTTCAAGACGAATTCTACCCCCAGGGAGCAGAGATGGCCAACGCGATCGAGGCGCAGGAGCTGCGCAAGTCATACGGCGAGGAGGTGGTGGCGCTCGACGGCCTCACCTTCGCCGCCGCCGAGGGCACCGTGTTCGGGCTGCTCGGCCCGAACGGGGCCGGCAAGTCGACGACGGTGAAGATCCTCACCACCCTCGCCCACCCCGACGGCGGCTCGGCCCGCGTCGCCGGGCACGACATCCTCGCCGCGGCGCCGCGGGTGCGGGAGGCGATCGGAGTAGTCTCGCAGGCCGGCGGCCTCGATCAGGAGGCGACCGGGCGCGAGAACCTGCGCCTGCAGGGGCAGGTCTTCGGGATGGGCGGCAAGCGGCTCGAGTCGCGGATCGGCGAGCTGCTCGACCAGTTCCAGCTCGCCGACGCCGGCGACCGCCTGGTCCGCGAGTACTCGGGCGGGATGCGGCGGCGGCTCGACGTCGCCCAGGCGCTCGTCCACCAGCCGAAGGTGCTGTTCCTCGACGAGCCGACCACCGGGCTCGACCCCGAGGTGCGGGCCGAGATGTGGGACGAGATCGAGCGCCTGACCGGCGCCGGGCTGACCGTCCTGCTGACCACCCACTACCTCGAGGAGGCCGATCGGCTCGCCGCCCAGCTGGCGATCGTCGACCGCGGCAAGGTCGTCGCCGAGGGCTCCCCCGACGAGCTGAAGCGCGGCCTCAAAGGCGACGCGATCCACTGCGAGCTCGGTGGCGAGCACGACGAGAGCGCGGTGCGGGCGGCGCTCGGCGGCGTCGAGGGGCTGACCGAGGTCACCCTCGGCGACGACAGCGTCCACGCCCGCGCCGAGGACGGCGCCCGCACCGTGCCGGCGGTGCTGGCGGCGCTCGACGGGGCGCGGCTCGAGGTCGCCTCGGTGACCGTCGCCCGCCCCTCCCTCGACGACGTCTACCTGCGCTTCGCCGGCCGCACCTTCGGCTCCGCCGAGGCCGAGGCGGCCGAGAAACCCGACCAGAGCAAGGAGGCAGTGCGATGAAGGTCCTCGCCGACACCGGCCACATGACCGTCCGCCACCTGATGGCGCTCTGGCGACAGCCCTGGTGGATCGCCGTCTCGCTGGTGCAGCCGGTGATCTGGCTGCTCCTGTTCGGCGCCCTGTTCAAGGCCGTCACCGACATCCCCGGCTTCGGCTCCAGCAACTACATCGAGTTCCTGGCACCGGGGGTGGTCGTGATGACCGCCTTCTTCGGCGCCGGCTGGACCGGGATGCCGGTGATCGAGGACATCAACCGCGGCGTCATCGACCGCTTCCTGGTCTCGCCGGTGCGGCGCTCCTCGTTGATCTCGGGGCGGCTCACCTCGGGGGCGCTGACGACCGCGATCCAGTCCCTGATCATCGTCGTCCTGGCGCTGATCGTCGGCGCCTCGTTCGCCAACAGCGTGCTCGGCGTCGCGGTGCTGATCGTCGTCTCGGTGCTGGTCGGCTCGGCCTTCGGCTGCCTCTCGATCGGATTGGCGCTGCTGATCCGCCGCGAGGAGACGCTGATCGCCGCGGTCCAGTTCCTGCTGCTGCCGCTCTCCTTCATGTCGGTGACCTTCATGCAGAAGAGCCTGATGCCGGACTGGATGCAGACCGTCGCCGACTTCAACCCGCTGAACTGGGCGGTCGAAGCCGGGCGCGACGCGGTCACCGCCAACCCCGACTGGGGCGCGATCGCCGGCAAGAGCGGTCTGCTCGTCGCCTTCCTCGTCCTCTGCGGCACCTTCGCCGTGCGCGCCTTCCGCACCTATCAGCGCACGGTCTAGCCGCAGCACCCCGCCGGGCCAGTTCAGTTGCCGCGGCGGCGGGGTTTCTGGGCCGGCGGGCCGCTGATGCTGAAGCGGCCGCGGCTGGGGCCGCCGACCGTCCAGTTGATGCCCTCGAGCAGCTCCATCGGCGAGACGCCGAGCGAGCTGGCGATCTTGATCAGGGTGTCGATCCGGGCGACCCGGTGGCCGCGCTCGATCAGCCCGATCTCGGTCCGGTGCAGCGAGGCGCCGACGGCCAGTTCCTCCTGCGACATCGCCGCCCGCTTGCGGGCGCGCCGCAGGTTCTGACCGAACCGCCGAGCGATCTCTTCTGCCTGAAACTTTTTGTCTGCTGGCACGGGCACAGCTTCGCGTATGGAAGCTTTCGTCAGCCTGACGTTCGTCTCCCGCCTGCAGGCTGCCTTTCAGTCTTCGCTGATGTTGAGCTCACCGAGCGTCATCGCGCCCGGCCTCCACTCCAGGCCGGCGAGCAGCTCCTCCGGCTGCACCGCGAGTGAGCCGGCGAGTTTGACCAGGGTGTCGGTGCGGGCGACGCGTTCGCCACGCTCGAGCTGGCCGACCGCGGTCCGGTGCAGCGAGGCACGCACGCCGAGCTCCTCCTGCGAGAGGCCGGCGCGGCGGCGGCAGCGCGCGAGGTTCTGGCCGAAGCGGCTGGCGAAGTCCAAGCCGCGATTCTTCTCTCGGTCCTGCCGATTGTCTACAGCGGTCCGTACGGAGTCGTCGGCACAGCTCCTCAGCGTCACCAGCGGCAAGCGCGCCGGTGCGGGACGCTCTCGGGTGCGCGCCTCCCGCGCATAATGCGGCGACGCTTTTTTCGCTTTGTTGTCTGGCAGACAGGACACTTCATTGATTTGTATAGTCCCGTGCGGATGTCGTGCGCTTTTGAGGCGACTCTGAAAGGGATTCTGCGATGCCAGCTCCATACGACGACCCCGAGGTGAGGCGCCTGGTGACGGCGCTGGCGGTGCTGCGCCGCGAATCGAAGACGCAGGTGATGCGGAGCCTGCTGCGGGCCGAGCTGCGCCGGATCCGCCGCGAGCTGAAGAGCACCTAGCTAGGCGGGGCCGGGCCGGGGTCAGGCCTTGCCGAGGGCGCCGGCCAGCTCGACGTAGACCGCCTCGGTCTGCTCGGCGACGTCGGCCCAATCGAAGCGACGCAGGTGCTCGTAGGCTTCGGCGACCAGGCGGCGGCCGAGCTCGTCGTCGGTGAGGACGCGGATCGCCACCTCGGCCAAGCCCTCCGGGTCGCGGGCGGGGAAGCGGAGGCCGGCTTCCTCGTGCGGGACGACCTCGCGCAGGCCGCCGGTGTCGGCGACGATGCAGGGGCAGCCGGAGGCCATCGCCTCCAGCGCGACCAGCCCGAACGGCTCGTAGATCGAGGGGACCACGGTCAGGTCGGCGATCCGGTAGAGCGAGTGCAGCACGTCGTCGCCGATCCAGCCGAGGAAGGTGCCGTGGTCCATCAGCCCCAGCTCCTCGGCCTGGCGGCGCAGCTCCTGCTCGTGGGTGCCGGAGCCGGCGACCAGGAAGCGGGTGCCGGGAACCGCCTCGAGCAGCCGCGGCATCGCCTCCAGCGCCAGCTGGAAGCCCTTCTCGTAGACGAGGCGGCCGATCAGCAGCACCAGCTTCTCCTCCGGGGCGGCGAAGTCGGCGCGCAGCCGGGCCAGCGTCGCCGGCTCCTGGTTCGGCAGGTCGCCGGGGTCGATCCCGTTCGGGATCACCGAGATCCGCGCCTCCTCGACGCCGAAGATGTCGGCGACCTGCTCGCGCATGTAGTGGGAGCAGGCGATCACCCGCTGCGAGCGGTTGGTGATCCAGCGCTCGACGCCGTGGATGTAGGACTGCGGGTGCTCCTCGACCCAGCCCTGGTGGCGGCCGTGCTCGGTGGCGTGGATGGTGGTCACCAGCGGCGCCTGGAAGCGGCGGGCGAGGTGGTCGCAGGCGTTGGCGACCAGCCAGTCGTGACCGTGGACGAGGTCGAAGTCGTAGGCGTCGCCGAGCTCGACCCCGGCGGCCAGCATGTCGGAGTTCATCCGTTCGACCCAGGCGACGAACTCGCCGAGGTCGGTCGGCCGTTTCGGCTCGAGGATGCGGTGGATGAAGACGCCGCCCGCCTCGACGTGGGCCGGCGACTCCTCGCCGCCGCGGGTCAGCACGTGGACCTCCACCCCGCGCTCGACCAGCGCCTCGGAGAGCTTGCGGACGTGGCGGGCGAGGCCGCCCTCGATCAGCGGCGGGTACTCCCAGGAGAGGATCAGGACGCGGGTCACGGGCGGCTGGCTGAGTTCATGGCTCGAGGAGCGGGGCGACGCTGAGGTCCGGCGCGAGCGAACGCATGCGCGGATCGGTGTCGAGATGGGACTCTATTGACTGCAGGAGCGCCTCGCCGTGGTCGGTGGCGCGGACGAAGGCGTAGTCGCCGGCCTGACCGCGCGAGTCGAGGAAGGCCCAGTCGCTGGCCTGGGCGGCGAGCAGCTCGCGGGCGGCGCGGGCGGCGGCGTCGCCGCGCAGGCCGCCGCCGAGCGCCCGCAGCAGCCGCAGCTCGAGCCGCCGCGCGGCCCAGGCGAGGTCGGCGACCGGCGGCGAGTCCCAGGTGCGGAAGTCCTTGCCCTCGCCCCAAGTCGAGGCGGCCAGCGGCCGCTCCACCGGCTCGTGCTCGGCGAGCGCGGTCGGGACGTCGACGGTGCGGACGCCGGCGGCGGCGGCGCCGTCGAGCACCGCCCGCAGCCAGAGCGGCCCCTCCGACCACCAGTGGCCGAGCAGCTCGGCGTCGATCGCGAAGACCAGCAGGCCGCGGCGGCCGCGGCTCTCGGCGTAGCGGCGCAGGCGGCCGGCGACGGCGGTGAGGAACTCCTCGGCCTGGCGGCTGGCGGCGGCCGCGGCGGCGGCGGGATCGTAGGGGCCGCCGCCGATCCGCCACATCCGCATCCCCCGCAGCGATTTGCCGTCGAACTGGGCGTAGGCGGGGTCGGACGGGTAGCCGTCGAGCGCCCAGAGCCAGGAGATCGCCTCCCAGTCGATCGCCAGGGCCAGCGGGCCGGCGGCGGTCGCGATCGGCGCCAGTGCCTCGAGCGGGTCGGCGAGCTGGGCGCTCTGGTCGACGCAGAACCAGCCCACCCCGGCCTCCGCCAGCACCCGCTCCAGCCGCGGCGCGTAGGCGCACTCCGGCAGCCAGAAGCCGCCGTCCCAGCCGAAGCGGCGGCGGTGCGAGCGCAGGCCGGCGTCGATCTGCAGGCGGAGCCCGGCCCGGGTCGCCAGCAGCGGCAGCACCGCGTGGGTGGCGGAGGAGGCGGCGAGCGCGATCCGCCCCTCCGCCGCCGCCTCCTGGAAGGAGCGCAGCGGGTCGCCGCCGGCGGCGTCGAGCAGCTCCAGCGCGTGCCGGTAGCGGGCCAGCTCGGAGCGCAGCGCCGGGTGCAGCTCGGCCGGGGTGTCGCGGAGGTCGGCTTCGGCGGCGCCGATCCGCCACTCGAGCAGGAACTCGCGCAGCCGCGCCGCGGCGCCGGCGTCCTCGAGCTGGTCGGCGAGCACCGGCGTCACCGTCATCGTCAGCTCGCGCGCCACCTCGAGCACCGGCAGGTAGGAGCGGATCACCGCGTCGAACAGCCACTCCTCGCCGAACGGATAGGTGCCGAAGCCCTCGACGTAGGGCATGTGGCTGTGGAGGACGATCGCCAGGTCGCCGGCGGTCCCCTCCGCGCCCGGCGGCGGCGCGGCCGGCATCAGCTCCGGCAGACGGCGAGGAAGTCCAGCGCCGCGTCGAGGTTGCCGGGCCGCAGGGCGAAGTCCGAGGCGGCGATCGCCGGCGTGAAGCGGTCGTAGAAGGGCTTGGTCAGGCGCAGCCGTTTGTGGACCTCGTCCCAGCCGAGCCGCAGCGCCAGCTCGTGGACGCGCAGCTTGCGGGCGTGGAAGAGGCCGAGCAGCTCGACCCGGTCGAAGTGGGCGCGGCAGAGCTCGCCGAACTCGGCGGCCCGGTACTCCTTCAGGTGCCAGGGATTCTCCGACTTCTCGGCGCCGGGCGGCGCCAGCGTCAGCAGGTTCGGGGTCGAGACGTAGGCGACGCCGCCGGGCGCCAGCATCGACCTGAAGTGGTCGAGGATCGCGCCGGGGTCCTCGACGTGCTCGATCGTCTGCAGGAAGACGACCGCGTCGCAGGGCTCGGTGAACGTTTCGACCAGATCGCGCTCGAACCGCAGGTTGGGGCGCACGTAGCGGAGCCGGGCGTGCTCGTGCGCCTCGGGGTTGGCGTCGACGCCGACGACGCTGGCGGCGCTCGTCGCCAGCAGGTCGGAGCCGTAGCCCTCGCCGCAGGCCATGTCGACCACCCGCCTGCCGCCGACCCGCGCCGCGATCCACTCGTAGACGACCAGGTGGCGCCGGTACCAGTAGTTCTCGGCGGGGACGTCGGGCAGCGTCCGCTCGCCGGTCAACGGCAGCGGCGGCACCCCCGGCGGCTGCTCGCGCTGGACGTAGCTGTCCTCCATCGGAGGGGACCGTATTGGAGGCTGACCTTTAGAGTCCCCGCCCGATGCCAGCCTCCCCGACGGCGACGCCGGAGCACATCAAGGACGTCAACACGCGCTACCACGACGCGGCGGCCGACGAGTACGACGCCAAGTGGGGGATCGACTTCGGCGCGATCGGCCAGCGCCAGGTGCGGCTGAAGCTGGTCAAGGCGCTCGGTGGGCTGGGCGGCGAGCGCTTCGGCGACGCGCTCGAGATCGGCTCCGGCACCGGCTACTTCTCGCTCAACCTGGTCCAGCTGGGGATCGTCGAGCGGCTGACCGCGACCGACATCTCGCCGCGGATGCTGAAACGGCTGGCGGCGACCGCCGAGGCGCTCGGCCTCGGCCAGGTCACCACCGTCCCCACCGAGGCCGAGCGCCTGCCCTTCGACGACGAGAGCTTCGACCTCGTCTTCGGCCACGCCGTCCTCCATCACATCCCCGACCTCGACCGCGCCTTCGCCGAATTCCTTCGGGTCCTGCGGCCCGGCGGGATGATCGCCTTCGCGGGCGAGCCCTCCCGCTACGGCGACCGCCTGGCGGTGCTGCCGAAGCGGGCTGGCCTGCTCGCGGCGCCGGTCTGGCGCCGGCTGGTCGGCGCCGCCGGCCGCGCAGTGCCGGAGGCCCAGCAGTCCGAGGGCCACTCGCTGGAGGGCGAGGTCGACGTCCACGCCTTCGCCCCCGCCGACCTCCGCCGCCTGCTCCGCGACGCCGGCTTCGAGCAGCGCCGGGTCGGCGGCGAGGAGCTGCTGGCCAACGCCTGGGGCTGGGGCCTGCGCACGGTCGAGGCGAGCGCCGAGCCCGAATCGGTGCCGTACCGCTGGCGGCGGTTCGCCTTCGACAGCTACATCGCGTTGCAAAAGGTCGACACCGCGGTGCTGGAGCCGCGGTTGCCGGCGGAGCTGTTCTACAACCTGCTGGTTAGCGGGCGGAAGCCGGCTGGGCCGGCCACGGCGGCGGCTTAGGAACTAGGGACCCGACCCTGCGCCTGCGGCTCCGGCGGGGTGAAGCCGCAGGCGCAGGGTCGAGTTGAGGATGGCGAGGATGTGCTTTGGGTCGTGGGCGGTGTGGGTCTGGTCGCGGAGGAGGTCGCGGGACTGCTTCAGAGCGGTGCGGTGGAAGCGCAGGGAGTCGGTCTCTACTACGAGGCCGAGGGTCGGGAAGTAGAAGTCGACTTCGAAGCCGTTGACGATCGCTTTGGTTTGCGGCTGGGGGAGGCCGGCGGCGAGAGCGATTGGGCGGAAGCGGCGCTCTAGCTCTGAGTCGGAGAGGCGGAAGCTGTCGCGGTCAAGCAGGGTGCGGAGGCGCTTGGCGCCGGGGACGCCGGGGCGCAGGTCGGCGTAGCGACGGAAGGGGTCGGGGTGGATGCGGTCGCGTTGGGAGGCTTCGTTTACGAGCCGCTCTCGGTCGGAGTCAGAAAGCTGCGTGGCCTGATCGAGGGCGGTGCGCCCCGGGGTGGTAACTGGGATGCGGCGAAAGCGGGTGACGTCTTGGCTGGGTAGGGAGGGGCGGGCGCGGACTGTCACTCCCGGCCGGCGCGGCCAGCTGCGGCGCCGAACGGTGATCTCGATTCCGTCCTCCTTGCCGAGCCGCCAGAGCGCCGCTGCGCTGCCGTGGCTGAGGACGGCGTCTGGGCCGCAGGCGAGAAGACCTGCCATCCAGCGGCCCTCGCGGCTCAATTCGCGCCTGCCGACTGCGAAGACACCGCGACCGACCGGATGCAAGCGGCCAGCGCGGAGCCGGTGCTCGATCGCCTTTTCGCTGAATCCAAGCCCCAGCAGCTGCTCCCGCGTCACCACCCCGTACTGCCGCCGAGCCAACCGCCAGGCCGCCCCGTTCCTCGCTGCAAGAGTTTCACCCCTCATAGGGGGTGAAAGTGCTGCAGCGCGGTGGGTTCTCTCCCTTGGCGCGCGCTCAGGCCGGTGCTTGCAGGGACCAGACGTCGATTTCGAGGTCGAGGACGGGGCTTGGGACCTGGCGCTCGATCGTCATCCCCAGCTTCGTGGCGACGCGGCGGGAGCGGGCGTTGGCGGGGTGGATGATCGAGATCAGCTCCGGCAGGCGGCGGCGCGTGAAGGCGTCGTCGCGGGCGAGGACGGCCGCCTCGGTTGCGAAGCCGTGGCCCCAGGCGTCGCGGCCGAGGCGCCAGCCGAGCTCGGGGCGCGAGGCCAGCTCCGGCAGGAAGGTCGGGTAGGCGACGCCGACGAAGCCGATCAGCTGGCCGGCGAGCGGGCCCTCCCGGGCCTCCAGGGCCCAGTGCCCGAACCCGTGCTCGTCCCAGTGCTCGAGGGTCTTGGCGAGGAAGGCCCGCGTCGCCGCCTCGTCGACGGGCCGGTTGAGGAACTCGGTCACCGCCGGGTCGCGGTTGATCGCCGCCATCCGCTCGTAGTCGTCTGCTTGCCAGCGGCGCAGCCGCAGGCGGGGCGTCAGCAGGTTGGCCGCGGTCACGAACGACCGCGGGCGGCGTCCACGTTGCGAGCGCGGAAGAGCTTGATGCGGGCGTCGATGCCCTTCAGGCGGCGCTCGCCGGCGAAGGAGTAGGCGAAGCCGTTCTCGCCGGCGGCGCTGCGGGTCGCTTCGTCGACGAGGACGCTGCCGGGGCGGGCGATGCCGGTGATCCGGCTGGCGAGGTTGACCGAGCGGCCGTAATAGTCGCCGGACTGGGGCAGGGTCGGGCCGGTGGCGATGCCGGCACGCAGCCAGGGGAACTGGTCGCCTTCGGCCTCGGCGGTGGCGATCAGCGCCAGGGCGGCGCCGATCAGCGGCGCGGCGTCGGCGGAGACCAGCATCACCGCGTCGCCGATCGTCTTCACCAGCCGCACCGGCGGCTGGACGACGGCGGTGGCCATCTCCTCGAAGCGGCCGGCGACGAGGCCGAGCTCCTCGGGGGCGATCTCCTCGCCGAGGCGGGTGAACTCGACCAGGTCGGCGAAGCAGACGCTGAGCTCGACGGCGCCGCCGAGCTGACCGGACTCGAGGTCGGCGGCGGCGATCACGTCGCGTTTGACCTGCTCGAGCAGGTTGATCTGGAAGGCGTAGATGAGGGTGTCGCCGACCAGCGGCAGCAGCTGCTCGGCGGCGAGGCTGAGGCGCTCGGCGACGTCGCGCTCGGTATCGCCCGGCTGGGTCAGGTTGCGGACGACCAGCTCGCGGTTGGCTTCGGCGATCCGCGCCATCCCCATCCCGATCGTGCGGGCATTGCGCAGCAGGTCCTCGGCCGGGAAGCCGGCGTCGATGATCGCCTTCAGCCGCAGCGCCGCCTCCAGGTCGGCCTCGGTCGCGACCGCCTCGTCCGGATCGGCGTAGGGCACGCCGAGGGCGGCGCGGAAGCGGCGCAGCAGCTCGAAGTCGAGGCCGCTGCGCTCCGCCACCTCGCGGGCGGTGTAGCGAACGCCGTCGCCGGCGATCGCGTGCTCGACCGGCAGCAGCGCCACCCGCCCAGCGGCGACCGCGTTGCGCAGCTCCTCGAGCGGCAGGCCCTCGGCCTCGAGCCGCTCGAGCAGGGCCAGCCGCGCCGCGCGCGCCTCGCCCTCGAGCCCGTCGAGCAGCCCCTCCGCGGCGAAATCCGTCAAGCGCTCGCCACCGCTCCGCCGCGGCGCGGATCGCCGCCGCCGCTGAGGGCCCCCGTCCGTGGATCACGCGCCACCGCCTGCACGCCGCCGAAGAATAGGTTGATCGCCGGCCACCGGACGACCGCCAGCCCGCGCGCCTCCAGCCGTGCCAGTGCCGCCGGGTCGATTCGGGGCTCGGCCTGCACCGCACCGGCCTCGAAGTGGAGTCGCGGCGCGGCGACCGCCTCCGCCACCGGCAGCTGCTGCTCGACCGCCCGCACCACCGTCTGCAGGATCGCCGAGCGGATCCGGTTGGAGCCGGCGCTGCCGAGTCCGAGGACGATCTCGCCGTCGCGGAGAACGACGGTCGGCGCCATCATCGAGGGCACCCGCCGCCCCGGCGCGATCCGGTGGAAGCCGAGCGGGTTGAGGTCCTCCTCGCCGAGCATGTTGTTGAGGATCACGCCGGTGCCGGGGACCAGCACCCCGGAGCCTGAGCCGTTCGAGCAGGTGACGCTGGCGCAGCTGCCGGCGGCGTCCATCACCGCGATGTGGGTGGTCGAGCCGAGCAGGTCGGCGCGGCGCCGGTTGGCGCCCTCCATCGCTCTCACCAGCTGCTCCGGGCCGCTCCGCGACCCGAGCTGCTCGAGCAGGGCGAGCGAGTAGGCGATCAGGGTCCCGCCGGCGGACGGCAGCGGGTTGGTCAGCACCCGGTGGCCGCGAAAGTCCTGGGCGAGCGGCTCGCGCTCGACCGGCTCGTAGGCGGCGAGGTCGCCGGGGCCGAGGGTGCCGCCGCGCTCGACGACGAAGTCGCTCAGCGCCCGCGCCACCTCGCCGCGGTAGAACGGCTCCGCTCCCTCGGCGCCGTAGCGCTCGAGCGCCTCGGCCAGCTCGGGGAAGGCGAACAGGTCGCCCTCGCGCAGCCGCCGGCCGCCGGGGGCGTAGAGCTCGCGGGTCCCCTCCAGCTGCTCGTGGATCGGAGCGAGGATCTCGAGCACGTAGGCCTGCTGCCGGTTGACCGGGGCGCCGGTCCGGGCCAGCCGCACCGCCCGCCCGACCAGCTCGCCGAGCGGCATCGAGCCGAAGCGCCGCAGCGCCTCGGCGAGCCCCGCCGCCGTCCCCGGCACCCCGCAGGAGGCCGGACCGACGTAGAACGTCTGCACGGTCTCGGCGTCGAAGTGGACCGGCACCGGGACCAGCTCGGAGCGCCGCTCGATCCCGTCGAGCCCCGGCGCGGCGACGAAGAAGTCGATCAGCGCCGGCCCCTCGGGGTCGCCCTCGCGGTGGACCATCATGTAGCCGCCGGCGCCGAAGCCGGTCAACGGGCTCTCGACCGCGAACGAGGCGAGCGCCGCCGCCACCGCCGCGTCGACCGCGTTGCCGCCCTCGCGCAGCACGGCGGCCCCGGCCGCTGCCGTCTCCGGGTGGCCGGCTGCGACTACGCCCTTCACGGGTATTTCTCGAATTTCACTGTTCGCGGCCCGGGTTAGCGGTCACTCCCGCGGCGACAGTGGTGCGCGGGCGAGCGAAAACCAAGCATGGCAAGGACGCAGGAAGCCTGAATAGCAGAGCTATTCAGGCGACCGAGGACGCAGCCAGGCGCAGGTTTACAGCCGCCCGTGCGCCGCTGGCGCAAGGGAGGGGCCGCTGACCCGGCGGAGGGGCCGTCAGCCGGGGAGGAACTCTGGGACGTCAATTCCCAACTCGGTGTCGCGCTGCTGGCCGCGGCCGCGACCGCGGCCGGTGTCGGCCGTGCGGCGGATCATCGGCTCCTCTTCGCGGCGCACCGGCGTCGGGCGGCCGTCGAAGCGGGTGGCGACGACCGTCACCCAGATCTGGTCGGAGAGCTCCTCGTCGATGTTGGCGCCGAAGATGATGTTGGCGTCCGGGTGGGCGGCCTCGCCGACCACCTTGGCCGCCTCGGAGACCTCGACCAGCGAGAGGTCGGAGCCGCCGGTGATCGAGAGCAGGATCGCGCGGGCGCCCTCCATCGAGGTCTCGAGCAGCGGCGAGGAGATCGCTTTTTCGGCGGCCAGCACGGCGCGCTCGTCGCCGTAGGCCATGCCGATCCCGAGCAGCGCCCGGCCGGAGTCGGACATGATCGAGCGCACGTCGGCGAAGTCAAGGTTGATCACCGCCGGCAGCGTCACCAGGTCGGAGATGCCCTGCACACCCTGGCGGAGGACGTCGTCGGCGACCTGGAAGGCTTCGACCATCGAGGTCTGCTGATCGAGCACCTGCAGCAGGCGGTCGTTGGGGACGACGATCAGGGTGTCGACCTCTTCGGCCAGCGCGTCGATCCCCTTCTGCGCCTGCTCGCCGCGGCGGCTGCCCTCGAAGCTGAACGGCTTGGTGACGATGCCGACCGTCAGCGCGCCGACCTCGCGGGCGAGGCGGGCGACCACCGGGGCGGCGCCGGAGCCGGTGCCGCCGCCGGCGCCGGCGGCGACGAAGACCATGTCGGAGCCCTTCAGCAGGCGCTTGATCTTGTCCTGCTCCTCGAAGGCGCTGCGGTGGCCGACCTCGGGGTCGGCGCCGGCGCCGAGGCCGCGCGTCTGCTGGTCGCCGATGTGGACGGTGACGTCGGCGACGCACAGCTGCAGCGACTGCAGGTCGGTGTTGACGGCCATGAACTCGACCCCGGGGATGCGGGCGTCGACCATCCGGTTGACCGCGTTGACGCCGGCGCCGCCGACGCCGACGACCTTGATCACCGGCTGGTGCGGCTCGCCCGAGCCAGGCGGCTCGTAGGCCGGCTCCTCACGCCCGTAGCGCGGCGAGCCCGGCAGGTAGTCATCGCGATCGACGCGCGGCCGCGGCTCCTCGGCGAACACCTTCTTCAGGCGCTCGGGGGCGTCTGGGGCGTTCTCGGAGGTGACCGACCCCTCGGCCTCCTGGTCGTAGAAAGTCTCGAGCGACTCAGGCTCCTGGACGGCCGCGGGCGTCGGGTCGGCGGCGACCGGCTCCTCGCGCTGCGGCTCCGGACGCGGCGGCTCGGGGGCCGACTCTTCGACCGGCCGCACCTCTTCTTCGGCCCGCTTCTTCTCGGCGGGGTCCTCGCGCCCGTAGCGGGGCCCGTTCACCTCAGGTGGGTCCAGCGGCGCGTCGTCGGCGGTCGAGCGGAACAGGTCCGCCAACGGTCCCTCACGCATGCTCGCCCGCTTGTCACGCCGAGCCATTGGCCAGGACCTCCTTCGCCAGCTCCCGGTAGTAGTTCGCGGCGCTCGAGCCCGAATCGTACTTGAGCACGCTGGAGCCTTGCACAGGCGCCTCGGCGAATTTGATCGCCTTGCGAATGCGGGAGCGGAAGACGAGGTCGCCGAAGTTTTCCTCGAGGATCTCGACCGCCTCCTTGGCGTGGATCGTCCGCGTGTCGAGCATCGTCGGCAGGATGCCCTCGATGCGGACGTCTGGGTTGAGGTTCTCCTGGATCATCCGAAGCGTGTTCTGGAGCTGGACCAGCCCGCGCATCGACAAATACTCGCACTGGACGGGGACGATCACCTTATTCGCCGCGGTCAGCGCGTTGATCGTCAGCAGGCCGAGGCTCGGCGGAGTGTCGATGCAGACGAAGTCGTAGTCGGAGATCACCTCTTTGAGCGCTTTTTCCAGCGAGCGCTCGCGGCCGATCTTGGTGCTCATCGCGATCTCGGCGCCGGCCAGGTCGATCGAGGCGACGGCGATGTCGATCTCCCGCTTGACGATGATCTCGGAGATCGGCACGTCGTTGACGAGCACGTCGTAGAGGCTCTTCTCGACCTTGTCGGGGTCGATCCCCTGGCTCATCGTCAGGTTGCCCTGCGGGTCGAGGTCGATGCAGAGGACGCGGTAGCCGGACTCGGCGAAGGCGACGGCGAGGTTGAGCGTCGTCGTCGTCTTGGCGACGCCGCCCTTCTGGTTGGCGAAGGCGATCACTTCGGCGTGGTCGGTCGGCTCCTCGGCCGCGGCGTCCTCCTCGGGCTTGAGGAAGTCGAGGCGGGTCGGGGCGATCAGGTCGACCGCCTTCATGCGGCCGTCGCCGGGCTCGTCGTCGTCGGGGTTGTGCTCGGCCTCGGGCTCGCTCTCGGCGGGCGGCGCCGGCTGCGTCGCCGGCGCGGCGGCGGTCGGCTGCTGCTCCTGCGGCTGCGGCTGCTCGGCCTCCGGGCCGGCGCCGTGCTCGGCGTTGACCGCCTGGTCGGCCTCGGGCTCGTGCCCGCGCTCCTCCTCGAAGTCCTCGTCCCCGTGGCCGTAGTCGTGATCCTCGTAGGAGGACTCCTCGTAGGTACGCTCGGGGACAGCCTGCTCCATCTGCTCGAGCTCCTCGACGATCGGATGCGTCTCCTCGGCAACGGCGGGAGCGCGGTCGACCGGAGAGTGCTCGTAGCGCTCGTCTTCGACCGGAGCGTGCTCGGGGGGCGCGGGCTTGTTCTTCTTGCGGCTTAGGAATCCCATTGCGCGGATATTCGGATGGACACCCGTTTTTCCTGCCTCAGCGCGAAATTGCTAGGAATTGCCCGATACCCGAACTCCTCGACAAGCGATTGGTGATCGTCACCGGCAAGGGCGGGGTCGGCAAGACGACGGTCGCGGTGGCGCTGGGGATGCGGGCCGCGGCCGAAGGAAAGCGGACCATCGTCTGCGAGGTCTCCGCCCAGGAGAACACCTCGCGCATGTTCGACCACGCCCAGGTCGGCTTCCACGAGGTCGAGATGGAGGAGAACCTGTGGTCGATCTCGATCGACCCGGACGAGTCGATGCGGGAGTACGTGCTGCTGCAGCTGAAGGTGCGGGCGATGCGCGACATGCTGTTCCGCAGCCGCATCTTCAACTACCTCGCCGCGGCGACCCCGGGATTGAAGGAGCTGGTGACGATCGGCAAGATCTGGGAGCTGGCCCAGCTCGACCGCAAGGTCAAGCAGGGCCGCAAGTACGACCTGGTGATCGTCGACGCGCCGGCGACCGGGCACGGGGTCGGCTTCCTGCAGACGCCGCGCACCTTCGCCTCGATCGCCCGCGTCGGGCCGATCCACAGCCAGGCGCAGACCCTCGACCGCTTCATCACCGACCACGAGAACACCGGCACCGCGATCGTCGCCCTGCCGGAGGAGATGCCGGTCAACGAGACGGCGGCGCTGGAGAAGGACCTCCGCGACGAGGTCGGGGTCGCGGTCGACCGCATCTACCTGAACGGGCTCTACCCGGAGCGGTTCTCCAAAGACGAGGCGGCGCGGCTGGCGACGCTGGCCGAGGGCGAGGAGGGCTCGACCCGGGCGGCGGCGCGGGCGGCGATCTCCGAGCACAGCCGGGCCCGCTCGCAGCGGGCGCAGCTGGCGCGGCTGCGGCGGCGGGTCGAGACGCCGGTCAAGACGCTGCCCTTCCTGTTCGAGCCGGAGCTCGGGCGCGAGGGCGCGCGGACGCTCGCCAAGAGGCTCGGTTGACGCGACGGAGACGCAGCTGATGCCGCAGCTCGGCGAGGTCCTCGAGGACAAGCGGATCTGCATCTGCGCCGGCTCCGGCGGGGTCGGCAAGACGACCACCTCGGCGGCGATCGCGACCGGGATGGCGATGCGCGGCCTCAAGGTCTGCGTGCTGACGATCGACCCGGCGAAGCGGCTCGCCGACTCGCTCGGGCTGGAGGAGCTCGGCAACGAGGCGCGCCAGGTCGACCCGGAGCTGTTCGCGCAGAAGGGGATCGAGATGGAGGGCGAGCTGTGGGCGATGATGCTCGACGCCAAGGCGACCTTCGACGAGCTGGTCTCCCGCCAGGCGCCCGACGAGGAGTCGCGCGACCGGGTCCTGAACAACCGCATCTACCAGCAGATCTCGAGCGCCCTCGCCGGCTCGCAGGAGTACATGGCGATGGAGAAGCTGTTCGAGCTGCACTCTGAAGGCGACTACGACCTGCTGGTCCTCGACACGCCGCCGACCCGCAACGCGCTCGACTTCCTCGACGCGCCGAAACGCCTCACCCAGTTCATCGAAGGGCGCTCGCTGCGGGTCTTCATGAAGCCGACCGGGTTCGCGGCGCGGGTCGCCGGGCGCGGCGCCAACGTCGCCCTCAGCGTCATGAAGCGGATCGTCGGCTTCGACCTGATCGCCGACCTGGCCGAGTTCTTCAACGCCTTCAGCGGCATGGTCGACGGCTTCCAGGCGCGGGCGAAGCGGGTCAACAAGCTGCTGGCCGACAAGCGCACCTGCTTCCTGGTCGTCTGCGGGCCGCAGGGCGAGCCGATCGACGAGGCCGTCTACTTCCACCGCAAACTGGTCGAGGCGAAGCTGCCGTTCGGCGGCGTGATCGTCAACAAGGTCCACTACCCGGCGGAGAAGCTGCGCGGGGCCGACCCCGACGACCTGCCGGCGGTGCTGGCCGAGAAGCTCGATGACGAGGAGCTGGCGAAGCGGGTCGCCGCCAACTTCGCCGACTACCAGGCGCTGGCCGAGCGCGACGCCCGCAACATCGCCCACCTGGCGGCCGAGCTGCGGGCCTCAGGCGTGATCCGGGTGCCCTACATGGACGAAGACGTCCACGACCTGACCGGGCTGGTGGAGATCAACCGCTACCTGTTCGCCAGCGGCGAGGAGCGGGTGGCGATGGCCGCGGGGCGCGCCTAGCTCTGTTCGCCGCGCGCTGAGACGCAGGTGCGCCGTCCACGCCCTTGCGGTCGTAGTCGAACTCGAGGTGGGAGACGTCCCAGTTCGAGTCCGGGACCGGGAAGAGGTGGCGGACCCGCGGCGTGTCGATCCGCTCGCGGTGCTGGATATCGCGGTCGGAGTCGAGCGGCGGCGCCGGCCATTCGAGCGACTCGCCGCGGCGCGCGTCGGAGACCTCGTCGAGCCACGGCGTCGCCGTGATCTTGATCTCGTCCTCGGCCGGGATCGGCTCCATGATCCGCGTCTCCTGGGGCATCTCGTCCTCCTCTATGTCGAAAACCTCGCTGACCTCGATCGGGGAGTCGAAGGTCGGCGGCTCGAGCGGCGGCGACTCGTCGACCGGCGCCGCGGCGCGCGGCATCGGCGCCTCCTCGGCCAGCGGCTCTTCGGCGAAGCGCGGCTCCGGCTCCTCCTCGTCGACCTCCTGCGAGGCAACCGAGACGGTGATCTCGGCGTCGCCCTCGGCGAGGCCGGAGGCGATCAGGGTCTCGTCGGCGGTGCCGATCAGGTCGCCGCCTAGCTCGCCCAGCGCCGCCTGGCGCAGCAGCCGGCGGACGCCCTCCTCGGTCCAGGCGGCGAGCTCGATCGCGTTGGTCAGCGAGCGGCCGTTCATCAGCTCGCGCTCCAGCTCCAGCGCTTCCTCGACCCGCTCGCGGGCCTCGATGCGGTCCATCGAGCCGTCGGCGATCAGGGCGGCGGCGCGCATCGGCAGCGAGGCGCCGACCGGGCCGTGGCCCTCGAGCACCGCGCGCAGGGCGAGCAGGTGGTCGCTCAGCCCGTCGAGCGAGCTCTCGCGCTCGCAGCCCATCTCGAAGCGGCCGACCGCCCAGGTGAGGGCGCTGTCGGGGTCGGGACGGGACTCCAGCTCGGTCGCGAAGTCGGCGAGCTCGGTCGCCTCCTCCTCGCTGAGGCGGTAGCCGCCGGGGCGGGTCGCCGGGGCGCCGGTTGTGATCCGGCGCCAGGTGTCCTCGCCCGTCGGGGCGAAGCCGTACGGACCGAGGCCGACGCCGCCGCCCTTGAAGAGCCTCATCACGCTGACCAGCTCGTGCAGCTGGCGCAGGGCCGAGTCGGCGCCGCCGTCGGCGTCCTGTTCGGCGACCGCGAGGAACTGCGGCTCCCAGGCGGCGCGGCCCATGCCCTCGCTGCGCATCGCCTCGATCGGCGCTTCGATCGAGTCGGCCCGGACCAGCCGGACCCCGTGCGGAAGCTGCAGCCGTTGCGCGGACATCCGCAGGCCGACGATCGGCACGACGAGCACGTCGGCGTCGTCGGCGTCCCGCGATTCCGCGTCGAGCAGGGCGATCTGGTCGTCGAGCCGCTCGCGGTCGAGGGCGAAGCCGGCGCTTCCCTCCCACAGCTCGGCCAGGAATGAAGTCAGCATCAGCTCCGCCCGCTCGCCCGGGTCGGCGGGGACGATCTCGCCGCGGAGCTCGAGGAATCCGGCGGCCACCCCGGCCTCCATCACGGCCTCCCGGGCCGGAGCGAAGCCAGGCAGCGCCCGCAGGTCTTCGGCGTGGGCGATCACGTAGGTGCCGGTCAGCGGCACGTAGCTGAAGAAGGAGGCGTCGTCGCCCGAATCGGCGGCGACGTCGAAGGGGATCTCCTCCCCTTCGGCGACCAGCGTCGCGAGACGGGTCGCAGCTTCGGTGGTCAGCCGCTTGAGGGCCTCGCTGAGCAGGAAGTCACGCACGGCTCCGGTTTCCTGCTCTCAGGCACGGCTCCTGCGTGTGCACGGAGCCTTGCAAACCTCGAGCCCACCCGGGCCGGACCCACTATTCGACGGCCGGATTGGACCTTTGATCTAAACGACGGCGGGTTCGCCGGCCTCAGCCAGCAGCCAGCGCGTCCCGTAGGAGCGCATGTCGTCGATCAGCGGCACCAGCGCCTGACCTTTCTCGGTCAGCGCGTACTCGACCCGCGGCGGCACCTCGGGGTAGGTGTGCCGCTCGACGATCCCTTCCTCCTCCAGCGCCCGCAGCCGCAGCGACAGCGTCCGCGGGCTGATTCCCTCCAGGCTCCGCTCCAGCTCGCAAAACCTGCTGCTCCCCTCGGCCAAATCCCGGATCAGCAGCAGCGTCCACTTGCCGCAGACGACTTCGGCGGTGGCACAGACGGGGCAGGTGGAGTTGGACTCGGCGCTCATCGCAAATTCCCAAGATTCAATCTTCGGAAGCGGGGTGCTTCAACAAGTGTAGCCATAAGGCTTCAGAAAGTGAAGCTATGGCGGAAAGCCGAATGTACTGCGAATTCCGGGTAGGTCCGCGCTCAACGCGACGGCCCCCGGGGCCGATCCCAATTCGGTGACGATCGCCCCTGCGCAGAACCCGGAGCCGAGCGATGATCGGCTACCCGGCGAGGACGGCTTCATCCTGATCGAGGTCCTGGTCAGCGCGATCATCGTCGCGATGGTCGCCGGCGCGGTGCTGATGCTGCTCGGCGCCACCACCCAATCGGCCGCCGATCGGAGCGCACTGCGCTCGCAGGCTACGGCGTCGCCCAGGAAGACCAGGCGCGGCTGCGCGACGATGCGGATCTCGGAACTCAGCCGCCTCCCCACGACCCCCTCCCCGGTGACCGTGAACGGGACCGAATTCTCGGTCCTCTCGAGAGCGGAATTCGTCAACGACCAGACCGCGACCGTCTCCTGCACCACCGGCAAATCGACGGCCGACTACATGAGCGTCACCTCCGAAGTCAGTGCGAACGGATTCAGCGGCACGAAACCGGTCGTGCTGCAGAGCATCATCGCCCCAGCCAACGGGTCGCTCGATCCCAGCCACGGGAACCTAGTGGTCTCGGTCAACCGCGGCAACGGCGACCCGATCCCCGGCGTCAGGCTCTCGAGCAGCGCCTTCACCGGAACGACGAACTACGAAGGCTGCGCGTCGTTCCCCGACCTCGTCAAAGGCGACTACATGGTCACGCCCATTGGGGGCCTGACGGGCTACGTCGACCCGAACGGGAAGCCGCCAGCCGCCGTGAAGATGTCGGTCAACGCCGAAGGCACGACGCTGATCCCGCTCGAATTCGACCTACCGGGGACGATCAGGGCGATCAGGTTCCAGGCGAAGCCCGCGCCCGCGGCAGCGCCGGTGCCGGTGAAAATGGACTCGGCGGTCGTCTTCAACACCAAGATGACCGAAGCGAAAGTGGTCGGCAATCCTGGCGCCGGGCTGAAGGAATCCCTGGAAGCCGCGACGCTGTTCCCGTTCACGAAGCCCTATGCGGTCTACGGCGGCTCCTGCAGCGGCGACAATCCGAACCCGAGCGGCGAAACGCCATCGGAAGCCGTCGCCAGCGTCACCGTGCCCGCGAACGGCGAAGTCAGCCAGGCGCTGATCACCCTCCCCGCCCTCTACCTCACGGTCTGGAGCGGCACCAGCGAATCCAGCAAAGGCTCGCCGCTGAACAACGCCAATGTGACGATCAGCGATCAGAACTGCCCCGGCAGCGGCCAGCAGGTCAAGCGGAGCTATAGGACCGAATCCTCCGGCCACCTGAAGGAAGTCGAACGCGGTTTGCCGTGGAGCACGTACACGATCTGCGCCGACAACGGTTCCCGACGTAAAACCGCCACGGCCTCTGTCAAGAGCCTGACCAGCGGCACCAGCGTGAACCTGTTCCCCGCCGCGGGATCGGGGGGGACGTGCTGAGTCGACTTGACCCCCTCCGCGACGAGAGCGGAACGACGATGACCGAGCTCCTCGTCGGCCTGGCCGCCGCCGGGGTGATCCTGATCGCCCTCTCCTCGCTGATCATCACCTCGATGCATCAGACGAGCCGGGTCAGCGCACGAGTCGAAGCGACGCAGCGGGCGCGGGTGACGCTCGCGCACATCATGCAGCAGCTCCATTCCGCCTGCGTCGCACCGCAGATCGCTCCGGTCTATCCGAAAAGCACCGGCACCGAACTGGAATTCATCCACAAAGCCGGCTCCGCCGCGATCCCGGTGCCGGACAAGACCAAGATCATCTACAGCGCCGGGACGCTGACCGAGCTCGACTACCGCTCAACCGGCGGTTCGGCGCCGGTCTGGACGTTCGCCGCAACGCCGTACTCGGAACGGACGCTGATCACCGGGATCTCACCACCCCCCGGCGGGCAGATCTTCAGCTACTACCGGTACTTCGAAGGCCGGCTCTCGACGACGCCGCTGGTCACGCCGCTGAACGAACTCTCGTCGCAGGCGGTCGAGGTCAAGGTCTCCTTCGTCGCGGCCCCGGAACGCACTCCGGTGCCCGACCCGAGCGCCGCCGCTGGGGTCAGCGACACGGCCCTGTTCCGCCTCACGACGCCCTCCTACAGCCAGGAAGTGTTCAGCCCGCCATGCCAATGAGGGGGCGTAACAGCGAGGACGGCTTCACGATGATCGTCACGGTGCTCGGCACCGCGTTGGTGATGTTGCTGGCGCTGGTGGCGGTGGCGGCGGTCAATGGCGACAGCGGCTCGGGAAGTCGTGATCTGCAACAGAAACAGGCCTACGAGGCAGCGAAGGCGGGAATCGAAAACTACGCCTTCCACCTCAACGCCGACACCGGGTATTGGGCGAAATGCACCGGCGTGCCCGAACCGAACGCGGTCAACCAGATCGGGTCGACTGAAAAGAAACGCCCCGTGCCGGGAAGTGTCAGCGCCAAATACGCGATCGAACTGATCCCGGCCGAAGGCCAGTCGGAATGCGACCCCGCGAACGCGACGACGACGATGATCGAAACGCGGGAGCCGATGGCGGGCACCTTCCGGATCCGCTCGACGGGATTCGTCGGACCGGTCCGAACCTCGATCACCGCGACCTTCAAGAGCGCGAGCTTCCTCGACTTCGTCTACTTCACCCAGCTCGAGACGCTCGATCCATCGACTTACGGCTTTACGGAAGGCTCCGAACAGCTCAAAGGCGTGAACAGACAGTGCGCGCTCACCTACGAAGAAGGGCGCGAATCGGCGCCTTACTGGGGAAGTCAGCACTGCCTGAGGATCGACTTCGTCACCAAAGACGTCCTCAACGGACCCGTCCATACCAACGACAAGATGTCGATCTGCGGCAATCCGACCTTCGGCCGCAATGCCCAGGACCGCGTTCAGGTCGGCGCCAAGTACCCCGGCTGGTTCAACAACGGCTGCGAAAGCAGCTCGGAACCGGTCTACAAAGGGACGCCGGAAACCGGCTCACCAGAACTGAAGCCTCCGAAAACGGACACGAAACTCCAGGAAATCGCCGAACCGAGGTTCAGGTTCGAAGGCCAGGTGCGGATCTGCCTCAGCGGCAACACGATGACGGTCGGCAAGGGAAAGACGTGCAACGAAAACGTGATCTACCCCACGGGCCCGCTTCCCGCGAACGGCGTGGTCTGGGTAGGCAACAGCACCACCGAATCCTGCCCGGCCGGCTACTCGCCGTTTACCGCCAAATACCTGGAAACGTCGCCGTGCGGCAACGCTTACGTCCACAGTGAACCGACCTACTCCGGACGTCTGACCATCGCTGCGGAAAACGACATCATCATCGACGGCAGCATCTGCTGGGCCTCCGCGTCGTGCGACGCGAAACAACCGGTCGGCACCGAAATGCTCGGCTTGATCGCGACCAACTTCGTTCGCGTTCTCCACGACTGGCCCAGCGAGGTCGTCAACCAACAGACCGCCAACCCCGAATGTAAGTCGCTCGGCACCGGGCAGACCGAGAAGTCGATCCCGAACGTCATGATCGACGCCGCGATTCTCTCGCTCACCCACTCCTTCATCGTCGATCACTACAACTGCGGCAGCTCGATCGGCACCGTCACGATCCACGGCGCGGTGGCGCAGAAATTTCGCGGGCCGGTGGGCGAAGGGAATCACGGCTACCAGGGCAAGAGCTACAACTACGACGACCGGCTCAAGTACCTCGAGCCGCCGAGCTTCATCCAGCCGGAAAAGCTGCCCTGGCTGATCGGCCGCGAGACGGTCGGATGACGGCCAATTTCTCCTATTTCTCGGTAACCCGGAGCCAAAGGTTCAGGCGCGTTTGGTCGATCCAGATAAGGCGCGGGCGGGCGACCGAGCTCGTGCGATGAAACAGATGAGGCAGCTGCTGAAGAAAACGAAGGGGGAGTCGACGATCGTCGGCCTCGAGCTCGCGGCCGGCAGCATCGGCGCGGCCGAAGTCGCGGTCAACGGCGCGGTACTGGTCTCCGCGGCGGCCGTCCAGCCGATTCCGCCTGAGGCGTTTCGCGACGGCGAGGTCGCCGACCCAGAGGTCGTCGCCGCGGGGCTGCGCACGCTCTTCTCCGACAACAAGCTCTCGCGCCGGGTGAGGCTCGGCGTCGCCAACCAGAGAGTCGTCGTCCGCACGCTGCGGCTGCCGGCGATCGATGACCCGAAGGAGCTCGACTCTGCCGTCCGATTCGCCGCCCAGGAGCAGCTGCCGATGCCGCTCGAGCACGCCGTCCTCGAGCACAAGGTGGTCGGTGGAGTCCCGGCCGCCGAGGGAGCGCCGCCGCAGATCGACGTGATCGTCGTCGCCGCGAGGCGAGACATGATCTCGGCCACGCTGCGCCCGATCAAAGAGGCTGGCCTGGAGCCGCTGGGCGTCGACCTCTCGGCCTTCGCGATGCTCCGCGCGGTCGCCGCGCCAGGCTCGCCGGACACCAACCGGGGCGGCCAGCAGGACGGCGCCGGCGCCGTCCTGTACTGCAACGTCGGCGACGTCACCAACCTCGCGGTGGCCCGCGACCGCTCGTGCCTCTTCACGCGCGTCTCGCCGGTCGGCCTCGGCGACGTCGCCGACAAGCTGGCGACGTCGCTGGGTTTGACCCACGAGCACGCGAACCAATGGATCTCCCACGTCGGACTGGCGACCCCGGTCGAGGAGATCCAGGGAGACCCGGCGGTGGTTGCCGCGGTGCGGGATGCGCTGGAGCTGGCGGTGAACTCGCTGGAAGACGAGCTGCGGCTCTCGATCGACTTCTACGGCGGACAGGAGGACGCGATGCCGATCGAGCGCCTGGTCCTGTGCGGTCCCGGGAGCGCGGTCGCCGGCATGGCCGAGCGGCTCGGGCCTGGGGTCGGCAGACCGGTCGAGCTCGCTCGCCCAGAGGCCCTCTCCGGCCTCGGCCCTGCGATGGCTGCTCGCCTGACCGTCCCCTACGGCCTCGCTCTCAACCACTAGCCGATGCGACCGATCAACCTGATCCCAGCCGAGGAACGAGCCGGCCAGCGGAGGCCGCTGCGCGGCGGGCCGATCGCGTACCTGATCGTCGGCGCCTTGGCCGCGATGCTGATCGGGGTGATCACGCTGGTGGTCACCGACAACCAGATCGGCGAACGCAATGACGAAATCGCCAGCCTGCAGAGGGAAACGGCGGCAGTCGAAGCGCGCGCCAATTCGCTGCAGGCCTATACGCAGTTCCACAGCGTCCGCGAACAGCGGGTGGCGACGATCTCCAGCCTCGCCGACAGCCGTTTCGACTGGGTGCGGGTGATGCGCGAACTCGCGCTGGTCCTGCCCGACGACGTCTGGCTGACCAACCTGACCGGCTCGGCCAGCCCGTCGGTCGCGCCGAGCGGCGCCGCCGGGGTGGCGCTGCGGGCGACGATCCCCGGCCCGGCGCTCGAGCTCGTCGGCTGCGCCAGCAGCCAGCAGGCGGTCGCCGGCTTCGTCCAGGCACTGAAGGAGATCGACGGCGTCACCCGCGTCGGGCTGCAGGGCTCGACCGTCGGCGGCGGTGCGGAATCCGGATCCGCTGCCTCGAGCTGCCAGACGCGATCGTTCATCGCCCAGTTCCAGATGGTCGTCGCCTTCGACGCGGCGCCGATCGCGCCGGAAGTCGGCAGCGAAGGCGCGACGGCGCCGCCCGCCGCCGAAGCCGCGCCGGAAACCGCGGAAAGCACCGAATCGAGCGCATCGGCCGAAGGAGCAGAAGGCTGATGAAGGGGCCCAACCGACTGATCGCCTCGATCCTCGTGATCGCCGTGCTCGCGATCGGCTTCTGGATGCTGATCCTCAGTCCGAAGCGCAAGGAAGCCAACGAGCTCTCCACGCAGATCCAGCAGCTGACCGTCTCGCTGGAAGGCACCCGCGCTACCGCAACCGAAGCGGAAGCGGCCCGCCAGGAATTCCCATCCGACTACCGACAGCTCGTCTCGCTGGGTCAGGCGGTTCCGGCCGGCGACGAAACCGCGTCCCTGCTCGTCGAGCTGAGCCGGCTGGCGACGAAGACCAAGGTCGACTTCGACGAATTGCAGTTGAACGGATCGGGTGAAGAATCGGCGCCGCTGGCGAGTGAAAGCGCCAGCGCCGCTCCCAGCGTGTCGCCAACCGAAAGCACGTCCGGCGCCGTTCAGGCGGCCGCGGCCGTGCCGCCAACCGAGGCGGCGGCCTCGCTTCTGCCCCTGGGCGCCACGGTCGGCTCGGCCGGGCTCGCGGTGATGCCCTACAACGTCACCTTCCGGGGCAGCTTCTTCCGGATCGCCGACTTCATGCACGAAATCGACTCGCTGGTCCGAACCAGGGAAGGCGACGTCTCGAGCGCCGGCCGCCTGCTGACGTTCGACGGCTTTTCGCTCGCGGCCGACTCGGAACGCGGCTTCCCCTACCTCGACGCGAACTTCGCGGTGACGACGTATGTCACCCCGCCCGGCGTCGGCCTGACCGCCGGGGCCAGCCCGACCGCCCCGCCGCCGGTGGAATCGGTACCCGCGGCTGAAAGCTCCGGCGGCGAAGAAGCTGCCGCCTCCTCGGAAACGGTGTCGGCGCGATGAACTTCCTCAAGCGCGGTCCCGACCTGAAGCTGTCCAACATCAGGATGCCCGACTTCCTGGTTGACATCTACTGGGACCTGAAGGACCGCCACCTGCTCCCACTCGTCGGGGTCCTGTTGGTCGCGATCGTCGCCGCGCCGATCCTCCTCAGCCAATCGGGCGGCTCCGAAGAATCGGCGCCTGCCTCCCCCCCGACCGCCGGAGCCAGCTCCGTGCTCGGCACCTCGGACGGGAACGCCCAGGTCGTCGCGAACTCCGCCCCCGGTCTGCGCAACTACCGCCAGCGCCTGCGCCACCTCCGCGCCAAGAACCCCTTCAGGCAGCAGTACGCGGGCGAACCGCTCGACTCGGGTAACACCGAAGTCGCCGGCTCCCCGGCCGAAGCGACCGAATCCGTCGCGCCGGAATACTCGCCGGAAACCGAACCGACGCCGGCATCGCCGCCGACGACCGCCCCGGCCCCAACCGAAAACCCGGGATCCTCACCGTCGGCGAACATCGGCGAACCGAAGCTCACCTACTACTCCTACGCGATCGACGTGCGAGTCACCGCCGGCGGCTCCCAGGACGGCGCCGAAACGAGTGGCGCAAAAGGGAAGCCGGAAGTCCGGCACAACCTGCCGGAGCTGACGATGCTCCCCAGCCGCG
Source organism: uncultured Actinomycetes bacterium (assembly GCA_963744725.1). Classification (GTDB taxonomy): domain Bacteria; phylum Actinomycetota; class Thermoleophilia; order Solirubrobacterales; family 70-9; genus VAYN01. The sequence goes on from CAVUUQ010000002.1 coordinate 68,361, forward strand.
AAACGCCGGCCGCCATGTACATGGGCTCGACCAAGGACGGCAAGAAGGCGCTGCTGCTGGTCTCCTCCGACGTCACCTCGATCTTCGGCGACGCCAAGTGCGTGCTCGGATCCCGGGCCTGCGAGTTGATCGCGCTCGAACCGGGACTACCGGAGACCTTCGTCTACGGCGGCGCCGGCAAGACCTACAAGCTGGAACTGCTGAAGATCCACCTGGTCGAGAGCAAGAAGCTCAACCGGGCACCGCTCGGGAAGACGAACGGCAAGAAGCAACAGACGGCGGGCCGGCAAGCTGCGCGGCCAACTCGCGGCTTCAGCCCAGAGTAGAGATCGATCAGCTGGTCACCGACCAGCATCCCGACCACGCCGCCGAGGGCGAGAAACGGGCCGAACGGGATCGCCATCTTGCGGGCGCGAGCGCCGTAGTGGGCGATCATCGCCAGGCCGACGAGGCTTCCCGCCAACAGCGCCGCGAGCAGGGCCGGCGCGACCGCCCGCCCCAGGAACAAGCCCATCGTCGCGGCCAGCTTGACGTCGCCCAGGCCCATCCCCCTGGGGCTCGCGAGCACGATCAGGAAGAACAGGGCGCCGGTGCCGGCCGCCGCTATCGCCCGCTCGGGCAGACCGCCGGGGTCGGTCGGCGCGGCAATAGCGACGCAGATGATCGCCCCTGCCAGGAGAATCTTGTTGGGGATGATCCGCCGCTCGAGGTCGGTCAGCGTGACGGCGGCGAGCATCGCGAGGAAGACGAAGTCGATCGCGATCTCGGCGACCCCGTCGTGCCGATGGACGATGACCGTCGACGCGAACAGGATGCCGAGGGTCAGCTCGGTCAGCGGGTAACGCGGCGAGATGCGGGCACCACAACAGCGGGCGCGGCCCCGCAGGATCAGCCAGGAGACCACGGGGACGTTGTCGTAGGCGGGAATCGGCTCCCCACAGGCGGGACACTCGGAACGCGCAGCAAGCAGCGGCATCCCACGCGGCACCCGATGGGCGACCGCGGTGACGAAGCTGCCGGCGACCAGGCCGAGCACAAAGGCGAAGATGACGATTCCGACCATCCGCGCGGATTTCTACCGGCGCCGTCGGGCCGCGGACGGACGCTAGGCGCCGCCGAGGACCTTGAAATTGCGCGTGGTGGGCTTGTTGTCGACGTTGCCGGCGGCGTCGGTCGGCTTTGATGCTGACCAGGTACTGCTTCTGCTTCAGGTGCTTGAGACTGAGCGGCGAGCTGCACGGCCTTCCACTTCGCCTTCGCCTTCCCGACCCGGCAGTAGTAGGCTCGTACCGGGCTGTTCGCCGTTGACGTCGAGGAACCGAAAGGTCGCCGTGCGCTTTCGCGTCTTCGCCGCCGGACCCATCGTGATGCGGACGAGGGGCGCCAGCGAATCCTCGACGTACTGAACCGGTTCCGAGCAACGCGATCGGCCGGCGGAATTGACGGCGACGCCGTAGAAGGAGACGACGCTGTTCTCGACGACCGTGACCGGAAACCCGGAAGCGAATTGAGCCACCGGGCCCGAGGCGACCGGCGAGCCTTCGCACTTTGGGTCGGTGAAGATCCTGACCGACCCGGCGCCGGGAGCGGTCCCGGTGATGACCGGCGCCGCGTTGTTGGCGATCCCACCAGGAACGGTGCGCAGATGCGGGGCCGCCGGTGGCGTCGAGCTCACGGCTTCGGCGCCGCCGACCGCAGGGCCGCCCGACGCTGCCGCCCCGCCGGAGGCGGGAGGCGAGGAGGAGCCACCGCCCCCACCCGGCGAGGGCGCTCCACTGCCGTCAGCGGGTGGCCCCGCCGATTCTTCGACCGGTGGCGTGCTCGGTTCTTCATTCGGGACAGCCCCCTCCCAGTACGGGAGGTCGTTGGAGCAATCCGAAGGCTGACTGGATTCGTCTGGATCGACCTGGCGAGCCGAGAGGGTCGTCAGGGCGTTTTCGCCAACGGTCACGAGAATGCCGGCCCCCTCCAGTTCACCGGCCGTTCCCGTCTGAAGCACGGCGCCTTGGCAGTTGGATGAGGCAAAGATCTGGATCTGGAAGGTGGGGTTCTGCGTCGCTCCGCGAATGACCGGGCCAAACAGCCGGGACGAACCGAAGACTCGCGTGATCCCACCTTCTTCGGGTTCGCCTTCACCGAAGATGCGCGGCATCGTCGACAGAGCCGGGGCCGTTTTCAGTGAGGCCGGGTCGGTGTGCGTTAGCTTCGGCGCCAGCGGCGCCGCGCTCGACGTCGCCGCAGTCGTGAGCGGCCCGGCAACCATGCAGGCGACGGCGAGAAACGTCGAGAGGCGGGCCTTGACGGCCCGCCTCTCGACTAATCCGATGCTTCTCGGACGGCTCATCCCGGACGGTAAGCCCTGAGAGCCTCAGGTACCCCAGGTACCCGGGCTACCAACGGTACCGGTACAACCACCTTCACCGCCATTGCTGCAGGTGTAGCTCAGGGCGCCCCCCGCGGCGCGAGTGATGGTGAACGTATGACTCGTCGGATTGGACTGAACCGTGACGCTGTACCCGCCGCCCGTGTTCGAGACAGTCAGCGTCGGTTCGCCGGGGAGAGTCGGCTCGATCGCATCGAGCTGCGTGACAGCGCATTCCGTGTAAGCGGCGTTGTGTTCGGTGGCGTAGGTCTCCATGGCGACCTGCGCCGGAGTGCGCGTTCGCCTTTGCCTTGGAGTCCCTCGCCTTGTCCTTCTGGTTGAAGAACGCCGGCAGGGCGATCGCGGCGAGGATGCCGAGGATCAGCATGACGACGAGAAGCTCGATCAGGGTGAAGCCAGCCTCTTTGTCGCCGTTGAGTCGGGCACCAACACGGGCCCGGATGTTCTGGAGCAACATAGGTCCTCCTGTGGTCCTAGTGTTTGCGCCAGAGCCCGGGGAGTCGCCGTGTGGCGGCCGGAGCACTGGCAGTTGCATTGCCCACTCCTCATCGGCTCCGAGAAGGTCGTCTTTAGGCCCTAGACAGCCGTTTGAGCGACCTTCATAAAAGTAAGGTAAGGCTCCGGGAAAAAGTGCCTATCCGGCCCCGTTCGGACCGCAATACTGGGGGTAGGAAGCCGTATGAACGTCTAGCGATAGGAGTCGGTGCCGGGGCGCTCGGCTAACTGCGTGGGCTTGCCACCGGAATCCCCAGGAGCTCTGCCGCGGCGCCGAGACGATCGTCATAGGTGAAAAGCACTCCGATCTCGTCGCGAACGCTCAGCGCAGTGGCAAGGTGCAGCGCGTCGAGGCTCCTCGTAGTCGCGGGCGCCAGGGTGGCGGCCTGGTCGAGGAGCGCATCGTCCAGGGGCAGCAGCGACACGCCTTCGAGCCAAGAGCGCGCGTCGCGGGCGTACTCGTCGCCGTAGCGGGCGCAGGCGCGCATCGACTCGACCGCGAGTAGCGCGCTGGACACGAACCCCTCCCACCTCGCGAGCTCCGCTACCAGCGCCGCTTGCTCCGGCTCGTGGAGTGGGAGCTTCACGTACGCCGAGCTGTCGAGATAGGCCAGCCTGGCGGCTATAGCCTCTCCTCCCGCAGTTCCTCGAGAACCTCTTCGCTCGGCGGGCCTGATGCGGGCGGGCTTCCGCGAGCGGCGCAGCAAGGTGACCAGATCCGCGCTCGGCATCGTCGCGCCACGCTCGGCCACCAATCGGGCGAGCGGCGAATCGGGTGGGCCGGAGGGGGTCAGCCGCGCCACCTCGCGGCCACGCTCAGTGACGACATAGCTCTGGCCTCGCTTTGACCTCTGCGAGGTAGCGAGAGAGGTTCTGACGCAGCTCCCGCACACCGACGCGGTTCATGTGCGCCAGCGTAGCACTCGGCTCTCGCTCAGCGGATGTGTTCGTAGATCGAGAACATCGGCAGGTACATCGAGATCACGATGAACCCGACGATGCCGCCGACGAAGACGATCATGATCGGCTCGAGCAGGGCGGTAAGGGCTTTGACCTTGGCGTCCACCTCAGCCTCGTAGAAGTCGGCGATCTTGCCGAGCATGGTGTGAAGCTGGCCGGTCTCCTCGCCCACCGAGACCATGTGGCCGACCATCGGGGGGAAGATCGTCGTTCTGCTCGATCGGGCCGGCCAGGGTTCCGCCCTTTTTACGGATGCGTAGACATCCTCCATCGATTGCTCGACGACGACGTTCCCGGCGGTCTCGCCGGTCAGTTTGATCGCCTGCAGCATCGGCACTCCGGCCTCGACCGAACCGGCGAAGGTCCGCGACCAGCGGGCCAGCGCAACCTTTTGGATCACGTCGCCGATCTTGAAGGGGATTCGCAGGTTGAGGCGATCCCAGATTTCGTGGCCTTGTTCGGTCTTCTTCCACTTGAAGAAGACGAAGAAGGTCAAGCGCGATGGCTGGGATCAGGATGAACCAGTAACCCGTCAGCGCTTCTGAGACGGCGACGCAAAGCTTCGTAGGCGATGGGCAGTTCGGCCTTTTCTTCAGGATGTTCTTCGGCGAGTTCTTTGAAGATCTTGGCGAACACGGGGATCACGAAGGCGACGATCGCGACCAGTACTACGGCTGCAAAGCCGAATACCAATGCCGGGTACATCAGCGCCGATTTGACCTGGCGGCGCAGCGCGTCCTGTTTCTCCACTTGGTAGGCGACGCGGTCGAGCACCTCGTCGAGCCGACCCGACTGCTCGCCAGAGCGAACCATCGCTCGGTAGAGGCGGTCGAAGACGCGCGGGATAGCGCTCCATCGCTTTCTCCAGAGAGCTGCCTGCCTCGCACGTCGGAGCGCAAGCCGGCGATTGCCTCCTTGATCTCCTCGTCCTGCGTCTGCTCTTCCAGCGTCTGCAGCGTCCGGATCATCGGCATGCCCGAGGCGACGAGGGTGGCGAACTGGCGCGAGAAAACGGAGAGCTCGCGCATGTCGACGCCTTTCAATTTCTTGAAGAGGTCCTCGATCTTGAAGGGGTTCGACTTCTCGCTGACGTCGAGGACGATCAGGCCGCGCTGGCGCAGCTGCTCGCCGACCGCCGCCTTGGAGTCGGCCTCGATCTCACCGCCCGAGGTGGCGCCGGCGAGGTCCATCGCCTTGAACTGGAAGGTGGTCGCGCTGGCCATCGGCTACGCCCCCTGGGTATAGCTCGGAGGGGCGCCGACGGGCGCGCCGTTGCCGTTGACGGGCTGCGGGACGCCGGGCGCCGCGGCCGGCGCCCCGCCCAGCAGCCTCCCCAGCTCCTCGGGCACGCTCGCCCGCTGTTCGGCCAGCGTGCGGCTGATCTTGCCGGTCCGCACCAGGCGCGCCAGGTCGGCGTCCATCGTCTGCATGCCGACGGCGCCGGAGGTCTGCAGCGCGCCGTAGATCTGGTGGGTCTTGCCCTCGCGGATCAGGTTGCGGACGGCGGGGGTCGGGACGAGGACCTCGGTGGCGACGACGCGGCCACGGCCGTCGAGGGTCGGGAGGAGCTGCTGGGTGACGATGCCCTGCAGGGCGATCGACAGCTGGGTCCGCACCTGGCCCTGCTGCTCGGGCGGGAAGACGTCGATGATGCGGTCGACGGTCTGGGCGGTCGACTGGGTGTGGAGGGTGGCGAAGACGAGGTGGCCGGTCTCGGCGGCGGTGAGGGCGGTGGAGATCGTCTCCAGGTCGCGCATCTCGCCGACCAGGATCACGTCGGGGTCCTGGCGCAGGGCGGCGCGAAGGCCGAGGCCGAAGTCGGGGGCGTCGGAGCCGATCTCGCGCTGGTTGACGATCGAGCGTTTGTGGCGGTGGAGGAACTCGATCGGGTCCTCGATCGTGAGGATGTGGTCCTGGCGCTCGGAGTTGATCACGTCGATCATCGCCGCCAGGGTGGTGCTCTTGCCGGAGCCGGTGGGGCCGGTGACGAGGACGAAGCCGCGCGGTTTGGCGGTCAGGTCGCGCAGGACCTGGGGCACGCCGAGGGAATCGAGGGCGGGGATCTCCTGGGGGACGAGGCGGAAGGCCGCCGAGACGGTGCCGCGCTGGAAGTAGCAGTTGACGCGGAAGCGGGCGACGCCCGGGATCGCGTAGGCGAAGTCGAGCTGCTGGTTGTTCTCGAAGCGCTTCCGCTGGTCGTCGTTGAGGATTCCGTAGACGATCTCGCGGGTCTGCTGGCCGTTGAGGACCGGGAAGCCCTCCATCGGCTGGATCTTCCCCTTGTCGCGGATCGCGGGCGCGAAGCCCGGGGTGATGTGGACGTCGCTGGCCTTGGCGGCGACCATCCGCCCCAGCACCTCCGAGAAATCGATGTCATGCGGTGACACGGAGCACCTCCTCCAGACTCGTCAGGCCCGCGCGGACCTTGGCGACGCCGTCCTCGCGAAGGGTCAGCATTCCCTCTTCGCGCGCGACGGCGGCGATGTCGGTCTCGGCCGCACGGGCGATCGTCATCTCCTTCAGCTGGTCGCTCAGCTCCATCGCCGAGAAGATCCCGACCCGGCCGCGGTAGCCGCTCTGGTTGCAGCGCCCGCAGCCGACCGGCTCGTAGGCCTCCACCTCGGCGCCGACCCGGACCCCGGCCTCCATCAGCGCCAGGGTCGGGATCACCGTGCGGTGCTTGCAGTGCGGGCACAATTTGCGCGCAAGTCGTTGCGCGACGACGCAGTCGACCGCGGAGGCGGTGAGGAAGGGCTCGATGCCCATCTCCCCCAGCCGCGCGATCGCCCCCGGCGCGTCGTTGGTGTGCAGGGTGGTCAGCATCATGTGGCCGGTCAGCGCCGCCTCGATCGCGATCCGGGCGGTCTCGGAGTCGCGGATCTCGCCGACCATCACGATGTCGGGGTCGGCGCGCAGGACCGAGCGCAGCCCGGTCGCGAAGTCGAGGCCGGCTTTGCGGTTGACGTTCATCTGGTTGATGCCGTCGATCCGGTACTCGACCGGGTCCTCGATCGTGATGATCTTCTTCTCGATCTCGTTCAGCTCGGTCAGCGCCGCGTAGAGCGTGGTGCTCTTGCCGGAGCCGGTCGGGCCGGTGACCAGGATCGCCCCGTAGGCCTGCCGGAAGGAGCTCTCGAAGCGGGCCCGCGCCGAGCCGTCCATCCCCAGTTCGTCGAGCGAGCGGTGGGCGTTCGATTCGTCGAGGATGCGGATCGTCGCCCCCTCGCCGCGCTGGGTCGGCAGCGTCGTCACGCGCAGATCGATCCGCCGTTCGTCGACCGCGACGCTGACCCGTCCATCCTGCGGGATCCGCTTCTCGGCGATGTCGAGCTCGCTCATGATCTTCAGCCGCGAGATCACCGCCCCGGTCATCCGCTTCGGCACGTGCGCCGCCGCCTTCAGCACCCCGTCGACCCGGAAGCGGATCCGCAGCTCCCCCTCTTCGGGCTCGAGGTGGATGTCGGAGGAGCCCTCCCCCACCGCCTGGGCGAGGATCGAGTAGACGAGCTTGATCACCGGCGCGTCCTCGGCGCTCGCCTGCATATCGCTGACCGCGGCCAGCCCGCTCTCCTCCTCGGCCTGGTCCTCGTCCTCGATGATCGCCTCGGCGGCGGCGCTCTGCAGCGTCCCGAGCCGGGTCAGCAGCCCGTCGACGTCGCCCGGCGCGGCGACCGCGATGTGGCAGTCGAGGCCGGTCGCGATCTGGATGTCGTCGACGGCGAGGACGTTGGCCGGGTCGGCGGCGGCGACCAGCAGCGTCTGCTGGTCGAGGAAGCCGACCGGCGCGGCGCGGTAGCGGCGCGCCATCGCCACCGGGAAGAGCGCCGCGGCGGCGACGTCGACGTTGTAGACGGAGAGGTCGAGGTGGTCGAGGCCGTAGCGCTCGGCGGTCGCCCGCGAGAGCTGGTCCTCGGTGATCGCCCCCTGCTCGAGCAGCAGCGTCTCCGGCGGCCGGCCGGCGGTCCGCCCCGCCTCGATCGCCTGCGCCACCGCCTCCGCCGAGGCGAAGCCGAGCTCGACGAGAACGTCGGTGATGAAGCCGCGCGAGTAGCCACGTTGCAGGACCGGCGGGGTCAGCCCCGGCGTCCCGCTGTCGGCCTCGGGCTCGGCGAGCGCCGGCGCCGTGGCGCCGCCGTCCGGAACCGGCCGCAGGTGGCCGGGGTACTGGAAGCCGTCGTCGCTCATCTCCGCCCGCTCCTATTCCGGGTGGTAGGTCGCTTCGGGGCCCCGGTAGGAGGCGTCGCGGACAGCCTGCACCAGCGTCTGCGGGGTCTGGAAGCCGTAGTCGACGGTCGCCTGCGGGGTGCCGGCGCTGAGCGCCTTCGGCCGCATCACGACCAGCGCCGGCACCCGGTTCAGGTCGAGGCCGACGGTGACCGCGGCGTAGCTCGGCAGCCTCTGCACCGGCACCTGGATCAGCGCCACTTCCGGCATCGCCGCCAACACCGTGGCGGCCCGCGCGGTGAGGCGGTCGTCGATGCCGCCGTCGTGGACGACCAGCAGCGCCACGGTCCTGCCGGAGTCGTAGGCGGCGGTGAATTCGCGCGGGGGCGGTGGCGCCGGGATCGAGGTCGGCATTTCGCCGCTCCCGGCGGCGGCCCCCACGGCGCCGCTTTCGAGCGCCCCTTCGACCGCGGTTTCGACCGCTTCCCCCGGCGTCGCGCCGGTCGCGGTGACGCCGTTGACGCTCGCCACCGTCGGCCCGGCGCCCGCGCTTTCCGCTTCGCCGCCGCCACTCGGTTTGAGGAACATGAAGGCGGCCAGGGCGACCAGGACCAGCACCACGCCGACCTGGGCGATCGGGTTGTCGTTCAGCGTCTCCCTCACCGGGGAACCGCCTCGGCCCCGTTCTCGCGGGCGTCGAGCTGCTCGATCCCGCTCGCCCGCTGGCCGCCGGCGGCGAGCATCAGCTTCAGGTCGTGGGCGCTCGAGGCGTACTCCATCGCCACCTCCTCGCTGATCCGGCCGGCCATCGCGTAGCCGAGCAGCGACTGGTCGAAGGTCCGCATCCCGTAGTACTCGCCTTCGGCGATGACCTCGGTGATCTTCCCGGTTTCCTCGGGGTTCAGGATCAGGTCCTGGATGCGGCCGGTGACGACCATCACCTCGGAGGCCGGCACCCGCCCCTCGCCGGTCAGGTCGGGGACCAGCCGCTGGGCGATCGCCCCGCGCAGGGTCGAGGCCAGCATCACCCGCGCCTGCTGCTGCAGGTGCGGCGGGAAGAAGTCGATGATCCGGTTGACGGTCTCGGTCGCGTCGAGGGTGTGGACCGTGGAGAGCACGAGGTGGCCGGTCTCGGCGGCCGAGAGCGCGGTCCGCACCGTCTCCTCGTCGCGCATCTCGCCGACCAGGATCACGTCGGGGTCCTGGCGCAGGACCCGCCGCATCGCCCGCCCGAAGCTCTTCGTGTCGGCGCCGACTTCGCGCTGGTTGATGATCGAGACCTTGTCCTCGTGCAGGTACTCGATCGGGTCCTCGAGCGTGACGATGTGCCGCGCCCGGGTGCGGTTGATGTGGTCGATCATCGCCGCCAGCGTCGTGCTCTTGCCGGAGCCGGTGGTGCCGGTGACGAGAACGATTCCCCGCGGCTCCTCGGCCAGCGTGCGGACCACCTCGGGCAGCCCGAGCTGCTCGATCGAGCGGATTTCGTAAGGAATCGCGCGACAGACGATCGAGATCGAGCCGCGCTGCTTGAAGCAGTTGACGCGGTAGCGGGAGACGCCGGGCAGCGCGTAGGAGAAGTCGGCCTCGCCGTCGGCCTCGAATTCGGCCAGCGAGCGCGCCTCGGCCATCGCCCTGAAGCCGGCCTCGGTGTCCTCGGCGGTCAGCTGGCCGAATCCCTCGAGGGGGATCAGCTCGCCGTGCATGCGGGCGATCGGCGGCGAGTCGACCTTGACGTGCAGGTCCGACCCCTCCCGCTCGACGAGGGTCCGCAGGGCTAGGTCGATCTCGAACATCCCGGCCCCTATCGGCCAGGAATCCCGCTTCTTTAGCGGGTTAGCCGCATCCGTCCCGAAAACTGATGAGGCCCGAGCCAAACGGCCCGGGCCTCACCGAAAACACTGCTGCGGAGCGGGCTCCGCGGGGGGGCTTACGCGACCTCGCGGAGTTTCTGGGCCTCACCCAAGCTCTGCAGCTTTTTCAGGCTCTGGTTCTCGATCTGGCGGATCCGCTCACGGGTCACGTTGAACGTGCGGCCGACCTCGTCGAGCGTGCGCGGATGCTCGCCGCCCAGCCCGTAACGGAGTTCCAGCACCCGCCGCTCGCGGTAGGAGAGGTTCTCCAGCGCTTCCTTCAGCGCCTCTTTGGTCAGCAGGTCCGCCGCCCGGTCGAACGGCGACTCGGCCTTCTCGTCGGCGATGAACTGGCCGAACTCCGACTCCTCCTCGTCGCCGACCGGCTTCTCGAGGGAGACCGGGGCCTGGGCGGAGCGCTTGATCGAGTCGACCTCCTCCGGATCGATGCCGGTGACCTCGGCGATCTCCTCGGGGGTGGGCTCACGGCCGAGCTCGGTGACCAGCTTGCGCTCGGCGCGGCCGATCTTGTTCAGCTTCTCGACCACGTGGACCGGGATGCGGATCGTGCGCGCCTTGTCGGCCAGGGCGCGGGCGATCGCCTGGCGGATCCACCAGGTCGCATAGGTCGAGAACTTGAACCCCTTGCGGTAGTCGAACTTCTCCGCCGCACGGACCAAGCCGAGCGTTCCCTCCTGGATCAGATCGAGGAAGGGAAGCCCCTGGTTCCGGTAATTTTTCGCGATCGAGACGACCAGCCGCAGGTTCGACTCGACCATTTTCTGCTTCGCGTCGAGGTCGCCTCGCTCGATCCGTTTGGCGAGTTCGACCTCCTCCGCGGCGGTCAGCAGGCGGACTTTGCCGATGTCCTTGAGGAACAACTGCAGGGAGTCCGTCGTCATGTCCGGTTTCAGGTCGAGCGCCTGTTTCTGGCGCCGGCGACCTTTTTTCCCGGTGTCGGCGGGCATGGCTTCCGCTGCCGCTTTCTGGGCGGGATCCATGTCCTCGACGAGCTCGATGCCCGACTTCTCGAGGTGGCCGTAGAGGTCCTCGACGTCCGACTCGTCCAGATCGACCTCGGAGACGGCCGAGGCGACGTCACCGAAGGTCAAGACCCCGAGCTGCTGCCCGCGGTTGATGAGGTTTTTGACCTCCTCCAATTCCTGAAGCTCTGCTACCAGCATTCCTGTCTACTCGTTTCCCTAGCGCTTGGTGTTTAGTGGCGAGGGCGTTCCCTGCCGTGACGAGCGGTTTACCCGCTTCGACCGACGAAAAAGCGGACCACAAGGACGGTCCGCGAATTAACGCCCAACGAAATCTCTAGAAATCACAGCTTGCCCCTACGGGCGGTGGTTCCGGGTACCCAGTTCAAGGTACGCAAAACGCCTGCTGAGATGGTAGTCGCTTCAGTTTGTAAAGTCAATGTCACTGCCCCCTTCCCCTAACGTGAGCCTCGATAATGGAGAGGTGCCGGTGCCGTCCAACAACGAGGCAGGGAGGCTGAATGGCGGTGCTATGCGGCTCGAGGGCGCCCTGCGGCGGCGAGTCGGGGCGGCGTTTTCCCGCTCTGGCGCCATGACTCCTGCCAGCGGCCGGCGCCCGGCGAAAACCTGGCTGCGGGCCTTCTGGCAGCGCGCCTACCGCGAGAACGTCACCGGGCTGGCGGCGATGGTCGCCTACAACCTGATGCTGGCGGTCTTCCCCTTCGCCCTCCTGGTCCTCTTCATCCTCGGCCAGGTGCTGGCGATCCACGGGGTCGAGGAAAGCGTCCTCAACGACCTGCAGCGGCTCTTCCCCAACACCGAGTCCGGGACCCTCTCCGACGTCCTCGTCAAAATCCAGAACAACTCGACCACGATCGGGATCGCCGCCCTGCTCGGCTCGCTCTGGATCGGCGCCTCCTTCTGGGGCGCGATGGACACCGCCTTCTGCCGCATCTACCACGTCGAATGCCGCAGCTGGGTCGAGCAGAAGCGCTTCTCGTTCGCGATGCTGATCGTCGTCCTCGCCTTCATCGCCGCCAGCATCTTCGCGCCGACCCTGGAGAGCACCCTCGTCTCCAGCACCGACCGGCTGCCGCTCGGCCTCTCCGACATCGAAGGGCTCGACACGGTGATCCTGCTCGCTGCGGCGCTGCTGATCACCTTCGCGATCTGCTCGGTGATCTACTGGGCGGTGCCGAAAGGCCACATGCCGTGGCGGGCGGTCTGGCCGGGCGCCGTCTTCGTGACGATCGGCGCCGGCCTCGGCAACTGGCTCTTCCCGATCTACCTCGCCAACATCTCCAGCCTCTCGCGCTTCGGGACGACGCTCGGCTTCATCCTCATCGCCCTGCTCTGGTTCTACCTGCTCAGCCTCGGGCTGATGGCCGGGGCGGTGATCAACTCGCTGCGCTTCCAGCTGCACGTGACCGGCGAAATGCCCTACGGACCGGGCACCGGGCCCTGCCAGGGTCCGCCGGACGTGGTCCCGGCGGCGGCGCGCGCGCCGGGCAGCGGCGATGACGCCACCCCGAGCTGACGTCCGCACGGCGGCTCTTGGCGGCTCATCGGGCGCTCCCGTGCGGTACTCGCCTATAAAAACTGTCATATTCCCTGGTAGCGGTCGGCTAGTTCCACTCAACCTGAAGGCCGCGGCACCGTAGGGCGTCGCGGCGGGCGGAGGCGGAAGAGATCGAGGCAAGTCGAGAACAGTCGCGAGTGCTGGGGGATCAGCGACGGCGGATCGTCGCGGCGATGGTCGCCTGCTGCGGCGAGAAAACGTACGCGGCGACGACGATCGCCGACGTCGTCGCCGGCGCCCGCATCTCGCGCACGACCTTCTACCGCGAGTTCGACGACAAGCGGGCCTGCTTCGACGCCGCGCTCGAGGACTGCATCGGCGCGGTGCGCACGGCGGCGGCCGGCGCCTGCTCGGCGGGGGAACCGCCGGCGCGCGCGGTCCGCCGGGCGACCGCGGCGGTCCTCGACCTGCTCGCCGCCCGGCCCGAGATCGCCCACCTGCTGGTCGGCGAGGCGGTCGCGGTCGAACCGGCGGTCGTCGACCGCTACCGCGAACTGATGGTGCCGGCGGTCGCCGACCTCTGGGCGGGCGGCGACCCGCGGCCGCCGCGGATCGACCCCTGGCTCGCCTTCGGCCGCGCCCAGCTGCTCGTCTTCGACGTGGTGACCGCCGGCGAAGCGAAGCGGCTGCCGGAGCTCCTGCCGGAGATCGTCTACCTCGCGGTGGCGCCGTTCGCCGGCCACGCGGCGGCGCTCGCCGAGGCGGGTGCGAAGGAGCCGGCGCTCGACCGGGCCGCCTCGTGACGGGAGTGCCGCCGGCGCCGGAGCGCCTGCCGCGAGGCCGCCACGGGTTGCCGCGCGAGACCGTCGTCCACTCGCAGCGGACCCGGCTCGAGGGCGCCGTGGTGGCGGTCACGGCAAGCAAGGGCTACGAGCAGACGACGGTCGCCGACGTGCTCGAGTGGGCCGGCGTCGGCCGCGAGACCTTCTACGAACTGTTCGACGACAAGCGCGACTGCATGCTCGCCGCCCACGCCCACCTCGTCGACGAGCTGGAAGCGCGGGTGCGGCTCGCCTACCTGGACCCCGGCCCGGAGCCGTGGCCGCTGCGGGTTCGCGCCGCGGTCGCGACAGCGCTCGACTTCTTCGCCGAGCGGCCACCGGTCGCCCGCTTCATGCTGGTCGAGCTGTTCGCGGTCGGGGCGCCGGCGCGCGACGTCTTCCAGCAGGGCTTCAACCGCTTCGTCGGCCTGCTCGAAGAGGGCCTCGACGAGGGGCGGGTCGACGGCGGCCCGGTGCGGGCGACCCCGCTCGCGGTCGGCGCGATCGCCGCCCGCACCTACGAGGAGGTGATCGCCGGCCGCGCCGAAGGGCTGCCGGAGCTGGTGCCGGAGCTGACCTACGAGCTGCTGGTGCCGTTCGTCGGCGAAGAGGAGGCGCGGGCGGCGGCGGCCTAGGCCGACCGGGCGACGTCGGGGGGCGCGCCGCCGCCGTCCCGGGCGGTGACGGCGGCGACGCGATCGGCGCCAGCAGCGCCTCGTGCAAGCCTCGAACCAGGAGCTGCGGCAGTTGGCCGCCGGCGTAGTCGAGCAGCTCGCTGCGGCGGTCGCGGACGGCGCTGAACCAGGTCGCCGGCGAGCCGGTCGCGTACTGGCCGGCGCCGGCCGCCAGCTCGGAGTCGCAGGCGATCACGTGGCCCCGCTCGATCGTCACCTCGACGCCGCTGCGGTCGCGGCCGCCGGCGGAGTCGCCCTCGACTGTCAGGTAGCAGCGGCCGTCGGCCTCCGGCGGCAGCCCGACCAGCGGCAGCGAGAGCATGAAGCCGGCCTCGATGTCGACCCGCGTCAGCGGCGCCGCCTGGCGGCGCATGTGGACCTGCTCGCAGTGGCCGGCGACGGCCAGCGGGACGACGCCCTGGCGGGCCCAGTCGGTGACCCGGTGCGGGGTGCCGGAGCCGTTGCCTGGCGCCACCTCGACCAGGCCGGCCATCCGCATGCTCGAGAGCCGGCGCTCGAGCGCCGGGTAGCTGAGGCCGGCGATCACCCCGTCGAGCTCGGTCAGCGACATCGGCTGCCGCGCCAGGGTGGCGAGGATCGTCGACGCCCAACCGTCGACGAAGGCCTTGACGACGCCGCGGGCGGAGCCGCTCTCGAGCGAGATCGGCCCGTCCGGCGCCCGCTGCAGCCAGTTCTCGAGGGTGGTGGCGACGAGCAGCAGTTCGCGGCCCAGCACGGTCAGCTCGCTGGCGACCGCGTACGGCGCCTCGCGCGCCGGCCGCCTGGCGACGACGCCGAGCGCGCCGAGGCTGGAGAGGTGGCCGCGCAGCGTCGTCTGCGCCGGCAGCCCCGTCTCCCGGCGCAGCTCGGCGAGCCGCAGCGGCCCGCCCGCGAGCGCCTTGACGATCAGGTAGTTCAGCGTCGTTGCGAGGAGGACCAGCGGCCGAGCGCCGGCCCGCAGCGCACCCACGTCTCCCCTCGTGTCCACTTTCGTCTCCCCTCGTAGGTTTTAAACCATACAGGGTTCTTTTTCGAAACAAAGCAGTATCTGGAACTGCTTTTTGACTCCGCAGGCGGGCTACGACTGGCTTGCCAACGGGGGAGGCGGGGCGACGGCGCCTATCCGTAGCGGTCGGCGCCGACGATCTCGCGCAGCTTGGCGCGATCGTGGGTGGCGTGGACCCGGCGCACGGTGCCGGAGCGGGAGCGCATCACCAGCGACTCGGTGGTCGCGCCTTTGCCGCGGTAGCGGACGCCCTGGAGGACGTCGCCGTCGGTGACCCCGGTGGCGGAGAAGAAGACGTCCTCGCCCGCGCAGAGGTCGTCGGCTGTGAGGATCCGGTCGAGCTCGTAGCCGGCGTCGACCGCGGCGTTCCGCTCCTCATCGTTGCGCGGCCAGAGGCGGCCCAGCAGCTGGCCGCCCATCGACTTCAGCGCCGCCGCCGAGAGCACCCCCTCGGGGGTGCCGCCGATCCCCCAGAGGAGGTCGACCGGCGAGCGTTCGGAGACGGCCAGGAGCGCCGCCGAGACGTCGCCGTCGGTGATCAGGCGGATGCGGGCGCCGGCCTCGCGGACTTCGCGGATCGCGTCCTCGTGGCGGGGGCGGTCGAGCATCACGACGATCACGTCGCCGACGCTCTCCCCCTTGCGCTCGGCGATCAGCTGCAGGGTCTCCGGCAGCGGCCGGTCGAGGTCGAGCAGGTCGGCGATCTCCTCCCCGCCCGCCATCTTTTCCATGTAGACGCAGGGGCCGGGATCGAACATCGAGCCGCGCTCGGCGAGCGCGATCACCGCCAGTGCGCTCGGCATCCCCAGCGCGCAGAGGCGGGTCCCCTCGAGCGGGTCGACGGCGATGTCGACGACCGGCGGCGAGCCGTCGCCGATCCGCTCGCCGTTGAAGAGCATCGGCGCTTCGTCCTTCTCGCCCTCGCCGATCACGACGACGCCGTCCATCGAGACCGAGTCGAGGACGAATCGCATCGCGTCGACCGCCGCCCCGTCGGCGGCGAGCTTGTCGCCGCGGCCGACCCAGCGGGCGGCGGCGAGCGCCGCGGCCTCGGTCACCCGCACCAGCTCCAGCGCCAGGTTGCGGTCGGGCTTCGCCTGGGACGAGGGGGCGGCCATGCCGGGCGCAGGCTATAAGGTCCGCGGGTGGAGAGTCGCTGGGGACTGACGTTGCCGCTGCCGGGAATCAGCCTCGCGGAGCACCGCGAGCACGTCGAGCGCGCCGAGGCCCTCGGCTACACCGACCTCTGGAGCGGCGAGACCGCCGGCCCCGACGGCTTCACCCCGCTCGCCGTGGCGGCCGCCTGGACCGAGCGGATCCGGCTCGGCAGCGGCATCGTCGGCGTCTTCCAGCGCGGCCCGGCACTGCTGGCGCAGCAGGCGGCGGCGCTCGCCTCGGCGGCGCCGGGGCGGTTCGTCCTCGGGATCGGCGCCTCCTCGGACCGGATCGTCGAAGGCTGGAACGGCATCCCCTTCGAGCGGCCGCTGGCCAAGGTCGAGGAGACGCTCGGCTTCCTCCGCACCGCCCTCGCCGGCGAGCGGACCGAGACCCGCTTCAAGCTCGAAAACCCGCCGGCAGAGCCGGTGCCGATCGTCCTCGCCGCCCTGCGCGGCAAGATGCTGCGGCTGGCGGTCGAGCGCGGCGACGGCGCCTTCACCAACTTCCTGCCGATCAGCGGCCTGCCCAAGGTCGCCGCCCAGGTCGAGGACGCGCCTGAGCACTTCGAGCTGCTCTGCCGCTTCTTCTGCATCCCCGGCGAGCGCGAGCAGGTCGAGCCGCTGGCGCGGACGATGTTCTCCTCCTACATCACGGTCCCGGTCTACGAGGCCTTCTACCGCTGGCTCGGCTACGGCGAGCAGATCGACCCGATGGTGCGGGCCTGGGGCGAGGGGGACCGTCAGGCGGCCGCGGCAGCGGCGCCCTGGGAGCTGATCGAGGAGATGTTCATCTTCGGCTCGCCGGAGGAGATGAAGGAGCGGCTGCGGCAGTTCGTCGCCGGCGGCGTGACGACCCCGGTGCTGACCCCGATCGTGCCGCCCGAGCGCCTCGGCGAGGCGATCGAGGCGCTGGCGCCTTAGCGCTGGCGGCGCTCGAGCGCGGCGGCGACCGCGGCGAGCACCTCGTCGGGTTCCTGTTCCAGCTGCACGTCGGTGACCCGTTCGACCTCGATGCCGTGGTGGACGCGGAGGTCGCGCTGGCGCTTGCGGTCATCCTCGAAGGAGCGGCGCGAGCCGTGGGTGCCGTAGGTGTCGAGTTCGACGCAGAAGTGATGCTCGGGCCAATAGCAGTCGAGCTCGTAGGGCCCAACGATGAAGTTGTGGCTGGGTAGGGGGAGGGACGAGGCGCGGATCAGGGCGCGGAAGCGCTTCTCGAGTTTGGAGCGCAGGAACGCGGGCTCGGGGCGGTAGATGCGGAGCGCTTTGGCGAGCGGGACGTGGCCCGGGTGGCCGGCGGTGCGGGCGAGAAGGGATTCGAAGCGGCGCAGGTCGAAGTGCTTGTGATCTTCGGAGCGCTCGAGCAGCTTCGGCAGCGAGTCCGGCCAGCGGCCGGCGATATCGAGGTGGGTTCGCTCCAGGGAGGTGATCGGGATGCCGTCGGCTTCCGCCACGTCCTCGGCGGTGAGCGCTGCGTAGTGAACGAAGAAGTCGCGGCGGCGGTGCCCGCGGCGGCTGGGGACGGTGAGGTCGAAAGAGGACGGCTGGTACCGCGCCAACTCCAAGAGCCAGGCCGCCGTCCAATGGCTGGCGACCGCCGGAGCGCATGCCAGCACCGCAGCCATGCATCGCCCTTCCCAGCTCAGGTCCTCGTGGCCGACCGCGTAGACGCCACGGTGCAGGCGGTGCAGGCGCCCGACGCCGTTTGCCTTCGACGCCGCCTGCCGCGTGTACCCGAGCGCCTTCAGCTGCCGGGTCGCCACCACCCCGTGCTGGCCGGTCGCGAGTTCCTTCAGCGGCCGGTGTTTCTCGGGAGCCATTCGCCGTTTGTCAACCACAGGTTGACAAGGGGCGAACGCGGTCCGGGGCTCCCCCCGTCTCGAAGCTAGGCGTCGGAAAGTAGGCCGTAGGTGTCGGGGCGGCGGGTGGTGAGGAGGGGGAAGAGCTCGAGCCAGTCGCGGCGCTGGTCGAGGTCGAGGTCGGCGACCAGGACGGCGGGTTCGTCGCGGGGGGCCTGGGCGAGGACGCGGCCGTAGGGGTCGCTGATGAACGAGGAGCCGTAGAAGGTGAGGGGCGGCTCCGGGCCGATGCGGTTGACGGCGACCATGAAGAGGCCGTTGGCGATGCCGTGGGAGACGATCACCTGGTGCCAGAGGGGCTCGGTGTCGAAGTCGGGGTGGTCGGGCTCGGAGCCGATCGCGGTCGGGTAGACGACGACGTCGGCGCCCTCCAGGGAGTAGGCGCGAGCCACCTCGGGGAACCACTGGTCCCAGCAGGTCGGCAGGCCGAGGGCGGCGTCGCCGAGGCGGAGGAGCGGGTAGGCGTCCTCGCCGGCGGGGCCGGGACGGAAGTAGCGGTCCTCGTAGTAGCCGGCGGTGATCGGGATGTGGAGCTTGCGGGTGCGGGCGACGAGCTCGCCCGCGGGCGAGACCACGATCGCGGTGTTGAAGCCGAGGCCGTCCTCGGCGTCGGCCCGCTCGTAGAGCGAGGCGTGGACGTGGACGCCGAACTCGGCCGCCATCGCGGCGGCGAGCTCGTGGGTCGGGCCGCCGGGCAACGGCTCGGGGTCGGCGCCGACCGCCTGCGGGCCTCCCTCCTCGACCGCGAAGTAGCGGCTCAGCGTCAGCTCCTGCAGGCAGACGAGGCGGGCGCCCTCCCCCGCGGCCATCTCGATCCCGGCCCGCAGGGCCGCCCGGTGCTCCTCGGGGTCCTCGTGCCAGCGCTGCTGGACGGCGCCGATCCGGAACGGCGGTCGGGTCGGCGGCCGGGTGCGGGCCGGCGAATCGGACGGGTCGGTCGCGACGATCAGGCGGATCTCCTCCATCGGGTGGAAGATAGACGGCGATGAGCGGCGCCACCCTCGATTCCACGCCGCGGGCCGACGGCTTCCGGATGCCGGGCGAGTTCGAGCCGCACGCCGGTTGCTGGATGCTCTGGCCGGAGCGGCCCGACAACTGGCGTGAGGGGGCGAGGCCGGCGCAGGCGACCTTCGCCGCGGTCGCGGCGGCGATCGCCGCCGCCGAGCCGGTGACGGTCGGCGCCTCCGACGCCCAGTTCGAGCAGGCGCGGGCCCTGCTGCCGCCCTCGGTGCGGGTCGTCGAGCTCTCCTCCAACGACGCCTGGATGCGCGACGTCGGCCCGACCTTCGTCACCGGCGGCGGCGAGCGGCGGGGCGTCGACTGGCGCTTCAACGCCTGGGGCGGGCTCGACGGCGGCCTCTACTCGCCCTGGGACCGCGACGAGCGGGTCGCCGCCAAGGTCTGCGAAGTCGAGGGGGCGGGGCGCTACCGGGCGCCGCTGGTGCTGGAGGGCGGCTCGGTTCACGTCGACGGCGAGGGCACGGTGCTGACCACCGAAGAGTGCCTGCTCAACCCGAACCGCAACCCGGACCTCTCGCGCGAGCAGATCGAAGCTCACCTGCTCGACTACCTCGGCGCCGAGCAGGTGATCTGGCTCGGCCGCGGGGTCTTCGCGGACGAGACCGACGGCCACGTCGACAACCTCGCCTGCTTCGCCCGCCCCGGCGTCGTCCTCCTCACCTGGACCGACGACGAGGCCGACTCGCAGCAAGAGATCTCACGCGAGGCCCGCGAGCGCCTCGAAGCCGCGGTCGACGCCCGCGGCCGCCGGCTCGAGGTCGTCCTCCTCCCCTCCCCCGGCCCGCTTACCGCCAGCGCCGAGGAGGCGGCCGGCGTCGAGCCCTTCCACGGCAGCCAGCCGCGCCGCGCCGGCAACCGCCTGGCCGGCTCCTACGTCAACTCCTACCTCGCCAACGACCGGGTGGTGATGCCGCTGCTCGACGAGCGCCACGACGAGGAGGCGGCTCGCGTCCTCCGCCAGACCTTCCCCGAGCGCGAGGTGGTCGGCGTCCCCGCCCGCGAGATCCTGCTCGGCGGCGGCAACATCCACTGCATCACCCAGCAGGTGCCCTCGTAAACCGCTTCCTCCTCCGCTTCGCGTCCGGGGAGGCGGGCGGTTACGCGGGGCGCGCCAGCGACAGCGCGTAGTCGCCGGCCGCGTCGGTGAACCAGCCGACCAGCTCCAGGCCGGCGTCGGCGTAGACCGCCTCCAGCCGCGGCCGCGAGAACTTGGTCGAGATCTCGGTCCGCATCTCCTCGCCGACCGCGAAGTGGGTGACGACGTCGAGCGCCGCCAGCCGCACCTCCTGGTCGCAGAGCGAGCGCAGGCGGATGTCCATCCGCTCCTCGCGCTCGTCGAAGCGGGCGACGTGCTCGAAGCAGTCGACGTCGAAGTCGCCGCCGAGCTCGCGGTTCAGCACGTGGAGGACGTTCTTGTTGAACTCGGCGGTGACGCCGCCCGGGTCGTCGTAGGCGAGCTCGAGCCGGCCGCGGTCCTTGATCAGGTCGGTGCCGAGCAGGAGATGGTCGCCGGGGTCGAGGAGGGCGCGGATCCGCTCGAGGAAGTCGCGCCGCGGGCCCGGGTAGAGGTTGCCGATCGTGCCGCCGAGGAAGGCGATCAGCCGCGGCGCCAGCGCCTGCGGCACCCGCTCGAGGTCGACTTCGAAGTCGCAGACGAGGCCGTGGACGTCGAGCCCGGGGTACTCCTCGACCAGCGCCTCGGCCGTCGTCTGGGTGATCTCCTCGGAGATGTCGACCGGCGCGTACATCTCGAGGCTGCCGCAGTCCCGCATCGCGTCGAGCAGGACGCGGGTCTTCGCCGCCGAGCCGGAGCCGAGCTCGATCAGCGTCCGCGGCGAGCCGGCGGCGGCGACGATCTCGGCCGAGCGCTCGGTGAGGATCTCGCGCTCGGCGCGGGTCGGGTAGTACTCCTCCAGCTCGGTGATCTGCTCGAAGAGCTGCGAGCCGCGCTCGTCGTAGAACCACTTCGGCGCCAGCTCCTTCGGCCAGGCGGTGAGGCCGGCGCGGACGTCGCGCGCCATCGTCGCGGTCGTGTCGTCGTCGAGGTGGACGTCGATCGCGATCGTCATGCGTCCTCCGCGAGGCGGATGCCGGCGAAGATCTGCCGCCGCTGCGGCAGGTCCCAGTTGCGGAAGCTCGGCCGCGCCACCCGCGGGTGGGTCGCCCAGGAGCTGCCGCGCAGGACCCTGTACTCGTCGCCGAAGAAGACCTCGGAGTACTCCGGGTAGGGGAAGGCGGCGAAGCCGGGGTAGGCGCGGAACTCGGAGGAGGTCCATTCCCAGGCCTGGCCGAGCCCGTCGAGGCGCTCGCGCGCCGCCTCCCACTCGAACTCGGTCGGCAGCCGCTTGCCGCCCCAGCGGGCGAACGCGTCGGCCTCGTCCCAGGAGACGTGGACGACCGGGTGCGCCGGGTCGACCGGCTGGCGCCGGCCGCGGGCGGCGTCGAGCCAGGCGCCCTCCCCGTCGCGCTCCCAGTACAGCGGCGGCTCGGCGCCGGTGTCCTCCATGAACTGGATGTACGCAGCGTTGGTGACCGGGGTTCGATCGATCGCGAAGGCGGCCAGCTCGACCGCGTGCCGGGGGCGCTCGTTGTCGTAGGCGAAGCCGCGCGGCGGCGCGCCGACCTCGTAGCTGCCGGCGGGGACCGTGATCTGCTCGGGGCCATCGGCCTCGACCACCGAGGTGCCGAGCGGCAGCGCCGGCGCGTAGCCGCCGAGGAGCTGCAGCAGCTGCAGCATCGTCTCCTGGTGCTGCAGCTCGTGGGCGAGCAGCATCTCGTAGACGAATCCTTCGCGCAGCAGCGGGTCCTCGTTCTCGGCGGAGATGTCCACACCCTCCAGCACAGCGAGCGTCCGCTCGCGGACCTCGGCCATGTAGGAGCGAAGCTCCTCGCCGTGCAGGATCGGCAGCTCGCCGCGGATCCTGCGCGGGCTCTCGATCGCATCGTAGAAGCTGCCGAGCTCGCCGTGCAGCGGTTGGCGGCCGCCGATCCGCCGGACCAGCCAGAGCTCCTCGAAGTTGGCGATGTGACCGAGGTCCCAGGCCAGCGGGCTGAGGATCGGCGAGTAGACCCGGTTCAGCTGCCCGTCGTCGAGCGGCTCGACCAGCTCCAGGGTCCGCTGACGGGCCTCCCGGAGAAGAGCCGCGATCGCTGCCTTCGACACTGAGGACACGTCGGTGGCGATCAGATGACCTTATCGGGGTCCGATTACGAGGTTGTGAACCAGGAAGGTGCACTAGGGTTCGGCGCGATGGAGGTGCGAGGGGCGGGAGCATTGGTGGCCGGCGGGGCTTCGGGCCTCGGCGCGGCGACCGCGCGGGCGCTGGCGGCGGCCGGCGCGGCGGTGACGATCGCCGACCTCAACCCGGAGCGCGGCGAGGCGCTGGCGGCCGAGATCGGCGCCGGCTTCGCCCCGGTCGACGTCACCGACGCGGCTGCGGTCGAGGCCGCCGTAGCCCAGGCTGCGGAGGCGGGCGACGGGCTGCGGATCTCCGTCTGCTGCGCCGGGATCGGCTGGGCCGAGCGCCTGGCGCGGGCGCGCGGGCCACACGAGCTCGAATACTTCTCGAACGTCGTCAAAGTCAACCTGATCGGCACCTTCAACGTGCTCCGCCTCGCCGCCCACCGGATGCTCGACAACGAGCCGAACCGCGACGGCGAGCGCGGCGTCTGCGTCAACACCGCCTCGATCGCCGCCTTCGACGGCCAGATCGGCCAGGTCGCCTACGCCGCCTCGAAGGGCGGGATCGTCGGCATGACCCTGCCCGCCGCCCGCGACGTCGCCTCGAAGGGAGTGCGGGTGGTGACGATCGCTCCCGGCCTCTTCGACACGCCGCTGCTCGCCGCCCTGCCGGAGCCGGCCCGCGAGGCGCTCGGCGCCGGCATCCCCTTCCCCTCCCGCCTCGGCCGGCCCGAGGAGTACGCCGACCTGGTCGGCCAGATCGTCGCCAACCCGATGCTGAACGGCGAGACGATCCGCCTCGACGGCGCCCTCCGCATGCCGCCCAAGTAGGCGGGCGATGCGCGGCGCCGAGCTGACGTGAGCGCGACGATCGACGAGCTGACGGTCGCCGACGCCCCGGCGGCGTGGGCGGCGCTCGGGTTCGAGGTCACCGACGCCGACACCGGCCTCGTCCTTGGCGAGGTGCGAATCCGCCTGGCGGCCGGCGGCAGCGGGCTCACCGGCTGGTCGCTGCGAGACCTCGGCTCGACCGAGCTCGACGGGCTGCCGACCTCGCGATCCGAGCGCCCCGACCCCAGCTCGGTCCCCCGGCACCCCAACGGCATCACCGCGATCGACCACGTGGTGGCGATCACGCCCGCCCTCGATCGCACCGTGACGGCGCTCGGGGGCGCCGGCCTCGACCTGCGGCGGATCCGCGAGGAGCCGACCCCCGCCGGAGCGCCGCGGCAGGCCTTCTTCCGCCTCGGGGCGACGATCCTCGAGCTGGTCCAGGAGCCGGCCGAGGTGGTCGAACGCGACGGTGAGGGCCGGCCGGCGTTCTTCTGGGGCCTCGCCCTCCTCGCTCCCGACCTGGAGGCGACCGTCGCCGGGCTCGGCGACCGGGTCAGCGAGATCCGCCCGGCGGTCCAGCCCGGCCGCCGGATCGCCAGCCTCCGCCGCTCGGCCGGCCTCTCCTTGCCGGTCGCGCTGATCACGCCGCCGGCCTGAGCCCAGAGGTCGCCGCGCCGCTGTGGAGTTAAAGGCCCCCACACGGGCCTCAAAGTCCAACCCGCTCGGCCGCCGGGTAGCAGCGCTGCCCTGACGCCCCGCGTCAGTCGGTGCTCGGGTCTTCCGGGTCCCGCCAGACCTTCTTCAACCAAGGCGGCACGACCGCGAAGGTGGAATGGCTGTCGGCGGCGATCGGCTCGAGCGGGACGAGGTGGACGCGGCGCCCGGGGATGAAGCGGGTGCCACGGGCATCGCGGGGGCCGACGTTGCCGGCGTGGGAGCCGCCGGAGACTTCGACCAGGCCGGTCTCCGGCCCCCAGCCGTTCTCGTCGCGCAGGCCGGCGTCCTCGGCCGCATCGCGGACCACGTCGAAGCCGGCGTCGGAGCCGCCGTTGAAGACGCTCCGTTCGTAGTTGTAGCCGTGATGAGACGAGGCGCGCTCCTCGGCGCGGCCGTCGGGGTCGATCCGGACCCCGACGCTTTCCCAGTCGTCCGGGTGTTCGTCGAGCGGGCCGAGGACCGGGATCTGTCCGGTGGTCGAGTTCGCGTAGAAGAGCCAGTACTGGATGTAGAGGTTGCCGACGCGCTCGCCGGAGCAGTCGAACCCGGCCGCTTCGCTCGCCTCCCGCTCCCCCGGGCGGCAGTCGACGACGTGGACGAAGGCGGTCACCGGCAGCCGCTCGAAGCTGCGATGGACGAGCCCCTCCTCATTCCCGTCGCCGCATTCGGGCAGCCGGCAGCGGCGCCAGTCGACCGGCAGCGCCCGCGACCCTTCCTCGAAGGCGAGCGTCGGCATGTGCTCCCGCACCAGCCGCCCGACTTCGTCGCCGTAGGTGGCGATCAGCAGCGGCTCGTCGCCGCAGCCGTCAGCCAGCGAGGCCGCGCAGAGGATCTTCCCCGCCACCTCCCGGGCCAGCGCCCCGCCCGGCACCGCCGCCCCAGCCGCCAGCAGCCCGACCATCGCCAGCGCCACCACGCCGAGCAGACCGATCAGCTCGACCGTCCCCTGTCCGCGCTCCGACTCCACCCGGCAACCGTGCCGAGGAAATCCCTACGGGTGGGCTACCCGTGTGCCAACTCTCGGGCGAGTTCGCGACGGTAGGTTGTCGGCCATCGGCCCCCTGACGCTGGTGATCGGCAACAAGAACTACTCGTCCTGGTCGTTGCGGGCGTGGCTGCTCCTGCGCCAGCTCGAGATCGAGTTCGAGGAGGTCCTGATCCCGCTCCGGCAGTCCGACTCGGAGGATCGAAAGCTCTCCTTCTCGCCCGCCGGCAAGGTCCCGATCCTGCTCGACGGCGGGATCCGAGTCTGGGACTCGCTGGCGATCGCCGAGCACGTCGCGGAGCGCTTCCCGGAGAAGCCGATCTGGCCCGCCGGCCCCGGCGCCCGGGCCCGCGCCCGCAGCGTCGCCGCCGAGATGCACTCCGGCTTCGCGGCGCTCCGCGAGGCGATGCCGATGAACTGCCGGGCCCGGCGCCCCGGTGCCGGGCGCGCGACCGGCGTCGAGGAGGACATCGCCCGGGTCGGCGAGATCTGGCGCGAATGCCGCAGCGAGTTCGGTGCGGCAGGCGAGTTCCTGTTCGGCGAGCTCAGCGCCGCGGACGCGATGTTCGCCCCCGTCGTCTCGCGCTTCCAGACCTACGGCGTCGAGCTGGACGGCGTCGAGGCCGACTACTCGGCGGCGATCCTCTCGCTGCCCGCGGTCCGGGACTGGATGGCGGCGGCTCGCGAGGAGCCCTGGACGATCGCCGCCGTCGAGGACGCCTAGGAGCGCCTAGAGGTTCTGGATCTCGGCGGCGATTTCGCTCGCCGCCGCTTTCGCGTCGGCGAAGACCATCGAGGTGTTCGGTTCGTAGAAGAGGTCGTTGTCGATGCCGGCGAAGCCGGGGCTGAGCGAGCGCTTGATGACGATCACCTCGTTCGCCTCGGAGACTTCGATGATCGGCATCCCGGCGATCGGCGAGTCGGGGTCGTTTTTCGCCGCCGGGTTGGTGACGTCGTTGGCGCCGATCACGACGGCGACGTCGGTGCGGTGCAGCTCCGGGTTGATGTCCTCCATCTCGCGCAGCTGCTCGTAGGGGACGTCGGCCTCGGCGAGGAGGACGTTCATGTGGCCCGGCATGCGGCCGGCGACCGGGTGGATCGCGTAGTTGACGGTGACGCCACGGGCCTCGAGCTCGTTGGCCATCTCCTTGACCGCGTGCTGGGCCTGGGCGACGGCGAGGCCGTAGCCGGGGACGATCACGACCGTGTCGGCGTAGGCGAGCTTGATCGCCGCGTCCTGGGCGCCGATCGAGACGTGGGGCTTCTCGCCGATCGCCGCCGCGGCGCCGCCGGACGGGGCGCCGCCGAAGCCGGCGAAGAGGATGTTCGGGACCGAGCGGTTCATCGCGGTCGCCATCTCCATCGTCAGGATCGTTCCCGAGGAGCCGACCAGGGTGCCGGCGACGATCAGCGCCACGTTGTCCAGGGCGAAGCCGGCGGCGGCCGCGCTGAGCCCGGTGAAGGCGTTGAGGAGGCTGATCACGACCGGCATGTCGGCGCCGCCGATCGGCAGCACCACCAGGTTGCCGAGGATCGCCGCCGCGACCAGGATCAGGATGAAGAGGCCCTGCGAGGGCGGGTCGTTGTTGATCGCGATGACGATCGCGAGGACGACCACGCCGATCCCGAGGATCGCGTTGATGAACTGCTGACCCGGCACCGACATCGGCCGCGTCGGGATCACTTCCTGGAGCTTGCCGAAGGCGATGTTGGAGCCCCAGAAGCTGACCGAGCCGACGATCGCCGCGAACAGGGTCGGGATCAGCTCTTCCAGCGGCATCGCGCCGCCGAGGCTGATCCCGTGGCGGATCTCCGACCAGGCGATCAGCGCCACGGCGCCGCCGCCGACGCCGTTGTAGAGGGCGACCATCTGCGGCATCTGGGTCATCTGGACGCGGGTCGAGGCGATCGCGCCGATCGCCGAGCCGGCAGCGAGGCCGATGATGATCAAGCCCCAGTTGCCCATCCCGTCGAGCAGCAGCGTGGTCACCACGGCGACCGCCATGCCGGCAGCGGCGATCAGGTTGCCCTGCTTGGCGCTGGTCGGGTGGGTGCCCCGTTTGAGGCCGATGATGAACAGCGAGAAGGCGACGATGTAGAGGGCGGTCGCTGCGTCGCCGCCCGGCTTCAGCACTGCGAGGAGCATCAGGAACTGCCGCCTTTGCCGTCGCCGCCCTCAGCCTTCGGCTTCGGCTTTTTCGAGAACATCCCGAGCATCCGGTCGGTGACCATGAAGCCGCCGACGATGTTGATCGCGCCGAAGGCGACGGCGATCGTGCCGATCACGTACTCGAGCCCGTCGTCGGCGTAGC
Source organism: uncultured Actinomycetes bacterium (assembly GCA_963744725.1). Taxonomy (GTDB): domain Bacteria; phylum Actinomycetota; class Thermoleophilia; order Solirubrobacterales; family 70-9; genus VAYN01. Next base: position 95,278 of record CAVUUQ010000002.1, read on the forward strand.
CGAGCACGATCAGGCCGCCGAGCATGACGATCCCGTGGATCGCGTTGGTCTGGCTCATCAGCGGCGTGTGCAGGGTCGTCGGCACCTTCGAGATCACCTCGAAGCCGACGAAGATCGCCAGCACGAAGATCGTGATCTCGGTGAACAGGGTCATGCTGACTCCCTCCCGGCCGCTCGCTCGTTTTTGACCTGGCCGCCCTCGGTGATCACCGCGGCGGCGAGGATGTCGTCCTCGAAGTCGATCTGCAGCTCGCCCTCCTCGCTCACCATCAGCCCCAGCAGGTTCTCCAGGTTCTTTGCGTAGAGCTGCGAGGCGGGCGCCGGCATCTCGGAGGCGAGGTTGCGCGGGCCGATCACCTTGACGCCGCCCTCGAGCACGGTCTGCCCGGGCTCGGTCAGCTCGCAGTTGCCGCCGGTCTCGGCGGCCAGGTCGACGATCACCGAGCCCGGCTGCATGCCGCGCACCGCCTCGGCGGTGATCAAGAGCGGCGCCGGCCGGCCGGGGATCGCGGCGGTGGTGACGATGATGTCCTGTTTGGCGGCGTTGTCTGCCAGGGCGTCGCGGACCTGGGCGTTCTCCTCGTCGGTCAGCGGCCGCGCGTAGCCACCCTCGCCCTCGGCGTCGGGGATGAAGTCGAGTTCGAGCGGCCGGCCGCCGAGCGAGGCGATCTGCTCCCAGGCGGCGCGGCGGATGTCGAAGCCGGTGACGATCGCCCCCAGCCGCTTCGCGGTCGCGACCGCCTGCAGGCCGGCGACGCCGGCCCCGAGGACGAGGACTTTGGCCGGCGGGACGGTGCCGGCGGCGGTGGTCATCATCCCGAAGAAGCGGCCCGACTCGCGCGCCGCGATCAGCATCGCCGCGTAGCCCGCGGCGGCGGCCTGCGAGGAGAGCGCGTCCATCGCCTGGGCCCGGGTCGTGCGCGGGATCGCCTCCATCGCGAAGGCGGTCACCCCGCCCTGCGCCAGCGCCCTGTTGGTCTCGGCGGCGACCCACGGGTTGAGGTGGCTGACGAAGGTCTGGCCCGACTTCAGGCGGCCGATCTCGGCGGCGCCGGGCACCGCGACGTGGAGGACGACGTCGGCGTCCCAGGCGGCCCCGTCGGCGACGATCTGCGCGCCCGCCTCCTCGTACTGGGAGTCGGGATGGCCGGACTGCTCGCCGGCGCCGGACTCGACCAGCACGTCGAGCTTCTCGTTGCGCTTCAGCGACTTGACGATGTCGGGGACGAGGGCGACCCGTCGCTCCCCATCGGCGGTCTCTTTCGGTACTCCGATTTTCACGCGGCGCGGAAGATTATGCGAATCGGCTCACGAGGGCGCCCCGACCCCTGCCAGAGCGGCCAAGCGCTCGAGCGTGTGCTGCTGCTCGGCGGCGTCGACGTGGACCGGCGAGACGATCAGCCGGTCGATGCCGGCGCCGCGGAAGCGCTCGACCCGCTCCGCGATTTCGGCCTCGGTGCCGACCAGCGAGGTCGCCTCGACGATCTCGTCCGGCATCGCCTCGAAGGCGCCGGCCCGGTCGCCGTCCTGGAAGCGCCGCTGCACCTCGTCGGCGACCTCGCCGAAGCCGAAGCGGTGGGCGAGGTCGACGTAGAAGTTCGTCTTGCGGCTGCCCATGCCGCCGAAGTAGAGGACCAGCCCGGCCTTGACCATGCTGCGGGCCGCCTCCAGGTCGCCGTCGATCGCCACCGACAGCGAGGGGCTGACCTCGAGGTCGGCGCGGCTGCGGCCGCCCTTCGCGAAGCCCGCCTCGAGGTGCTCGCCCCAGGTCGACTCGAAGGCGTCGACGCTGAAGAAGATCGGGATCCAGCCGTCGCAGATCTCGGCCGCCATCTCGACCGATTTGCGGCCGATCGCGCCGACGAAGACCGGGATCTCGTTGCGCAGCGGGTGGAAGTTGAGTTTCAGCGCCTTGCCCTCGCCGCCGCCGAGCGGCAGGTCGTAGTGCTCGCCGTGGTGCTCGAGCGGCCCTTCGCGGGCGACGATCGCCCGCACCACTTCGATGTACTCGCGGGTCCGCCCCCACGGCTTTGCGTAGGGGACGCCGTACCAGCCCTCGGAGACCTGCGGGCCCGACGGACCGAAGCCGAAGAGGAAGCGGCCGCCGCTCAATTTGTCGATCGTCGCGCCGGCCATCGCCGCCGCCGCGGGCGGCCGCGCCGGCACCTGCATGATCGCCGCGCCGAGGTTGATCCTCTCGGTCTGCCCGGCCAACCAGGCGAGTACCGAGACGACGTCGGAGCCGTACGACTCGGCCACCCAGACGGACTCGTAGCCCTGGCCTTCGGCGGCGCGCACCAGCTCCAGCGCCTCCTCCCCGGCCGGCCCGATCCCCCAGTAGCCCAGGTTCAGTCCTAGCTTCAGCCCCATCCCACCGACACCCTATTGAATAGGGCCGTGGCGAACGCTCCGGCATCCGCGGACAGCGGCCTCTCGAGCGCCGAGGCCGCGACCCGCCTGCGCAAGCTGGGGCCGCCGCCGGAGACCTCCTCGCGCTCGACCGCGAGCATCATCGCCGGCAACGTCTTCACGCTTTTCAACGCGATCATCGCGGTCTTCTTCGTCCTCGACCTCGGCCTGGGGCTCTACGCGGACTCGTTGTTCGGGCTGATCGCGGTGATCAACTCCTACATCGGCATCCGCCAGGAGCTGAAGGCGAAGGCGACGCTCGACGAGCTGGCGGTGCTGGTCGCCCCGCACGCGCGGGCGATCCGCGACGGCGCCGCCGCCGAGCTGCTCGCCGGCGAAGTGGTCCCCGGCGACCTGGTCGCGATCGGGCCCGGCGACCAGCTGATCGCCGACGGCGAGGTGAGCTCCAGCCGCGGCCTCACGGTCGACGAGTCGATGCTGACCGGCGAGGCCGACGGGATCCGCAAGGAGGCCGGCGACGGCGTCCTCTCCGGTTCCTTCGTCGTCTCCGGCTCCGGCCACTACGTCGTCGACGCGGTCCGCGAGCAGAGCTACGCCGGCCGCCTCGCCGGCGAGGCGCGCGCCTTCCGCCACCCGCCCTCGCCGCTGCAGGAGGAGGTCAACCGGGTGATCGTCTTCTCCACCTACATCATGATCCCGCTCGCGGTCCTGCTGCTGCTGAGCCTGAAGGTCCGCTCGGTCGGGCTGCAGGAGGCGGCGCAGACGGCGACCGCCGGGCTGGTGACGCTGATCCCCGAGGGGCTGGTGCTGCTGATGAGCGTCACCTTCGCGGTCGCCGCGGTGCGGCTGGCGAAACGGGAGACGCTGATCCAGCAGATGAGCGCGACCGAGAGCCTCGCCGCGGTCGACACGATCTGCGTCGACAAGACCGGCACCCTGACCGAAGGGGCGCTGCGGCTCGCCGCGGTCGAGTTCGCCGATGGCGTCGACCCGGCGGTCGGCGAGGCGGCGCTGGGGCGGTTCGCCGCCAGCGCCGGCGACCGCAACCAGACCCTGGAGACGATCGCCGAGCGCTACCCGGGCGAGGCGGGCGCGGTGCGGGCCGAGGTGCCGTTCTCCTCGGAGTGGAAGTGGAGCGGCGTCGCGCTCGCGAACGGCGCCGCGGGCGGCGACGCCACCTACGTGCTCGGCGCTCCCGACGTCCTGGTCGAGGTCGGGGCGCTGGCGCTGCCGCCGCGGCTGGCCCACAAGCTCGAGGAGGAGACCGCCGCCGGCCGCCGCGTGGTCGCCTTCGGCGAGACGCGCGAGGCGCTGCCCGCCGACCCGGCGAGCGCGAGCGCGCCGCGGCTGGCGCCGCTGGCGCTGATCGTGCTGGAGGAGACGCTGCGCCCCGACGCCGCCAGGACGATCGCCTTCATGCGCGAGCAGGAGGTCGACCTGAAGCTGATCTCCGGCGACGCCGCGGCGACCGTGACCGCGGTCGCCTACGCGGTCGGGGTGCCGCGCGAGGCCGGCGTCGTCGAGGGCCCCCAGTTGCCCGAGGACCCCGAGGAGTTGGAGCAGGTCGCGCTCGCCAACACGATCTTCTGCCGGATCAAGCCGGAGCAGAAGAAAGCGCTGGTCGCGGCGCTGGTCCGGGCCGGCCGCTACGTGGCGATGATCGGCGACGGCGTCAACGACGTGCCGGCGCTGAAGCAGGCGCGGATGGCGGTGGCGATGGGCTCCGGCGCCCAGGTCACCAAGGGCGTCGCCGACGTCGTCCTCCTCGAGGACCAGTTCCAACGGCTGCCGGAGGCGGTCGGCGAGGGGCGGCGGATCGCCCGCAACATTCACCGCCTCGGCCGCCTCTACCTGACCAAGACCGTCTACGCGGCGACCCTGATCCTGCTCGTCGCGGTGCCCGGCTTCGCCTTCCCCTTCCTCCCCCGGCACCTGACGATGGCCGCCTTCCTGACGATCGGGATCCCCTCCTTCGTCCTCGCCCTGGCGCCCTCGGACGGCCCGCTCTACCGCGGCCGCCTGCTGCGGGCGCTGGCCGCCTTCGCGGTCCCGGCCGGGGTCGCCACCGGCCTCGCCTCGATCCTCTCCTTCTTCCTCGTCGACACCGTCGCCGGCGCCAGCCTCGAAGCCGGCCGCACGGCGGCGACGACGACGCTGATCGTGCTCGGGCTCGCCTTCGTGCTGCTGCTCGAGCGCGGCCCCGGCCGCGAGCACATCGCGATCCAGAGCTACATGCTGGCGATGGTCGCCGGGCTCGGGGCGCTCTACGCGCTGGTCCTCGCCGCGGCGCCGGTGCGCGAATTCTTCGAACTCGAAATCCTCGACGCGACCCAGTGGTTCCTGGCGATGCTGGCGGCGGCGATCGGGTTGACGATCGCCAGCGTGATCTGGCGCCTGCCGCAGATCGAACGGCTGGAGATGCCTGCCGACAAATACGCGACCTCGCCGCCGCCGGACCCCGACGAGCCCGAGATGCCGGCTTCGACCGCTGTCTAGTCGCGGGCGGCTCGATTTTCGACGCCGGTCCATGTTTAGGAAGCCGCCAGCTGCCTAGCGTGAAGGCATGGCGAAGTCCTCACCCCCGGTCCGCCCCTTTCCCGGCGCCGGCGAGTACCCGTTGGAAGCGGGTCACTTCGACGAGGCCTTCGCCCCGACCGGAGCTCCGCGCCATCCCTATGCGGAGCTGCTCGGCGCGCTCGCGCGGTCCTTCTTGGTGGTGCTGCGCGAGCGCGTCCGGTCCAACGTCGAGGGGCTCGGCGTCTCCTTCGGCAGCCAGCCCTTCGAGGTCGACCCGGTCCCGCGCCTGCTGGCGCTGGAGGAGTGGGAGCGGCTGCGGGCGGGCCTGCTGCAGCGGGCGCGGGCGCTGAACGCCTTCGTCCTCGACGTCTACGACGGTCGCCGGATCTTCGCCGCCGGGGTCGTTCCCGAGCGGCTGCTCACCTCCGCCAGCGGATACGAGCCGAAGATGGACGGGCTGCTCGACCCGGCGGTGCCGCCGGCGACGGTCGCCGGCCTCGACCTCGTGCGCGGCGCCGACGGCGAGCTGCGGGTGCTCGAGGACAACCTGCGGATGCCGTCCGGCTCGACCTACGCGATGGCGGCGCGGGAAGCGGTGGCGCCGGCGATCGAGGCGCGCACCGAGCCGCTGCCGCAGGGCGACTTCGCGGGGCCGCTGGGCGACGCGATCCGCGCCGCCGCCCCGGACGCCCGCGGCGACCCCTCGGCGGCGATCCTCTCCGACGGCCCGGCGGCGGCCGGCGCCTATTACGAGCACCGGCGCCTCGGCCGCGAAATCGGGGTGCCGGTGGTCGAGCCGGGCCAGCTCGAGCTCGGCAAGGGCCGCCTCTTCGCCCGCCAGGGCCGCGAGCGGCGCCAGCTCGACGTCCTCTACCGCCGCACCGACGAGGACCGCCTGTCGACCGCCGACGGCGGCCTCACCCCGCTCGGCGAGCTGCTGCAGCCCGCCCTGGCGGCCGGCCGCCTGCGCTGCGTCAACGCCTTCGGGACCGGTGTTGCAGACGACAAGCTCGCCCACCCTTACGCTGAGCAGATGGTCCGCTTCTACCTCGACGAGCAGCCGCTGCTGCGCTCCGTCCCCAGCTATGACCTCTCCGACCCCGAGGCCCGGGCGACGGCGATGGCCCGCCTCGACGAGCTGGTCGTCAAGCCGCGCGACGGCTTCGGCGGCCGCGGCGTGACGATCATGGGCCGGGCCACCGCCGCCGAGCGGCGGCGGGCGATCGCGGTGCTGCGGCGCTCGCCGGAGCGCTTCGTCGCCCAGGAGACGGTCGAGCTCTCGAGCCACCCGACCGTCTGCGGCGGGCGCCTGCGGCCGCGCCGGGTGGATCTCCGTCCCTACGTGCTGACCGCCGCCGCGGGGCAGGTGGCGCTGACCGGCGGGCTGACCCGCTGCGCGCGCGGCGCCGGCGAGCTGATCGTCAACAGCTCGCGCGGCGGCGGCTGCAAGGACACCTGGGTGGTGGCGGCGTGAAGCGGCGCTCCCTCGCCTCGCGCGGCGAGCGGCCGCTGATCGGGGTCACCACCTCGGAGGTGCGGCCGGCCGAGCGGGTGACGCCGCTGCCGGAGGGCGAGCCGCGCGGCCACGAGATGGCGCTCGGGCTCCCGTACATGAACGGAGTCGAGGCGGCGGGTGGGCTGCCGCTGGTGATCCCGCCGCTCGAGGAGGCGGCGATCGAGCCGCTGCTCGACCGCTTGGACGGCATCCTCCTCTCCGGCGGCCCCGACCTCGACCCGGACAGCTACGGCGCCGAGCCGCACGCCGAGCTCGGCCCGACCGAGCCCGACCTCGACCGCTTCGAGCTCGACGTCGCCCGCCGCGCCGACGCCCGCGAGATCCCGATCCTGGCGATCTGCCGCGGCGCCCAGGCGCTCAACGTGGTCCGCGGCGGCGCCCTCCACCAGCACCTGCCGGACCTCTCCGAGGAGATCGCCCACCGTCAGAGCACCCCCGGCGACCGGACCAGCCACCAGGTCTTGCTGGTCGCGGAGACGCGACTTGCGTCGCTGCTCGCGGGGGGAGAGACTGAGCGGGGAGGCGCCCTGGAGCAGTCGATAGGCGTGAACTCCTTCCACCATCAGGCGATCGAGCGGCTCGGCGAGGACCTCGTCGTCAGCGCCCGAGCGCCCGACGGCACGATCGAGGCGATCGAGGACCCGTCGCGGCCGTTCCTGGTCGGCGTCCAGTGGCACGCCGAGACCCTCGTCCACCGGCCCTTCGACGCGGCGCTGTTCCGTGCCTTCGTCGACGCCTGCCGCCGTGACGCGGCCGCCGCCGGGCGCCGCCGCGGCAACCGGCGCGAGGTCGCCTGACCGTGGCCGCGCCGGGAACCCTCCCGGCGTGGGCAGATTGGGCTGAGCCGCACCAGCTCGGCCCCTACACGGTCGGGATCGAGGAGGAGGTGATGCTGCTCGACGAGCACAGCTGGGCGCTCGCCCACCGGATCGACAGCGTCCTGCCGCGCCTGCCGCACTCCCGCGACAACAGCTTCACGGCGGAGACCCACGGCTCGGCGCTCGAGATCCAGACCGGAGTCCACGCCCGCATCCCGGCCGCGGTCGAGGAGCTCTCGATCCTCCGCGGCGAGCTCGAGGGAGTGCTGCGGCCGCTCTCGATGCACGCCGCCAGCGCCGGCATCCACCCCTTCGCGGTCTGGCAGGAGATCGTCGTCTCGGCCGGCGAGCGCTACCAGTTCGTCTACGGGTCGATGCGCGAGCTGGCCCGCCGCGAGCCGACCTTCGGCCTCCACGTCCACGTCGGCGTCCCCGACCCCGCAGCGGCGATCCACGCCGCCAACCGGCTCCGCACCCACATCCCGCTGCTGCTCGCGCTCTCGGTCAACTCGCCCTTCTGGCAGGGCCGCGACAGCGGCCTCGCCTCGGCGCGGACGCCGCTCTTCCAGGCCTTCCCCCGGGTCGGCATCCCGCGCGCGTTCGACGACTACGCCGACTACGTCGAGTCGGTCGACGTCCTGATCCGCTGCGACGCGGTGCCGGAGCCGACCTTCCTCTGGTGGGACGTGCGGCCGCAGCCGCGCTTCGGCACGGTCGAGGTGCGGATCATGGACGCCCAGACCCGGCTCGCCGACTCGGCGGCGATCGCGGCGCTGGTGCAGGCGATCGTCCGCGCCGAGGTCGAGGGCAGCGAGCACCTGGAACGGCCGCTGCCGCAGGAGGTGCTGGAGGAGAACCGCTTCCTCGCCGCCCGCGACGGCATGGACGCCGAGCTGATCGAGCCGGAACTGGGGATGCGGGTGCCGGCCCGCGAGCTGCTCGCCGAGCTGGTCGCGGTCTGCCGCCCGCACGCCGAGGCGCTCGGCTGCGCCGCCGAGCTGCAGCAGGTGCTGGCGCTCGGCGACCGCACCGGCGCCCAGCGGCAGCTGGAGGGGGCGGCCGAGCTGGGCTCGCTGCCGCGGCTGGTGCGGTCGTTGGCGGAGCAGTTCCTCGAGCGTGGGTGAGGCGCCGGTTGGACGGAGGTCTGGCGGGTGGGTGGGGATCGGGTGGGGTCTGCCCGCTGCACCTCGTCGGGGGGATCGGATGCGGCTGTCGCCATGAGGGCTTTCGGCCCTCCTCATGCTGATACGCGTTCAGACCCCACCCGATCCCCACCCAGCAAGCGGATACGGCCGGACCCTCACAGCTCAAGAGCAAAGCGACGATCCCAAGCGTCTCACGCCCCGAACGTCTTGCTTTGAGCTTCGAGGGACGGAAGCTTTTGCTTTGAGCTTCCGAGGGATGGAAGGTTCTTGCTCGAGACTGTCGAGGGACCGAGGGAGCCGGGGGACCCTGCACGCGTATCAGCATGAGGAGGGCTGGTCAGGCTTCATGGCGTAAAGCCGCACGGCCGTTTCACCCGACGATTGCAGCGGGCAGGGTCCCCCGGCTCCCTCGGTCCCGCACCGCCCCGCCCCGCCTCGACAGGGAACGGCCCAGCTAGTCGATCGCCGGCCCCCCCGGCGGAATCACGAACTGCGTGACGATCAGGTTCGCGGCCAGCTTCGTGATCGCTTCGCGCTCGCGCTCGATCCGCACCTCGATCACCACCGTGCTGCGACCCGAGTGGAGCGGCCGGGCGCTGGCCAGCAGATCGTCGCCGAGGCGGCCGGCGCCGAACACGTTCAGCTTCAGCTCGATCGTCGTGAAGTCGTAGCCGGGCGGGATCGTCCGGAAGGTCGCCCAGGCGGCGACGGTGTCGCCGAGCGCGGTCCAGACGCCGCCGTGGACGAAGCCGCCGGGGTGCAGATGCCGGGGCTCGACGACGATCCGCCCGCGGGCGAGGTCGTCGTCGATCTCCAGCGGCTCGATGCCGAGCTCGCCCGGGAAGGTCCCGGCGGCGAAGGCCCGGTAGGAGTCGGGCGTGATTCCCGACTGATCAGACACGCTCAACGAGCATCGCCTTGCCCTGTCCGCCGGCAACGCACATCGTCTCCAGGCCGACCTGGTGGTCGTCGGTCTCCATCACGTTCAGCAAGGTTCCCATAATGCGCGCGCCGGTCATCCCGAAGGGGTGCCCGAGGGCGATCGCGCCGCCGTGGGTGTTCAGCTTCTCGAGCGGGATGTCGCACTCGTCCATGATCGGGATCACCTGCGCGGCGAAGGCCTCGTTGAGCTCGACCGCGTCGACGTCGGCGATCGTCATCCCGGCCCGGTCCAGCACCTTCTTGATCGCGCCGATCGGCGCCACGCCCATGTACTCGGGCTCGTTGCCGAAGGTGGCGGCGGTGATGATCCGGGCCCGGGGGGTCAGGCCCAGCTCCTTGGCCTTGGTGTCGCTCATCAGCAGCACCGCGGCGGCGCCGTCGTTCAGCGGGCAGGAGTTGCCGGCGGTGACGCCGCCGTCGCCGAACGCCTCCGGCAGTTCCGAGAGCTTCTCGAGCGTCGAGCTGGCGCGCGGCCCGTCGTCCCTGGCGACCTCGGCGTCGCCGACCTTGACCGGGACGATCTCGCGGTCGAAGAAGCCGTCTTCCTGCGAGCGCACCGCCAGTTCCTGCGAGCGCTGCGCGAACTTGTCCATGTCGGCGCGGCTGACCTCGTATCTCTTGGCGACGTTGACCGCGGTCAGGCCCATGTCGATGTAGGCGTTGGGCTGGCCGTTCTCGCCGATCAGGTTCGGGTTGCGGTCGTCGGCGCCGGCCGGCTCGGTGCGCTCGTTGAAGCGGCTCACCCACTCGACCCCGGCGGCGATGTAGACGTCGCCCTCGCCGGCCTTGATCGCGTTGCCGGCGTGGCGGATCGCGTCGAGGCTGGAGGAGCAGTAGCGGGAGACGGTGACGCCGTTGACCGTGTCCGGCAGCTTCTCCGAGAGCAGCGAGATGATGCGGCCGATGTTGAAGGCCTCGAGGCCCTGCGGCATCCCCACCCCGCAGAAGACGTCCTCGACCGCCGCCGGGTCGACCTCGGGGTTGCGGGCCAGCAGCTCGTCGACGACGAACGCGCCCATCTCCTCCGGGCGCAGCGAGGCCAGCGAGCCCTTGAAGGCGCGGCCGATCGGCGTGCGCAGGGTGTCGACGATGACTGCTTCGGGCATGCGAACCTTCTCCTTTGAGACTTGTGGGTACCGGATCTCCGCGCGGGAGCGTAGTGGCTCGTGCTCACCCGCTTATGTGACGAAACGCACGTATCCGCCCCGTTTCGTCCCCGTTCGTGTTTACATTCGCCCCAACCCACCTAGCGTTGGGACCCGAGATGCCGCGCAGCGGCAGCGAAAGGAGGGCCTTCCATGCCAGAGGGCTACTGCGTCAAAGAGCGTAAGAAGGTCGAGATCAAAGACGCCAAACAGGTGACGATGAAGAACGGTCGCCCGGCGATCCAAGGCGTCTGCCCCGATTGCGGGACGAAAATCTTCAAGATCGGAAAACTCGACTAGGAGGCCCCCGCTTCAGCTGCCGCCTCCGGCCCCGGACCCCGGCTTCCGGCGCCGGAGGCGTCTTTTCACGCGAACAGCGGCGGCGCTGCTCACCGCCGGGGGAGAACGAGGTGCCGGCGCACCTTGAGGCTCCGTGGAAACCCGTGGCGATCTCGCCGGACGCCTGACGTACGAAGACGCCGTACGCGTGAGCGCCGAGCAGCTCGCCCACGTCGAGAGCATCCGGAGCCGAGCGGGCCTGCTGCTCTCCGTGGCGACGATCTCAAACTCGTTCCTCGGCTCCCAGGCACTCCAACGCGGTGGGGCATCGGCGCTCGCCTGGCTGTCCTTTTGCGGCTTCGCGGTCACCTCGGCCCTCTGTCTCGCGGTGCTCCGGCCGCGGGCCTGGGAGCTCAGCCCGACGCCGATCCACCCTCTTGCCGAACCGCTCATCGACCGCCAACCGGACCGCGCCTACCTGGAAGGCGCCCTGCGCATCCGCGAGGTCCTTGGCAAGCGCGGCCGCGGCGCCGAGTCGCTGGGCCTGCTGCTCGGGCTCGCAAGCGTTTCTCTCGGAACCAACGTGATTCTTTGGCTGGCGACCGTTGCCGCGAGCTAGACTTCGATCGATGGATGCAGACAAAAAATCTCTGCCGGCGTACGCGCGACGCGGCGTCATTCTGCGCGACCCGAGGTCCGATTGGACGCCGGCCATTCTGCTGGTGGGGAACCAGCGGCTTTGGTCGACGGTCTTCTGGGAAGACTTCCTGCAGCCGCTGCTCCGCCGCATGAATCCGCGCAAGCGCTCCTAGCGCGGGCAAAATGAACGCGGGGGCGCGAAAGTCCGTACCCCGGTTCGATGGCCACCTTCACCCGCGAGCGAGATGTGCGCGAGGCGTATGCCGCCCACTCGGGCGAGCTGTACGGGTTCGCGGTGCGCTCGCTGGGCGATGCCGGGCTGGCGGAAGAGGCGGTGCAGGAGACCTTCGTCCGCGCCTGGCGCGCCGGTGAGCGGTTCGACCCGGAGATCGGCTCGCTGCGGACCTGGCTGTTCGCGATCCTCCGCAACGTGGTGATCGACCTCGGCCGCGCCCGGTCGGTGCGGCCGTCGGTCGCCGAGGGCGGGATCGAGCCGACCGTCGAACCGTTCGAGGAGGCGCTCGCCTCCTGGCAGATCGAGGAGGCGATGCGGCGGATCGGCGAGGACCACCGCCGGGTGCTGTTCGAGACCTACTACCGCGGCCGGCCCTACGCCGAGGTGGCGGAGGAGCTGGGCGTCCCCGAGGGGACGATCAAGAGCCGCGTCTACTACGGGCTGCGAGCGCTGCGGGTCGTGCTGGAGGAGATGGGCTATGAGGAGTGAGTGCCGGGAGATCCGGATCTCGCTCGGCGCCTACGCGCTCGGGCAGCTCGCCGCCGGCGAGCGGGCGGCGGTCGAGGGCCACCTCGCCGGCTGCCCGGAGTGCCGGGCGGAGCTCGAGTCGCTGGGCGCGGTGGCGCGGCTGCTGCCGCTCGCCGACCCGGAGCGGATCACGACGCCGCCACCGCGGCCGCCGGCCCAGCTGGGCGAGCAGATCGCGGCGACGATCGGCGCCGAGATGGCCGCCCAGGAGGAGCGCGAGGCGACCCGCTCGCGGACCCGCAGGCGCCGCCGCTTCGGCTTCGCCTTCGGCGGCGTCGCCGCCGCGGCTGCCGTCGCGGTGCTGGCGATCTTCGTCTTCGCCGGCGGTGGCGAGGGGGCGCCCGAACAGCAGGTCGCCTTCCGCGACGTGCCCAACGGCATCGAGATCAACGCCGCGCTGCAGCCGCACGGCTGGGGCACCGAGATCCAGATGTACGTCAGCGGGGTCCGCTCGGGCACGCTCTGCGAGGTCTTCCTCGAAGGCGAGGACGGCCACCGCTACGCGGCCGGCAGCTTCCGCTACCGCTGGGGCGACGAAGCCCACGCGACGCTCAGCTCGGCCCTCGACCTCTCGCGCACCAGGGCGATCGAAGTCCGCGCCGGCAACCGCACCTTCGTAGCACCGGTCCGCAGCGGCGGCGGGACCGCGTCCGTCCCGCACCCGAACGAGGAGGAAGCGACGTGAACAGGCAGAGCTACGCGCTCGCGCTGCTGGCGGCAGGGGTCCTGGCGCTGGCGCTCGCCGCCTGCGGCGGCTCGGGCTCGAGCAGCGGCTCGGAAACCAGCGCCGAAGCCACCAGCTCGAAGCCGAGCGAAGCAGGCGAAGCCGGCGGCAAGCCGGTCAAGGCGGCGCCGAACGCCGAAGAAGGGACGACCTTCGTCTCGCTCGGCAACGTCGACGGCTTCGGCATGCTGCTGGTCGACTCGAAGGGCATGACGCTCTACGACTTCCACAAGGACCAGGGAACCACCCCGTCCTGCTACGGCGAATGCGCAAAAGCCTGGCCGCCGCTCCTGACCGCAGGCGAACCGCAGCCGAGCAACGGCGCCGACGCCTCGCAGCTGGGGACGACCAAACGCAAGGACGGGACGATCCAGGTCACCTACGCCGGCCACCCGCTCTACGGCTTCGTCGGCGACAAAGCGCCCGGCGAAGCGAACGGCAACAACGTCACCGCCTTCGGCGGCGAGTGGTACGCGCTGCAGGGCAGCGGCGAAGAGGCGGAGGACAGCGGCGAAGACAGCGGCAGCGACGACTCTTCGGGCAGCAGCAGCGGCGGTGGCGGCTACTAGCCGGTGGTGACCCTGCCGCGCTTGCGGTAGGAGATCACCGGCGGGACGAGCTCTCGGATCTCGGCGAGCAGCCGGGCCGAGAGCTCGGCCGGGTCCTCGCCGGGCTGCGGCTGACCGCCGGCGGGGTCGAAGAAGCGCAGCCGGATCCGCGGCCGCCGGGGGAAGCCGGTGAGGTCGGCGGTCCCCTCGACCGCGACCAGGCTGACGTGGGCCTCCGGCACCTCCAGGGCGAGGCGGCCGACGCCGCTGCGGGCCCGCAGCACCTTGCCCCGCGAGCGCGTGCCTTCCGGGAAGACCCCGATGCAGGCTCCCGCCCGCAGCGTCTCGATCGCCCGGGCCAGCGCCTGGGCGTCGCCCTTGCCGCGCTCGATCGGGATCTGACCCATCCCGTTCAGCACCGGCGCCAGGCCGCGGACCTTCCACAGTTCGGATTTGGCGAGAGCGCGGATCTGACGCCGCCGCAACGCCGCCACCCCGACCATCACCGGGTCCCAGTGGCTGTCGTGGTTGCCGATCAGGAGCAGCGGCCCCTCGGCGGGCAGGCTCTCGACCCCCTCGGCCCGCAGCCGCCCCCACCAGGCGACGGGCCGGCTGAGCGCCATCGCGGCGCGGTAGGTGCGGGTGCGCTCGTTCATCGAGGACGTGAGTTCTACGTGGTCCGGAGGGTTTCGGGTCAGCTGCCCTCGGCCTGGGCGCGGCCGAGCACCTCGCGCAGCGTCCGCTGGTCGGCCTCGGAGAGGCCCTCCATCCAGGCCGGCGGCTTGAGGATCTCGGCGGTCATCCGCGCCCGCAGCTTGCGTCCCTTGCCGGTCAGCTCGACCACCTTGACGCGGCGGTCGACCTCCGAGGGCCGCCGCCGCGCCAGCCCCTTCGCTTCGAGCGTGTCGACGATCCCGGTCACGTTCGAGGGATCGCAGCGCAGGTCCTCGGCCATCTGCCCCATCGTCCGCGGCTCCTCGAGGAAGCGCAGGGCGCCGAGCACCGGCGAGGTGACGCCGAGCTTGCGGGCGATGTCGAGGAAGCGAGGCGGGTAGACGAGCGGGATCAGCAGACCCCAGGCCTCGGCGGCGACGTCGGACATAGAACCTATGGTACCTCAATCTTTGCTAGCCTCAACTATTGAGCAACCCGAGGAGTTGGAGAGAGATGGCTGAGCAGACCGCAACGCACGAGGGGCCCGCCGGGATCGAAGCGGTCGGCCTGGTGCGCGAGTTCAAGAAGGGACCGCGCGCGGTCGACGGGATCGACCTGCGCGTCGAGCCCGGCGAGATCTACGGCTTCCTCGGCCCCAACGGCGCCGGCAAGTCGACGACGGTGCTGATGCTGACCACCCTCCTCCCGCCCACCGCCGGCACCGCCAGCGTCGCCGGCCACGACGTCGTCAAGGAAGGGCCGCAGGTGCGCGAGGCGATCGGCGCCGCACTGCAGGAGGCGGCGCTCGACCCGCTGCTGACCGGCAGCGAGCACATGCGCCTGCAGACGGCGCTGCACGGGATCGGCAAGGAGGAGCGCGAACGGCGCGGCGGCGAGCTGCTCGAGCGGGTCGGGCTCTCCGAAGCGGCGGACCGCAAGGTCGGCGGCTACTCGGGCGGCATGAAACGGCGCCTCGACCTGGCGCTGGCGCTCGCCCACGAGCCGCGCATCCTCTTCCTCGACGAGCCGACCACCGGCCTCGACATCCAGAGCCGGACCGCGCTCTGGGACGAGGTCGCGCGGCTCGCCGCCGAGGACGGGGTCACCGTCTTCCTCACCACCCAGTACCTGGAGGAGGCCGACGCGCTCGCCGACCGGGTCGGGATCATCGACCACGGCAAGATCGTCGCCGAGGGCACCCCGGCCGAGCTGAAGGCCGAAATCGGCCGGCCGACGGTCGTGGCGGTGCCCCACGACCCGGATCAGCGCGAGCGCACCGTCGCCGTCCTCGACCGCTTCGGCGAGTGCGCCGAGAGCGACCGCAGAGGGGCCTCGGTGCAGCTCGCCGGCGGCGAGTCCGAACTGGCCGAGGTGGTCCGCGCGCTCGACTCGGAGGGGATCGCGATCGAGAGCCTCAACCTGCACGCCCCCTCGCTCGACGACGTCTTCCTCGCCAAGACCGGCCGCTCGCTGGAGGGCGCCGGCGAGGAGCCGGAGCCGAGCGAGGAGCGCGAGCCCGTGCCGGAGCCAGCCGCGTGAGCGAAGCGGGGCTCCGCACCCAGGTCGGGCAGCTCGCCCGGCGCTCGGCGATCCGCACCCTGCGCCAGCCGGCGCAGTTCGTGCCGGCGCTGATCTTCCCCCTCTTCCTGCTCGCGGTGAACTCGGGCGGGCTGAAAAGCGCGGTCGACTTGCCCGGCTTCCCGACCAGCTCCTACGTCACCTTCGCGATCGCCGTCACCTTCATGCAGGGGGCGCTCTTCTCGGTGATGAACTCCGGCACCGACCTCGCCCGCGACATCGAGACCGGCTTCCTCAACCGGCTGGCGCTGACGCCGCTGCGCGGGGCGGCGCTCCTGACCGGGCTGCTCGCCGGCTCGATCGTCCTCGGCCTCGTCCAGGGCGTCGTCTACCTGATCGTCGGGCTCGCCTTCGGGGTCTCGATCAGCGCCGGCGTCGCCGGCTTCGTCGTCCTCGTCGCACTCTCGGTCGCGGTCACCACCGCGTTCGGCACGATCGGCATGTTCGCGGCGCTGCGGACCGGTTCCGGCGAGGCCGTGCAGGGCCTCTTCCCGGTCTTCTTCGTCTTCCTCTTCCTCTCCTCCAGCTCGCTGCCGCTGGAATTGATCCAGACCGACTGGTTCCACTTCGTCGCCACGATCAACCCGGTCTCCTACCTGCTGCAGGCGTTCCGCTCGCTGCTGATCGAAGGCTGGGACCTCGGTGAGCTGGCGCTCGGCTTCGGGATCGCCGCAGCCCTCTTCGCGATCGGGATGACCGCCGCCGCCGGCGCGCTGAAGAACAGGCTGGTGCGGACGTGAGCGCGGCCCGCCCCACTCCCGGCCTGCGCTCGGTGTCCTCGGCGGTCGCCTGGCGCAGCATCCACAACTTCCTCACCAACCCCGCCTTCCTGGTCCCCTCGCTGCTCTTCCCGCTCTTCTTCTTCGCCTCCTTCGCCGGCGGCCTCTCGGCGATCGGCGAAGTGCCCGGCTTCGAATTCCCGGACGGCTACACCACCTTCCAGTTCGTCTTCGTGGTGCTGCAGTCGGCCGCCTTTGGCGGCGTCTTCACCGGCTTCGCGATCGCCCGCGACTTCGAGACCGGTTTCGGCCGCCGCTACATGCTGGCGGCGGCGAACCGCCAGGGGATCGTCGCCGGCTACGCGATCGCCGCCCTCTTCCGCGCCTTTTTCACCTGGACGGTGCTGACCGTCGTCGCGCTGGTCGCCGGGATGCAGATCTCGGGCAGCGGCGTCGACCTCTTCGGCCTGCTCGTCCTCGCCGTCCTCCTCAACGTCGCCGCGACGCTCTGGGCGGCCGGAGTGGCGCTGCGGATTCGCTCGATCCAGGGCGGCCCGCTGATCCAGCTGCCGGTCTTCCTGATCCTCTTCGTCGCCCCGGTCTACGTGCCGCTCGACCTGCTCAGCGGCTGGATCCACGCGGTCGCCTCGGTCAACCCGATCACCGCCCTGCTCGAGGCCGGCCGCGGCCTGATCTCCGGCGACCCGGTCGTGATCGTGCTCGCCTTCGCGATCGTCATTGGGCTGGGGTTTGTGTTCGCAGTGTGGTCGCGGGGCGGTTTGCGGAGTGCTGAAGCGGCCGGGTAGGGGGTTGGCGGGGCGACTACTCGCTAGGGATCGGGGTTGGTGGCGGGGGGGCGAGCGCCGGTAGGACCCCCTCACTCGGCCTGTCGTCGATCGGAGTGGAACGGCTGTCGCCCGGAGCGCCGCTCTCCTCAGCCGCAAAACGTTCGGGGGTCCTACCGACACTCGCCCCCAGCACGGAAGGCCCGAGGGTGCGGGCCACCCCCTCTCTCTTTTAGCTGACAAGGGACGGGGGCTGGCCGGCCAAATCCCCGGCGAGAGCGGCCAGCTGTTCCTTTTGTCCGCCAGTCGGACATAAGGAACAGCCCGCCGAACCCCCGCCGAACCTTCGTCCCTAGTCAGCTTCAAACCAGAGGGGTGGGGGCCCCATCCGGATTCGCTGGGGCGGGGCGTCGGGGTCCCTCCCCCGGACACTCAAGAAACAACGAAGTTGCGTTTCTGTCCGGGGGAGGGACCCCGACGCCCCGCCCTCGCACCCCCCGATCCCTAGCCCGTCCCACGCCAACCCCCACCCCACCAGCAAACCTAAGTGATCGATCTCACGTTGACCGGGTAGCTCAATCCAGATGCTGCTGTTTCCCGGGTGTTCGGGGGAGCGGCTGGGCGGTCGAAACTACGGTGGGCGCGAACTAAAGTGGCAAATGTGACGCAGTCGAGTACCAAGGGGGGGCAGAAGCCGCTCGAGCTGATCCTCGCCCGCAACCTGATGGCCTCGCTCTCGACGCCGGCCTTTCTGGTCGACGAGGGCGGCGTGCTCGTCTTCTACAACGAGGCGGCCGGGGTCCTGCTCGGCAAACGCTTCGAGGAGCTGGGCACGGTGCCGCAGCGTGAGTGGGGTGCGCTGTTCGGGCCCTTCGACCGCCACGGGGAGGCGATCCCCTAC
The DNA here is from genome assembly GCA_963744725.1 of uncultured Actinomycetes bacterium. Taxonomy (GTDB): domain Bacteria; phylum Actinomycetota; class Thermoleophilia; order Solirubrobacterales; family 70-9; genus VAYN01. The sequence continues at coordinate 113,321 of CAVUUQ010000002.1, forward strand.
GAGGAGCTGCCGCTGGTCAGCGCCGTCCGCGACGGCCGCCCGGCGCACGCCGAGTTCACAGTCCGCTCCGCCGACGGGGCCGAGCACCTGGTCGAGGCCTCGGCCTTCCCGATCCTCACCGCCCACGGCTCGCGCGGCGCCCTGGCGATGCTGTGGCAGAGCGAGGGGGGCGAGGAGGACGCAGCCGAGAACGCCGCGCGCAACGGGACGGGGCCGCGGTGAAGGTCAAGCTGTGGGGCACCCGCGGCTCGATTCCCTCGCCCGGCGAGGACACGGTCCGCTACGGCGGCAACACCTCCTGTGTCGGGGTCACCCTCTCCGACGGCTCGCTGCTCGCCCTCGATGCCGGCTCCGGCATCCGCAACCTCGGCCTCGCCCTCGACGACCAGCCGCGCCGCCTCCACATCCTCCTCACCCACCTCCACCTCGACCACATCCAGGGCCTCGTCTTCTTCGCCCCCGCGTTCCGGCCGCAGACCGAGCTGGTGATCTGGGGACCGTCCTCGCCGGAGGCCTCGCTGCGCGACCGGATCGCCCGCTACATCTCCGCCCCGCTATCGCCGGTCGAGGTCCGCGAGCTGCCCTGCGACGTCTCCTTCCGCCACTGCCCCGAGAGCGAGTGGGAGATCGGCCCGGCGCGGATCCGCGCCGCCTCGGTCACCCACCGCGGCCCGACGCTCGGCTACCGGATCGACGACGCCGGCTCCTCGCTCGCCTACATCCCCGACCACGAGCCGGCGCTCGGCGCCGACCTCGGGGCGCTGCCCGAGGAGTGGATCTCCGGCTTCGGGCTGGCCCGCGACGCGACGATGCTGATCCACGACGGCCAGTACTCCGACGAGGAGTACCCCGACCACCTCGGCTGGGGCCACTCGGGGCTCGGCGACACGCTCCAGTTCGCCCGTCGCACCGGCGCGGAGCGGACCGTCCTCTTCCATCACGACCCGACCCACTCCGACGCCTTCCTCGACCGGCTCGGAGCCGAGGCGGCCGAGCGCTGGCGGGCGCTCGGCGGCGCCGGCTCCGTGACACTCGGCGCCGAGGGCGAGGAGTACGAGATTTCGCCGCAAATTGCGGCGCTGGCAACCGGGAGCTAGGCTCCCTTGGGTGCAGTCATCCGCCCTCCGGATCGAATCTGCCGCCGAACGCTCGCCGCTGGTCCGCGCCGCCGTCGAGAAGGCGAGCGCCGCTCATGCCGGTCAGGTCCGTAACGGCAGCGGCGGCCTCCCCTACATCGAACATCCGCTCGCCGTCGCCGGGCGCCTCGACCGCCACGGCTACGACGACGAGGTGCTCGCCGCGGCGATCCTCCACGACGTCGTCGAGGACTCCGGGACGACGGTCGAGGACCTGCACGAGGAGTTCGGCGCGCGGGTCGCCGAGCTGGTCGCCGCGCTCAGCGACGACGAGTCGATCGACGATTACCGCGCCCGCAAGGACGAGCACCGCAGCCGCGTCCGCCGCTTCGACGGCGACGCCTTCGCGATCTACGGCTCCGACAAGCTGACCAACGCCAGCACCCTGCGCCGCTCGCTCGAGCGCGAAGGCGACGCGGTCCGCGAGGAGTTCAAGGTGCCGCTGGAGCTGAAGCTGGAGGTCTGGGAGGCGGACGCAGCCATGCTCCGCGCCGAAGACCCCGAGCTGCCCTTCCTCGACGAGCTCGACGAGGCGCTCAGCCAGCTTCGGGCGGATCTAACAGCGGCAGGCCCTCGTCGCGGTACTTGAGCCGCCGCCGCAGCGGCAGCGCCAGCCACAGGGTCCCGAACATCCCCACCCCGAAGACGACGACGATGACCGTCGTCACGGTGCCGAAGAGCACGTCGGTGACCAGCATCACCGCGCAGATCATCGCCAGCGCCAGGGAGGCGAGGCCGCCGAGGGCGCAGCGGTTGGCGATGAACACGAGCCGGTGCTTCTGCTGGTAGCGGAAGGTGATCCGGTGGTAGGCGGTGGGTGCGATCAGCAGCGCCGCGGAGAGCGCGGTCAGCAGCAGGGTCGCAAAGTAGACCCGCTTCTCGAATTCGGAGATTTTCGAGAAGTTCTGCTGGAACGGGACGGCGAGGAGGAAGGCGAAGAGGACCTGGACGCCGGGCAGGGCGATCCGCAGCTCCTGCAGCAGCTCGCCGAGGTTGCGGTCGAGGCGCTCCTCCTCGCTCTCGTCGCGGCCCGAGGGTCGCTCGGGCGAGCTGTGTTCGGATTGGTTCTCCCCCATCAGGGCAAGATAGCCGTGTGAAGACGGCCGTAATCCTCTTCAACCGCGATCTCCGCACCCACGACCACCCCGCCCTCTTCGCCGCCGCCCGTGCCGAGCGCACCGTGCCGCTCTTCGTTCTCGACCGGGCGCTGCTGAGCTCGCGCTTCGCGGCGCCGAACCGGGTCGCCTTCATGCGCGAGTCGCTCGCCGACCTGGATGCGGCGCTGAAGCGGGTCGGCGGGCGGCTGTTCGTCCGCGAGGGCGACGTCGTCGCGGAGACGATGCGGGTCGCCGCCGAGTGCGGCGCCACGGAGCTCCACGTCAGCGCCGACTGGAGCGCCTACGCCCGCTCGCGCGAGCGCCGCCTCGACGCCGCCTGCGAGGAGGAGCGGATCGAGCTCACCGTCCACCCCGGGATCACGATCGTCGAGCCCGGCGCGGTGACCCCGACCGGCGGCGACCACTTCAAGGTCTTCAGCCCCTACCACCGCGCCTGGGCCGGGGTCCCGCGCCGCGACCTGCACGGCGCCCCGCGCAAGCTGCGGGTGCCCGTCGAGCTCGCCGCCGGCCGGCTGCCGGCGACCGGCTCGCTGACCGGGGGCGAACTCTCCCCAGACCGCCCGCCGGGTGGCGAGAGCGCCGGCCGCAGGCGGATGCACGCCTTCCTCCGCGACGGCCTCGGCGGCTACGAGGACCACCACGACGACCTGCCCGGCGACGAGACCTCGCGGCTCAGCGCCTATCTGCGTTGGGGCTGCATCTCGCCGGCCGAGCTCAGCGCCGCGGCGGAAGCCCGGCGCGGCGGCGCCCCCTTCGTCCGTCAGCTCGCCTGGCGCGACTTCCACCACCAGGTGCTGGCCGCCACCCCCTCGCTGCCGCGCCGCGACTACCGCCACCGCGGCGACCGCTGGTCCCGTTCGGGGCGGGCGCTCGACGCCTGGCGCGAGGGCCGCACCGGCTACCCGCTGGTCGACGCGGCGATGCGACAGCTGCGCCAGGAGGGCTTCATGCACAACCGCGCCCGGATGACCGTCGGCTCCTTCCTCTGCAAGGACCTCTACCTCGACTGGCGGGCCGGCGCCTGGCACTTCTGGGACCTGCTCTGCGACGGCGAGATCGCCAACAACGCCGGCAACTGGCAGTGGATCGCCGGCACCGGCAACGACACCCGCCCGAACCGGGTGCTGAGCCCGGTCCGCCAGGCCGAACGGTTCGACCCCGAAGGCCACTACGTGCGCCGTTACCTGCCGGAGCTGGAGTCGGTCCGCGGCAGGGCGATCTTTCGGCCCTGGCTGATGGAAGGCTTCGAGCGGCTCGACTATCCGGAGCCGATCGTCGACCACGACGAGGCGGCCGCCGCCTTCAAGGCCAGCCGAGCATAGGATCGCGCGATGGGACGGCTGGCGGTGATCCTCGGCTCGAGCGCGCTGGGACCGGGCGGCGAGCAGATCGCCGCCGCGGCGACCGAGCACGGGGCGGCGATCGTCCAGCGCCACGGCGCCGCCGACGGCGCCTACGTCCTCCCTCACCTGATCGACCACGAGGCCAATCTGCGGCCGCTGGCCGAGCAGGGCGTCGACCGGGTCCTCGCGATCTCCTCGGTCGGCTCGCTGCAGCCGGAGCGGCTGCCGGTCGGCTCGCTGGTCTGCCCCGACGACTTCATCGCCCTGCACCTCGACGACTCGATCTACGCCGACCCGCGCGCCCACACGGCGCCGAGCTTCGACCAGGAGCTGCGCGAGGAAGCGCTCGCGGCCTGGGCGGCGGGCGGCCAGCAGCCGGTCGACGGCGGCGTCTACTGGCAGGCGATCGGGCCGCGCTTCGAGACCCCGGCCGAGATCCGGCTGATGGCGGCGCACGCCGACGTGGTCGGGATGACGGTCGGCGCCGAGTGCGTCGTGGCGGGCGAGCTCGGGCTCGCCTACGCCGCCCTCTGCATGGTCGACAACCTCGCCAACGGGCTCGGCGCGGAGCGCCTCGAGGTCGCCGAGATCGAACGTGACCGCGCCGCCAACGCGGCGCTCCTGCGGGACGGGCTGGAAGCGGTGCTGCCGCGGCTGGGGGCGGTCGGCAGGTGAGCCTGACGGTGGTCGGCGCGTCGCTCGACGGCGAGACCGTCGGCGTCCGCTGCGTCGAGGGGCGGATCCAGGCGATCGGGCCGGGGGTGACCCCGGCGCCCGAAGACGAGCGGCTCGAGGCCGGCGGCAACCTGCTGGTGCCGCCACTCCTCAACGGCCACACCCACGCGGCGATGACGCTCTTCCGCGGCTCCGGCGGCGACCTGCCGCTGATGCCCTGGCTGCAGGAGCGGATCTGGCCGGTCGAGGCGAGGCTCGACGCCGAGGACGTCTACTGGGGCGCCCGCCTCGCCTGCGCCGAGATGATCCGCGCCGGCACGACCCGTTTCTGGGACATGTACTGGCAGCCGGCGGCGACGGCGCGGGCGGTCGCCGACGCCGGCCTGCGGGCGACGATCGGAGCGCCGCTGATCGACCTCGGCGGCGACGGCGAGGGGATGCGGCGAAGCGCCCTCGCCAGCCTCGACCAGCTCGGCGCGCTCGGCCCGGCGATCGCCCCGGCACTCGCCCCGCACGCGATCTACACGGTCGGCGAAGACTCGCTGCGCTGGATCGCCGAGCTCGCCGCCGAGCGCCGGGTCCCCGTCCAGATCCACCTCTCGGAGACGAGCCAGGAGGTGCAGGACTGCGTCGCCACACACGGCCTGCGGCCGGCCACCTATCTCGACCGGCTCGGCCTGCTCGGCGAGCGGACGGTGCTCGCCCACGGCGTCTGGCTCGACCCGGGCGAGCTCGATCTGGTCGCCGAGCGCGGCGCCACCGTCGTCACCAACCCGGCGGCGAACATGAAGCTCGCGGTCGGCGGGATCTTCCCCTACCCGGCGGCGCGCGAAGCCGGGGTCGCGGTCGGCCTCGGCACCGACGGCGCCGGCTCCAACGACTCGCTCGACCTGCTCGCCGACCTGAAGCTGTTCGCGCTCGCCCAGAAGCACGCCGCCGGCGATCCGACCGCGGTCGCCGCCGGCGACGCCTGGGCGGTCGCCACCGGCGCCCGGGCGCCGCTGCTCGGCGCCCCGGCGAAGCCGCTCTCGGTCGGCGCCGACGCCGACTTCCTGCTGCTGCGCGCGGCGGCACCCGAGCTGGCGATCGGCGACCTCACCTCCAACCTCGTCTACGCCGCCAGCGGCGCCGTCGTCGACACCACCGTGGTCGCCGGCCGGGTGCTGATGCAGGGCGGCGAGCTGCCGGAGCTGGAGGAAGTCCTCGCCCGCGCCCGCGAGCGCGCCACCCGCCTCGGCCTCTGACCCGCTCGTATACCCCCTGGGGGTATGTGCTACGGTCAGCGCATGGTCGGATACAGCGGTGACAAGGAGAAGCTGAAGAAACGCCTGGCGCGGATCGAGGGGCAGGTACGCGGGGTCGCGAAGATGGTCGACGAGGAGCGCTACTGCATCGACGTGCTGACCCAGATCGGCGCGATCCAGGCGGCGCTCGACAAGGTCGCGCTCGGCCTCCTCGACGACCACACCCGCCACTGCGTGGTCGAGGCCGAGGGCGGCGAGCGGGTCGAGAAAGTCGACGAGCTGATGGCGGCGCTCGGCCGCTTCGTCGCCCGCTAGGCCGATGGCGGACGTGCTCGGCAAGATCGGCGAGGGCCTCGAACAGTCCTTCCTGATGGCGTACGAGGTCTGGTGGGCGCTGGTGATCGGCTTCGCGATCTCCGGCATCGTCCAGGCCTGGGTGCCGCGGGCGCGGATCGAAGGCGCCCTCGCCGGCTCCGGGCTCGCCCCGGTCGCCAGGGCGACCGGCCTCGGCGCCGCCTCCTCCTCCTGCTCCTACGCGGCGATCGCGATCGCCAAGTCGCTCTTCCAGAAGGGCGCCTCGGCGGCGACCGTGCTCGCCTTCCAGTTCGCCTCGACCAACCTCGTCTGGGAGCTGGGGCTGGTCCTCTGGGTGCTGATGGGCTGGCAGTTCACGCTGGCCGAGTTCGTCGGCGGCATCGTCCTGATCGCGCTGATGACGCTGCTCCTGCGGCGCTTCGTCTCGCCGCGGCTCGAGGCCGCCGCCCGCGAGCACGCTCGCGCCGCCCAGGCCGGCCACGTCCACGACCACGGCGGCGCCGCCGGCGCAACCGCCGGCTGGCGCGAGCGGCTCACCAGCCGCGCCGCCTGGGGCGAGGTCGGCGCCAACTTCCGCGGCGACTGGTCGATGCTCTGGAAGGAGATCGGGCTCGGCTTCCTGCTCGCCGGCTTCATCGCCCTGCTCGGCGACGACTTCTTCAACGTCCTCTTCGTCACCGACGCGCCGCCGCTGGTGCGGACGATCGAGAACGTCCTCGCCGGCCCGCTGATCGCGGTGCTCAGCTTCGTCTGCTCGGTCGGCAACGTGCCGCTGGCGGCGGTGCTCTGGTCGGGCGGCATCAGCTTCGCCGGCGTCGTCGCCTTCATCTTCGCCGACCTGATCGTGCTGCCGATCGTGCTCGCCTACCGCAAGTACTACGGAACCGCCTTCGCGCTGCGGATCACGGCGCTGATGGCGGTGACGATCGTCCTCGCGGCACTCGTCGTCGACGGCCTCTTCAGCCTCGCCGGGCTGATCCCGGAAGGCGCCCGCCCGACCCGCGAGGACGTCTTCGGGACGATCTCGGTCGACTACAAGCTGTTCCTCAACATCGCCGCGACGGCGGTCTTCCTCGCCCTCTGGTGGCTCGGCCGCGGCGGCGGCGCCAGCCATGCCTGCGAGCACCACGGCGAGGGAAACGTGCATCAGAGCAGCCTCGCCGGGGTCCGATGATCTAGGCTCGCCTCACGTGCCGACGGGAGATGCCGCCCCCGACAGCCAGTCTCACTCCCACGCCGGAGCTTCGTCCGTCTCGTACGAGGACGCCACGAAACGCTACGACGGCGCGGAGACGCCCGCGGTCGACGGGCTGACGCTCGACGTCGAGGCGGGTGAGATCTGCATCCTGGTCGGCCCCTCGGGCTGCGGCAAGACGACCGCGATGCGGATGGTCAACCGGATGGTCGAGATCACTTCCGGCGACATCAAGATCGGCGGCGAGTCGGTGCGCGACCGCGATCCGGCCCAACTGCGGCGCGAGATCGGCTATGTGATCCAGCAGGTCGGCCTCTTCCCGCACCGGACCATCGCCCAGAACGTCGCCGCGGTGCCGAACCTGCTCGGCTGGAAGCGGGAGCGGATCCGTGCCCGCACCACCGAGCTGCTGGAGCTGGTCGGCCTCGACCCCGAGCTCGGCGACCGCTTCCCGGCGCAGCTCTCCGGCGGCCAGCAGCAGCGGGTCGGCGTCGCCCGCGCGCTCGCCGCCGACCCGCCGGTGATGCTGATGGACGAGCCGTTCGGCGCGATCGACCCGATCAACCGCGAGCGGCTGCAGAACGAGTTCCTGCGGCTGCAGGCCGAAATCCGCAAGACGATCCTGTTCGTCACCCACGACATCGACGAGGCGATCAAGATGGGCGACCGGATCGCGGTGATCCGCGAGCATGGCCGGGTCGAGCAGTTCGCGACGCCGGCCGAGCTGCTGATGGCGCCGGCGACCGGGTTCGTCGAGGACTTCGTCGGCGCCGACCGGGCGCTGAAGCGGCTGGCGCTGATGCGGGTCCGCGACATCGACCTCTGGGAGGCGCCGCTGGCGACCCCGGGCCAGCCCACGGCTGAGGTCAAATCGAAGCTCTACGCCCCCGAGGTCGAGGTCCGCTACCCGCTGCTGGTCGACTCGGCCGGCAAGCCGCAGGGCTGGCTGTCGGAGCGCGACCTGCGCAGCGAGACCGTCCCCGCCAGCGCCGACTCGCCGCTCGGCCCGGTGCTCGACCTCGACGACACGATGCGCGACGCGCTCTCCGACATCCTCCAGGCCGGCGTCCAGTACGCGGCGGTCGTCGACCGCGGCGGCGGCATCGTCGGCATCCTCTCGGTCGAGATCATCTCCGAGTTCCTCGCCTCGCCGGAGGCGAAGGCGGACGAGCACGAGGCCGTCGAGAGGCCGCAGCAGTGATCGGCGCCCTGGCCGGCCTCGCCCACCCCTCGCTGGCCGCCGTCGGCGAAGTCGGCGAAGGCTTCTTCCACGAACGCACCGAAGGCAACCTTCCCTGCCAGGCCAGCGAAAGCCACCTCTTCTGCTGGAACTGGGCGACCGAACACATCGACCGCTACGGGACGCCGACCCTGCAGCAACTCGAGCTGGTCGTGATCTCGGTGATCGCCGGCTTCGTGATCGCCTTCGGGCTCGCCCTGCTCGGCCACCGGCTGCGCTGGCTACGCCCGCCGCTCCTCGCCGGGACCGGGATCCTCTTCGCGATCCCCAGCCTCGCCTTCTTCCTGCTGCTGCTGCCGATCAGCGGCCGGGGCCGCGAGACGGCGATCATCGCCCTCACCGCCTACACGCTGCAGATCATCTACCGCAACGTGGTGCTCGGCCTGGACAACGTGCCGGCCTCCGCCAAGGACGCGGCGCGTGGGATGGGGCTGACCCGGCGCCAGATCCTCTGGAAGGTCGAGGTGCCGATGGCCGTGCCGGAGATCATCGCCGGGCTGCGAATCGCCACCGTCAGCACCGTCGCGATCGCGACCCTCGCCGTCTTCGCCGGCGGCGGCGGGCTCGGCACGCAGATCCTCGGCGAAGCGAACCTCAAATTCCCGACCACGATCGTCATCTCCGGCGTGATCGTGATCGCGATGGCGCTCTGCTTCGACGTCATCCTGCTGACGATCCAGCGGCTGCTGACGCCGTGGCGACGGGTGCGGGCCATATGAGCAGCGTCCTCTCGGTCATCCCCGCCGCCGGCTACTCGTTCGGCGGCGCCTTCGAATTCATCTTCAGTGAACAGACCTCGAACGTCACCGGCGGCAACAAGGTCGGCGGCCTCGACCAGGTGCTGGAACTCGCCGCGACCCAGATCGAAGTGTCGATCCTGGCGCTGCTGCTGGCGCTCCTCGTCGCCCTCCCGGTCGGCCTCTACTTCGGCCACCGCGGAGTCGGCGAACTGGTCGCGGTCGGGCTCGGCAACGCCGGGCGCGCCGTCCCGGAGCTGGCCCTGGTCGCGCTGGTGGCGCTGGTGATCGGCGTCGGGACCGGGACCTTGACGCTGGTGCTGGCCGTCCTCGGCATCCCGCCGATCCTCACCAACGCCTTCACCGGCATCCGCCAGGTCGACCGGGCCAGCGTCGACGCCGCCCGCGGCGCCGGCATGACCGAGCTCCAGATCCTGCGCAAGGTCGAGCTGCCGCTGGCGGTGCCGAGCATCATGCAGGGCATCCGCGGCGCCAGCGTGAACATCGTCGCGACGGCGACGATCGCGCCGCTGGTCGGCGTCGCCACCCTCGGCGAATTCATCCTCGGCGAAAACGTCTACGGCGCCAACGGCGTCCTCGCCGGGGCGATCTGCACCGCGGCGATCGCGCTGATCTTCGAGTTCGCGCTGGCCGGCCTGCAGCGCCGGCTCACCTCGAAGGGCGTGAAGCTGCAGCAGCAGGCCCTCGGAGCCTGATCCGCGCCCGGCGCGACCACGAACACGTTCCAGCACTTGTCCAAGAGAAAAAGAGGAGGCACCACAGTGAGGTTCAACAAGACGCGGCCGTTGACCGCTTTGGCGATGTTGGTGGCGGCACTGGCCCTGGCGGTCGGCTTCGCGGCCTGCGGTGGCGGCGGCAGCTCGAGCAGCACCGAAGAAAGCGCGCCGGCCGAAGAAACCAGCGGCGAAGAAACGACCGGCGGCGAAGAAGAAGTCGCCTCCGGCTCGGTGATCCAGTCGAACCCCGACAACGCCAAGGTCAACCTGACGATCGGCTCGAAGAACTTCCCCGAACAGGAAATCCTCGGGGAAATCTACGCGCAGGCGCTGACCGCGGCGGGCTACAAGGTCAAAAGCGACCTCAGCCTCGGCTCCGAAACGGTGGCGCTGAAAGCGGTCGAATCGGGAGCGATCTCCGGCTACCCGGAGTACGCCTCGACGGCGCTCACCTCGTTCTTCGGCCTCGAACCCGAAGAAGTGCCCTCGAACCCGAACGCGGCGTGGAAAAAGGCTAACGCCGAATTCCAGAAGAAGGGCCTCGAAGCCTACGAACCGACGCCGTTCGCGAGCGCCAACGCGGTCGGGCTGCTGAAGTCGACCGCCGAAAAATACGGGCTGAAAAACGTCTCCGACCTGAAGGGCGTCTCCGAAAAACTGACCCTCTACGGGTCGCCCGAGTGCCGGCAGCGGATCGACTGCCTGGCCGGGCTGGAAAAGCTCTACGGGCTGAAGTTCAAGCAGTTCAAGCCCGTCGACATCAGCCTCCGCTACAAGGTGCTCGAAAACGAACAGGCGGACCTCTCGATCCTCTTCACCACCGACCCGCAGCTGTCGGCGGAAAAGGACAAGTTCGTGATCCTCGAAGACGACAAGAAGGTCTTCCCGGCCGGCAACGTCATCTTCGTCACCCGGCAGTCGGTGGCCGAAGAGGCCGGGCCCGAATACAAGAAGACGATCACCGACGTCCAGAAGGGACTGACCCTGCCGGTGATGCAGGAGCTCGACGCCCGCGTCGAACTCGAAAAACAGACCCCGAAGGAAGCGGCGGCGGCGTACCTCGAATCCGCCGGCTACGTCGAATAGGCGAGCCGACCGCTAGGCGGCGACGGCCGGGGCGCCCTGCGCCTCGGCCGTCCGCGCCTGCAGGCGGTTGAAGCAGACCCGCGCCGCCCAGGCGGCGCTGAGGCCCGAGATCCCCGCCAGCACCAGCGCCACCCGCGGGTCGTAGGCTTCCGCCAGCCAGCCGCTGAGCGGGCCGCCGATCGGCGTCGAGCCGAGGAAGACGACCGAGTAGAGGGCCATCACCCGGCCTCGCATCTCCGGCGCCACGATCAGCTGCAGGGTCGAGTTGATCGTCGCCGCGAAGGTAACCGAGGCGGCGCCGAGCAGCGCCAGCGCCGGGATCTCGAAGGCGAGGCTCGGCATCGCCGCCGAGAGCAGCGCGGTGAGGCCGAAGGCGAGGGCGCTGGCGGCGATCAGCCGCCCGCCGGTGCGGCCGTTGTGGCCGTTGACGAGGGCGCCGGCGATCGAGCCGGCCCCCATCGCCGAGACCAGCACCGCGTAGGCGGCGGCGCCACCGTCGAAGCTGAATTTGGCGAGCAGCGGCAGCACCACCTGGAAGTTGAAGCCGAGCGTCCCGACCAGCGCCATCAGCGCCAGCGGCACCGCCAGCTCCGGGGTGCGGGCGACGTAGCGGAGGCCGGCGCGAATCGCCCCCGGCGCCCGCTGCGCCACCGGCGGCGCCTGCAGGCGGGTCGGGTCCATCGACCAGAGCGCCGCGATCATCGCCAGGAAGGTGAGCGCGTTCAAGCCGAAGCAGGGGACGACGCCGAAGCCGGCGATCAGGAGGCCGGCGAAGGCCGGCCCGACGATCCGCGCCGACTGGACGATGACGCTGTTGAGGCTGACCGCGTTGACGAGGCGGTCGGGTCCGACCATCTCGATCACGAAGCTCTGCCGGGTCGGGTTGTCGACGGCGTTGACGCTGCCGAGCAGGAAGACCGCCAGGTAGACCATCCACGGCGTCGCCACGCCGGCGGCGGTGACCGCGAACAGCCCGACCGCCGGGATCATCATCAGGGACTGGGTGACGAACAGCAGCCGTCGCTTCGGGAAGCGGTCGGCAACCAGGCCGCCGTAGGCGCCGAACAGCAGCATCGGCAGGAACTGCAGGGCGGTGGTGAGGCCGACCGCGAGGCCGGAGTCGGTGAGGCTGAGGATCAGCCAGAGGGCGGCGACCGTCTGCATCCAGTTGCCGGACAGCGAGATCACCTGGCCGGCGAAGTAGCGGCGGTAGTTGGGGACCTCGAGCGAGTTGAAGGACTTGCGCAGGTGGCGACTCAAACTGCGTCGCCCTCCCGCATCTGCTCGAGGATCGCGGCGGCGCGCTCGAGCGTCACCAGGCTCGGCGGCCGGCAGCTGGCGCATGCGCCGGGCCAGGTAGGCGGTCTTGCGGCGCCGCAGCCGCCGCAGCCGCTCGCGGCCGGCGGCGTTGGCGCTGACCAGGAAGCTGCGCCCGTCCTCGGGGTCGGGCATCCGCTCGACCAGCCCCTCGCGTTCGAGGCAGCCGAGCGTGCGGGTCATCGAGGGGCGCTTGACGTGCTCGATCTCGGCCACCTCGCTCGGGGTGAGCGGGCCGTGGCGCTCGATCGTCGCCAGCGCCGCGACCGAGGTCGGGGTGAGGCCGCTGGTCTCCCCCGCCGCCTCCTGCCGCAGCCGGCGGTTGGTGCGGACGATCGCCATCCGCAGCTGCGCCGCGGCCTCGGCGAGCCGCTCGTCGTCGACCGCGTCCGCTGGCGCGGCGCTGACGGTCTCGATTTCGGCGGCTTCGCTCGGCATGATTAGCGTTGGTAATTAGTTTAGCAAACTATATTTCCGGAGATCCTTCCCGGCCGGCGAGGCCAATTCCGTAGGATCGGTCGGTGCCGTCCGCTCCGCCGCTCCCGGATACGTCGCACTATCCGCGCAGCCCCGTCCCGCCCGGTCACGTCGAGCCGGCGCCGCGGCGCCTGCGCGGCGTCCTCGACGGCGAGCCGATCTTCGACACCCAGCGGGCGCTCTACGTCTGGGAGCACCCGCACTACCCGCAGTACTACCTGCCGCTCGACGCCGTCGACCCGGCGGCGCTGGAGCGGCTCGGCGACGCCGCCCAGGTCTTCGGGGCCGACGCCGAGGAGCGACCGCCGGGGACGGTGCGGATCGAATTCGGCGCCCTCGACGCCTGGTTCGAGGAGGACGAGCAGATCTTCATCCACCCCCGCAGCCCGTTCGCCCGGGTCGACGCGCTGCGCTCGGCGCGGCGGCTGCGGGTCGAGATCGACGGCGTCGTCCTCGCCGCGGCCGACTCGCACGTGAAGCTGTTCGAGACCGGGCTGCCGCCGCGCCACTACCTCGAGCGAACCGCGCTGCGGCTCGAGCACCTGGTGCCCAGCGAGACCGTCACCGCCTGCCCGTACAAGGGAACGACCAGCCGCTACTGGTCGGCGCGTGTGGACGGCGAGCTGCACCAGGACATCGCCTGGTCGTATGAGCTCCCGACCGTCGAGCTGGCGAAGATCGCCGGCCTCGTCGCCTTCTACGACGAGAAGGTCGACACCTTCGTCGACGACGAGCCGCTGGCCCGGCCCGACACCCCATTCTCGAAGCGAGGGGAGGAGCGGTGACCGACGTCCGGGGGGCCGGCGACAAGCGCTGGATCGCGCTGATCCTGCTCTGCTCGGCCCAGTTCGTGGTCGTCCTCGACGCCTCGATCGTCAACGTCGCCCTGCCCACGATCGGCGAAGCCCTCCACTTCAGCGAGGGCAATCTGCCCTGGGTGGTCAACGCCTACGTGCTGACCTTCGGCGGCTTCCTCCTGCTCGGCGGTCGGCTCGCCGACCTGCTCGGCCGGCGGCGGGTGTTCATGGCCGGGCTCGTGCTCTTCGCGCTCGCCTCGCTGGCGGGCGGGCTCGCCGCCAACTCTGGCCAGCTGATCGCCGCCCGGGCAGTGCAAGGCCTGGGCGCCGCGATCCTCTCCCCCGCCGCGCTCTCGATCGTCGCCACCACCTTCAAAGACGGCTCGGAGCGGAACAAAGCGCTGGGGATCTGGGGCGCGGTCGCCGGCTCCGGCGGCGCCGCCGGCGTGCTGCTGGGCGGCGTCCTCACCGAAGGGCTCGGCTGGGAATGGGTGCTCTGGGTCAACGTCCCGATCGGCATCGCCGCGGCGGCAATCGCCCCCAGCCTGATCGCCGAAACGCGCGCCGAGGGCGAGGTCCGCCACTTCGACGTCGCCGGCGCGACGACCATCACCCTCGGCCTCTCCGCCTTCGTCTTCGCCCTGCTCGACGCCGAAAGCGCCGGCTGGGGCTCGGCGCAGACGATCGGCACCCTGGCTGCCTCGGTGCTGCTGCTGGCGGCCTTCGTCGCGATCGAGCGCCGCTCGCGGGCGCCGCTGGTGCCGTTCTCGATCTTCCGCATCAGGACGATCACCGGCGCCAACATCGTCGGCCTGCTGATCGGCTGCTCCCTGTTCTCGATGTTCTTCTTCATCTCCCTCTACATGCAGCAGGTGCTCGGCTACAGCCCGATCAAGGCCGGCCTCTCCTACCTGCCGCTGGCGGTCTCGATCATCATCTCGGCCGGCATCGCCTCGGCCCTGGTCACCAAAGTCGGCTTCAAGCCGATCCTCGCGCTCGGCATGCTGCTGATCGCGATCGGCCTCGTCTGGTTCGGCCAGGTCTCCGCCGACGGCAGCTTCCTCGCCGACATCCTCGGCCCCTCCCTGTTCGCCGCCGTCGGCCTCGGCTTCGCCTTCGTCCCGGTCACGATCGCCGCCGTCTCCGGGATCGAGGACCGCGAGCAGGGCCTCGCCAGCGGCCTGATCAACACCTCCCAGCAGGTCGGCGGCGCCCTCGGCCTCGCCGTCCTGGCGGCGATCGCCAACGGCATCATCAACGCCTCCCACGACCCGGTGAAGCTGACCGAAGGCTTCCAGGCCGCCTTCCTGGTCGGCGCCGTTTTCGCCTTCCTCGGCCTGCTCGCCACCCTCTTCCTGATCCGCACCAGCGACAGCCGCGCCCACGTCGAACTGAGCGGCGAAGCCGCCGCGGGATAGCGAAAATCCGCGCGAGAGATGCGCGGATTGAGCCAATTCAGGTACGCGTTTGCGCTTTGCGAATACGGCCCCTAGGGTCGGCCGCCGGAGGGCGAAGTGGCCAGGTGGCTGCGCTCAGCTGACACCTGAGTGTTCGTTCGCCAACGAATCCGGTTCGAGTCCGGCGCCCTCCGCAGTCATATGCCGGAGTGGTCGAGTCTGGGCACCTCCCCCGTGCTACGGTGGAGATTCAGGTGTCAGCTGTGCGCGGGGTGGTTCCCCGCTTCGCCAGACTCGACCCGCCTCCGGCGGGTCTTGTCGTTTCTGGGGACAGCGAAAGGGGAAGTGATGATCGAGAGGACCGAGTACCCACCCGGCGTGCCGAGCTGGATCGACTGCGGCGAGCCGGATCCGGTCGCGGCGGCTGAGTTCTACGGCGGGCTGTTCGGCTGGCAGCTGGAAGAGCGGATGCCCGACGAGGCGCCGGGGCACTACCTGTCGGCGCTCCTCGACGGCAAGCCGGTGGCGGCGGTCGGCTCGCTGCCGGCCGACGTGCCGCAGGTCGCCGCCTGGAACACCTACGTCAGGGTCGAGAGCGCGGACAGCTCGGCGGAACAGATCCGGGCCGCCGGAGGCACCGTGGTGATGGAGCCGTTCGACGTCTTCGGCGCCGGGCGGATGGCGTTCGCCGCCGACCCGGCCGGGGCGACCTTCTCGATCTGGGAGCCGCGGGAGATGATCGGCGCCCGGGTCGTCAACGAGCCCGGCAGCTGGAACTGGAGCGACCTGCGGACCAACGATCCCGAGGGCGCCAGGGCGTTCTACGGCGCGGTCTTCGGCTGGGAGGCGGTCGAGCTCGACGTTGGCCCGGGCATCGCGACGATGTGGCAGCGCCCCGGCTACGGTGACTTCCTCGAGAGCACCGTCGACCCCGAGATCCGCAGGCGGCAGGAAGGCGGCGGCGCGCCGCCCGGCTTCGAGGACGCGATCGGCTGGCTGGTCCCGCTCGAGCAGAGCACGACGCCCGACGCCGCCCCGCACTGGCACGTCACCTTCGCGGTCGACGACGCCGACGCGACCGCGGAGCGGGCGCAGCGGCTCGGCGGCGAGGTGGTCAGCCCGCCGGCCGACCTGCCCTGGGTGCGGCTGGCGACGCTGCGCGACCCGCAGGGCGCGGTCTTCACGGTCAGCCGCTTCCAGCCGCCGCAGTAGGGCGGCGCGGCGAGCTGTTCCTCATGTGCGCTATGCGGACTTGAGGAACGGCTCCGCGCTGGACAGCGACGGTAATAAGAACTAAGTGTAAGAGAACTCCTGTGTATTCAAGGGGAGTTGCGCTACGAATGAGCGATGGCTCGTCCGCCATCGCTCGTCTCGACGGTCCGTGACCTGGCACTGAGGGGGGCGCCGGTGGCGCTCGCCGCGGCGCCACCGGCGATGGTGTTCGCGTCGTCGGCGGAGATCGCCGATGCCGAAACCGCGGCGGTCGCCGATCAGCTCCGCGACGGGGCTAGCGCGGTGAGCGCCGACGCCTATCGCTGGTGCCGGGAGCACTTCGCCTCGCAGGCCGCGGCGCCGGGATCCGGCACGATCACGCGGCTGCGACTCGTCGCCTGCCCCAGCGGAGAGCTGATGACGTCCTCGACGCCGGCGGTCCCGGGCGAGGTCGCTCTCGGCGCCGGCTGGCCGCTCGAGACGCACTACCGGCTCGGCTCGCTCCTCGCCCACGAGTCGATCCACCAGGCGCTCTTCAGCCGCGAGGCCGGCGGCGGCCCGGTCCGCGAGGGCTCGCTGGCCTACTCGCCGTGGCGGGCGGCGACCCGCCCGGGCCGGCTCGCCTGGCACGCCTTCTGGACCTTCGCCTGCCAGATCGCCCTGCTCGCCGAGACGATGCTCGACGACCCGGAGATGGCCGGTCGCGAGCCGCAGCTGCCCGTCTTCGTCGCCCGGCTTCTGCCCCGCCTGCCGATCGGGCTCGACTCGCTGGCGCGATTCGAGGTGCTCACCGCGCCGGAGCTCGACCGCGCCCGGGACGCGATGGGCGCCCTCGAGGAGCCGATCGCGCAGCTGGTCGGCGAGCTCGAGCTCGGGCGCACCGTCGAGGCCGAGACGGAAGCCGCCGAGGCGGAGCTCGACGCGTGGGCGCTCGCCACCGTCGGCTCCCGAGCCGCGGCCGCAACTTGATCCAGAAACGCAAGCGAATCGACACGAGAACGGAGCGAACGATGGCCGACAGAGACCATGAGAAGGAGAGCGGTGGCGCGAGAAGGGGACCGGTGTCGCGGCGGGCGCTGCCCGCGGAGATCAGCGAGCGGGTCGACGAGGCGCTGAAGGAGATGGAGTCCGCCGAGGTGAGGAAGCTCGGCGACGAGGAGGAGATCTCGATCTTCGAGAGCGACACGCCGCTCTGGTACATCGCCTACAAAACGAACGCCTGAGCGGAAGGGAGACGGGTCAGATGTCCACCGCGGTGGAGACGCTCAGCCCCGCCACCTGGGAGGGAATCGAGCGACTGCTCGATTCCTACGTCCGCCTCGAGCCCGGCGACCAGGTGGTAATCGCCTACACCCGCGACTGCCGGCAGGAGGTCGCCTGGGTCGCCGCGGCGGCGGCCGAGCGCGCCTCCGGCCCGGCGATCGTGCCGATGCGGCCGCTCGTCGACGACGAGTTCGAAGCTCGCCTGCGTGAGGCGCTGCCGGCGCCGGACGAAGTCGAGGCCCGTCTCGTGCTGCTCACCTTCGAGCGCGAGACGATGTCGCACAATCCCGCGATCCTCGGCGCCCTGGCCCCATACGACGATGCCAAGTGCCGCGTCTTCCGGGCGATCAGCACCAACGCGGAGATGTTCGAGTACTCGTTCACCCTCACCCCGGAGGAGATGTCGGCGCGCAACACCGCCCTGCTCGAGCCCTTCCACGAGGCGCGCCATTTGCGGGTCGAGGCGGACGGCGGCACCGACCTCTCGATCACCCTCGACAACTCGCGCTTCCGCTGGATCAGCAACCGGGGGATCTGGCGGCCGGGCAAGTTCGTCGTCGTCCCCTGCGGCGAGATCGCGACCTTCGCCGCCGACATGTCCGGCACCCTGGTCGCCGACTACGCGATCAACGTCAACACCCACCTGACCCTCGACGCGCGGCTGCAGCGCTCGCCGGTGACGGTGCGGATCGAGGACAACCGCGCGGTCGACCTGGAATGCGACGACGCGGAGATGCTGGCCTGGTTGGAGAAGGCGCTGAGCCGGCCCCACGCGAAGATGGTCGGCGAGCTCGGCTTCGGAACCAACGCCGGTGTCACCGGCAGCGTCGCGATGAACTCGCACACCAACGAGCGCCGGCCCGGCATCCACCTCGGATTCGGCCAGCACAACCAGCTCGAGGAGGTCGCCGGCTACTTCTGCGACATCCACGTCGACCTCTGCGCCCGCGGCGCCCGCGTCTGGGTCGACGACGACCCGCAGCCGCTCGACCTCGAAGCGATCGAGCCCTCGGCTAATCCCCACCCACCGATCTTCGACGAGGAGGACGTGCTCTCACCGGAGCCGCTCGACGGCGACTGCTGCGGGCTCTACGCCGGCTGAGCGACCAGCGCGGCGGGTGGCGAAATCCGCGCGGAGGCCAGGTGGCTTCGCGCGCCTGATACACGCGGCGTCCGCCAACCAGCGAATCCGGTTCGAGTCCGGCGCCCTCCGCAGTTGCGAAACCGCCCGTTGGCGGGTCGAAAGTCTGGCGCGACCGCCGTGTTACATTCATGGCAGGTATCAGGCGCGCGCGGGGTGGTTCCCCGCTTCACCAGACTCGACCCGCCGCCGGCGGGTCTTGTCGCTTCTGGGACAGCTTGGCGGTCAACCCTCGCGCCGGTGGAGCTCGTTCGCCCGCGCCTGGTCGCGCGGCCGCACGACCAGCTCGTCGATGTTGACGTGCGAGGGCTGGGCGGCGACCCAGCGGATGCACTCGGCGATTTCCGGCGCGCGCAGCGGCTCGGTGCCGCGGTAGACGGCCGCCGCCGCCTCCTCGTCGCCGAGGCGGACGAGCGAGAACTCGGTCTCGGTCAGCCCCGGGGCGATCTCGGTAACCCGGATCGGCTCGCCGA
Source organism: uncultured Actinomycetes bacterium (assembly GCA_963744725.1). GTDB lineage: Bacteria > Actinomycetota > Thermoleophilia > Solirubrobacterales > 70-9 > VAYN01. The sequence continues at coordinate 132,224 of CAVUUQ010000002.1, forward strand.
GCAGCTCCAGCCGCAGCGTCCGCATGATCGCCCGCTGGGCGTGCTTGGCGGCGGTGTAGCCGGCGCCGCCGCGGTAGGTCTCGAAGGCGGCGATGCTGGTGATCCCGATCAGGTGGCCGTCGCCGGACTCGCGCAGCTTCGGCAGCAGGGCCCGCGTCATCCGCATCGTCCCCATCGCGTTCGACTCGAACATCGAGCGCCACTGCGCTTCGTCGGTCTCCTCGACCGGCTCCAGCCCCAGCGCGCCGCCGGCGTTGTTGACCAGCAGCCGGCACTCCGGCACCGCGGCGCAGAACTCCTCGACCGAGCCGGGGTCGGTGACGTCGAGCCGGTGCGCCTCGCCACCGATCTCCGCCACCAGCTCCTGCAGCCGCTCCAGCCTGCGGGCGCCGACCACGACCCGCCAGCCGTCGCCGGCCAGCGCCTGCGCGGCGGCGGCGCCGATCCCGCTCGAGGCTCCGGTGACGACCGCGGTTCTCATCCCGGCGGACCCTATCCAGTCACCTGACCGACGAAGGGAGCCGGCGGCCCGGCGTCGAATGGGACCGGGTGAGCTCCGCCGATTCGGCCGCCGCGCCCGTCCTGCCTGCCGCCATCCCGCCGGGGATGGACGAGCGCAGCGTGCGGGTCGCCGAACGGCTGAACACGCCGATGATGATCGCCGCGGCGCTGACCCTGCCGACCGTGGCGATCTCCGAGTCGCACCCCGGCGGCGCCCTCGAGGCGGTCGCGGTGACGCTCAACTGGATCACCTGGGTCGCCTTCCTGATCGAGCTGGTGGTGATGCTCTGGGTCGTCCCCCACCGCTGGCTCTGGATCCGCCGCCACCCGCTCGACATCGTGATCGTCGTGCTGACGCCGCCGATCCTGCCGGCCGGCCTGCAGAGCCTGCGGGTCCTCCGCCTGCTGCGGCTCCTACGCCTGCTGCGGCTGGCCCAGCTCTCGCGCGAGGTGTTCTCGCTCGAAGGCCTGCGCTACGCGCTGCTGCTCTCGATCCTGACCGTAATCGGCGGCGGCGCCCTGTTCGTCGGCCTCGAGGAGAAGAACCAGCACCTCTCGGTCTGGGACGGGATCTACTGGGCGGCGACGACGATGACGGCGCTCGGCTCGAACATCACCGCGACGACGACCGGCGGCCAGATCGTCACCGTCGCAGTGCTCGTCGTCGGCATCTCCTTCGTCGCCCTGCTCACCGCTGGCTTCGCGCAGCGCTTCCTGGCGCCGGAGATCGCCGAGATCGAGCAGGACCTCGGCGACGGCTCGCTGACGCCGGAGGCGCTGGCGCTGCGCGAACTGCGCAGCGTCCAGGCCCAGCTGCAGGCGCTGCAGGTGGCGGTCGAGAAGATCGTCGACGAAAAGGAGAGCGAAGAGGAGCCGGGCTGAGCCCTGCGCTTCAGCCCTCCGCGTCCGCCTGCTCCTCGGCGATCTTCGCCTCGAGCTCTTCCATCACGCCGGGGTCGCGCAGGGTCGTCACGTCGCCGAGCGCCCGTCCCTCGGCGATGTCGCGCAGCAGCCGCCGCATGATCTTCCCGGAGCGCGTCTTCGGCAGGTCGTCGGCCCAGATGATCCGCTTCGGGCGGGCGAATTTGCCGATCCGCTTGGCGACCTCCTCGCGGATCGCTTCCTGCAGCTCCGCGGTCGGCTCGGTGCTGCCGCTGAGCGTCACGAAGGCGCAGATCGCCTGGCCGCTGTCCTCGTCTGACTGGCCGATCACCGCCGCCTCGGCGACCTTTTCGTGGGCGACGATCGCCGACTCGACTTCGGCGGTCGAGAGCCGGTGGCCGGAGACGTTGACGACGTCGTCGATCCGGCCGATCACCCAGAAGTACTCGTCGCCGTCCTTGCGGGCCGCGTCGCCGGCCAGGTAGCGCTCCTTGCCGAACTTCTCGAAGTAGGTCTCGACGAAGCGGTCGTCCTCCTTGTAGAGGGTGCGCAGCATCGAGGGCCACGGCCGTTCGAGCAGCAGCAGGCCCTGGCCTTCGGAGACCGGCTCGCCCTCTTTCTCGGAGACCACCTCGGCGCTCACCCCGGGGAAGGGCCGCGTCGCCGAGCCCGGCTTGGTCGCGGTGATCCCCGGCAGCGGCGTGATCATGATCGCGCCGGTCTCGGTCTGCCACCAGGTGTCGACGATCGGGCAGCGCTCGCCGCCGATCACCTCGTGGTACCAGAGCCAGGCCTTCGGGTTGATCGGCTCGCCCACCGAGCCGAGCAGCCGCAGCGAGGAGAGGTCGAACTTGCCGGGGATCTCCGCCCCCCATTTGATGAAGGTGCGGATCGCCGTCGGCGCCGCGTAGAGGATCGTCGCCTTGTAGTCCTGGATCAGCTCCCACCAGATCCCCTGGTGCGGGTAGTCGGGCGCCCCCTCCCACATCACGCTGGTGGCGCCGTTGGAGAGCGGCCCGTAGACGATGTAGGAGTGGCCGGTGACCCAGCCGACGTCGGCCGCGCACCAGTAGACGTCCTCCTCGGGCTTCAGGTCGAAGACGTAGCGGTGGGTGGTGGTCGCCCCGGTCAGGTAGCCGCCGGTGGTGTGGAGGATCCCCTTCGGCTTCGCGGTCGAGCCGGAGGTGTAGAGGATGAAGAGCGGGTGCTCTGCCTCCATCGGCTCGGCCGGGCACTCGGCCTCGGCGGCCTCGCAGACCTCGTCGAAGAAGACGTCGCGGCCGTCGCTCATCGGGCACTCGATCCCGGTCGAGCGGATCACGACGATCGTCTTCAGCGAATCGAGCCCGCCCATCTGCTCGTCGACCTGCTCCTTGATCGGCGCCGTTTTGCCTTTGCGGCGGGCGCCGTCGACGGTGACCAGCGCCTTCGCCTCCGAGAACTCCATCCGCTCCTTCACCGATTCGGCCGAGAAGCCGCCGAAGACGACGTTGTGGACGGCGCCGATCCGGGCACAGGCCAGCATCGCCACCGCGACCTCGGGGATCATCGGCAGGTAGATCCCGACCACGTCGCCCTTCTCCACCCCGAGGTCCTTGAGCGCGTTGGCGAAGCGCTGGGTCGAGGCGAGGAGCTCGGAGTAGGTGACGTCGCGCGTCTCCCCCTCCTCGCCGCGCCAGTGGTAGGCGACCCGGTCGCCGTTGCCGGCGGCGACGTGGCGGTCGAGGCAGTTGGCGGAGGCGTTCAGGCGCCCGTCCTCGAACCACTTGTAGAAGGGCGGGTTGGAGTCGTTCAGTGCCTCGCTCGGCTCGGTATCCCACTCCAGCAGCTCGGTCGCCTGGCGGTGCCACCAGGCGACCGGGTCGGCGGCGGCCTCGTCGTAGATCTTCGGGTCCGACCAGTTCGCCCGTTCGCGGAACTCGGCCGGCGGCTCGAAGCGCTCGATCTCGAGCATCTCCTCGAGCTGCTGCTCGAGGCCCGACGATGCCTGCTCAGTGGCCATGCGACCTGCTCCTCTCTACTGGTTGCCGAGTGGTCCCTCCGCCGGTCGGCGGCACCTCGCCCGAAAGCTAATCACCCAGTGGCTTCACCGGCAGCACCGTGCGACCGAAGGTCGAGTTGGTCACCGCCGCGAACGAGGCGTACCAGGCGACGATCGCGGTCACCAGGCCGAACCAGCCACCGACTTCGACCAGGCCTTCCGATTCGTTCGCGTTGCCGATCCCGAGCAGGAAGAAGGTCGCGGCCAGCAGCAGGAAGACTGCCGCGATCGCGGCGGTCGTCCGCAGCGAGGCGACGAACATGTAGCTGGTGAAGATCCCCCACGAGATCAGGTACAGGCCGACCGCGGCGCCGACCTCGTTGCCCGGGATGTCGCCGATGAAGAAGGTCACCAGCGCCCAGTAGGAGATCCAGAAGGCGCCGAACGAGGTGAAGGCGACGGCGCCGAAGGTGTTGCCGGTGCGGAACTCCCACATCCCCGCCAGGAGCTGCGCGATCCCGCCGTAGGCGAGCGCCAGCCCGAGCACCACCGGCTCGGCACCTTTGCCGACCAACCCGGTGTTGAACATGCTGAGGACGAAGGTGGTCATCGCGAACCCGGCGAGCCCGAGCGGCCCCGGGTCGGCCGGCGCCCAACCCGCACGCCCCTCCGCTGGTTCGCGCGCGGGATCCTCCGCCCTCGCGCCGTTCCGGACAGTTGCAGACTCCATCAGGACTCCTTCCCTTCGTTGCGGCGTCCCATTTCACGCCGGTGTTCCTGATACCCGGTCCCAGGCACCCGAATCAGGCGCAATGCGGATTGCGGTGTGCTCTTCGCCGGCACCGCCGGCGGGAGGATGCGCCGAGGGAGGAGGTGGGGCTAGTAGCCGGCCGGGTGGCGGACGACGAACCCTTCTGGGCTGTCGACCCAGGGGTTGTGCCAGCGCGGACCGGGGCCGCCGACGGTGTCGAAGGCGATGCCGGCGACGACCATCCAGGCGTGCTCGGCGTTGGCGTAGACGGTGATCCAGGTGCCCGGGCCGGGTTCGCCCCAGGTCTCGAGGCCGGTCGAGTCGAGCGGGCTTTCGAGGAAGCCGCCGCCGTGCAGCGCGTAGGAGACGGCGCCGGAGCAGTCGTAGCCTTCCGATTCGAAGGAGCCGTGGCCGCCGCCCCAGATGTAGGGGGTGTAGGCGATCGCGTTGCCGGCCGAGATCACGGCCTTGACCGCTTCCGGCGCCGAGGCCGGGGCGCTCGCTTCGCTTTCGGTCAGCACCTGCGCTTCCTGGCCCGGGTTGAGCGGCGCCGGCACTTCGCCGGTCGTCATGTCGCTGCCTTCGGCGGCGATCTGTTCGGAGATCGAGGCAAGGTTGTCGCCGAGCGATTCTTCGCGCGACTCGAGCACTTCGAGGGCGGCGCGGCGTTCGTGCTGGGCCGAGCGCAGTTCGGCGAAGCGGGCCTCGGCGGCTTCCCGCGCCGCGGTCACTTCCTCCTCGATCTGGGCGATTTCGTCGCGCGCTTCTTCGGCTTCCTGGCGGTGGTCGGCGAGGCGGGCGACGGCGTCGCGGGCTTCGTTGCGCAGCGTTTTCACCCGGCCGACGACCGAGTCGTCGTAGCTCTGGATCCGGTTCAGGTATTCGGCCTGCGCCTCCATCTGCGACCAGTCCTGCGATTCGAGGATCGCGTTGATCGCGTCCGGCGAGCCGGCCTCGTACATCGAGACGAGCCGTTCGCGCAGCACCCCCAGCGCCCGCTGCAGCCGTTCGCGGACGACTTCGAGGTGGGCGCGTTCCTTTTCGAGCGCTTCGGTCGCGGCGGCCAGCTTCGCTTCGGCGGCGCCGAGCTGTTCCTGGACGACGACCTGTTCGCGGCGCAGCGAGGAGACTTCGCCGATCAGCGTGTCGATCGCCTGGTTCTGTTCGGCGATCGTCGCCGCCAGGTCTTCGCTTTGGCCGCGGACGCCTTCCAGCCGGTCCCGCGTTTCCTGCAGTTCTTCGTGCGGGGTCGCGGCCGGGGCGCTCCCTGCCCAGAGGGAGCCGGCGAAGACGGTGAAAACGGTTACCAGGAGCGCCGCGAGGAGCAGCGCCCGGCGCCGGTTCGCGCCCGCGTGGATGTTGGTGAGGGAAGCCCGCATCGATTTCGCTGCCGAACTCCCCAACAGCGGGACCGGCAGTGAGTCGCGCAGGCTAGCGGAGGCGGGGTGCCGCCCCTACGGGTAGCGAATAACGTGCAAGCCGCCTTGCAAAAACCGCATTTTGCGGGGTTTCTGGAGGAGTTCGCCGAGCCGTGGCGACGGGCCGGGAATCGCCGCTACGAAGCCGTTTCGCGGGCCGCGTGGTTGTCCTTCGGTCCGCATACCGGACCAAAGGACAACCACGGCCGCGCCTGCCGGCTCAGGCCAGCAGTTTCTCCTTCGCTTTCTGGAACTCCGCGTCGCTGAGGGCGCCCTTTTCCTTCAGGTCGTTGAGTTTGTGGAGTTCGTCGGCGGGGGTCGTGTGGGCCTGCTCGCGGACGTATTCGTCGAAGTGCTTTTTCGCGTCGGCCTGGGCTTTGATCGTCCGGTCGCGCATCCCGGAGCCGCGCACGATCAGGTAGACGAGCGCGGTCAGGAACGGGATCACGACGAGGAACAGGACCCATGCCGCCTTCGCCCAGCCCGACGTTTCGTGGTCGCGGAAGAGGTCGGTGAGGATCGTGATCAGGATCCAGATCCAGATCACGAAGAAGAAGATCTCGAGTGCGACGAGGAGCAGTTCCCCGAAGCTGATGTCGGCGAGCGGCAAGGGCAAGGGCGTTCCTTTCGATCGGGCGGCTGGACCGCGCGGTCGCGGTCCTTCGCTTCGTTGTCGGCAACCTAACTCGCCGGCTGGAGCCCCGCACGGAAATTCCTAAGCGGGTTGGTCCTTTTTCAACCCTCCGCCCCACCACCAGCGCCGCCGCCGAGCCGCAGCGCGAAGAGGACGACGGCGACCGAGGTCGCCAGGTTGAGGCTGGAGACGCCGGGCCGCATCGGGATCGCGACCCGGCCGGCGGCGCGCTCGAGCAGCTCGGCGGAGACGCCGTCGCGCTCGGTGCCGAAGGCGAGCAGCGCCCGCGGCGGCAGCGCCCCCGGGGTCAGCGGCTCCCCCTCCGGGTCGACGGCGAGCAGCGGCCGGTCGCCGGCGCTCAGCTGCCGGTCGGCGACGCTCGCCACCGGCAGCGCGAACTGCAGCCCGGCGGCGCCGCGAACCGCGTCCGGGAACCAGGGGTCGTTCTCGCCGGTGGTCAGCAGCGCCGCCGCCCCGGCCGCCGCCGCGACCCGCACGCAGGCGCCGATGTTGCCCATGTTGCGCGGCTGCTCGAGCAGGACGACCGGCGCCGGCGCCGGGTCGGCGAGCGCGGCGGCGACGTCGACCGGCGGGCGCCGCGCGATCGCGACCACCCCGGTGCGCGGCACCAGCGGCACCAGCTCGGCCAGCGTCGCCTCCGCGACGATCTCGACCAGCGGCGCGAAGCGGCCGCTCAGGTCGGGCGCCAGCTCGGCCGCCAGCGCCTCCAACCGCGCCGGGTCGACGGCCACCGCCTCGAGCACCTCGGCGCCGAAGCGCAGCGCGTGCTTGAGCGCATGGAAGCCCTCGACGACGGTCAGCTCGGGGTCGCGGCGGGCGCTGCGGAAGCGCACCGTGCGGTCGTGCTCGGCTCGGCCCATCCGCGGATCATGCCGGGAGCGCCGCCGGCGCGGCGGCGCCCGCGCTCCGGCTCAGGGCAGCGGCGCCAGGACCAGCCGGTCGCGGCCCTCGCCCTTGGCCTGGTAGAGCGCCGCGTCGGCGATCGCGACCAGCTCCTCGATGTCGGCGACGCCGTCCCACATCGCGACCCCGGCCGAGCAGGTCTGCCCGCCCGGCATCGCCGCCCGCAGCCGCTCGCCGATCCGCACCGCATCCTCGGGCTCGGTGTCCGGCAGCAGGACCAGGAACTCCTCGCCGCCGAAGCGGACCATCGTGTCGGCGCCGCGCAGCTCGAGGTCCCAGGCTTCGGCGCATTCGCGCAGCAGCCGGTCGCCGGCGAGGTGGCCACGGGAGTCGTTGAAGGCCTTGAAGTGGTCGATGTCGAGCAGCGCCAGGCACAGCGGCCGCAGGCCGCGGCGGGCGCGCGCCATCTCGCGCGGCACCTGCTCGTCGAGCAGGCGCCGATTCGGCAGCCCGGTCAGCACGTCGTGGCGGGCCAGGCTCTCGACCTGCGCCAGCAGCTCCTCGCGTTCGGCGGCGAGTTGGCGGCGCTCGGTGACGTCGCTGGAGCGCGAGTAGACGAGGCCCTCGTCCGCGGCGAAGGCGGAGCTGGTCCGCAGCCAGTGCCAGCTGCCGTCCTTGGCCCGGACCCGGGTCTCGAGGTCGACCGAGCCCTCGCCGGCGAAGATGGCGCGGGCGCGGTCGATCGCCAGCTCGTGGTCCTCGGGATGGGTCAGCTCGAGCAGCGGCCGGCCTTCGAGCTCGCTCGGGGCGTAGCCGAGCGTCCGCTGCCAGGCGTCGTTGGCCTCGACGCAGCGGCCCTCGGCGTCGATCGTGCAGAGCATGTCCTGGGAGAGCTCGAAGAAGCGCCGTGCCCGCAGGTCGGCGCGGGCGCGGTGGGCGACGATCACGCTGATCATCACCATCACCACGCCCAGCGAGATCGCCGTGAACAACCAGCGGGTCAGCGGCGAGTAGCCGGCCGTGCTTTCGACCAGCGCCAGGGCGCCGGCGTAGACCGCAAGCAGCCAGGCCAGGTGCCCGGCGGCGACCCGACGCGGGAAGTAGTAGGCGCAGATCAGCGTCGACCAGACGAAGATCGAGCCGTACTGGCCGACCGCGACGCCGGCCTCGACGATCAGGAGCCCGGTGACGGCGACCGTCGCGGCGATGATCGCGTGCGTGCCGAGCAGGGGAATCCGCGAAGCGAGCAGCAGGCAGAGCAGGCCGGCGGCGGCCATCGCGCCCGCGGTCGCCAGCAGCGCCGCGGTGTCGGCGCCGTCGGGATGTGGCAGGACCAGCGAGACGCCGACGAAGACGCTGGCGCCGAGCAGCAGCACGCCGGAGGCGCGCGCCTCCGAGTGACCGTGGTGGCGCAGGGCGGTCTGGGCGTTGAGGATGCCGGCCGACACATGCTCCGCATCGGCAATACACCGGGTTTCTTTAGACGCGGGAGCGGCCGGGCGTCAGGCGCGGACGACCTGGAACTGCCCCATCAGCCCGTGGTCCTCGTGGTCGAGCATGTGGCAGTGGATGACGAATTTGCCGGTGTGGTCGGCGAAATGTCCGGCCAGCAGGATCTTTTCGTTGGGGAAGACGAAGAAGGTCTCCTTGAGGCAGTCTTCCCAGGGCGGCGGCGGCTTGCCGTCGCGGGCGAGCAGGTACCAGTCGGTGTGGTGGATGTGCATCACGTGGGCGACCGTGGTGCGGTTGGCGATCTCCCAGACCTCGGTCGTGTTCAGCTTCGGGAACGCCTCCGAGTGGGCCGGGTCGAAGGTCCGCCCGTTGAGCAGCCACTTGGTCTTGAAGCCGCCGCCGATCGTGATCTCCCAGCGCTGGTCGGGCTTCCGCACCTTCGCCCTCTGCGCCCACCCCGGCAGCGGCCGCAGGCGGCGCGGGATGCGGGTGCGATCGGGCAGCCGCTCGCTGCCGACCCGGAACTGCATCAGCGCCCCCTCGTAGGTGCGGGCGCCGTCCGGGTTGCGGCCGGTGTGGCGCCTGGTGCTGCGCAGTTCGACGCTCTCGCCGGCGGCGCCGGCGAAGTCGACGATCACCTCGGCCCGCTCGGCCGGCCCGAGCAGGATCGTCTGGCGGCGGATCGGCTTCGGCATCAGCCCGCTTTCGGTGGCGATCTGGACCATCGGCAGGCCGTGGCTGAAGCGGACGTTGTAGCTGCGAAAGCTGGAGACGTTGAGGATCCGCAGCCGGTAGCGGCAGGGCCCGACCGGGTGGTGCGGCATGAAGGCGCCGTTGACGAGGATCTTGTGGCCGAGGACGCCGTCGGCGGGCGGCCGCAGGTGGTCGGTGAACGGGTCGGTCAGCTGGTTGTGCTCGTCGAAGCTGCGGTCGCTGATCATCAGCGGCAGGTCGCGCTCGCCGCGCGGCAGCGGCAGCGCTTCCTCGAAGGCGTCGTCGACGATCCACATCCCCGCCAAGCCGTGCCAGGCGTGCGGGGCGGTGCGGTCGAGGCGGTGGTCGTGGTACCACTGGAAGGCGGCGCGTTCGGGCCGGCCGCCCTCGGTCAGGTCGTAGACGTAGGTTTTGCTGGCGCCGGGCCGCAGCAGCAGGTCGTTGCCCGACTGGCGCGGCGAGAGGTCGGCCGAGATGTCGCAGAACAGCGATCGCGGCTGGTCCTTGGTGAGGCCACCTGGATAGCCGTCGAACTGGGTGCGGTTGTGGCCGCCGTGCAGGTGGACGCTGAGGTCGCCGACGGCGGCCGGCAGGCGGTGGTGGAAGGTGACCCGGGTGCGGCGACCGGCGGGCCGGCGCACGGTCGGGCCGGGGAAGCTGCCGCCGAAGGTCCAGAGCTTCGTCCTACGGCCGGGCAGGATCTGCTGCTCGGCGAGCTCGATCGGGATCTCGATGTGGTCGCCGCCGCGGACCGGCGGCACCGGCAGCGGCGCCTGGAACGGCACCGCGGCCAGCGCCGCTTCCGGCGTCGCGCCGAGCGGCACCCCGCCGCCGCGCAGCGGCAGCAGGACGGACGCGGCGCCGCCGCCGAGGGCGCCGAGGAAGGCTCGGCGCCCGAGGCGGGGCTTGGATGAGCGCTGCGGGTCCGTGCGGTTAGACGGCCGGCTTGGGCAGCACCTTGATCGACCCCTGCATCCAGGGGTGGATGGCGCAGACGAAGTAGAGCGTCGTGCCCGCCGGAGCGGTCACGGTCTGGCTGATGTGGGTGCCCTTCTTGGTTTCACCCGTGAACCACGAGTCGCCCTTCTTGCCGCTGTTGTTGCCGGACGTGCTCCAGCCCTTCGGTCCGGCTTCGACCGGGTTGATCGAGATCTTTTCCGTTTTCGGGTTGAAGCCGTGCCATTTGGCGATCGACATGCAGATGTGCCCGGGCGTGAAGCAGTTTTTCTGCGCCTGCTTGGTCTTCGGCAGGGTTCCCTTTTCGACCAGCGAGAAGGTGTGGGGGCCGACCTGTTTCGGGTTCGTTTCGTTGAGGACTTCGAGTTCGTCGCCCTGGTAGACGGTCGACGGCGCTTCGAAGGAGAGCTTTTTCCCCTTGAGCACGATCTTGACTACGTCTTTCCCGTTTTCCGGAGCCGGAGCGGGAGTTTCGGCGGCGCCCGCCGATGCGGAAGCGAGCAGCGCGATGACGAGGGCGGTGATCGGTAGAGCGGCGAGCAGAACCCGCAGGCCGCCCGAGCGTGGGAGCATGGTGCGCACTGAGTGCCTTTCTGGATGCCTGGATTACGAGACTTGAACAGCCGATGCGAGCGCTACCCGCAAACCTAGTTCGCCGACCGGCGTCGATCAATACCCAAACCGCTTTATAGAGCGATTCGAGACGGAGTCCCAGACATGACCCACTTCATCCACACCTGCTACCGGATCGGCGAGATCGACCGCTCGGTCGCCTTCTACGAGAAGCTCGGCTTCGAGGAGGCGCGGCGGATGGACATCGGCGAGGAGGCGGTCAACGTCTTCATGTCGCTGCCCGGCGAAGACGAAGCCCGGCTCGAGCTCACCTACAACCACGGCGTCGACTCCTACGACCTCGGCAGCGGCTACAACCACATCGCCCTCGCCGTCGACGACCTCGACGCCACCCTCGCCGGCCTCGCCGAGGACGGCATCGAGCCCGAGAAGCCCCCCTACCGCCCCGGCGGCCGCACCACCGGCTCCCGCATCGCCTTCGTCCGCGACCCCGACGGCTACCGGATCGAGCTGATCGAGCGCGCCGGCGGCGGCTATTGAGGCCGCGGCGGCAGGGCTCCGGGTGGACCCGATCTCACCGCCAGCCAGGTGTTCCAGCTGCAGACGCCTGAGATCACTCGCGCATCCGTACGAGAACTTGCCGGCTGGGAACGGCGGACTGCACAGGACGCGCTCCTTGAAGCGATTGAGCAGATCGAGCTCGCCAAGCAAGACCCCGGGCTGGCGAGGTTGCCGAAGCAGGCGAATAGCGAGTGTTTCGGCAACCACGTCACGGTCTCGCTAGGTTCGTCGGGTCTTACCTGTGGCGGCTGCGACAGAAGGTCGGGTCGGATCTCGTCCTGATGCCGGGGGCGATGGTGGTGGCGCGGGACGCGCAGGGGCGGGTGCTGTTGACGCGGCGGGCCGACGACGGCACCTGGTGCCTGCCGGCCGGCGGCGCCGAGGAGGGCGCCGGGTTCGCCGAAACTGCGGCGGCGGAGCTGCGGGAGGAGACCGGGATCGAGGTGGCGGCCGCTGACCTGGAGGCCTTCGCATGCCTCTCGCGTCCCGACCTGCACACGATCACCTACGGCAACGGCGACGTCACCCACTGCTTCGCGGTCTGCTTCGTCGCCGAGCGCTGGCACGGCGAGCCACGGGCCGACGGCGAGGAGGTCACCGAGCTCGGCTTCTTCCCCCTCGACCGGCCGCCGCAGCCGCTGCACGGGCCCTCGGCGACCGGGCTGGCGCTGTACCTGAGCTACCTCGATGGCGGCCGGTTCCAGGTGATCTGATGAGCGAGCTGCCCGAGCACGTGCTCACCAACCGCGCCTTCTGGAACGTTCTGGCGGCGGAGTACGAGGCCGACGCGCTGACCAAGTGGGAGGCGGAGGAGCCGACCTGGGGGATCTGGAGCGTGCCCGAGTCGCGGCTGCCGGTTCTCGGCCCGGCGGCCGAGCTGGGCGGGCTCGAGGCGATCGAGCTCGGCTGCGGCACCGGCTACGTCTCCGCCTGGCTCGCCCGCCACGGCGCCCGGCCGATCGGGATCGACAACTCCGAAGCACAGCTGGCGACCGCGCGGGCGATGCAGGAGCGCTTCGGGCTCGAGTTCCCGCTGCTGCACGGCAACGCCGAGCAGGTGCCGCTCCCCGACCAGAGCTTCGACCTGGCGATCTCCGAGTACGGCGCCTCCCTCTGGTGCGATCCCTACGCGTGGATCCCGGAGGCGGCGCGGCTGTTGCGGCCCGGCGGGCGGTTGATCTTCCTCACCAACGGCATCCTGCCGATCCTCTGCGACCCCGACGAAGGTGACGACGTCCCCGCCGGCGAGCGGCTGGTCCGGCCGCTCTTCGGCATGAACAGGACGACCTGGTCCGGCGAGCCCTCGGTCGAGTTCCACCTCCCCCACGGCGAGATGATCGCCCTGCTCGGCCGCAGCGGCCTGCGGGTCGAGGAGCTGATCGAGGTGCAGCCGCCCGCGGACGCGACCACGCGCTACCCCCACATCACCCTCGAGTGGGCCCGGCGCTGGCCGTCCGAGGAGGTCTGGAAGGCGCGCAGGGAGCCAGCCGCACCACCGGGCTGATCAGCCGGGGCTGATCCCGCCTTCGGGTTCGGACGGCGGCGCTTCTTCGGTCGGTTCTTCGGTTTCGGCTTCTTCGGCTTCTTCGCCTTCTTCGCCTTCTTCCGATTCTTCTTCTTCGGATTCTTCTTCTTCGCCGAATTCCGATTCGTATTCTTCTTCGCCGCCGTAGGTGCTCGAGTAACCAGAGCCGACGGTGTGTCCTTCGCTGTAGGGCGAGAGTTCGGGCAGGGTCGATGGGACTTCGAATTCGGGGCATTCGCCTTCGACGGCGGATTCCATGTAGTCGCGCCAGATCGGGCCGGCGGTGGGCCCGCCGAAGCCGGTGTATTCGCGCGACTTCGGGTGGCCGACCCAGACCGCGGTCGAGTAAAGCGGCGTGTAGCCGACGAACCAGGCGTCGGACTCTTCCTCGGAGGTTCCCGTCTTGCCGGCGGCCGAGGAGCAGCCCATGTAGGTGTAGGGCGAGCCGGTGCCCTGGGTGATCACGCCCTCGAGGATCTTCGTCACGGTGTAGGCCTGGCCCGCCGTCAGCACCCGTTCGCCGCTGTCGCTGCCGGGTTCGTCGACCTTGCCGTTGGGAAATTCGACTTTGCTGATCGCGGTCGGGTCGTGATGGATGCCGCCGTTGGCGAGGGTCGCGTAGGCGTCGGCCATTTCCAGCGGGGTGACGCCTTCGGAGAGACCGCCGATCGCCTCCGCCGGCACCGACTGCAGTTCCGATTCGATCCCCATTTCCTCGGCGGTTTCGGTCACCGATTCGGGGCCGACGTCGAGGTCGAGCTGCGCAAAGATGACGTTGGTCGAGGCCCAGGTCGCCGCTTCGAGCGACTCGACGCCGCCGCTCGGCTCGGCGTTGTGGACGGTCCAGTAGCCGCCGCCCGGCAGCGAGAGGGTGATCGGCGAGGTGCCGTCGTAGTAGGTGGAGGCGGGGTCGATCCCCTGCTTCACCGCGGTCGTCAACACGAAGGCCTTGAACGAGGACCCCGGCTGGCGGTGGGCCTGCCAGGCGTAGTTGAACTGGCTTTCGTCTTCGGCGCCTTCGGTCGAGGCGAGGGCGACGATCGCGCCGTTCTTTGGATTGACCGAGGCGAGGCCCGAGGCGATCCCTTCGGGCGAGCAGAAGTAGCTTTCTTCGCAGGTCGCGACCGCCGCTTCGGCCTTTTCCTGCAGCGTCGGGTTGATCGTCGTGTAGGCCTTGAGGCCGCCGTTGCGGACCGTGTTGATCCCGTACTTTTCGATCAGTTCGCTTTCGACCAGGTCGAAGAGGAACGGTTCCTTGACGCGCGTGTACTTGTGGCCGGGATTCAGCCCGATGCCGTGGGTGCGGGCGGTTTTGTATTCGTCACCGGTGATGTAGTGCTGTTCCCACATCGCTTTCAGCACCTCGCCGCGGCGCTTGATCGCCGCCTGCGGGTCGAGGAACGGGTTGTATTCGGAGGGCGCCTGCGGCAGCCCGGCGAGCAGCGCCGCCTCGGTCAGGTTGAGCTTCGCGACCGGTTTCGAGAAGTAGGTCTGCGACGCCGCTTCGGCGCCGACCGCGGTCTGCCCTTCGACCGTCCCGTAGGGGGCGGTGTTGAGGTAGGAGGTGAGGATCCAGTTGCGGCTGTGCTTTTCGAAGAGTTCGGTCGCCAGCCGCGCTTCGATCAGCTTTCGCTTCAGCGTGTCTTCCGGGTTGTGGATGTAGAGGTTGCGGACCAGCTGCTGGGTGATCGTCGAGGCGCCCTGGACCGGCTTGCCGCCGGCCTTGATGTCCTCCCAGGCGGCGCGGGCGATGCCTTCGGGATCGATCGCTTCGTGCTCGTAGAAGTTCTTGTCCTCGATCGCGACCGTCGCGTTGCGGAGCACCGGCGGCAGCTGGCTCGATTTGACCGGTTGGCGCACCTGGGTCGAGCGGATGTAGCCGATCAGGCTGCCGTCGGCGGCGTAGATCGCCGAGGAGCGGCCCTTCTGGATCGGTTTCAGCTCGGCCAGCGAGGGGCCGGAGTTGTACTGCTTGAGCGCCCAGGCAACGCCGATGCCGCCGGCCGCGGCGAGCGCGCCGACGACGATCACGACGGGGATCGCGATCCGGTGCCAGATGTGGCGGTGCGGCTTGCGCCGCCGCCTGCGAAGTCGCGTAGCCATCGGGCCGCCGATTGTAGAGAGGGAGTCTCACCGGCCGGCGCCCCGGCGGGGTGCTCGCAAGCGGCGTTGCTGGGCGCCGGGTAGGGGTCAGGGTTGGTGGGGGAGCGGTGGGGCACCCACCACTCCCAACGAATCGGCTGAAAACCACGCAACGTCCTACAGCTAACGAGAAAGCTGCGGGCGAGCCCCGGAGGGACCCTCGTCGTCCAGCTGTTCCTTATGTCGGAATGGCGGACAAAAGGAACAGCTGGGCGTCCTTCTGTCTTGAAGCTTGGCTCTAGACAGGGGAGGGAATCGGGGGGGACCCTGCACGCGTATCAGCATGAGGAGGGCCGGAGAGGGATTCATGGCGTAAAGCCGCACGGCCGTCTCTCCCGACGAGGTGCAGCGGGCAGGGTCCCCCCGATCCCCTCCCCCTCGGAGACCTATGCCTAGAGGCCCTCTAGGAGCGCAGCTTGTAACCGCGGCTGAAGAGCCGCAGGTTGAAGGCGAACAGCGCCGCCGTCGCCCCGGTCAGCGCCGCCAGCGAGAGCGGGATGCTGACTTCGCTGAAGCCGACGAAGCCGTAGCGGACCAGGCTGATCATGTAGTAGACCGGGTTGAACTTGGTCAGCGTCTCGAACGGCTGCGGCAGCAGCGAGGCCGAGTAGAAGACGCCGCCGAGGAAGATCAGCGGCTGCAGGACGAAGGTCTGGGCGAAGGCGACATCGTCGAACTGCTCGGCGCGGACCCCGATCAGCACCCCGAGCTGGGCGAAGAAGAAGCCGACCAGGAAGAGCGCCGGGATCAGGACCAGGACGTGGTCGACGGGCAAGGCGGTGAGGATGATCGCGACGATGAAGGTCAGCGTCGCGACGATCAGCCCGCGGACGAAGCCGCCGAGCGAGAAGGCGAGCAGCAGCTCCAGCGGCGAGGCCGGCGAGGAGAGCTGGTCGTGGATCGCGCCGAGGAACTTCTGCTGCAGGATCGAGGAGGAGTTGTTGGTGAAGGCGTTGGTCGCCAGCGCCATCATGATCAGGCCGGGGATCACGAAGACGATGTATTCGACCCCGTGCAGTTCCTTGATCCGGCTGCCGAGGGCGGCGCCGAAGACCGTGATGTAGAGGAAGGTTTCGAGCAGCGGGCCGCCCAGCGTCTGCTTTTTGATCTTCATGAAGCGGCTGACCTCCCGCTGCCAGAGCGTCATGAAGCGAATCCGGGCGGCCTGGTTCATACGACGTCCGACTCGATGTGGGAGCGCGACAGCTCTTTGCGGCCGACCAGGGACAGGTAGGCGTCCTCGAGGTTGGCGACGCCGTAGCGCTCGGCGAGGCCGTCGGCCGACCCCTCGGCGGCGATTTCGCCGTTGGCGATGAAGCCGATCCGGCTGCAGAGCTGGTCGGCCTCCTCCAGGTAATGGGTGGTGAGCAGGATCGTCGTCCCTTCGGCGTTGATTTTCTGCACGTAGTGCCAGAGCTCGAGCCGCAGCTCGATGTCGACGCCGGCGGTCGGCTCGTCGAGGATCAGGAGCCGCGGCCGGTGCATCAGCGCCCGGGCCAGGATCAGCCGCCGTTTCATCCCGCCGGAGAGCGCCCGGGTCCGGTCTTTCGCTTTCCCGCTCAGCGAGAAGACCTCGAGCAGCTCGCGGGTCCGCTCGCGGCGGTCGGCACGCGGCATCCCGAAGTAGCCGCCGTGGAAGTCGAGCGTCTCCTCGCAGGTCAGGAACTGGTCGAGGTTGACCTCCTGCGGGGCCAGCCCGACCGCCTCGCGCGCCTTTTCGTAGTCGTGGATGGCGTCGTGGCCGAAGACCTCGATCGTGCCGCCGGTCGGCTGCGCCAGCCCGGTCGTGCAGTGGATCAGCGTCGACTTGCCCGCCCCGTTCGGCCCCAGCAGGCCATAGAACTCGCCCTCGGGGATCTCGACCGAGACGCCGCGCAGCGCCTCGACGCCGTTTCCGTAGCGTTTCTCGAGGTCGGTGATCTGAAGCGCGGCCGCAGGCATCGAGCCTGCAATCTATTGAGCGGGCGGGGCCGGCCCTGCGCCCGGCTCTAGGGAGCCGAACGGGCGGCGGCCGCGACGGCGGCGGCCGTGAGCCGGCCGTTCAGCAGCTGCATCGCCAGCTCGTAGGCGGGCGGGACGTAGCGCTGGGCGAGGAAGGCGAGGCGGACGTCGGCCGAGGTGAAGACGAGGTAGCGGTCGCGCTCGATCCCCTCGACGATCTTCGCGGCGACCTGCTCGGGGCTGACCGCGCGGCGCTCGAAGCGCTCCCGTAGGGCGCGGATCTCGGCCGCGTCCGGGTCGATGCCGCGGATCCGCGCGGTCTCCACCAGCGGCGTCGCGACCCCGCCCGGGCAGACCAGGCTGACGCCGATCCGGTGCCGGCGCAGGTCGAAGCGCAGCACCTCGGAGACGCCGCGGAGGCCGAACTTGGCGGCGCTGTAGGCGGCGTGCCAGGGCAGCCCCAGCAGGCCGGCGGCGGAGGAGACGTTGACGACGTGGCCGCCGCGGCCGGCCTCGATCATCGCCGGCACGAACGCCTCCAGCACCGAGATCGGCGCCCGCAGGTCGACGTCGATCATCTGCTCCCAGTCCTCGTGGCCGAGCGCCTCGATCGTCCCCCAGGTGGAGACGCCGGCGACGTTCATGACCACGTCGACGCTGCCGTGAGCGGCGTCGATCGCGGCGGCGAGGGCGAGGACGGCGTCGTGGTCGGTGAGGTCGAGCGGCTCGGCGCTCAGCACGACGCCGCCGCCGTCCTCGATGCGGCGGGCGGTCTCCGCCAGCCCGGCGGCGTCGAGGTCGGTCAGGTGCAGCTCGGCGCCGCGGCGGGCGGCGAGGAGGGCGGTGGCGCGGCCGATCCCGCTGGCGGCGCCGGTGAGAAGGCAGCGGCGGCGCAGCAGGCTCTCGATCGGCGGCCGGCGGCCGCCGATCACCGGCCCAGCCGCCGCCGCGGCGGGTCGGGCTGGACCCGCAGGCTCTCCAGCGTCATCGCCAGCATCTCGTAGTGGCCGACCAGCAGGCAGAGCTCGATCAGCCGCACCTCGTCGAGCTCGGCGGCCAGCTCCGCCCACAGCCCCTCGCCGATCCGCCCTTCGGCGTGCAGTTCGTCGGCGGCCCGCAGCAGCAGCCGCTGGCGCCCGCTCCAGCCCTCGGCGGCGGGGCCGGAGCGGACCCGCTCGACCTCCTCGGCGCTCAACCCGGCCCGCCGCCCGATCCGCTCGTGGTGCCCCCACTCGTACTCGCTGCCCATGTTGTGGGCGACGCGCAGGATCACCAGCTCCGACTCGACCCGCGGCAGCTTGCCGCCCGGCATCAGCCCGCCGGCGAACCAGAGCCAGCGCCGGAAGAGGCCGCGGTGGCGGGCCAGCGTCGTGAAGACGTTCGGCGCCCGGCCACCGGTCGCCCGTCCCAATGCCCAGAGGATCGCCGCGTTGAGCGCGCCGATCTGCCGCCGATTGCCGGGCCCGATCCGCGGCCCGCTCCCTGCCTCCATCGGCAGACCGTACCGCGAGCCCGGCGGGTTGCGTAGGGTCAGGCAGATGGACGGACCATTGCTCGCCGTCGACGCGCCCTCGATGCTGTTCCGCGCCTTCTACGCGCTGCCGAAGACGATCACCGGCACCGACGGGCAACCGGTCAACGCGCTGCTCGGCGGCGCCAACCTGATCCTCCGCGAGGTCGAACTGCACCGCCCGCGCGCCGTCGTCCTCTGCTTCGGTCCCGACGCCGCCCACTACCGGACCGAGCTCTACCCGAGCTACCACGAGAAACGCGAGGAGGAAATGCCGGACGAGCTGCCGCACCAGTTCGCCCTCAGCCGCGACTTCTTCGAGGCCTTCGGCTGGACCGTGGCGACCAGCGAGAACCTCGAGGCCGACGACCTGCTCGGCACCTACGCGAAGCTCGAGGCCGGGGCCGGCGGCCTGGCGCTGCTGCTGACCGGCGATCGCGACATGTACCAGTGCGCGGGCGACGGGGTGACGGTCCTCTACGTGCGGACCGGCGGCGAAGGCGCCGAAGAGGTCGGGCCCGAGCAGGTGCGCGAGCGCTACGGGATCGGGCCGGAGCTGGTCCCCGACTTCATCGCCCTGCGCGGCGACCCCTCCGACGGGCTGCCCGGCGCCAAGGGCGTCGGGCCGAAGAAAGCCGCGGAACTGCTGCGCGAGCACGGCTCGCTCGAGGCCGTGCTGGAGAACGCGATCCGCGAGCGGCGGCCGAAACTGCGGGCGGCGCTGATCGAAGCCGCCGATGACCTGCGCGCCTTCAAGGACATCGCGACCCTCCGTGACGCCGAGGTCGAGCGACCGGCGGACCGGCCGACGGATTGGGACGGAGCGGCGGCGGCGGCTCGCGGGCTGGGGATGAACCGGCTGGCAGAGCGGCTGGAGAAAGCAGGCGCGGAGTAGCTCCTGCTGGCGCCGACGGGCGGGCGCCTTTGTTCCGGCATGCGGAACAAAGGCGCCCCGGCGTTCGTCAGGGTGAGTCGGCGCGCAGGGCGACCGCCAGCCCCCAGGCCGAGACGATCGCCCAGACCCCCTCGAGCAGGACGAAGCCGAGCTGCGCTTCGATCACCGCCAGCACCGCGAGGATCGCCGAGCCGACCAGGTTGAGCGCCAGGTAGAGCCGCGAGTCGGGCCGCATCCGTTCGAACTGGACCGCTCCGAACGCGGCGAGGATCAACAGCGCGCCGACGATCTGCACCACCTGGTCCATGCGGCGATCGTAGATAAGCCCGCCGCCGGTAGCCTGGCCCGGTGGGAGGAGAGCTGCCTTGGCGCGGTCCGGGGCCCCTGGGCCGGCCCGATCTGCCGCTGCCGCCGGCGCCGATGCCGCTGCGGCGCGACGGCCAGCTGCGCAAGCGCTGGCGCTACGTCGGCCTGTTCGCGGAGCATCTGATGCTGTGCGCGGCGCGGGCCGAGGTCGGGCCGCTGACCCAGTCGTTCTGGGTGCTCTGGGATCGCGAGGCGGGCCGCCAGCACCGCCACACCGCGCTGCGGCCGGGCAGCCGTGAGGTCCGCTTCGCCGGCCCGCAGGTCGAGATCGACGCCGCCGGGATGCGGGCCAGCCTCCACCTCGCCGACTCGGCGCCGATCGAATCGATCTGCCCCAGCGGCGAGGGCGGCGGCTGGGGCTGGACCCGCAAGCGCGCCGGCTTCGCGGTCGCGGCGAGCATCGAGGTGCCCGGTCGGCGCTGGCGCCTCGACGGCGCCGGCGTCGACGACGAATCGGCCGGCTACCACCAGCGCCGCACCAGCTGGCGCTGGTCGGCCGGCGTCGGTCGCGCAACCGACGGGAGTGATCTCGCCTGGAACCTGGTCGAGGGCGTCAACGACCCCGAGCGCGACAGCGAGCGCGCCCTCTGGGTCGGCGGCGAGCCGAGCGAGCCGCGGCCGGTCGCCTTCGACGGCCTCGCCGGCGTCGGCTTTCGCGACGGCTCGCGGCTCGCCTTCAGCGCCGAGAGCGAGCACGCCCGCGACGACAACTACCTGCTGCTGCGCTCCCGCTACCGGCACGGCTTCGGCAGCTTCAGCGGCAGCATCGAAGGGGTCGAGCTGCCCGCCGGGCTGGGCGTGATGGAGGACCACCAGGCGCTCTGGTGAGGGCGGCGCGGGCCGGTCAGCCGGCGAGCGCCAGCAGAGCCGCGCGGCGCTGCTGGAAGAACTCCTCGGCGGCGGCCTCCTGGTCGTCGGCCGCGATCAGCTCCGAGTAGGAGAGCTCGGCACCCGGGAAGCCGTGGGCGTTCCAGAGCCCGCCCTCGACCGCGGCGCTCCAGGGGCTGACGTAGAGGTAGGGCTCCGGGTGCTGCTCGTCGCCGGGCGAGATGCCGTAGTTGGCGCGGGCGCCGCGCGCCTCGTTGCCGAGCTCGATCGCGATGTCGAAGTGCTCGGGCCAGAGGCGGACCGGGCCCGCTTCGTCGGCGGCGGTGGCGCCGTCGACGAGGCGGCTGAGGACCGCCGCGCCGAAGGCGTAGAGAGCTCCCAGCGCCCGCGAGGCGGCGGGGTCGACGGTCAGCGGCGCGTCGCTCAGCCGGGTGTCGATCGGCAGCAGCTCGCTGATCGATTCGCCACCGAGGACAAGGCTGCGGATCGACGCCCGCCGTTCCTCGCCGTCGCACTCCTGGACGAGCTCGTCGCCCTCCACGCGCACCTGCCGCCGGGCTCCGTCGAAGTCGAAGTAGGGCGTGCCGAAGCCGCCGGGCGTCGCTTCGAGGGCGATCTCGTTCGGCGGCTTGCGGGCTGGCGCGACCAGCTCCTCGGCCACCTGGTGGAGTGCGTCCACCGTTGCGATGAAGCTTGGCGGCAACGGCTCCAGCAACTCAGCCGCCAAGCCCGCCGAAGATCGCGAAGGGGTTCGGGGGGCGCTCCTCCCAGGCGACCCGGCCGCTGCCCTCCACCGTCACCTCGCTCCCCTCCGGCGCCTCGCGGCGCAGCCGCTCGGCAAGCTGCTTGGCCGAGTCCTCGTCGGTCGCCCCGATGACCATGTACTTCCAGCGGCGCACGACCGGCACTCCCTCTGCCTGCAGGCGCTTGGCGAACTCGGCGGCCTCGCCGTGGGAGTCGAGGTCGACGCGCACCTCGAAGCGCGGCTCGCCGCTCGCCTCGACTTCCTCCCGTTCGACCTCGACGGCCTCCTCGTGCTCGGCCGCCTGCGCCGATGCGTCAGCCGGCAGCGGCGCGTCGGGGTCCTCCCATTCCTCCGCCACCGGATGCCAGCGCCGCAGCTCCGAACCGACCTTCCAGCCGTGCTGATCGGCCAGCCGCGCCACCAGCGCCGCGGCCCGCTCGGCCTGCGCGCGGCTGCCCGCGTAGAGGTAGACGGTGTCGCCTTCGGCGGAGACGATCACCGTGTCGCCGAAGGCGTCGTCGAGATCGTGCTCGAGCTCGCGCGAGGAGAGCCGCTCGACCATCTCTCCGCCGCCGCCCCCGGCGGTCAGCGCCAACCGCCATTCGTCGTTCATCTGCCCAACATAGACGCTCGCCGGCGCCTTTCCGTAAACGCTCGGGGACGCTGGTCCGGGGCTACTCGCCATCGCCGGGCGGGACGGAGCCGTTCCGGCTCGGGCGGGCGGCCTCGAACGCCGCCAGGCCGGTGACCATCGACGTCGCCTCGCCGCCGTTCTGCCGCAGCCGCTCCTGGCTCCGTTCGTGGACGACCTGCAGCCGCGCCTGCGCCTCCTCCAGCACCTGCGCCGCCTCCTCCCAGCCGGCCTCGTCGACCGCCATCGTCGTCCAGCTCAGCGTCGTGTCCTCGCGGTCGTCGAGCGTGCCCGCTTCGAGCGCATCGAACGTGCGCGCGACGAACGCCTCGAGCGAGGCGCCCGAGACCTCGCTCCGCACCGAGCGCGGCACCTTGCGCCAGTCCTGGTGACCGATGTAGGAGCGCGGCTTGGCCCGGAAGTAGTGCTCGACCGCCCCCCGTCGCCGCTCCGTCCCGACCAGCTCGATGCAGCCGCACTTCTCGAGCACCCGCGTGTGATAGGCGACGTTCCCGAGCGGATAGGCGAGGATCTCCATCAGCTCGTTCGGGCTCGCCTCCCGTTCGTTCAGGACCTCGAGGATCTGGACGCGCAGCGGATGCGCCAGGGCGCGTACGAGCTGCGGGTCGAGCATGTTCGGCTTGCGGGGGGACACCGATCGGTGATCCTTGCGCATACCTGATCAAACCGCTAGAGATCCTGTCGTGTGAACAGCAGAATCTGAGCAAAGGGCCAGGCCGCAGCCTGGCCCTTTGTCCCTACGCCGACTTTTTCGTGTTCACGGTCGGGACCACGCGGTCGATCGTCGCGATCTGCATCAAGACTCACCTCCTCACCGGTTCTCGAAGTCACTCGAGAAGCCGAGGGGATCCCGGCCTCACGGGAGCTTTTCCCGGAACCGCCAAGCAGCGAGGTTTGGAGGAGGAAAAAATGCGGAAGAAGGGTGCAGTACTCGCGGAGTTCGATTTAAATAC
Organism: uncultured Actinomycetes bacterium; assembly: GCA_963744725.1. GTDB lineage: Bacteria > Actinomycetota > Thermoleophilia > Solirubrobacterales > 70-9 > VAYN01. Next base: position 155,069 of record CAVUUQ010000002.1, read on the forward strand.
TGAAATGCCGTTATCCAAAGTCTCCGGACGAGGTGTGCCGAACCAGAAGGTCGAGCTGCTCGGCGCCCGCATGGCGGCCGCGATGTCGCACCCGACGCGGATGCAGGCGATGACGATCTTCTGGGAACGCGAAGCCTCGCCTCGCGAGGTCGCCGACGAGATCGACGAGCCGCTCAACAACGTCACCTACCACGTCAATCAGCTGCTGAAGCTGGGCTGGATCGAGCTGGTGGCCAAGCGCCCGGCGCGCGGCGGCCGGGTCGTCGAACACTTCTACAAGGCCGTCCGGGACTCGTATCTCACCGACGAGGACCTGGCCAGACTCGGGGACGAGGAACGGCACGTAATAGATACGCAGATCGTCGCCTCGATGTCGAAGGACATCAGCGACGCGATGGCGACCGGAACCTTCTTCGCCCGCCAGGACAACCAGCTCACCCGCATCCCGCTGATGGTCGACGAGGAGGGCTGGCAGGAAACCAAGGAAATCCTCGATCAGGCCCTCGACGGCTTGATGGACGTGAAACAGAAAGTCCTCGAACGAACCGCCGAGAGCGGCGCCGAGTCCTTCCCGACCAAGGTCGAGATCATCCAGTTCGAGTCGCCGCGCCCGAAGCGGGCGGCGGCGGACGAGGACTAGCCCCGCTCGAGCTGCTTCTTCAGCCGCCTCAGCGCCTTGCCGTTGCTGCGGCGAAGGAAGGCGCGGGAGAGGGGCGGGATCAGGCGTTCGGTGCGGGGGGCGGCGAGCCACTCGAGCTTGAAGGCGACGTCGGTGCCGCCGTCGGGGCGGTCGCTGAGGAAGTAGGTGCCGCGGGTGTGGCGCTTGCCTTTGGCGCCGACGCCCTCCTCGACGATCCGCTCGGGGGGCTTGGCGTCGACAACCTCGAAGTCGGTCCAGTCCTGGGAGCCGGGGGCGCTGACGCGGGCGGTGGCCTTGGCGCCGACGCCGCGGGCCGGGCCGGAGAACTCCCAGTCGACGAGGAAGTGGTCGAGGAAGCCGGCGTGGTTAGAGAGGTCGTCGAGGAACTCGAAGACCTGCTCGCGGGGGCGGGCGATATCGGTGGTGACGGTGACCGGCTGCATCGGCGCCGATCCTATGCTCAGGCGCGGGTCAGCCGCGGATCGCCTTGCCGGCGATCTTCTTCATCTTGCTGCGCTCCTTCAGGGTCAGGTTGCCCGGTTTACCTCGCGACTTCTTGGTCAACTCCCAGAACTCCCGCTGCTCGCCCGCGGTGAGGTTCTGCTGGACCCGGTCGCGACCCTTGGTGCCGAGCCAGACCGAGATCGCCCAGACGGTTTTCCACGGCACCCGCTTCCAGATCGCGGGGATGGCCCTGGCGGCGATCCAAGTCGGCATGTGCGCAGGTTAGCCTTCGCCGCGATGCGGCCGGAGATCGGGCAGGAGAGTTGATCGCCCGGCTGGCAGCCGCGGTGACCGGCCGGCGCGGGCGCTGGCTGACGATCGCGGTCTGGATCGCGCTCGGCGTCGGCGGCTACGTCGCCCGCGACCACATCGGCGAAGTGACCGCCGCGGGGCAATCGAGCTTCCTGCCGAAGGGCTCCGAATCGACGCGGGCACTGGAAGCGCTGCAGAGCAGCGACGTCGAGGGCAACGCCGGCGAAGGCCAGGGCCAGGGCGGCGGCGCCGAAGAGATCCCGGCGGTGATCGTCTTCGACCGCGAAGGCGGCCTCACCGAGGACGACCGGCAGGCGATCGGCCGCCTCGGGGTCGGCCTCAACGAGCTCGAGGTGACCGGCGCGACGCCGATCATCGACCCCTTCACCGCCGACTCCTCGGCCGATCTGGGCGACGTCGCCACGAACCTGCGCGGAGTCGGGCCGATCTCGCGGGACGGCAAGGCGGCGCTGGTGGTGCTGGCGCTGAACGCCGCCGACCGCGGCGCGGTCAAGCAGGGCGTCGCCGAGCTCCGCGCCTACCTCGCCGCCCACCCGATCCCCGGCGTCAGCGCCTACGTCACCGGTCCGGCCGGGATCGCCGCCGACCTCGACCGGGTCGCCGAAGAAGCTGGCCAGACGCTTCTGATCGCGACGCTCTCGCTGGTCCTGGTCCTGCTGCTGCTGGTCTACCGGGCGCCGCTGCTGGCGCTGCTGCCGCTGCTCGCGGTCGGCTCCGCCTACCTGGTCGCGATCGGGATCGCCTACCTGGTGATCGACGCTGGCTGGATCACGGTCAACACCGAGGGGACCTTCCTCTTGCTGGTGCTCGTGTTCGGCGCCGGCACCGACTACTCGCTGCTGCTCGTCCACCGCTACCGCGAGGAGTTGCAGCGCGGCGTGCCCGCCGCCGAGGCGCTGCCGGCGGCGGTGCGGGAGAGCGCCCGGCCGCTCGCCTCCTCCGCCGCCACCGTGATCGCGGCGATGCTGGTGCTGCTGGTCGCCGACCTCGAATCGACCCGCTGGCTCGGGCCGATCCTGGCGATCGGGATCGCGGTGATGCTCGGCAGTGCCTTCACGCTGCTGCCGGCGCTGCTCTCGGTGCTCGGCGAGCGCGCCTTCTGGCCGGCCGCGGGGCGGGTGTCGGCGCGGCCCGGCGCCGGCCGCCGCTGGGAGGCGATCGCCGGCTTCGTCCGCCGCCGCTCGCGGGCGATCGTCGTCCTCGTCCCGCTCGGCCTGCTGGTCCTCGCGCTCGGCAACTTCGTCCACCACGGGACGATCGGCTTCGGCCAGGGCCAGACCCGCGAAACCAACTCGAGCCGCGGCACCAAGGTGCTGAACGAAAACTTCCCGCCCGGGCTCGGCTCGCCGCTGACCGCGGTCGTCCCGGCGGGTGCCGCGGCCCGCGTCGTCGACGGGATGGAAAGCCTCGACACGGTCCGTCTCGCGGTGCCGGTGCCGCCGCACGGCGGCGGACAGAACGCGGTGGTGGTGGTGATCCTCGCCGGCAACCCCTACTCCGGCGCAGCGGCCGGCGACGTCGAGGCGATCCGCGAACGGCTGCACGAGCTGGCGCCGGCCGGGCTGCTCGGCGGCATCCCGGCCGAGAACTACGAGATCGAGCAGACCAACGCCCGCGACACCCGGCTGATCGTGCCGCTGGTGCTGCTCGTCGTCGCCCTGATCCTCGGGCTGGTGCTGCGGGCGCTGGTCGCGCCGCTCTTCCTGATCGCCACCGTCGTCCTCTCCTTCGCCGCCACGCTCGGCCTTTGCACCTTCGCCTTCTCGCTGCTGGCGACCGAAGGGGTGGCGTTCAACCTGGTCCTGCTCTCGTTCATCTTCCTCGTCGCGCTGGGCGTCGACTACAACATCTTCCTGATGAGCCGGGCCCGCGAGGAGGCGGTCCGCCGCGGGACCCGCGAGGGCGCGATGACCGCGCTCGTCCACACCGGCGGCGTCGTCACCGGCGCCGGGCTGATCCTCGCCGGCACCTTCGCGACGCTGACCCTGCTGCCACTCGAGGAGCTGATCCAGGTCGGCGCGACGGTCGCGATCGGCGTCCTCCTCGACACCTTCATCGTCCGCGCGACGCTGATTCCGGCAATCGCCTACCGGCTGGGCGGGCGCACCTGGTGGCCGTCGCGGCTGGAATGATCGGGTCTGCGGCGGGACGAACAGGGGTCAGGGTCTGGTGGGGGGAGCGGTGGGGTGCCCCTCCCGAAAAGACCGTCGCGCAGCTGGGACCCTCGCCGAGGGCGCCAACGGATGCGCCTGAGCCTTTTCGGGAGGGGCACCCCACCGCTCCCACGAATCGGCTGAAAACCACGCAACCTCCTGCAGCTAACGAGAGAAGCTGCGGGCGTTTCCCTTTGGTGTGCTCCCGTCCCTCGTGTCTTGAGCTTGTTGCTGTCTTCGGGTGGGGATCGGGGGGACCCTGGACGCGTATCAGCATGAGGAGGGCCGGAGAGCTTCGAGGCGTAAAGCCGCACGGCCGTTTAACCCGACGAGGTGCAGCGGCCAGGGTCCCCCCGATTCCCACCCCTACGACAGACCCCTGCCTCGAGACAGTCGGCCCCGACTACGCCTAGTAATTCGCCCCGCGTTTGATCCGCTCCCGCTCGGCCGGGTGGGCGCCGCCCTTCTTGTCCAGGTGGGCGCAGGCCTCTTCGAGGTCGGTGGCGAGGCGGTCGATCTGCGAGCGGCTCAGGGTCTGCTTGACCAGCGCCCGCAGCACTTTCACGTCTTCGGCTTTGGGCGGCATCGTGTAGGCGGGCAGCATCCAACCGCGCTCCGCCGAGAGCTGCCAGGAGACGTCGAACTCGTCGTACTCCTTGCCCGGCAGCAGCTTGAAGGCGACCAGCGGCAGCTGCTCCTCGTCGGCGCCGATCAGTTCGAAGTGGCCGCACTTGTCGATGTTCTCGGCCAGCGCCTTGGCGTTCTGCTCCATCGCCCCGATCACGTACTCGTAGCCCTCGCGGCCGAGGCGGACGAAGTTGTAGTACTGGGCGAGCAGCATCGAGGCGCCGGTCGAGAAGTTGAGGGTGAAGGTCGCGTCGGTCTTGCCGAGGTAGTTCTCGTAGAAGACGAGGTCCTTCGCGAGGTCGTCCTCGGAGCGAAAGACGAGCCAGCCGATGCCCGGGTAGACGAGCCCGAACTTGTGCCCGGAGACGTTGATCGAGCGCACCTGCTCGAGCCGGAAGTCCCACTCGGAGTGCGGGTAGAGGAAGGGCCAGACGAAGCCGCCGCTGGCGCCGTCGACGTGGATCGGGACGTCGAGTTCGCGTTCTTTCTTGATGTCCAGCAGGAGGTCGTTGATGCCGGTGATGTCGTCGGCGTGGCCGGTGAAGGTGGTGCCGAGGACGGCGGCGACGCCGATCGTGTTCTCGTCGACGTGCGGCTCCACATCCTCGGGCCCGATCGTGTACTTGCCTTCCTGCAGCGGCACGATCCGCGGTTCGACGTCGAAGTAGCGGCAGAACTTTTCCCAGACGACGTGGACGTCGCCGCCGAAGATCAGGTTCGGTTTCTCGACCGAGGCCGATTCCGCTTCCCGCCGCTCTTTCCATTTCCACTTCAGCGAGAGGGCGCCGAGCATGATCGCCTCCGAGGAGCCCTGGGTGCGGGCGCCGGTGGTCTTCCCCGGCGCGTTGTAGAGGTCGGCGAGCATGCGGATGCAGCGCTGCTCGATCTCGGCCGAGATCGGGTACTCGGCGTGGTCGATGAAGTTGCGGTAGTTGTTCTCGGCGATCAGCCGCTGCGCCTCCGGCTCCATCCAGGTGGTGACGAAGGTCGCCAGGTTGCGGTTCGGATCGCCCTCGATCGACAGTTCCTCGCCGACCAGGCGCATCGCGTCGAGAGCCGACATCCCGGTCTCCGGGAACGGCCCGTCCGGGGCATCCTCGGTCAGCCAATGGTTGCCGTACAGCATCACGTCCATGTGGCGTTCCGGCGTGCTCACGAGCGCGAGCCTACACGGCCCAGCCGGCCGCCCACGCGCTTTGGACTTTGAGCCCGCCATAGGGGCCTTAAAGTCCAAGGCGCCCACGCGCCGAGGGAGAGCAGCGAACCCATCGAGACGCGAGGTCGACGCCGCCCACCGGCGCCGCCGGACGCCGGCGCCCCCGCTAACTGCCGCCCTTCGCCTCCTCGATCGTCAGCTCGGCGGTCGGGTTGGCTTCGAGGCGGCCGTCGGGGATCTGCTCGCCGCTGCGGACCGAGAGACCGTAGGTGCCGTTGGCGAGCCGCTCTTCGGCCCGTTCGACCGCCTCCAGCTTGCGCTCCAGGTCCTGGGCGCGGCCGGCGTCGAACTCGTCCTGGTAGAGGCTCTCGTCGGTGATCTCGCCCGGCTGGCGGCCGTCGTTCTCCTCGCCGCCTTCGCCGCGCAGGTTGGCCAGCTCGGCCTCGACCCGCTCGCGTTCGGCAGCCAAAAGCTCGCTTGCGCGCTTCTCCTCCATGGGGGAACGGTATCGATCGCCCTTGACGCATGCTCTGTACGAGCTACCCTGTAGAGACTAACTACAGAAGGTGGACTTGGTTATGACTTATCGGCTGATACCCCTGGATGAGGCGATCGTCTTCCCGACCGTGACCGCGACGCTGCCGATCGACGTCGGTGCGGAGGAGCGCGTCTTCCTGCTGCCGCGCCGCGAGGGCGAGTACGGGCGCGTCGGCGTGGTCGCCGAGGTCGTCGAGCAGGGCGTCTCGCGGCGCGGAGCGCCGCTGGCGACCGTGGTCGGCCTGCACCGCGGGCTCGCCGGAGTCGCCCAGGCGGGCGACGGCGACCCCGAGCACCTGCGGGTCGAGGTGCAGGAGATCCACGACGGTCATCCAGACGACGAGCACACCCGCGAGCTGGTCCGCGAGTACCGCGCGATCGTCGAGGAGATCCTCGAGCTGCGCGGCGACGACGGCCGCATCGCGGCCTTCCTCCGCTCGGTCGATGAGCCGGGCGCGCTGGCCGACACCTCCGGCCTCTCTCCCGACATCGCCAACGAGGGCAAGCTGCGGCTGCTGGAGACGATCGACGTCACCCAGCGACTGGAGATCGCCGTCGAGCTGCAGCGCGAGCGGCTGGCCGAGCTGCAGGTGCGCTCGAAGATCCGCGACGACGTCGAGTCGGGCGCCCAGAAACAGCAGCGCGAGTACTTCCTCCGCAAACAGATGGAGTCGATCCGCAAAGAGCTGGGCGAGGACGAGACCGACCTGATCGCCGAGTACGAGAAGAAGATCGCCGAGGCGGAGATGCCGGAGAAGGTCGCCGAGCACGCCGAGAAAGAGCTGCGCCGGCTCGAGCGGCAGGGCGAGCAGTCGCCCGAGAGCTCGATGATCCGCAGCTACCTCGACTGGCTGATCGCGGTGCCGTGGGCGAAGCGCTCCGAGGAGCGGCTCGACCCCCAGCACACCCGCGAGGTGCTCGACTCCGACCACGCCGGGCTCGAGGACGTGAAGAAGCGGATCACCGAGTTCGTCGCCGTCCGCAAGCTGCGCGAGGAGCGCCAGCTCGAGGACGACGGTCGCGCCAACGGCACGATCCTCACCCTGGTCGGGCCTCCGGGCACCGGCAAGACCTCGATCGGCGAGTCGATCGCCCGCAGCCTCGGGCGCGAGTTCGTCCGGCTCAGCCTCGGCGGCCTCCACGACGAGGCGGAGATCCGCGGCCACCGCCGCACCTACATCGGCGCCCTGCCGGGACGGATCGTCCGCGCCCTGCGCGACGCCGGCACGATGAACCCGGTGATCCTGCTCGACGAGGTCGACAAGGTCGGCGCCGACTGGCGCGGCGACCCGACGGCGGCCCTGCTCGAGGTGCTCGACCCGGCCCAGAACAACACCTTCCGGGACAACTACCTCGACGTCGAGATCGACCTCTCCGAGGTCGTCTTCATCGCCACCGCCAACCTCCTGGACACGATCCCGGCGCCGCTGCTCGACCGCATGGAGCTGATCCCGTTCGACGGCTACACGACCGAGGAGAAGCTGGCGATCGCCAGGGGCTATCTGCTGCCCCGGCAGCTGAAGCGCAACGGCCTGCGGGCCGAGGAGGTCGAGGTCGGCGACGAGGTGCTGCGCAGCGTGATCGCCGAGTACACCCGCGAGGCCGGCGTCCGCCAGCTCGAGCGGGAAGTCGGCAAGCTGTTGCGCGGCGCCGCGACCCGGATCGCGGGCGGCGAGGCCGAGGCCAGCAACGATCAGGTGAAGATCGACGCCGAGTTCCTGCGCGAGACGCTGGGCCGGCAGAAGTTCTTCCAGGAGTCGGTCGAGCGGACCGCGATCCCGGGCGTCTCGACGGGCCTGGCGGTGACCGGCAGCGGCGGCGACATCCTCTTCATCGAGGCGACCGCGATGGACGGCGACAACGGCCTCGTCCTGACCGGCCAGCTCGGTGACGTGATGAAGGAGTCGGCGCGGATCGCCCTCTCCTACGTGCGGGCGCACCGGGAGGAGCTCGGCATCCCCGCCGAGGCCTTCCAGCGCGAGTTCCACCTGCACATCCCCGCCGGCGCGATCCCCAAGGACGGCCCCAGCGCCGGCGCCGCGATGACGACGGCGCTGGTCAGCCTGCTGAGCGGCCGCCCCGTCAAGCACACTGTCGGGATGACCGGCGAGGTCACCCTGCAGGGACGCGTGCTGCCGATCGGCGGCTTGAAGCAGAAGGTGCTGGCGGCGCACGCCGCCGGGCTGACCGAGGTGATCCTGCCGGAGCGCAACCGCGGCGACCTCGACGAGGTCCCCGAGGAGGTGCGCGAGCAGATGGCCTTCCACCCGGTGATGAGCATCGACGAGGTGCTCGGGCTGGCGCTGGAGCCGGCGGAGAGCGGTGCCGATGTCGCCCAGGTGTCGTAGCTGCTCGCCGGTGCCGACGGAGCTCCGCGAGGCCGCGGGGCTCCTCGAGCGCCGCTGGACGATGGCGACGATCTACGCCTGCTCCAGCGGCGCCGTCCGCTTCAACGAGTTCAAGCAGTCGCTGCCGGGGGTCTCGCCGACGACGCTCTCGGAGCGGCTCGAGCAGCTCGAGGCGGCCGGCGTCGTCGAGCGCCGGCTGATCCCCGGCCGTCCCCCCCACGCCGAGTACCGGCTGACCGGCCGCGGCGAGCGGCTGGCCGCCGCGGTGGCGGGCCTGCTGGCCAAGTAACCGCGCCGAGGTTGCCCTTTCCCGCCGATATCCCGGCAAACGGCAACCTCAGCGGTAGGGTGGGCGCGTGGGGGTGCGGCTGACGCATGTCGGGGGGCCGACCGTGCTGATCGAGCTCGGCGGCTGGCGGCTGCTCACCGACCCGACCTTCGACCCGGCCGGCGGCAAGTACCGCTTCGGCTGGGGGACGGGGTCCGAGAAGACGTCAGGACCGGCACTGGCGCCGGACGAGCTGGGCTCGCTCGACGCGATCCTGGTCAGCCACGACCACCACGAAGACAACCTCGACGCCGCCGGGCGGGAGCTGCTGCCGTCGGCGGGGTCCGTGGTCACCACCGCGCCCGGCGCCGAGCGGCTGCGCGACCAGCTAGGCGACGCGGTCCAGGGCCTCGCTCCCTGGCAGACCACCACCCTCGAAGCGCCGGGCAAGGAGGCGCTCGAGGTGACCGCGACGCCCTGTCGCCACGGGCCGCCGCTCAGCCACCCGATCGTCGGCGACGTGGTCGGCTTCGCGCTGCGCCTCGCCGGCGAGGAGCGGCAGGCGGTCTGGATCTCCGGCGACACCGTCCTCTACGACGACCTCCGCGAGGCGGCCCGCCGGCTCGATGTCGGGGTGGCGCTGCTCCACCTCGGCGGCGTCCGCTTCCCGATCTCCGGCCCGCTCCGCTACACGATGAACGGCGCCGAAGCGATCGAGCTGACCGGCCTGCTCGAGCCCGCGGTCGCGGTGCCGATCCACTACGAGGGCTGGAAGCACTTCCGCCAGGGCCGCGACGAAGTCGAGCGCGAGCTGGCTGCCGCCCCGGCCACGGTCCGCGGGCGCTTCGAGTGGCTGCAACTCGGCAAACCGACGGAGGTAGGAGCGTGAGCGAGGACTTCACCCCCCAGCACCGCGGCGGCGAGGGGCCGCCGCTGGTCCTCCTGGCCGGCTTCACCGACACCTGGCGCAGCTGGGAGCTGGTGCTGCCGGCGCTGGAAGCCGAGCACGAGGTGCTCGCGCCGACCCTCGCCGGGCACGCCGGCGGGCCGGAGATCGGCCCCGACGAAGACCCCGAAGTGGCGATCCTCGACGCGGTCGAGCGGGCGATGGACGAGGCCGGCTTCGAGACCGCCCACATCGCCGGCAACTCGCTCGGCGGCTGGGTGGCGTTGAAGATGGCGGAGCGCGGCCGCGCCCGCAGCGTCACCGGGCTGGCGCCGGCCGGCGGCTGGCCGGTCGACGACCCGGCGATCGCCGCGACGATCGAGTACTTCAAGACCACCCAGCAGCTGCTGGAGCAGGCCCTCCCCCATGCCGACGCGATCGTCGCCAGCCCCGAGGGCCGGGCGACCGCGACGCAGATGTACGCCTCGACCGCCGAGCACATGTCCGCCGACCTGATCCTCCACCAGATGCGCGGGGCGTTCGGCTGCCCGGCGGTGATGCGGCTGATCGAACACGCCGAGGCCAACGGCTGGAACCTCGAGGCGGAGCGGGTCACCTGCCCGGTGCGGCTGGTCTGGGGCAGCGAGGACAGGGTCCTCGTCCTCCCCACCGCCGCGGTCCGCTTCCGCGAGGAGTGGCTGCCGCAGGCCGAGTGGGTGGAGCTGGAGGGCGCCGGCCACTGCCCGCAGCTCGACCACCCGCTGGAGACGACGCAGCTGATCCTCGACTTCGCCCGCTAGGGCGCGGCGGTCAGGCGGTGGCGCCGGGGCCGGCCGAGGGCGGCGGCGGCTCGGGCGGCGTGTAGGGCGCGCCCAGCTCGTCGCCGGAGACGGGACCGGCGACCGCGTTGGCGTCGCCCCTGATCGCCAGCAGCCGGTAGTAGAGGACGCCGGCGACGAGGGCGCCGATCGGCGCCGTCACGGTCGAGGCGAGGGCGCCGAAGACGATCCGCAGGATCGGGCCGTCGGCGATCGCGCCGGCGATCGCCAGCAGCACGATGCTGACCAACGCGGTGATGATCGCGGCGACGATTACGGTGCCGAAGACCGGCCAGCCGTTGTCGCGGACCAGCTCGCGGGAGCGCTTGCCGGCCTCGATCACGCCGCGCTTCTCGACCACGATCGCCGGCGCCAGCACGGCCCAGATCGTCAGCAGGATGCAGCCCGGGACGATCAGCAGGATGAAGCCGATCCCGGTCGCGATGCCGTAGAGGATCGAGGCGATGATCAGGGTGCCGAGGACCGGCGTCACCTGCCGGTAGAGGTCGCCGACCGAGGAGTCGCGGCGGCCGTCCTGGACGTCGCGGACGAGGCTCACGACCATCCCCTGGTAGAGCATCCCGACCACGAAGCCGAGCACGACGCTGAGGAAGTAGACGAAGTTGAACTTGCCCTCGGAGAGGCCGCTGACGATCGCCACCGCCAGGTAGAGCCAGAAGGCGAGCGGCAGCAGGACGCCGGCCTGCTCGCGGTAGATCGCGAAGACCTCCGAGAGCGTGTCCCCGACTGAGAGCTTGGTTCGCATCGCGGGGCGCATTGTGCACTAAAAAGCCGGGGCCGGCTGCGTAGGCCGGCCCCGGCAAGTGGTGCTGCAACGAGCTGGGGAGCTTCACGTCGGGTGGGACAAGGCCCGACTCCCTTCCCTCGCCGGTACCGGGGTTGGATTCGCCCGGCTGCCCGAAACTGCGGCGCCTAGCGCCCCAGCACCTCCAGGGTCCCGTAAAGCATGTGACTCAAGTCGGACCACCTCCTTTCTCTGGTGAGTGGATTGAAGCAAATGGCGCCGCCGTCCTCATCAACGGCTGCTGGGCTGGAGGTCGGCCGGGCGCGCGTCGTCGAGCCCCTCGCTGGGACGTCCGCCGATTGGCCCCGTCGCCGTCGGGGGCGGGCCCAGCCGGAGCAGCGCCAGGGTACGGTGCGCTCGAAGGCGACCGCGCGTCTTCCGGGCCGCGTACCGAGGGCGGCGGCGACCGATGCGCCGTCGCCCTCCTCTCCGATCATCCGCTTCCGACGATTTCCTGGACGACGTAGGCGGCGACGTTCTTGATTTCTTCTTCGCTCAGCACGCCTTTGAAGGCCGGCATCCCGCCACCACCGTTGGTGACCTGTTCGATCGCTCCAGCTTCGGTTTTGGCTTTCGGCATGGTTCGCAGGTCGGGACCACCGCCGCCGCCGTGGCCGTCGGTGCCGTGACAGATCGAGCAGTTGCTGGCGAATACTTCCTGCCCGGCGGCGGGGTCGCCGGCACCAGCGGCAGCGGCTCCTCCGCCGCCTGCTTCGGTACTTCCTTCTTCAGCGCCCTTTTCTTCAGCGCCCTTTTCTTCGGGGCTCCCTTCTTCGGGACTTGCTTCTTCGGAACGTTTTTCTTCGGCGCCCTCTTTGCCTTCTCCCGTCGCTTCTTCTTCGCCCGCTTCCGTCGCTTCTTCTTCGCCCGCTTCGCCGCCTTCGCCACCGGCTTCGGCCTGGACGGTGACGGCGCTGACCGTGACGGTCTTCTCGTGGCCGGTGAAGTGGCCGAGGAAGTAGCCGGCGAGGAGAGCGGCAACGACGCCGATGCCGACCGCGCCGAGCGCCACTACGGACCAGACCGTGACTGAAAACCCTTGACCGTCTTTCTTCACCTGCTCAACCTCCCTATTCCACCCGGTAAATCGAGTCTCACGAGCGGCACCAAGTCTATTGATGTGGGGTAATCCGCCATAGAATCCAGAATGTGAAGGATATGGGGGAAACCACGGGCACGAGGGGTGGACAGACGGGCCCGGTGGTCCCCGATCTGCGCGCACTCACCCGCGAGACCGTCCGCGCCCAGATCGCCGAGACGGCCTGGAGCGTCTTCGCCGAACGCGGCTTCGATGACGTCACCGTCAACGAGGTCGCCAAAGCGACCGGCATCTCGCGGGCCAGCTTCTTTCGCTACTTCTCCTCGAAGGAGGAGGCGGTCTTCGTCGCCCTCGAGGCGATGGGTGCCGAAATCGCCACCGCCCTCGAAGAGCGGCCGCCGCAGGAGCCGACCTGGGAGGCCCTGCGGCGCGCCTTCGACGCGGCGACCCCCAACTACGACAGCAACCCCGCCCGCTCCCTCGCCCGCCTCAACCTGACCCGCGAAACCCCCTCCCTGCGCGCCCACCAGCTCGAGCGCCAGGCTCAGTGGCGCGGCCTGATCGGCCCCGCCCTGGCGATCCGCTCGGGCCTCGACCCCTCGGACGTCCGGATCGAAGCGGTGATCGGCGCTGCGATCGCCGCCCTCGACGCCGCCACCGAGCGCTGGGCCCTCTCCGACGGCGAGCTCGACCTCACCGTGCTGATCGACGAGGCCTTCGCCGCGATCGTCGAGCTCAGCTAGCGGGCTGCGGCCCTGGCGCCTCGAGGCAGCGGTCTGCGAGAGGGCGGGTGGGGGTCGGGGGACCCTCCTCTCTCGGTCTGTCGTCGATCGAAGTTGGGCGGGCTGTCGCCCCGGACCGCCGTTCTCCTCAACCGCAAAACGTTCGGAGGGTCCCCCGACCCCCACCCGCACCAGATGTCTGGCTGCAAGACACCGAAGCACGGGAGCTTTCAACCGGGAACGCTCGCAGCTTCTTCTTTAGCTGCGGGACGGTGCGGGAGCTCCAACCGTCCCTCCGGAGCTCGCCCGCAGCTCCTCTCGTCAGCTGCGGGACGGGGCGTGGTTTCCTGCCGATTCGTGGGCGAGGGTCGGGGTCCCTCCCCCGGACACTCAAGAAACAACGAAGTTGCGTTTCTGTCCGGGGGAGGGACCCCGACGCTCGCCCCCACCAAACCCTGATCCCTACCCCGTCCCTATCTAGCCCGTGTTCCGCAGACCCGCAGCAATGCCATTGACAGTCAGCAGCAACGCCCGAGCCAGGTCCGGATCGCGCTCTCCCTCTCCCCCATCCCGCTCGCCCCGCCACCGCTCGAGCAGCGAGACCTGGAGGAAGTGGAGCGGCGCCAGGTAGTCGTCGCGGACGCGGAGGGTGCGGGCGAGGTCGGGGTTGCCGGCGAGCAGCTCGGGGCGGTCGCCGACCCGCAGCACCTCGGCGACCGTCAGCTCGTGCTCGGCGCGGATCGCGGCGAAGGGGGCGGCGAGTCGCTCGGGGACGAGGCGGGCGACGTAGTGGGCGGCGATCTCGAGGTCGGTCTTGAAGAGGGTCATCTCGACGTTGGCGAGGAAGTTGGCGAAGAAGCGCCAGCCGGCGGCCATCGCCGCCAGCTCCTCGCCGAGGCCGGCCTCGCGGGCGGCGGCGAGGCCGCTGCCGACGCCGAACCAGCCGGGGACGATCTGCCGCGACTGGGTCCAGCCGAAGACCCAGGGGATCGCCCGCAGGCCGCCGATGCCGCCGCCGGTGTCGGGCCGGCGCGCCGGCCGCGAGCCGAGGTGGAGCTCGGCCAGCAGCTCGACCGGGGTCGAGGCGAGGAAGTAATCGGGCAGGAGTGGATCCTCGACCAGCTCGCGGTAGCGGGCGAAGGCGGCCTCCGAGACGACCTCCATCGCCTCGCTCCAGCGGGCCAGGGTCGGCGGCTCGACCAGCGGCGTCCGGTGCAGGACCGTCGACTCGAGCGCGGCGCCGAGCGAGAGCTCGAGGTTCTCCCGCGCCAGCTCCGGCAGCAGGTACTTGTCGGAGATCACCTCGCCCTGCTCGGTCACCTTGATCTCGCCGTCGAGGGTGCCGGGCGGCTGGGCAAGGATCGCGTCGTGGGTCGGGCCGCCGCCGCGGGCGACGGTGCCGCCGCGGCCGTGGAAGAGGCGGAGGCGGATGCCGCGGGCGGCGGCGACGTCGCGCAGCCGCTGCTGGGCGCGGTGGGTCTCCCAGCTCGAGGTCGCGATCCCGCCCTCCTTGTTCGAGTCCGAGTAGCCGAGCATCACCTCCTGGACGCCGCCGCGCAGCACCACCAGCTCGGCGTAGCCGGGGTCGTCGAGCAGCTCGGCGAGGAACTGGTCGGCGCGGCGCAGCTCGGCCAGGGTCTCGAGCAGCGGCACGAAGCCGATCGTCGCCTCGCCGCCGGCGAGGTCGACGAGCCCCGCTTCGCGGGCCAGCAGGACCGGCGCGAGGACGTCGTCGACGCCGCGGCACATCGAGATCACGTAGGACTCGACGCAGCTCGGGCCGTACGTCTCCTGGGCGGCGCCGATCGCCTCGAAGGCCCCGTAGGCGCGGGCGCCGGCCGCGTCGAGCGGCGGCGGCGCCGATGCCAGCGGCCGCCGCGAGCGCAGCTCGGCCGAGAGCAGCGCCTGCCGCTCGGAGCGCTCAAGCTCGGCGTAGGGCCGCGGCAGCTCGCCGAGCCGGTCGAGCAGCTGACCGACGGCGCCGTGGTGGATCGAGGCCTCCTCGCGCAGGTCGAGGGTCGCCATCCGCAGGCCGGTGGCGCCGATCGCGCGGATCGCGCGGGCGACCCGGCCCTCGGCGACCAGCCCGCCGCGCCCCGCCCGCAGCGAGTCGCGGACCAGCTCCAGCTCGGCCAGCAGCTGGCGCTCGTCGAGGTAGTCGCGGCCGGGCTCGTGGACGCGGCCGGCGGCGATCCGCCGCCGCGTGTTGGCGAGCTTCTCGCGCACGCAGGTCAGCTTCAGCCGGTAGGGCTCCTCGGCGTTGAGGCGCAGGTAGCGCGGGTCGAGCTCCGGCAGCGCCTCGAGGTCGGCGGCCAGCGAGGCCTCGAGCGCCGGCGTGACCGGGGCGATCTTGGTCGAGACCGAGAGGTCGCCGCGCAGCTCGTCGATCAGTGCCGCGGCCCGCCGCGCCCCGTGCTCGTGCTGCAGCGCCAGCACCGCCGCGGTGTCGGCCGGGCTGACGTTCGGGTTGCCGTCGCGGTCGCCGCCGATCCAACTGCCGAGCGCCAGCGGCCCCGGGTCGAGCGGCGGCTCGACTCCGAGCCGGCCGAGCTGCAGGGCCAGCTCCTCGAGCGCGCCGGGAATCGGCCCGGCGGCCAGCTCGTCGAAGTAGTAGACCGCGTTCCGCGCCTCGTCGAGCACCTCGGGCCGGGCGATCCGGATCTCGTCGGTCTGCCAGAGCAGGTCGATCAGCTCTTCCAGCTGCCGCACCGCGCCCGCCTCGGCGGCCGCGTCGCCGGCCGCCGCCTCGAGCCGGTCGAGCAGCCCGGCCAGCTCGCGCAGCTTGCCGAGCACGGTCCGCCGCGCCGCCTCGGTCGGGTGGGCGGTGAAGACCGGGCGCACCCGCAGGCGGCCAACCAGCGCCGCCAGCTCGGCGGGCTCGACCCGGGCCGCCTCGATCGCGTCAACCGCGGCGGCCAGCCAGCCGCCGCCCCGCTGCCGGCGCCGCACCGCCAGGTCGCGGCCGCGGTGGACCTGCTCGGCGACGTTTGCGAGGTGGAAGTAGATCGTGAAGGCGCGGGCCAGGCGGCGGGCGCCGGCCGGCTCGGCCTCGGCCAGGGCCGCGGCAGCGGCGGCGCGGTCGTCGCGGACCAGCCGCCGCGCCAGCTCGACCCGCTCGAGCAGCTCCTCGCCCTCCTGGCGGACCAGGGTCCGCCCCAGCAGCTCGCCCAGCTCGCGGATGTCGCGTCGCAGCTCGCGTGGCGGCGGGGGCATCAGAGCAGCGTGCGAATTGCCGCGACGGTCCGCTCGATGTCCTCGGCGTCGACGTCGAGGTGGGTGACGGCGCGGACCCGACCGCCGAAGCGGCTCACCTCGATCCCCTGCTCGGCCAGGCCGGCGACCAGCCGCTCGGGGTCGGGGACGTCGAAGATGACGATGTTGGTCTCGACCCCGTCCACGTCGATCACGACCCCGGGGAGGTCGACCAGGCCCTCGGCGAGGGCGCGGGCGTTGGCGTGGTCGGTGGCCAGCCGCTCGATGTTGTTGTCGAGCGCCCAGAGGGCGCCGGCGGCGACGATCCCCGCCTGCCGCATCGCGCCCCCGTACATCTGCTTGTAGCGCCAGGCCTCGTCGATCAGCTCGCGCGAGCCAGCCAGGCAGGCGCCGACCGGGGCGCCGAGGCCCTTCGAGAAGTCGATCCAGGCCGTGTCGAAGCCGCCCGCGTACTCGGCGGCGCCGGTCCCCGAGGCGACCACCGCGTTCAGCAGCCGGGCGCCGTCGAGGTGGCTGCGGAGCCCGTTGCGCGCCGCCGCCTCCAGCACCGATTCGATCTGCGCCAGCGGCCAGACCCGGCCGCCGCCCATGTTCGTCGTCTGCTCGACGCAGACCAGGCGCGAGCGCGGCTGGTGGCGGTCGCCGGGGTCGCGCAGCGCCGCTTCCAGGGTCGCCGCGGTGAACATCCCGGCGGCGCCGTCGAGGGCCAGCAGGTTGGTGCCGGCCAGCGCCGCCGCCCCACCCGCCTCGGCGATCACCGGGTGCGAGTCGCGGTGCAGGTAGGTCTCGTCGCCGAGCGGCCGCGTGTGCAGCCGGATCGCGATCTGGTTGCACATCGTCCCCGAGGGCAGGAACAGCGCCGCCTCCTGGCCGAGCAGCTCGGCGACCCGCTCCTGCAGCAGGTTGACGGTTGGGTCGAGCCCGCGCTGCTCGTCGCCGACCTCCGCCGCGGCCATCGCCTCCCGCATCGGCGCCGAGGGCAGCGACTGCGTATCGGAGTAGAGATTGACGGCCGGGTGGCTCATTCGGCGCAGGCTAACGAGACTCGGCCGCCGGCTCGGCGCCGACCGGCGCCGCGCGGCGCCGTTCCCAGGCCGACCAGCCGGCCATCACCGCGCCGGCGTAGATCCAGCCGAGCACGATGTCGAAGAAGTAGTGCTCGCCGCAGGCCATCAGGGTCAGCGCCATCGCCAGCGGATAGAGCAGGAGCAGCGGCCGCAGCCTGCGGCGCTTCACCCGCGGCCAGATCCCCAGCGCGACCAGCATCGTGAAGCCGGCGTGCAGCGAGGGCACCGCGGCGACCACGTTGATCGCCGCCTGTCCCTCCGAGAAGAGGCCGGCGGTGCCGACGCCGATGATTTCCCAGCCCCTGCTGGTCGTCCGTTCGACCGGGCCGAGCAGGCCCATTTCGCTGGCCAGCCAGGGGGGCGCCGCCGGAAAGGCGAGGTAGGTGGCGAGGCCGGCGAGGGCGAGCGTCACCAGCCGCCGCCGGAAGCGCAGGAAGGCGAGCCGGTCCTGCACCCAGAGCCAGCCGGCGAGCGCGAAGGGGGTGATGAAGTAGGAGGTGTAGACGAGCGTGAAGCCGACGTTCCAGGCGCTCAGCGCCTGCGGGTCGTAGAGGTGCGCCTGCAGCCATTCGGTCGGCGTCTCGCCGCCGAAGAGCGCTTTGTCGAAGTCGATCATCGGCAGGTAGTGGGTGCCGATCCCCATCGTGTCGGCGGCCCCGCGGGTGAAGTCGTAGGCGACGAGGATCAGCACGATCGGCAGCCAGTCGAGCACCAGCTGCACGATCTGCCAGGGGTGGCGGCCGATCGAGGCGCAGGCGAGGGCGCCGCAGGTCCAGAGGATCACCAGCTCGCGCTGGACCGGGATCCCGTAGCTGGCGCTCCAGACGACGAGGGTCGCGAAGTAGAGGACGATTGCCGCGCGCCGCACGGCGACCCAGTGCTGGAAGCGGAAATCGGTCGCCTGCTCGGCGGGCGCGACCGCCGCGGTTTCCGCCGTGCTCATCACAGACATCTTTACGCCTGCGCCAGGCGAGCGACCTGTCCCGGCCCCGTCCGCGAAGGCGGTGCCTTAGCTTTCTCCCTGATGGAGAACGGAGATGCCCGGGTGGTGCTGCTGCCGGCGGCGAAGCGCGACCGCGCCGAGTTCGTCGCCGCGATGCGGGCCAGCGCCGACCTCCACCACCCGTGGATCGCGCCGCCGGTCGACGGCGACGCCTTCGACGCGGTCCTGCAGCGGGCCCGCGGCGAGAGCTTCGAGTTCCTGCTCCTGCGGCGCCGCTCCGACAACGCGATCGCCGGCTACTTCGACGTCAGCCAGATCGTCCGCGGCCCCCTGCAGAGCGCCTTCCTCGGCTACGGCGGGGTCGCGTCGCTGGCCCGGCAGGGCTACATGGGCGAAGGCCTGACGCTGCTCCTGCGGCACGTCTTCGTCGAGCTGCGGCTGCACCGGATCGAGGCCAACATCCAGCCCGGCAACGAGCCGTCGCTGGCGCTCGTCCGCCGCGCCGGCTTCGTCCGCGAGGGCTTCTCCGAGCGCTACCTGAAGATCGGCGGTCGCTGGCGCGACCACGAGCGCTGGGCGATCCGGGTCGAGCAATGGCAGCAGAGCGCCGGCGCCGGGTACGCTGACCCGCAATGGAGCAGCGAGTCAGCCTGATCACCCTCGGCGTCGCCGACCTCGCCGCCGCCCGCAACTTCTACGCGGCGCTCGGCTGGCACGGCCACGAGGTCGAGGAGACCGTCTTCTTCCAGGCCGGCGGCCTCGGCGTCGTCCTCTGGAGCCGCGAGAAGCTGGCCGACGACGGCCGCCTCGAGGACCCCGGCAGCGACGGCTTCGGCGGCGTCGCCCTCGCCCACAACGTCCGCTCGCGGGCCGAGGTCGACGCGATCCTCGCCGCCGCCGAAGCAGCCGGCGCGACGATCACCAAAGCCGCCGGCGAAACCTTCTACGGCGGCTACGCGGCGTACTTCACCGACCTCGACGGCCACGCCTGGGAGGTCGCCCACAACCCCGGCTTCACGGTCAACGCCGACGGCACCCTGAAGCTCCCGTTCTAACCGCCAGGTCGGCCGCCTCGCCGAAGGATTTTGGTCGCATGGGGACCAAGATCCTTCAGCCGTCGCGTTCGAGGGCGGCGCGGCGGGCGCGGTACTCGTCGACGTCGATCTCGCCGGCGGCGAAGCGGCGGCCGAGAATCTCGACCGGCTGCTCGGGCCGCTGCCAGCCGCCGCGGGCGTAGCGGGGGCCATAGCCGCAGCCGGCGCCCCACCCGAAGCGGCGGAAGACGAAGAAGGCGAGGAAGAGCACCACGAACCAGCCGAGCGGGAAGACGAACCACCAGCCCGGTGCGTCGGCGAGGGGAAGGGCTGCGGTGGCGGTGAGGTCGGGCATCGGCTGCCTCCTGGTGGTCGGTAGTTCGAGAGTTAGTTGAATGTATCAATCATTGAATTGATCGCCAAGAGATATGCTTGCGCGATGCCGAGCAAGGGCCCGCCGCCGGAGGTCCAAATCGCCTTCCTGCTCGACCGGATCGGCAGCCGCGGCGGCAACGGCTTCGCCGAGCTGCTGCGGCCGCTCGAGCTGCGGCCGAAGACGTTCGCGGTGATGAACCTCGTCGACCTCGGCGACGGCCCCTCCCAGCAGCAGATCGGCGCCGCGATGGAGCTCGACCCGAGCGGGCTGATCGGCACCCTGGACGAGCTCGAGGAGCGCGGCTGGCTGGAGCGGCGGCGCAGCGAGAGCGACCGCCGCCGCCACGCCCTCCACCTCACCGCGGCCGGCGCCGAGAAGCTGGCGGCAGGGCGCCGCGCCGCCCGCCAGCGCGCCGAGGACCTGGTCGCGCCGCTCAGCGAGCGCGAGCGGGAGGCGCTGCTGCGCCTGCTGCGCAAGCTCGCCGGCCGCTGAGCCGGCTCAGACGGAGCGCACTTCCGAGCGCAGCGCGAAGCCGGCGAGAAAGGCGGCTCCCAACGCCCGGTGGGTGGTCGGCGTGCAGCGGCGGACCGGCATCGGCACCGAGACGGCACCGTTTGGAGCAGCTGCCGCGGTGATGGCTCAGTCGTGCGGCGCCTTGCCGCTGAAGCCCGGGTGAACGCCCTTGCCGATCGACTGCGACTCGACCACCTGCTGCAGCAGCGAGACCAGCCGCGCCCGGTCGGCCTCGCTCAGCCCCTCGGTCAGCGCCTGTTCGTGCTGCCGGGCGACCTCCCGCCCCCGGGCCAGCAGCTCGCGCCCGGCGGCGGTCAGGTAGAGGGCCCGCACGCGGCGGTCCTTGGGGTCGGCGCGGCGCTCGACCAGGCCGCGCCGCTCGAGCTCGTCGACGAAGGCGACCATCCGGCTCGGCGGCGCCTGCACCGCCTGTGCGATCGCCTGCTGCGAGCGCCCCTCGGCGGCGTCGATCAGGTTGAGGACGCGAAACAGCGGCGGCTGCAGGTCGACCTCCTCGAGCCGTTTCGAGAAGCCGCTGGCCGCGTAGATGCCGACCTGGGAGAGCAGGAAGGCGAGGCTCGACGGAGCCTTGTCGGCGGCGATCGGAGCCGCTTCCTTACCCAATTCGGTCACCTCCCCCATCCGAGACTGAGTCTATCCATTTTTTGTGCTAAGAATGATTTCACATCGAAATCGCTTAGTTTGTGAACTAGTTCTGTAAAGCTTACCTGGGGAGACACCGATGACCCGCACACTCGCTCGCATCGCCGACATCGCCTACCGCCGCCGCGGCCGGGTGGTGGTCGGCTGGATCGTCGCGACGATCGTCCTGATCGGCCTCGGCTCGAACCTGGCCGGCGACTACAAGGCCGACTACAACACGCCGGGCTCGCAGTCCAAGCAGGCGAGCGACCTCACCCAGCGCGCCTTCAAGGGCTACTCGGGCCAGGAAATCTACGTCGTCTGGAAGGACCCGAAGGGCGCCCAGAACCCGGCCGCGACCCGGAAGCTGAACCAGTTCTTCGCCGCCGCCGAAGGCATCGAGCACGTCGGCAGGCACAGCGCCGTCCGCGTCTCCGAAGACGGCAGGATCGCGACCTCGACTCTGCCCCTCAACGTCCCCGGCTGGGAAGTCGAGAAGAAGCAGGGCGAAGAACTGATCGACGCCGCCGAAGCGGCCGCCGGCGGCAGCCTCCAGGTCGAGCTCGGCGGCGAACCGATCTACGCCGCCCAGGAACAGACCAGCCCCGAGGGGATCGGCTTCGTCGCGGCGGCGATCGTGCTGCTGATCGCCTTCGGCTCGCTGGTCGCCGCCGGCCTGCCGCTGGCGATCGCGCTGTTCGGGCTCGGCATCTCCTCCGGCGGCCTGATCGTCCTGCTCGCCAACGTGATCGACGTCCCCAACTGGACCACGGCGGTCTCCGGCCTGATCGGGATCGGCGTCGGGATCGACTACGCGCTGCTCGTCCTCACCCGCTTCCGCACCTCGCTGAAGGCGGGCAACGACCGCCACGACGCGGTCGTCGAGGCGGTGACGACCGCCGGCCGCAGCGTCCTGATCGCCGGCTCGACGGTGGTGATCGCGGTGCTCGGCCTCTTCCTCACCGGCCTGCCGTACATGTACGGGGTCGCGATCTCGGCCTCGCTGGCGGTGCTGGTGGTGATGCTCGCCTCGATCACCCTGCTGCCGGCGCTGCTCGCCTACCTCGGCCCGCGCGTCGACAGGCTGCGAATCCCCTTCCTCGGCCGCCGCCTCGACAAGGTCGAAGGCGAGGGCGACTCCCCGGCCGCCCGCTGGAGCCACACCGTGCAGCGGCACCCTTGGCTGGCGGCGATCGTCGCCACCGTGATCCTGCTGGCCCTGGCGGCGCCGGCGCTGGGGATGCGGCTCGGCTTCCCCGACGCCGGCAACGACAAGGAGGGGACGATGACCCGCCAGGCCTACGACCTGATCAGCGAAGGCTTCGGGCCGGGCGCCAACGGGCCGCTGGTGATCGCCGCCGAAACGCCGGGGCCGGAAGCACGGGCCGCTGTGAGGACGCTGGCGACCACCCTGCGCGGCGAAGAAGGCGTCGCCTTCGTGCCGGCGCCGCAATGGAACGGCGACAGGAGCGCCGCCCTGCTGACCGTGATCCCGACCACCTCGCCGCAGGACGCGGCGACCCAGGACCTGGTCGACCACCTGCGCGAGGTGATGCCGGAAACGCTCGCCGGCTCCGGCGCCGTCGCCTACCTCGGCGGCGTCACCCCGGCGCTCGAGGACCAGAGCGAATACATCACCGAACGGATGCCGATCTTCATCATCGGCGTCGTCGGTCTCTCGTTCCTGCTGCTGCTGCTCGCCTTCCACGCGCCGCTGGTCTCGCTGAAGGCGGCGGTCATGAACCTGCTCTCGGTCAGCGCCGCCTACGGCGTGATGACCCTGGTGGCGCAGGGCGGCGCGGTCGGCCAGCTGATCGGGATCGACCACGAAGTGCCGATCGCCCCGTTCATGCCGGTGATGATGTTCGCGATTCTCTTCGGGCTCTCGATGGACTACGAGGTCTTCCTCGTCTCGCGGATCCGCGAGGAGTACCTGAAGGACGGCGACACCCGCCGGGCGGTCGCCGACGGCCTCGCCAAGACGGCCCGGGTGATCACCGCCGCGGCGGCGATCATGGTCGTCGTCTTCCTCGCCTTCGTCGCCTCGCCCGAAGTCTTCCTGAAGCTCTTCGGGATCGGCCTGGCGGCGGCGATCTTCCTCGACGCGACGCTGGTCCGGATGGTCCTGGTGCCGGCGGTGATGCAGCTGCTCGGCCACCGCAACTGGTGGATCCCGTCGTGGCTGGAGCGGGCGCTGCCGCGGATCGAGGTCGAGCCGAGCGCGAAGGAGCCGCTCACCGAAGGCTCGCGATGAGCGGCGGCGGGCGCGGCGGCCGGTAAGTCTCGGCTGCTCGAGCGCGAGGGCGACGGCGATCTGGAGGCGGTTGCCGTCGCGCTCGACCCTTGACGACCCGCCCCCCGCACCAGCTGTTCCTTATGTCGGAATGGCCGACAAAAGGAACAGCTGGGCGGAAGGCGGGACGCTCAGACCCTTTGGATCAGGGTGCCGGTGCCGAGGCCGCCGCCGCAGCACATCGTCACCAGGCCCATCTCCTTGTCGGTGCGCTCCATCTCGTGCAGCAGGGTGGTGATCAGGCGGGCGCCGGTCGAGCCGAGCGGGTGGCCGATCGCGATCGCGCCGCCGTTGACGTTGACCCGGTCCATGTCCGGATCGAGCTCGCGCCGCCAGGCGGCGAGCACCGAGGCGAACGCCTCGTTGATCTCGATCAGGTCGATGTCGTCGATCGTCATCTTGTTGCGCTCGAGCAGCTTTTCGGTCGCCGGGATCGGGCCGGTCAGCATGATCACCGGGTCGACGCCGACCGTGGTGATGTCGTAGATCCGCGCCCGCGGCGTCAGCCCCAGCGCCTCCGCCTTCTCGCGGGTCATCAGCAGCACCGCGGCGGCGCCGTCGGAGACCTGCGAGGAGTTGCCGGCGGTGATCTTGCCGTCCTCCTTGAAGGCCGGCTTCAGCGCGGCGAGGCCCTCGAGCGTCGTCTCGCGCAGGCCCTGGTCGGTCATGTAGGTGTCGCCGTTGACCTGGAACGGGATCATCTCCCGCTCGAAGCGGCCCTCGTCGGTCGCCTGCCGGGCGAGCTGCTGGGAGCGGAGGCCGAGCTCGTCGAGCTCGGAGCGCGGGATCTCCCACTGGTCGGCGATCATCTCCGCCGAGAGGCCCTGCGGGATCAGGTTGTAGCGCTCCATCAGCTCTTTCGAGAAGCCGATGCCGCGCTCGGCCATGATCTCGCCGGCCGCCGCAAACGAGTTTTTGCCCATGTGCTCGACGCCGCCGCCGATCGCGACGTCGCAGACGCCGGAGGCGACCAGCGTCGCCGCGAAGTTGACCGCCTGCTGGGCCGAGCCACACTGGCGATCGACGGTGGTCGCCGGCACCTCCTCCGGCAGGCCCGCCTCGAGCCAGGCGTTGCGGCCGATGTTGAGGCTCTGCTCGCCCCACTGCTGGACGCAGCCGGCGATCACGTCGCCGACCTCGGCCGGGTCGATGCCGGCCCGCTGGATCAGCTCGGCGTAGCTCCTGGCGAGCAGGTTCGAGGGATGAAGATCCCTGTAGTAGCCCTTCTCGAGATGACCGCGTCCGACCGGCGTCCGAACCGCCTCGACGATCACGACCTCGCGGCCGTCGAGCGCGCCCTTTCCGTTCTCCATAGAACTCAGTTCCTTTCCTGGTCGCGGCCGCCCCACCGGCGCCCACCGGGACAAACTCTAGCCCGTTGATTGACTCGTCGATCAACCCGCACCGCAGCGCGCGGAAAAGCTTGATAGGAACCCGACCCCATGAGCGGGAAACAGGGGTACGAAAGTCCGGGGATCGCGGGGAGCGGCGCCATTGCAACCGGCCTCGCAGCGATCTCGACCACGACCGCGGAGACGATCCTCCTCGCCCGCAGCGAGGCCTCGGCCTGGCGCGCCGAGGAGAAAGTCGTCGCCGCCTGCGCGAAGATCGAGGGCGCCCAGCCTTCGCGCCTGCGGGTCACCACCGACCCGAACGACCTCAGCGACTGCGACGTCGTCGTCGAGGCGGTGATCGAGGAGGTCGGGCCGAAGGGAGAGGTGATCGCGGCGGTCGCCGAAGCCTGCCCGAACGCCGACCTGGCGACCACCACCTCCTCGCTCTCGATCGCCGAGATCGCCGCGGCGGCCGGGGTCGAGAGGCTCTGGGGGCTGCACGTCTTCAACCCGGTGCCGCGGATGGCGCTGGTCGAGGTCTGCATCCCGGAGGGCGCCAACGGCGCCCGCGAGCGGGCGCTCGCCTGGTGCGCGGCGCTTGGCAAGACGGCCGTCGAGGTCCCCGACCAGGCCGGCTTCGTCGTCAACCGCCTGCTCTTCCCCTACCTCTTCGACGCCGTGCGGCTGATGGAGCGGACCGGCATGGAGGCCGGCGAGGTCGACGCCTGCATGAAGCTCGGCGCCGGCCACCCGATGGGCCCGCTGGCGCTGCTCGACTTCGTCGGCCTCGACGTCTCCGAGGCGATCGGCGACGCCCTCTTCGCCGACTCCGGCGAGCCGACCCACAAACCGCCCGGCCTGCTGGTCGAGATGATCGGCGAGCAGAAGCTGGGAAGAAAGTCCGGCGAGGGCTTCTACACGTACGAGTGACCCGCCCCGACGACGGCCCCGGCTACCTGGCCTTGGCGGCTTTGCCCTTGCCGGAGATGTCCCAGATCACGTCGGCTTCGGAGATGCTCTGGCGGCGGGCGACGATCTCGATTTCGTCCCAGGGCAGCTCGGCCTCGGGCAGGTCGTCCCAGCGGGCCAGGTCGAGCGCCTCGACCGCGCCTTTCAGCGCCGGGCCGAGGTGCTCTTCGGAGCGCAGCAGCGCCCGCAGGACCTCGAGTTGCTTATCGGTGAGGCGAACAACCCACATGGCGATACCTCCAACCTTCCAGGGGTGCGGGTTGCCCGTGGAAACTAAGCGACCGAACGGACGGAATCGGGCTCCTTGTCGGAGCCCGTGCCGCTGATCCGCACCGCCTCGATGCGGTTCTCGCGCACCGCCTCGACCCGGATCGTGTAGCCGTTGGAGCTGATCGAGTCGCCGCGCTTGGGCAGCCGCCCGAGCTCGCCGAAGACGTAGCCGCCGACCGAGTTGTAGGCGTCGGAGTCGACCGGCAGCTGGATGCCGGCGTCGGCGAGGTCGCCGAGCGAGACGTGGCCGCGGACGAACCAGTCGCCGTTGGTGAGGCGGCGGACGGCGGCGGCGCGGGGGTCGGTCTCGTCCTCGATCTCCCCCACCACCTCCTCGAGGATGTCCTCGACGGTGACGATCCCGACCGTGCGGCCGTACTCGTCGACGACCACCGAGAGCGAGGTGCGCTGCACCTGGAGGTCGTGCAGGAGGTCGTCCAGCGGGCGCGTCTCGGGGACGATCAGGGCGTCGCGGATCACCGGCTCGATCGAGGAGTCGGGACCGTCGCTCATGTAGAGGCGGGCGAGGCTGTTGTTGTGGACGATCCCCTTGACCCGGTCCGGGTTGTCGTCTTCGATCACCACCAGCCGCGTGTGGCCGGAGGTGATGCAGCGCCGCAGCGCCGCCTCGACCGCCTCCGAGGCGTCGACGGTGACGACCGCGGGGATCGGCGTCATCACCTCGCGGGCCTCCTGCTCGTGCAGGTGGAAGACGCCGCCGAGCATCCCCGCCTCGCCGGGGTCGAGGCGGCCGCGCTGGGCGCCTCGCGAGATCAGCAGCCGCAGCTCCTCCGGCGAGGTTTCCTCGGCGACCTCGTCGGGGTCGACTTTGAAGAACACCCGCGCCACCCAGTTGGCCGGCGCATTGGTGGCGATGATCAGCGGGTGCAGGGCGACGCGAAAGAAGCGCAGCGGCCGGGAGATCCGCAGCAGCACGCTCTCGGCCCGGGCGATCGCCAGCATCTTCGGCGACTGCTCGCCGAGGATCACGTGCAGGAAGGTGACGATCGTGAAGGCGAGGGCGATCGCCAGCGCGAGCGCCACGGCGTCCGAGAAGACGCCGCCGAAGATCGGCTGCAGCAGCTCGGCCAGGGCCGGCTCGCCGAGGAAGCCGATGCCAAGGCTGGCGAGCGTGATCCCGACCTGCGAGGTGGCGACGTACTCGTCGACGTGGTCGATCATGTCCAGCGCCAGCGGCGCCCGGCGGTCGCCTTCGTCGCGCAGCTGCTCGAGCCGGGTGCGGCGCGAGCGGACGATCGCGAACTCGGTCGCGACGAAGAAGCCGTTGACCGCGATCAACAGCAACATGAGGATGAGCAGGACGACGCTCATCGGTTATGCCGCCCGGTACTTCGGGCTGGGACGTCGTCGGCCATGCGGCTTTCGGAATATAGCTACCCGTCCTCAGGTAATCGGCGTGCCCGTGCGATATTGGCTGCGGATGAGGGTCGCGACGCTCAGTGAGATGCTCGAAGAGGTCGTTCGCCTGGGCGAGGCGACCGGCATGGAGGCGCACGCGCACGAGCTGCGCGGCGAGCTCGAGGGGCGGCTGGCGACGGTCCGCGCCGCGCTCGCCGGGGCGCCGACCCCGCGGGTGATCGCCCTCACCAGCCTCGACCCGCCCCGCGCCGGCGGCTTCTGGATCCCGGAGATGATCTCGATCGCCGGCGGCGAGGACGTCGCCGGCGACCCGGGGCTGAACCCGCCCGGGGTCGCCTGGGGCGAGCTCGAGAGCCTCGGCGCCGACGTCGTCGTGGTGATGCCGCCAGGCGCCGCCGGCGACGCCCAGGCGCAGGCGATGGAGCACTGGGAGCTGATCGAGGCGCTCGGCGCGACACGGCTCTACGCGGTCGACGGCGAGCCGTTCTCGGCGGCGGGGCCGGCGCTGGTGGATGGCGTCGAGTTGCTGGCCCATCTGCTGCATCCTGAGTTGATGGCGCCGCCTGGGAATGCCGAGTATCGGCTGCTGGTCGCGCCGGTGCCGCGGGGGTGAGCGGCCGGACGAGCTAGGGATCAGGGTTGGTGGGGGCGATCGTCGGTGGGACCCCCTCACTCGGCCTGTCGTCGATCGAAGTAGGTCGAGCTGTCGCCCGGACCGCTGTTCTCCTCAGCCGCAAAACGTTCGGGGGTCCCACCGACGCTCACCCAAACGAATCGGCTGAAAACCACGCCACGTCCCGAAGCAAACGACAAGAGCTGCGGGCGGTTTCTCACCTCGGGCTCCCGTCCCTCTTGTCTTGAGCTTGTTGCTTCGTGCGGGAGGGGGTCGGGGGACCCTCCGAACGTTTTGCGGTTGAGGAGAACAGCGGTCCGGGCGACAGCTCTTCCTACTCCGATCGACGACAGACCGAGAGAGGAGGGTCCCCCGGCCCCCTCCCGCTCTCTCGCAGACCTCTGCCTCGAGACGTCAGGCGACCGCGACCGCGGCAAACACCGAGGCCACGCCTACCAGGACCATCACCGCGTACTCCGCCCACCGGTGACGCGGACCGAGCATGCCCCGCTCCCCGGCGACGATCGCGGCCCCGCAGAGGACGCCGCCGGCGAGGCCGCCGAGGTGGGCGCCGACGCTGACGTCGGTGACCGCGAACGAGTAGACGAGGTTGATCACGATCAGGATCCCGATCTGGCTCGCCAGCTGGTCGAGGTTGCGGCCGCGGGCGATCACGAAGGTGGCGCCGGCGAGGCCGAAGATCGCCCCCGAGGCGCCGAGGCTCGGCGTGTTCGGGTCGAGCAGCAGCGCCCCGAACGAGCCGGCCAGGAGCGAGGCGAAGTAGAGGACGACGAAGCGCGGCGTCCCGATCGCCGGCTCCATTATCCGCCCGAGGATGAACAGCAGGATCATGTTGAAGAGGATGTGGAGCGGGTTCGCGTGCAGGAACCCGGCCGTCACCAGCCGGTACCACTCGCCTTCCTGGACGAGCGGCCCGTAGAGGATCGTGTGAACGACGAAGTTCCCGTTCGCTTCGTGGTTGAGCCCGCCGGAGCCGGTCGCCACCTCGATCAGGTAGACGACGACGTTGATCGCGATCAGCGCCGCCGTCGCCGGGTAGGCGGCCAGGCCGCTCGCCGTCCCGTGCGGGTTGCGGACGACGCGGGTCCGCTGCTGCGAGCACTCCGGGCAGCGCATCCCGACCGGGGTCGGAGTCATGCACTCGGGGCAGATCGGGCGCCCGCAGGAAGAGCAGGAGACCGCGGTCTCGCGGTTGGGGTGGCGGTAACAGGTCTGGGCCATCGGGACGATGGAGCCTACAATCGCCGCCGATGGAGCCTTCGAAGGAGGCCGCGAGCCCGGCCCGACTCTACGCCGCGACCGCTGGGGCGCTGCTCTTCCTGCTCGGGATCGCCGGCTTCTTCTACAGCTCCGACTTCGGCGCGCCCGGCGAAGTCGCCCACGCCCTCGCCGGCCTCCGCGTCAACGCCTGGCTGAACCTGCTCTACGCGGCGCTCGGCGCGCTCGGGCTGCTGGCAGCCGGTGGCGCCTCGCGCGCTTACGCGCTCGCCGCCGGCGCCCTGCTGACCGGGCTC
Source organism: uncultured Actinomycetes bacterium (assembly GCA_963744725.1). Classification (GTDB taxonomy): domain Bacteria; phylum Actinomycetota; class Thermoleophilia; order Solirubrobacterales; family 70-9; genus VAYN01. The sequence continues at coordinate 184,027 of CAVUUQ010000002.1, forward strand.
GGCGTCTGGGGCCTGACCCTCGCCGACGGCGCCGCGATCCTCGGCTTCCTCCCCGCCTCCGGCTCCAACGAAGCCCTGGCGCTCACCCTCGGCCTCCTCGGCCTGCTCGCCGCCGCCGGCACCCCGCGCCGCCGCGAGCGCCGCAAGCCTCGGCGCCGCCGCCGTCGCCGAGGGCGCCCCCGCGAGGTTGCCGAAACAGGCGATATGCGCCCGAAAAGGCAACCTCGTGGAGGGGAAGGCGGGCTAGAGGCGCGAGCGGAGGCTGCTGGAGACGGCTCGTAGGCCGCTCTCGCTCTGGCGCTTGCCGCGGCGGCGCAGCTCGAGCAGGACGAGGGCGCCGGTGGCGACGCCGCCGGCCGAGACCGCGACCACCGGCCGCACCCAGTTGCGCGGGTCGCGCAGCGCCCGCAGCTCGGACTCCTCGAGCTCCTCGGCCCAGTCGGAGAGTTCCGTCGCCGCCGCCGAGGTGACCGCCGAGAGCGTCTCCTCGAGCCGGCTCGAGAGCCGTTCCGGCGGCTCGACCGGCCGCAGCGCGTCGGCCAGCAGCGTCTCGACGTCCCAGCTGCCGGCGCCGAAGCCAGCCTCACCCTGACTCATCGTCCCCGTCCCCTTCCATCTGCTCCTGCAGCTGCTTGATCGCGCGATGGATCAGCACCTTGGTGGCGCCGTCGGTCCGCCCCAGCGCCCGCGCGATCTCGCGGTTGTCCATGCCGAGCGCGAAGCGCATGATCAGCGCCTCGCGGCGGTCGTCGGAGAGGTGCTCGAGGTTCGCCATCACCGAGCGCAGCTCCTCGCGGCCCTCGGCGATCGCCTCGGTGTCGTGGCGGGCGACGATCGGGTCGGCGCTCTCCAGCGAGGTCTGCGGCCGCCGCGAGCGGTCGCGGTAGTAGTTCGAGGCGAGGTTGTGGGCGATCCGGATCAGCCACGGCCGCAGCGGCCGGCCGTGCGACTCGCGCCGCGCCCGGTCGAAGTGGCGGTAGGCCTGCAGGAAGGCCTGCTCGGTGAGGTCCTCGGCGTCGTGGTGGTCGCGCACCCGGTAGTAGGCGTAGGAGTAGACGTCGCGCAGATGCTCCTTGTAGAAGGCCTCGAAGGCGCGGTCGAGCTCCGCCTTCGCCGCCGGCGGCATGTCCGCCGGCTCGACGTTCCGCGGCTCCTCGCTCTCCTCCGCGGCGCTCACCGCCCCACTGTAGGGCTCCCGGAGGCATCAGGCCACCTGCCGCGAGCGCTCGACCTTGCGCAGGCCGGCCATCCAGGTCTCGCCGTCGACCTCGCCGCGAACCAGCTGCGCGAGGCCGGCCAGCGCCGCCGCCGGGACGCCGGAGGCGGCGACCGTCTCGGCAAGGAGCGGCGTCGTGTCGAGGCCCTCGGAGGCCTGGCCGATGATCGCCGGGATCTCCGCCGCCGGCGTGCCGGCGCCGAGCAGCTCGCCGGCGCGGCGGTTGCGGCTGGTCGGCGCCATCATCGTCGCGGTCAGGTCGCCGACCCCGGCCAGGCCGGAGAAGGTCTCCAGCTCGGCGCCGCGGGAGAGCGCATAGTCGATGCACTCGCGCCAGATCTCGGCGACGGCGATCCCGGCGGCGTTCAGCCCGTGCGGCTCGGCCGCCGCCGCGGCCAGCGCCGCGGCGTTCTTGGCGGCGCCCGCCATCTCGACCCCGGTGACGTCGCGGGAGCGCTCGCAGACGAGCCCGGCGCGGTCGAAGACCTCACCGAGCTGGTCGCGCAGGTCGCGGTCGGCGGAGGCGAGCACCAGCGCTGCCGAGCCGGAGACCGCCTCGCCGGCGTGGGCGGGACCGCCGAGGCTGGCGATCGCCCGCGCTCGCACCCGTTCGCCGACGTAGTCGGCCGGCAGCTGGCCCTGCGGCGCGATCAGGCCCTTGGTCATCAGCAGCACCGAGGCGCGGGTGCCGACCCGGTCGGCGATCGCCCCGACCGCCGCCGGCAGCGACTTGCTCGGGATCGCCAGGCAGACGAGGTCGACCCCGGCCAGCTCGATCTCGGCCGAGTGGCGGACGTCGACGCTTTCGGGCAGCGGCACCCCGGGCAGGTAGTGCTCGTTGGAGCCGTCCTCGTGCAGCGCGTCGACCTGTTCGTTGGTCCGGCAGCCGAGCTGCACCTCGAGGCCGCCGCGGGCGAGCAGCACCGCCACCGCGGTCCCCCAGCTGCCGGCGCCGATCACCGCCGCGCGGCGCATCGGCGGCAGCCCGCCGAGGTCTTCCCACTGCAGCTGCACGTTCGGCCAGATCCGCTGGGTGACGGTCACCGCCAGCTGCGGCGAGGGCTCCTCGGCGCGCGGGAAGGTCATCGCCCGACCGAGCCGGACCTTGCACTTGCGGGGCCGGATCCGCCAGCCGCGGCGCACGTTTTCGGTCCCGATCACCGCCACCGGGACGATCGGCGCGCCGGTCTGCAGCGCCAGCCGGCCGACCCCTTTCTTCGGGCTGCCGAGGGTGCCGCGCCGGTGGCGGGTGCCCTCGGGGAAGATGCAGACGGTGCCGCCGCGTTCGACGGTCAGCCGCGCCGTGTCCATCGATTCGAGGTCGGATTCGCCGCGGCGGATCGGAAAGGCGCCGAGCCGCGAGAGGAACCAGGCCTGCAGCGGGTTGCGGAACAGCTCCTGCTTGGCGACGTAGTTCATCGGCCGGCCCCAGGGCAGGCTGGCGCCGATCACGAAGGGGTCGAGGAAGCTGCGGTGGTTGGCGGCGACGATCAGGCCGCCCTTCACCCGCGCGTGCTCGCGGCCGGTCCGGGTGAGGCGGAAGTAGACGAGGAAGAAGGGGACGAAGAGGCAGCGGATCGCCACGTAGAGCGGCCAGTTGACGCCGTGCTTGCGCGTGTAGGCGTGGTAGCTGGCGAGACGCTCGGGGGGCAGCCGCTCGGCGGTCACGCCAAGCGCTACACGCGCCCGCCGGGGCGGTTACGCCTGCGCTTCGCGCGGGTTGTGGACCGGGCGCAGGTTCGGTTCCACTTCGTCGCGCAGGTGCTCGTAGTCGGGCGGCAGCGAGAGCTTCTCGCCGAGGTGCTCGAGCGGCTCGTCGACGGTGAAGCCGGGGCCGATCGTGGCGATCTCGAAGAGGACGCCGCTCGGCTCGCGGAAGTAGATCGACTTGAAGTAGAAGCGTTCGATCTCCGGGGTCGGCTGGGCGCCGCCGGCGATCGCCTTTTCGCGCCACTCCATGTGCTCCTCGAGGGTCGAGGCCCAGGCGACGTGGTGGACGCTGCCGGCGCCCTGCAGGCCGCGCTCGGCGGGGGGCTCGTCGTAGTAGATGAGGCCGCCGCGGCGGTCGCCGCGCGCCTCCCAGCCGCCGCCGTCGACCGGCTCGAACTCGAGCGCCTCGAGCAGCCGGGCGCTGGCCTGCGGCGCGGCGCTGTAGGCGCGCACCGCGTGGAAGCCCTGCAGCGCCAGGTCGGCCGGGATCTCCGGGTGCCTGGCGACCAGCGGCGCGTCGGGGACGTCGAGGACCAGCAGCTCGTGCTCGAGCCCCTCGGGGTCGGCAAAGCGCAGCCCGGCGCCGCGCTCGGCCTCGATCCCGGCCGCGGCCAGCCGCCGCTGCCAGAAGTCGAGGGCGTCGTCGGAGGCGACCCGCCAGAGGATGCGGTGGACCATCCCGGCGCCGGCGCGGCCGCCGGGCACGCCGGGGTACTCGAAGAAGGTGAGGTCGAGGCCGGGTTCGCCGTCCTCGTCGCCGAAGAAGAGGTGGTAGACGGTCGGGTTGTCCTGGTTGACCGTTTTCTTCACCAGCCGCAGCCCCATCACCCCGGCGTAGAAATCGACGTTGCTCTGGGCGTTCTCGGTGATGCAGGTGATGTGGTGGATGCCCTCCAGCTTCACCCCCCACGTATACCATCGCGGCGTGAGCAAGGCCCGACGCCGCACCGTGAAAGGCCTGATCGTGCTGGGCTCGGTCCTTGCCTTCCTCTCGGTGTTCGCGATCTGGATCGAGCGCCAGGCGCTCAACACCGACGACTGGGTCTCGACCAGCGGCCGGCTGATCCAGAACGAAAAGATCCGCACCGCGCTCAGCAACTACCTCGTGGACCAGCTCTACGAAAACGTCAACGTCGAAAAGGAACTGAAGGAAATCCTCCCCGGCGACACCAAGGAACTCGCCGGGCCGGCCGCCGGCGGGCTGCGCCAGGTGGCCGGGACGGGGGCGGAAAAGGTGCTCGAAACCGGGACCGCGCAGGGAATCTGGGAAGACGCCAACCGGACCGCCCACGAACAGCTGATCGCGGTGCTCGAAAACAAGAAAGAAGCGGTCGAAACCGCCAACGGCGAAGTCACCCTCAACCTCGGCAGCCTGCTGACCAACCTCGCCAAGCAGGTCGGGATCGGCCAGAGCCTGGCCGAAAAGCTGCCGCCCGATGCGGGCCAGATCAAGATCCTCAAGTCCGACCAGCTGAAGACCGCGCAGAACATCGCGGTCGCGATCAAGGGCTCGGCGCTGATCCTCTCGCTGCTCACCTTCCTCGTCTTCGCCCTGGCGATGTACCTGACCAGGGGCGGCCGCTGGGTGACGGTGCTGTTCGCCGGCATCGGCCTGATCGCGGCCGGGCTGCTGGTGATCGTCGCCCGCCACATCGCCGGCGGCATCGTCATCGACCAGCTCGTCACCCAGGAGAGCGTCAAGCCGGCGGCCGAAGAAGCCTGGGGGATCGGGACCTCGCTGATGGTCTCGATCGCGACCACGGTGATCGTGATCGGCGCCCTCTTCGTCGCCGCCGGCTGGCTCGCCTCGCCGAACAAAGCGGCGAAAGCGGTGCGCGAGTTCATCGCGCCGGCCCTCCGCGACTACATCCCCTGGGTCTACACCGGCCTCGCGCTGATCTTCGGGATCTACCTGCTGTCGGCGTCGAACGTCGGCCTCCGCAGCTTCCTGACGACGCTGGTGGTGGCGGGGATGGCCGCCTTCGGGATCCACGAGCTGCGCCGCCAGACCGAAGAGGAGTACCCCGACGCGAGCTTCGCCGGCAGCTTCGGCACGACCAGGGCCAAAGTCATGACCGCCTACCGCGACTCCGGGATCGGCGACAAAGTCAGCGAGCAGACCTCGAAGATCAGGCTGCCGGAGATGCGGATGCCGGATCGGCACGGCGAGGACGGCGAGCCGCGCGCCGGCGAGCCACCGGTGGACGTTGGCGCCGGCGGCGGTCCGGCCGGAGCGCCGCCCGAGGAAGCGCCGACCGCCGTGCTCGACGACGAGGACGCCCGCATCGCCCGGCTCGAGCGGCTCGGCGAGCTGCACTCGAAGGGCATCCTCACCGACGAGGAGTTCGCGACCGAGAAGGCCCGCGTCCTGCGCCGCGAGGAGTGACCCTCGCGCACTTGTCTCCGCTATCCGGAGACAACTGCGCGAGAGTCAGCCGAGCTCCCAGCCGAAGTAGACCTCGACCTCGACGATCTTCCCCTCGCGGACCGTGAAGACCTCGCTGTTGCGGAAGCGACTGCCGTCGTCGCGCCGCGCCTCGTAGGTGACGAAGACCTCCTCGCCGCGCTCGAACAGCCGCACGAAATCGAACTCCGCGATCCGGCCGCCGGCCTGCGGCCAGCAGCGCTCGAAGTAGCCGGCCCGGTCGAGCTCGGGGTCCGGCGGCGCGTGGAAGCGCAGCTCGGCGCCGAAAACCTGCTCCGCCAGCTCCCGGTCACCGCTCTGGAAGGCGCGGTAGGAGTCGCGCACCACCCGCGTCCGCTCGCTGTCGATCACTCGCTCACTTCCGGTCGTGCTCATCGGATCCTCCTCGGCGTCGGTTGTGATCTCTCACCAATTGGACCGCGACCGGCGTCCCAACTCATCGGCGAAAGGGGAGTTCCCACGCGCAAGATCATCGCCGCCCTGGCGGCCGTCATCGTCCTCGCCGTCGCCGCCGCGCCGGCCCGCGCCGTCGCCAAGGACTGCTCGGACTTCAGCAGCTGGCAGCAGGCCCAGCATACTACAAGAAGCACGGCGGGCCGCGCTACGACCCGGACCGGCTCGACGCCGACCACGACGGGATCGCCTGCGAGGATCTGCAGTAGCGCCACGGCCGCCGGGTCGAGCGCTCAGCGCTCGACTTCGGCGAGGCCGTGGGGCAGGCCGGCGAGCCTGCCCCAGTGGTCGCCGCAGCGGAGCGCCAGCGCCCGCACCCGCGAGTCGAGCGGCAGCGAGGCGGCCAGCTCGCGGTGGGCTTCGGCGAGGCAGGCGGCGACCCGCAGGTCGCTGCCACGCAGCTCGGCGTAGGTCAGCCGCGGCTGCTGCTCGAAGCCGAGCTCGTCGAGATCGAGCCAGGGAGGCTGAGCGCTGAGTGCTTGGTCTCGATCTGCCACATAGACATTCTTGCCCGGATACTCACTTATTGGTATAGCCGTAGACGTTTGTTCTATGGAAAGGGCTGATTCACCAATTACTTGGTAAGGCCGATTTGCGGCGCCGCGCCGAGTTGGCGGAGCTGCCCGAGAACGTCGACGACGCCCCAGGTCTCGACGATCCGGCCGTCGGCGAAGCGCATCACGAAGATCTCCTCGTAGCTGACGGATTTGCCGGTCGGGGCGATCCCCATGTACTCGCCCTGGTGAGTGCCGGTGACGACGTTGCGGGAGACGACCCTGTCGCCCTCGGCGATCAGGTCCTCGGCCGTCACCCGCAGGTCCGGGTAGGCGCGCCGCAGCATCGCGAACACCTGCCCCAGCATCTCCGGCCCGCTCGCGTCGATCGGCAGCGGCGTGCGGATCCGCGCGTCCGGCGCGACCAGCTCCTCGAAGGTCGCCGCGATCACCTCCGGGTCGCCGCTGTTGACGCCCGCGTTGAAGCGCTCGACCGTCTCCTTGTTACGTGCCTCCTCGGTGGCGGCCATCGCTAATCCTCCTCCCCGCGCCGCATCACCAGCGAGCCGAAGTCGCCGATCGGCCCCAGGTGACGGAGCTTGTCGGGGTTGACGACCGAGCCGATGTGCTTGATCTGGCCCTCGGCGATCTCGAGCCCCATGACGCCGATCAGGCGACCCTCTTCGTCGAAGACCATCGTCCCGGGGCCGCCGTTGACCTCGGTCGGGTGCAGGCTGATGCCCGGCATCCGGAAGCCCGGCTCGAACCAGCTGGCGATCATCTGCGCGACGCGGCTGCGCCCGTGGATCGTGGTCGCCAGCGCCGGCACCTTGCCGCCGCCGTCGCCGGTCAGCTCGACGTCGCTGGCGAGCAGAGCCTCGAGCCCGGCCAGGTCGCCCTGCTCGGCGGCCTCGAAGAAGCGGTGCGCCAGCTCCTGCTGCTGCTCGCGGGTCGTCTGGAAGCGCGGCCGGCGCTGCTCAACGTGGCGCCGCGCCCGGCTCGCGAGCTGGCGCACGTTGTCCTCGTTCTTGCCGACGATCGCCGCGATCTGCGGGTAGCCGTAGTCGAACACGTCGTGCAGCAGCAGCACCGCCCGCTGCTCCGGCGAGAGGCTCTCTAGCAGCACCAGCATCGCCAGCGACAGCGAGTCGGCCGTCTCCGCGTGGCGGGCCGGGTCGTCGTCGCCGTCGGTGACGATCGGCTCCGGCAGCCATTCGCCGACGTAGCGCTCGCGGCGAGCCCGCGCCGAGCGCAGCTCGTTGATCGCCAGCCGCGTCGTGATCGTCGCCACGTAGGCGCGCGGCGAGGAGATCCGCTCGCCGCCGTCGAGCGCCTGGTGGACCCGCAGCAGCGCCTCCTGGACCACTTCCTCGGCCTCGGAGACGCTGCCCAGCATCCGGTAGGCGATCCCGAAGGAGACCGGGCGCAGCTCGTCGAGCAGGTTCTCGCGCTTGGTCATGGCTCGGTTCCCTCTACCCCTTCACCAGCTCGAAATGGCACTCGAGGACGACGTCCCAGCCGATCACGTCGCTGCCGTTCGGCAGCTGCATCTGCCACTCGAGGCCGAACTCGCGGCGGTCGATCGTCGCCTCGAGGCCGAGGCCGACGACCTCGTCGCTCTTGAAGTTCTCGCTGCGGGCGAACCTGCCGCTCGCGGTCACCGGCCTGGTGACGCCGCGGATCGTCAGCTCGCCGTCGACCTCGATGCCGCCGTCGGCGTCGACCCGCAGCTCGGTCGAGCGGAACTCGATCGTCGGCGTCCGCTCGGCGTCGAAGAAATCGGGGCCGAGCAGGTGGGCGGTGAGGTCGGGGAGCGCGGTCTGCACCGAGTCGACCCGGGCGGCGCCGCGCAGGACGCCGTCCTCGAGCACCGCGTCGACCTCCTCGAACTGGCCGCGGAAGACCGAGGCCTCGTTGTGGCGGATCGCGAAGCCGAAGCTGCTGTGGACGGGGTCGAGCCCGAAGGTCCCGGTCGGGATCCGCTCGCTGGTGCTGGTGCTCATCGTCGACTCCTTGCGTCGGGGGAAGGTCTACCCAACGAGACAAGGCAGCCGCGGCGGCTGTGACACTGGCGGAGGCCGCCGGGCGCTAAGGGCCCGCCCGCTCCGCCTCCCGCTGCCTTAGCTCGATCCGCCTGATCTTGCCGGTCAGGGTCTTCGGCAGCTCGGAGACGAACTCGATCCGGCGCGGGTAGGCGTAGGCGGAGAGGCGGTCGCGGACGAAGGCCTTGATCTCCTCGGCGAGCTCGTCGCTCGGCTCCGAGCCGTCGGCGAGGACGACGAAGGCCTTGACGACCGAGCCGCGGCGCTCGTCGGGGGAGGCGACCGCGGCAGCCTCGGCGACCGCCTCGTGCTCGAGGCAGGCCGACTCGACCTCGAAGGGGCCGATCCGGTAGCCGGCGGCGATGATCACGTCGTCGGCGCGGCCCTCGTACCAGACGTAGCCGTCCTCGTCCATGCGGGCGGCGTCCTTGGAGTGGAACCACTCGCCGCCGAAGGTCTCCTCGCTGGCCTCCGGCTGGCGCCAGTAGCCGAGCGGGTAGTGCGGGTTCGAGCGGGCGCGGAGGCAGATCTCGCCACGCTCGCCCGGCGGCACCGGCTGCTCGTCGGGGTCGAGGATCGCGACGTCCCAGCCGGGCATCGGCTTGCCCATCGAGCCTTCGCGCACCTCCATCCAGGGGAAGTTGCCGCAGAGCGGGTAGGACTCGGTCAGGCCGTAGTAGTCGAGCACGGTCACCCCGAACTGCTCGCGGAACCAGCGGATCGCCTCCGGGTTGAGCGGCTCGCCGGCCGAGCAGACGATCCGGAAGCGCTGCGGATAGCGCTCGCGGGCGTCGGCGATCCCCATCATCGAGCGGATCGCGGTCGGGGTGGCGAAGACGTTCTCGGCCTGGTGACGGGAGAGGAAGTCGAGCTGCTTGTCGGGGTCGAAGCCGCCTGAGCGCTGGTAGACGAGCTGGGTGGCGCCGAGCCGCCAGGGGCCGAGCAGCGGGCAGATCCCCGCCGCCCAGGCCCACTCCCCCATGCCGTGGAAGCGCTCGCCCGCCTGCACCTCGTGGCAGAGCTCGAACTCGTTGTGGGCGAGGAGGTAGCGGTGGGCGTGGACGATGCCCTTGGCGAGGCCGGTGGTGCCGGAGGTGTAGTAGAGCTGCGCGGGGTCCTCGGCGGCGGTGTCGGCGGTCTCGGCCACCTCCGACTCGGCGGCCAAGAGGCTCGGCTCGAGGACCACGACCCGCGGGCCCTCGCGCCCTTCGAACCGGGAGGCGTTGGCGGCGTCGGTGATCAGCACCTTGGGCTCGGAGTCGCCGAGGCGGTGGGCGATCCCGTCGTCGCCGTAGAGGACCGACATCGAGAGCAGGATCGCGCCGAGCTTCCAGGTGCCGAAGAAGAGCGCCGCGGTCTCCGGGGTCGGCGGCAGGACCAGGGCGACGCGGTCGCCGCGCTCGACCCCGAGGCCGGCGAGCAGGTTGGCGGCCTGGTTCGAGAGCGCCTGCAGCTCGCCCCAGTGGACCTCGCGCAGGGCGCCTTCGTGGTGCTCGTGGACGATCGCCAGCCCGTCGGGATCGCGGCCGTCGCAGACGTCGGCGGCGATGTTGTAGCGCTCGGGGACCTGCCAGCGGTAGTCCGTTCGCAGCTCGGCGTAGCGTCCCTCCGACCCTTCAGCCATTCCCGGTCCATCCCTCTTTCCGCGGCGGGGAGCCGATCTCCCGCGCCTGCTCCCAAGTATCCCTCCCCCCCACCCGGACCGCGCGATCGCCTTATTCCAAGAATCTTCGGACTTATATTCCATTATCCCTTGGAATAGTGTAGGTTGGCGTCGTTGCTCGTTTGACCACCAGCCGAAAGGAGATTTCGATGTCAGTCGAAGAAGCTCCGAATCCGCTTCGCTGGAAGGCGCTCGCGGTGCTCTGCGCGGCCTTCTTCATGGTCACCCTGGACGGCTCGATCGTCCTCGTCGCCCTCCCCTCGATCGGACCCGACCTCGGGTTCGCGACCGGCGACCTGCAGTGGGTGATGAGCGCCTACGCGCTGACCTTCGCCGGGCTGCTGCTGCTCGGCGGCCGCTGCGCCGACCTGCTCGGCGCCCGCCGGCTGTTCATGCTCGGCACCGGCCTGTTCGCGGTCGCCTCGCTGGTCTGCGGCCTCGCCTGGTCGGACACCACCCTGATCGCGGCGCGCGCGGTGCAGGGGATCTCGGCGGCGATCATGACCCCGAGCGCGCTCTCGATCCTCACGGTCACCTTCCCCGAGGGCGGCGAGCGCAACAAGGCGCTCGGCTTCTGGGGCGCGATGGGCGGGATCGGCGGCACCGCCGGCTTCCTCGTCGGCGGCCCGATCACCAGCGGCCTCGGCTGGGAGTGGATCTTCTTCCTCAACCTGCCGGTCGCCGCGATCCTGATGACCCTGACCCCGCGGCTGCTCGCCGCCGGCCGGCCGGCGCGCCGCAGCGCCTTCGACCTCGGCGGCGCGGTCACCGTCACCGCGGCGCTGGCGCTGCTCGCCTTCGCCGTCGTCAAGGCTCCCGAAGCCGGCTGGCTCAGCCTGCAGACCGGCGGGCTGCTGGCGCTGGCGGCCGCCTTCGCCGCCGCGTTCGTCGCGATCGAGGCCCGCTCGCGCTCGCCGCTGGTGCCGCTGCGGGTGCTCCGCTCGCGGACGCTGGTCGGCGGCAACCTGGTCCTGGTGGCGCTCGGGATGGGCGCCTTCGGGATGCCGTTCGTCCTCACCCAGTACTCCCAGGAGGTGCTCGGGTACTCGCCGCTGGGGTTCGGCGTCTCGTTCGCGATCGCCCCGATCGGGGTCGCGATCGGCTCGGTCGTCGGCCAGGGCCTGGTCGGCAGGCTCGGCTACCGCACCGTTGTCTGCGGCGGCTTCCTCCTGATGGCCGCCGGCTCGCTGCTGCTCAGCCGGGTGCCGGTCGACGGCAGCTACGTGCGCGACATCCTCCCCGCCCTGCTGCTCTGCGGACCGGGGACCGGCGCGGCGTTCGCGACCGGCTCGATCGCGACCCTGGCCGGCGTCGCCGAGGAGGAGTCGGGGCTGGCGTCCGGGCTCAGCAACACCTCGTTCCAGATCGGCACGGCGCTCGGCGTCGCGGTAGTTTCGACGGTGATGATCTCCGCGGCCGGCGGCCAGGGTGCGGCGGCGTTGACCGACGGCTACCACGCCGCCTTCGCGGCAACGGTCGCCTTCGCGGTCGCCGGCCTGCTCGCCGCCGTGGCGCTGCTCGGCGGCTCGCGGAAGCAGCGGTCGCCGCTGACCCGACGCCGCTCCAGCGCCGCCCGCCCGAGCCCCAACCCGAGTGCCTGAGGACCCGGGTAACCAACCAAACGACCAAGGAGGAGATTGAGATGAACGCACCACCGGTGATCCCCCCGCAGGAGTGGGAGGCCGCCCGCCAGGAGCTGCTGGTGGAAGAGAAAGAGCTGACCCGGGCTCGCGACCGGATCGCCGCCAAGCGGCGGCGGCTGCCGAGGATGGCGGTCGAGAAGGAGTACGCCTTCGAGGGGCCCGACGGGACGGTCGGGCTGCTCGACCTCTTCGAGGGAAGGCGGCAGCTGATCGTCTACCGCTTCTTCTTCGAGCCCGGCGTCCGCGGCTGGCCGCAGATCGGCTGCGTCGGCTGCTCGATGATGGCCGACCAGGACGCCCACCCGGCGCACCTGAACGCCCGCGACACGACGCTCGCCTACGCCTCGCGGGCGCCGCAGCCGGACATCGAGCGGCTGAAGGCGAAGATGGGCTGGGAAGCCCCCTGGTACACGATCACCGACGACTTCGACGTCGATATGGGCGTCGACGAATGGCACGGCACCAACGTCTTCCTGCGGGAGGGAGACCAGGTCCTGCGGACCTATTTCGTCAACGGCCGCGGCGACGAGGCGCTGGGCAGCACCTTCAGCTACCTCGACCTGACTCCGCTCGGCCGGCAGGAGGGCTGGGAGGACTCGCCCGATGGCTATCCGCAGGCGGATGGTCCTGGCGAGTGGTGGGAGCGCCACGACGAATACGGGGCGGCGGCCTGATGGCCGCCCTGACGATGCCCTCACCGCGACGGTTCGCCTTCCGCACGTTCCGTCAGCCGTCCTGCTAGGCGCGGCCCTCGCCCGACTCGACGATGTCGAAGTGGAGGGCGTGGGCGGCGGCGGCGGCGGCGCCGGCGGCGACGATCACCTGCGCCCTGGGGTTGACGACGTTGCCGGCAGCCCACACCCCGGGGGCGCTGGTCGCGCCGTTCTCGTCGACGACGAGGAAGCCGGCGTCGTCGGTCTCGCAGCCGAGATCGCCAAGTGCCCCGGTGTTGGGCAGGTAGCGGGGAGCGACGAACAACGCGGCGAGCCGGATAGGGGTGGCAGCCGCGGCGGTTCGCACCCCGCTCAGCGAGCCCTCGCTGCGCAGGATCTCGAGCACCTCGCCGGCGACGATCCGGATGCCCGCCGCGGTCAGCTTCTCGCGCTCCGGCTCGGAGAGCGGGTGGGTGTGTGCGTAGAAGGTGACGTCGTCGGACCACTGCCGGACCAGCAGCGCCTGGTGGACCGAGACGGGCTGGCTGGCGAGCACGCCGAGCGGCTCGTCGCGCACCTCGTAGCCGTGGCAGTAGGGGCACTGGATCACGTCCCGGCCCCAGAGCTCCGCCAGCCCCGGCACCGGTGGCAACTCGTCGCTCAGCCCGGTGGTCAGCAGCAGGCGGCGGCCGCGAACCTCGCGACCGTCGCTCAGCCGCAGGCGGAACCCCGGCAGCGCCGACTCCACGGTTCCCTCGACCAGCTCGACGCCGAAGCCCGCGACCTCGGCCCGGGCCGCCGCCAGGAACTCGGCCGGCGGCATGCCGTCGTGGGTGAGGAAGCCGTGCATCGCCGCGGCCGGCGCGTTGCGAGGGCTGCCGGCGTCGATCACCGCGACCGCCAGACGAGCCCGGCCGAGCAGCAGGGCGGCGCTCAGCCCGGCGCCGCCGCCGCCGACCACGACCACGTCCAGCTGATCGCGAAAGGCGTCCATGCCGCTAGGCTACAATATTCCAAAGGTTATTGGAACTTAGCCGACGACGAGGAGATTCGAGATGGCCGGTCAGACCCCGCGGTCCGCGCTCTACGAACAGCTGGCACGGGTCGGCAAAGCGCTGGGCAGCGGCAAGCGCCTGGAACTGATCGATCTGCTCGCCCAGGGCCCGCGCGGCGTCGTCGAGCTGGCCGCGGCCGCCGGCCTCAACGTCACCACGACGTCGGCCCACCTGCAGACGCTGAAGAGCGCCGGCCTGGTCACCACCAGCCGCAGCGGCACGACGATCCGCTACAGCCTCGCCGACGACGACGCCGCCGCCCTCTACGGCCAGCTCCTCGACTTCGCCTCGGCGCACCTGCCCGACGTCGAGGCCGCGGCTCGCACCTACCTCGGCCCCGACGACACCGAGGAGATCGGCCGCCAGGAGCTCCTCCGCCGCATCGACTCCGGCGACGCGATCCTCCTCGACGTTCGCCCGGCGACCGAGTACGCCGCCGGCCACATCCCCGGCGCCAAGTCGATCCCCTTCGACGAGCTCGCCGACCGCCTCGAGGAACTGCCCGAGGACCTCGACGTCGTCGCCTACTGCCGCGGCGTCTATTGCACCTACTCCCATGACGCCGTTCGCCTCCTCAACTCGAAGGGGCAGCACGCGGTCCGCCTCGCCGACGGCATCGTCGAGTGGCGGCAGAGCGGCGAGCCGCTGGCCGCGCCCGGCTCGCGGGCGGGTGACGACGGGAACTGATCGCCGCCGCCGGTGCACGCGGCCGAGGCGGGGCTGCCCGTCGTAACCCAGTTGTCAGACCGGCCAGCTCCCGCCTCGACCACCTTCCGGTAGCCCGAGCCACCCCCCGGTAGCCCGCGACCACGTTAGGTGCGCGCGACCGTTCTGTCGTCGTCCCCGGCGACCGATCGCCGAGCAGCGGTTTGTGCTGAGCGCACAAAGCTTCTAGATTGGAGCGATGGGACCGGGGGCAGGGATCGCCGCGCCGCCCGCCGCCAGCCGCGGCGAGATCGAAGCGATCGTCGAGACCCTCACCCGCGAGCTCGACCAGATCTCGGCGACGCTCGCCGACACCGTCCACGACCATCTCTCCGAGCTCGACGAGGACATGCGGACCTGGACGCTGCAGGCGGCCCGCTCGAACCTCGGGGTGATCGTGACGATGATGCGTGAAGGCGCCGACCCGGCCTCGGCGCAGCCGCCGCCGGAGGCGATCGGCTACGCCAAGGAGTACGTGATCCGCGGGCTCGACCTGTCGCTGATGCAGCGCGCCTACCGCACCGCCCAGGGCGTCTTCGCCGGGATGATCCTCGAGCGGCTGCGGGCGGCGACCGACGACCCCGACCACCTGGCCGAGGCGATGGCCTTCTTCAACGCCTGGATCTTCGCCTGGGTCGAGACGATCGAGCGGCTGCTGATCGACGTCTACATGGACGAGCGCGAGCAGTGGGTGCGAGGCGCGGCGGCGGTGCGGGCAGCCGAGGTGCGGGCGCTGCTCGGCGGCGCCGCCCCGGACGACGCGGCGGCGGTCAGCCTCCGCCTCGGCTACGAGCTCGATCGCTTCCACGTCGGCTTCGTCGTCTGGAGCGAGGCCGCCGGCGAGCGGCCCGGCGACGCCGGCGCCCTCTTCGCGGCGATGGAGGGCGCCGCCGCCGCGGTGGCCAGATCGCTCGGCGCCGGCGCGCCGCTGACCGTCGCCGAGGGCCGCCACCTCGCCTGCTGGGCCGGGCGCCGCAGCGCGCCCGACCTCTCGCGCCTGCGCCTCTCGCGCGCCGCCGGCCGCGGCCTCTCGGTCGCCGCCGGGACTCCCGGCGAGGGCGTCGAGGGCTTCGTCCTCAGCTACCGCGAGGCGCTGCTCGCCCGCCGCGCCGCCCGGCTCCGCGGCGACGGCGCCGGCACCGTCGCCATCTACCCGGACCTGGCGCTCGAGGCGCTGCTCGCCGACGACCTCACCGCCGCCCGCCGCTTCACCGCGCGCGAGCTGGGAGGCCTCGCGGCCACCGACGACGCCACCCTCCGGCTCGCCGCGACCGCGGCGATCTTCCTCGAGGAGGGCAACAGCTTCGTCGGCGCCGCTCGCCGCCTCGGCGTCCATCCCAACACCGTCGCCTACCGCGTCCGCCGCGCCGAGGCGCTCCGCGGCCGCCCGCTCGGCGAGCGCCAGCTCGAGCTGCGCGTCGCCCTCCGCCTGGTCAGCCTGTTGGACTGACGCCGGCGGCTTTCAGCGGGCGGAGCCGGTCGCCGGTTCGGGCCGCGCCGCCATCGCCTCGCCGGCCTTCGGCCAGCGCAGCATGCCCGGCATCCGCCGCTCCCAGGCGATCGAGGGCGCCGGGCTGCGGGTCACGATCTCCTTGTAGAGGGCGGCGCGACGGCCGGTCAGCAGCTTGTCCTTGGGCCGGTCGGCGTGGTCGACGAACTGGATCAGGCCGTCGCCGCGGCCGAGCGAGAGCGGCATGTGGATGTAGCCGAAGTCGAACGGCTTCGGCTCCTCGCCCTTCAGCATCGCGACGGCGGTGTCGGCCGCGTGGGCGCCGGCGGGCATCCCCGCCTGGCAGGTCATCCGGTAGCGCGCCCCGTTCGGGAAGTCGGGGATCGCGGCGATGTCGCCGGCGCCGAGCACGTTGTCGTGCCCGACCGAGCGGAGGGTGCCGTCGACCGCGAGCAGGCCGCGCGAGTCGACCGGCAGGCCGCTGTCGCGGAGCAGCGGCTGCGCCACGAAACCACCGCACCAGACGACCACCTCGGCCTCCAGCTCGACGCCGCTCGCGAGCAGCAGCCGGCGCTTCTCGACGGCGCTCACCCGCTCGCTCTCGAGCAGCTCGACGCCCTTCTTCGCCAGCCTCTTCTCCAGCTGCTCGCAGCCGCGCGGCGAGAGGGCGGCGCCGGCCCGGCCCGAGGTCAGCAGGCTGACCCGCAGCTCGGGATGGCGGCTGGCGATCTCGGTGGCGGCCTCGATCCCGGTGAAGCCGCCGCCGCAGACGACCACCCGGGCTCCCTCCGCCTGGGCGAGCAGCGCCTGCCGCAGTCGTTCGGCGGCCGGCGGGTCGCTGAGCGTGTGGGCGTGCTCGCGCACCCCGGGGACGCGGTCGACGTCGACGCCGCTGCCGACCGCGAGCAGGACCTGGTCGAAGCGCAGCTCGGAGAGCTTGCCGCCCGACTCGACGGCCACCGCGCCGCGATCGGCGTCGATCGCGACGGCGCTGCCGCGGACGTTCTCGACCCGCCGGCCGGTCAGCTTCCCGAGGTCGTAGCTGCGCACCTTCTGGCCGGTCGCGACCTGGTGCAGGCGCAGCCGCTGCACCAGCTCGCCGCGCGGGTCGAGCAGGGTGACGGAGGCCCGGCTCTTCGCCCGGCCGGCCAGCCGCACCGCGGCCAGCGTCCCGGCGTAGCCGCCGCCGATCACGAGGACGTCCTGCTTGTCGGAATGGTTGCTCATCGTCTGCCGCCTCCTGGCTCTTCGCGTTTCCAACCAGGTCTGACGAGCGAGCAGGCGCGGGCGTGACAGCGCCTGCGTGGAGAACCCGGGTTGAACGGGACCGCCGCACGCTGCGTAGACCCGGCAGTACATGAACGCGCCGCCTCGTCCCGGCGCCCGGGGCATTTGAAGCCAAGGAGGCTCAAGATGAGGAAGAAGTCAGCTGTGCTCGGTGTGGCGCTCGCGGCCTTGGCCGCACTGGTTCTCGCCGGCTGCGGCGGTGGTGGGAGCTCCACCAGCGCCAGCTCCAACGCCAGCGCGGGCGCCGAAGAAGCGACCAGCGAAAACGCAAGCGGCGGCAGCCGTTACGGCAAGCCGGCAGCCAGCGAAGAAGAAGCGCCGGCGGAAGCGAGCGGCGAAGCGACGCCCGTCTCGCTGGGCAGCGCCGCCGGTGTCGGCAAGGTCCTGGTCGACGCGGAAGGAATGACGCTCTACTACTTCCAGAAGGACCAGAAAGGCAGCGGCAAATCGAAGTGCGAAGGGCCGTGTGCCGAAGCCTGGCCGCCGCTGACCACGACCGCCGAACCGGAAGCGATGAGCGGTGTCAGCTCCGCGAAGCTGGGGACGATCGAACGGTCCGATGGCACGACCCAGGTCACCTACGCGGGCTGGCCCCTCTACACGTTCGTCGAGGACAAGAAGCCCGGCGAAGACAACGGCACCGATTCCAAGGCCTTCGGCGCCTCCTGGTACCCGTTGCACGGGAACGGGCAGAAGGCCGGCCACTAGTCGCGAGGCGGCAGCGGCGGCGGGCGGGCGGCGGTCTAACCGCGCAGGTCCCGCCGCCGCATGCCGAGCACGGCGACGACGGTCAGCGTCGCCGCGGCGACCGCCAGCACCACCAGGTCGACCGGTTCGACGCCGTTGACGATCGGGTCGTGCTCCTCGTAGTAGTAGAAGGGCGAGACGTACTCGAGCCAGGCGATCGCGTCGACCAACGGCGCGAAGCCGTTGACCAGGGTGAAGCCGCCGGCGGCGGCCGTCGCCACGGACCTGCGGCCGGTCGAGGTGGCGATCGCCAGGGCGAGGGCGCCGATGGTCGAGCGCAGCCGCGAGGCCGGCTCGCGGCGCGACGTCTACGCCCTCCGGGCGGAGACCTGGTACGAGGTCGTCGCCCAGCGCGAGCAGGTGCTCGACCGCTGGATCGGCAGCACGCGGACGGGAATCGACGCGCTCGGCGCCGCAACCCCCGCCGGCCGCCGGCTGGCCGAGTCGCTCGCCTTCTTCGAGTTCCTGCGCGGCGAGTTGGGGGCGATGCTCGAGCGCTGGCGGCAGCAGAAAGCGCCATAAACCCAACCGGCCCTTGCGGGTGGTCAAGACGGTGGACGCCAACCTCTGGCCAAGGTCGTCTGACCGACCTCGATGATGTGGCCGTCGGGGTCGCGGATGTAGCAGCGGATCTCGGTCTCGTGCTGCTTGGGAGGCGTGAGGAACTCGGCCCCCCGCGCGCTCCACTCCTCATACACGGCCTCGATGTCGGCGACCCGGATGTTGAGGAAGCTGCTGACCCGATCCGGATCCGGTGGCGTCTCCAGCGTCACCGTCGGCTTGTCGTCGGTCGGGCCGCCGCCGAGGTTGATGATGACCCAGCTGTTGGCCAGCGCGACGTAGGTCACCACGTCGCCCGCCTCACCCCCGATCACCGTCTTACCGCCGAGCACCTCGGTGTAGAAGCGGCGCGAGCGCTCGACATCGCCCGCGACGATGAAGTGGGCGACGACCATCTCCTCGTCGATCTTGCTCATGCTGACCTCCGTTCTTTGGACAAATTTGATCGGATATCAGCTGATCGATAGCATCGCCCGCCTGGGAAAGCCACGCGGAAGCGAGGAAAAGTGAGCAAGGAGCGCATCGAGTTCGGCCTGCGGCACCCGCCGTGCGCGCCGGCAAACGTGGTCGCGGACTTCGCCAAGGAGGCGGAGGACGCCGGCTTCGACATGGCCTGGTTCGGCGATTCGCAGTTCCTCTGGCGGGACGTCTGGTCGACGATGACGCTGGCGGCCGAGCGGACCTCGACGATCGGCCTCGGGACCGCCCTGACCAACTTCGAGACCCGCAACGTCGCGACCACGGCGGCGGCCGCCTCGACCGTCGAGGAGCTGGCGCCGCACCGGGTCCGGATCGGGATCGGCACCGGCGACAGCGCCGTCAAGACCCTCGGTCGCCGGCCGACCAAGCTGGCGGTCGTGCGCGAGCAGGTCGGCCGGCTCCGCTCCCTGCTCGCCGGCGAGGCGATCCACTTCGGCGACGAGGGGCCCTACGCCAACCGCCGCATGCGGGTCCTCACCGCGCCGGGGTACGAGATCCCGATCTACATGGGCGCCACCGGGCCGAAAGCCCTCGCCCTCGCCGGGGCGATCGCCGACGGCGTCATCGTCCTCTGCGGAGCCTCCCCGGAGCTGATCCGGCGCTCGCTCGACAGGGTTCGCCAGGGAGCCGAGGAGGCCGGCCGCGACTTCGACGAGATCGAGATCGTCCTCGCCGCCCACACCGCCGTCGCCGCCGACGAGCACGAGGCGGCGCGGCTGGTCAAGCCGATGGTCGTCTCCTCGGCCCAGCTCGGCGGCGCCGGCGCGCTGCGGGAGATCGGGATCGAGATCGAGGTTCCCCCCGTCGCCGCCGGGGTCTACCCGGACATGACCCACGCCGAGGATTGGGAGCTGGCGATCGAGCACGCCGAGCAGTGGGTCAGCGACGAGATGGCCCACGCCTACGCGACCCGCTACGCCCTCGCGGGGACCCCCGAATCGGTCGCCGCCCGCGTCGAGGAGATGGTCGGCCTCGGCGTCTCGGCCTTCTACATCCTCGGGCTCTCCTCCTACCAGCTGCCCGCGGACCTGCTGCGGGCCTTCGGCGAGGAGATCATCCCCCGCGTCCGCGCCACCGAAGGGTGACCGTCTGACGCCGGCACCGCCTCAGACGTCGAGGCCGTAGACCTCGCGGGCGGCCGCGGCCGAGACGAAGCCTTCCTCGACGTCGCGCCGCACCGCCTCGCGGTCGCGCTCGCCCGGCGGGCCGAAGCCGCCGCTCCCCGAGCAGCGGAAGCTGACGACGTCCCCCTCCTGCAGGCGGTAGTCGCCCTTCGATCCGAGCCGGCGCTCCTCCGCGCTATCCGGGTTGAGGACGGTCACGCCCAGCGTGCCCTCGGCGCCGCCCTCCAGCCCGAAGGTCGGGAAGCGCTGGCGGTCGGTGAGGTTCGAGAGCTGCATCGGGGTGAGCAGGCGGATGTCCTTGCGCAGCGAGGCGCCGCCGCGCATCCGGCCGGCGCCGCCGGAGTCGCGGATGATCTCGAAGCGATCGACCATGATCGGGTACTGCGCCTCCTGCATCTCGACCGGGATGTTCTCGACCGAGAAGACCGGCGACATCGCGTCGACGCCGTCGCGCTCCTGGCGCCCGCCGATCCCGCCGAGGACGAAGTCGTAGAAGACGAACGGCTCGCCGCTCTCGGGGCGGGTGCCGCCGAAGATCGGGTTGACCCACTGGCCGCTGCCGGCGGTGACCAGCTCGGGGACCGCCTGCGCGAGCGCGCCGAGGATGACCTCGGCGATCCGCTGGTTCAAGCAGGCGCGGCCGCCGACCGAGGCGGTCGGGCCGGCGTTGAAGAACGACCCCTCGGGGGCGGAGATCGCGATCGGCCGCAGCTGCCCGGCGTTCTGGGGGATGCTGTCCATCGTCGTGATCGCCTTCGCCACCCAATAGCAGTAGGAGCGCGTGTAGGAGAGGGTGCTGTTGATTCCCGACATCGTCTGCGGGTCGGTGCCGGCGAAGTCGAAGGCGATCGTGCCGCCGGCGACGGTCACCGCGCACTCGAGGCGCACCGGGTCGGTGTCGGGCCCGACGTCGTCGAGGTGGTCGACGAAGCCGTAGGTGCCGTCGGGGATCGCCTCGAGCGCCTCCCGCACCGCCGCCTCGGAGCGGTCGAGGATCAGGTCGGCCGCCGCCTCCACCGTCTCGCGGCCGTAGCGGCAGACGATCTCGGCCTGCTGGCGGGCGCCGACGTAGAGCGCGGCCCGCTGGGCGCGGAGGTCGCCGAGCACCAGGTCCGGCACCCGCACGTTGGCCGCGATGATCCGCAGCACCTCCTGGTTCGGCTCCCCGCCCCGGTAGAGCAGCGTCGGCAGCAGCCGCAGCCCCTCCTGGACTCCTTCGCTGACGCCGACCACCGCCTGGCTGCCCGGCAGCAGGCCGCCGATGTCGGTGACGTGGACGGTCGAGCAGACGAACCCGACCACCTCCTCGTCGACGAAGGTCGGCGCCAGACCGAACATGTCGGGCAGGTGGCCGGCGCCCTTATGCGGGTCGTTCATGACGATCTCGTCGCCCGGCCGCAGCTGCTCGACCGGGTAGACGTCGAGCATGTGGGAGACCGCCTGCGGCATCGAGCCGAGGTGGGCGGGGCTGCGATTGGCCTGCGCCAGCAGGCGGCCCTCGCGATCGAAGACGGCGGTCGAGAAGTCGCCGCTCTGCACCTGCCCCGAGAAGGCGGTGTTGGCGAGCGCCGTCGCCATCTCCTCGGCGACCGCGACCAGGCGGCCCCAGATCACCGCCACCGTGAGGTTGTCAGGCGCCTCCGGCATCGTCACCTCCTCCGACCTCGATCAGCAGGGCGCCGTGGTCGACGACCCGCAGCCGGGCGCCGGGAAGCAGCACCGTCGTCGTGTTCTCCTCCTCGATCAGGGCCGGCCCCTCGAGCTCGCGGCCGGGCCCCAGCTCGGCGCGCGGGTGGACGGGCGTCTCCACCACCCCGGTCTCGGGGAAGTAGGCGGGCCGGCGCCGGGCCTCGCCGGAAGCCGCCCCGGCGGCCGCCGCGACGGCGGCCGGGGCGCGCTGGCGAAGCAGCGTGAAGAACCAGGTGACGGCCTCGACCGGCAGCCGCTCGCGGTACCCGTAGTTGCGTTCGTAGAGCTGGTGGAACCGCTCCTGGAGGGCGCCGAGATCGACCGGCTCGCCCTCCTCGAGCGCCAGCTCCAGCTCCGAGACCTGGCCGCTGAAGCGCATCCCGACCGTGCGCCGGATCGCGACCGGGTCGCCGCCCCAGGACTCGCCGACCAGCCCGCGGGCGTCGGCCTCGAGCTCAGCGAAGATCCGCACGGCGCCAGCCTCGGCGTCGTCGCCGTCGAGGCCGACCAGCGCGGTCCGCGCCAGCTCGATCGACTCGTCCGCCTCCAGCAGGCCGAGCGCCGAGCCGACCCCGGCGGCAGCGGGGACGATCACCTCGCGGATCCCGACCGAGCGCGCCAGGCGGCAGGCGTGCGCCGGCGCGGCGCCGCCGGAGGCGACCAGCGTGTAGTCGCGGGGGTCGAGCCCGCGGTCGATCGAGACCTGGCGCAGGGCGCGCTCCATCTCGAGGTTGGCGACCTCGTGGATGCCCCAGGCCGCGCGCTGCGGCTCCAGCTCGAGCTCCCGCGCCAGCCCCTCGACCGCGACCCGCGCTGCCTCGGTGTCGAGGGTCATCTCGCCGCCGGCGAAGTAGTCGGGGTTCAGGTAGCCGAGCAGCAGGTTGGCGTCGGTGACGGTCGGGTCCTCGCCGCCGTTGCCGTAACAGGCCGGGCCCGGGTAGGAGGAGGCGCTGCGCGGGCCGACGCTGAGGATGCCGAGCGTCGCGGCGGCGATGCTGCCGCCGCCGGTCCCGATCTCGACCAGGTCGATCGCCGGGATGTCGAGGGGCAGGCCGCTGCCGCGCCGCAGCCCGGTCCGCTGGATCTCGAAGTAGCGCGAGGTCGCCGGCCGGCCGTCCTCGATCACCGCGGCCTTCGCCGTCGTCCCGCCCATGTCGAAGCCGATCACCTTCGAGCGGCCCGCCAGGCGGCCGTGCTCGGCGGCCATCAGGGCGCCGGCGGCGGGGCCCGACTCGATCGTGTGGACCGGTCGCTCCGCCGCGTTCTCCGCCGTCGCCAGGCCGCCGCTCGACTGCATGATCCACAGCTGCGCGTCGATCCCCAACTCCGGCAGGGCCGATTCGAGGCTGGAGATGTAGTCGGCGAGCACCGGCATCAGGAAGGCGTTGACGACCGCGGTGTTGGTGCGCTCGTACTCGCGGCCCTGCAGCGAGACGTCGGAGGAAGCCGTCACCCGCAGCTCGGGCGCCTCCTCGAGCAGCAGCTCGCGGGTGCGCCGCTCGTGGTCCGGCGCGACGTAGGAGTGGAGGTAGGCGACCGCGACCGCTTCGTAGCCCTCGGCCGCCAGCTCGCGGGCGAGGGCGCGGACGGCGTCCTCGTCGAGCGGGCGCAGCACGCTGCCGTCGGCCCGGCAGCGCTCGTCGACCTCGCGGACGTGGCGGCGGGCGACCAGCGGCGGCACCTTCTCGATCTGCATGTCGTACATGCTCCAGCGCAGCGAGCGCTGGATCGTGATCACGTCGCCGAAGCCGCGCGTGGTCAAGAGCGCCAGCCGCGGCCCCTTGCGCTCGAGGACGGCGTTGGAGCCGAGGGTGGTGGCGTGGATCAGCTGCTCGACCTCCGCCGCGGGCACCCCGGCGCGGTCGAGGAGGCGGGTCAGCCCGGCGGCGATGTCGCCGACCAGGTCCTCGTAGGAGGTGAGCCGCTTTTCGCTGACCAGCTCGCCGTCGGGCCGGCGCAGGACGAAATCGGTGAAGGTGCCGCCGATGTCGAAGCCGATCCGGACCGCCATCTCAGCTCGCCCTCTCGAAGGCGGCGGCGAGCGAGAGCAGCGCCGCCTCGCCGCCGGGCGTCCCGACGATCTGCAGCCCGATCGGCAGGCCGAGCTCGGAGGCGCCGGCCGGCACCGAGATCGCCGGCTGGCCGGTGACGTTGAACGGGTAGAGGAACTCGCCCCAGCGGAAGTAGGTCCGCCAGACCTCGTCCTCGTCTGACTCCGGCGTCAGCTCCTCGAGCGGGTAGGGCGGCACGGTCAGGGTCGGCGTCAGCAGCGCGTCGTAGGGAGCGAGCTGGTCGAGAACCCTCGCCGTCGCCTCGCCAGCCCGGCCGAGCGCCTGCACGTACTCGACCGCGCCGATCCTGCTGCCGTGGATCATCATCCGCAGGTTGGCGGGCTCGATCCGGGCCATCTCCGACGCCGAGAGCTCGGCGGCCAGCTGCCCCATCGAGACGAAGACCATCGTCAGCCAGGGATCGCGCAGGTCGCTCAGCGCCGGCGCCACCTCGACCAGCTCGTGGCCGCTGTCCTCGAGCCTCCGCAGCGCCTCGCCGAAGACCCGCTGGACGTCGCCGGAGAGCTCTCCCCCGAGCACGCGGCTGGTGTAGGCGAGCCGCAGGCGGCCCGGCTCGCGGCCGGCGGCGTCGAGGAACGACCCCTCTTCTTCCGCCCGCGATCCCGGGTCGGCGCAGGCGTCGAGGAAGAGGGCGGCGTCGGCCACGGTCCGCGCCAACGGGCCGACGGTGTCGATGTTTCGCGAACTCCGAGCTGCCCTCGAACCGGACCCGGCCGCGGCTCGTCTTGACGCCGACGACCGCGCAGCAGGAGGCCGGCTGGCGACAGGAGCCGCCGGCGTCGGAGCCGGGCGCGAAGGGGACCATGTTCGCCGCCACCGCGGCCCCGGCACCGCCGCTCGAGCCGCCGGTGGTGCGGTCGGTGGCCAGCGGGTTGCGGGTCGGGCCGTGCACCCGGTTCCAGGTCGTCGGCTTGGTGCCGAGCTCGGGCGTGTTCGTCTTGCCGATCAGGATCGCGCCGGCCGCGCGCACCTGCGCGAGCCACGGCTCGTCGCGGTCGGCGACCTCCCCGGCCCAGGCGAGCGAGCCGCGGGTGAAGGGCAGGCCGGCCGCTTCGTGCAGGTCCTTGGCGGCGAACGGCAGGCCGTGGAGGAGACCGCGCTCGGCGGCCGGAAGCGCGTCGGCGGCGTCGGCGTCGGCCAGGGCCTCCTCGGCCCGCAGGGCGACGATCGCGTTGATCTCCGGGTTCAGCGCCTCGATCCGCGCCAGCGCCGCTTCGCAGACCTCGCGGGCCGAGACCCGGTTGCCGCCGAGCAGCTCGCGCAGCTCGACCGCGGTCATCGAGGCGAGCGAGGAATCCACTCCCGCCTGGGGATCGCCGGTCGTCATCGCCGCGACCCCTCCGCCACGCTCGCGTCGAGGAACTCCAGCACCGCGCCCGCGAACGCCCCCGGGTCGTGGTTCGGCATCGGCACGGTCCCGCCGTCGACGACCACCATCGGCGCGTCGAGGTGCTCGACCAGCGGCCTCGCGTAGCGCAGCGCGTGCTCGTCGGCGCCGCCGATCAGCACCAGGGTCGGGCAGGCGATCAGCGGCAGGCGCGCCTCCATCTCGTAGGCGGCGATCGCCAGATGGCCGCTGTGGCGCCGCTCGGAGCTCTTCAGGGCGTCGACGATGAAGCGGTCGAGGAGGTCGGGGCGATCGGGCGGGTAATAGGGCTGGCGCTGGCGCCAGAGCTCCCGCAGGTGCTCGCCGTCGGCGCTGACCCTGGCGTCGTCGAGCCCGGGCCCGCGCTGGTGCGCCTCCTTGTAGGCGACGTCGGAGAGCGGCGTCGAGGAGAGGATCAGGCCCTCGACCCGATCCGGGGCGGAGGCGGCGACCTCGATCGCGACGACACCGCCGGTGTGGTGGCCGACCAGGCTGGCGGAGGGGCAGCCGAGCGCGTCGAGCAGCAGCGTCACCCCCTCGGCGAAGTCCTCGATCCTCTCCCCGCGCGGATCGCAGGAGTCGCCGAAGCCGAGCGTGTCCATCGCGATCGCCCGACGAGAGGCGCCGACGAGCGGCAGCACCTCCAGGTACTCGTCCCACGAGCGCGGCGTCTGGTGCAGGAGGAGCACCGGCGCCCCCTCGCCGGTTTCGGCGTAGTGGATCTGGCCGAGCTCCGTCTCCGCGAATCCCCGTTTGATCTCGGCCGCGGTCAAGGGGACCGATTCTTACCAAAGTTTGATCAAAAGCCAAATATCTGGAAGCGATCCCCCAAGGGGCTACCGCCGGGACCGAAGCGGCGGGCGGCTCGCGAGGTCCTGAGCCAGCCGCGCGTCAGCGCAGCTTGAAGCGGAGCGGCCTCGGCAGGCCAGGCTGCTCGCCGCCGAGGCTAGCCTTGACGACGACCCGCAACTTCCCTGGGAGCGCGACGAGGCGCTTCCCTCTGCGGGTCAGCTTCAGGGTCACTTTCCTCTCGGTGCCGCTCGCGAGTCGCAGCTTCGCCTTGGCGACGACCACGGTGTGCTTGCGGTGTCGCGTCGTCGCGATCAGGCTGCCGTTGCAGGGCGCGCCCGTGCAGGAGACGCGGAGGCGCAGGCCGCCGAGGTGCTTGGCGCTCAGCTGAGGACGTGGGCCCAGGGGCGGAATATCCGTCTTCGGCGCGGTCGGTTTCGAAGTGGTGAAGGTCTGGTCGGGGCCGATGGCGGTCCCGACCGCGTTGGTCACCAGGATCCGGAAGTGGTAGGTCGTGCCGGGGACGAGCCCTCCGACCGCGGCGCTGAAGTGCGCGTCACGGGTGGTCGCGCCGATCGCCTGAGCGGCGGTCTGCGACCCGTAGGCGGCGCTCGTCCCGTACTGGAAGAAGGCGCTGCCGCCGCCGAGGTCCGGGTTGGTCGCGGTGCCCGCCAGCGTCGCGCCGGAATCGCCGACGCCGCCGGCCGCTTCGGTCGCCCCAGTCGGCGTCGCCACCTCGAAGGCGCCGGCGTCGCAGGCGGCGCCGGCGGGCCGCAGGACGCCGCGCGCGTCGGTCGCCGGGCACCCCGCCGCCCCCGCCGCGTCGATCGCCGGGCTGCCCGCCTGCAGCGCCACAGTTTCGACAGGGCCGCCGTTTTCGGCGAGCGGACTCACCATCGGATCGGTGGCGCTCTGATCTCCGGCAGCGTGAAATCCACACTGGATGAAGCTGTCGATGTTGCCGCCGAGCGAGGTGAGTTCGCCGTTCGGGTGCTGGATGGCGCAGTTCTGGCCGCCGCCGGGGACGGTGCCGGCGGCGAAGATCGAGCCCGCGGCCTGCACCTTCGCCGCGACCCAGACGTCGCCGCCTTCGGGCTGGAACGCCGTCCCTTCACCGTGGATCTCGTTGCCGACCAGGGTCGAGTCGACGATCGTCGTCGAGCCGGTCACCGCGAGGCCTCCGCCGAGCGCGGTGCCGAGGTGTTTGATGTTCTCGGTGATGGAATTGTTGGCGATCGTCGAGTTGAGGATCGCCGCCCCGGCGATGAAGGCACCGCCGCCGATCAGGTTGACGTTTTCGGCGCTGAGGTCGTTGATCGTCGCCCGGTTGCGGGCGATCGTGACGCCTTCGAGCGTGTTGCCGGTTCCGCCGTCGATCTCCAGGCCAGCGCCGAAACCGGCGACCATCGGGGTCCCGGTCGGTCGAATTTCGTTGCCGGTGATCGCCACGTGCGAGAGCGATGCCTGCGTGCCATCGAAGTAGATGCCGCCACCGAACATGCTCAGGCCTTCGGCGGTGTTCCCTTTGACCGACCCCCCTTCGATCGTCAGCGACGGACCGTCCACGTAGACGCCGCCGCCCCAGTCATGAAAGCCGTGGACGACGTTGTCGGCGACGACGGCGTTGCGGAGGGTGAGGCTCGTGGATCCCGACTTCACCCCGATGCCGCCGCCCTTCGGGAAGCCGGTGCTACCGGTTTCGATCGAGTTCTCGCTGACCACGCAGTCGACGACGGTCAGGCTTCCGCCGGTCTGCTCGATCCCGCCGCCGAACACTTCGGCTCCCGGGGCGGTGACTTTGCCGTTGATGATCTGCATCCCTTCGAGCGTCACGATCGGAGTGCCGCTGACCAGGATCACCCTCGAGCTGCCGCCGCCGCTGATCGCGGTCTGCGCGGCTCCCGCCCCTTCGATCGTCATCGACTTCTGGATCGTCAGCTGGCCGCTGGTGAGCGAGATCTCGCCGACGCTCGCCGGGATCACGATCCTCCCGCCCGGGTCGACGTCCAGGATCGCCTGTCGCAGCGAGCCCGCACCGGCGTCGTTGTCGTTCTGGACGATCACGGTCGGCGCCGCCGACGCGGCACCGGGAACGAGCAGGGCCAGCATCCCCAATAGCGACACAGCCCCGAGTGCGATCCGTCTTCCCATGCTCCGCCCGCGCCGATCCTAGCCGTCGCGGCCGGCTGGCGCAGACGGCCGCCGGGCCCCTGGCTCGCCCTCCCCCGGCGGCGACTCCCCGTTTACCCGCGCGACGATCAGCGGCACGTCGACGTGGTCCCGCGCTTTGCAGCGGGGGCAGAACTCCAGAACCGCGGCTTGGATCGGACCGAATCCGGTTCCACAACGCTCGCACTTGACCATTTGGGGGTGCCGCTCCTCTCCGACTCTCGACGGAGTGCCCGCGTGGCCCTGGGTCCGTTGGATAGTCATCTCCATCCAAACGTTCTACCCGCGCGGATGTCAGGGCCAACCTGTCCGCGCCGAGCAAAAGGGCCTGACGAAACGCTGGCCGTGCCGTTACTGCGGCATCGAGGGAAGAGGCGACAAGGCCGGCGATTGCGACCGGGGCGAGCGGCGCCGTACATTGACGGCATGCGGGTCGAGGAGACGAGCCGATGAGCCCGACGGCGCTCGAGGCGAGGCTCGCCCGCGAGGCCCAGACCGGCGACCAGCAGGCGCTGGCCAGGATCTTCAGCGACTACCACCAGCCGCTCTACCGCTACTGCCTGGCGATCGTCGGCGACCGGCAGGACGCCGAGGACGCGCTGGGGGAGACGATGGTCAAGGTCCTGCGCTCGCTGCCGGGCGAGAAGCGGCAGATCGCCCTGCGGCCCTGGCTCTACCGGATCGCCCACAACGAGTCGATCGAGCTGCTGCGGCGCCGGCGGGAGAGCGTATCGCTGGAAGGATCGGAGTCGGCGCCGGGTGGCGGGCTCGCCGAGCAGGTCGAGCTGCGCGAGCGGCTGCGGCAGCTGATCGCCGACCTCGGCCTGCTGCCGGACCGCCAGCGCGAGACGCTGCTGATGCGCGAGGCCGGCGGCCTCGACTTCGACGAGATCGGCGCCGCCCTGGGGACCTCGCCGGCGGTCGCCCGGCAGACCCTCTACGAGGCGAGGCTGGGACTGCGCGAGATGGACGCAGGGCGTGAGATGGACTGCGCGGCGGTGACCAGAGCGCTCTCCGACGGGGACGGACGGGTGCGGCGGCGGCGGGACATTCGCGCCCACCTGCGCGAGTGCGCCGGCTGCCGCGCTTTCGCCGAGGAAATCGACAGCCGTAGCGCCGACCTGGCGGCGATCGCGCCGCTCCCGGCGGTCGCCGCGGCGGCCCTCCTGCACGGGGTCTTCGCCGGCGGTGCCGGAGCCGGAGCCGCGGCGGCCGGCGGCGCGGGCGCGGCCGGCGGCGCGGGCGCAGGAGGCGCGGGCGCCTCCGGCGCCGGCGGCCTCGGTTCTCTGGCAGCCGGCACCGCCGCCAAATCGATCGGGACCGCAACGCTGCTGAAGGGGGCGGCCGTGGCAGTCGTCGCCGCGCTCGGGGTCGGTGCCGCGGACAGGGGCGGCCTGCTCGACTCGGGCAGCCACGACCCGGCGCCGTCGCCGCGCTCGAGCCGGCCGAGCCGGCCCGACGAAGGCGCGCCGAGCTCGGCCGGCGCGGCGGGCTCGAGCGACCAGCGCCATGAAGCCGAGCTCGGATCCGGGAGCCCGGCAAGAGCCGCCGGAGCGAGGGCCCGGCACTCGCTCGGACCGGCGAGGGCAGCGGCGCCGCGACAGCGGCAACGGTCGGTGGCCGAAGCCGCGAGCCCCGCGCCAACGCACCCGGCCGACGCCGAAGGCTTCGAGGAATCGGGGGCCGACGCCCCCGGCAACTCCGAAGCCGGCGATGCGAGCGGGCACCAGCACGGGCACGAGCAGCAGACGCCGCCGAGCGCCGCCCACGACCAGGAAACCGCGGCGGCGAACCACGCCGCCCACGAATCGGAGCAGGCTCCTGCCGGCAAGGGGGCCACCGAGCACCCCGAACACCCCAGCCACCCCGAACATCCAGCGAAGCCGGTGAAGGAAGCCGGGCCTCCAGCGGCCAGCGAATCGCCGCCGGCCGCGGCTGCCGAACATGCGGCCAGCCCGCCCGGCAAGGGCAAGTAGGCCCTGACGGCGCCGCGACGATCCCGTTCTTGATCCGTAGCCGCTGATCGGCCCGCCGCAGGGCCACGGACAGAGGAGGATCGATGAGCTTCAAGACCAGGTTCGCGGTGCTTGCCGGCACCCTGGCGCTGACGCTGGCCCCCGCCGCGGCGCTCGCACAGGGGGTCGAATACCAGCCCGATCACCCAACCCACCCCGCGCATCCGACGCCGGGGCCGAAGGCGCCGCTGCCGGAAAAGGCGAAGGCCTACGGCGTCTACTGCAGGGACTTTTCGAAAAAGCACGTCGAGGGCAAAAAGGGCACCCCCTTCAGCCAGTGCGTGACCGCGGCCGCGAAGGCTGCCGGCGGCACCGGCACCAGCCCGAGCAAGGCCTGCCAGGCGTTCTCCAAGAAGCACGTCGCCGGCGAGAAGGGGACTCCGTTCTCCCGCTGCGTCGTCGCCGCCGCCCAGGCGAAGAAGGCAGCGGCGCAGAGCTGACCGCCGCGCCGGTCGCTCCGTCCGGCAGATTTTTCGGATAGGGCCTGACAAATCGGCGCCGGCGACGTTTGGAGTTCCGAAAGACAGGTATTTCGATCTGTTGATAGGAAGCGTGGGAATGCGTCGCACGGCTCTCTGAGCTCCAGGGCAACGCGAAGCGGCAATCGCCGCCGGTCGTCCGTTCGAGAGGAATCGAGAGGAGAGATGCAGATGTCCACCGTGCTGATCGTCATCGTCGCCCAGGCTGTGAGCAGGCCCCGCATCCGGGAGCAGGTCCAGTGCTGATCGCCGCCGTGATCGCCCTCTGCATCGTCCTCGCGATCCTCGGCTTCCTCCTGCCGAGGCTCTCCGATCATGCCCGGCGCGGCGCCGACAAGGGCTTCTCCAGCGGGGCCAGGGCCGGTTCGAAGGCGCCGGGCCCGATCGGGCGCCTGCTCTCGAAATCGTTCGGAACCTCGCAGCGCGCCGCCGACAAGAGCTACTCCGCCGGCAAGAAGGCCCGCCGCAAGTCGCCGTTCTGAGCCGGGCACCCGGCTCGCGCTCCCCGCAGAACTTCCCAAGCCAACAACCAAAGACAGAAAAGAGGCTCAGTTGACCATCGTCGGAATCCTCATCGTGATCATCCTCATCCTGCTCGCGATCTACCTGATTCGCCGCGTCATCTAGGGGGCTGGGCGGATGACCTTCGCTGGCAGCATCTTCCTGATCGCGGTCGGAGCGATCCTCCGCTTCGCGACCCATTTCCACGTCAAGGGACTCGACCTGCGGACGATCGGCCTGATCCTGATGATCGCCGGCGTCGTCGGGCTGCTGATCGCGATCTGGCAGTGGGCGGTCTGGTCGCGTCGCTCGCGCCGGTCCGAGGTCCTGGTCGACGACCGCCGCGCCGACCCCCGGTATCAGCAGCCGCCGGGGGACTACCGCGAACCGCGTTAATCCTCGAGCTCTGAGACGGTGCCTTCGGCTGATCGATGAGCGGCGAGCCCACCCCCGAGCCGAGTCAGGCTGAGCCCGAGGCGCGCGGGCCCTGGCGACGCCTGGCTCGGGCGATCGTCTGGCTGCGCTTCCTCCTCGTCGCCGCCTGGATCGCCGCGGTCGCGCTGGCGAGCGTCGATCTTCCCTCGGCTTTCGAATCGGAAAACGCCGACGCCGGCAGCCTCCTCCCCCACTCCTCGCGGGCGATCGAAGTCGAAGAGAAGGCGATTGAAACCTTCGGCCTGCCGCTGCTCAGCCGGACGATCGTCGTCGCCCACCAGCCGCAGGGGTTCTCGCCGGCGGCGCTGGCCGCCGGCGGTCGCGACATAGCCGCGACCGACCAGCGCGAAGGGCCGCATGCGATCCGCGCCGTGCCGCTGCTCGACACGCCCGGCCTGCTCGCCTCGCAACGCACGGCGACGACGCTCCTCGCCTACCTCTACATCCCCACCTCGCTGAGCGAAGACGAATCGCAGGAAGCCGCCGAGAGCTTCGCCGCCGGCCTCGGCCGGGCGAGCGGCGCCGAAGCGGTGAAGGTGACCGGCGCGCTGCCCGGAACCCGGGCCGAAACGAGCATCGCCGAAAGCCACATCCTCTGGGTCGAGCTGGCGACCGGCCTGCTCGTCGTCGCGATCCTCGCCTTCTACTTCGGCTCGCCCGGCGTACCGCTGCTGGCCCTGGCGACCGTCGGGGTCGCCTACCTCGGCGTCGACCAGGCGCTCGGCTGGGTCGGGCAGCGTTTCGACCTCTCGATCTCCAGCGAGGTCGAGCCGGTGATCGTCGGCCTGCTCTTCGGCATCCTCACCGACTACCTCGTCTTCTTCGTCTCCGGCTACCGCCGGCGCCTGCGGGCAGGGACCGACTCGATAACGGCGGTGACCGAGGTGACCGCCGAACTGCTGCCGGTGATCCTCACCGCGGCGCTGATGATCGCCGGGGCGAGCCTGACGCTGCTGATCTCCGGCGTCGACCTCCTCGCCTCCTTCGGCCCGGCGATGGCGATAGCCGTCCTGATCGCTGCCGCAGTGGCGCTGACCCTGGTCCCGGCCGCGCTGGCGATCTTCGGCCGGGCGCTCCTCTGGCCCCGCGAGTCGCGCGCCGCCGGGCACGCCGAGGCGGACCGGGCAGAGAGCGGGTCGGGGGCACGCGGCCGGCTGATCGGCGCGGCGATCCGCTTCCCCGCCGTCACCGTCCTCTTCTGCGTGGCGCTGCTCGGGGTCGCGGCGTCGGGGGTCGGCCATCTCGCGCTCGGCAATCCGGTCCTCCGCGGCCTGCCGCCGACCAGCTCCGTCCACCAGGGCTACGACATCGCCGCGGCCGGGCTCGGTCCGGGGGTCCTGGGACCCTCGATGGTGGTCGTGGAAGGCGAAGGCATCGGCGAACGCAGCGACCAGCTGGCGGCCCTGGAAACGGAGCTCGGCGAACAGGAAGGAGTCAACGGGGTCCTCGGGCCGGCGGCGGAACCGCTGCCGACCAGAGCCGGCCTGATGGTCGCGCCGAGCGGCGACGCGGCTCGCTACGTCGTCGTGCTCGACGGAGACCCCGACGGCGCTCGCGCCTCGCAGGCCCTCGCCGAGATCGAAGAACGGCTGCCGGCGCTGGTAAAGCGCAGCGGCCTCGGCGAAGCGGAAGTCGGCGTCACCGGCGACACGACGATCGCCACCGAACTGACCGAAGACACCTGGAGCGCGCTCGAGCGGGTGGCGCCGGCTGCGATCGCCGTCCTGCTCCTCCTCCTCTGGGTCCTGCTGCGCAGCTGGGTCGCCCCGCTCTACCTGGTCGGGGTCAGCGTCCTCGTCGTCGTCGCCTCGCTGGGAATCACGGTCTACGTCTTCCAGGACCTGCTCGGCTACGGCGAGCTCGCCTTCCTGGTCCCGGTCGTCAGCTCGATCCTGCTGCTAGCGCTCGGCGCCGACTACAACGTCTTCCTGATCAGCAGGATCTGGCGCGAGGCTGAGAGCGCGCCGCTGAAGCGGGCGATCCGCGTTGCCGGCGCCAGCGCCGGGCGGGCGATCACCGTCGCCGGCCTGATCCTCGCCCTCTCCTTCGCGGCGGTGATGCTGATCCCGATCCAGAGCTTCCGCGAGATCGGCTTCGCCCTCTTCGTCGGCCTCCTGCTCGACACCCTGATCGCCAGGACCCTGCTGATCCCCGCTCTGGTCGCGATGTTCGGGAGCGGGCACACCGAGCCCGATTCTCCGACAACCTCGCCGCAGCAAACCGGAGAAGCCGGCGCCTGACCCGCGTTGCGGCGGGCGGCCAGTTGCCGACTCACGGGGATTGCTTCGAGAGCCCGCCGCCGCGGATTCGAACCGTTTTGCCGCCGCTTTGGTTGCGAACATACGTTCCCAACGAGCGAAAGGACCCGAGATGCAACGGTTCGAGGCCTATGAAGACATCGGCGGCAAGTGGCGGTGGCGGCTGTGGGCCGCCAATGGCAGGATCATCGCCAGCTCCGGTGAGTCTTTTTCCTCGCAGGCCGGCGCTCTGCGGGCGGCCGAAGGCGTGCGGGCGAACGCACCCAAGGCGACGATCTCGATCGCGCCCGGCCTGGGAATCAAAGCGGCGATGAGGTTCCGTGCACTCCTCGCCGCCACGGACGCCGGCGACCCCGCAAGCGACTTGCAGCGACGGCGAGTGGGAGCGGTGCGAATTAGGAAGCCCGGAGTGAACGTCCGGCGCGTTGGTCAGACGCCGGCTCCCGGCCTCCGGTTGGCCAAGCGGCCAGCAACCAACGCTCGATAACCCGAATCAAGGCGCCCCGCCTGTCCCCGCAACTCGTTCGCGGAGCACCACAGTGGGTTCGGCGAAGCGCTTTCCGAGGCGACTACCCCCCTCGGGCTCGGAGATCCATGACCGCGCATGAATGCTCGGCTGCCTGGTCGACGATCTCGGGGTCGCCGGTCCAGAGGGGCGCGTCTGCCCGTCGAGCAGTCGCGACACAGAAGGCGTCGGCATAGGCGAGGCCGCCGTGGGCCTTGATCCTCGCCGCCTCCGAGACCAGAGGCCAGTCCGGATCAACGACGTCGAGGCGTCGGCGGACTCGGTCGACGTCGGCGACGGCTGAGTCCTCCCCATCCCCCCGCATGCGGATGTAAAGAACCTCGCCGAGGTTGACCGAGCAGATCGTCGCACCCTCCTCGAGCCAGGCGGATTCGATGCGATCCGCCGGGTCCTCGTCCTTGAGATAAGCCAGCAGCGCCCAGCTATCGAGGACGATCAACGCCCCACCTCTGGGCCTTGCGCTCCTCCGCGTCGCGTTCGCGACGCCGCTCCTCCAGCAGCTCCTCGGTGCCGCCACCGGTCTCGGCCCAGATGCCGCGCAGAGTGCGAATCTCGTCGGCGCGGTGCTTGGGATCGTCGTCGACCCGCCGCACCCGGACCTCGGATCCGCTCGGCTCGAACGTCACCTCGTCGCCGGGCTTGATCCCGATCTCGTCCCGGATCGCTTTCGGGATCACCACCTGCCCTTTGATGCCGACCTTGTGAGTCATACCGCCAGTATAACGCTGCCGATTCGAAGGAAATCGGTGGCGAATCGGCGCCTATCGCCGCGTTTTCAGCTTTGCAGGGCTTCTCGCTGAGAGCCCCGACCGGGATAGAGCGGCAGGTCGGCCGAGTATCCGAGCGCGCCGCAGGTCTGGATCGCGCGGTCGATCACGTCATGAGGACTTTCGCCCCGAGCACGTTTATTCGGCTGGGGATCTGTGGGGCACCTTGCCCCATTCGCGGCGCCCACCCCCTCGAACTGGGGTCGCGGGGGTCAGCTCAATAGCTGACGAATGACGATGAGAAGCCCGATCAGGAGGATCACAGCGATCTCGCGCAGGACCAGAGACCGCTCAAACAGGCGGTCCTCTGCCAAGTCCTCCGCCCAGCCGGAGCTGGGCGCGGGCGGGGTCGCCCCCTTCGTGCGAGCTCCCACCACCGCCCTGGCAAGGAGCACGATAAGAAGGATCCCGGCAGCCCCGCGAGTGACCAGAGACCACCCGGGTCCGCGGCCTCTCCCCTGGTCCTTGGACCAGCTGGAGTCGGTGCCGAGGGGAGCTTTGGCGCTCATGCGAACTCACCAACCTGGCCGGTCTTCTCGGTCTTGTCCCAGCGCATCTCCGCCCCTTTCATCTCCTGGATGTAGGCGGCTACGGTGATCGAGCAGAGGAGCGGTCCGTACCCGACCAGGTAGGTCAGTGGCCGCACCAGCCATGGCAGGTGGGCCGACTCCTCGAGCTTCTTCAAGCCCCAGGCGGCGAGCATCGAGCCGGTCAGCCAGAGGTCTGCGGCCAGCAGGATCAGATTCGGGGCGAGGCCGGGACCGGCGAATCCGACCGTTTCCAGCTGGTCCGCGAAGTGGACCGTGAGGATCGGCCCGAGCAGGCCGGCAGTGATCAGGATCAGATTGATGAGACCCGGGAACATCAGTCCCTGGAACCACGTACGGCGCGCCATTTCGGGGTCCAGCAGGAGGCTCGAGAAGGTGATGAAGAGGTAGGTGAACGCGGTCAGGGCCCAGAGCGCTTTGAAGGATTCGATCGCCAGCGGCCGATCGATGAAGAAGAGGGTCACGAGGCCGGTCGTCGCCATCGCCATGAAGACCGGCATGAAGACGATCGAGAACCAGAGCGCCGCGAACCCCGGGCTCCCCAGGTGACCTGGCTTCCCGCGCCGCAGCCAGACGTGCCGGTAGCGCAGAGTGACCTGGAAATTTCCCCGCGACCACCGCTGGCGCTGCTTCCAGAGGCCGACGATCGTCCGCGGCTCCTCGGCCCAGACGACTGCGTTGCCGTCGAACTTGACCCGATACCCCGCGAGTTGCACGTTGAAGGTCGTGAAGGTGTCCTCGGCGAGGCTGGTGGTGTCGATCGCGCCACCGATCTCCTCGAGCGCGCCGCGAGCCAGCAGCTGGGCGCCACCGGCGAGACAGGCCTGGACGTCGAGCACGTTCTGTGCCCGGCGGGCCGCGGCCTGGGCGGTGATGTACTCGAAGCCGACGAAACGGTTCATGAAGTTGCCGGGCCGGCTGCCCTCCTTGATGTAACAAGTGACGGCTCCTACCTCGGGGTCGGCGAGGTGACGCGACATCCGGCGCAGCGCGGTGCGGGTGAAGATCACGTCGGCGTCGGTAACGAGCAACGCCTCGGCCCACGGCTCGGCCAGGATCGTCCGCAGACCGTGGTTGATCGTGTGGGCCTTGCCCTCGCCGCCCTTGTCGCGGCGGAGGTGGAAGACCCCTCCCGGGTGCTCCGCCGCCTTGCGGCGCAGCAGCGCCGGCGTCTCGTCGGTGCTGGCGTCGTCGACGACGTAGACGCGGAGCTGCTCGCGCGGGTAGTCCAGTTCCATCAGGCGGTCGATAGTGCGGTCGAGCACCGCCGCCTCGTTCCAGGCCGGAATGATCACCGCGACCGCCGGATAAATCTCGGCCACGTTCGCGTAGGGCCGGCTGAGGACATGGAGGCCGGCGAGCACGAACTGGATGCAGCCGATGACAAGGACCGTCGCCCCGGAGAGCACCATCGCCACGAGGACGACGTGCAGGACCTCGATCACGTCGGGGCGAGATCGAGCTCGTCGAGAACCGCGAGGCAGTAGTCGTAGCGCCCGATCGCCTCCGGCCGGTGGCTATCGGTGCTGAGGAGGATCGGCACCTCGAGCTCGATGAACGGCGCCAGCGACGTGGCCGCGGGACACGACCAGCGCTCGTCGATCTCGATCCGCGCGCCCCTGCGGGCGGCGACCTCGGCCAGGCCAGCGACGAGATCCGCTGGAACCTCGGTCTCGGCGAGCCCGATCTTCGGCAGCACGCTGAAGAGGTGGGCGATGACCACGTTTTGGTGCCGGTCGACCGCGTTCGCGGTGGCGGCGATGATCGCCTCGAGCACCTCGAGCGCGCTCATCTCGCCGCCCTCGATAGCCGCCTTGACCTCCCGCGGATGGGTCGGCCCGGAAGCCAGCGGGACCTGGTGGTCAGCGGCGTAGATGTAGTCGGCACCGCCGAGATCGGACGGAATGTCGAGGTTGCCCTCGGTGTCGAGCAGCTTCGCCTCGAGGCCGCAGCGGAGCTCGATCTCGGTCCCTTGGTCGGCCTCGCGCACGGCAGCGACGAATGCGGGAGCCCAGGCGGTGTCGGCGCGGACGTGGTCTACGCAGGTGAGGCGCCGCAGCCCAAGCGCTTCGGCCGCCGCCACGTTCTCGGCGATCGTGCCCTTCCCGTCGGAGAAGGTCGAGTGGACGTGGTTGTCCTCGCGTTGGGAGGTCGTCGGTCGCGCCATCTGCTCATCCGACTTCTGAGCCCGCCGGCGCCAGCGCGGCTTCCAGCTGTTCGAGCTCGGCGACCGGGAAGCAGCGCTGGTCGAAGTAACGGACCATCGCCAGCTCCTCGAACGGGATCGGGCCGGACGGCATCGGCTCGCCGAGCGCCTCGCGGAGGGCGATCGCCGGCATGTTGACCCCGGCGGCGACCGTCAGCGGCATCGTGCCGGGAAAGCGGGGGTTGATCTCGATCAGGGCCGCTTCGCCGTCCTCGTCTTCTTTGACCTGGACATTGGCGACGCCGGTGATGCCGACGGCCTCGGCGGCCTGGCGGCCGGCCGCCTCGAGTCTCTCGTCGCGCACCGTGCGCCCGGTGATCGCGATTCCGGAGTCGATTTTGAGCCGGGCCCGCGGGACCACCGCTCGCACCTCCCCGGCGCCGGTCGCGAGGACGTCGAGCGAGTACTCGATTCCCGGCAGGTACTCCTGGACCAGGAGGTCGGGAGAACGCTCGACCCCGAGCAGGTCGTGGTCACCGCGGACGACGACGATTCCGCGCGAGCCGCTGCCGCGCCGAGGCTTGATCAAGAACGGGAAACCCCACTCGGCGAGGTCGAAGCGATCGTCGAAGAGCGCCGAGCGCGGCACCCTGACCTTGCCCTCGCAGCGTTGCATCAGGGCCCACTTGTCGACACAGCTCCGCAGTGCCTCCAGCGGTGCCAGCAGGAACTCGATCCCCTCATCGACGAACTCCTCGCGGCGCTCGGCCAGGGGCAGCAGCTCGCTGTCGACGGTCGGGACGACCAGGTCGATCCCCTCGCGCCGGCAGAGCTGGAGGATGCGGTCGGCGAAGTCAGGATCGTCGCCGCGGCCGAGCAGCGCTCGCCGCTCCGAGGGAACCAGGTAGAGCCCGGGCGCGTAGGGGTCGATGTCCCCCATCCACACAAGCGCCGGCTCAGCGGCTATCGACTGCAGGAAGGAGACGGCGGAGGGCCCGCCGGCCCCGGTCACCAGGATTCGGGTCGGCCGATCAACCATCTTGCATCGAGATTCCTTTCGGGGCCGGGGTCACCCGGTACTCGGGGGTCAGGTCGCTGTCGCGCAGGACTTCGAGCGGCTCGGCGTTTCTTGCCGTCGAGAAGCGGCTCCAGTAGCGAACGGTTGCGCGCAGGAGGTCCTCGTCGAGGTAGTGACGGATTGCCGTCTGCGAGGTGTAGGAGCCGATCATCGCGAGCTTGGCGTCGAGGAAGTCGTCAACGGCGACGAACCGGTTCGGCCGGAACTCGACCGAGCTCGACGGCGCCTGGTAAGCGAAGATCCGCGGCACCCGACGAGCCGCGACCATCGTCGCCGCGTGGACGTTGCGATGGTCCTGGTGGGTGTCCTTCGAGGTGTGGGTGTAGATCGTCGTCGGCCGGACGTCGTCGATCACCCGCGTGATCTCGGCGATCGTGGCCCCGTTCTCGCCGATGCTGGTGTCGACCAGGTTCAACATGAAGAGCCGCGCGGACATGAGCTCGGCGGCTCGGCGCGCCTCCTCGGTGCGAGTCTGGACTTCGCCTCCCGCCTCGCCACCGGTCATCGTCAGGACCGAAACCGGGTGGCCAGCGGCACGGTGCCTCAGCAAGATGCCGCCGCAGCCGATCTCGACGTCGTCGGGGTGAGCACCAATTGCCAGCACGACCTCTCCTGCCGTGGGACGGCGTTCGCGCTGCCGCAAGATCAGGTCGCTGACCTTGGCCAGCAGGGCTTCCGGGTCGACCGGCTTGGTGACGTAGTCATCGGCCCCAGCGCGGATCGCCTCGACCGCGTAGGAGAACTGAGCCTGACCACTGACGACGAGCGCCGCGATCTCCGGACGCTGGTCATGAGCGATCCGCAGGAATTCAAGCCCATTCATGCCGGGCAGCTCGATGTCGGCGATGATCAGGTTCCAGTCGGAGTTGGCGAGCTGCGCGAGCGCGTCCTCGGCGCTGCCGACGCGCCAGACCTCGCCGACCGGCTTCAGCAGGGCGCGCAGGACGTCGCTCAGCAGCTCGTCGTCCTCGACGAGCAGGATGCTGGCGCTGGGCTCACGTTTCGACATCTGATTTAGACCTTCGGCACTGAGCCCGGTGAGCTTGAGGCCAGGGTGCGCCGTTGTCGTCGACCTCTAACCTGCGGGGGGTGATGGTCGATCGATCGACGGATCGCTCCGACGCCGAGCCGCAGGTTCTCGACGCCGCCGTCCTGCACTCCCTGGCCGAGCAGCTGGGGGAGGACATCGACGGCCTCGTCGCCCGCTTCCAACGGCGCCTGGCGGAGACCGGCCCGGCGATCGAGGAGAGCCTGGCGGCCGACGATCGGTTCGAGCTGTCCCGGCATGCCCACTCGCTGAAGTCGGTCGCGGCGACGTTCGGAGCCGCCGCCGTCGCCCGCTCGAGCGCCGCCCTAGAGGCCTGCGCCGGAGGCGCCGACGGTACCGAGCTGACCGCCGCGGTCGAGAGGCTCGCGGGCGACTGCGAAGTGGCCCGCGGCGCCGTCGCAGACTGGCTCAGCTCAAGAGGCTCTTGACACGCTCCGCGAGCGCCGCCGGGCGGAACGGCTTCTCCATGAAGTCGTCGGCTCCGGCCTCACGGCTCACCCGCCGGCCGTGACCGTCGGCACTGCCTGAGACCAGCAGGATCGGGATCGCCGAGGAGCGACGAATCGCGCGACAGATCTCGAGCCCGTCGACGCCAGGCATATGCATGTCGAGGACGACCGCGTCGAACTGGCCGGCGGCGAACAGCTCGAGCCCACGGGTCCCAGAGTCCGCCAGCTCGGCCTGGAGTCCGGCCTTGCGGAGCGCAATGCCGATTAACTCCCGGATCTCGTCGGTGTCCTCGATCACCAGGATCCGTCGATCCCGCGTCTCGCTGCTCATCGTTCGACTCGCATTGTCCTAGCGTAGCGGCGAGACTCAAGCCCAGCGCCACGCGGCCCGATAGGAAACAGTGGGCTCGAAGACGAAAGTCGGCACCGGACTGACCGCCCGCCTCCTGGTCGCGAGCGGCGTCACGCTGACCCTGGTGGTGGTGGTCTTCGTGCTGATGCTGAACGCGATCTCCCAGCTCGAAGACTCGAATGACACGGCCTCACGCGCCAACAGCCGCCTTGCCCTGGCGGGGCGCCTACGCGGGGCGACGATCGACATCGAGACCGGCGTGCGCGGCTTGCTGCTCACCGACAATCCGAGCTTCCTTGCCCCCCGCACCCAGGCGCTTCGCGAGATTCCCAAGCTCGAAGAGGAAGTGAAAGCGGCCTCGGCTCCGGTCGGCGGCGTCAGCAGCGTCCCGCTCGCTGAGATCGCGGAAAAGGTCGCCAGCTACATCGACGGCTATTCGAATCCTCTGGTGCTCGAGGCGCAGCGCAATCTAGCCCGCGCTCGGGCAACGGTGGCGACCAACAGAGGCAAACTCCTGGTAGACGCGATCAGGCGTGGGACGGCCAAATATGAAGACGCTCTTGCTAGCGCCCAAGCGGCCGCCAACCGCCAGGCCAAGGACTCGGCCCAGCGCGCCATCGTGCTGGGCCTGATCGGCGTCATCGGCGCCACCGTCTTGATCCTCCTCCTCACCGGGCTCGCCGCCGCGTACATCGTCAGGCCGCTGCGCCGGTTCGCCGCCGCCGCCGGGCGCATCCGCGAGGGCGACCTCGACACCCGCCTCTCGGAGCGCGCCCCCGGGGAGGTCCGCGCTCTGGCTGCCTCGATGAACGCGATGACCGCGACCTTGCGTTCCAATCGCGAGGAACGCGCCAGTCGCCGAGCCGAGGCCGAGGCCCAGCGGGCGGAGCTCGAGCTCGCGGTCGACGATCTCGCCGCCGAGCGCGACCGGGCCAAGCGCTACCACGCCTTCATCGACCGGCTCGCAGCCCAGCGGGGCAAGATCCAGCCGCTGGCCCAGGCGATGCTCGAGGACCTCTGCCAGATCTCCGCGGCCGGCGCGGCGAGCCTCTACGTAGTCGACGAGCGGGGCGGGACCGACCAACTCTGGCTCGCCTACAGGCTGGGCGGCGCGGCCGATCCGATGCCGGGCCTGATCGAGCCCGGCGCGGGATTGGCCGGCCGCGCCGCGCTGGCGCGGGAGCCGGTGCAGGCGACTCGCGCCGAGGCCTCGCTGGTCGCCT
Source organism: uncultured Actinomycetes bacterium (assembly GCA_963744725.1). Classification (GTDB taxonomy): domain Bacteria; phylum Actinomycetota; class Thermoleophilia; order Solirubrobacterales; family 70-9; genus VAYN01. Next base: position 225,645 of record CAVUUQ010000002.1, read on the forward strand.
CCGGCCTCGGTGGATCGACCACGGTGCTGAGCGAGATCCACCTGCCTCTGGTCCTCGGGGACCGCGTGCTCGGAGTCGTCTCGTTGGGAAGGCTCGCCGGCGAGCCGTTCACCGATGATGAGATCTCGGAGCTCGTCTCGATGTCGAGGTCCGCCGCGGTCGCGCTCTCCAACGCGCTCTCGCTGCGGACCGTCGAGGACGCGGCAGAGCTGAACAGGTCCGTCCTCGAGTCCGCTCAGGAGGCCTACATCTCGGTCGATGCCGAGGGTGCGGTCCGAGTTTGGAACTCAGCCGCGTCCGCGCTCTTCGGCTATGAGGAAGCGGAGGCGGTCGGCGCCCTACTCGCGGAGCTGGTCATCCCGCCCGAGGATCAGCCGGCCCACCATGCGCGCCGGGCCCAGATCATCGAGGACGCCAGCCAGGGCGCGCGCCTCGATTCCTACTCGGTATGGGTGCGCGACAAGGCAGACAAGCCGCTGCTCGTCGAAATCTCCGCCTCGACCGTCAGGCGTGGGGCCGGCTGGCAGGTCAGTTACTTCTGTCGCGACGTGACCGAGCGCTCGCTGCGCGACAAGCAGCTCCGGGCCGAGGAGGCGGTCAGCAGGACCCTGGCCGAGACCGACGCCCGCAGCGACCTGATCGAGCCGATCATGATCGCCCTGGGCGAGAGCTTCGAGTGGCCGCTCGGATGCTTTTGGGAGTACGACGAGCGCAGCCGGGAGCTGCGCGCGGCGCGAATCTGGAACGGGGCACCAGGCAGCGGCGCCCGCCTGGAAGAGGCAACGCGCGAAGTCACCTTCCGTCCCGGCGAGCCGGTTCCGATCGCTGCCACCCCCCAGCTCGCCTGGGAATCCGGGACCCCGCAGTGGGCCTCGCTCGAGCACTCGGGTCCGGGCTCAGAGCGGCTCGCCGCCGCCCGGGCGGTGGGGCTGCGCAGCGTCCTGGCCCTGCCTATCCACGGCACCGATCGCGTCCTCGGCGTCCTCGAGTTCGGCATCCCCTCCGCCGACCGACCCGTCGAGACGATGCTGCGAACGCTGCGCTCGATCGGCGACCTGGTCGGCCAGGTGATCGAGCGACGCCGGGCCGAGGAGGACGCGGACCGGCTCAAGAGCGAGTTCTTCGCGCTCGTATCGCACGAGCTGCGAACGCCGCTGACCTCGGTCATCGGCTACCTCGACATCGTCCGCGAAGACGACGAGGGCGGTCTCAGCGAGGAGCAAGATCGCTTCCTGGGAATCATCGATCGCAACGCCCGCCGCCTGCTGCGGCTAGTCGGCGACCTCCTCTTCGTCGCCCAGGTCGAGGCCGGCACCTTGAGCCTCGAGAAGGGGAGGGTCGATCTCGAGCAGGTCGCCGTCGACGCGGTCGAGGCGGCGCGGCCCCGAGCCGGCAAGCTCGGCGTCGCGCTGTCGGCTGAGACGGTCCCGATCATCCTCGAGGAGGGCGACTTCGACCGCCTCGGGCAGCTGGTCGACAACCTGATCTCGAACGCGCTGAAGTTCACTCCCGAGGGTGGTTCGGTCGCCGTCCGCTTGCAGGCGATCGACGGCGATGCCGTGCTCGAGGTCAGCGACACCGGCATGGGAATCTCCGCCGCCGAGCAGGAGCATCTGTTCGAGCGCTTCTACCGCGCCCAGCAAGCGACCGAGAAAGCGATTCCCGGGATCGGCCTAGGCCTCTCGATCTGCGCCGCGATCGCGAGCGGCACCGGCGGCACGATCGTGGTCGAGAGCGCAGAGGGCCATGGGACCACCTTTCGCGTCACCCTGCCGCTGGGGCCAGTCGAGCCTGCCGACCGCGCGCCAGGCGAGACCGTCGCCGGGGGCTTGCGATGAACGGCAGCGGCGCCGCGGCGCCGACGATCCTGATCGCCGATGATGACGACGACGTCCTCGAGCTGGTCGAGCTCAGCCTGCGCCCAGGCGGCTACCGACTGATCGTCGCGCACGACGGCGATGAGGCAATCCAGGCGGTGCGTCAGCATCATCCCGCCCTCGTCGTCCTCGACGTGACGATGCCCGGAATGACGGGCTATGAGGTCGTCGAAGCGATCCGGGCCGACCCCGAGCTCAGTGACATTCCCGTCTTCCTGCTCACCGCTCGGGCTCAGCAGGCCGACGTCGAACACGGCCTCGCGCTCGGGGCCGACGAGTACATCAGCAAGCCGTTCAAGCCGCGCGAGCTACGAGCCCGCGTCGAGTCCATGCTTGCCACCAGCCGCCCAGCCACGTAGGCGCTCTCCGCAGCTGCGGCACTACGAAATCGCTTCGCGAAGCTTGAGGGCTTCGTCGAGATGTTCGAGAAGGTCGTCGAGGATCTCAAGGTCGAATTGAGTGCCTCTCCCCCTGTCGGGCATCGCGACCGCTGGAAGCAGCTGTCATCGCTGATCCCCTGGATCGCAGAGCGGAAGTCGGCCAGCTGGCCCGTGGTGAGGCGGCGGGCGCTTCTGCGGTGCCGCAGCCTTTGCGGCGCCTGGCTCGGTGCCGGGCTGATCGTCGGGCTCATCGCCCTCTCCTCCTGCGCCGCCGCGGCTGTCGCCTCGCGCTCCCGCGCGGCCGGCGGAACCAGGAGAGTCCGGCGACCCCATCGGTCGCCGCGATTACCGGTCCGAAACTCAGGAGGGTCTCCTCAACCGGGATGCCGGCGATGTGCGCGAGCCCGGAGCCGAAGTTCTCACATCAGCGGCTGTGGCACAACGGCGCTCGACCAACGAGCGATTCTTTTGTTGCGATGAAAGTCAGGCAGACCCAAGACGGATGTGGGATGGTCGTGCGGAATAGCACAAAAAAGGAGCGGCTATGCCCAAGTACCTGTTCGAGGCGTCTTATCCGCCTGAGGGAGTTCGAGGCATCAGCACCAAAGGAGGCAGCAGCCGGCGCGAGGCTGTCGTCCATATGGCCGAGGCTCTCGGCGGCAGCTTGGAGAGCTTCTACTTCGCCTTCGGCGAGGTCGACGCTTATGTGACGGTGGAGCTCCCCGACAACGAGGCCGCCACCGCCTGCGCACTCGCCGTCAACGGGTCAGGCGGCGCCTTGGTCAAAACCATCCCCCTGCTGGAGCCGGAGGAGGTTGACACCGCCGCGGAGCGCTCCGCTAACTATCGGCCACCCGGTGCCTGAGGTCGGAGGCTCGGCCCCTCGGCAAGAGGAGACGCCCACGGCATCACCGCCTGCCGGCGCTCACCCGATCAAGGTGGGACTGATCGCTGACCTGACCGGTCCCCTCTCGTTTGTCGGGCTCGCCAACGCCAACGTGGCGAGGATGCTCGTCGGCGACATCAATGCCAATGGAGGTCTACTGGGGCGCCAGCTCGAGCTGTTCGTCGAGGACAGCGCCACCGAGGATGCCGTCGCGGCGGAGGTGGCGAGGAAGCTGGTGGTGGACGAGCAAGTGGCGGTGGTCTTCGGCGGCATCTACAGCTCGACTCGGGAAGCCATCAAGGGCCCGGTCGTTGACGAGAGCCAGACTCTCTACATCTATCCCGAGCAGTACGAGGGACAGGAGTCTGACCCGCTGATCTTCTGCACCGGCCCGGTGCCCGCCCAGCAGGTCGACCCGTTCATCCCCTGGTTGATGGAACGGACGGGGGCAAAGAGCTTCTACCTGCCGTCCGCCGACTACATCTGGCCGCGGGTGCTGAATCAGCGTGTCCGCGATGTGGTCACCGCCAACGGCGGCGAGATCGTCGGCGAGGAATATTTCCCGCTCGACCATGCGGACTATCGGGAGACGGTCGAGCTGATCGGCGAGAGTGGCGCCGACGCGGTCTTCAACACGATCGTGCCGCCGGGGCTGACCCCGTTCTTCGAGCAGCTCTACGAGTCAGGATTCACGCGCCGGGGGGACAGCTGATCTGCACCTACTTCGACGAGAACTTCCTGAATATGGTGCCGCCCGCGCATGCCGAGGGACTGTACGGCTGCCTCGACTACTACCAGGACGTTGACGACCCGTTCAGCCGGAAGCTGCTCGCAGAGTACGACGCGCTCTATCCAGGCGACGCGAAGTTCACCGGCGGCGGCGCCTGCTCGGGCCTCTACCGCGGCTTGCGGTTCTGGGCGGGAGCGGTGGAGGAGGCGGGCTCGCTCACCCAGGCCGATGTGATTGCGGCGCTTGATCACGCGACGATTGCCGAGGCGCCGGGCGGCCCCGCGGAAATGGTGCCCGGCCAGCACCACGCGCGTCTGAACATGTACATCGCCCAGGCTCGGGGCGGCCACTTCGAGGTCGTCGAGAGCCTGGGGGCGATCGATCCGCAGGAGCAACCTGTCGGCGGGTCGACGGCAATCGTGTAACGGCCGAAGCCGGCCGTCGCGCGATAAGCCTTGACAAGAAAAGGAGAACGAAAATGCTGCTCGCGACGACGCAGGTCGAGGACTTCGACCGTTTCATGGCCGTCTTCTCGAACGAGGGGGCCGAGAAGCGCAGGGAGCACGGATCCAAGGGCGCGGCTGTCTTCCGCGACCCAACCGAGGACGATCGGGTCTGGGTGGTCTTCGATTGGGATGAGGCGGGCTGGCAGAGCTTCGTGTCCGACCCGGCAGTCCCGGCGATCTTAAAAGAGGCCGGCCACAGGGGGAAACCCCAGGCTGCGCAGTTCGCTGGCGAGTGCAGCGGCTGAGAACGGCGCCGAGGGCCTCGCTTCGGCGGGGCCTTCGCAACGTGGGGCGCCAACGCCAAATACGCCGAGCTGCGCGCGAACGGCGAAAGCCTCGGTCGCGCATCGTCGAACGAGCGAGCGCCTGGAAAGGTGGCAACGGCTAAGACTTTCGTGTCCGCCTCGCCCCTGAACGTCCTGCGATCGGAAGTTCGCGTCCCCCGCGGCCCCGGCGCTAGATGCTGCGCGGCGAGCGGCGCGGCTGGATCCGCGGCGCGGGCATCGTCCGGCTCGGGCCACTCGCGTAGGCAATGAATCGCGATGCCGAGTTGCCGGAACTGGCGGCAGAGTCGCTCGCCGACCTCGAAGTGCCGGGAGGAATCGCCAGGCGGCTCGTCCGAGCCTCCGAGGACATCGTCGGCCTCCGCGAGCGCGACCAGGACCTCCCCGCAGATCTCCTCGATGCATTCGATGGCCGTTTCGCGAGCGTGTCGCCAGGTCCGGTGCTGGGGCGACTCGGGCAGGGGGTCAACCGAGCCGCGAGGGCGCGCCGCGGAGAGCCGACCCCGGCCACGCCGAGTGAGCGTCCAGACTTCGCTCCGTCCCCGCCGCTCGCTGGCGAGCGAGCCATCGACGTCGCGCAGCGCTTCGAGTTGAGGGCGGAGACGCCGGGTGATCGCGGCGTTGTGTTCAAAGCCGAGATGCTCGCCGATCTGACGATGGAAGACCCGGTTGCAGTGGCGCTGAGCTCGCTCGACGGCGGCGAGGATCTGAAGCTCCGACACCGGCCGATACGGGCTGAGCTCGCAACCCTCGACTTTCATCGCGGTTTCGGTCGGATCAGCCGAAGGGGCACTCATGCCGCACCCGGGCCTGGGGCCTCGACCCGAGCGATCAGCTCAACGCAAACATCCCGCGCACGGCGGTGGCGCTCGAGCACCTCGATGTCCTCCTCGCGGCCGAGGCGAACCTCCTCGGGCTCATCGACGCCGCCTTCGGCGTCGATCCGCAGCCGCCACAGCGTCCCGAGGAAGTCCTCGGCCAGAACCGTGATGGCGAAGGTTTCCCGCCCGTCCCGTGGGTCCCAGCCGAGATCGTTCAGCAAGCGGACGTCGGCAGCGAATTCGTTGCCGAAGCGCTCGGCAGCGGCGAAGTCGCCTCGTTCGATCATCAGGCCGGGATCGCTGATCCCCGTCAGGCGCTGAAGGAGTAAGCCGTGAACCGCCTCGCGCTGGCGGCGCTCGATCCTGGTCGTTGTGTCTGACAACGGGTGCCCCTTCCTGTATTGGGCACCGAAGAGGGGCTCCGCCGATCCCGCCCCGCTTGGGGAGGACTCGCGGGAGTACCGTCTCTCGCGGGCATCGAAGGTCCTTTCTTCGGTGCCCGTGGGGGCGTCATCAGCGCCTCCACGGCCTTTATTCATCTGTCAGTGCGGCCGAACGTAGCTCCGCTGTTCCTCAAAAGCGAGTCGGAATCGAAGGAAATCACCGCCGATCGGCGCGCTTTTGGGCACTCGTGCCCAAAGTGGTGGCCGATTGACCCCCCCGGTTAGAAGTGGAGCGGCCCCGGCCATGTTGGCGATTTGCAGGGCTTCTTGGTGAGAGCCCCCCGCCGGGATCGAACCGGCAACCTCCTGATTACAAATCAGGTGCTCTCCCAGGTTGAGCTAGGGGGGCGGGCGCGTAGTTGGGTGGCTCTACGCAGCCGTTTCCTGCGATGCCGGGGTGGCTTCCGGCCCTTTCAGGGTAGCGCCGGAATCGGCCCGGCCCCCGCCACCGCCCCGCCCGATCGAGGCGTGCCGCGGCATCCGGGCGTTTTCCCTCCTGTTTTCGGTGCTGGGCGCGAGCCGGAGTTGAGCCGGACGCCGGTGTTGCCGATGATTGGCGGACATGGACGCAGCCGAAGTCAACTTCCGTTTCCTCGACCCCTCGGAGGGCCCGCTGCTGACCGCCGCGATCGAAGCCGCCTACGGCCAGAGCTACGACGTCCGCTGGGTCTACGACCCCGCCGAGGTGGAGGCGCGGCTGGCCGACCGGCGCTACTACGCGTGCGTCGCCGAGAGCGCCGGCGGCGAGCTGCTCTGCCACGAGGGGATGGCGGTGGTCGAAGCCGGCGACCGGGTCGCCCACTCCGGCCAGGCGGTGACGATGCCCCAGGCACGCGGCCAGCACATCTTCACCCGCACCAAGCGCTTCCTGATGGACTGGGCGCAGGCCGAGGGCTTCGCCGGGATGTTCAGCGAGGCGACCGCCGCCCACCCCTACAGCCAGCGCGCCAACATCGAGCTCGGCGCCCACGAGACCGGCTTCCTGCTCGGCTGGATCCCGGCCTCGGTCTCCAACGACGCCGCCGAGGCGGCCGGCCGGCCGCGTCGCCAGTCGGCGGCGCTCTTCTACACCAAGCTGAACGACGGCCTCGACCGTCCCGTCTACGCGCCGGAGCGGCACCGCGAGATCGTCGGCCGGACGATCGCGATCTGCGAGCTGCGCGGCACCCTCGCCGACCCGCCCGAGGAGTTCGAGCTGGCGCCCTGCAGCGACCTCCACGTCGAGGTCGAGGCGGACCACAACCTGGCGCTGATCACGGTCCGGGAGCCGGGGGCCGACCTCGAGCAGGCGGTCGCCGCCGAGCGCCACCACCTCTTCCGCCGCCGCGGCCTCGACGCCGTCTACGTCGACCTGCCGCTGCAGACGCCCGCGACCGCCCACGTCGCCGACCACCTGGAGCGGCTCGGGGTCTCCTACGCCGGCGTCTTCCCCAACCGGCACACCGACGGCGACGTGCTGAGGATGCAGTCGCTGCACCGGGTCCGAGTCAAGGCCGACGACATCGCCGTCGCCTCGGACCACGGCCGCGAGCTGCTCGACTACGTCCTCGCCGACCTGCCGGCCGGCGCCCGCGTGGCGGCCGCCTAGCGCTGCCTCAGGCAGCCACCTCGCGGGAGGCCAGGTGGGTGCCGACCTTGCGCTTGACCCGCTGCAGGGCGTTGTCGACGGTCTTCGTGTCGCACTCGAGCCGCTCGGCGATCGCCTCGTATGAGTGGCCGTCGAGGTAGAGCGAGAGGACCCGGCTCTCGAGGTCGGAGAGGACCCCGGAGACACCCGACAAGCAGGAGACGAGGCTCTCCAGCTCTTCGATCGCGATCACCTGGTTGACCGGGTCGTGGACGCTCGGCCCGGGCAGGATCTCGTCGAGGGTGGTGTCGGTGTCGCCGCTCGCCGCCGGCGTCTGACTGAAGGAGACGTACTGGTTGAGCGGCGTGTGCTTGTTGCGGGTGGCGGTCTTCACCGCGGTGATGATCTGGCGGGTGATGCAGAGCTCGGCGAAGTTGCGGAAGCTCGACTCGCGGTCGGTGCGGTAGTCCCGAATCGCCTTGTAGAGGCCGAGCAGGCCCTCCTGGATCAGGTCGTCGGACTCACCGCCGAGGAGGAAGTACGAAGAGGCCTTGAGCCGCACGAAACCGCGGTAGCGGCGGATGATCATGTCGTACGCATCCGTCCGCCCGTCCTTCGCGAGCGCGACCAGGTAGTGATCATCAAGCTCAACTTGAGCGTTAGCTTGATGTACAGCAGGCGTCGTTAGAGCCACAGAACCTTCTCCTTGATGAAGGGCCGTGGCGCCACTTACCTCCCCAGAGGCGCCCCATTATCGACGGGCGCCTCAGACTCAAGCTGAGCTTCACCCTTGTTGCCGCGGCAGCTTTACGGATGCGCAGAGTTCTGTCAACCCCAATTTGCGGTTTTCTGCAACCGCCGTTGCATGTGCAGGGCCCGCCCGACCCGTCGCCGAGCCCGCGCGGTTGCCGTTTGCCGCCATATCCGCGGTAAAGGGCAACCTCGGCGGAGCGAAGCGCCGACCGGGGGTTCAGGAGCGCTGGCGGAGGGACTCGAAGAGGAGGGCGGTGGCGGCGGCGCTGACGTTCAGCGACTCGACCTGGCCGTGGCGGGGGAGCGCGACGAGGCCGTCGCAACTCGCGGCGACGCGGGGGCGGAGGCCCTTGCCCTCGCCGCCGAGGACGAGCACGGTCGGACCGGTGAGGTCTGTCGCCCAGGGCGTCGCCTCAGCCTCGGCGTCGGCGCCCCAGATCCAGAAGCCCGCCTCCTTCGCCTCGGCCAGCCAGTCGGCGAGGTTGCGGACGTGGGCGACTTCGAGGTGCTCGACCGCCCCGGCCGAGGCCTTGCAGACGACCGCCGTCACCGCCGCCGAGCGGCGCTCGGGGATCACCACCCCGGCGGCGCCGGCGAACTCGGCCGAGCGGCAGACCGCGCCCAGATTGCGCGGGTCCTGGACCTGATCGAGAGCGACCAGCAGCGCGCCCTCCTTGCGCAGCATCCCGACCGGGTCGCCGTAGGGATACGGATCGACCTCTGCCACCACGCCCTGGTGGTCCGGCGACCCGCAGAGCCGCTCGAGCTCCTCCGCCGACGTCTCCGGCGCCCGCCACACCCTGTGCACGCGCCGTCTCCCCCGCTCCGCCTCGGCGACCGGGTTGCGCCCGTAGATGATCTGGTTGGCCACCGGCCCGCTCAGCTCTTCGGAGCGAGCGGCACCAGGCTCGGTCCCGCCGCCGAGTCCCGCACCGTCCACCCCAGCTCCGCCAGCCGATCGCGGATCTCGTCGGCCCGCGCGAAGTCCCTCGCCGCCCGCGCCTCCTCCCGCTCCCGCATCAGCCCCTCCGCCTCCTCGTCGGCCCCCTCCTCGGGCTCGGCGATCGAGTCGAGCCCGAGGATCCGCAGCATGTCCCGCACCGCCTCCGGCGCCCCGGGCACCTCTTCCCGGTTCGCGTCCCCGACCAGGTCAAACACCTGCGCCAGAGCCCTGGGCGTGTTGAAGTCATCGGCCAGAGCTCCAAGGAAGAGCTCCCGCCGCTCCCCGGGGTCGGACTCGCCGGAGACACCTGCCTGTTGCTCCGGCGAGTCCGACCCCGGCGTCCCGCCGGGAATCCCCACCGGATGAGCCCGAAAGAAGTTCCGCAGCCGCTCCACCTGAGCAACCGACTGCTCCATCTGCTCCGCCCCGAAGGCCAGCGGCTGCCGGTAGTGCCCCGAGATCAGGAACAGCACCACCGCCTCGCGCCCGTACCGGTCCAGCGCCTCGCTCAGCTGGAAGATGTTCCCCTCGCTTTTCGACATCTTCTCGTCGCCGGTCTCGACCATCCCGTTGTGCATCCAGAGCCGCGCGAACGACCGCCCCGCCGACTCCGACTGGGCGATCTCGTTCTCGTGGTGGGGGAAGACCAGGTCCGAACCGCCGCCGTGCACCGCGAAGCTGTCGCCCAGCTCCTCCCCGGCCATCACCGAGCACTCGATGTGCCAGGCCGGCCGCCCCGCGCCCCAGGGCGAGTCCCAGCTCGTGTCCTCGCCCTCCTTGTTCGCCTTCCAGAGGGCGAAGTCGAGCGGGTCCTCCTTCAGCGACGCCGACCCCGCCTCCTCCCCCTGGTCCATGTCCTCGGTGCGGCGGTTGGAGAGCTTGCCGTAGCCGTCGAAGCTGCGAACCCGGAAGTAGACGTCTCCGCCGGACTCGTACGCATGCCCCGCCTCGACCAGCTCGTAGATCAGCGCCACGATCCCGCCGATCGTCTCGGTCGCCAGCGGCTCCGCGTCAGGCCTCCCCAGCCCGAGCCGATCGGTGTCCTCGAAGTACGCCCGGGTCATCTGGCGCGCCCACTCGGCCGAGGCGACACCGGCCTCCTTCGCCGCGGCGTAGATCTTGTCGTTGACGTCGGTGACGTTGACGACCAGCCGCGCCGCGTAGCCCTCCGCTTCGAGGAACCGGGCGAGCAGCGAGAAGACGACGAACGGCCGCGCGTTGCCGATGTGGATGCGGCTGTAGACGGTCGGCCCGCAGGCGTAGATGCCGACGACGCCGTCGTCATCGGCCTCGATCGCCCGCGGCTCGCCGCGGAGCGTGTCCCTGATTCGCACCTCGCGCATCGCGGCGAGGTTACGTGAATCGCGGCCGCCCGGGCGCCGGCGCGCCCGTCGCTGCGCGCTAGAAGGTGCGGTAGCCGGCCGTCGGCGCGCCCGACTCCTGGCGCCGCAGCCAGTCCGGCGTCAGGTCCTCGGCCGCCGCCTGCGCCTCGCGGCGGGCGCGGCTGACGCTCGCCTTGACTTCGTCCTCGGTCGCCGCCCGGACCCGCTCCTGACGGCGGTCGTTCTGGACCCTGAGCCGGTCGGACTCGGCGCGCAGCTGCTCCTCGGCGCGGGCGCGGGCGGCCTCCTCGGCCTCCCCTTCGACCCGGGCGATCAGCCGCCGCACGCTCTCCTCGGCTTCGCGGCGGACGTCCGCGGTTCCCTCCATCACCCGCCGCTCGATCTCGGTCTCGATCCGCACCGCAGTGTCGTGCGCCTCGGCGGCGGCGCGCTCGGAGTCGACCGCGCGCTGCTCGGCGGCGCCGACCTTGCGGTCGGCCTCGGCTTCGATCCGCTCGCTCGCCTGCTTGACCTGCCGCTCGACCTCGGCGGCGATCTCGCGGCGCGCCTCGACGATCTCGCGCTGCGCCTCGTTCTTCGCCTCGGCTCGCGCCGCTTCGGCATCGGAGCGCGCCTCGCTCACCTGCGCGATCAGCCGCTCGCGGTCCGCTTCTGTCGAGCGCTGCTGCGCCTCGAAGCTCTGCTCGGCGCGGTCACGCGCGCTCTCGGCGGCGCCGACCTTCGCCTCGACCTCGGCCAGCTTCGCCTCGGCCGACTGCCGCGCCTCGCGTTCGGCTTCGACCTTGGCCTTCGCCTCCGCCGAGAACTTGCGCATCGTGCCCAGCGCCCGCTCCTTCAGCTCCGCGGAGACCTTCTCGGCCCGCTCCTCGGCGGCGGCGACCCGCTGCTCGGAGACCTTCACCCACTCGAGCGCCTGGCTGGCGACTCCCTGGATCTCCTCCCTGGCCTCGCCGACAGCTTTCAGCTGCCTGGCCGGATCGGTCGGCTGCCGCAGGGGCTCACTCATCCTCGGAGACACTACTGCCACCGGCGGCCGTCGCGCCATCCCGGAGCTGCCGCTTCAGCACCTTGCCGGTCGCGTTGCGCGGCAGCTCGTCGAGGAACTCGACCTCGCGCGGCGCCTTGTAGCCGGCGAGGTTCGCTTTGACGTGGCCGATCAGCTCGGCCTCGCCGACCTCGGCCCCGGGGTCGAGCACCACGAAGGCCTTCAGCCGCTGCCCGAAGTGGGGGTCCTCGACCCCGATCACCGCCACCTCGGAGACCCCGTCGAGGTCCGCCAGCAGGTCCTCGACCTCGCGCGGGAAGACGTTCTCGCCGCCGGAGACGATCATCTCGTCGTCGCGGCCGTCGATGAAGAGGCGCCCGGCCTCGTCGAAGTGGCCGACGTCGCCGGAGGAGAGCAGCCCCTCGATCGCCTGCTTGCCCTCGCCGCCGGTGTAGCCCTCGAAGGCCATTTCGCTGCCGACGAAGATCCGCCCCACCTCGCCCGGCGCCACCTCGACGCCGTCGCCGTCGAACAGCCGCACCACCGTGCCGCGCGGCGGCCTCCCCGCGGTGCCCGGGGCAGCGCGCAGGTCCTCCGGCGTCGCGATCGTCGCGAAGGAGACCTCGGTCGAGCCGTAGAGGTTGTAGATGTTGTCGCCGAAGCGGTCCATCCACTGGGTCGCCAGCTCGCCCGGCAGCGCCGAGCCGGAGATCGCCGCGATCCGCAGCGTCGGCAGCGAGTAGCGGGCCAGCGTCTCCTCCGGCAGGGCGAGGATCCGCTGCGCCATCACCGGCACCACGGCGAGCACGTCGGCGCGGTTGCGCTCGACCGCCCGCAGCGTCTCCTCCGGGTCGAAGCGGCGCCGCAGCACCATCGTCCCCGAGGTCGGCAGGCTGACGACGAAGTGGAGGAAGCCCCAGGAGTGGAAGAGCGGCGCCGCGATCATCACCGTCATCCCGCGCCGGTAGGGGATCCTGTCGAACAGCGAGGCGAGCGTGAAGAGGCCGTCGGGGCTCGAGCGCTGGGCCCCCTTGGGCGCGCCGGTGGTGCCGGAGGTGAGGATGATGAAGCGCGGTTTGTCGGGCGGCGGGCTGTGCTCGGCCTCGCTGCCGGCGGCGATCAGCCCCTCGAGCGTCAGCTCACCGCCGGCGTCGCCGTCGACCCAGCCGACGACCCGCGTCACGTCGCCGGGGACGCCGCTCAGGAGCTCCGCGAACTCCTCGTCGTAGACCAGCGCCTTCGGACCCTCGCGGACCATCACCTCGGCCAGCTGCGGCCCGGCGAACATCGTGTTCAGGTAGAGAGCGCTGGCGCCGAGCTTGGCGGCGGCGAGCGTCGCCTCGATGAAGCCGCGGTGGTTGCGGCACATGATCCCGACCCCGTCGCCGGGGCCGATCCCGAGCCGCTTGAAGCTGTCGGCGAGCGCGTTCGAGCGCTTCTGCAGCCGCTCCCAGCTGAGCGCGCCGCGTTCGTCGAGGATCGCGATCTCGTGCGGGTGGTGGATCGCGGCGGCGGTGACGCCGGTCGCCGGCGAGGCGCCCCAGCGCACGAAGGCACGGCCGAGCCGCAGCGCCTTGTCCGGGCGCATCGGTCCGACGACGCCCGCCTCGTGCAGCGTCCTCAGCTCGAACAGCGCGTCGGAGATCGACCCGCGCACGTCCTCCAGGTTGGCGCCCGCCTTCGCCATCGGAACGGAAGGTTATTCGTTCGGGCCCGGATCGATCATCGCGGGGAGCGCTATTCGTCCTCGACCTGGGCGACCGCGATGCAGGCGATCCCCTCGCCGCGGCCGATCCAGCCCATCCCCTCGTTGCTGGTCGCCTTGACGCTGACCCGGGCCGAGGTCGCCTCGCCGAGCACCCGCTCCATCTCCGCCTTGAAGTCGCCGAGCCGCGGCTGCTCGCAGATCACGGTCGCGTCGACGTTGACGATCGGGCCGGCGACGGTGCCGACCACCGTCCGCAGCATGTCGATCGAGTCGGCCCCCTCCCAGTTCGGGTCGTCGTCGGGGAACATCGTGCCGATGTCGCCGCCGTTGCCGGCGGCGCCGAGCAGCGCGTCGATCACCGCGTGGGTGAGGACGTCGGCGTCGGAGTGGCCCTCGAGCCCCTGCACGTGCGGGACCTCGACCCCGCCGAGGACGAGCGGCCGGCCGGCGGCGAAGCGGTGGCTGTCGTAGCCGATCCCGATCATCGTCCGCTCACGCCCGCGAGGACGGGACGCCGGCGCCGAGCGGCACCAGCCGCCGCTGCCGCCCCTCGAAGACGCAGATCTCGCCCACCCCGAGCGACTCGAGGAACGCCACCGCCTCGTCGTAGCGGTAGCCGACCTGCTCGGGCAGGTGGGCGTCGGAGGAGAGCGCGAAGGGGACGCCGGCCTCGACGCAGAGCGCCGCCAGCTCGCGCGCCGGGTAGAGCTCGCCGACCGGCTTGCGCAGGCCGGCGGTCGAAAGCTCGACGGCCGCGCCGCCGGCGAGGATCGCCTCCACCGCCGGCTCGTAGTAGCGGCGCAGGTCCATCCCCGGCAGCGGCCGGCCGCGGCCCCAGACCTTGACCAGATCGGGGTGGGCGAGGATGTCGAAGAGGCCGGAGCGGGCGCACTCGCCGAACGCCTCGAAGTAGCGGCGCCAGACCTCGTCGGCGCTGGCCGCCTCGCTCCAGACGTCGAAGCCCTCGTGGTCGACGGCGGCGTCGCCGTCGCCGACGAAGTGGACCGAGCCGACCACGTAGTCGAAGTCGCGTGCGCCGAGCAGCGCCGCGGTGCGCTCCTCGGCGCCCGGCACGTAGTCGCACTCGATCCCCAGCCGCAGCGGGGTCGAGCGGACGAACTCGCAGTACTCGTCGATGTCGTCGACCGCGTTTTCGGTCCACAGCGGGTGGGTCCAGAGGTCGAGGGCGGCGCTGAAGCGGTAGACGTGCTCGGAGACGCCGAGCTCCTCGATCCCGCGCTCGCGGGCGGCGGCGAGGTAGCGCTCGACGTTCTCCTCGGTGAAGTAGCGGGCGAACGATGTGGTCTCCTCGTCCGGGCGCAGGTGGAGGTGGTAGTCGGTCAGCATGGGCCCGAGCTTAGACTCCGCGGCGCATGGGCCGTCAGCTGCTGATCCTCGCGCTGGGGTTCCTCGGGGGAGCGGCGATCGCGCTGCTGCTCGGGGCGAAAAACCTCGGCACCGCCTTCGGGGTCGGCCAGCTCTGCTTTGCGGCGACCCTGGTCTGGGTCCTGATGCGCAGCGACTGACCCGCCGGGCTGTTCCTTTTCCAGACTATGCCGGGATAAGGAACAGCTGGCCGCCGAGCAGCTCAGTCGGCGCCGAGCAGGAACTCGGCGAGGCGCAGGTCGTGCGGCGTGGTCACCTTCAGGTTCTCCGGCCCGCTCGGGTGGATCAGCACCGTCCCGCCGGCCCTCTCGATCAGCATCGCCTCGTCGGTGGCGGCGTCGCGGGTCGCCGCGTCGACCGCCAGCGCCGCGCGCAGCGCCTCGGTGCGGAAGAGCTGCGGCGTCTGCGCCGCCCACAGGGTGGTGCGATCCTCGGTTGCCGTGACCACGAGTCGTGCATCGACCCTCCTCTCGGCGGTGGATGCACGTCTCGTCCGGTCGGCGACCGCCGACCGCTTGACGGTGTCGGTCACCGGCGCGGCTGGGATCACCGCCGCGGCATCGGGGTCGCCCTCGAGCGCCCCGACCAGGTCCTCGACCAGGCCGACGGTGACCAGCGGTCGCGCCGCGTCGTGGATCGCGACCGCCTCGGTCGCGACAACGGCGAGCCCGTTCGCCACCGACTCGGCCCGCGTGGCGCCGCCGTCGACGACGCGGACGCCGGCGCCGAGCGCGCCGAAGTCGCACTCCTGCCCGGGCGGCGCCGCAACGACGACCGCCTCGACGCAATCGCAGCCGCCGAACGCCGCCAGCGACCACTCGATCATCGGCCGCCCCGCGAGCGCCACGAATGCCTTCGGGCCGCCGGCTCCGAGGCGCTCCCCCGAGCCGGCGGCCGCGATGACGGCGGTTACTGCAATGGAGCTACGCGGTGGTGGCGAAGCGCTCCTCCAGGAGGCCGTCGAGGTATTCCTCCGCGCCGTCCTCGTCCTTGTCGAGCGCGTACATGAACTCCGAGGCGAGGATCTTCTTCGCCCGCGTGTACATCTGCTTCTCACCGGTCGAGAGGCCCTTTTCCATCTCGCGGATCGCGAGGTTGCGGACCACCTCGGCGAGCTCGAAGACGTCGCCGGTCTTGATCTTCTCGCGGTTGTACTTGAAGCGCCGGTTCCAGTTCTTCGGCATCTCCGAGACGTCGTCGGTGAGGACGTCTGTGACCTTCTTGATTTCTTCCTCGTCGATGATCCGTCGCAGGCCCGCTTTGCCGGCGTTTTCGGTCGGGACCATCACCGTGAGTTCGTTGTGGAGGATCTTGATCGTGAGGTACTCACGCTCGGCCCCCATCAGCTCACGGGTTTCCTTCGTCATGACCAGTCCGGCACCGTGATGGGGGTAGACGACCTTGTCCCCGATCTCGAAGTCGCAGACGTAGACAACGTCCTCCTCGAAGACCTCTTCAACGGTGGCCTCGTCTAGCTCTGGGATGGCGTGACTCCTTTCAATCCGGACGACCGTGAGGCCGTCAGCTGTGCAAGTAACGATCGGGCAAATCGACCTCCTGGAGCCGGCGCAGGCCCTCGCGGATGTCCTTGGCCCGCAGCGGGCCGACTCCGTCGACGGCGGCGAGTTCGGCGTCGGAGGCCGCCAGGACCTCCTCCAACCCGCCCAGCTCGTGGGTGATCTTCTGGACGACAAGCTTGGGGATGCGCGGCACGTGGCCGAGCACGCGGTAGCCGCGCGGGGCGACCGGGAAGTCGAGCGTGTTCAGCTTGCGGTCGTAGCCGAGCAGCTCCGCGAGGCGCCCGAAGTCGAGCACGTCCTCGTGCGGCAGCCGGCTCAGCGCCTGCAGCACCGCGGCGAGGCTCTGCTCGGAGTCTTCGACGCTGTAGTCGCGGACCAGCGCCGCCTTGTCGCCGGCGACGCCGACCATCGTCTCCTCCAGCTGCATCTCGATCAGCCGGCCCTCGGTGCCGAGCTCGACGATGTAGCGCTCGACCTCGACCGCCATCCGCGTCACCAGCTCCGAGCGCTGCAGCACCGAGAGCGCGTCGTGGAGGACCGTGCGGCCCTCGAACTCGAGCTGGGTGAGGCGGCCGGAGACCTGGTCGAGCCGCTCGCGGTACTTCTCCAGCG
Organism: uncultured Actinomycetes bacterium; assembly: GCA_963744725.1. GTDB lineage: Bacteria > Actinomycetota > Thermoleophilia > Solirubrobacterales > 70-9 > VAYN01. The sequence continues at coordinate 242,389 of CAVUUQ010000002.1, forward strand.
TCGCCAGGCCCTGGTTGGCCTTGGCCAGCACCGCCGGGATGTCCTGCAGCTTGTACTTCGTCCCCTCGACGTAGAGGGAGACGACGTCGCGGCGCTGGGAGATCGCGATCACCAGCGCGTCGGTCTGCTTGGAGACGCGCTCGGCGGTGCGGTGCCGGGTGCCGGTCTCCGAGGAGAGGATCGTCGGGTCCGGCATCAGCTGGACGTTGGCCCAGGCGATCTTCGTCGCCTCGGCGTTGAGGACGATCGCGCCGTCCATCTTCGCCACCTGGTAGAGCATCGCCGGCGTGTAGTCGACGTCGAGCCGCAGCCCGCCGGAGAGCATGTGCGAGATCTCGTCCAGGTCGCTGACGACCAGGAGGCCACCGGTCCGCGCGTGGACGATGCTGTCGATTCCCTCGCGCAGCGCTCCGCCGGGGGCGACGACGTCCAGTGCTCTCAGTAGCCGAGGATCTTGACGTTCGGAAAGCTCATGGAGCTCACCCTCGGACATAGATGACATCGCCACTAATTGTGGCAGAAAGCGCTCTGGAATGCGGTTTGGGCGATGTCCGAGTGGACAGGTCGGGAATCGATTTGTCAAGGGCGCCGCGGCGGCGAGACCAGCCGGTACCCAACGAGGTTGCCGTTTGCCGCGTTATATGCGGAGAAAGGCAACCTCACCCGGGCGCGACGGGGCTCAGAGGTGGAAGCGGCGGTGGTGGGCGTGGTGGTGGAGCTGGTCCGGATGGGGGCTACCGGCGACCGCCGGGTCCGGCCCGGGCGGCTGCGGGTCACGGACGAAGAGCCAGGTGAGGACGGTGCCGACGGCGGCCAGCGCCACCATCAGCCAGGTCGAGCCGGCGACGGCGTCGGCGAAGCCGTGCGAGTCGAGCAGGGCGTGGAAGATCGCGCCGCTGCCGGCGAGGGCGACGGCGCCGGCCAGGACCCGGTCCATCGCCAGCACGCCGGCGGCGATCCCGACCTTCTCCTCCGGCATCGCTGCCATCGCCGCGGTCGACATCGGCGCGTAGACGAGGCCGAGCGCGACCCCGAACAGCAGGTAGCCGACCAGGATCAGCGCGTAGGAGGTGCCGGCGTCGATCTGGGTGAGGACCAGCAGCCCGAGCGTGCCGCAGGCCATCCCGGCGCTCATCAGCCGGCGGGCGCCGAAGGCGCCGATCAGCCGCCCCGAGAAGGGGGAGAAGACGACCATCGGCGCGGTGATCGGCAGCACCAGCAGGCCGCAGGCGACGGGCGAGTAGCCGCGCACGTCCTGCAGGTACTGGGGCTGGAAGAACATCACCGCCCAGAAGGCGCCGACCAGGGCGAAGGCGGCGGCGCTGGCGCCGAAGTAGGGCCCGTTGCGGAACAGGGCGAATTCGACGATCGGGTCGTGGACCCGGTGCTCGACCACCCAGAAGATCGCCAGCGACGCGATCCCGATCGCGGCCAGGGCGGCGACCGCGCCGCCGTTCCAGGCCTGCGACTGGACCAGCGCCAGGACGACCGCGGTGAGGCCGAGGCTGAGCGCCGCCAGCCCCGCCCAGTCGACCTTCTCGCCGGCCCCCGGGTCGGTCGACTCGGGCGCGGCGCGGGCGGTGATGAAGACGCCGAGCGCCGCGACCGGCAGGTTGATCCAGAAGATCACCCGCCAGTCGACTTCGATCAGCAGGCCGCCGACCAGCGGCCCGATCGCCAGCGCGACCGCCGAGACCGCGGCCCAGATCCCGAGCGCCCGCGGCCGCTCGGCCGGCGGGAAGACGTTGCAGACCAGCGCCAGCGAGAGCGCCAAGCAGGGCGCCGCACCGGCCCCCTGCAGGACGCGGCCGAGGATCAGGACGTTGGCGTCGCCGGCGGCGCCGGAGACGACCGAGCCGAGCCCGAACGCGACCAGGCCGATCAGGAAGAAGCGCTTGCGGCCGAACATGTCGCCGAGCCGGCCGGCGGTGACGACCAGGACGGCGATCGTCAGCAGGTAGACGTTCATCACCCACTGCAGCTGCTCCGGGGTGGCGTCGACGTCGCCGCGGATGCTCGGCAGCGCCAGGGCGACGACGGTCGAGTCCAGCATCAGGATGAAGAGGCCGAAGCAGGCTCCGACGAGGGTCCACCATTTGCCGCGCACGGGCGGGAGACTATGGGGGGCGGAGGACTTCTTGCCTAGCTGGGGATCAGGGGTTGGCGGCGGGGCGAGCGCCGGTAGGACCCCCTCTCTCGGCCTGTCGTCGATCGGAGCAAGCAAGCTGTCGCCCGAATCGCCGTTCTCCTCAGCCGCAAAACGTTCGGGGGTCCTACCGACGCTCGCCCCAAGGGCGAAGGCCCCAGGACTCGGGCCACCCCTCTCTCTTTTGCTTCTGGTACATGAGCCGCTGCGGCGCACCGGCTTCTCGCCGCCAGGCTCCACGCTTCGAGCGCTCGCCAAAACGGCAGCTCCTCCGGCCAACCAGCCCCCGTCCCTCGTAAGCAATAAACAAAGGGGGGTGGGCCATTCCCCGGTTTCGTGAGGGCGGGGCGTCGCCCAACCCGCCCCCGCCCAACCCCACAATCCCTAGCTCGCGCTCCCCACCAAGTCCCGACCCGGATCGATCCCCCATCGCCCAGCCACCTCGACCAGCTCCGGCCCCAGCCCCCACCGATCCGGCATCTCGTCACCCTCGTGCCCCGGATTCGCCCCCTTCAATGCCATGCAGCCGGTGTTGTCGCCGATCGCCCGGATCTCGTCGATCTCGGCCTCGCCGAGCCGCGGCTCGGCCGGCACCGCCGCCAGCTCGGCCCGCTTCTCCTCGATCGGCCGCGCCTCCGGGCCGACCTCCTGGATCAGGGTCGGGGCGCAGCAGGCGACCGCGGGGTGGGCGAGGTTCCACTGGCAGGCGAGGCCCATCAGCGTGAGGTCGGCGGCCGCGGCGAAGGGACGCATCCGCTCGAGCCGCTCCCAGCCCGCCTCGAGCCAGCCGGCGGGACGGAACGAGCGGTGGTCGGAGCGCTCCAGCTCGGCCCCGGGGCACAGGTCGCCCCAGAACAGGCCGCCGTAGTCGACGACCCGGGTGATCACCTGAACGTGGTGCCGGCTGGCGGCGTCGAGGACCAGCTCGCCCGGCCAGGGCTCGAGCGGGTTGAGGATGATCATCGCCCAGTCGATGCGGTCGCCGAAGCGCTCCAGGCAGGAGATCAGGTCGAGGGTGAAGCCGTTGGCGGGGCCCGGCGCGACGCCGATCCGGCTCGCCAGCCCGGCCTCGCGGAGCGCCGCCATCCCGTCCCAGACCGCCTCGCTCGAGTAGCCGACCCGGTCGGGGTTGTGGAGCAGCAGCAGGTCGAGCTGGGAGGCGCCGATCCGCTCGAGGCTCGCCTCGGCCGCCATCCGCAGGTAGGACGCGTAGTCGTCGGCCTTGCGCAGCGACGGGTCGGTGAAGCGCGGGAAGCCTTTCGGCCCGTTGCGCTCGCCCTCGTAGAAGTCGTGGCCGACGGCGCCGACCAGGCAGTAGTCCTCGCGGGGGACGCCGGCGAGCGCCCGCCCCAGGACCCGATCGGCCTCGCCCTGGCCGTAGGTGTCGGCGGTGAGGACGGTGTCGATCCCCTCGCCCGGTCGCAGCAGGGCCGCCAGCCGGTCCTCCTCGATCGCCTCGCCGAAGTGCAGAAAGCGGCCGCCGCTCCAGGTGCCGATCGCGGCGCGGCCGGGCTCGCGACTCATCGCGGTGCGACGGGACGCCGGGCTAGTGCCCGGCGTCGTCGTGCGGCACGGGGTCCGGTCCCTCGGGGCCGGGCTCGCCGTCGCCGCCCTTGGCGCCGACGCCGACCTTCTCGGGCTCCGGCTCCTGTTTCTTCTTCGGCTGCGGTTTCTTCGGCGCGATGATCTCGAGGCTGAGCGGTTTGTCCTCCTCGTCGCCGCTCTCGTCGCGGTCGACCATCACCGTCGAGCCAGGGGTCATCGGGCCCGACCGCAGGACTTCGTCGGCGAGCGGGTCCTCGATGTAGCGCTGGATCGCCCGGCGCAACGGGCGGGCGCCCATCGACGGGTCCCAGCCCTTCTCGACGAGCAGGTCCTTGGCCGCGTCGGTCAGCTCGAGCTGCAGTTCGTGCTCGGCGACCTGGACGCGGACCCGGTTGATCATCAGGTCGATGATCACCTTGACCTCCTCCTTCGCCAGCTTGTGGAAGACGATGATCTCGTCGATCCGGTTCAGGAACTCCGGCCGGAAGACTTTTTTCAGGTCGCCCATGATCCGGTTCTTCATGTCGTCGTAGGACATGCCGGTCTCGTCGGAGACCGTGAACCCGATCGAGGTGTTCTTCGAGATCTCCGAGGCGCCGATGTTCGAGGTCATGATCACGATCGCGTTGCGGAAGTCGACCGTGCGGCCCTGGGCGTCGGTGAGGCGCCCGTCCTCGAGGATCTGCAGGAGGATGTTGAAGACATCGGGGTGGGCCTTCTCGATCTCGTCCAGGAGCAGCACCGAGTAGGGCTTGCGGCGCACGGCCTCGGTCAGCTGACCGCCCTCGTCGTAGCCGATGTAGCCGGGCGGCGAGCCGACCAGGCGGCTGACCGCGTGCTTCTCCATGTACTCGGACATGTCGATCCGGACCATCGCCTCCTCGTCGCCGAAGAGGAAGTCGGCGAGCGTGCGGGCGAGCTCGGTCTTGCCGACCCCGGAGGGGCCGAGGAAGATGAACGAGCCGGCCGGCCGTTTCGGGTCCTTGATCCCGGCGCGCGAGCGGCGGATCGCCTTGGAGACGGCGGTGATCGCGACCTCCTGGCCGATCACCCGCTTGTGGAGTTCCTCCTCCATCCGGATCAGCTTCTTGGTCTCGGCCTCGGTCAGTTTGAAGACGGGGATGCCGGTCCACATCGAGACGATGTCGGCGATCTCCTCCTCGCCCACTTCCGGCCGTTCGCCGTTCTCGCCCTCGGCCCACTCATCTTCGAGCTGGCGCTTGCGGGTCGTCAGCTGGCGCTCGGTGTCGCGCAGGTTGGCGGCTTTTTCGAACTCCTGGGCCTCGATCGCGGACTCCTTCTCGCGCCGCGTCGTCTCGATTTCCTCCTCGAGGTCGCGGTAGACCGGCGGCGTCGACATCGACTTGATGCGCATCCGCGAGCCCGCCTCGTCGATCAGGTCGATCGCCTTGTCGGGCAGGAAGCGGTCGGAGATGTAGCGGTCGGCGAGCTCCGCGGCGGCTTCGAGGGCGTCGTCGCGGATCGTCACCCGGTGGTGCTGTTCGTAGCGCTCGCGCAGGCCCTCGAGGATGCGGACCGTGTCCTCGGGCGAGGGCTGGTCGACTTTGATCTGGGCGAAGCGGCGCTCCAGCGCCGAGTCGCGCTCGAGGTACTTGCGGTACTCGTCGAGCGTCGTCGCGCCGATCGTCTGCAGCTCGCCGCGGGCCAGGGCCGGCTTGAGGATCGAGGCGGCGTCGATCGCCCCCTCGGCGGCGCCGGCGCCGACCAGGTTGTGGAGCTCGTCGATGAAGAGGATGATGTCGCCGCGCTGGGTGATCTCCTTCATCACCTTCTTGAGGCGCTCCTCGAACTCGCCGCGGTACTTGGAGCCGGCGACCAGAGCGGCCAGGTCGAGCGTGTAGATCTGTTTGTTCTTCAGCAGCTCCGGGACCTCGCCCTTGTTGATGCGGGCGGCCAGGCCCTCGACCACGGCGGTCTTGCCGACGCCGGGCTCGCCCAGCAGCACCGGGTTGTTCTTGGTGCGGCGGGAGAGGATCTGCATGATCCGCTCGATCTCGGTCTCGCGGCCGATCACCGGGTCGAGCTTGCCCTCCTCGGCGAGGCGGGTCAGGTTGCGGCCGAACTGGTCGAGCAGTTTCGAAGACTTTTTGCCCTCGCCCGAGCCGGCGCCGGCACCGCTGCCCTGGCGGCGGCCACCGGGTCCGGACAGCATCCGGATCACCTCGTTGCGGATCTTGTCGGAGTCGGCGTCGAAGTCGAGCAGGATGCGGGCGGCGACGCCCTCGTTCTCGCGGACCAGCCCGAGCAGGATGTGCTCGGTGCCGATGTAGTTGTGGCCGAGCGAGAGCGCCTCGCGCAGCGCCAGCTCGAGCACCTTCTTGGCGCGCGGCGTGAACGGAATCTGGCCGGAGGTGACCTCCTCGCCGGAGCCGACGATGCGCACGACCTGGGAGCGCACACGTTCGACCGTGATGTCGAGGGACTCGAGGACGCGGGCAGCCAGGCCCTCCTCCTCGCGGAGCAGGCCGAGCAGGATGTGCTCGGTCCCGATGTAGTTGTGCTTGAGCGTCCGCGCCTCCTCTTGGGCTAGGACGACTACCTGACGGGCTCTCTCAGTGAACCGCTCGAACAAATGAAACCTCTTCTTGATCGAAACCCGGATGGCCCGAGTCGCTGCCTGCTGGCACCCGATCGGTATCGGAAGGTGCCTATCTGTCCCTTAACTCTACCGAGCCTGTCAGTCCGGCTTCTGCCGCCGGTTGCTCGGTAAGAGCGGGCTTTCTAGGGTAGCCGGAACCTCTAATTTGACAAACGCGCCCGCCGGGCCCCTTCTTGCGGGATTAGGATCGCCCCGTGGGGGAGGCCGGTGCAGACAACACGCTGTCGGGCTTCGCGGCGGCGAACGGCCTCGACTACGCGAAGGACGCCCGGCTGCCGGCCGCGGGAATCACCCTGAAGAGGGACGGCGCCAGGGTCGAGGGCGCGGCGACCGGGACGCTGCCGGGCGGGATCGAGGGCACCGTCGCCCACTTCACCTACACCTACACGGTCACCGACGCCGACGACCACACGCACACCGAGACCCGCCGCCTGACCTTGGTCGTCACCGGCCTCCCGGTCAGCATCGGCTTCGTCCCCTACCTCGGCTTCTCGCGCGGCGCCAGCCACCTCGTCCAACGAGAACTGGCAGGCGCAGCTGTTCTCGCCGGCGCTGCTCGACTGGCTCGCCCGCAGCCCCGACGACTTCGGCTTCGAGCTCGCCGACGGCACCCTGGTCGCCGGCCGCAGCGACTACCTCAACTCGCAGACCGACCTGAAGGCGCTCTGCGAAGACGCCGCCCACCTCGCCGACGTGATCCGCGACCAGAGCCAGGAGGCGGTCGACACCGGCGGCGCCGAGACCTACGCGGCGCAGGACCCAGAGGCCAGCGACCCGCGGATGGAGAGGGCGCTGTCCCGAGTCGACGTCGAGGCGCCCCGCAACCTCGGCGGCGCGACCAAGGAGTTCCGCGGCTACATCGCCCGCTCGCCGGAACTGATCTTCCGGGCCGCCTGGAAGGCGGCGTTGCTGACGCTGGTCCTCAACGTGCCGGGCGCGGCGATCCCGATCATCCTCGCCCTCGACGGCGCCTACGCGCTGCTGGCGGCGATCGAGGCGGCGCTCTTCCTGGTCGTCTTCTACTTCCTCTTCCGCAGCGCGATCAAGGGCGGCGGCCAGAAGTGGGCCGCCGAGGCGTTCTTCCGCGGCTACGCGAAGTCGCGTCGGCTGACGATCGAGGAACCGCTCCGCTTCGCCGCCACCCACGCCGACGCGAAGCTGCCGTTCAAGCCCGACCGGGCGATGACCGGGCCGCTGCCGGGCGGCAGCGAAGGCTCGCTCGTCATCCACGGCGACGGCAGCAAGCGCAGCGACCGGATCGCGGTCGTCGGCGGCCGCAGCGGTCCGGTCGCCGAATCCGAGCTCGAGTCCGAAGCCCCCGGCCTCTCGAGCAAGGACCTCGACACCTACCTCGAGCAGCTGGCCGGCGAGCTACGCGAAGCCCAGCAGCACCTGCGACGAATGAAGCATTGACGTGGCTATGGCAGCGTCAATGCTTCAGGGGCGGAGGTAGCCGGGCCGCTAGGTCCGCATCGCGGGGAACAGCAGCACCTCGCGCAGCGACTGCGCGCCGGTCATGATCATCACCAGCCGGTCGATGCCGAGGCCGACGCCGCCGGTCGGCGGCATGCCCTGTTCGAGCGCCTCGACGAACGCCTCGTCGTAGGGCTGCGCCTCTTCGTCGCCGCGCCGCTGCTCGGCCGCCTGCTGCTCGAACCGCCGCCGCTGCTCGTCGGGGTCGTTCAGCTCGCTGAACGAGTTGGCGATCTCGACGCCGCCGACGAACGCCTCCCAGCGCTCGACCAGGCCCGGCTCCGAGCGGTGCGCCTTGGCGAACGGCGAGAGCTCGGTCGGGTAGTCGAGGAGGAAGGTCGGCTGCACCAGGGCCGGCTCGACGTCGCGGGAGAGCAGGCCGTCGACCAGCTTCCCCCAGCCCTCGCTCGGGTCGACCTCGCCGCCGATCGCCCGCGCCAGCGCCTCGCGGTCGGGGTGCTCGGCGACGTCGATGCCGGAGCGCTCGAGGATCGCCTCGCGCAGGGTCAGCCGCCGCCAGGGCGGCTTGAAGTCGATCTCGACCCCGTCGCGCTCGACCACGGTCGTCCCCAGCACCCGCTCGAGGGTCTCGGAGACCAGCAGCTCGAGGTCGTGCGCCGTCTTCTCGTAGTCGGCGTAGGCCTCGTACCACTCGAGCATCGTGAACTCGGGGTTGTGCTTGTGGGAGACGCCCTCGTTGCGGAAGTCCTTGCCGAGCTCGTAGACGCGATCGATCCCGCCGACCACCAGCCGCTTCAGGTACAGCTCGGTCGCGATCCGCAGGTAGAGGTCGCGGTCGAGCGCGTTGTGGTGGGTCGTGAACGGCCGCGCCAGGGCGCCGCCGTAGAGCGGCTGCAGGACCGGCGTCTCGACCTCGACGAAGCCGTGCTCGTCGAACCAGCGGCGGATCTCGGTGATCGTCCGCGCCCGGGTCGCGAACAGCCGCCGGCTCTCCTCGTTGGCGATCAGGTCGAGCTCGCGGCGGCGGAAGCGGGTCTCGGTGTCCTCGAGGCCGTGGAACTTGTCGGGCGGCGGCCGCAGGCTCTTCGCCAGGAGGCGCCAGCGGTCGAGCGCCAGCGACAGCTCGCCGCCGCGCCGGGTCGCCATCGCCGTACCCTCGGCGCCGATCACGTCGCCGAGGTCGAGGTCGACCAGCAGCGCGAAGGGCTCGGGGCCGAGCAGGTCCTCGCGGGCATGCAGCTGGATCTGGCCGCTGCCGTCGCGGAGGTCGAGGAAGGCGCTCTTGCCGTGGCCGCGGCGGCCGACGATGCGGCCGGCGACCCGATGCCGCGACTCGGTTTCGATCCCCGGCGCCAGCCCCTCGTGGGCGGCCCGCACCTCGGCGATGTCCTCGCGGCCGGAGAACTCGTGCGGGAACGGCTCGATCCCCGCGTCGCGGATCCGTTCCAGCTTCGCCCGCCGGTCGGCGAGGACGTCGGAGGGTTGCGGCTGCTCGGTCGGCTCGCTCATCGAGGCGCGAGCCTAGCGAGGCTCAAGCCGTCTCGATCTTCGTGATTTTGAGTTTTTTCTTCGGCCCGCGCGGCGGCTCGACGGTGACGATGTCGTTGCGCTTCTTGCCGACCAGAGCTTTGCCGATCGGCGACTCGTTGGAGAGCTTGTGCTCGAGCGGGTTGGCCTCGGTCGAGCCGACGATCTGGAATTTCTGCGAGTCGCCGGTTTTCTGATCTTTGACGTGGACGATCGAGCCGAAGCTGACCTCGTCGGTGCCGAGCGCCTTCTCGTCGATCACGGTGGCGCGCCGCAACCGCTCCTCGAGCTGGGCGATCCGCGCCTCGAGCAGCGCCTGTTCGTTCTTGGCGTCGTCGTATTCGGCGTTCTCCGAGATGTCGCCGAATTCGCGCGCGATCTTGATCCGCTCCGCGACCTCGCGCCGTTTCTCCGTCGAGAGGAACTCGATTTCCTCTTTCAGCTTCTCCAAGCCCTCGGGGGTGATGACCGCCTGACGACTCACCGTGCTACCTCGCTTTGTGATTTGAGGGAGACGAACCGATTCGGCTCCCCGACCGAAAAAAACGCCCGGTGCGGCTGGAAAGGGCGCCACACCCGGGCCAAAGAGCGCGGGATTATAGCGAGGGCGGATGGTCGGCTGGACGGGTCTAGCCGGGGACCCGGAAAGGGCTCTGCGAGGCGGCTCAGGCGGCCACCAGCGGCCGCGCCAGGGAGGCGACGATCTGCCGCGCCCGCGGCAGGTCGGCGCTCCGCTGCAGCTCGTCGACGAGCGCCGGCGGCGCCTCCAGGCGGCCCGTGTACCAGGGGTAGAACTTGCGCAGGTAGCGGGCGGCGCGCTCCTCGCCGAGGTGCTCCTCGGCGCGGTCGATCACCCACAGCAGCTCGGCGGCGACGACCTCCCGCGAGGGCGGCGCGGTGCGGCGGCCGGTCAGTTCCTCGAAGACCCAGGGGTTGCCGAACGAGCCGCGGGCGATCATCACCGCGGCCGCGGCCGACTCCTCGTAGGCGCGGCGGGCGGCGCTCGCGTCGGCGAGGCCGCCGGAGACGATCACCGGCACCTCGACCCGCTCCACCAGCCGCCGCGTCAACTCGTAATCAGGTCGACCCTTGTGGCCCTTGGTCGCCGGCCGCGGGTGGAAGCCGAGCGCCGCGACCCCCGCCTCCTCGGCCAGCCGCACGGCGAGGTCGTAGCCGGAGGTGTCCCCCGCCTCGACCCCGGAGCGCAGCTTCACGGTCACCGGCAGGCCGCTGCCCTCGCCGGCGGCGCGGGCCAGGGCCAGCGCCAGCTCCGGATCCTTCAGCAGCTGCGCGCCGGCGCCGGTCTTGCGCACCTTCGGCACCGGGCAGCCCATGTTGATGTCGATCAGGTCGGCGCCCGCCTCGGCGGCGATCGCGGCGCCGGAGCGCATCACCTCGGGGTCGTGCCCGAACAGCTGCAGCGAGACCGGATGCTCGTCGGGGTGGATCCGCAGCAGGTCGCGCAGGGTCCGCTCGTTGCGGTAGTGGAGGGCGAAGCTCGAGACCATCTCCGAGACCGCCAGGCCGGCGCCGTGCCGTTTCGCCTGCAGCCGCACGAACCAGTTGCCGATCCCGGCCAGCGGCGCCAGCAGCACCCGGTTGGCGATGCGGACGCCGCCGATCTCGAACGGGTCGGTCAGCTCAGGCCGCGTTGCGCTCATGGATCAGCCGCAGCCCGGTCAGGGTGAGGAGGTCGTCGACCTCGTCGATCGTCTCGGTGAAGGGGACGATCGTGTGGGCGAGGCCGCCGGTGGCGAGCAGCTGCGGGCCCGGCAGTTCCTTTTCGATCCGCCGCACGATCCCGTCGATCATCCCGGCGAAGCCGAAGATGAAGCCGGACTGGATCGCGGCGCGGCTGGAGCGGCCGATCGCGGCGCTCGGCTCGTCGAGTTCGAGCCGGGAGATGCGGGCGGCCCGGTCGATCAGCGCGGTCAGCGAGATCTCGAGGCCGGGGCCGATCGCGCCGCCCAGGTATTCGCCCTCGGCCGAGACCGCGTCGATGTTGATCCCGGTGCCGAAGTCGACGACGACACAGGCGGCGCCGAAGCGCTCGTAGGCGGCGATCGCGTTGACGAGCCGGTCGGCGCCGACCTCGAGCGGGTTTTCGATCCGGATCGGCATCCCCGTCTTCATCCCGGGGCCGATCGTCAGGCACTCGGCCTCGAGGTAGCGATCGCTCATCTGTTCGTACTGCGAGCCGAGCGGCGGCACCACCGAGGAGACGACCACCGCCTCGATGTCGGCGAGCGCCATCTCGCTGAGCCCGAAGAAGCCGGCGATCCGCTCCCCCAGCTCGTCGCCGGTCATCCCCGAGCGGGTCTGCATCCGCCAGTGCTCGACCAGCTCCTCGTCCTGGAAGGCGCCGAGGTGGGTCTGGGTGTTGCCGATGTCGACCGCGAGCAGCATCGGCGGATTATCCCTGCTCGGCTTCGGGAACTCGTCATTGCCTTCGGCGCGACCTCTGCATAGGATCGTGTCATGGACGCCCGGCTCTTCGTGATCCCCGCCTCGCACCCGAGCATCACCGCGTCGCTGATGCTCGACCACAAGGGCATCCCCTACAAGCGGACCGACCTGCTGCCGGTGATCTCGAAGGGCGTCCTGCGCGCCGCCGGCTTCCCGGACGTGACCGTGCCGGCCCTGCGGATCGACGGCATCCGCGTCCAGGGCTCGCGCCCGATCGCCCGCGAGCTCGACCGCCGCGTCCCCGAGCCGCCCCTCTTCCCCGCCGACCCCGAGCGCCGCGCCGCGGTCGAGGAGGCCGAGCGGTTCGGCGACGAGCAGCTCCAGCACCCGGTCCGGCAGCTGCTCTGGTGGGGCATCAGGCACGACAAGGAGCCGCTGCGGAGCTACTCGGAGGGCGCCCACATCGGCCTTCCGATCGGCCTGGCGATGAAGACCGCGGCGCCGATCGTCGCCCTCTCGGCCCGCTTCAACGAAGCGACCGACGCCAACGCCCAGGCCGCGATCGCCGCCCTCCCCGGCCTGCTCGACCGGGTCGACGCCTTCATCGCCGCCGGCACGATCGGCGGCGAGCAGCCGAACGCCGCCGACTTCCAGATCGCCACCAGCGTCGGCCTGGCGATGACGATGGCCGACCTGCGCCCGGCGATCGAGGACCGCCCCGCCGGCGCCCTCGCGCAGCGAATCGTCCCGCACTACCCCGGCCACACCCCGCCGGTCTTCCCCGCCGCCTGGCTCGACCCGCTGGCCGGCGCGGCGACCTCGGCCTAGATCGAGCCGGCGGGCTCGACGCGTTCGCCGTCGCCGAGCGCCGCGAGGGCGGCGCTCAGCTTGGTCCCGTCGGGGAGAGCGAGGTCGGGGTCGAGCTCGAGCAGAGGGACGAGGACGAACCGGCGGCTGGTCACCTCGGGGTGCGGCAGGGTGAGGCGGTCGCTCTCGTATTCGAGGTCGCCGAGCAGCAGCAGGTCGACGTCGAGCGGGCGGGGGCTGTGGCGGGGGGCTTCGAAGTCGCGGCCGCGCTCGGCCTCGATCTCCTTGCAGGCTTCGAGCAGTTCCTCGGGCTCGAGCGCGGTTGAGATCCGCACGGCGGCGTTGAGGAAGTCCGGCTGGTCGAGGATCTCGCCGACCGGCTCGGTCAGGTAGGTCGAGGAGATCGCCTCGACCCTCATCTCGTTCTCCGGCATCAGCACCACCGCGGCACGCAGGTGGGCGGCGGGGTCGCCGACATTGGAGCCGAGGCCGAGGTAGCCGCTGCGCTCGGGCAAGCGGGCTCAGCCTCCGGAGGCTTCGTCTTCGTCCTCGTCGACCGCCCGCTCCTGGGTCACCTCGACGGCGACCTCCTGGATCGCCAGCGGCAGCGGCGGCTCCGGCTTGGCGGCGCGGACGCGAACGCTCTCGGAGCCGTAGCGCTCCATCAGCCGCTCGCCGACCACCTGGCAGAGGCGCTCGAGGGTGCGGTAGCTGCGCTCGGTCGCCGCCAGGGCGACGATGTCGCAGACCTGGGCGTAGTCGACGGTGTCCTCGAGGCGGTCGGTCAGCATCGCGTCGCAGTCGGGGACGTCGAAGGAGATGTCGAACTCGAGCCGCTGGCCGATCTCCTGCTCGGCGTCGCTGACGCCGTGGTGGGTGTAGATCGAGAGACCGCGAAGCTCGATCTCCGCGCTCGACTCGATGCCGTTGCCGTGAGCCTCCATCGTCGCTCAGAACCTACCCAAGAGCGGCTATCGGAGCACCGCGGTCGCCAGCTTCAGGGCCTCGCGCATCTCGGCGACGTCGTGGACGCGCAGGACGGCGGCGCCGTTGGCGGCGGCGAGCAGCGAGGAGGCGATCGAGCCGCCGAGACGCTCGCCGGGGGGCGAGCCGTCGACGCGGCCGATGAAGCTCTTGCGCGAGGTGCCGACGACCAGCGGCCGGCCGAGCCCGGCCAGCTCTCCCAGCCGCCGCAGCAGCACCGCGTTGTGCTCGTCGTTCTTGCCGAAGCCGATCCCCGGGTCGAGCCAGATCCGCTCCTCGTCGATCCCGGCCGCGGCCGCCGCCGCCAGGCGCTCCTCGAAGAACGCCCGCAGGTCGGCGACGACTTCGCCGTAGCGGGGGTCGTCCTGCATCGTCCGCGGCGTGCCGAGCATGTGCATGAGGACGACGGTCGGGCCGCGCTCGGCGCAGAGCGCCGCCATCTCCGGATCGCCGCGCAGCGCGGTGACGTCGTTGACGATCCCGGCCCCGGCCTCGAGCGCCGCCGCCGCGACCGCGGCCTTCGAGGTGTCGATCGAGACCGTCGCCCCCTCCCCCGCCAGCCCCGCGACCACCGGCTCGACCCGCCGCAGCTCCTCCTCGGCGCTCACCGGCATCGCCCCCGGCGCCGTCGATTCGCCGCCGACGTCGAGGATCTCGGCGCCTTCCAGCAACAACCGCCGCCCATGCTCGACAGCAGCTTCGGGATCAGCAAAGAGCCCGCCGTCAGAGAACGAATCGGGCGTCACGTTCACGACCCCCATCAGCTTCGGTTTCACGTCGGCGTTCCGCCAGCCATCGTGAGGAGGGGGCGGGCATAGTGCGAGCGGGTGAGCCGAGCACTGTGCCCGACCCCTCCCCGCACCGCTACTGAAACGTCAGGAAGCGTCGCCGCCAGCAAATCCTGGACGAGGACGCGTCGGTGCCGGACGCGCCTGCGGCCGCGCCCTTTCCGGCTCCGGCTCCGGCTCGGCCGGTCCGGTCGGCTCCTCCTCGTCGTCCTTGAAGGCTTCGTCCTCGGTCTTGCCTTCGAGCAGGGCGACGAACTCGTCGGCGTCGATCGTCTCCCGCTCGAGCAACAGCTTCGAGATCCGCTCCAGCTCGCTGTTCTTTTCGCTCAGCAGGCTCTTCGCGGTCTGGTGCGCGTTCTCAACGATGCGGCGGATCTCGCCGTCGATGTCGCGGGCGATCTCATCCGAGTAGTCGGGCTCGGAGGAGAACTCGCGGCCGAGGAACGGCTGGCCGCGGTCGTGGCCGAAGACGCGCGGCCCGAGCTTCTCGCTCATCCCGAATCGCATCACCATCTGCTTCGCCGACTCGGTCACCTTTTCGAGGTCGTTGGAGGCGCCGGTCGTGATTTCGCCGAAGACGATCTCCTCGGCGGCGCGGCCGCCCAGGGTCATCGCCATCGTGTCGGTCAGCTCGGCGCGGGTGGTGAGGAACTTGTCCTCGGTCGGCAGGCTGATCGTGTAGCCGAGTGCCTGTCCACGGCTGATGATCGAGATCTTGTGCACCGGATCGGTGTTCGGCAGCAGCTGGCCGACGATCGCGTGGCCGACCTCGTGGTAGGCGGTGACCAGGCGCTCCTTCTCGGACATGACCCGAGTTTTCTTCTCGGGGCCGGCGATCACGCGCATGATCCCCTCCTCGAGCTCCTTCATCGAGATCTCGCGCTTGCCGGAGCGGGCGGTCAGCAGGGCCGACTCGTTGATCAGGTTGGCGAGGTCGGCGCCGGTGAAGCCCGGGGTCTGCCCGGCCAGCGTGTCGAGCTCGATTTCGCGGGCCAGCGGCTTGCCGCGGGTGTGGACCTCGAGGATGTGTTTGCGGCCTTTGCGATCCGGCCGATCGACGACCACCTGGCGGTCGAAGCGGCCCGGCCGCAGCAGCGCCGGGTCGAGGATGTCGGGCCGGTTGGTGGCGGCGATCAAGATGATGTTGTCCTTCATCTCGAAGCCGTCCATCTCGACCAGCAGCTGGTTCAAGGTCTGCTCGCGCTCGTCGTGACCGCCGCCCATGCCGGCGCCGCGGTGGCGGCCGACGGCGTCGATCTCGTCCATGAAGATGATGCAGGGCGAGTTCTGTTTCGCCTGCTCGAAGAGGTCGCGGACGCGGCTGGCGCCGACGCCGACGAACATCTCGACGAAGTCCGAGCCGGAGATCGAGAAGAACGGCACCCCGGCCTCGCCGGCGACGGCGCGGGCGAGCAGCGTCTTGCCGGTGCCGGGCGGTCCATATAGGAGGACGCCCTTCGGAATGCGCGCGCCGAGCGCCTGGAACTTCTTCGGGTTCTCGAGGAATTCCTTGATCTCCTCGAGCTCCTGCACCGCCTCGTCGACGCCGGCGACGTCGCGGAAGGTGATTTTCGGCGCGTCCACCGACATCCGCTTGGCTTTCGATTTGCCGAAGTTCATGACCCGCGAGCCGCCGCCCTGCATCTGGTTCATGAGGAAGATCCAGAAGCCGAAGAAGAGGACGAACGGCAGCACGTAGGTGAGCAGCGAGAGCAGGCCGGAGCTGCCGGTCCCGTGCACGTTGACCTTGGTCCCCGTGCTTTCGATCAGGGACATCAGGTGGTGTTCGTCGTTAGGCGGGTACCCGGTCGAGAAGCTTTCGCCGCCTTCGCCGTTTTCGCCGGTGGTCTTGACGTCGAGGGTCGAGTCCTTGACGTTGACCGAGACTTCTTCGACCTTGCCTTCTTTGAGCAGACCGTTTTTTTCGTTGACGATTTCGTTGTAGGACGGCGACTTGCTGCCCGAATCGTTGGTGATCACGCGCTGGGCGATGAACGCCAGGATCACGACCAGCAAGATCGGGAATGCCGCGCTTTTGAAGAAACGCCTCAAGTCATAGACCTCATCGAGAAGAGATTCAGCGTACCAGGGCGGTTTCGCCCGCTAATCCGCCAATGCGGCGACGAAGTCGAGGTTGCGGTATCGCTGCGCGTGGTCGAGGCCGTAGCCGATCGCGAAGCGGTTGGGAATCTCGAAGCCGATGTAGCGCGGCGAGAGGTCGACCCGCAGCCGCTCCGGCTTGGTCAAGAGCGCGCAGACCTCGAGCGAGGCGGGATCGCGGGCGCGCAGGTTGCGCATCAGATACTGGAGCGTGAGGCCGGAGTCGATGATGTCCTCGACGATCAGCACGTGGCGGCCGGCGATCGAAGCGTCGAGGTCCTTGAGGATGCGGACGACGCCCGAGGAGTCGGTCTGCGAGCCGTAGCTGGAGACCGCCATGAAGTCGACCTCACAGGACACGTCGATCGACCGCATCAGGTCGGCGAGGAAGAGGACGGCGCCCTTCAGCACCCCGACCATCACCAGGTCGCGGCCCTCGTAGTCGCGACTGATCTCCGCGCCGAGCTCGGCGACGCGCCGCCGCAGGTCCTCGCGGGAGACGAGCGTCTCTCCGATCGCGGGGTCGTCCACGAGCGGCAGTCTAGGTAGGTGCCGGCCGCGGTGACTTCAGGCGCGCCGGACAACCGACCGCCGCCGGTGGGGAGCCCTGCACCGGACGAGTCGTGCATCGACCGCCGTGTGAGCGGTCGATGCACGACTCACTCTGTCGAGACCCGCGTTTTGGGGGCGGCGATCACTCGTCGGGGCGTTCGGTGCGGAGGACGCCGCGCTCGACCACGGCGCGGACGCCGCCGCCGAGGTCGAGCATCGCGACGCCGGTGCGGCGCAGCGCCGCCACCTCGTCGGCGTGGTTGGCGGCGCCGGCGACCGGGCGGCCGGCGGCGGCGTCGGCGAGCCGCTGGACGACCAGCCGGCGCAGCGCCGGGTGCAGCGCGGCGAGGCGCTCGAGGGCGATCGTGTTGCGGCCTCCCGGAGCTTCCGCGAGCGCCCCGTCGACGGCGCCGTCGAGCAGCTCCGCCTCGGCCCGCAGCAGCTCGGCGGTGCGCAGCACGTTCTGCGCCGCCGCCGGGTGGACCCGCTCGAGCTGCGGCAGCAGCCCGTGCCGGACCCGGTTGCGGGCGAAGGCCGGGTCCTGGTTGGAGCGGTCCTCGCGCCAGCGGAGCCCCCGCTCCACGCAGTAGGCGGTCGTCTCCTCCCGGTCGTGCCGAGCAGCGGCCGCGCCAGGCTGCCGTCGTGGGCGCGCATCCCGAGCAGGGCGCGGCGGCTCGGCGAGGAGGCGAGCCGGTAGAGGATCGTCTCGACCTGGTCGTCGGCGGTGTGGCCGGTGACGATCGTCGCCCCGCGCGGCAGCGCCAGCGCCGCGGCGGCGGCGTAGCGGCTGTCCCGCGCCCAGGCCTGCAGGTTGCCCGGCCCCTCCGGCCGCCGCGGCCGCTCGACCTCGATCGCCACCCCGAGCCCGGCGCAGAGCTCGGCGCAGAAGCGCTCGTCCTCGGCCGAGTCGTCGCGCAGGCCGTAGTCGACGTGCAGGGCGGTGACCGCATCGGCGCCGCGGTGGCGGACCGCGAGGTCGAGCATGCAGACCGAGTCGCGGCCGCCGGAGAGCATCGCGACCAGCGGCGCCGGCGGCTCGATCAGGCCACCGCCGGCGACCCGCTCGAGCAGCTCCGCCGCGACGCCCATCAGGGCAGCGCCGCCATCAGGCCGCTGCGCGGACGTTGAACAGCGCCGTCGGCGCCGGGAAGCCTTTGAGGCTGACCTCGCCGATCGATTCCAGCTCCAGCCCGCCGCGTCCGGCGACCGCCTCGGCGACCCGATCGGTGACCAGCACCTCGCCGGCCAGCGCCCTGTTGACGACCCGGTGGACGAGGTTGACCTGGCTGCCGAAGTAGTCGCCGTCGCGGTAGACGGCGTCGCCGAGGTGGATCCCGACCCGCGGCCGCGGCCGCCGCGCGAAGCGGCCGAGGAAGGCGACCGCCCACTCGGTCAGCGCCGCCGCGTCCGGGGAGACGACCATCACCTCGTCGCCGATCGTCTTCACGATCGTCGCTTCGCGGGGCAGCGACTGCTCGACCTCGGCGACGAAGCTCTCGACCGCGTCGAGCGCCTCGAGGTCGCCCTCCTCCTCGGTGTAGCGGGTGAAGCCGGTGAGGTCGATGAAGCAGATCGCGACGTGGACGTGGCCTAGCTGCATTTCGGCGGTGTCCATCAGCGCCGTGTCGGACTCCATGTGGCCGACCACGTCCTGCTCGACGTAGTAGCGCAGGTAGCGGTTGTGGAGGTACTCGGTCAGCGGCGCAGCCAGCGGCAGCACCTGGCCGGCGAGGTCGCCCATCTCTTCCGCCATTTCCAGCTCGGGGACGCCGTCGCGGACCAGCGGTTCGTGCACGTAGAGGTGGAAGAGGCGGACCTCCGCCTCGGCGATCCGCCGCAGCGACTGCACGTAGACGCGGACCAGCTGCAGGAAGGCGACCAGCGGGAAGCCGGTGGCGAGGACGCGCGCGCACTGGTCGATCGCCGCCGCGTCGACCTCGGTCAGCTGGTGCTGGCGGCCCTTCGGGGTGCCGAGGATGACGAGGATGCGTTCGACCAGATCCGGCTCGAGGCCGCTGCGCGCAGCCACCTCGGTCAGCGAGAGCGAGCCGCCGAGCTCGCCGGGCAGCACATCCTCGGCACCGCCGAAGGCGAGCCTGCCCTCACGGCCGGCGGCCTTCAGGTCGTCGAGCGAGTAGCCGCGGTCGCGCATCCGCGCCACCACCCGCGCCTGCGCCGCCGCCGCCGCGGTCCAGCGGCCGCGCCTGACCGGCACGATCTTCTCCGCCGCCCAGCGTTTGAGGGTCGAGGCCGGCACTCCCGAGCGGCGCGCCGCCTCGGTCAGTGAGATGCGCTCCTCTGCCATCCCGGCGAGGCTACCCTGCGCCTGCAGATGCCGGCCCGCCTCCGCCCGACCGCCCCGATCGCCGCCGCCGCGGTCCTCGTCGGCGATCCCGGGCGGGCGCTGGCGCTGGCCCAGGAGCTGCTCGAGAGCCCGAAGATGAGCAACCACGCCCGCGGGCTGTGGGGCTACTCGGGCGACTCGCTGGCGGGTCGGCCGCTGACGATCCAGTCGACCGGGATGGGCGGGCCGAGCGCGGCGGTGGTGCTCGCCGACCTGGCCGAGCTCGGGGTGCGGCGGGCGGTCCGGATCGGGACCTGCACGGCGCTGCGCGGCGAGGTGGCGCCGGGGGCGCTGGTCGCGGTCGCCGCAGCGCACGCCTGGTCGGGCCCGGGCGGCGGGGACGGCGAGGCGGTGGCGCCGGACGCGGAGCTGGCGGCGGCGCTCGCGGCGGGGCTCGGCACCGGGGCGCGGGCGGGGACGGTCGCCAGCCTCGACGTCCTCCACGGCGGCGGCGCGCCCTCCCCGGTTGAGGAAGGCGAGGTCGCTGACATGCAGACCGCGGCACTGCTGGCGGCGGCGGCGCGGCTGGGAATCGCCGCGGCGGCGGTCCTGATCGTCAGCGAGGGGGCCGACGGGGAGCAACTCGCGGACGAGGAGCTGGCGGCGGCGGCGAAGGCGGCCGGAACCGCCGCGATGGCCGTCCTCTAACCCTCGAGTCGAGGGTTAGTCTTTACTCGCCTTCGTTTTTTTCGGCGCTCTCTTCTCGGCTTTGTCGCTGTTCTGCTCGGCCTGCCGCCGGCGCAGCACGCCGAGCTCGCGATTGGCGTCGTCGAGCTGCTCCTCGACGTCCTCGAGCCGCTGCGAGATCGAGCGCAGGCGCCGCTCGAGCCGCTCGACGTCGCCAGCCGAGGGCAGGTTGAGGGCGCTCATCGCCGCCTGCTGGGCCTCGATCGCCTTCTCCCGGGCGCCGAACGCCGCGGTCAGCGCGCCGTGCAGCGTCGGGCTCTCCAGCAGGGCCTGCGCCAGCTCGCCGATCGCCTGCTCGGAGCGCGCCCGCAGACCGTCCTGCTCGTTCTCGTCCTCGTAGGTCACCGGCACCGCCTTTCACGTCTCATTGACCTCAACTTAACGACCTCATCCGGTACGCCTGAAAGTCTGGCAGCTGCAGGCATGACAGGGGACATGATTAAGGACTTGTTGGGCGGCCCAGGGCTGCGTTGCGCAGCCCTGGGTGAGTGGGTAGCTTGCCTTGAACTGGTGCCCGGGGAGGGAGTGGGCGTGGGTCCCAGCTGGACCGGCGGGCACCGAGGCGCAACGGGATGAGAACCAAGATCGCAACGATCGTCGTGCTCGCCGCCCTGTTGGCGACTGCGACGGCCCTCGCAGGGGCAAACATGGCCGGCGCCGACC
Source organism: uncultured Actinomycetes bacterium (assembly GCA_963744725.1). Taxonomy (GTDB): domain Bacteria; phylum Actinomycetota; class Thermoleophilia; order Solirubrobacterales; family 70-9; genus VAYN01. Next base: position 262,992 of record CAVUUQ010000002.1, read on the forward strand.
AGGTCGCCGAAGGCACCTCGCTGGGCGGATCGACCACGGTGCCGGAAGTGGCAACCGCGCCCGCAGCGACCGTGCCCGCCTGCTCGAACGGCGTCGATGACGACGGCGACGGGCTGGTCGACATGGAAGACCCGGACTGCGAAAGCCCGACCGACACGACCGAGGAACCGACGTTCTTCACGCCGCCCTCCGCCGAAGCGCCGAGCACCCCGACCACGCCGAGCGACCCCGCCCGCCGCCGAAAGCGGTGAAGAAGGCGGCGAAGGAAAGCCGGCAAAGGAAAAGGGCAAGGGCAAGGAGGGCGAAGGGAAGTCCGGCGGCCTCGAGCACGGCGAAACGATCGGCGGCGGCAACCAGCCCGAAATCCGCGGCGGCGTCACCCACAACGAAAGCCTCGGCGACTCCAGCGGCGGCGGCTCGGGCGGCGGCGCGGTGAAGGCGCCGAGCGCGACCGGCGGCGGCGACCAGCCGCTGAAGGAAGACGAAGGCGAACGGCGGCTCGCCGTTCAACGAAGGCGGCGCCCCGACCCTGGCCAACCCGACGACGACGATCGCCCCCTTCGGCCCGGCGCCGATCGGCGTCCCCAACTTCGTCATCGACTCCTTCGAAATCCCGCCGTTCCTGCTGCCGATCTACCAGGCCTGCGGAACCGAATACGGGATCCCCTGGGAGGTGCTCGCCTCGATCAACAAAATCGAGACCGCCTTCGGCACCAACACCAACGTCTCCAGCGCCGGCGCCGTCGGCTGGATGCAGTTCCTCCCCTCGAGCTGGGAAATGTACGGGCTGGACGCCAACGGCGACGGTCGCAAAGACCCCTACAACCCGGTCGACGCGATCTGCGCCGCCGCCCACTACCTGAAGATCGCCGGCGGCGACAAGGACCTCTACAAGGCGATCTTCGCCTACAACCATGCCGACTGGTACGTGCAGGAGGTGCTGCTCTACGCGCGCGCCTACGGCAAGCTGCCGAGCGGCCTGGTCGGCTCGCTGACCGGCCTCACCGAAGGCGCCCACTTCCCGATCGCCGCCAACGCCCGCTACGCCGACAACGTCGCCGCGCGCGCCTCGCTCTCGAAGAGCGACGAACAGATCTCCGGTGCCGCGGCGGAAATCATCTCCTCCTCCCCCACCGATCGCGGGATCAACATCTTCGCCGCCAAGGGCTCGCCGGTCGTCGCCGTCAACGACGGAGTGATCCGCAAGATCGGTCGCTCGCCCGAGCTCGGCAAGTTCGTCGTCCTCGAAGACACCTACGGCAACCGCTACACCTACGCCGAGCTCGGCAAGGTCGTCCGCGACCACCGCACGGTCGTCACCCCGAGCGGCAAGGAAGAACAGCTGCCGGTCGAAACGCAGGACCTGAGGCCGAGGTTGAGGGCGCTGCCGCAACGCGCCGACGAAGGGGCGGCTGAAGGCGCCAGCGACTCGAAGGCCGGCGCCAAGGATTCGAAGAAGGCCGGCAAGGACGCCGCGGGCGGCAAGTTCGCCAGCCACCACGAAGCCGAAACCGAAGTGAAACCGGCCGACGGCAAGCTGCGGGTCGGCTCGAAAGTGATCGCCGGCACCGTCCTCGGGCGCGTCGCCGCCGGCACCGACGGCCTCGACCCGCACCTCAACTTCTCGATCCGCCCGGCCGGCAAGGGTGCGCCGCTGATCGACCCGAAGCCGATCCTCGACGGTTGGAAGCTGCTCGAAGCGACCGCGATCTATCGGGCGAAGGGCAAGAACCCCTTCAACAAGCGGCTCAGCGGCGCCGGCGTCCTGCTGCTCTCCAAGGAAGCGCTGCAGGAGCGGGTGCTCGCCGACAAGGGCCTGAACATCTACGAATGCGGCCGCGAAGACATCGAGACCGGCCAGATCGACCGGCGGGTGCTGGCGGTGCTCGAGTACCTGCGGGCGCAGGGCTTCGAAGAGCTGACGATCACCGCGCTGAAGTGCGGCCACAGCTACCTGACCACCTCCGGCAACGTCTCCGAGCACACCACCGGCGACGCCGTCGACATCGCCGAAATCGACAACGTCCCGGTCACCGGCCACCAGGGCCCCGGCACCCTCGCCGACCAGCTGATCAAAGACGTGCTGGCGCTGCAGGGGACGATGGAACCGCACCAGGTGATCTCGCTCGAGGACCTGCCCGGCGAAGTCAGCTTCGCCCTCCCGGACCACTTCGACCACGTCCACATCGGCTTCCACCCGGTCGAATCCGAAAACCCGCTGGAACCCGACGCGAGCGCCCTGCTCGAACCGGAACAGTGGAACCGGCTGATCGAAAGGCTCGGGGAGATCGAAAATCCGGAAGTGCTGATCTCGCCGTCGAAGTTCTCGGAACCGGATAAGCCGCAGACGGGGGCGAGTAAGGCCGGCGGCATCTTTTCCTCGGGCGAAGACTGATTAGGGCGCTGGGGTGCTTGGCGGGGCCGGGGGCGGGTGGCCCACCCTCTCTCTTCATTTAGCTGACTAGGGACGGGAGCTTTTCCCAAGTCCGGACTGACCTTGGAAGCGCTTTTTGAATTGTTGGGAGGGAGTCGGTGTGGTCTCCGGGCGTATCAGCATGAGGAGGGCTGGTCAGCTTCGAGGCTCAAGGCCGCACGGCCGTCCCACCCGACGAGGTGCAGCCCGGAGACCCGCCGGCTCCCTCCCCTCGCAACCGAAAGAATCAAGCAATGTCCGACCGCAAACTCTTCGGCTTCGCCCAGCTCGACTACGCGGGGACCTTGTCCCTGTCCGATGGCCGTTACCTCGAACGCGACGACACCGCGGAACAGGTCCTCGTCATCAGGACCCTCGGCGCTCCGCCGCAGCCTCACAAGCGCCGCCGGCGGGCCAAAGGGCTCGATCCCGAACCCAGCTCCAAGCCCCTGCCGCTGACTCGCGTCACCGCAATCCGGGCGTTCGCGCCGTTTGCCGACGAGGAGGCCGCAAGCCGCTGGCTCGAGGAGGCGAGCGAGGGCGAGGAGACGGCGGACGAGATCGTCGCCGACGCGGTCGCACTGCTGAACCGCGCGCTGCACGCCCAGTGGGTGGCGGCGGCGGAGCCGCACTCGCTCGAGCTGACGCCCGAGCGGGCGGTCGCAGTGCGGATCGGGTTCGGCGCCGGCGAGGAGGTCGCCGACGGACGGTTCAGCGAGGCTCGCGAGGTCGACGTCTGGGCGACCGGGGCCTCGCGGCGGCGGCGGCGCGAGGAAGGGATGCAGCCGCAGGAACGGGTCGCCGCCGTGCTCGGCGGCCGCGAGCGGCTCGACGTCTGCGAGACGCTGCTGCTGCGCGCCCGCGCCGACCTCGACGGCGGCCGCCAGCGCGAGGCGGCGCTGCAGCTGCGGATCGGGCTCGAGGCGCTGCTCGCCGAGCTCGGCGACTCGAAGGGCGACGAGGGTCAGGCCGAGGACCTGGCGACGCTGCGGGAGAACACGCGCGAGGCTGGCGAATCGGCGAACGCGGCGCTGACCGGCGAGCTGCCGCCGGAGCGGCAGGCGCAGCTGCGTGAGCTGCTCGCGGTCTGCGAGCGGGTGCTGCGCCGCCGCCGCATCATGCGCGGCTAGCGACGACTCGTGCATCCGCCGCTGTGGCGGCGGTCGATGCAGGACTCGTCCGCGTTAGAGGACCAGCTGGGCGGAGACGACCTCGTCGCGCAGGCTGGCGGCGAGGTGGTGGGCTTCGTCGAGGGCGAGGCCCTCGATCGAGGGGACGCCGATCACGGTGAGGCCGGCGGCGACCGCGGCGGCGACGCCGCTCGGCGAGTCCTCGAGGGCGACGACGGTGGGGCCGGGCTCGACGCCGAGCCGGCGGCAGGCCTCGAGGTAGGGGTCGGGCGCCGGCTTCGGCGCCGCGACTTCGTGGGCGCTGAGGACGACGTCGAAGACGTCCTCGAAGCCGACGATCTGCAGCGAGCGCTGGACGAACTGCAGCGGCGAGTTGGAGACGAGCGCGATCGGGGTGCCGCGCTCGCGCAGCGCGGTGAGCAGCTCGCGGGCACCGACCATAGCCTCGACCCCGTGCTCGAGCTCGGCGACGACGAGCTCGTTCAGCTCCTCGATCAGCTCCGCCTCGCGGCCGACCTCGTCGAGCCGGCGGGCGAGGATGCCGCCGGCGATCGCCGCCGAGGTGCCGACCAGCTCGAGCTTGTTGGCGGCGGTGAACCGGCGGCCACGGCGCTCGAAGAGGTCCTGCTCGGCCCGCGTCCAGACGGACTCGGTGTCGAGCAGCAGGCCGTCGTTGTCGAAGACGACGGCGTCGGGAAGATCGGGTGGGACCGGCACCGCCGGGATCATTTCAACCACGCGCCCTCGGAACCGGTACGGTCGCGCGATGGCCTTCCACATCGAGGTCTCGGCGGGGATCAACCACGCGCGCTCGTTCAACCTCAGCACCGAGGAGGTGATGCGGACCGTGGTCGCGCCGTGGATCGACAAGCGGCCGATCCTGCTCGGCGACCAGAAATGGAGGCCGGAGGAGTCGGAGCTGCGGATCCTCGAAGGGCCGGAGCTCAGCAACCCCGAGCTCTCCTTCGGCAACGGCTGGGCGAACGCCGAGCGCGGCGGCGAGTTCGTCACCAAGCGGCTGCTCGACGAGGAGGTCGCGGCGCGGCGCGCCGGGACCGCCGGGCCGGCGGCGATCGTGATCGAGACCGACTCGGCGGTGCAGACCCTGGCCTCGCTGGTCTCCGGCCAGCGCTCCGAGAGCGTCGACCTCGACAGCGTCAAGGCGCGGCTCGACGCCGGCGACCAGGCGATCGCGGCCGTGATCCTGGTCGTCCAGAAGCCCTAGCCGACAGCCCCTCCGCGCCAGCTCCTAAGCCGCCGCCGGACTGCCGCTGAAGTCGAGCGAGACGCCGCGCGGGATCACCAGCACCGGGTAATTGGCCGCCTCCATCGCGTAGTCGCTTTTGGCGCTGAGGACGACTCTGCCGGCCGGCGCCTCCGGCCGCGAGCCGATCACCAGCAGGTCGAGCTTGCCGCTCTCGTACTCGGCGACGGTGGCGCCGAGCGCGCCGGCCAGGCTCTCGGCGGTCTGGCGGGCGGCGACGTCGCCCTCGTCGATCACGCCGACCGTGCCGACGGCGAGCTCCGGGCCCTCCCACAGCCCGGCTGGGGCGAGGGCGATCGCCGAGGGCCCGCCGAGCAGCAGTTTGTGGGCGGAGATGCCGGGCTTCAGCGTCCCCCGCGCGGTCCGGTACTCGGAGCCGAAGACGATCACGTCGGCCTGCTCCTGCTCGGCCAGATCCATCAGGCCGACGCTGGTCGCCGGGTTGACGACGACGTGCTTCGGCATCTCCGGGGTGCCGACCGAGGCGGCGCCTCGCTCGAGCAGCTCCTCGGCCTGATTCTGCTCGAGCGATTCGCCGAACGAGTGGCGGACGTAGGCGAGCGCCAGCTCGGCGCCGGGGACGGCGAGCAGCCGGCCCAGCGCCAGCGCGTCGCGGTCGTTGTCGGTGTCGTCGTAGGAAACGATGATCTTCAGGGCCATCGGTGTTCTCCTGTGGGCTTGTCCTGCAGGGCTTGGAATCTCGAAGTCGGGACGATCGTCTCACCGCTCGGCCAGAAGCGGAACCGCCCCCGGGAGGAAAGGCGGGGGCGGTTCCGTACGACTGGCTGCGGGGGAACTGGTCGCTAGGCGGCCGATCCTCCCGCTGCCGGGGTCGCCGCGGGAGTTGGTGCGGCGGTCCCGGCGGGATAGCCGAGCGAGGGCACGTCGGATGGGTACACCTCGTGGCCGTGGACGGCGATGTCGCCCGTCTCCATGTCCGCCTCGGACATCCGGAGGGGTACGACGAGACCGACCAGCTTGAGCAGGATGAACGTCCCGATCGCCGAGAACCCGATCACCCAGGCGGCCGTGTAGGCCTGCACCCAGAGCAGGTGGAGGCCGCCGCCGGAGATCAGGCCTTCGTGTTCGCCGGCCATCAGGCTGTTGGCGAAGATCCCGACCATCAGGCCGCCGACGACGCCGGCGAAGCCGTGCGTGTAGACGACGCCGAGGGTGTCGTCGACGTTGCGGAACGGCGCCACCCGGCTCAGGTAGTTGAGCGCCAGGTAGACGATCACCGAGGCGACGATGCCGACGATGATCGCGGCCCAGCCGTTGATGAAGCCGGCGCCGGGGGTGATCGCGACGAGGCCGACGATCATCCCGTTGACGCTGCCGATCAGGCTCGGCTTGCGCCCGGTCAGGTAGTCCATCCCGACCCACACCAGGAAGGCGACGGCGACCGCGATGTTGGTGTTGAGGATCGAGGCGGAGGCAATTTCGCCGGCGCTGTACCAGTCACCGCCGTTGAAGCCGTTCCAGCCCATCCACAGCAGGCCGGCGCCGACCGCCACCATCGCCAGGTTGTTCGGCGCGTCGACCTCGCGGTCGCGTTGCAACCGTGGTCCGATCACCGCCGCCGCCACGAACCCCGAGACCCCGGCCGCGAGGTGGATGACGTAACCGCCCGAGTAGTCGAGCGCGCCCTGCTGCGCGAAGAAGCCGCCGCCCCAGATCAGGAAGGCGTTGATCGTGTAGACCAGCAGGGTCCAGAGCCCGACGAACGGGATCCACGCCTTGAAGTTGAAGCGCCCCAGCACCGAGCCCAGCATCAGGATCGGGGTGATTGCCGCGAAGACGATCTGGAAGTACGCCAACGTCGACATCGGGAAGAGGAATTCTTCTTCCGCGAGCTCTGGGATGTGCGCCTGTTCGAGCAGGCTATGACTGTTCAGGATCGATGCCGGCTGCCCCCAGAAGTTCCCGAAGAAACCGCTGTCAGCTAGGTGAATCGGGGTTCCGAACGCCATCTTGAATCCGACCAGGACCCAGAGGACCAGAACGATGGCGAAGGCGACGAAGGCCATCATCATCGAGTTCACCGACCAGCGTTTCTGCATCACGCCGCCGTACAGAACTACCAACCCCGGCACGCTCATCAAGCCGACCAGGGTCGCGGCGGTGAGCTGCCACGAGTTGGCGCCTTCGCTCAACCATTCCATTTATCCGCTGCTTCCTTTCGCTCAAATTGCCGAACGCTGGAAGCCTGTCGTCAGGCGCCCTGGGCGACCACGTACCTGTGTCTAAAGATCGCCGCCGATTCTTCGCCCGAATGGCGATATCGCACCCGAGCGGGGCGAATTAAGCTCGCCGCATGCCATTGGAAGGACATTACGAGCGACAGACGACCCCCCTCTACAAGCTCAGCTCGCGCGAGCTGAAGGCGGCCGGCGCCGCCCTCGCGGTGACGATCGTCGCGGTGCTGGCGATCGTCGCCTTCACGGTCGGCGACAGCCGGCCCGGGCCCGCCCAGGGCTGCATCCGCGCCCAGGTGGCCGGCAAGGTCGGCGCCGAAACGATCAGCGGCTGCGGTGCCGAAGCGGTCGCCCTCTGCAGCCACGCCGCGCAGTTCACGGGCCCGCGGGCGGAGACGGTCGTCGCCGACTGCGAGAAGCAGGGCGTCAGGTTCTGAGCGCGGTTGGGAACGCGCTGAGCGAGGGGGTCTCCCAACCCCCTCCCTAGGCGAGCGCGGCGAGGAGCGCGGTCAGCTCCTCGTCGACCTCGCCCTCGAGCTTGACCGCGGCGGCCTCGTCGTAGGGCGTCGGCCCCTGGGTGACGATCGCCAGGCGGCCGCCGCCGGCGAGCGTCAGCTCGGGCAGCCCGGCGACCGGGTAAACGGCGAGCGAGGAGCCGACGCAGAGCATCAGCTCCGCCTCCTCGGCGAGCTCCTGCGCCCGCGCCATCGCCGCCTCCGGCAGCAGCTCGCCGAAGAGGACCACGTCGGGCTTGACCGCGCCGCCGCACGCGGCGCAGAGGGCGACGCCGCGCTCGTCGAACAGGCCTTCGACCTGATCGAGGTCGAAGCTCGCCCCACACTCCCGGCAGGTGCTCGTATCGATCGATCCGTGCACCTCGACCACCTCGCGCGAGCCGGCGGCGCGGTGCAGGCGGTCGATGTTCTGGGTGATGACGCCGGTCAGGAGGCCGCGCCGCTCGAGCTCGGCGAGCGCCTCGTGCGCTCGGTTCGGCCGCTTCTCACCAAGCGTCTGGAAGCGCGGCCTGTAGTAACGCCAGAAGCGCTCCGGGTCGCGTTCGAAGACGCTGATGTGGGCGACCTCCATCGGGTCGACGTTCTCCCACAGTCCCGTCCCCGGGCTGCGAAAGTCGGGGATCCCGGACGGCACCGAGACGCCGGCGCCGGTCAGCGCGACCGCCGACCGAGCTCCCAGCAGGAGCTCGGCCAGCCGCTCGACCCCCGGGCTCGCTACCGCCCGCTCCACTTCGGCGTGCGTTTGCCGAGGAAGGCGGAGATGCCCTCCTTCGCGTCCTCGGAGTTGAAGGCGGCCGCGAAGCCGCCCTTCTCGGCCTCGATCCCGGCGTCGATGTCGCCGGCGTTCGAGACCTGCTTGATCTGCCCGACCGCGATCGGCGCCTGCCCGGCCAGCTTGCGACCCCACAAGAGCGCCGTCTCGAACAGCTCGTGGTCGGGGACGACGCGGTTGACGAGGCCCAGTTCGAGCGCCTCCTCGGAGAGCACCGCGTCGCCGACCAGGTTCATCTCCAGCGCCTTGCTCTGGCCGACCAGCCGCGGCAGCCGCTGGGTGCCGCCGAAGCCGGGGATGATCCCGAGCTTGATCTCCGGCTGGCCGAAGACGGCGGCCTCGGCGGCGATCCGCACGTCGCAGGCCATCGCCAGCTCGCAGCCGCCGCCGAAGGCGATCGAGTTGACGGCGGCGATCGTCGCGATCGGCTCGGTGCCGAATTCGCGCAGCAGCGCGTGGCCGCTGTGGATCAGCTCTTCGCCCTGCGCTTCGTCCATCGCCGTGAAGGCCTTGATGTCGGCGCCGGCCGAGAACACGACCGGGACCGAGGAGGCGATCACCATCGCCCCGCGCCCCTCCGCCTTGACCCGCTCCCAGACCGTCTTCAGGTCGCGGATCACGTCCGGGGAGACGGCGTTCATCGGCAGGTTGGCGAGCCAGGCGATCGCGACGTCGCCGCGCGTCTCCAGCTTCACCGTGTCCGGCTGCTCGCCGTCGTCGGGCTGCGGGTAGGGGTAGAAGCCCTGGCCGCCGGCGAGGCCGACGCGGCCCTGGGCGACGAGCCGCCGCAGGGTGACCGGCGGCGCGAAGCGGTCGCCGTATTTCTCCTCCAGGTTCTCCATCTGCTCGAGCACCTTGTCGAGGCCCTCGACGTCGGCTTTCCAGAACGGCGGCAGCAGGCCGCGGCGCGGGTCGAGGCCGGCGCCGGCCATCATCCCGAGGTCGACGTCGCGGACCGAGCAGACGCCTTCCTCGACCAGCAGGCAGGACTCGATCAGCGCCCGGCAGGTGAACATCGCGATCAGCTCCTCGGCGTCGGGCTCGGCCTCGCCGGGGATCGTCTGCTCGCCGTCCTTGAAGAAGCCCTCGCCGCCGCTCTTGGCGCCGAGCTTGCCTTCGCCGACCAGCTTTCGCAGCCCCTCGTGGACGTAGAAGCTCTCGCCGTAGGACTCGTTCAGGTGCTCGGCGACGTGGAAGACCGTGTCGAGGCCGAGCAGGTCGGTGAGGAAGAAGGGACCCATCGGGGCGAGCTGGGCCTCGGCGATCGCCTTGTCGATCGCGGCAAGGGAGAGCCCCTGCTCCTCCTGGGCGCGCCAGATCTCGCCGATCGTCGCCATCAGGATCTTGTTGACGACGAAGCCGGGCACCTCGCCGCAGACGATCGGCTGCTTCTTGATCGCCTGGGCGAAGTTGTAGGCGGCGGTGGCGGTCTCCTGCGAGGTGTCCTCGCCGACGATCACCTCGACCAGCGGCATCACCGAGGCCGGGTAGAAGAAGTGGAAGCCGACGACCTTGTCGGCGCGCAGCGTCGTCTCGGCCATCTCGGTGATCGAGAGCGAGGAGGTGTTGGAGGCGAGGATCGCGTGGCCGGGGGTGGCGGCGTCGATCTCTTCGAAGACCGCGCGCTTGATCTCCATCTTCTCCGGCACCGCCTCGATCACGAAGTCGACATCGCCGAACTCCTCGTAGCCGGTGGTGCCGGTGACGTTGCCCATCACCTCGGCGAGGCGGGCGTCGGCCTGCTCCTGGGTGATCCGCTCCTTCTTCACCTGGCCGGCCAGCTGGCCCTCGGTGACCGCGCGCGCCTTCTCGAGCGCGGCGTCGACGAACTTCTGGTCGATGTCCTTGACGACTACCTGGATGTCAGCGGCGGCGATCGCCTGCGCGATCTCCCCGCCCATGGTGCCGCCGCCGACGACGGCGGCCTTGAAAACGAACATCGTCCGGTCTTCCTCCCGTGGGCTGTGGTGCGAGCTCTTGGCTGGGCGGCCAGCGCCGCCGTGGCGGAGGCTATCCGGTCGCGCTCAGCCGGGCCGGGACGCCGTGCTCAACCAGGCGTGTCGATCCAGCGGAGGATCCGCCCGTCGCGTTGCTCGTGGTAGGCGGGAGGTGCCGGCGGCGGATCGCCGGAGAGGGAGGCGATGACCTCAGACGGGCCGTGCAGATGCTCCTCCACCGCCGTCGTCCAGTGGACCGCCGGGTGCAGCAGCCGCCGCAGCCGCTCCCAGTCGCGGCGCTCGATCGTCTCGAGCACGTCGCAGACCGCCGGTACGAACTCCGCCACTCGTTGCCCTCTCGTCCGCGGACACCGTCACCGGGGAGGCTAGTGGGGCGGCGGCACCGCCGAAATCGAGGTTGCCGAAACAGGCGATATACGCGGCAAAAGGCAACCTCGTCGGATCTCTGATCGCTCGCGAGCTTGATTCGCCGCTTCGCGGCGGGCGACCGAGGCGATCGTCTCAGGTGGCCGCTGCCAGCAAGCCGAAAACCACGTAGGCGAGGCGTCCAACGGCGCCTGGGGCGGTCAAGCCGCCGCCGCGGCGGGCCGATATCCGGGGCCTATGCGGTTTCGGTCGAGGATCGCGGCGCTCGGCGCGCTGCTGGCGATGAGTGCCCTACTCGCGGTGGCCGCGACGGCGCGGGCAGAGGTGCCTGCGGCGCGGCTGCTGCCCAACGGGCAGGCCGTCGCGCCGCCCTCGGCGCCGCCTCGCCTGCCCCCTGACCAGCGCCGCCGCCCAGCCGGGCTGTTCCTTTTCCCGGTATAGCCGGGAAAAGGAACAGCTGGGAGGCCGCCGCGCCGGGCAGGCCCGCGCCGGCCGCCCGGCACCGCGGACGCCGAAACCGATTCCACGCGGTACAACTGGGGCCGGGCAACGCTGTACGGGGGTACAAAGGTCCTTTTGGGGAGGGCTACTACGATCGTCTGGCTCTTTAATGAGGGGCAGACCCTGAAAGCGAACCGGCCCGGGGTGCCTGGGCGCGCGCCAAAAGTGAGGAACTGACGCAGAGATGACTCGCATCCGCCAGCAGAACGTGACCGCCGCGCAGTGGAGCGCCAACGGCGGCGCCCTTGGGACCGTCGATTTGACCCTGCCGGAGAACGACGTCTTCGGCGCCGACGTCTTCGGCGTCAGCGTGCAGCGGGAACGACTGCCGGACGACGTCTTCGACCGTCTGCAGGAGACCCTTGCGACCGGCGAGGCGCTCGACCCGGCGCTGGCCGAGGAGGTCGCCAAGGCGATGATGGAGTGGGCGCTCGAGAAGGGCGCCACCCACTACACCCACATGTTCCAGCCGCTGACCGGCTCGACCGCGGAGAAGCACGACTCCTTCTTCGAGCCGGCCGGCGAGGGGAAAATGATCGCCGGCTTCTCCGGCAAGGACCTGATCCAGGGCGAGCCCGACGCCTCCTCCTTCCCGACCGGCGGCGTCCGCGCCACCTTCGAGGCCCGCGGCTACACCGCCTGGGACCCGACCAGCCCGGCCTTCATTCTCGAGAACCCGAACGGGACGCTGCTCTGCATCCCGACCGCCTTCGCCTCCTGGACCGGCGAGGCGCTCGACGCGAAGATCCCGCTGCTGCGCTCGATGGACGCGCTCTCCCGCTCGGCGATCAAAGCGCTGCGGCTGCTCGGCGACGAGGAGTCCCAGCACGTCTTCACGACGGTCGGCCCCGAGCAGGAGTACTTCCTGATCGACGAGCAGTACTTCTTCGAGCGCCCCGACCTGATCTCGACCGGCCGCACCCTGTTCGGCGCCAAGCCGCCGAAGGGCCACGAGCTCGACGACCACTACTTCGGCTCGATCCCGGAGCGGGTGCTGGCCTTCATGATGGAGTCCGAACTGGAGATGCGGAAGCTCGGCATCCCGGTCAAGACCCGCCACAACGAGGTGGCGCCGGCGCAGTACGAGATCGCCCCGATCTTCGAGAACTCGAACGTCGGCTCCGACCACCAGCAGATGCTGATGCAGACCCTGCAGAACGTGGCGCGCCGCTACGGGCTCGTCTGCCTCCTGCACGAGAAGCCGTTCGCCGGCGTCAACGGCTCCGGCAAGCACAACAACTGGTCGATGGGGACCGACGCCGGCGCCAACCTGCTGAACCCGGGCGACACGCCGGCGGACAACATCCACTTCCTCTTCTTCTGCACCGCGGTGATCCAGGCCGTCAACAAGCACCAGGGGCTGCTGCGGGCCTCGGTCGCCAACATCGGCCAGGACCACCGGCTCGGCGCCAACGAGGCGCCGCCGGCGATCATCTCGATCTTCCTCGGCGGCGAACTCGAAAAAGTGTTCGAGGCGATCGCGAGCGGCGAAGGCGACCCCAACACGCCGGCCTCCTACCTCGACCTGGGGACGACGGTGCTGCCGCAGCTGCCGCTCGACGGCGGCGACCGCAACCGCACCTCGCCGTTCGCCTTCACCGGCAACAAATTCGAGTTCCGGGCGCTCGGTTCGAGCATGTCGCTGGCCTTCCCGAACACGGTCCTCAACACGATCGCCGCCGAGGCGATCGACGAGCTGGCCGGCAAGCTCGAGGAGAAGCTGGCTTCCGGCACCGAGATGCCCGAGGCGGTGATGGAGATCGTCAAAGACTCCTACCTCGCCAACAAAGTCATCTGCTTCAACGGCGACAACTACTCGGAGGAGTGGCACGCCGAAGCCGAGCGTCGCGGGCTGAAGAACCTGCGGACGACGCCCGACGCGCTGCCCGAGGTGATCGCCGACGACACCGTCGCCGCCTTCGAGAACTACGACGTGATGACCAAGCGCGAGCTCGAGTCGCGCTACGACGTCTGGCTCGAGCAGTACGCGATCCGCGCCAACATCGAGGCCGAGGAGGCGTACTCGATCGCCCAGACGATGATCCTGCCGGCGGGCCTGCGGCAGCTCTCGCTGATCGCCGAGGCGGGCGTCTCGGCGCTCGAGGGCGAGGTCCGCGAGCTGGTCGACGAGCTCGTCGCCGGGCTCGGCGAGCTGAAGGAGGCGAACGCCTACCCGAGCGAGATGGAGGGCCTGGAGCTCGCCAAATACGCCCGCGACGCGCAGCTCTCGGCGATGGCAAAGGTTCGCGAGACGGCGGACGAGCTGGAGAAGGTCGTCGCCGACGACCTCTGGCCGCTGCCGAAGTACCAGGAGATGCTGTTCATCAAGTAGGCGGCTCGTCGTCGCCCTCGGAGGGTTTCTCCTCCGGGGGCTGGGCGGCGCGCCAGATGATGATCCCGATCATGGTCAGGCCGATGATCGGGATCAGGCCGCCGAGCACGCCCCACCAGGTCTCCCCCAGCGCCAGCGGGATCGCGAGCAGGGCGCTCATGGCGCCGGCGGCAGTCCCGGGCCGCCGGCCAGCGGGTTGAGGTCCGCCAGGCACTCGACCAGCCGCGGGCAGGGCTCCTCGTCGTCGATCACGATCGCCGTCCCCGGCCAGGCGTAGCGCAGGTAGCGGGCGTAGGCGGCGCGCGAGCCGAGGTCCGGCTCGTAGATCCAGCAGCCGCTGTTCCAGTAGCGGGTGCTGCCACCGGCGCTGGAGCGGACGTCGGCGAGCGGCTGGTGGGTGTGGGCGAAGACGATCCGCTCGGCCTCCGCGTCCCAGCCGAGGTTGGCGACCACCTGGGCGAAGGCGTCGAGCGCCTGCTCGCTCGGGTCGCTGCGCGAGATCACGGTCGGCTCCGGGTAGAGCGGCCGCGAGAAGGCCGGCCCCGCGAGCGGCTGCTCGCGCGCCTGGCGGGCGGCCTCGTCGCGGACCACCGCGTCGAAGTGCTCGGCGCTCGGCAGCGGGCCGTCCCCGCCAGCGCCGGAGCCGCTGCGCGCCCGCACCTCCTCGAGCAGCCGCTCGGCGCCGCGGACCGGCGCCTCGAGCGTCGAGGCGAAGCGGGCGGCGCGCTGGACGGCGCGGAAGACGTTCTGCTGGGCGTGGGTGCCGTGCGGCATCTGGGCGGCGATGTAGAGCCACTCGGTGAGCAGCGTCGTGATCGACTCGTAGTCCTCGATGCAGGTCGGCTGCTCCGGCCCGCCCGAGGCGATCGCCCAGAGCGTCCGGGTCAGCAGCCGCGACCCCCGCGAGCCGCTCATCCGCGCGTGCGGGTCGAGGTAGTGGCCGTGGGTGCAGAGGACGCCGGCGAAGCGGTAGGTCGGATAGGCGATCTCGACCTCGATCCCCGGCAGCCGCCGTTCGAGGAACGACTGGAAGAAGGCCGGGCCGGGCGGCTCGAGCAGCGGCGTTTCCTCGCCCGGCACCTCGCCGCCGGCGAGCTGGGCCTCGAGCCGGTTCTCGCCGTCGCGGTGGACGAGGTGGTGGTCGTGATTGCCGGCGAGGAAGACGAGCCGCTTGCCGGGCAGCCGCTCGGCGATCAGCTCCAGCAGCCCGAGCGAGGACCCGACCGCCTCGCCGAGCGCGCCGAAGAGGAAGTCGAAGAGGTCGCCGAGGAAGATCAGCTCGTCGATTCCCTCCAGCTGCGGCGCCAGCCGCTCGAGGAAGAACTCCTCGCGCAGCAGGTCGCGGCCCGTCCAGGCGCCGAAGTGGGTGTCGGAGATGACCAGCGCGCGCAAGGAGCGCCTGAGTCTAGGCGGCGGCCCTAAGCATGCGGCAAGACCCGCATCCGAAGGCCGCCGAGCGGCGAGAGCGTCGGCATCTGGCGGACGGTCATCATCCGGCCGGGGAGGGCGTCGAGGCGGCGCTGCTGGAGCACCATCGTCGCCACCAGCTTCACCTCGGTCTGGCCGAAGCGTTTGCCGATGCAGACCCGCTGGCCGCCGCCGAAGGGGACGTAGGCGCCGCGCGGCAGCGCCGCCTTGCGCTCGCGGGTGAAGCGCTCGGGGACGAAGGCCTCGGGCTCCGGGAAGACCTCGGGCAGCCGGTGGCTGGCCCAGGAGCAGTAGTTGACGTAGGTGCCGCGCGGCACCGTGTAGCCGCCCCACTCGAACTCGCGGACGGCGCGGCGCGGGCCGATCCAGGCCGGCGGGTAAAGGCGCAGCACCTCGTCGACCACCATCTCGAGGTAGGGAAGCTCGCGCTCCAGCTGCTCGGCGCTGGGCGGATCGCCGCCGAGAACCCGCTCCTGCTCCTCGCGCAGCCGCTCGACCACGTCCGGGTGGCGGGCCAGCTCGTGGAGCAGGAAGGTGACGGTCGAGGTCGAGGTGTCGTGGCCGGCGAACATCAGGGTCATCACCTGGTCGCGGATCTCGCGGTCGCGGAACTGCTCGCCGCCCTCGCCGCGGGCGGCGACCAGCAGGCTGAGGACGTCGCGGCGGCTCGGGTCCGGGGCGGCGCGGCGGGCGGCGATCTCGGCGAAGACGATCTCGTCGAGGATCTTCCGCGAGGCGATCAGCTTGCTCCAGGGCGAGCGCGGCCCGCGCACCAGCCGCAGCCCGTAGTCGATCCCGTAGAAGGCCAGCGCCCGCTCGAAGTGCTCGGCGGCGGCCCCGCCCTTGCCGGCCTCGTCGGGGTCGAGCCCCAGCAGCGCCCGCATCGCGATCCGCATCGCCAGGTTGCGCATCCAGTCGTAGACGTCGACCACCTCGCCGACCGCCAGCCCGGCCCCGATCGCCGCCGCCGTCTCCTCCTGCATCGCCGCCACCGCCGCCGCCACCTGCTCGCGGTGGAAGGCGGGCATCATGATCGCCCGCGCCCGGTCGTGGTACTCCTCGTCGACCGTCAGCAGGCCGTCGCCGAGCAGCGGGATCAGGTCGCCGAAGCTCGACTCCCGCCAGTGGAAGTTCTCCGGGCTGCCGACCGTGACGAAGTAGTTCGCTTCCGGCCCGAGCATGAAGACCGAGCGGATGTGCAGCAGCCGCATGCTGAAGATCGGCCCATAGCGTTCGTAGCCGTCGAGCAGCAGCGGCAGCGGGTCGTGGGCGATCCGGTGGGTCCGCACCCAGCTGAAGTCGCTCGGCCCCGGCGGGAACTCCTTCCCCCTCCCCCGCCACTCGGCGGCGACGTCGGCGGCGACCCGCTTGAAGGGGTTCGCCGACAACCGCGGGGGTCGCTGGACGGGCACCGTGCGCGCGGCCGTGGCCATGCCGTTGATCCTAACTGGCTGGCTGGCCAGTCTCCTCGCCGGGCACCAGGGCGGAGGGCAGCCTCATTCGTACTCGGCGAAGCTTTTGGTCGCCTCGGCTATCTCGACGGAATGCGCCATAGATCCAGCGTAGTCCGATGTGTGACCGCGGATCATCTGGAGTCGCTCCCGGACCTCTCGCGGGGTACTAGGACCGTTCTACACTGGAGTGCATGGCAGGCAAAGCGACGGCGGTCGAAATCGGCGACTTCGAGAAAGCACGAGCCGCGCGCCTCGAATCGACTCGCGCATCCGCGATGAGTGAGCGACTGGCTCGTGTGCATGCGCTTTGCAAGCAGATGAGCGCCATCAAGGGCGCTGCCAAGGCACCTTGAGAGAGTTCGATCTTCGCTCGCTGCTCGCCACTCTGCATGAGCATGGCGTCGAGTTCGTCGTAATCGGAGGCGTCGCGGTAGGAGCCCACGGGTATGTCCGCGGCACCGAGGATCTGGATGTCGTTCCGGACCCTGACCAGGCGAATCTGGACCGCCTGACCAACGCCTTGCAGAAGCTCGAATCCACCCTTCCCACCGTCGACGGAAGGCGATTCGATCCGGTCACCGATGCCGGCGTGATTCGACGGGGTGGAAACGTCACCGCCGACACTGTTTCGGCGGGCTCGACGTCGTTCAGAGAGCCAAGGGCGTCCCGAGCTACTCTCAGCTCGTCAAAGACGCCGTCGAAAGCGAATTGCTCGGAATCCCGGTGCTTGTCTGCTCACTCGGGTGGTTGCGAGAGATGAAGCGAGCGCGGGGAAGGGCTCAGGATCAAGCGGACCTGGCCAATCTCCCCGACACCGATTCCTGAGGGCCAGATCAAGCGGAAGCGGCGAGCTGGCCGCAGGCGGCGGCGATGTCGCGGCCGCGGGTGAGGCGGACGGTGGCGGTGAGGTGGTGCTCGGCGAGGATCGCGCGGAAGCGCTCGATCGCCTCGGGCGGCGAGCCGTCGTAGGCGCCGGTCGGGTTGTAGGGGATCAGGTTGACCTTGTAGGCGCGGGAGTCGAGCAGCTTGGTGAGTTCGCGGGCGTGCTGCGGGTGGTCGTTGACGCCGTCGAGCATCACGTACTCGACGAACACCTTGCGGCGGCGGCGGGCGATGTAGCGACCGCAGGCGGCCAGGATCTCGGCGAGGGGGTAGCGGTCGTTGACCGGCATCAGCCGCGAGCGCAGGCCGTCGTTCGGGGCGTGCAGCGAGAGCGCCAGCGCGACCGGCATCTCGCACTCGGCGAGGCGG
Organism: uncultured Actinomycetes bacterium; assembly: GCA_963744725.1. Lineage (GTDB taxonomy): Bacteria > Actinomycetota > Thermoleophilia > Solirubrobacterales > 70-9 > VAYN01. The sequence continues at coordinate 280,571 of CAVUUQ010000002.1, forward strand.
TCGATGCCGGGCACCCAGCCGACGGTCGAGATCGCGGTGCGGCGGTTGGAGACGCCGATGTCGGGCAGCCGCTCGCAGGCGGCGAGGACGTTGTCGATGTTCATCGTCGGCTCGCCCATCCCCATGAAGACGACGTGGTCGACGTCTTCGACGCGGCGGAAGTGGAGCGCTTGGTCGAGGATCTCGTCGGCGCTGAGGTTGCGGCCGAACGTCATCTGCCCGGTGGCGCAGAAGGTGCAGGTCAGCGGGCAGCCGGACTGCGAGGAGACGCAGACCGAGCGGCGGCCGTCGCGGTAGCGCATCAGCACCGCCTCCAGCGGCCGGCCGTCGGCGGTGTGGAAGAGGGACTTGACGGTGCCGTCGTCGGAGCGCGCCTCCTCGGCGACGGTGAGGGTCGAGAGCGGCACGGTCGCCGCCAGGCGCTCGCGCAGCGCCGCCGGCAGGTTCGTCATCTCCTCGTAGCCGCGCGTCCCGCGCGCCACCCACTCCCACACCTGGCTGGCGCGGTAGGAGGGCTCGCCGGACTCGGCGAGGGTGCTTTGCAGCAGGGCGTGGTCCACTCGCTGCAGGGTAGAGGGCTCGATCCGGACGCTTAGGCTTGTCGGCGTGATCGCCCTCGCCCGCTCGCTCGCGACCTACCGCGGCGTGGTGCTGCCGGTGGTGCGGCGCGAGCTTGCCGGCTGGGAGTCACGGGCGGCCGCGATCCCGGACCCGGCTCTGCGGCAAGCGGCGAGCGACGGGCTGGGGAAGCGGGCGAACGTCGAGGCGACCGCGGTCTTCGCGACGCTGGCGCCGCGGGCTGCGCGGCGAGCGGTGATCCACGCCTCGGTCGCGCTGCAGGTGGCGATCGACTACCTCGACGTGCTGGACGAGCAGACGGAGGGCTTGGCGGCTGGGCTGGAGCTGCAAGGCGCGTTGGGCGCGGCCTTCGGAGCGCCTGCCGACGGCGGGCGGAGCGGGTCGACGAGGAGCGGCGAGGCGGGCGAGGAGCCGGGAGGCGACGAGGGAAGCGATGGCGAGCGGGCCGGGCCCGCGGACGGCGGCTACCTGGCCGAGCTGCTCGCCGCCTGCCGCGAGGCCGCCGCGACGCTCCCGGCGGCCGCCGAGGTGCTGCCGCTCGCCCACCGCGAGGCGATCCGCTGCGGCGAAGGTCAGGCCCGCACCCACGCCGCCGCCGCCGACCCGGCGGCGCTCGAGCGCTGGGCGGCAGCTCTCGGCGCGCCGCCGGAGCTGCGCTGGTGGGAGGCTGCCGCCGGCGCCTCCTCCTCGGTCGCCGCCCACGCTCTGCTGGCGCTGGCGGCGCGGAGTGGCGCGAGCGTGGCGGAGGCGGAGCTCGTCGCCGCCGCCTACGACCCCTGGGTCGGCGCCCTGACCGTGATCCTCGACGACCTCGTCGACCGCGAGGCCGACCGCCGCGCCGGCCAGCACAACTACCTCGAGTACTACGAGCGCCCGGAAGAGGCGGCCGCCCGGATCGATCTCCTCGTCGCCGGCGCTCGCGAAGCGGTGCAACGACTGTCGCGGCCTCGAGCCCACGAGGCGATTCTCACCGGCGTGCTCGCGTTCTACCTCGGCGCCGCTGGTGCCGATGATCCGGTCGCCGCTCACGTACGCGCCGCTCGCGCGCCGACCGCGCGACTCCTCGCAGCTCTGCTCCGGCTCTCCTGAGCCGCGCCCGCTTCAACCCATCGAGGACAGTGGTCCTGCCGGACAAGAAAAAGGCCCGGGTGTTCAGGGTGCACCCGGGCCCACTACTTGGAACCGCTACCGCGGGGGTATCTGCGGGGCGGCTCCTGGTTCTCACACAGGGATGCCGATGGGGCCAATGGGAGCGGCCGTCACCGACCCGGCGAATAAGAACATAGACGGACCATAAAGTCAACCTAGTTGGGCGAGAACTCGGCCGCGCGGTTCGCCCAGAACTGCGCTTCGCCGAAATCGAGGTAGGGCAGCAGAGCGAGCAGGACCAGATCGGGCCGCAGATCGGCAAGTCGGTCGGCGCGACCGACGCGAAGGTGATCGCCGATCAAGCCGATCATTCCTCCAACCAGCGCTTCGCTGGTCACCGCGGATGGCCGTGTGCCCTCCGGCGCCTGGTCGTGAATCAGCCCCGTAAGTCGCTTTACAACGCGCTCATACCGCCCTCTGAAGCCCCTGTTGGCGGCCGGATCGATTGCCAATGACTTGACCACGCCGGGATTGGCGACGACGAAGTCGACGCCGGCACAGACCCCTGCCGTGATCTGCGCCGGCCAATGGCTCTCCTCCGCGCAGGCGTCGACGACGACCGTTTCGATCCGTCCCAACGCCTTTGCGAAGTCCTCCTCCTCCCCTGCCATTTCCTCGCCCGCGAACTGCCTCCCGCCGTCTGGCTACCGTTCGGATGAATTGGAACGTCAGCATACCAGAGAGTCATCCGTAGCGAGAGAACTTGAAGCTGCAGAAGTTGAAGCCGAAGGCGATCACGACGTTGTTGGCGAGGTTGCCGTTGTGGATGAAGCGCGCGGTCAGCCGCTGAGCGGGAATCGCATGGCCGGCCCGGAGCTGCGTGGTGATCCGCTTCAGGTAATCCTCCTGGGCCTTCAGATAGCCGAACCACTTGGCGAGCTTGGCCGCGTCGGTCGGCGGCCGCGGCGCGGCGACGATCTGCTGCACGGTCGAGCCGAAGATCCGCGCCGCCTTGGCGAACTTGCCGGCGGCGACCGCGAGCCGTTCGGCTTCGATGTCCCCCCGCGCGCCCTTCATCGCTCGCCGCGTCGCTTCCGCCTGCGGCTTGCAGATCGCCTCCAGCCCTGCGACGTATTCGTCCCGCGTCGGCGCTTCCGCCGCCGCCGCGACGGCGCAGAGCAGCAGCGCGGCGCCAAGGACGAGCGAGGCGAGCAGGAGGAGGCGTCGCGAGCCATTCCTCATCGGGCGGGCCTTTCGTCTGATCCCATCACGGTGGTCTCCTTTCTCGGCTCAGGCCCCGTGGGAGCCGGCCCTTGGTTCGAGCAGGTTGCGGCGGGGCAGGAAGCGGTCGAGCGTCGCCGGGACCCACCAGCAGCGGTCCCCGAGCAGCAGCATCAGGGCCGGCAGCAGGACGATGCGGACGATGGTCGCGTCGAGCAGGATCGCGACCGTGAGGCCGACGCCCATCTGGCTGACCGTCGCCACCGGCGCCGCCGCGAAGCTGACGAAGACGGCGACCATGATCGCCGCCGCGCCGGTGATCACCCCCGCCGTCTTCTCGAGCCCGAAGGCGATCGCGGCGCGATGGTCGCCGTCGCGCTCGTAGCGCTCCCGGATCCGGGCCAGCAGGAAGACCGCGTAGTCGACCGAGAGGCCGAAGGTGACGCCGAAGATCGCCCCCGCCCCGACCGTGTCGACGTAGGGATGGCCGCCGAGCGGCTGGCCGGCGGGAATCTGGCAGATCAGCGTCATCACCCCGATCGCCGCCCCGACCGAGCAGAGGTTGAGGACGATCGTCAGCAGCGCCAGCAGCGGCGCCCGGAGGATGAAGACGAGGGCGAGGAAGGTGAAGAGGACGAAGGCGCCAATCACCAGCGGCAGCCTCCCCTCGGTCGCTTCGCCGTAGGCGTTCACGGTCGCGGCGCCGCCGGTGACGCCGGTCCGCAGGCCGCTGGCGGCTTCGATCTCCTCGGCGTCGCGGGCCAGCCGCTCGCCGGCCCGTCGCGAGCCCGCGGTGTTGAAGGCATCGCTGCCGACCACCAGCATCCGCGCCGCCTGGCCGCCGCTTTCGAGGCTCACCGTTTCGCCGGCCTCCTGGCGCTGCCGGGGTCGGGCGCCGTCGAGAGCGGAGAGGACGAAGTAGCCCGAGTCGAAGAGGTGGGGCGAGCTGCGGTGGAGCTCGCGGGCGCCGACCTCGAGCGGCGCCGTCGCCGCGGTGACCCGCACCCCGGCGCGGCCGAGCCGCACCTGCAGCGGATAGGTGCGGTGGAGCCCTTCCGCCAGGCCTTCCTGCAGGGCGCCGGCGCCGCCCTGCAGTTCGATCAAGCCCTGCGCCAGCCGTTCGGCGCCGTCGCCGAGCCGGGCGAGACCGTCGCTGAGACCGCCGGCCGCGGCGGAGAGACGGCCGACGCCGGCTTCCAGCCGCTTGCCGCCCGGGACGAGGCGGTTGAGGCCGCCGTTGACGACCGCCGCCACGTCGCGGAGCCGCCGCACTTCGTCGCGGTCGAGGGCGATCGTCCGGGCGAGGACCCGGGCCTGCGCCGCCGCCGCTTGCAACGAGGAGTCGGCGACGCTCTCCCGTTCGAGCTGCCGCGCCAGCTTGCGCGCTCGCGACAGCTCGCCGCGGCGCACCTGCGGCACCAGCGAGCGGAGGCCGATCGCCAGCGTCAGCGTTCCCACCGCCGCCTGGCGCTGTCCTTCGGAGAGCCTGGCGCTGCCTTCGGCGAGGCGTTCGATCGCCGCCGTCGCCGATTCGCCGCGTGACGCCGCCTTGCCGAGTTCCCGTGCGATCAGCCCGGCGCCGGCGGCGGCCCGGTCGGAGCCCTCGGCGAGCAGGCCGCTGCCTTCGGCGCCGGCGGCGATGCCGCCGCGCATCTGCTCGACCGCGGCGGCGGCGCGGCGCAGCCCCGGGCCGAGCTGACCGAGCTCGGCGATCGGCCCGGCGCCGCTGGCGCCGAGGCGTTGACCGAGCGCCCGCAGCGGCGCGGTGCGGCGGGCGATCGGAGCCGGACCGATAACCGTCCGTACTCCCGGCTCGGCGGCGATGCGACGCTGCCAGCTGGCGAGCAGCCGCAGGTCGTGAGGGTCGGTGATCGGCCCGCGCTCGGTCGCCGCGACGAGGATGAAGGGCGCCTCCCAGCCGGGGCCGACCGCTTCGTCGATCGCCTCGGCGCTCTGCCGCGCCGAGTTGGAGGACGGCAGCTCCTCGATGCCCGGGGCGCCGGTGCTGAACGCGAGCGCCGGCAGCATCAGCAGCAGCAGCGGAACCGTGACCAGGCCGGCGGCGAGGAGCGGCCGGCGCAGCGCCGCGGCGGCCAGCGCGGCCACCCGCCGCCCGAACGCGACCTCCCCCGATCGCCGGCCGCCGATCCGACCGGCGTTGATCCGCTCCCCGAGCAGGCCGAGCAGCGGCGGCACGGCGAGCGTCGAGACGAGGACGCTGATCAGGGTCACCACCCCGACCGTGGTGGCGAGCGAGAGCAGCAGCGAGCCGGGCTGCAGGAAGGCCGAGCCGACGACCGCGACGATCAGCGTCAGCCCGGCGAAGAGCGTGGTGCGACCGGCGCTGGCCCGGGTCGCCGCCGCCGCCTGCCAGGGGTCGCCGCGGCGGTCGAGCTCCTCGCGGAAGCGGGAGACGATCAGCAGCGAGTAGTCGACGCCCAGCGCCAGCCCCATCATCGTGCAGACGACGAGCGAGAGGGCGTCGATCGTCATCGCCGAGCTGAGCAGGGCGAGGGCGCCGCGCCCGGCGAAGACCGTGAGGGCGCCGAAGGCCAGCGGGATCGCGGCGGCGACCAGCGAGCGGAAGACGAGGAGGAGGACGAGGACGAGCAGCGGCGCCGCCACCAGCTCGGCCCGCTGGGTCGCGCTCAGCGATTCGTCCTGCAGCGCTCGCGAGACCGAGGCGTAACCCGACTGCGTCGCCCGCACGGGCGGCCGGAGCCGCCGCTCGAGGGTCGCTTCGAGCGCGGGCACCGTGTCGCGCATCGCCCGCGCCGGCGGTACGTGGTAGTCGACCAGGACCAGGGCCTTGCGGGCGCTCGGTCGCAGCGCCTGCAGCGGAGCCACGGTCCCAGGGCGAGATCACCGTCGCGCCGCGATCGCGGCGCAGGGCGCGGACCAGGCCCGGGCCCTGGCGGTCGAGGGCGCCGGCCGGTCCGCGGAGCAGGACGACGAACGGCGAAGAGTCGCCAAAGTGGCTTTCCGCCAGCGTTTCCCCGCTTGCCGCGGAGGTCCCCGGAACCTTCAGCGAAAGCGGGTCCAGCCGATCCTCGACGCCGAGGCCGAATACGCCCAGGCCAATGCAGGCGAGCACTACGCAAGCCAAGCCCGCAACGCTACGGCGGCCACTCACCAACCGAGGGTCCCTCCCATGGGACGCCGATCTTATGTCAGATAGCGGTCAAGTTCGGTACGCCTGCGTCTCGGTTGTCAGCGGCTGGCGCGGCAGCCCCGCACCGACTCGACCTGCAGCTCGCGGCTGCCGGCGAAGCTGTAGGTGGCGCGGGCGAAGGCGAGGAAGCCGGCGGTGAAGCTCGGCGGCACCGGGCAGGTGGCGCTGATGTAGCTGTGGCGCTCGCCGCGGTAGGTAAAGCGGCGGTAGAGGCGCAGGTGGAAGACGGCAAGGCGCGGCAGCGGACCCAGTTCGGCCGGAACGGCGGCGACCAGCGAGGTCGGGAAGTCATCGGTGCCATGGCGGACCACGAAGGGCAGGACCAGCGAGATCGGCGGGTCAGGAGAGAAGGCGTGGACCCAGATCGCGGTCCGGCCGCCCGTGGTGCGGCCGTTGAAGGCCAGCAGGCGAGCGTGGATGGCGAACGGGGCCTGGTGCGGGATCAGGACCTGGGCGGCGAGCGAGCCGCCACCGACCAGGGCAGGTCCGCAGCGCTCGAGCGCCTGCTGGTCGTTGGAGTTCCGCAGCCTGCCCCGCGGGCAGACGGCGAGCCCGTCGGTGTCGAGCAGCCCGTGGCCCGCCACTTCGACCTTCACCTGTTTGACCTGCGGCAGGGTCGAGCCGTCGGCGGTGCTGATCTTCCCGTCCAGGTGGACCGCGACCGGCGTCGGCCGGTCGCGCGGCAGCACCCGCGGCGTGATGCCGCCATTCAGGCTGACGACGAGGTTGCCGCGCTGGCTGCGCTCGCCGCTGGCGGCACCCGCGGCCAGGAGCCAGCCCAGCGCCGCGAGGACGCCGAGCGCCAGTGCGACCCTGCGTTTTCCCATCCGCGAACTATCGCACCCGGCAGCTCCTGACGACGGTGGTGGTCAGCTGCTGGCCGTTGGCGAAGCCGTAGCGGGCCTTGGCGAACGGGAACACGGCGCCGGGGAAGCCGGCCGGGGCGCTGCAGGCCGCCGAGGCGTAGGAGCGCTGCTTGCCGTGGTAGCGCCAGCGACGGGCGAGGGTCATGTCGAAGTGGGTCAGGTAGGCCCAGCCCCAGGCGGAGCGCGGCAACGTCGTGCTGATCACCGTCCCGAAGGTCCCCTGGGCGCGCTTCAGCCGGAAGGTGAGGATGAAGGCGCCGGGCGGGTTCTTGGCGTAGACCTGCGCGAGGATCACCTTGGCGCCGTGCTCGGGCGGCCCCTTGAAGGCCAGCAGCGTCGCCTCGACGGGGAAGATCGCCTGGTTTTCCAGCCTCACCTCCAGCGAGACGTGGCCGCTGCCGACGATCGAGCCTCCGCATAGCGCCCGCGCCGCCCGTTCGGTCGCCGGCTGGATCGTCGCCACCGGGCAGCTCGGCAGGCCGGCGTCGTAGATCTCCCCCGCCCGATTGATCGCGACCGAGATCGTCCGCACCTGCGGCAGCGCCTCGCCGTCGCTCGTCTTGAAGTCGCCGGCGACCCGGACCGAGATCGGCGCCGGCTGATCGCGGGGCAGCTGGTGCGGCGTCAGCTGGCCGTCGAAGCTGGCGATCAGGTTGCCCTGCTGGGTGACCTCGGCCCGCGCCGGGACCGCGAGAAAGGCGACCAGCGCGGCCGCGGCGATTAGCGTTCGGCGTGCCCGCACCTCAGCTGAACCTCGAGGGATCGAGCCGGCAGTAGTCGAATTCGAACGGCAGCACGGTGTTGTTGGCGAGGTTCGAGTTGCGGTTGAGCCGCACCGAGAGCGTCTGCGCCTTGCCCTTTTCATCCTGCGCGAGCGCCTTGCCGACCCGCCCCAGGTAGGAGCTCTCGGTTTCCAGGTAGCCGAGCCACTTGTCCAGCCTCGCCTGGTCCGCCGCCGGCTTCGGCACCGCCTTCAGCTGGGAGATCGCTTTGTCGAGGGCGCCCACCGCACGGAGGAAGTGGGCGGAGGCGGCCTTCAGCTTGCCCGCCTTCACCTGCTCCTTGGCGCCGGCGAAGATCCGTTCGTTGGCTTCGGTGTTGCGCTTGCAGATCGGCTCGACCCGGGCGGCGTAATCGTCGCGCGTGACTTCGGCGGCGCCGGCCAGCGGCACCGCCGCCAAGGCGAGCAGCGCCGCCACCGTGAAAATCGTCCTCCTCATCATCAGCGGAACCTCCCTTTCGTGTTGACGTCTCTCATGTCGGGTGCAGCCGGATTCGGGGCAGGACCCGCCGCAGCGGCTGCGGCAGCCACCAGACGCGCTCGCCGATCAGCAGCATCAGGGCCGGCAGCAGCAGGAGCCGGACCACGGTGGCGTCGAGCGCAACGGCGACCGCGAGGCCGACGCCGAGCTGCGAGACGGTGGCGATCTTCGCCGCCGCGAAGGTGACGAAGATGGCCATCATGATCGCCGCCGCGCCGGTGATCACCCCCGCGGTCCGCTCGAGGCCGTCGCTGACCGCGCGGCGGTGGTCGCCGCTCTCCTCGTACGTCTCCCGCATCCGCGCCAGCAGGAAGACCGCGTAGTCGACCGAGAGCCCGAAGACGATCCCGAAGATCGCCGCCGCCCCGATCGCGTCGACGTAGTCGTGGCCGCCGAGCGGGTAACCGGCCGGAACGTGGAAGAGGAGGACGAGGACGCCGAAGGCGACTCCCACCGTCATCAGATTGAGGACGACGGCGAGCGCGGCGACGATCAGCGCCTGCAGGATCACGACGAGGGCGATGAAGGTGACAGCGGTCATCGCCAGGATCACCAGCGGCACGCGGGTGCGGGTGATCTGGTTGTAGTCGGTCAGCTGGGCGGGGCCGCCGGTGACCCCGGTGCGGAGGCCGGCCTTGGCTCCGAACTCCGCGGCCAGGCGGTCGAGGCGGCGGTCGAGCCTTTCGGAGGCGGGCGAGTTGAGGCCCGATGCCGGGACGACGAGCATCGCCGCGGCCTGACCGCTGCCGTCGAGGTCGATCGACTGGGCGACCTGGTCGCGGCGGCGCGGCGGCGCCCCGTCGAGCGCCGAGAGGACGAAGTAGCCGGAGTCGAAGAGGTGCGGCGAGGCGCGCACGAGGGAGCGGCGCTGCCGCGCGAGGCGCGTGCTCCGGGCGCTCACCTGGACCCCCGCCCGGGCAAGGCCGCCCTGCAGCGGCGCGGAACGGGTGTAGCCGTCGGAGAGACCGGTGGCGAGGGCATCGGTGCCGCCGGTGAGCCGTTCGAGCCCGCCCGCGAGGGCGCCGGCCCCGTTCGCGAGGCGGTGCAGGCCATTGCCGAGCGCGCCGGCGGCGCCGGCGAGGCGGTGGGTCGCCTTCGCCACCCGCTGCTGGCCGGCGGCGAGGCGCGCGGCGCCGCCGTGGAGGCGGATCGCGGTGCCGCGCAGCCCGCGCAGTTCGTTCCGCTGGGAGGCGAGGGCGACGACCAACGCACCCGCTTCGGCGGCGGCGACCTTCAGCGCCGGGTCGGCGGCGGCGAGCGAGCTCAGCCGTGCCCGGATCCGCCGGGCCCGGGCCAGCGAGCCCTTGCGCAGCTGCGGCAGCAGGTCGTGGAGGCCGAGAGCCAGCGAGAGCGAGCCCGCCTTGGCGGTTTCCTGCCCGTCGGCGAGCCGCCCGGCGCCGTCGGCAAGCCGGTGGAGTGCGCCGACCGCGCGGTCGCCGCCGCCCGCGGCCTTCTCCAGTCCCGACGCGAGCTGGGCGGCGCCGGCGCCGGCGCGGCTAGAGCCGGCGCGGAGGAGCCCGGCGCCGGCGGCCGCTTCGGAGACGCTGGCGCGCAGCCGGCCGACGCCGTTGTCGGCCTCGCTCAGCTTCGGCCCGAGCCGCCGCAGGCCCGCCAGGCGCCTGTTCCCTTCGGGACCGAGCAGCCCGTGGCCCTGCTTGCGCAGCGGCGCGGTGCGCTTGGCGACCTTGCCGGGGCCGATCACTTCCTGGACGCCGGGCTGTCGGGCGAGGAGCGTCTGGAAGCGGGCGAGGTGGTGGAGGTCGGCGGTCGCGGTGATCGGGCCGGCGCTGGTGGCGGCGACGACCACGAACGGCGCTTCCCAGCCGGCGCCGATCTGCCGTGAGATCAGTTCCGAGTCGCGCCGGGCGGAGTCTGAGGACGGCAGCTGCGCCGCGCTCGGCGGCCCCGTCTTGATCGCCAGCGCGGGAGCCGCCAACAGCAGCAGGGCGGCGGAGATCACGACGGCGATCGCCGCCGGGCGGCGCAGCGCCGCCCGCAGCGAGCGGCGCAGCAGCGCGTGCCCGCCTCGCGATGGCCGCCCCAGGCGCCAGCGGTCGACGTTGTGCCCGAGGAGCAAGAGCAGCGGCGGCGTCAGGTAGTTGGCGACGAAGACGCTGAGCGCGGTGACGACGATCGCGGTGCCGGCGAGCGAGAGCAGCAGCGAGCCCGGCAGGACGAAGATCGTGACGATCATCGAGGCGAAAAGGGTCGAGCCGGCGAACAGCGTGGTCCGGCCGGCGGTCCGCCGCGTCGCGATCGCCGCCTCGAGCGGCTCGGCGCCGTTTCCGAGCTCCTCCCGAAACCGCGAGACCATGAGCAGCGCGTAGTCGACCCCCAGCGCCAGCCCCATCATCGTCGCCACCGTCAGCGAAAACGCGTCGATCGAGACCGCGCCCGAGGCCAGGTAGAGGATCCCGCGCGCCGCGATCACCGTAACGGCACCGAAAGCGAGCGGGATCAGCGCCGCGATCGGCGACCGGAACACCGCCAGCAGCACCAGCAGCAGGAACGGCAGCGCGATCAGCTCCGCCCGCTCGGTCGAGTCGATCGACTCCTGCTGAATCGCCCGCGAGAGCGACGCGAACCCGGTCTGGTTGGCCTGTACCGGCGCCCTGATCGTGCTATCGAGCACCCCGTTCAGCCGCGGCACCATGTCGCTTACGGCCTTCGCAAAGCTGGTGTGGAAGTCGACGAGGATCAGCGCCTTGCCGCGGCGAGGGCCGCAACCGAGCGAGGGCGCTGCCGTCCCACGGAGAGAGCGTCGTCACCCCCGTTTCCCGGCGCAGCGCCCGGATCAACGCCGGCCCCTGCCGTTCGATCGCCTGCGTGGGCCCGCGCAGCAGGATCGCGAACGGCGCCGAATCGCCGAAGTGCGTCTTCAACAGCTCCGCCCCTTCGGCGGACGGCGTGCCGGGGACCGACAGCGAGGTCGGAGTGAGTCGCGACTCCACCCCGCTCCCCAAAACGCCAAGGGCGGCGATCACAAAGATCGCCGCCCCCAGGAACAGTCGTGGATGTGCCGAGACTAGAGCTACACCGGGTTTCCGACTAGAAGGGAGTGATCCCTTAGAAAATCCGGACACCTTTGAGACTATTTAAGGATCAGCGGACTACCATTAGCCGCATCAGTAAGCGAGAATTCCGCGTTTACGATCCACGGTTCACAGGCCGTTGGTTCGCCTTTCATTTTCACATTCGTTAGCCGCAATACGTTGCCACCAGAAACATAGGTGACCGGAGCTCCGACCTTTTCGAAATGGCAGGAGAGACCCGGCAATTGGACGTCAAGAACAAGGTTGGCCGTCCCTGCGTTCGGACCTTCCAGCTTGAGGTTCTTTAGTTCGGCTTTTTGAGTGAACTGGTGACCGCCGATGCTGCAGTTGGCAGATGATCCCTGGCTACGTTCTACCGCTTCCACGATCGTGCCATTGTTTTTGATGACTTCCTCATTAAATCCGACACTTCCACACTTGAGAAGCCCATAGGAAGTGGTGTAGGTCATATTCGTGCTTTGCATGTTGAATTTCAATCCTGCTCCGACCAGGGAGCCGGCGGGCGTTTCCAGCCGCGCCGCGCTAGCCGCTACAGGGAGCGCGACAGCCGACAGCGCCGACAGGGCCGCGACGAGCAACGCGATTCTTCTCATCGATTTCATTCTGTACTCCTCCTGCTAGTACGCTCGACCCACTGGAGGAAATCTGCAGCAAGCCGAGCATTGTTTTTTTGCTCGCATGCAGGCCCTGCCCCGCAGACGTCTTGGGGAGCTTTCTAGTGCTTCTTTCCTCTGTGCTTTTTCTTGTGCTTGCCCTTGGCGCCGCACTTGGCTTGGAGCGGAGTCGAGAAGTTGTGGCGCTTGCCGTTCTGGCCGATCATCCGCACGGTCGCCTTGTGGGTCCCCCGGCAGATGTTGGTCGAGTTGACGAGCAGTCCCTTCTTCCCACCCTGCATCCTGAGGACGAAGTGAGAGACAGGAGCATCAGGCACCACTTCGAACGTGTTGCGGATACCTTCGTGGACGGAGTCGATCCTGCCGTCGAGGTCGATCTCGATCGGTTGCGAAGGCGGACCGCTCAGCGCCGCCACCAGGTCGGGCAACTTGTGCGAGGAGGAGCGCAGGTAGACGGGGCCTTTCAGCGGCTGGTCCAGGAGCGGCGAGATCGCTTCGGCGAAGCCGTAGATCGCGCCTTTCGGACATTCGTGGGCGGCGAACTGCACCCTCGTGCAGATGGTCCGGATGTGGCCCTGCTCGAGGAACTCGGAGTGAGGCAGGCCGACCGAGACGCGGCCGATGTTGGCCTGGCCGGCCGGCTGATTGAGGGTCGCCACCAGCGCCGGGTGCCCGTTCCGCTTAGTACCCCCCTTGAGCGCGATCTTCAGCTTCGGCGCGAACTTGAGCCTGCCGCAGTTGCCGACCTGGAAGCGGTTCGACGGGCTTGCCGACGCTCCGTCGGAGCTTTGGATGCTCGCCGTCGCCAACATCGCTTCGCAGCTGGTCGGGTTGAGCGTGAATTCATGCCGGTCGATCGCGATTTCCACTGAGCGCACCTTCAGCGGGAAGCCCTTCAGGATCGTCGGAATCGGGTCCGATTTGACCGTCAGCTGAGCGGTTTCCGGATTCAGGTAGATCGGCGCCCGGACGACCACGTTGCCGAGGTCGAAGGGACCTGCCACGGCCGGCGTGATGACGACGGTACTGACCGGCGCGCCCTTGTACGGTCCGGCAAGGTAGACATGGCCGCCCACCGTGAACGGCTCCGGTCCGACTCCCGCGGCGGTCTGGACCCGTCCCAGTTCGCTGGCCGCCGGACAGCTCGAGCGTGCCTGCTCCGCCTTTCCGCTCTTCCCTTCAGCTTCCCTGATCGCGTCTTCGGAGCAGTAGGGAATACCCGCCAGCTTGCCGACCAACCCGGGAGGCATCGTGAAGTCGAGCTGCTTCAGTTCCTGTTCGCCGTCGTTGCGCTTGACCTTGATCATCAGCGGGCTGAACGCGCCGCCGAGGGGATCGGTGGTGCCGGCTTCGAAGCTCGGCGAGAATCGACGAGTGGCAGCCGAGGGGGCACAGCCGTCCGAGATGGTGAGGTCATCGGTCGTCTGCGCCGGCGGCCCCGATTCCGGAGCCGACCACGGCGTCCAAGAACCGGTGGTTCGGTGAGTCCCGCAGACTTCAGGAGTCGCGAGCTCCGAGCGCGGACCGCCGCCGCGGAACTTCAGGATCAGGTCTTCGAAGGGGAGCTGCGGGTTGTAATCGAAGGTGGCGGTCAGCTGGCCCGTTTGCGGGTCAGGGTGCACTTCGCCGGGCAGCTTGATGACGACGCCGGTTCTCGGATCGTCGATCACCAGGTAGATCGCGATCAGCGACCCGAAGGGGTTTTCTTCCTGAGCGGCCAGGTAGACGGCTCCTACCAACGGCGCTTCCAAGAGCGGGCTGTTGACTTCGACCGAGCCCAGCTTCGATCCATCTGGGCAGCTGGGATGTTCTTCGTTGAAGCGCAGCGGGTTCGGCAGCGGGTAGCTGGAGCCCTTGAAGCCGATCTCGGCCTCCGAGCACGCTTCGAGGCCGTTTGCCGAGGACGGGTTCAGCACCAGGCCCTCGGGGAGGGTGACGACCGCTTTTTTCAGATCTGGGGGGGCGAGTCCAGCGGGGTCGGTGAGACCGTCCTGCGGTATATGTAGGTGGGCGGTAATGCCGACGCCGGTGCCGCCCCTGCTGACGGGGGCGCCGTTGCCATCGGTGGGTTGGAAGCTGAAGGAGGGGTGGAACTGCAGCTTGTCGCAGCCGGTAACCGCGGGCAGCACCTGCTGGATCGTCAGCGAATAGTTGCCCGGTTCCTGCCAGGTGTCGGATTTGATGTTGGCGACCGGCGCTTCACGAGCCTCTTCGGCACAGGAGCTCGGATTGGTGAGGAATGCCTTGCCGTTGGCCGCAGTGGGGATGCCTTCCAGCGCGGCGAAGGCGCCATAGACATTCCTATAAGTGGGGTTGTTGGCAGCCGTGATCCTAATTCCATAGTCGTCCTCGCTGCGCACTGACGCGAGCAGGCTCTGCAGTGGAAAAGCGATCGCGGTCGTAAACTCGGCTGCATAACCCCTCGCCGGCACGTCGTTGAATATCCGGTTCGAATTAGTGAGGCCGCCAAATTCACCGACCACGGGTTCAAACGTGCCCACCGACATGTCCTCGTTGCAAAGGGGCGAGCCCCCCAGAGTGCTGGGAGGCGCGGCTACCTCGGCTTGTGGACAGCGCCTAGTCACCATCGGGTTTCCACGAAATCCCGGTGGCAGATCTACGATCACGTCCTTGGAGTCCCCAGCCGGATTGATCCGTCCGTTCGCAGAGCGAACCGTAGTGGCAAGGAAATAGGACATCGCGCCATGAGGGTGGCCTCCCGCCTGCGTGGATGGGTTGCCTTCCTCGTCGAAGGCGCCAGCCCAAAATGCCTGCGCTCCCGGCTTTGCCTGCTCGTTCGAGATCGAGACCGGCAATTGATAGCCGGCGGTACCTGCCCCACCACCGGTAATCGTTACCGGCACACTCGCGTTCGTGACTTTGGACGATTCAAGTTCAATGGGGATGCTGATGGTTCGGGATGGGACGAGGCTCGGCACCGAACGACTCGAAGTACAGGTCACCGTGCTTTCACCCGCACCGCCAGGACAGCTCCAGCCTTCACCAAACCCTTTGCCAGCGCTGACGACTCCAGACGGGAGCGGGCCGAGTTGCACGGTGTACACGCCCACCGTTGGTTTGCCGCCGATATTGGCGGGATCGATGCCGATCACCCCGGTTCCGGGTCCGCCGGGAACGATGGTGAAGATGTGGACCGCGGCGTGGACACCGACCAGGGCACTACTATCGGCCACCAGCTCGGGCACATTCTGCTCGGCGAGGGGACCGCCGAAGGCGACGAAGTACGGGTGATCGGCATCACCACCGGGGCCGCCGTTGACGCTTCCGGAGCCCGGCACGAAGCCGGGAAGTGCTTCGAGGGCGGCTTGCACCTCGGCAGCCGAAGCGTTGAATGGGATCGGCGCAGTCGTCTCGCTCCCGATCAACGCGAAAGTTCCGCCTTCGATGGGGAAATCGGAGAGCGTCAGAGTGCCGCTGCCGACCGTGGTCACGGTAGTCCCGGGAGGAAGGGCTTCCGCACTTATCAAGTCGCCTACGTGAAACACACCCGCTGAGATGGTGACGCCGGTCACCACGTTCGAACTCGTTTCAATGAATTCGAATTCTTCCGTTATGGCAGCGGGATTGGAAAGTTCAAGGACAGGTTCTCCCGGTGATCCCGAGATGCCAAGGATCGTCGTCCCCGCTGGAAATGCGGCGGCAACCACCCGTTCACCAACAGCGTACGGTTCGGCCGCAAAGTGTACTTTGGCAATATCGCTTCCTTCGGTGATTTCTGCGGCACCTAAATGCACCGCGAAGGTCCCTTCGCCCTCAACCGTCTGTTGCCCCAGCGTGAAGGTTCCACCGTCGGCTTCCACCGCCACCCGCTGGGTCTCAGACTGCTTCGGGGGCAAGTTGGTCGGGCCGGTGACGGCGAGAAGCTTCCAAGCCGGCTTGGGGGTCGCTTCGGCAGTGCCCGCGAAAGCGCAGACGCCAATCAGAGCAAGGCCCAAGATGAGCGCGATCCTGCGTATCCCCCGTTGGTCCTGCATCGCGGTTCTCACTTTCCTGCCCTCCGGTTGGGATTGCCTCGCTTGCCCTTCTGCTGCTTCTTGCCCTTCTTGTGGCCGTGCTTCTTCTTGTGGCCGTGCTTCTTCTTGTGGCCGTGCTTCTTCTTCTTGTGCGGCTTCGGCTTTTGATTGCCGGGGCCGTTGAAGCTGTTACTGGCGACACCGGGCATCGGTTGCGCCTGCGAGGATGAGCCCTGGCAGGAACCTTCGCTCGTGGCGGTGCAAGGCGTCGGCGGGTGTGGGGGCTCTGGGAAGCCACCGCCGACGCGAGCGTCATAGATCGAGAAGCGTTCGTCGCCGTCTTCCCAGTTCAGAGTCTGCGGCGTGGCGAAGTAGAGATCGGTGCCGTCGGCGCTGGCATCTGCGAAACGCACATAGAGTTCATCCTGGCGGTGCGTCACTCCTTCGTCCGCTTCTTCTGCAGCCGGTGCCTTGAGGTCGGGGGGTTCGGTGGCGACATGGAAGACCTGCCCGTGCGCCCACTCGTAGAGGTTGCCGTCGCCTCCGACGCCCCCTGGAGCGAGTCGGTCCTGCGAGATGAAGTAGACCTGGGGTTTGCCGTCTCGCACGATCAGGGTGCGGGGCGTATATAGCGGACTAAGCTCGCCCCCGAATACGAGAGGGCGCGGGATGCCGTTTGACCCGACGGGTGGGCCCCCGTCCTGGCGACAGGACACACAGATGGTCTCCTCAGCGTTAGTTTCGGCTTCGTATAGGTAGGCCTCCGGCACCGTGTGACTCTCAAAGCCGGTGACATTCGCGCGCGATTCGAAGAGCAGGTAACGCCCGTCGCGGCTCACCTGAGAGGTCTGGGAGGTTCTCGACGTGGCGAGGACGTTACTCAGGTCGAATTTCGTGACCGCGCCGACGTACCTGATCTCGCCATTCCTGGAGCCATAGACGGAGTAGGTTTTGTCTTCTCGGTTTTCGACGAGCGTCTTTCCCCGTCCCGGCAGGAGCTGCCCCTCGGCCACGAAGAATACGCGGGAGCCGTCATCAGAGCCGCCGATGAAGCCCATGACTTCAGCCCCACCGTTTTCAGAGGTGACCGAGAGGTCGGTGAGGGTCTCCGATTCGAGGTCGTATTCGTAGAGGTCTTTGCCTCCGGGACTCGATTCGCTGGTCAAACCAGCGTTAGCGGTGAAAAATACACGTGAGCCGTCCGGGGTCGCCCACTGGTAAGTGGCGCCTTCGTCAGCGATCGCGGTCTGGGAGAGCGACACGTCCCTGGTGACGTTGCCGTCTTCTCGTACAAAGACCGCTTCCTTGCCGATCTCTTCCGGGTTAGAGCTAGTCTGACGCGTAGCCATGAAGAAGACGCGTGAGCCGTCATCGGAGATGACGTTGGAATTGTTGACTTCGCTAAGCGCGCCGGATCCCGCGGCTGCTTCCACCGGCACTTCGCCGCTTGGACCCGGGACGAAACCGACACCTCGCAGGTTTCCATCGTCCCATTCATAGAGGCGGTTGCCTTCCCCGGCAGCGGGGACACCGGGGTAATGGTAAGGGCCTTTGAAAACCACCTTGCCGCAGTCTCCGGAGAAGCCGGCGATGGCGTATTCTTCAAGTGACTTTGCTCCAGCTGTCAGGTTTTCCGGGGCGAGCTTAGTGATCGGAGTGTACGAACCGTCTGGGTTGCGGCGGTAGAGATTGCCACCTCCGGATTCGATCACTAGCTTCATGCTTGCGTCTGCAGTGAGCGGCTGCATGCTTTCGACAACTCCGCAAGTCAGGTCTTCCGAGAGGCCCCAGATCCTCGAGGAGCTGCTGACGCCTTGGCCCGTTTCGTTGCGGGCGGTGATCGGCGCGCTGAGCTGGCTGGAGCTCCAGCCGCCGGAGCCGCGGGTGCCTTGGTAGAGCACGGTCGAAGCCTTGGTCGAGTCGAGCAGGCCCGTTTCGACGTAGTAGGCGAGTGAACCGGGAGCGCCTGAGGCCTGGTAGCCCAATTCTGCCGCCCCGGCGGATTCTCCGGGGATCGCCACCGGCCCCGCGTCGCGCGGGGAGACGAGCTCGAAGCAGCGCCCGTCCGGCAATCCGCAGGCGTTGAGCGTTTCCAACGTCTCGTCGTCGCTCATGGCCGGACCCTGATCATTGTGCGCAACAACCCTGAAGTGATAGACGCTGGCAGCGCTGAGGCCGGAGATTTCCGCGGTGACGCGCTGCGGTGCTTCGCCTCCGGAAATCAGCGGTTCAGAGTCCGCGGGGACGCTGTTTCCGTAAGTTCCAGTTGGGCCCCATTCGAAGCTGTAGGTGGTGTCGAAGCCGCGCGGGGCGATCTTCGCTTCCAACGTGACCGAGGCCTTGCCGGCGTCAGAGGCGCGGACTTCGCGGATCCCCGGTTTGCCCTGGGTTTCGAAGGTAAGAATCTTGCCGGAGAAGTTGCCGGCGAAGGGCCCGCCCGCGCTGGTTGCGATGAGGCGGAATTTGTAGTTCGTAGCGGCTTGCAGACCGGTGATATCGGCGCTGACTGGATGCGGCAGAAAGTCCTGGGAGATCGAGCCGGGCGGCGGGCTGCAGGGCACCGACCTTTCGAAGCCGGCATTCGTGCTGATGCCGTATTCGAAGTGGCAGTCCGTGAACCGCAATTCTTCGGGCCGCAGAACACCATTGAGCATCGACGTCGTAGTCGTGATCGCCGTGGCCGCTTCGCTTTCGACCGTCTCGGCGGTCACAAAGGTTTGGTCGGGGCTTTCTTCCTGCCCGTTGGCGTTCTTGGCGACGAGGCGGAAGTGATAGGGGGCACCGTTGGGTTCCAGGCCCGAGAGCTCAGCGCTGACCACATGCGGGGCAGAGTCGGTAGGAATCGCACCTTCGCAGGGGATGGTGCTTCCGTAGGAGGCGGTGGTGCCGTATTCGAAAAAGCATTCGGACACTGCCAGGCCACTTGGATTGACCGTGCCGCTCACCGTCGCTTTGGTTCCAATGACATCGCTCGCGGGCTCAGCCGTGAGAGCGGGGACGATGCCCGGGAGTCCATAGACTTTGAGGTTCGGGTTGAATATGCCTTCGGCGAGGAGGACTTCGCTGGCGCTGTTAACGGCAAACCCTTCGGCTCTTTTGTCAACGAACAGGCGCGATACCCTTACCGGCTCAGCTCCATCTTGGACTTCGAACTCGCCGACTTCGGTTTCATTCTCGTTTCTGATCAGGACCCGGCCAGAGTTCGGATCTACCGCTATCGCAGAAGACCCAAAGCCACTCGCAAACACGTGCTCTAGCTCTCCCGTGTCCTTATCGATCTGGTAGGCGTGGAGATCTTCGCCGCCGGCGAAGTTGACGCCAAAAAGTAACGCCGCCGATGGTCCACTACCGAGGGCGATGTTGCAGATGCTTTCTTTTGGGGGCAATCTGAAGTCAGCAACATTGTTAGCGTTCACCGTAGGATTGGCAGTTGGTATGTATTTGAAAATGTGCGCTGGACTGAATCCGGCGACGTACACCGCGCCAGTGCTGTCTACGGCGACGCCGCAGGGCGGGCCCCGAAAGGCGTCGAACCCGGCGGCGGTGAGTTGTCCTAAGTACATGCCGTCGGAGGCGAAGATGTCTACTAGGAAAGTATGAGCCTGGGTCACGTAGATGTCGCCATCCGTGGCACCACCCGATTCATCGATCGCGATCTGCGGGTTTTCCGTGCCCGTAACTTCGATTCCGTTCTGCGGCGTCTTGTCACACGATGCAGGTTCTTCGGAGCAGGATTTGCCGTTCGCTTCCTTACCGTCGATCGCATTGCCGTCGAGCGCCGCGAAGGGAGCAGGCGTGCCGTCAGCATGGAAGCGACTGATCGTTTCCGTTCTGCGATCTCCGACCAGCACGTCACCAGTCGTCCGATTTACCGCGATCGGCGATGCCCATTCAAAGGTCGGCTGCGCAGCCGATCCGAACGTTTCCTTGAAGGGACGCTGGAAATTCACGGCGCCGGCGGTGGGGGCTGCGGCGGCCATCAGGGCGACGGCGACGAGCGCGACAAGGCAGACGGAGAGGGAGCGGCGCGCGGCGCTGCTGCTCAGGGGCGCACTACTCCCGTCAACGCTGCTCGAGGACGCACGGGTGGTGAGGGCTCCACGGATGTAGCCGCCGAGGCCGGTGGCCTGGCGCTGAGTCGATGCCGTGGTCGCTGCCCTCACGTGGCGTCTCACGAGTTGCGCTCCTTCTGTCCCTTTGCCACCGCCTCGTCCCACCCGATGATGCTCTGGGTTCCCCGGCGCGAGTGGTGGCCGATTTATCTCTCCTGCCCCGGAGTGCGACCCATTTCGGTGCGCATTCGCGAGGCAGGCGAAATAAGAACATACGCGGACCAGGTTGTCAAGGATGAGAGTGGCGTCGCGTGCTGTTGAGCAAAAGTTTCGGCTTGTTGGTGCCAAATCTGGTTATTATCTTGACCGTGCAAACAGCTTCTATCGGATCGTCGGCGTACCGGTTCAGGGGTCGGTGATGGCGACGATCGGGAGGCGCCAGGCGCCGGGATATCGTCACGGCGCGATGGTGCGAACTCCGTGGGGGGATGCGGGTCAGCTGCGGGAGAAAAAGCTCCGGCCGGGGCGGGGCACGCCGCGCGAGGAGGCCGAGCGGAACCAGCGTGAACGGCTGTTCGCGGCGATGGTCGCGACGGTCGCCGAGAAGGGGTACGAGGCGACCACGGTCGCCGACCTGGTGGCTCTGTCGGGCGTCTCGCGGAGCGCCTTCTACAAGCACTTCGAGGACAAGCAGGAGTGCTTCCTCGCCGCGGTCGAAGCGATGGTCAAGCCCACCCTCAAACAGCTGGGAGCCGAGGAGGGAACGCCACCGGGAATCGACCGGGCGAAACGCGCCTTCGAGACGTTGATCAAGACGATCGTCGACCAGCCGGCGGCGGCGAAGATGTGCGTGGTCGAGATCTACGCGGCGGGTCCGGAGGGAGCCGCCCTGATGGAGCGGACGATGGACGCGGCGACCGCGGTGGCGACCTCGCTGCTGGACCAGGTGCCCGAGCGCCGGGGGATGCCGGAGGAACTGGCGCGCTCGATGGTCGGTGGGATCCAGAAGGTGATCCACAAGCGTCTCTACCGAGGTAGGGAGGACGAGCTGCTGGAGCTGACCCCACAGTTGTGGGAGTGGCTGTTCTGTTACCCCGTCCCCCCCGGTCCGCTGAAGGCGACGCGGCGGCGTCAGGTGAAAGCGCTGACCTTCGAGGAGCGACAGAAAGTCGCCACCCCGCCGGAGCGGATTCTGCGCGCGCTCGCCGCGGTGGTCGCCGAAAAGGGTTACCCCGACACCACCGTCGCCGAGGTGGTCGACCGCGCCAGCACCTCGCAACGCACCTTCTACGAACACTTCAAGAACAAGGAAGACGCGATCGTCGCCGCCCTCGACAGCGGCTCGGCGCACATGCTCGCCGCCGCGCTGCCGGCCTTTCGGCGCGCCCCCGACTGGAAGCACGCGGTACACGACACGATCGAAGCGATGTTCCGCTGGGGTGCGGAAGAGCCGGAGTACGCGCGCATGGGCGGGGTCGAGATGTACGCCGCCGGCAATCGGGCGCTCGACCAGCGGGAGATGGTCACCGAAGGGATGGAGGGTCTGCTCGCGCCCGGCTACGAGATCAACCCGAAGACGCCGCCGATCTCCGCTGAGGCGGTGGGCGGCGCCCTCTACAACCTGCTCTACGAGTACGTGAACAGAAAAGGCCCGGAGACGCTGCCGGACCTGGTGCCGACGCTGGTCTACGTCACCCTCGCGCCGTTCCTCGAGGCCGATGACGCCTACGAGGTCGCGATCGGATAGCCGCTTCGCCGCGGCGCCTCGCGAACGGCTTATTCGAACTGACCTTCTCGGGCAGCCTGCTCCTTGACTCGGCGGGCAGCCTTCGCGTAGGCGATCATCCGGTCGCGACGGCCGATCGCGAGTACGACGCTCGTGGCCGGCGCGCCATCGCTCGGCTCGTTGCGGTAGACGAAGCGATAGCGCGGCTTGCCTGGCCAATCGGGTCGATCGAACCGGACCTTGCGGCACCCCCTCAGTACACGGGGCGGGCGGTCACCCATCAACTCACCATGGTGCGGATTGCCGTGCAGTTCGACGACGATCCGGGCGATCGCGCGTCTCAGCTCCTCATCCAGCTGATTGGCGTCGGACGTCGCCTCCGCGAGGGCCTCGACCTTGTTGTGTTCAGCCTCCGGGGAGCCGCTCAACGAACTCCCCCATCCCGATCTCCGCGAGGAAGTCGCCCGCGCTCAGCCGCTCGCCCGGGCTACCTGCGAGTCGCTCCTGAAGGAAAAGGGCGAGCCCGGCGTTCTCGAGCTCCTCTTCCAGTTCTTCGATTCGCTCCTTGGCGGCGATCAGATCGACCGTGGGAACCAGTGAAGCTGATCCCTCCTGGCCCCGGGTGATGATCCGAATCGCGTTGCTCTCGAGGTCGGGGGACGGCTTTCGTCGCGAGGACGCCTTCTTCACGAGTTGCGGCAGGCTACGCCGCGCCTCGCTGGTGCCGAGCGCCGCCGGATTCCTGTCCCTGGCCGCTGCCATATGCGGATAGTACCACTAGTTGTACAAGTCGCCCAGCTTGGAATCAGGCCTTCGGCGAGGTTCACGGCCAGCGGGCGGCGGTCTTCGCGGAGCTGGCGGCGGCGGGGCGACGACGTCGAGCTCAGGGCCGCGGGGTGAGCCCATTGCCCCGGTCGACCGCCCGCAGGAGACGAGCGGCCTGTGCGGAGAGGTGCTGCCCACGACGCAGCAGCTCTCCTATCGGGGTATCCGGCGAGGGGATCAGAAGCGCCTTCTTTTCGGCACCGAGCCGCTGCCATTCAGCCTCGTGGCCGGGCTCGAGCAGGGTGCCTGCAGAGCGACTCATGCTCCCAATGGTACGCCGACACGCGGTTTCCTGGCGCAAATCGCGTTCATTCGTGGATCTTCTCGCCGCGCTCGAGCATCGCGACGAATTTCTGCAGGCGGCGTTCGCGGGTCTCGGGTTTTTTCGCGTCCTGGAGGCGGTAGAGGATCGCGTAGCGATTGGCGCCGTCGAGCTCGGCGAAGAAGGCGGCGGCCTTGGGGCTGGCGTCGAGCGCGCGCTGGAGATCGTCGGGCACCTCGGCGGTGGCGGCGCCGGCGTAGGCGGCCTCCCAGCGGCCGTCGTCCTTCGCCGCCTCGACCTCGGCCAGGCCGGGCGGCCGCATCGCGCCCGACTCGATCAGCGCTTCGCATTTCTCGCGGTTGATCTTCGACCAGCGGCCGCGGGGGCGGCGCGGGGTGAAGCGCTGGAGGAAGTGCTGGTCGTCGAGGCCGCGCTTCTGGCTGTCGATCCAGCCGAAGCAGAGTGCCAGCTCGAGCGCCTCCGCGTAGGTGACGCTCGGCTCGGCGGCGCCTTTCTTGGCGATCTTCAGCCAGAGGCCGTCGGAGGAGTCGGCATTCTCCTCCAGCCAGGCCTCGAGCTCCGGCGGCCCGGCGAACAGCTCGACCGGCAGGTCGTCCGCCAAACGCTCAGAGGCCGGCCGCGTCGGCGAGCAGGTCGACCTGCTCGGGGTCGGAGGAGCTCGGGAAGAGGATCAGCTCGTCGCAGCCGACGTCGGCGAAGGCCGCCAGGTATCCCTGCACGGTCTCCGCGTCCTTGGCCGCCGAGTCGGCGATGAAGTTGGCGGTCTCCTCGCCGAGCCAGGCGTAGTAGTCGGTCAGGTAGGCCTTGGCGTTCGCCTCGGCGTCGTCGCCGAGTGAGAAGTAGGCGAGGCCGGCGAGCCGCGGCTCGCCCTCGCGGCCGGCGGCCGCCCACTGCGCCTTGACCTTCTCGGCCGATTCGGCGAAGACGTCCGGCGGAGCGCCGCCGGCGATCCAGCCGTCGCCGTACTTGGCGGCCCGCTCGAAGGAGGCGTCGACGCCGCCGCCGACCAGCAGGGTCGGGGGATGGGGCACGTCGGGGCCGACCAGCTCGTGATCCCAGACCTCGCGGATCTTGGAGAGCATCTCGTCGATCGCGGCACCGCGTTCGTCCATCGCCACCTCGGCCAGCTCGTAGTCGTCGTCGCGGCCGCCGAGGCCGATCCCGAGCGTCATCCGGCCTCCGGACAGGGCGTGGATGCTGAGCGTCTGCTTGGCGACCGCGGCGGCGTTCTCGCGCAGCGGGCCGAGCAGCACCGAGGTCCCGAGGCCGATCCGCTCGGTCACCGCGGCCGCCGCGGCGAGCGCGACCAGCGGCTCGTAGTTGCCGTAGACGACGCGGTCGATCGTCCCCAGGGTCGAGAAGCCGCGCCCGTCGGCGCGCTTAGCCCACTCGATCAGCTGCTCGCCGGTGGTCCCCGGTACCGCGTTCGGAAGCCCGATCCCAACGTCCATCTCAACCCTCCTCGCTCGCCTTTCCCTCGTCGCCGCAAAACTAGCGGAGCGCGGTCTCCGGCCCCGCCCCTTCTCTGGTGGGAGCGTGCGGATGGAGGCGACGGGAGCCGGGCTAGGAGCTCTCGCCCGGCAGCCGGTCGAGGACGGCGCGCGCGAACTCGAGCGCGCGGCGATCGCCGTTCAGCCGGTAGCGCGCGTTGGCGCCCATCCCGATCGCGTAGAACTCGAACGCGAAGCGCTCCGGCTCCTCGATCCCGGCGGCGCCCGCTTCGCTGGCGAGGACGCCGAGCCAGGCGTCCATCGCGGCGGCGATCGCATCGCGGACGGGCCCCGGCCGGTCGTCGTACTCGGCGCTGACCGAGGACCAGAAGCAGCCGCCGGCGTAGTCGTCGATGTGGTCGAGGTAGCCGTTGCCGATCGCTCGCAGCCGCTCGGCCCCGGCCGGCAGCTGCAGCGCCGGCCCAATCACGTCGGCGCTGAACCGTTCGCCAGCCGCGGCGACGGTCGCCAGCTGCAGCTCCTGCTTGGAGCCGAAATGGGCGAAGAGGCCGCTCTTGCTCATCCGCAGCTCGGCGGCGAGGCGGCCGATCGTCAATCCCTCGAGCCCCTCGGCGGAGGCGAGGTCGACGGCGCGGTCGAGGATCGCGGCGCGGGTGCGGTCGCCCTTGCCGGCATCGCCGGCTGCTTGCGGCTGCGCGCCGGTCGTCGGGGTTGCGCTCACCCTCCGCATCCTATAGAAAAGCACGAACGTTCGTATTTAAATCTCAGGCAGGAGGCACCGATGCAGGACTACGCGGTAAAAGCGATAGACGAGATGGACACGGCCTTTCTGGGCGCGATGAAGCGGGCTCGGGCCGAGCTCGGGGTGGAGTCGTTCGGGATGCAGGTGATCGACCTGCCGCCAAACTTCGACCGCTACCCCGCCCACGACCACGCCGACGTCGGCCAGGAGGAGGTCTTCGTGGTGCTGCGCGGCGACGGCGAGATGCAGATCGGCGAGGAGCGGGTACCGCTCGACGCCGACCACATCCTCCGAGTCGGCCCGGCCGAGTCGCGCAAGGTGATCTCAGGGCCGGACGGGCTCCGGGTCCTCGCCCTCGGCGGCACTCCAGGAAAGGCCTACGAGGCGCCGGAGCTCACGAAGCTGGGGGCTCCGGACCCGATGGCTCAGCAGCAGTAGCTTCGCCGAGCTCGAAGCCGATGCAGTCGAGGACCGGCAGCCGCGGATAGCGGGGGAAGCGCTGGTCGTCGCGGGAGCGCTCGCAGAGCGAGAAGACCGAGCCGCGGCGGTTGGGGACGAGGCGCTGGTGGCGGCAGCGGTTGCAGAGGCCGGCGGGCGGGCGCTCGGTCACGTCCGGTAGCCACGGGCGCGGCCGAGCAGCCCCAGCGCCGCCAGCGCCGGGCGCAGCAGCCAGTCGGGGCCGGCGAGGCGGAAGACGTCGCGGTACTCGGTCAGGTAGACGCCGAAGGCGAGCGGCCCGGGCATCCCGTCGCTGCCGACCCGGCCCTCGCGGCGGAGCGCGTCGAGGGCCCGGAACCACTGCTCGGTGCGGCCGGCCGGGATCGTCCGCCAGATCGTCTCCGCCACCTCCCCGGACTCGTTCCACATCGAGTGGGCGGTGCCGCGCTTTACGGTGACCGTGTCGGCGGCGCGGAGCGTCATCTCCTCGCCGCCGACGATCGCCCGCAGGGTCCCCGCGGTCACCTCGATCTCCTCGTCCTGGAACGGGTGGTAGTGCTTCGGCGGCGGCTTGCCGCCGGCGGCGGCGTAGATGCCCCGCGCCTCGAGCACCGCCGGCGCGGCGGAGACGATCTCAACCGACTCGGTCGGGGTCAGCTCGAGAACGTCGGGCACGCGGCCGATCCTACGCCGCGGCCGCCCGCTCGGCGCGTCGTTTGACCGCGGCGACGATGCGGCGGGTGACGAGGACGTGGCCGCGGCTGCCGATCACCGCGGCCCGGTAGACGGCGCCCTTCAAGCCCGGGAACTCGGCCCGGGTCTCGGCGCGGACGCGAGAGCCGGTCGGGGCGAGCGCGTCGACGCGGAAGATCAGCGCGTAGCGGGAGAAGCGGTGGCTGCCGGCGAGCGCCAGCTCGGCGGGCCCGGAGCCGGCGTCAGACGGCGGCGTCGCCACCGCGACGTGGAACCCCGGGATCGCCGAGCCGACCGCCAGCGGCCGCGGCCCGGCGGCCGCGGTGTCCTCGCAGCCCAGCGCCCGCGCCACCCGCGGCGTCGCACCGTCGCCGAAGGAGCGCTCGACGACGACCAGCAGCGCCTCCCAGGTCTCCCCCGCCCCGGCCGCCACCTCGTAGGCGTGCTCGTCGACGTATGGGAGCGCGGCGATCGCCGCGGCCTCGTTCTTCTGCGGAAATCCCCCCACCTTGCGGGACGTTACCGGCCCGCTCCCGCCTCGCCGGCGCGTAGCCTCGGTGCGTGGCCACGACCGCGACCCTGTTCGACGCCGACGCCGCCTCCTATACGGGGACGGTCGAGGTGCTCGGCGTCATCTTCTGCGCCGAGGACGACGGCTACGCGGTGCTCGAGGTGCAGGAGACCGAGGGCGGCGAGGGCTTCGCGCTGGTCGGCCCGGTCGCCCACCTCGGCGCCGGCGACCGGGCCGAAGTCAGCGGCGAGTGGCAGGTCCACTCGCGCTACGGCCGCCAGCTGCGGGCGCAGGGCGCCCTGCCGCTCGACCCGGCCGACCGCGAGGGCCGGGTCGCCTACCTGACGACGCTCCGCCACATCGGCAAGGCGCGGGCCGAGCGACTGGTCGACACCCACGGCGAGGAGGTGCTGCGGAAGATCGCCGCCGACCCGCAGGCGGTCTTCGCCTCGCTCAGCGGGGTGGGGCCCGACCAGGCCGCCGCCGCGACCGAGAGCTGGCACGCGAGCCGCGCCGTCCGCGACCTGCACGTGCAGCTGGCGCCGCACGGGCTGGCCCACCTGGCGGCGCCGATCCACGCCCGCTACGCCGAGCGCTCGATGGCGATCCTGCACGAGGACCCCTACCGGCTGACCGAGGTCGCCGGGGTCGGCTTCGCCCGCGCCGACAAGATCGCGCTGGCCGCCGACGTGCCGCCGGAGTCGAGCCGGCGGGCGCAGGCGGCGGCGCTCTACGCGCTGGTCGAGGCCGAGCAGCAGGGCAACAGCAACCTGCCGCTGGAGGAGCTGGCGCGGCGCGCGGCGCGGCTCCTGGGGCTGGCGCCGGACCCGGACGTGCTGGCGGAGGCGCCCGGCGTGCTGATCGACGAGGCGCGCGCCTACCGCGAGCCGACCCACGCCTCCGAGCTGGCCGTCGCGGCGACGCTGCTGGCCCGGGTCGCCGAGCCGCCCCACCTCGACCACGACCCGGGCGAGGTGCCGCAGGACGAGCTCACCGACGAGCAGTGGGCGGCGGTGCGGGGCGCCTTCGCGGCGCGGGTCTCGGTCCTCACCGGCGGCCCCGGCGTCGGCAAGACCGTCTGCACCCGGCAGATCGTCGCCGAGGCCGAAGCGGCGCACGCGACGATCGCGCTCTGCGCGCCGACCGGCCGCGCGGCGCGGCGGCTGGAGGAAGCGACCGGCCATGAGGCGCAGACGATCCACCGCCTGCTCGAGTGGTTCCCCGGGCGCGAAGCCGCCTTCCGGCCGGGGCGGCCGCTGCCGGTCGACCTGGTGATCGTCGACGAGTCCTCGATGCTGAACCTGCGGCTGATCGAGGTGCTGCTCGGCGGGCTCGCCGAGACGACCCACGTCGTCTTCGTCGGCGACGCCGACCAGCTGCCGCCGATCGGCGCCGGCAAGCCGTTCGAGGACCTGATCGCGGCCGGGGTCGCGCCGGTCGTCCGGCTCAGCCAGATCTTCCGCCAGGCGGCCCGCTCGATGATCACCACCGCCGCCCACGAGATCAACCAGGGCCGCGAGCCGCACACCGAGCCCGGCCCCGACCAGCGGCGCGACTTCTTCTTCATCGACCGCGCCGGCGGCGAGCGGGCGCTGGAGACGGTGGTCGAGGTGGTCGCCGAGCGGGCGCCAGCCAGCTTCGGCGTCGACCCGGTCCGCGAGGTCCAGGTGCTGGCGCCGATGTACCGGGGGCCGGTCGGGATCGACGCCCTCAACGAGCGCCTGCAGGCGCGGCTCAACCCGGACGGCAAGCGGGCGCTGGGAGAGCGCTTCCGGGTCGGCGACCGGCTGATCCAGACCCGCAACTCGCACGAGCTGGGGTTGATGAACGGCTCGATCGTCTTCCTCCGCCGCGACGAGCCCGACGAGGAAGTGGTCCACGTCGACACCGACGACGGCGGCTCGCTGACGATCCCCTACGACGAGACCGCCTACCTGCGGCTCGCCTACGCGATCTCGGTCCACAAGGCACAGGGCTGCGAGGTGCCGGTGGTGGTCGGCGTCTGCCACCGCTCGCACGCGCGGATGCTGACCCGGCCGCTGCTCTACACGGCGATCACCCGCGCCCGCAGCAACTGCGTCCTGGTCGGCGACCGGGCGGCGCTGGCGAGCGCCGTGCGCCGCGACGACAGCGGCGGCCGCCACTCGGGGCTGGCGGCGCGGCTGCGCGAGGACGGCGGCCAGCGGCGGCTCAGCCCGGCGGCCGACTGACGCCTCTACCTTTCAGGGGTGGAACGCGCTCGTCCCCGCCTCCCCTGGGCTGAGATCGGCCTGACGATCGCCGGAATCGCCTTCCTGGCGGCGATCGTCCTGCTCGTGCCGGAGCTGCGGCGCGCCTTCGAAGCCGCCGTCCAGGGCGAAACCGACGAGGTGCGGGCGCAGATCGACAGCCTCGGCTTCGGCGGCCACCTGCTGATCCTGGCGCTGACCCTGATCCACACCGTCGTCCCCTTTCCGGCCGAGATCATCAACGCCGCCGCCGGCTTCGCGTACGGCTTCTGGGAGGCGATCCTGCTGGTCACGGTCGGCTGGATGGCCTCGGCGCTGCTCGCCTACGCCTTCGGCCGCAGCGTCGCCCGGCCGCTGCTCGACCGCTGGTTCGGCGAAGAGCGCTTCGAGCGGATCGAGGGGATGATCGCCCGCGGCGGCGTGCCGCTGCTGCTGGCGGTGCGGCTGATCCCGATCATCCCCTTCAGCCTCGCGGGCTACGCCGCCGGCGCCGCCAAGGTGCCGCTCTGGCGCTTCTTCTGGACGACGCTGGTCGGCTACATGCCGATCACCGCGCTCGCCGTCTACTTCGGCACCCGGCTCGAAGGGCTGCGGCTGACCGACCCGATCGTGCTCGGCAGCATCGTCTTCATCGTCGTGCTGCTGCTGATCGGCAACTGGATCGTGCGCCGCCAGGCGGGGCGCGAAGCGGTGAACGAGGTCGAGGGCGACGGCGACGGCGAGGAGCTCAGCGAGCCGACCGCCGGCCCGACGAGCCCTGAGCTGAGCGGTCGCGAACGACCTTGAAGCGGAAGACCGCCGGCGAGCGGTCGAGCAGGCCGTCGGCCTGCGCCCTGACCTTGACCACGTGCGGGCCGAGGCCGAACCAGCGGCTGACCTTGGCCGCGCAGGGGCGATAGACCGAGCCGTCGAACTGGCAGAGGAAGCTGGCGCCGCCGGCGCTGGCGGCGAAGCCGAAGCGGACCCTGACCCAAGCGCGGCTGGTGCGGACGACCTTCTTCGGGTGGGCGGTGATCGCGGTCCCCGGAGCGCTCTTCGGTTCCTGGTTCGAGGTCGGGTTTTCGGGCGTCGGGGTCGGCGTCGGCGGACTCGGCGTCGGCGGCGGCGTCACCGGCGTTTCCGGTTCTTCCGGCGGGTTCGAGGGCGATTCGCGGCCCCATTCGCCGGCCGCCCTTTCGACCGGCCCGCTGGCGGTGGGCGAGGCGCAGGCGGCGGGCGGGACCTCGGGGTGGGCGGGGTCGCCCTGGATCGCCCGTACCGCGCCGAACGCTTCCAGCAGCCCGCCGCCGGCGGCGCAGCTGCCGAATTCGGGGATCGGGACGCCGGTGCCGGCGAGCGCGTTGCGGACTTCGAACGGGGTGGCGGCGCCGCCGTTGCCTTCGATCGCCAGCGCCGCGATCCCGGCCGCGTGCGGGGCCGCGGCCGAGGTGCCGCAGAAGCGCCAGATACCCGGCGCGGTGCGGCGGGCGAAGAAGGTGGTGCGGCCGCAGTCGGTGGCGAGCACGTCGGGCTTGGAGATCACGTGCGCGCCCCCCGGCAGCGCCGGCGCCGGCGAGGTGCCGTTGACCGGGAAGTAGTAGTGGGTGACCGGGCCGCGGGAGGAGTAGGGCTCGACCGTTTTCGCCGGCGTCGCCGTGTAGGGGACGGCGCCGACCGTGATCGCCGCGGCGGCGCCGGCGTGCCCGTAGATCGAGGGGCCGACGACGTTGCCGCCGCCTGACTTCGGGTACTCCGTCCCGGTCACGCCTTCGCTGCCGTTCTCGAGCAGGATGAACTTGGTCACCGGGGTGCCGCCGGAGAAACGGTTGACGACCAGCTGCACCGTCGCTTCGGCGCCCGTTCCATTGGTCCACTGCATCCATTCGACCGGCCGCTGGGTGGTTTTCACGTTGCGTTCGCGCTTTTCGGTCAGCCGCGTCCCTTCGGCATCGAGCAGGTAGGTGTCGAGGTCGGTGCCGACTCCGAACCAGGGTTCCGCCCACTGCAGGTCGACGGTCAGCGTCGCCCCCGCTTTGACCTTGATCCCGAAGGTGCGGTCGACGCCCGGGCCGCCGTCGAAGTCGAGGCAGTCGTGGCCGCCGCGTTTGCGAACTTCCGGCGGGCAGTCGAGCGAGTCGGTGTAGTCCGGCGTTTCCCAGGAGGCGTTTTCGTCTTTGCCGGCGAACAGGTTGTCGTTGCCGGCCGAGGTCAGGTAGGTGACGCCTTCGCCGACCACCTTGTCGACCGCCGCCGCCACCGGCCCGTCCTGGAAGAACGGCTCTTCGAAGTAGGAGACGTCGTCGACGATCACGTTCGCCCCGACCGTGCCGCCCGCGGAGGTCCTCTTCCCCAGTTCTTCGATCCCCTTGGCGAAGTCGGCTTCGCTGTTGAAGGCGCTGTAGAAGGCGAGCTTGGCTTTCGGGACGACGTCGTGGACGATCTGCAGCATCGCCCGGCCCTCGTCGAACGGCGGCTGATCGCCTTCTTCGAAGAGGTAGTCCTTGAGGTCGTGGACGGGATCGGCCTGCCCGGGGCATTCGTTGCCGGGGGCGCCCGGCAGGTCTTTGGTGTTGACGTCGTTGGGGGCTTTGGTCGCGATCGGGCCGCCGGCGACCGCTTCGGTCCCCTGGTCGAAGGAGTCGGAGAGGATCCCGACCGTCAGGCCTTCGCCTTCGTCGGACGGTTCGGCTTTTTTCGCCAGTTCTTCGCGCAGCAGTTCGACCTTCAGCTGTTCGACGCCTTCGGAGATCACCGAGCCGCCCTGGCACTGTTCGGGAGCGCGCAGGACCGGCCTCGGCGCCGGGGTGACGGAGGCGATGCCGGGCACCTCGGCCAGCTCGTCGAGCTGCCGGTAGGGGACGCTCAGCGTCACTTCCTGGTAGAGCGTGCTGGTCCCCTGGATGTCGCCGCCGAGCCGGCGCAATGCCGGCAGGCGCGAGAGGACGCCCTCTTCGAAGCGGGCGTTGACGAGGATGTCGTGTTCGTCGCGGATCAGCGAGCCGGGCCCTTCGGCGGCGATCCCGAGCAGCTGCGCCTGTTCGTCCTGCGGCAGTTCGCGCACGCTCCGCTTCTCCAGTTCCTGCAGCGCCGGGGCCAGCGGCGACACCTCTTCTTCCTGCGAAGGCGCCGTTTCGGCCGCGACTTCGGCCCCCGGTTCGGGCACGTAGTCGGGCTCTGCCGCGATCGCCGCCGCGGGCAGCACGGCGCAAGCGCATACGGCCAGCGCCGCGTACAACGTCCGGCGAACTGCTCTCACCCCCTAATTATGGGCAAAGCTTCGATTCAGATATAGGAGCTTCGCCGAAACCACAGCAGCAGCGCAACTATCGAGACCACCGCGCCGCCGACGCCGAGCACGAAGAAATCGGCGGCGCTGCCGATGTTGCGGACCAGCCAGCCGAAGTTCTGGCCGAAGAATCCGACCAGGAAGGAGAGCGGCAGGAAGATCGTCGCCACCAGCGTCAGCTGCTTGGTGATCTGGTTGAGGCGGTTGGAGACGGTCGAGAGATAGGCGTCGCGAGTGCCCGCGAGCAAATCGCGGTTGGAGTCGATCTGCTCGGTGATGCGGATCGAGTGGTCGTAGACGTCGCGGAAGTATTCGCGCGAGCCGGCCTGCAGGCCGGGGAGTTCGAGGATGTCCTCGCTGCCGCGGGCGAGCAGGTCGCGCTGCGGGCTCGCCACCCGGCGCAGCTCGACCAGCTGCCGCCGCATCCTGGTGATCTGCTCGAGGTGGTCCGGCGAGGGCGAGGTGAAGATCTGTTCTTCGAGCCGTTCGAGGCCTTCGTCGAATTTCTCGAGGACCGGGAAGAAGCTGTCGGTGAGGCCGTCGATGACGCGGTAGACGACGAACTCCTCGGACTGCGGCGGCTGCGCCGCGAGGCGCTTGCGGGCTTCCGCGAGCGCCTCGACGTGGCCGGCGTGGGCGGTGACGAGGTAGCCGCCGCTGACGAAGGCGTGGATCTCCTGCAGCTCGACCTCGCCTGCTTCGCCCGTCGCTTCGCGGGCGCCGTAGTAGACGAGGAACACGTAGTCGCCGAAGTCGTCGAGCTTCGGGCGCTGGCCGCGCTTGCGCAGATCCTCGAGCGCCAGCGGGTGGAAGTGGAAGGTGTCGGCGAGAAATCGCTCCTCCTCGTCGCCCGGGTCTTCGAGGTCGAGCCAGAAGTACTCGTCGCGGGAGAGCAGCCCGGAGATCGCCTCGCGGTCGACGTGGTCGAGGAAGCGCACAGGGCAAAGCTAGATTCGGCCGCGGACGGCGCAAGGATGTCGAGGGGAATTTCACACGCCGATGCCGGCGATCCTGCTACCGTCCCGGACGTTAAGGCCGGGTTTATCCGGCGAAGTTTGTGCGTAGCGCTCGCAGTCGTTGCTTCATGCATCCTCTGGGTTCGCAGCACACGAAGTGGAGGCAATGCATGCCGACCGGAACTGTCAAGTGGTTCAGCGACGACAAGGGCTACGGGTTCATTACGCCCGATGACGGCTCAAAGGACGTCTTCGTCCATCACAGCGCGATCCTCGGGGAGGGCTTCAAGAGCCTGACCGAGGGTTCCAAAGTGAGCTACGAGTCCGAAGAAGGCCCGAAGGGTCCCGCCGCCGCGAGCGTCCAGCAGACGTCTTAGGCGCACCGCTCTTCAGCTCTGCCGCGAAGCCCGCCTCGTGCGGGCTTCGTGTTGTGTGGGGGCGTTTCGGGCGCCTCCGGTGGCCGAGCGCGGCCAACCTCTACCCTCAGCAACTCGCATGACCAAGACCAGAGACGACCTCCGCAACATCGCGATCATCGCCCACGTCGACCACGGCAAGACGACCCTGGTCGACGCGATGCTGTGGCAGACCGGCACCTTCCGCAAGGGGCAGGACGTCGCCGAGCGGGTGATGGACTCGATGGACCTCGAGCGCGAGAAGGGGATCACGATCCTCGCCAAGAACACCGCCGTCCACCACCACGGGGTGAAGTTCAACATCGTCGACACCCCCGGCCACGCCGACTTCGGCGGCGAGGTCGAGCGGGCGCTGACGATGGTCGACGGGGCGCTGCTCCTGGTCGACGCCTCGGAGGGGCCGCTGCCGCAGACGCGGTTCGTGCTGCGCAAGGCGCTCGAGTCGAAGCTGCCGGTGATCCTGGTGGTCAACAAGGTCGACCGGCCGGACGCGCGGATCTCCGAAGTGGTCGACGAGGTCTACGAGCTGTTCATCGACCTCGACGCCGACTCCGACCAGATCGACTTCCCGATCGTCTACACGAACGCGAGAGCGGGCTGGGCGGCCCTCGAGGAAGGGGTCGAGGGGAGCGACCTGCAGCCGCTGCTCAACCTGATGCTGGAGAAGATCCCGGCGCCGACCTACGAGGAGGGGGCGCCGCTGCAGGCGCACGTGACCAACCTCGACGCCTCGCCCTACGTGGGGCGGCTGGCGATCTGCCGGGTGCGCGAGGGGACGATCCGCTCCGGGCAGCCGATCGCCTGGTGCCGGGCCGACGGCTCGGTGCAGCGGGCGAACGTCAGCGAGCTCTACGTGACCGAGGGGCTCGAGCGGGTCAGCGCCGCGGAAGCCGGGCCGGGCGAAATCATCGCCGTCGCCGGGATGGAAGAGGTGACGATCGGCGAGACCCTGGCCGACCCCGACGACCCGCGGCCGCTGCCGGTGATCAGCGTCGACGAGCCCTCGCTCTCGATCGTGGTCGGCATCAACACCTCGCCGATGGCGGGGACCGAGGGCGGCAACAAGCTGACCGCGCGGCAGATCCGGGCGCGGCTCGACCAGGAGCTGATCGGCAACGTCTCGATCCGGGTCCGCGACACCGAGCGTCCCGACGCCTGGGACGTACAGGGGCGGGGCGAGCTGCAGCTGGTCGTGCTGCTGGAGCTGATGCGGCGCGAGGGCTTCGAGCTGACCGCGGGGCAGCCGCGGGTGGTGACGCGCGAAATCGAAGGCGAAGTGCACGAGCCGGTCGAGCGGCTGGCGATCGACGTGCCGGAGGAGCACGTCGGGACCGTGACCCAGATGCTGGCCGGGCGCAAAGGCCGGATGGAGCACATGGGAAACCACGGGACCGGCTGGGTGCGGATGGACTTCCTGGTGCCGGCTCGCGGGCTGATCGGCTTCCGCACCGAGTTCCTCACCGAGACCCGCGGCAGCGGCATCCTCCACCACGTCTTCGACCGCTGGGAGCCGTGGGCGGGGGAGCTGCGGACGCGGCAGACCGGCTCGCTGGTGGCCGACCGGCGCGGCCAGACCGCCGGCTACTCGCTGATGAGCCTGCAGGACCGGGGGACGATGTTCGTCGGGCCCGGCGAGGACGTCTACGAAGGCATGATCATCGGCGAGAACGCCCGCTCCGACGACCTCGACGTGAACCCGACGAAGGCCAAACAGCAGACCAACATGCGGGCGGCGAGCGCCGACGTGCTGGTGCGGCTGGCGCCGCCGGAGCGGCTGTCGCTGGAAGCGTCGCTGGAGTTCCTGCGGGCCGACGAGTGCGTCGAAATCACCCCCGAGTTCGTGCGGCTGCGCAAGCTCGAGCTGGACAAAATCAAGCGGGCGAAGGCGGCGAAGCGCGGCGACGCGGCGCCGCGGCCGGTCTAGCGCCCCGCCTGGCGAGCAGCCTGCTCACCTGCTGAGCGACCCCGGCCGGATCGTCGTCGAGGCGGCTTTCGGTGATCCGGACGACCGTGATCCCGATCGCCGCGAACTCGGCGTCGCGCTCGCGGTCGGACTCGAAGGAGGCGGGCGAGCCGTGGGTCCCGAAGGCGTCGATTTCGACGGCCAGGCTCGCGGCGGGCCAGTAGGCGTCGAGCTCGTAGGCGCCGACGATGTAGTTGGTCGCGGGCAGCGGCAGGCCGGACGCCTCGACCAGGGCGAGGAAGCGCCGCTCGGGCCCGGAGCGGAAGACGCGGACCGAGGGGCGGTGCTTGGCGAGCGCAGTGCGGAGCGGCTTCGCGCCTCTGTGCCCGCGGCTGCGCTCGCAGCAGGCGAGGATCTCGTCCGCGTCGAAGATCTTCAGGTCTTCGCCGCGCCTGAACAGGCCGGGCAGCCGCCGCGGATTCGCCACTTCGGCGAGGTCGAGGTACGTGCGGCCGGGCGAGGTGACGGGGATCCCCTCTTCGAACCGCCGGTCGGCGTTGACCAGGTTTCGAGCCCTGTGAACCTGCACCGGCTCCCGCACCCGCAAGCGCCGCGGACCCGTGGCGGTGACATGGAACGGCTCGCGCAGACCATCGATCAATCCCCAGAGCCAGCCAGCCGACCAGTAGCTCAACAACGACCCAGGCCCCACCGCCAAGACCGCCGCCAGGCATTCCCCATGCGCCGAAAGCTCCGCGTAACCCACCGCATAAACGCCGTGATCGACCCGATGCAACCGCCCGCCGGCGACCTGCTTTCGAACCGCCTCCGCCGAGTAGCCGAAGCGCTGTTCGAGCTGCCGAATCGACACCACTCCGTGCTGGCGCGAAGCGAGCTCCGCCACCCCGACGCCCCGCGGAACGCGTGGTTGTCTTTTCTCAACCTCGGCGTCTCGTGGTTGTCCTTTCTCCACCATCGGTTGAGAAAGGACAACCACGCCCCGAATTCGCCCCCTTGGGGCGGGGCGGTTGGTCCCTAGAAATCGCTAGTTGCGGGGAGGGAGGTTGGCTTCGATGCCGTCGAGGAGGCGGTCCAGGCCGCGGTCGAAGCGGCCCTCGGTGTTGAGGAGCTCCATGATCTCTTCGACGCCGGCGATCGCGTCGTCGCCGAGGTACTGGGTGATCAGGGGGTAGTCGCCGCTGTCGAGTTCGCGCTGGAAGAAGTCGACCACTTCGGGCGGGAAGCCGCCGCGCTCGTGCTCTTCGCGCTCCTGGATCTCGCGCAGGGCGTAGCCGAAGACGTAGTCGTCGATCTGACCGATCAGCTCGAAGACCAGCTGGCGCTCGAGCCCGAGGTCGGCGACCGCCTGCAGCGACTGCTCGAAGTGGCGCATCCCGTTCGGCCCCGGCCGGCCGTCGCCGAAGCGATCGAAGATCCAGTGGTGGGCGGCGAAGGTGGCGCGGGTCCGAACCGCAATCTGCCGCAACGCCGTCCGCCAGTCGTCGGCGAGCTCGTCCTCCGGGACGAGGACCTCGCCCATCACCGCGTCGGTCATCAGGGTGATCAGCTCGTCCTTGTTGCGGACGTAGTGGTAAAGCGTCATCGTGCCGGCGTCGAGCCGCTGGGCGACCCGCCGCATCGAGACCGCCTCGAACCCTTCGGTGTCGGCGATCTCCATCGCCGCGCGGGCGATGTCGGCGCGAGTGTGGGACGGCCGCCGCGATGCCGGTTCCTCGCGGAACCAGACCAGCGGCTCGAACTCGTCGCCGTCCTCCTGGCCGGCGGCGCGCGCTCGCTCCGCCGCCCGCGCCGCCTTCGCGGCCGCCTCTTCGCCGGCCCGTTCCGCCCGCTCGGCCGCCTTCGCCGCCTGCCGCGCCGCCCGCTCGCCGGCTTCTTCGGCCCGTTCCGCCGCCCGTTCGCCGGCGCGTGCCGCCTTCTCCTCGGCCCGCTTCACCGCCTCCGCGGCTCCCTCTTCGGCCTTGGCAATTTTCTTCTCGGTATCGCTCGACATTTCGTACATCGTACTGCTAGTCTCCTCGTACGCCGTACTACAACAACGTACGAGGTACGAAATGAACTCGAAAATTCAGACGGACACGAGCGTCGTCGCCAAGGGGCTCGGCAAGCGCTACGGCGACCAGTGGGCGCTGCGGGACTTCGATCTCGCGGTCCCCTCCGGCTCGGTGCTCGGCCTGCTCGGCCACAACGGCGCCGGCAAGACGACCGCGATCCGCATCCTCACCACCCTCGCCGCCCCGACCGCGGGCGCTGCCAGCGTCGCCGGCTTCGACGTCGTCGACCAATCCGCCGAGGTCCGCGACCAGATCGGCCTCACCAGCCAGGCCGCGACCGTCGACGGCCTGTTGAGCGGCGCCGCCAACCTGGAGATGATCGGCCGCCTCTACCACCTGCCGCGCAAGATCGCCCGCGCCCGCGCCACCGAGCTGCTGGCGGAGCTGCGGCTCGACGACGCCGGGGACCGCCTCGTCCGCGACTACAGCGGCGGCATGCGGCGACGGCTCGACCTCGCCGCCAGCCTGGTCGCCTCTCCCCCGGTCCTCTTCCTCGACGAGCCGACCACCGGCCTCGACCCGGAAAGCCGCAACGAGCTCTGGGACCTGCTGCGACAGCTGGTCGGCGGCGGCACGACCGTGATCCTCACCACCCAGTACCTGGAGGAGGCCGACAAACTGGCCGACGACGTCGTCCTGCTCGACCACGGCCGGATCGTCGCCACCGGCTCGCCGAACGAGTTGAAGGCGCGTCACGGCGGCGAACGCGTGGTCGTCACGATCGACGACGAAGCGGACCTGCCGATCGCCGCCACCGCCCTCGAGCGGGTCGCGGCCGGCGGCGCCGAGATCGACCGCGAGGAATCGCTGGTGACCGCGCCGGCAAGCGAAGCGACGCGGCTGATCGAGGTCGTCCGCGCGCTCGAGGAGGCCGGCGTCGACGCCCACGACGTGCGCCGCCGCGAAGCGACGCTCGACGACGTCTTCTTCTCCCTGACCGGGCCGCGCAGCCGGATGCCGGCCGACCCGACCGACGACCCCGAGGAGGTCACCGCATGAACGCCAACGCAATCACGACCGCCACGCTGCCGAAGACGCCCGCCGGGCCGGCGCGCCTGCGCTGGCTGATCAGCGACGCGGCGGTGCTGGCCAAGCGCCAGTTCGCCCACATCCGCCAGATCCCGGAGAAGCTGTTCGACGTAACCCTGCAGCCGCTGATGTTCGTGCTGCTGTTCAGCTTCGTCTTCGGCGGGGTGATCGCCGTCCCCGGCGGCGGCGACTACAAGGAATACCTGATCGGCGGCATCCTGGTCCAGACGCTGGCCTTCGGGATGATGGGCCCCGGGATCTCGATGGCGACCGACCTCGGCGAGGGGATCCTCGACCGCTTCCGCTCGCTGCCGATGTCGCGGCCGGCCTTCCTGCTCGGGCACCTGACGGCCGAGTTCTCGGCCTCGATGCTGGCGATCACGATCATGATCGTCACCGGCCTCGTGGTCGGCTGGGGGATCAGCTCGACCCCGCTGGAAGCGCTCGGCGGCTTCGGCCTGCTGATCCTGCTCTCGATCTCGATGCTGTGGCTGGGGACGCTGATCGGCGTCATCGCCCGCAGCCCGGACGTGGTCCAGGGGATCGCCTTCACGACGATC
This sequence comes from uncultured Actinomycetes bacterium, assembly GCA_963744725.1. Lineage (GTDB taxonomy): Bacteria > Actinomycetota > Thermoleophilia > Solirubrobacterales > 70-9 > VAYN01. The sequence goes on from CAVUUQ010000002.1 coordinate 319,551, forward strand.
TTCCCGCTGACCTTCGTCGCCAACACGTTCGTTCCGGTCGGCGGGCTACCCGACGGGCTGCGCCAGTTCGCCGAATACAACCCGGTCAGCGCCTGGTCGGCCGGCGTCCGCACCCTGTTCGGAAACCCGACCGCGATCCCGGACGGCTCGGCCTGGCCGCTCGAGCACTCGGTGCTCGCCTCGGTCCTCTGGTGCCTGGTCGTGCTGGCGGTCGTGGTGCCGCTGACCGTGCGCGCCTACCGCCGCCGCACCGCCGGCTGAGGGAGCGGGCCGCCGGGGCTCAGGCGTCCTCGGCGCCGACCCGCCCCGACTCGATCGCGCCGAGCAGAGCCTCGTGGTCCCGGAGGCTCTGCTCGGCGTAGGCGTCGGCGAAGTCGCAGATCGCCGGCAGCGTCGTCTTCGCCAGGTCGGCCGCCAGGTCGGGGACGCGGCTCGCCGCCTGGCGCTCGAGGATCGCGGTCGGATCCGCGCGATCGGCCGGCGCCCGCCACTCGCCGTGACTGGAGCCCCGGGCCGCCGAGCGCGCCGCCTTACCAGCTGCGGCGCTCTCGACGGCGGTGCTCAATCGGTCAGACGGTGGCCGCCGCGGTCTCCGCTTGCGCATCGCGGGCGGCGTCGGCGGCCTTCTCCTGGGCCTCCGGCGTGATCTCGTCGATGTTGCGCGGCAACAGCACCTCTTTGGCGATCACCAGCCGCTGGATCTGGCTGGTCCCCTCGTAGAGCTGCATGATCTTCGCGTCGCGCATCAGTTTCTCGACCGGGTACTCCTTGATGAAGCCGTAGCCGCCGTAGACCTGGACTGCGTCGGTGGTGACCTCCATCGCCGAATCGGCGGCGAAGCGCTTGGCCTCCGAGGAGCGCAGCGTGTTGCGGTGCCCCTGGTCGAGCAGGACGGCAGAGTTCCAGACCAGCAGCCGGCCGGCGTCGACCTTGGTCGCCATGTCGGCGATCATGAACTGGATCGCCTGGTGCATCGCGATCGGCACCCCGAACTGGACCCGTTCCTTGGAATAGTCGGTGGCGAACTCGAAGGCGGCGCGGGCGATCCCGACTGCCATCGCGGCGACGCCCGGCCGGGTCCGGTCGAGCGTCATCATCGCCAGTTTGAAGCCGTGGTTTTCCTCGGCGAGCAGGTTCTCGGCCGGCACCTCGACGTCGTTGAAGGAGATCGTCGCGGTGTTCGAGGCCCGCTGACCCATCTTGTCCTCCTTCTTGTCGACGGTGACGCCATCGGCTTTGGCGTCGACGACGAAGGCGGAGATGCCGCGGTGACCGGCCTCGGGGTCGGTCTTCGCGTAGACCGTGAACCAGTCGGCGTAGGTGCCGTTGGTGATGAAGCACTTGGAGCCGTTGAGGACGTACTTGTCGCCCTGCTTGACGGCGCGGGTTTTCATCCCGGAGACGTCAGAGCCGGCGTCGGGCTCGGTCAGGCAGAAGGAGGCGAGCTTCGGCTCTTCGGTCAGCATCCCGAGGTACTTCTTCTTGGTCTCCTCGGAGCCGCCGAGCGCGACCGGCGCCGCGGCGAGGCCGTTGGCCGCCAGCGAGGTGCCGATCCCCGAGCAGCCCCAGCCGATCTCCTCCTCGATCACGCAGCCGGAGAGGTAGTCGAGGCCGGGGCCGCCGTAGGCCTCGGGGACGTGGGTGTTCATCAACCCGACCTCCCAGGCCTTGTCGATCACGTCCTGCGGCCAGGTGCCGTCCTTGTCGTACTCCCAGGCGACCGGGCGCATCTCTTTCTCGGCGAAGCTGTGGGCCAGCTCGCGGAGGTCTTTCTGCTCGTCGGTCAGGGTGAAGTCAACCACCGGTCGGGGCTCCTTTTCGTCGTGCTTCCAAGTTGAAGGTTGGAGCGCCGCCGGGCGGCGTGCGTTCCGCCGATTGACTGGTCAGTCAACCAGTCCAAAGAGTACCGAATCCGGCCCGCAGGGGCGACCGGCGGCGGGATTCGCGATGCCCTGCCGTTTTCCGCGGCACGATGCGGGGTCTACCCTTTGCGCGTGGACCTCGTGCTCGCCTTCTCCGCCGTGCAGAAGGGCGCGGCGGCGCTGCTCTTTACCGGCGTCCTCGCCCCGCTGGTGGGCTTCGTCCTGAAGAAGGCGGTCGGCGGCTGGAGCGGCTACGGCGGCGGCCCGTTCTCGATCCTCAGCGAGGCGCCGGCGCGACGCGGCGGCGGGCCGCAGGCGCCGGTCGACCCGGCGATCCAGGCCGCCGAAGTGCGGCAGCTGCTGGCGGCCAAGGACGAGCGGCTGCGGCGACGCGGCGAGCCCGGCCTCGACGTCGAGGCCGAGGCCGAGCGGCTGCTGGCCGAGGCGGCGACCGAAGCCGGCGGCGAAGCCGACGAGGAGCTGCGCGCCGAAGTCCGGCAGCTGGTCGTGATCCGCAACGAACGGCGGCGCCGGCAGGGCCTGGAGTCGCTCGACGTCGAGGCCGAGACCGAACGCGAGTTGGCCGCTCTCACAAGAGCGCCCTGATTTCGTAGGATCGCGCTGATGACCCCCACTCCCGAGGAGAACCTCTACCAGGTCGAGGAGCTGCTGGTCCAGCCGGGCACCTACTTCAACCCGCAGACCGAGGTGGTCGTGGTGGTCGACGACTCCACCTCGATCGACCAGGAGGTCTTCAACATGGAGGCCTACGAGGGCGCCGAGTGGGTGCGCATCTCCGACGAGACGCCGATCGACGAAGACGGCCGCGACCGCATCCTCGAGACCTTCCAGACCCACTACCACCCCGGCTTCCAGGGCTCCCTCTCGGAGGCCGCCCTCGAACAGGACGACGACGAGGAAAACGAGGAAGAGGACGGCCAGGACCCCGGCCGCGAGGACTGACCTCGAGATGCTTGAGCCAGGAGACAAGGCGCCGGACTTCACGCTGCGCGACCAGAACGGCGACCAGGTGGCGCTCTCGGACCTGCGCGGCGAGACGGTGGTCGTCTACTTCTATCCGCGCGCCGACACGCCGGGATGCACCACGCAGGCCTGCGGCGTCCGCGACCGCTCCGACGACTACGCCAAAGCCGGCGCCCGGGTGATCGGGATCTCGCCGGACGAGGTCTCCGAGATCGCCAAGTTCGCCGGCAAGTACGACCTCGGCTTCACCCTGCTCGCCGATCCCGACCACCAGGTCGCCGAGAAATACGGCGCCTGGGGCGAGAAGTCGATGTACGGGAAGAAGTACATGGGCGTGCTGCGCTCGACCTTCATCGTCGGCCCCGACGGCAAGGTCGCCAGGGTCTTCCCGAAAGTGCAGCCGAAAAAGCACGACAAGCTCGTGCTCGAGGCGCTCGCCGGCCTGCCGTTCCTGACCTGAGTCCGCTGCAAGGGTTTCACCCCCCATAGGGGGTCGAAGTACTGCAGCGGGTCAGGCCGTCACCACGACGACGATGATGAAGGCGGCGTAGAGGACGAACCAGGCCGCGATCGCCGGCGGTTTGAAGCGCCGCGCCAGGTGCAGGCTCTCGTAGGCGAGCAGGCCGCCGACCAAGCCGAGGCAGATCGAGAGGATCGCGGTCCCGCTCAGCGACCAGTCGGTGAACAGCAGCCCGATCCCGATCGGGATCGTCGACTGGAAGACCATCGCGCCGCTGATGTTGCCGAGCGCCAGCGCGTCCTTGCCCTCGCGCACCCAGAAGAAGCTGTTGACCTTCTCCGGCAGCTCGGTCGCCAGCGGCGCCAGGATCAGGGCGAGGACGAGGGCGTCGACGCCGAGGCTGTCGGCGATCCCGAGCAGCTCTTCGACGAACAGGTGGGCGCCGCCGACCATCGCCCCGAGGCCGACCAGCAGCTGGATCATGCAGAGCGCCAGCGGCGGCTCCTCGCTAACCCGCTCGGAGCGGCGGTCGAAGAGCAGCGGGTCGAGCGTCTCCTCGCCCTGGACGGCGCCGCCGGAGCGCAGCGTCAGCCGGATGTAGGCGAGGTAGGCGAGGAGGAAGGCGATGCCGACGACGATCCGCACCGGCGCCGGCGGCCCCCAGGCGAGGGCCCCGGAGATCGCGAAGAAGGCGAGGAAGAAGAGCAGGTCGCGCTCGAGGGTCGGGGCGTGCGCTTCGAGCTTCACGCCCTGGGCGCGGCGGTCCCGGTAGAGGTAGGCGAAGAGGCCGACCAGGCCCATCGCCAGGGTCGCGAGCAGGAACGGGGCGCCGACGATCGCCCCGATCGCGACGTCTTCGGAGCCGGCGTCGGCCCCGACCAGGGCGACGATCGCGATCAGCGTCTCCGGCGTCGCCGTGCCGACCGCGGCGAGGATGCTGCCGACCGCGCCTTCGCCGAGCTTCAGCTTGTGCCCGATCCACTCGACCGCGCCGGTGAACATCAGCGCTCCTGCCAGCACCACCGCGAAGGAGACGGCCAGCAGGAAGTAGTCCATCTAGATGATTGATTCCACGGCGAGATGTGACTGGGGGCGCACCCGGCCGAGCAGATCAAGGATGCAGGGTGCAGCCTTTGCCGGTTGGCAAAGGCAAACCCGAGGACGCCGATATGCGAAGTGTGCCGGGTGCGTCATCCAGGTGGGCCTGGTCGTGGAATCAATCATCTAGATGGTCACGCGAAGTAGAAGGCGAGGCCGAAGACGACGTAGACGGCGAGCAGCTGGACGCCCTCGAACCAGGTCGACTCGCCGTCGTTGGTGACGTAGTTGGCGATCAGGATCGCCAGCAGGATCCCCCCCAGCTCGAAGCCGTTGAAGACCAGCGCCAGCGGATAGGGGCCGATGAAGAACGAGGCGATCACCAGCACCGGGGCGACGAACAGCGCCACCTGGCCGCTGGAGCCGATCGCGATGTTGACCGCCAGGTCCATCTTGTCCTTCATCGCGACCAGCACCGCCACCCAGTGCTCGGCGGCGTTGCCGACGATCGCGACGACGATCACGCCGATGAAGAACTCCGAGAGCCCGACCGACTTCGAGGCTTCGGTGATCGAGCCGACCAGCACCTCCGACATCACCCCGACCAGGACGCCGGCGATCGCCAGCGCGATCACCGAGGTGCGGACCGACCAGCCCCAGCTGTCCTCGTCCTCGTACTCGGGGTTGAAGATGTCGCGGTGGGTCTTCAGCGAGAAGACGAGGCCGAGCACGTAGGTGATGATCAGGACGATCGCGACCGCCAGCGAGAGGTGCTCGACGGTGCCGCCGTAGTGGACCGCTTCCGCCGCCGGCTTCGGCAGCCCCTTGCCCTCGACCAGCTCGAAGATCGCCGGCATCACCAGCGCCGCGGCCGCCAGCATCAGCATCGAGCTCTGGATCGCGGCGCCGGTCTTGCTGAAGGTCTGTCGATCGCGGCCGATGCCGCCGGCCAGCATCGCCGCCCCCATCACCAGCAGGATGTTGCCGATGATCGAGCCGACGATCGAGGCCTTGACCACCTCCTGCAGCCCCTTGCCGAGCGCGAAGAGGGCGATGATCAGCTCCGGCGCGTTGCCGAAGGTGACGTTCAGCAGGCCGCCGATCCCCGGGCCCGAGCGCGCCGCCAGCTCCTCGGTCGCCCGCCCCATCAGCGCCGCGGTGGGGATGATCCCGAGCGCCGAGGCGGCGAAGACGACGACCGCGTTGACGCCGGCCAGCTCGAGCGCCACCGCGATCGGGATCAGCGGCGCCAGCAGATAGGGGTAGCCCTGCGGCGTGCGCAGGAACGATGCGTCGAGTCGGGGCCGGTTGGACGGGGGACCGGCGTCGGCGGGGCGCTGATTCACGTCCACCTAGCGTAGGTGACGAGCCAAGGAGGGCGCCGCCCGTAGGCGACGCCCTTCCCGGGTCGCGCGACTTGCGAAGCCGCCGCTGGGATCAGTTAGGCGCGAGGTTGGCGCATTTCTGCAGGTCGGAGGCGCTTTCCACTTCCTGCAGGCACTGCAGATACTTTTCCGATTCTTCGACGCCCGGCACTTCGATTTCGCCGCCGGAGCTGCTGCCACCGCCCGAGCTGCCGCCCTCGATCCCTTCGAGAAGGCCACCGAGGCCGCCGGCGCCACCGCCGCCTTCGAACAGTTCGAGCGGGTTGATGCCGAGCTTGTTGAACAGCTGCTGGAGCGGCTTCGCGTTGCCGGGGGCGGAGATCGTCTGCTTTTCGTTGACTTCGCTGAGCGTCAGCGAGAAGGCGAGTTCGACCTTTTCGTCGCCTTCCGGTTCGATCGTCGCCTGCGTTTCGATCTTGCGGACGATGTTGTCGTCTTCGCCGACGTAGACCGCCGCGTGCGCTTTCTTCACCTCTTTGGAGAGCGTCTTCTTGGCGTCTTCGAGGTCGCCGAGCGGCAGCGGGCCGGCGGCTTCGAGCTGCTTGCTGCAGGCCGGGTTTTCGGTCAGGCCGATGACCTGGTCGATCGCGCCGGCGACGTCGAGGTCGCCGCTGATCTCGGTCGTCTGGGTGCCTTCGACGTCGACTCCGCCTTCGTTCTTGAGGTTGTCGATGAAGTCGCCGATCTTCAGTTCGGCGGCCGCCTGCTGGCAGGCTTTCGATTCGCCGCCGGAGGCCCCTTCGCCTTCCTGCTCGGCCTGTTCGAAGCTCGATTTGACGAAGCCGAAGGTGGTCGGGTCGACTTCGTACTCGTCGCCTTCGTAGCCGATGTAGGCGCGGTCGGAGAGCAGCGTCACGCCGCCTTCGAAGTCGAGGCTTTCGCCTTCGGCTTCGCCGTTCGCCTTGATCGCGAGGTCGGCTTCCGGCAGGGTTTCCTTGGCGCCGCCCTGGAACGGCCCGGAGAGGGTGACGTCGGCCTTGCCTTCGGGGGAGTCGATCTTCAGCGACATGTCGAGCTTGCCGCTTTCGACGCCTTTCAGGGTCGCCTTGTCGATCACCTGCTGGGGGTCTTCGCTGCTGCCGTTGCCATCACCGCCGCTGCCGCAGGCGGCGACGAATACCGCCACCGCGGCCACGATCGCGAGCAGCAGGGAACTGCGAAATCGGCTCAAGAGATAGGGCTCCTCGTACGAATCGGGAACTGGACCGGACCCGATGGTAGGACCTGGCGCCGATCGAGGTGGTTAAGGGCGAACCAACGTTCGTCTACCCGACCGGGTCGGGCACGTCCTGGCCGACCCGCCGCAGGCCGGCTTCGATCGCCTCGATCACCAGCCGCATCACCGCCACCCGGGCGTAGCGCTTCGACTCGGCGCTGACCAGATGCCAGGGCGCCTCCTCGCTGCTGGTCCGCTCGACCATCTCCTCGACGGCGGCCTCGTAGTCGGCGCGGCGCGCGCGGTTGCGCCAGTCGTCCTCGGTCAGCTTCCAGGTCTTCAGCGGGTCCTCGGCGCGGGCCTCGAAGCGCTGCAGCTGCTCGGCCGAGGAGATGTGCAGCCAGACCTTGACCAGCACCATGCCCTCGGCGACCAGCATCCGCTCGAACTCGACGATCTCCGCGTAGGCGCGCCGCCACTCGTCCTCGTTGGCGTAGCCCTCGACCCGCTCGACCAGCACCCGCCCGTACCAGGTGCGGTCGTAGACGCTCATCCCGCCCCAGCCGGGCAGCGCCGACCAGAAGCGGTGGAGGAAGTGGTGGCGCCGCTCGTCGGCGCTCGGCGCCGCGAACTGGGCGACGCGGACGTGGCGGGGGTCGAGCGGCGCGACGAGGCGGCTGATCGCGCCGCCCTTGCCGGCCGCGTCCCAGCCCTCGAAGGCGACGCACAGCGGCGGCCCGAGCTGGCGCGGCCCGATCAGCCCGCCGAGCGTCAGCCGCAGCTGCGCCAGCCGCTTGCCGCCGCGCTTCAGCTGCTTCACTTCCTCCTCGCGTGAGAGCGAGAGGCCGAGGTCGACGTCGTCGAGCGCACCCATCGCCCTTGATTATCCATTGCCCGGGTTCGCTCCCCGGGTCATTCCCCGGATTCGAGCGGCGCCGCCTGTTCGGCGCCCGACGGCTTGTCGGAGCCGGGCAGGCCGGAGGCGAGCGGCAGCAGCAGGGCGCCGAGGAAGATCAGCAGGATGCCGGTCGCGACCAGCCAGCGCTGCTTCAGCAGCTGGCCGAGGATGCCAACCCCGAAGCCGGTCAGGAGCAGCGCGACGTAGGGGCCATGGCTGTCGGGCAGGAGCGCTGCCAGGGGCAGGGTGAGGTCGAGCACCGCGCGGGATTATCATCGCCCGATGGCTGACGACTCCGTGGCAGAGGTGAAACAGGCGCTCGCCGAGGTCGGCTACTTGGCCGACGAGCCGGCCGCGCTGGTCTCCTTCCTCGCCCAGCGACTGGGCAAGCCGGTGCTGGTTGAGGGCCCCGCCGGGGTCGGCAAGACCGAGCTGGCGAAGGCGCTCAGCCGGGCGACCGGGCGCGAGCTGGTGCGGCTGCAGTGCTACGAGGGCCTCGACGAGGCGAAGGCGATGTACGAGTGGAACTACCGCAAGCAGCTGCTGCGGATCCAGGCCGGCGGCGACCAGGGAAGCTGGGGCGACGTCCAGGAGGACATCTTCTCCGAGGAGTTCCTGCTCGCGCGGCCGCTGATGCAGGCGATCGCCAGCCCCGAGCCGGTGGTGCTGCTGATCGACGAGATCGACAAGACCGACCAGGAGTTCGAGGCGATGCTGCTCGAGCTGCTCTCCGACTTCCAGATCACGGTCCCCGAGCTCGGCCAGGTGAGCGCCAGCTCGCAGCCGATCGTCGTCCTCACCTCGAACGACTCGCGCGAGCTGACCGAGGCGCTGAAGCGCCGCTGCCTCTATCTCTGGCTCGACTATCCGGGGATCGAGCGCGAGATCGAGATCGTCCGCCTGCACGCGCCCGAGCTCTCGGAGACGCTGACCCGGCGCCTGGTCGAGGTCGTCGACATGGTGCGGGCGCTCGACCTGAAGAAGCCGCCCTCGATCGCCGAGTCGATCGACTGGGCGCGGACCCTGGTGCTGATGGGCGCCGACGACATCGACCGCGAGACCTTCCAGGATTCGCTCTCGATCATCGTCAAGCACCGCACCGACATCGACGTGGTGGCGGAGCGGGTGGGGATGAAGCTCCCCGAGAGGACCACCTAGCTAGCCGAGCCTCGGGCGCGCGTCCGTGGGGAGGGGACGGGCATAGTGCGAGCGGGTGAGCCGAGTACTGTGCCCGGCCCCTCCCCACAACGCCGTCAGTCGCGGTCGGCGACGGTGTACTCGAAGAACTCCTCGATCGCCGCCGGGTCCGGCGGGCCGTCGTAGACGAGGCGCCCTTCGCGGATGCCGAGGCAGCGGCTGGCGGCGGCGATCACGTCGGGGCGGTGGGTCGAGACGACCACCGCGGCGCCGCCGGCGCGGGCCTCGGCGAGCAGCTCGAAGAAGACCTCGCGGCTGGGCGGGTCGAGGCCGTCGAGCGGCTCGTCGGCGAGCAGTACCGAGAAGGGCCGCACCAGGCCGAGCGCGATCGAGGCCTTCTGCCGCATGCCGCGGCTGAACTCGCCGGGCAGCGCGTCCACCCACTCGGCCAGCCCGAGCCGCTCGAGCAGGGTGGCGATGCGGGGCGCCGCGTCCTCGACCCCGTGCAGGGCGGCGACGTAGCCGAGCTGCTCGCCGAGGCTGATGTCTTCGTAGAAGACCGGTGCGTCGGGGACGTAGGAGAGGGCGCGGCGGGCCTCGATCGAGCCGGCCGCGGGAGCCGTCGACGGCGACCTCGCCGGCGCTCGGCTCGAGCAGGCCGGCGGCGAGGGTGAGGAAGGTCGTCTTGCCGGCGCCGTTGGGGCCGACCAGGGCGATCAGCTCGCCGCGCTGGACTTCGAGGCTGAGCGAGGTGAGGGCGACGAAGTCGTCGTAGCGGCGGCCGAGGCCGCGGGCGCGCAGGGCCGGCGGCGGCAGCGCCCCGATCTCGGCGACCCCGCTCACCGCTCGCCTCCGATCGCGAGCCGCCCGGCGAACCGCTCGCCGAGCAGGAAGGCGGCGACCGCGCCGAGGCCGATCATGAACAGCTCGACCGGGACCGAGCCGGCCAGCGGCGAGCCGCCGTTGAGCCAGGTCGCCCGCCCGGTCAGGATCGGCACCCCGACGGCGGCCACCGCGACGACGATCGGCGCCCCCTGGACGAAGTAGCCGATCTGCGGCGCGCCGAGGTAGGCGTATGGGTCGTTGGTGGCGCTGACGGCGGCGCAGCAGACGAGCAGGAAGGCGCTCGGCAGCGCCAGCACGGCGCCGAGCTCGAGCCCGATCGGGCTGCCGGAGACGACCGCGGCGGCGACCCCGCCGAGCAGCAGGAGCGCCGCCAGGGCGACGGTCGGCGCCGCCAGGTGACGACGGCTGACCACGGCCGCGTCGAGCGGCAGCAGTTCGAGCCGCGTCGGGTGGTCGGCCTCCTGGGCGAGCGGCTCGACCAGGTCGAGCGCGGCGACGAACAGCAGCGCCCCGGGGAGGACGGCGAGGACGATGCTGACCTTCCAGGCGGCCACCGCGGCGGCGCCGGCGGCGCCGGCGAGGAAGACGATGCGGCCGACCCGGACCGGCGGCCAGCGCAGGAAGCTCTGCCAGTCGCGGCGCCAGAGCGGGCGCTCGCCGCCCGACCGCAGCCGCAGCCACGGCTTGCGCCGCGGCCGCTCGGCGGCGAGCTGGCGGCGCAGCAGGATCACGGTCCGGACGTCCCGCACCGAGGCCGAGAAGCGCAGCTCGGCGGCCAGCGCAGCTCGGCGGCGGGCGGCCTCGAGGAGCAGGCCGCCGACGCCGAGCAGACCGACCGCGAGGAGCGCCAGCGCCAGGGCGACGCCGGTCGCCGCCAGCCCGAGGCGGGCGCCGTGCTGAAGCGGCAGCGTCGCCAGCTCGCCGAGCCAGGTGGCGGGCGAGCTGGTCAGCCCGAGGGCGAGGTCGGCGACCGACCAGAGGACGAGCGCCGTCCCGATCCCGCCCGCCAGCAGCGGCCGCAGCCGCCGGCCCGAGGCGAGCAGCGCCGCGCCGAGGACGCAGGCCGGGACCAGCGCCCCGAACAGCGCCAGGCAGCCGATCCACTCGACCGGCGAGCCGGGGAAGCGGCGGAAGACGAAGTTGCCGACGACCGCCCCGGCAACGGCGCCGGAGATCGTCGCGATCCGAAGCTGGGCGAGCGCCATCGGGCGCAGGGCGCGCTCGCGCCGCAGCGGCGCCAGCAGCGTGTACTGGACCTCGGCCGGCTCGATCGCCAGCGGGCCGCCGTGCGAGCCGCTGCGCAACCCGGCAAGCAACCCCAGGCCGATCGCGATGCCGATGATCGGCGGCGCGTGGACGCGGATCGAGTCGAGCGCCGAGGCGCCGGCCGGCGCCTCGTTGATCGCGCCGGCCAGGATCCCGAGCCCGACCGCGGCGATGATCGCCCCCACGTAGACCCGGTAGAGCACCTCCATCACGTCGATCTCTTCGACGTAGCGGCGTCGCCGCGTCCGCCGGAAGTCGACGAGCGCCGCCTCTGCCCCGGTCCTCATCAACCTATTATCGAGCGCGTGAGCTCCGCCACGCCGTACGGTCCCAAGGCCGACCCCGGACCGCCCGGGCTGGCCGCCAAGCTGCTCGGCTTCTGCGAGGAGCTGCGGCGCGAGGGCGTCGCGGTCGGAACCTCGGAGATCCTCGACGCCTTCGCCGCCCTCGAACAGGTCCCCTGGACCGATCCCGACGACTTCCGCGAGGCGCTGGCGACGACGATCGCCAAGTCGCAGGACGACCGCCGCGCCTTCGAGCTGATCTTCGAGCGCTACTTCTTCCGCGCCGCCGAGGCGGAGGCGGTCCAGCGCGGGATCAGCGAGGAGGAGGCCGAGCAGGCGAGCGGCGCCGAAGGCGAAGGGGGCCGCCTCGACCTCGACGAGCTCCGCGACCAGATCCGCGAGGCGATGGCCGAGGGCGACGAGGGCCGCCTCCGCGACCTCGCCCGGCTGGCGATCGCCGCCTTCGGCCGCGCCGAGGGCTCCGGCGTGGTCGGCGTCGACGTGCAGCGGATCCGCCGCACGCTCGGGCTCAGCACCGGCCAGCAGCAGGCGGCAGAGGGCGAGCCGGAGCGGCCGCCGATCGACCGCGCCCAGCTCAACCGCTTCGAGCGCCACCTGCGGCGCGAGCTCGAACGCGACCTGATCGAGCGCACCCAGACCCTGCCGCCGTCGCGGCCGCTGGCCGAGCTCGACCGGGCGCTGCCGACCAGCCCCACCCAGGACCTGGCGGCGGTCCATAGAGCCGTCTCGCAGATGAAGCGGCGGCTGGCGACGCTCGGCCACGAGCAGCGCGGCCGCAGCCGCAGCCAGGTCGTCGACGTACGGCGGACGATGCGCTCCTCGCTGGAGACCGGCGGCGTGCCGCTGCGGCTGCGCTTCCGGCCGAAGCGGCCGCGGCGGCCGGAGATCTACGTCCTCTGCGACGTGTCCACGTCGGTCACCTCCGCCAGCGTCTTCTTCCTCTCGGTCCTGCACGCGCTCCACGACTCGTTCCGCAAGCTGCGCTCGTTCGTCTTCATCGAGCGGATCTCCGAGGTCACCGACGTCTTCGAGCACGAGCGCGACTTCGCCGTCATCGCCCAGAAGATCTCCAGCGAGGGCGGCGTCGCCGACGTCTCCGGCTACACCGATTACGGCCGCGTCTGGCTCGAGTTCCTGGCCGAGATCTCCGACGACCTCGACCCGCGCTCGACCGTGATCGTGCTCGGCGACGCCCGCACCAACGGCCGCGAGCCGCACGCCGAGGTGTTCGCCGAGGTCGCCGAGCGCGCCGGCCGCCTCTTCTGGCTGAACCCGGAGCCGAAGCTCTACTGGAACTACGGCGACTCGGTGATGGCTGCCTACGAGCGCTACTGCGACGGCGCCTTCGAGTGCTGGACGACCAAGCACCTGGAGAACTTCGTCGACGTCGTCGCCGGCGGCGTCAACCGCGCCGGATGACCGGCGTCGGCCGGGGGCGCCGCGCCCTCTTCCTGCGCCACGGCGAGTCGGCGCACAACGCCCACACCGGCGCCGAGGAGCTGGCCGACGCGGAGGGTGACCTGCTGACCGAGCTCGGCCAGGCGCAGGCGCGCGCCGCCGCCACCGGGATCGCCGCGCTCGAGCTCGGCGTCAACCGGCTGCTGACCAGCCCGATGCGGCGCGCCCGCGAGACCGCGGCGGCGCTGGCGCCGGTCCTCGGGCTGGAGCCGGAGGTCGTCCCCTGCGCCCACGAGATGGGCGGCGGCGAGGGCTTCGGCGCCGCGGTCGGCCGGGTGCGGCGGCTGCGGACCGAGCTCGAGGGGCGGCCGGCGGAGGAGCTGCCGCTGCTCGTCACCCACGGCATCTTCACCCGCTTCTTCCTCCTCGACGCGATGCTCGGCGACCGCTTCGAGGAGTCCTGGCTGCTCGACGTCTGGCACCTCGGCAGCGCCAACTGCGCCCTCACCACCTTCGCCTCCGGCTTCAGCCGCTACCCGGACGGCAGCGCCGTCCCCGGCTGGACCTGCCTCAGCTGGATGGAGCGGCCGTGGGATCGGGTCTGAGCTCGCTCGGCTCCCCAGTGGCGACCCGTACCGGGTCGTCGGGGGAGATCTGCCAGGGCTCGTTGACGACGGCGCCCGGCGGCGGCGGGATCGGCCCGTCGAGCAGCGGGTCCTCGGTCTCCCGCATCCAATCCTCGAGCCGGTCGCGCATCTCGGCGAGGACGCCGGCGCACTCGGGGTCGTCGACCAGGTTGTTGCCTTCGCCGGGATCGAGCACGAGGTCGTAGAGGCGCTCGCGGGGGACGACTTTGTCGCCCCAGCCGGCCGCCATCAGGACCTCCTTCGACTCGCCGTCGTCGCAATTGCAGAGGACCCGCTGCGGGTAGTCGTCGAAGCGGCGGATGTACTTGTGGCGCTCGGTCCGCACCGAGCGCTGCGGCTCGTAGGCGGCGTGGTAGGTCGTCTCGGCGAAGGTCGCCTCGTGGAGGCGGTCGACCTTGCCGCGGACCAGCGGCATCAGCGAGGTTCCCTGCAGCCACTCGGGCGGCTCGACCTCGGCCAGCTCGCAGAGGGTCGGGAAGACGTCGAGGTGGGTGACCGGGGCGTCGATCACCTTGCCGCCGGTGAAGCCGGGGCCGCGGATGATCATCAGCACGCCGGTGCCGCGGTCGTGCAGGGTCGCCTTGGCGCCGGGGAAGGCGATGCCGTGGTCGGTCGTGCAGAGGACCAGGGTGTCCTCGACGATGTCGAGGTCGTGGAGGGCGTGGAGGACGCCGCCGATGCCGTGGTCGAGGGCGCGGGCGCTGGCCTTGAAGGAGGCGATGTCGCGGCGCACGCCGGGGTCGTCGGGGAGGTTTTCCGGCGGTAGCGAGTAGAGCGTGTCGCGGACCGAGGTCGGGGCGAAGAAGTCGCGGTGGGTCTCGAAGAAGCCGACCGACATGAACCAGGGCTGCTCGTCGTCGGCGCGACGCAGCGCGTCGATCGTCAGCGGCGCCACGTCCTCGGCCCGGGTCGAGTCGACCTTGACGACCTCGTCGTAGCCGATCACCGCCGGGTCCCTGGAGATGTGCTGCTCGCCGATCAGGACCGAGCGGTAGCCGGCGCGGCGCAGCGTGTGGACCCAGTGCTGGCCGTAATCGTGGAGCTCCCAGCCGCGGTGGGCGAGCCCCATCATCCCGTTGTTGTGGCAGTAGGTCCCGGTCAAGAGCGAGGCGCGGCTGCCGGAGCAGGTCGGCGCCGTGCAGAAGGCCTCGCGGAAGAGCACGCCCTGGTCGGCCAACAGCTGGATGTTTGGCGTCGGAACCTGGAGACCGTAGGGTTGGACGAAGCGTCCGGTGTCGTGCGAATGGATGTAGAGGATGTTCGGTGGAGCCAAGCGGGTTCGACCCTCCTCGGTCGGGGTACTGCGCCTGCACACTAGCGAGAGGAATGCCGCGCAGTCCTTTTTCGAACGTTTGTTGATTAACTTACTCGGCAAAGCTTGCCGATGACCCCCGACCGCTCATATCTCGTCTGTGCCACGCCCCGCAGCGGCAGCACGCTCGTCTGCCACGCGCTGGCCGAAACCGGCGTCGCCGGCCACCCCGAGGAGTACTTCGAGGCACTCCGCCACTCCGGGCGCCCCCGCCGCCCGGAGGAATACTTCCTCGGTGTCGAGGACCAGTCGATCCGCGACCACCTCGGCGAGCGGGCGATCGGCTCCGAGCCGCCGCCCCGCTCCCCGCTCTGGAGCCGCGCCGCCTACGACCGCTACCTCGAATGGGCGATGGAGGCCGGCACCACCGCCAACGGCGTCTTCGGCGCGAAGCTGATGTGGGGCTACTTCGGCGAGTTCGTCAGCCTCGTCCGCAACATCCCCGCCTACCGCGACGTGCCCCTCGCCGAGCTCCTCCCTTCAGTCTTCCCCGACCTCACCTTCGTCCGCGTCGTCCGCGCCAACAAGGTCCGCCAGGCGGTCTCCCTCTGGAAGGCGGTGCAGACCGCCAACTGGCGCGAGGACCAGGCCAGCGCCAGCGCCGGCTCCGTTGAGGCCGACGGCTCGCCCCCCTACCGCACCTTCATCGAGGAGCACCGACCCCAGCTCCGCTTCCACTACAAAGCGATCGCCCACCTGCTCGACCACCTGCTGATCGAGGAGGCGTCCTGGGACGCCTTCTTCGAGCACTCCGGCATCCGCCCGATCCTGGTCATGTACGAGAACTTCGCCGCCGATTACGAGAACTCGACCCTCAACCTGCTCGACCGCCTCGACCTCTCCCCACCCGATGGCTTCGAGTTCGAACCGCGGATGAAGCGCCAGTCCGACGGCATCAACGACGACTGGACGAAGAGGTACAGCGAGTTGCGGCTGGGGACGGACTTCGATTTGGTGCCGACTCGGGCGACGGCGGGGTAGTTTCCGAGCACATAGCGGGCGACAACCAGCCCGGAGCGGCCTTTCAATTCTTGCGCGTCCAGATGCACCGTCACGAGGCGGCCCTGCGGGTCGAAGAAGAGGTCGTTGTATCCGACCTGTACCAGCTGACGGACTCGGGTCGCGACCCTCCCGCGCGGGCCGAAGTTCGTTCCCAAGTCCCGCCGGCCGACACCCGCAACAACACGTTCGAGCGGCCCTTGCCGGTCCCGAGCGTCCCGCCGATCAAGATCCCGCTTTCGGCATCGACCGCCAAGGAGTCGACCGACGATCCGAAGCCTCGGCCGCGCTTCACTTCGGCTCGGCGGTGCTTCCCGAAGGAGCGGTGCGCTTCCCGCTGGGCGCGATACGGATCAAGCGCGAACTGAAGGTTTCCCTTCGCGGCGCCGGAGCACTTCTCCGAGCGCGACGACGGATCCGTCCGGCTTTTCAGCGAGGGCGCAAAAGCGCTTGAGGATCGTGACTGCAGCCCAGTTCGCAGCGGTAGGCACCGCCCTACAGATAGGTCATCCGGCCGCCCGGACCCACGATGGTTCAGCGAGCGAGGACACCTGCTGCAGCGGCGACCGGCGCACAGCTGTCCTGCACACAAGATTCGCCGAGGCGGACCACGGCCGCGCCGGTCACGACGATCTGGCCTTGAGGATCAACTGCGACCCCGGTCGGCCCGATCGACGGATGAGAGCCAAGGCGCCCGCGGCCCGTGCCGCGTGGCGGCGGCAGTCCGAGACCGGTTTCGACCTCCCCTCCCTGCCCGAGGTGGATCGAGTTTGCCGTCGGGTAGGAAGCGGAGGATCCGTACCACCCTGGTCGAAATGCGCGAGTCCCGTTTTCCCAGTCACCACGCGCACTACGGGCTCTTGTCAGGTGAAATCACGGCCTCAAGCACTGACTCGCGTTGCAGAGCGTGCATTAGCTCGTGGCTGCCGCCTACGACACTTTCGTCTGCGTCTATGTCAGAGACCATGAACCACGCGCGATCTGTTGGCCAAATCATATTAGGAATAACGGTAGCTACTGGGCTAATGCAAAGGAGCTCGGCGAGATGGATCGTGCTTGAGAGCACGCTTTCGAACACCGCATAATCTAAGCCGGCATGTGAAGGCAAAGATAGAAAACGGGGCGAGGTGGCCTGGCCCAACACTTCGGAAGCGAGCTTCTGAGTACCATCTATCTGAGGTTTGGCCATGTGCTCTTCATGACGCAAATCGCTCCCATGGGAAACCGCACTCCACCTGTATCCAGTCCATATTGCAGCAAGACACACCACATCGGATCCAGCAACTGAGGCGAAAGCAGATTCCAATGCCAAAAGCCATCTTGCGTGCTCGGTCAGCTCGACGTGCTTTGCAGCCTGCGGAGAGGCCGACCGCAGCTGAGGGGTCGGCAACGGCATCACTGCGTACTCTGCGAAATCCTTCGGCAGCAACGCCGCTCGAGAGCCGAACTCGTGCACGCCCTCGCGATCCTCTTCGATCCACGACCCGGCTGTAACGCCATCCACTGCGACCACCGATTTGTCGCGAGGTAGCTCTCTGTCAGACAACGGCCCTTTCCCTTGGTCAAACCCCATGCTTTAAGTCGCCGAGGGGAGTGTCATCTGGTCGAGTATAAGCGGGCTAGAGAAAGCTAGCCTCGCGCTTACAATTGTGCCACCCTCTTTGCTCAGCGGATTGCGCTCGACGCGAGTGCGAATCACTGTTCTCGAAAGGGTATTTCGACGATCGGGCACTTGACAAATTTGGGTTTACCAAATTTTTTCCAGATCAACGGGTTTTCCGGATCGCCTCCGGGTTCTGCCGCGAATCCAGGAGGTCCGAGCAGCGAGAACATTCCCCAGCCAAAATAGAGTGCCGTGCGACCGTTAGGACATTCGATGCTCGCCGCAACTTTGAAGAAGGTCTTGTCGGTGATCAGCTTAAAGTTTTTGGCGACCTTTTTCCCGTTCCGATATAGATGGGTGATGCCGTTGCCGTGCACTTGCTGTTCGCACAGCCCGGCCGTGACCACATTCACACGATCTTCTTGGTGGAGTCGTTTCGCATGGTCGGAGTAGTGCGGATACTGCACACCGAAAGCACAGGTGAAGACTTCATAGCCCGCTGCCAAGGGCGAAACCTCAAGCGTTGACGCCGGTTTTTCTTTGAAAAAGGAAACCCGGGCGCTAGTGTCTTCTGACAGTATCCTTCGCACTTCTTCTTCTTCTTCGCGCGGCGACTCTTCTTCTTCCTGTTCTTCCGTTGGAAGTACGTCCGCTTCAGTTGGCATCTCTACGGTGCCAACGACGGTCGGTGAACTATTCCAGGTTTTGTCGACTGCGACCGTTTCCACCTGTACCGATTTCCCAGCGGTGCTCGCCGGAATTGAGACCATCGGATCTGCGCTCGATTCCCAAAGAGAGAATGGCCCGTTGGCGACTGCGTAGCGGAATCGATATTGAGCGACACCGGACCCTTCGGTGCCGCTCGGATTCGGGGGTCTATTGCGTACGGCAAAAGAAGAGTAGGCATTTCCGCTTCTGGCACCCAGGTCGCAGCCGGCTCCCCCGCGCCCCAGAATCGCGGGGGAGTTACGTCCTCAGCTTCTATCGAGTTCAGCGCACGATCAAATACCCGCACCTCGTCAATCTTGCCCGCGAACCCCTCTTCCCACGCCTTCGAGCAACCGATCGAGAGCTGCCCTTCGCTCGCTTTCGGCCCTTCGCTTGCGGTCGTGTCCTCGAGCTCGCCATTACGTAGATCCGCTCGTGGGCGCCGTCGAAGGTGAGCGCTAGGTGGGTCCAGGCGTTTTCGTCGGGGAGAACTGGAGTGGCGACGGCGTCTGGTTCGAATTCGCCATGGTCGATCGCGCCTTCGGGGCGATCGCCGCCGAAGAGGCCGAAGCCGAGGGCGTAGGAGAAGTAGCCCGAGGTTTCCTTGAAGAAGACCATCCCGTAGCTCTGATGTTCTTCGGGTTTGACCCAGGCCTCGAGCGTGAATTCTTCATTTAGCTGTAGGTCTTCGGCGTCGGGGATCGAGAGGCAGTCTTCGTCGCCTGAGAACTTCAGTCCTTCGCCGTATTTGCCTCGGGTCCATTCGGCGCCTTCGATCGTCGCCGGTGTGGCCGTTGCCGGTCAGGTCTTCGACCGTCGCGCCTTCGCCTTCGTCGAAGGAGTAGGCGGCGACAGGTCCGCGCTCGGGCGTCTGCAACCCGGTGCGTTCATTGATGGCCATTTCGCCCGGGTCGAGTGCCCGGTTATAGATCCGCACCTCGTCGATCCGGCCGTCGAAGTAGTCGCCGGTTTCGGTGGAGCCGCCGATCTCGAGGTCGCCTTCGGAGACTTCGATCGGTTCGGCGGCGCCGTTGTCGACGAGGACGCCGTTTACGTAGAGGAAGGTGCGGTTGCCGCCGAAGACGAGCGCGACGTGGCTCCAGGCGTGGGCGTCGAGCGGGTCGTCGGCGTGGATCAGTTCCTGTTCTTCGGACGCTGCTCCGGCCGGGCGGTCAGAGACCGAGCCGCCCTCGTAGAGGAAGTAGCCGAGGCCGCCTTCTGCTTGCTTGGCGAAAAGCGGTGCATCGTGGTTGTCGGCGCCGCTCGGGCGGACCCAGGCTTCGAGGGTGAATTCTTCGGAGAAGTCGAGGTCGGGCGCGTCGGGGACTTTGAGCACGTCTTCTTCAGCAGCGTCGAATTCGAGGGCGCCGATCCGAAGCGGCCTTTGCGTGGTCCAGTCGCGCCTTCGATCGTCGCCATGTGGCTGGCGCCGCTCAGGTCTTCGACCGTGGTCCCTTCGCCTTCGTCGAAGGAGTAGGAGGCGACCGGGCCCTGCTGCGGGGTCTGGATCGGCGCCAGGTCGTTCTTCACTTCGGCTTCAGAGAGAGCGCGGTTATAGATCCGGGCCTCGTCGATCCGGCCGGTGAACTGGCCGTCGGGGATATCGCAGCCGATCTTCATCTCGCCGCGCCGGTCTGCCGGCGCGGTCGGCGCGTATTCGGTGCCGGCCAATTCGCCGTCGACGTAGACGCGCAGGTAGGCGCCGTCATAGGTGGTGGCGATGTGCTCCCAGGCGTTGGCGCGGAGTTCGGTTTCACCGATCGCCGCCTGCGCCCCTCCGCCTTCGCCGATGAAGCCTTCGGCTTTGTGTTCTTCGCGGGAGCCGAGGCCGAGGCCGTAGGCGGTTTCGGCTTCGGATTCCTTGACGATCACCGGGTCTTCGAAGACGCCGACTCGGGCCGTACCCAGGCCTCGAGGGTGAATTCTTCGGAGAGCCGCAGGTCTTCGGCGTCGGCGACTGCAGGCATTCGGTACCGCCTTTGCCGTCGAAGCCGATCGCCGAGCCGTATTTGCCCCGCACCCAGGAGCCGTCTTCGATCGTCGCCGTGTGGCCGTTGCCGGTGACGTCTTCGACGGTGGTGCCTTCGCCTTCGTCGAAGGAGTACTCGGCGATCGGGGCCTGCTGGGGGGTCTGGATCGGGGCGAGCATGTCGGCGCCGACTTCCGCTGGGATCAGGGCGCGGTCATAGAGGCGGACCTCGTCGATCCGGCCTTTGAAGGCGTCGTCGGCTGCTTCGAAGAGGTCGCCGCCGATCAGGACCGGGCTTTCGCTTGCTTCGGCTAACGAGGCGGGCTCGGCGCCTTTCAGCTGGCCGTCGACGTAGAGGCGCAGGTAGGCGCCGTCGAAGGTCAGGGCCAGGTGCGACCAGGCCTTGGCGGGAAGCGGGGCACCGGGGGAGTTGACAGCGTGGATGCCGTCTTCGCCTTCGAGGAAGCCGGCCGGCCCACCTTCGCCGCCTTCGGCGTGGAGCTGGTAGCTGACGCCGGCCTCCCCGTTCCTTGGTGATGACGGCGCTCCATTCGTTTGCTTCGTCGGGGCGGACCCAGGCCTCGACGCTAAATTCTTCGGAGAAGTCGAAGGCGGGGTCTTCGGGGACCCTGACGAGGGTGCCTTCTTCGCCGTCGAAGTGGAGGGCCGAGCCGTAATTGCCTTTGGCCCATTCGGCGCCTTCGATCGTCGCTTCGTGTTCGTTGCCTGAGGCATCGGCGGCGGTGGTGCCTTCGTTCTCGTCGAAGGCGTAGGCGGCTACCGGGCCGCTCGGCGCGGTCTCGATCGGGGTCGCCATGTCTTCGCCGACTTCTGCGACGTCGAGCGGGCGGTCGTAGAGGCGGACCTCGTCGATCCGGCCGTCGAAGTATTCGGGTTCGTGTTCGCCGCCGAGGATGTCGGCGCCGATTTGCAGCGCGCCTTCGCTGGTTTGGACTTCTGAGGCGGGGCCGGTGTCGACGAGCGCTCCGTTTACGTAGAGGCGGAGGTGGGCGCCGTCGTCGGTCAGGGCGACGTGGGACCAAGCGTGAAGAGGGAGGGCGGCGCTGCCGGCTACCCCTTCTTCGATCCAGGTCTGGTTTGCGATATAGCCTTCCGGCACGCCCTTTTTCTTTGCCGCCGACGTAGAAGGCGTAGGAGAAGTATTCGCTCGTTCGCTTGTCGATGATCGGGGTCCAGAAGTGTTCTTCGCGGGGGCGCACCCAGGCCTCGAGGGTGAATTCGCCTTCGGTGAAGCGCAGGTCTTCGGAGTCCGGGATCGTTAGGACGTCGCCGCCTTCGGGACCGAATTCGAGTCCCGATCCGTAGCGGCCTTTGGTCCATGCGGCGCCTTCGATGGTGGCGGTGTGGCCGTTGCCGGTCTCATCTTCGGCGGTCGTTCCTTCGCCTTCGTCGAAGGAGTAGGCGGCGACCGGACCTTCGCCACCGCCGGCGGCACGGGCGCTGCCGAGGAGATCGCTCTGGCCTAGCTTGGCGAGGCCGAGGCAGATCGCCAGCGCCAGTACCACCAGCGCTGCGACGAATACGGGCACGGTCGAGCGGACGCGACTGCGCGGCATTTGGGTTCCCCTCCCGATGGGTCGCCGGGCCCTGCGCCCGGAGATGGCCGATAGCGACGCCGTTTTACGTCATGAAATCTCGATCGTCAAGAGAAACTGGTGAAAGTGAGGGAATCTCTTTCAATCGGTCGGGTTCTTACCTAGTTTTGAAAACGGTTTCTCGACTGATGGTTTAGACGCTTCAAACATCGAGAGGCGCGGGGGAGAGAAATCCAACTTGCAACAGCGAGCCTGCTGGCCGGCAGGCAACCGCTACTCGCGGACGCCCTCCGCCAGATGCATCCGCTCGGCCACCCCGGTCATCTTCAAAACCCGGTTCACCCCATCCGCCCGGCTCGGGACGAACCGCAGCCGCGAGGAGCCATCGTCGCCGTCCTCCCCCATCGCCCGCACCAGCACCGCGATGCCGGTCGAGTCGATGAACTCGAGGTCGCTCAGGTCGACGACGATCGCCGCCCCGTCGGCGGGCTTCATCGCCTCGTCCAGCTCCTGCACCAGTGTCGGCACCGTCGCCAGGTCGAGCTCGCCGCCGACGCGAATCACCCGGTGGTCCCCGTCCTCGAAGACGCCGACCGCCAAGGTGCCCCTCGAAGCGTCCCTGTACTCGACTGTGGCCACCTCTTGCTTCCGTTTCCCCTCGAATTTCCGAGCGGGCCGGGACCCCCGGGGCCCACGCAACCGCTGCCTCAACCATACCGATTTTGGGGGCTTCGGCTACCGAATATTTGGCCGACGCTCAGGTCCAGCTAACAATCAGCGGGCGGCCCAGGAATCGGGCTCGGCGACGTAGTCGCCGACCACGCTCGGCATCTTCCCCGAGGCGAGGTCGGCGAGCGTCACCTCCTCGAGAACCGAGCGGAGGCTGGCGCGGACGGCGATCCAGACCTCCTGCAGGTGCTCGGCGCTGCCGCGGTATTCGATCGCCTCGGGCGGCTGGGACTGGACGTTCGCGATCGGGCCCTCGACGGCGCGGACGACGTCGGCGATCGTCACCTCGTCGGCCGGCCGCGCCAGCCAGTAGCCGCCCTTGGCGCCGCGGCGGGCGCGGACGATCCCGTGGTGCTTCAGCTCGAGCAGGATGTGCTCGAGGAACTGGAGGGGGATCTCCTGGGCTTCGGCGAGGCGCTCGCCCTTGACCGGGCCGTCCTCTCCGACGGCGGCCAGCTCGACGGCGGCGCGCACGGCGTAATCGGCCTTGGCGGAGACACGCATGCGGCTATTGAATCAATCGGCGGGCAGCGTGCGGGCGGAGGCAGCCGCTTGAGCCGCTTCTTGCTGGTGCTGGCGGGCCCGTCGCCGGTTCAGGTGGTGGGGCGCGTAGAGGACGGCGGCGAGGCCGATCGCGGCAACGCCGGCGGCGATCGGCCAGACCGTCGGGTCGCCCTTCAGCACGGTGACGATGCCCGAGCCGATCAGGACGAGGCCGAGCGCGACGCGGATCAAGCCCTGCGGCGCCCGGTCGGAGAGAGCGGCGCCGACGATCACGCCGGGGATCGAGCCGACCAGGATGTTGGCGGCGAGGCCGAAATCGATGTTGCCGCCGACCCAGTGGGCGATCGCCGCCGCCGAGAGCAGGACCGCGGCGTGGACGATGTCGGTGCCGACGACCTTCTTCGGCGCCAACCGGTAGACGGCGATCAGGAGGATCGCGATCACCGTTCCCGAGCCGGCCGAGGTGATCCCGATCACGAAGCCCGTCGTGGCGCCGATCACGACGGCGGCGACCTTGTGGCGGGTTTCGACGTCGAAGCGCTCGCGCTCGTCGATCAGGTCGCGCAGGATCAGCGCCCGCAGCAGGGTGATGACGCCGACCATCAGCAGGGTGCCGCCGAGCACCGCGTAGAGCAGTTCGTCCATCCGGTCTTCGGAGACGTGCTGCTTGACGATCGCGATCAGGCCGACCCCGGCGATCGCGGCGGGGACGCTGCCGTAGGCGAGCCAGCGGACCAGCTCCAGGTTCACCGTCTTCATCTTCAGGTGGCGCCAGCTGCCGACGATCTTGGTGATCGCCGAGTAGAAGATGTCGGTGCCGATCGCGGTCGACGGGTTGGTGCCGAAGATCAGGATCAGAAGCGGCGTCATCAGCGAGCCGCCGCCCATGCCGGTCATGCCGACGAGCGCGCCGATGCCAAATCCGAAGAGGACGATTGCCGGGTCCATTTGGTTGCCTCCGCGCAGTACTTCTCTCGACTTTCCTGACTGCCTAGGTCAGGAGCACGGAAACCGGCAGGATACCAGCGATGGACTCCGGCGCCCAAGCTGTGACCGAAGCCGGCGCCGCCGTCTCGTTCCGCGGGCTCGAGCACAGCTTCGGCGAGCTCGAGGTGCTCCGCGACCTCGACCTCGAGGTGGCGCCGCACGGGGTGCTCGGCCTGGTCGGCCCCTCGGGCTGCGGCAAGTCGACGCTGCTCGAGATCCTCTGCGGCCTGCGCGAGCCGAGCGCCGGCGCGGTGGTGGTCGGCGGCGAGGAGGCGCCCGGCGCCCGGCTCGCCCGCTGCGCCTACATGCCCCAGCGCGACCTGCTGCTGCCCTGGTACTCGGCGCTCGACAACGCGGCGCTGGCGCTGCGCAACCGCGGCGCCGGGCGGGCCGAGGCGCGCCGGCAGGCGGGCGCCCTCTTCGGCCGCTTCGGCCTCGCCGGCTTCGAGGGCGAGCGCCCCGCCCGCCTCTCCGGCGGCATGCGGCAGCGGGTCGCCTTCCTCCGCACCCTGGTCGCCGGCAAGCCGGTGCTGGCCCTCGACGAGCCGTTCGCGGCGCTCGACGCGATCACCCGCGCCGAGATGCAGGAATGGCTGGCCGAGGCGCTGCGGGCCGAGCCGCGGACCACGGTCCTGGTCAGCCACGACGTCGAGGAGGCGCTCTACCTCTGCGACCGCGTCGCGGTCCTCTCCGCCCGGCCCGGACGTGTGGTCGCCGAGCTCGAAACACCCGCGCCACGCGCCGCGGACCGGCTCGCGGCGGTCACCGACCCCGCCTTCGTCCACGCCCGCGAAGAGGCGATGCGGGCGCTGCGGGAGGGGTCGCGGTGAGCTGGGCGCGGCGGGTCCGCCGGGTGGTACTGCCGCTGGCGGTCCTGGCGGCGCTGATCGGCGCCTGGCAGATCGCCGCCGCCAACGGCACGATCGCCGACGCCCTCAACCTCGAACCGTTCCTCGTCCCCTCCCCCGCCGAAGTCGGCGAAGCGCTCTGGGACAACCGCACCCTGCTCTGGGAAAACACCTGGGTGACGCTGCGCGAGATCCTGATCGGGCTCGCCGCCGGCGCCGTCGCCGGGGTCCTGCTGGCGCTGCCGATGCGCTTCTCCGATCTCTTCCGCGACACCTTCTACCCGCTCGCGGTCGCCGCCCAGGCGATCCCGGTCGCCGCGATCGGCCCGATCCTCGTCGTCTGGCTCGGCTACGGCATCGGCCCGAAGATCCTCCTCGTCGGCCTTTTCGTCTTCTTCCCGATCCTCGTCAACACCCTCGACGGGCTGCGCTCGGTCGACCCCGAGGCGGTGAAGATGATGCGCACCCTCTACGCCTCGCGCTGGGCGATCTTCCGCCGCGTCGAAGCGCCCTCGGCGCTGCCGCCCTTCTTCACCGGCCTGAAGATCGCCGCCGCGATCACCCCGATCGTCGCCCTGATCGCCGAGCTGGTCGGCTCCAGCTCCGGCCTCGGGCGGCAGATCATCAGCGACAACGCCAACCTCGAGACCGCCCGCATGTTCGCCGCGGTGGTGATCCTGATCCTGATCGGGATCGTCCTCTTCGGCCTCACCGCCCTGGTCGAGCGGCTCCTCGTCCGCTGGCGCTAGGCGTCGGCAAGCAGGCGCTCGATCGCCTCGCCCAGCGGTGGCAGGTCCCGCTCGACGATCTCGAGTATCCGCCGCATCTCGATCCGGAAGTACTCGTGGGCAATCAGATCCCGCAGCCCCGCGACGTCGGCCCAGGGGATCTCCGGCGCCGACTCGCGCGTCGCGGAGTTGAGGTGCTTGACGGCCTCCCCGATCACCACGAACTGGAAGAGGAGGGCGTCGTGCAGAAGTGCGTCGTCCTCGCGGGACTTTCCTTGCCCCGACCTGCTCGAGATGGCGGCGGATTGCAGCGATCGCTCCGCCGATGTCGCGGAGGCGCTCGCGCTCTTCCCGGCTCAAAGCGGCCGCGCCTCGTCGAGCACCTGATCGCGGAAGCGCTCCTTCAGCATGTCGGCGGTCGCCACGTCGACAGGCAGGTCGAGGATTTGCGCCGCCTCGCGGCGAAATGCGGCGAGGTCGAGAAGAGTGCGGCCGCGCTTGAGGTCGACGAGCAGATCGACGTCGCTGTCGCGGTTCGAGTCGCCGCGGGCGACAGACCCGAAGGCCCGTACGCGGCTGACGCCGTGCCGCTCTGCGGCCTCGAGCAGCCGGCGACGCCCGCGTCTCAGCTTCTCGGCCTGCGGCCCGAGCTGACCGCGGACCGAGCTGGCCGGCGCGGACCGGCGCGCCGGTGGAGCGTCGATCCGTAGGCGCCGGCCGCATGCCGCCAGGATTCGCTCCAGCGTCGGCAGGGTGGGGAGGGCGGCACCGGTCTCGTATCGAGCCAGCGCGGACTGGGACGTGCCCGCACCCGCGGCGAGATCGACCTGGGAAAGACCTGCCTGATGTCGTGCTTCGCGGATCACGTCGGCGATTGAGGCCATCAGCGCAAAATATACCGTTATCGGTATAGAGCTGCCGAGGCCGAGAACGCACGGACCGACGATCTCGCTAGAACTCAGGGCGTGACCCGCCCCCGAATCACGGCGATCGCGCTCGCGGTCGCGCTGATCGCGCTCGCGCTCGGACTCGCTGCTTGCGGCGAGAAGTCGGAGAGCGAAAGCGGCGGCAAGGAACGGGAGTCGCTGAGCCTGGCGCTCGACTTCTACCCGAACCCCGACCATGCCGGGATCTACATGGCGCAGAAGGAAGGCTTCTTCGAAGAAGCCGGCCTCGACGTCTCGATCAGCGCCCCGTCGGACCCGAGCGCGCCGCTGCGGCTGGTGGCGGCCGGCAAATCGGACCTGGCGATCAGCTACGAGCCCGAGGTCGTCCTCGCCCACGAGCAGGAACTGCCGGTGATCGCGATCGCGGCGCTCGTCAACCGGCCGCTGACCTCGCTGATCTGGCTGCAGAGCTCGGGCATCAAAAGCGTCGCCGGGCTGACCGGGAAAACCGTCGCCTACGCCGGCATCCCCTACCAGGAAGCGTTCCTGAAAACGATCCTCGCCCGCGCCAAGGTCGACCCGACCACGGTCAAAGCGGTCAACGTCGGCTTCGGCCTGCTGCCGGCGCTGGTCGGTGGCTCGGCCCAGGCGATGCTCGGCGGCTTCAGCAACGTCGAGGGCGTCGACCTGCAGCAGCGCGGCAAAGCGCCGGTGATCACCCCGGTCGACCAGCTCGGCGTCCCCACCTACGACGAGCTGGTCCTGGTCGCCAACCCGAAGAAGCTCGAAGAAGACCCGGAACCGTTCCGGCTCTTCATCGCCGCGCTCGAACGCGGCACCGACGCGGCGGTCGCCGACCCGGCGGCGGCGACGGCGGCGATCAGCGAAGCGAACTCGGACCTCGAACCGAAACTGACCGCGGCCGAGGTCGAAGCGACGCTGCCGCTGCTCTCGGCCCGCGACGGCGACCACCCCTACGGCTACATGAACCCGCAGGA
This sequence comes from uncultured Actinomycetes bacterium, assembly GCA_963744725.1. Classification (GTDB taxonomy): domain Bacteria; phylum Actinomycetota; class Thermoleophilia; order Solirubrobacterales; family 70-9; genus VAYN01. Next base: position 346,761 of record CAVUUQ010000002.1, read on the forward strand.
GTGGGAAGCGTTCGCCGCCTGGATGCGCGACGAAGAACTGACCAAGGCGCTGCCGAAAGCGCCGGAACTGCTGACCAACTCCTACCTCTCGGGTGAGATCCCTGAATAGCGGAGCGCATCCTCGCCGATCAGGCGGGTGACCTCTTCGCCGGGCATCGCCGCGTGGAAGAGGTGGCCCTGCGCGTAGTCGCAGCCGAGCCGCCGCAGCTCGGCGAGCTGGACCTCGTTCTCGACCCCCTCGGCGATCACGTCGAGCGAGAGCGCCCGCGCCATGCCGATGATCGCCTCGACGATCGCGGTCCGCTCCTGCTCCATCCCCAGCGCATCGATGAACGAGCGGTCGATCTTCAGCGCGTCGAAGGGGAAGCGGTTCAGGTAGGCGAGCGAGGAGTAGCCGGTGCCGAAGTCGTCGAGGACGAGCCGCACGCCGAGCTCGTTCAGCGCTTCCAGCGAGGAGATCGCGGTCGCCGACTCCTCGACGAGGACGCTCTCGGTGATCTCCAGCACCAGGTGGACCGGGTCGATGCCGGTGCGGGCGAGGATCTCCTCGACCGTCGCCGGCAGGTCGCGGTGGGCGACCTGGCGGGCGGAGAGGTTGACGGCGACGTCGAGCGGGCGCGCGTCGGGGCGCTGCTTGTGCCACTCGAGCACCTGGGTGCAGGCGCGCTCCTGGACCCAGCGGCCGATCGGCTCGATCAAGCCGCTGTCCTCGGCGATCGAGACGAAGTCGGCCGGGTCGAGCAGGCCGCGGGCCGGGTGCTGCCAGCGGACCAGCGCCTCGAGGCTCGAGATCTCGCCGGTGCGGAGGCTGACCACCGGCTGGTAGTGGAGGGTCAGCTCCTTGCGGTCGATCGCGTCGCGCAGCTCGCGTTCGACCTCGAGCCGCTGCATCGCCCCGGCCCGCATCTCGGCGTCGAAGAGGACGCAGCGGGCGCGGCCGCCTTCCTTGGCCCGGTACATCGCCGCGTCGGCGTCGCGGATCAGGAGCTCGGCGTTGCTCGGCGTCCTCGTCGGCCTGGCGGGCGACGGCGACGCCGATCGAGGCGGTGACGAAGTGCTCGACGCCGTCGATCGCGAACGGATGGTCGAAGGCGGCGGCGACGCGGTCGGCGATCGCCAGCGCCTCGCCTTCGTCGGCGAGGCGGTCGATCAGGATCCCGAACTCGTCGCCGCCGAAGCGGGCGACCACGTCGCCGGGGCGCAGGTGGGCGCGCAGCCGCGGCGCCACCGCCCGCAGCAGGGCGTCGCCGGCGTGGTGGCCGAGGCTGTCGTTGATCAGCTTGAAGTGGTCGAGGTCGAGGAAGAGGATCCCGACCGGGGAGCCGGAGACGGTGGCGCGGCGCAGCGCCTCGGCCAGCGCGTCGACGAAGCTGAGCCGGTTCGGCAGCCCGGTGAGGGCGTCGTGGAGGACGCGGTGCCGCAGCGCCTTGTCGGCGGCGTGGCGCTCGAAGGCGTCGGCGAGCACGTTGGCGGCGGCCTGCACGAAGGGGACGTCCTTGGCGGTGAAGTGGCCGGCTTCGGCCGAGTGCAGGTCGAGGACGCCGAACGGCCGGTCCTTGCCGTCGATCGTCACCGCCAGGCTCGAGGCGGCGCCGAAGACGCGGAGGACGGGCGGCATCGAGAAGCGGTCCTCGCGGTTCCAGTCGGCGACGATCGCGTGGGTGCCGGCATCGAGCGCGGCGCCGGCGTGCGAGTCGCGGGCGGCGGAGACGCGGCGGCCGGCGCCGACCACGTCGTCCTCGAGGCCGGCGGTCAGCTTCAGGCGGCGGCCGTCGCGGCCGACCTCCCAGATGCAGGCGCTGTGGACGCCCTCGAGGCCGCCGATCAGCTCGGTCGCGGCCCGCATCAGCTCGTCGGGGTCGCCGTCGCGCAGCGCTCGTTCGCCGAGCTTGGCGACGACCGCCTGCTGGGCCACCGACCGCTGCAGGTCGCCCTCGGCACGCTTGCGCTCGCTGATGTCGTAGAGGACGCCGTGCCAGACCGGGACGCCGCCCTCGTCGGCTTCCAGCACCGCCTCGTCGAGCATCCAGACGACCTCGCCGTCGCGGCGGTACATCCGGTACTCGATCGGCAGCGCTTTGCGGCTGCCGAGCAGGTCTTTGTTTTCGATCGCCAGCGCCCGGGCGCGGTCCTCGGGGTGCAGCAGCCGCGCCCAGAGACCGGGGTCGGCGAGGAACTCCTCGGAGCTGTAGCCGAGGATCTCCTCGACCTGGGGGCTGACGTAGCGCCAGCGGCCGTGCTCGCCGAGCTCGGAGGCGTAGACGATCACCGGCAGCCGCTCGACCAGCCGTCGGTAGTCCTGACCGCCGCCACCGGCGATCTGATCGAGGAACTTTCGCACCTCGTCGTCGGGCCAATTTCGGTCGCCGCGCTCGCGCATCGCGGAGGTATCGACAGATCCGGCCTGTGCTTGAACCAAAAATCGGAGAGCACGGACTCCTGCATCACCCAGGTACCTCTGCTGCTCGATCGGCGTGGACATTGGTCCTACGTACGAGCCGTGGACGAGGTTCGGATGCGGTCGGAGCGGCCGGCGAGCTCAGGCCGCGAGGCGGAGCGGCCGGCCGCCGGCGATCGTGCGGTGGAGACCGGCGAGGGTGAGGCTCCCGACGAGGCCGCGGTATGGCTCATACGGGGAATAAAACTCATCGACCTCGGCGATAGTTGCGCGCCGACCCAGTCCGGTGAGATGTCCTACTAACTTTAGGTATCCGAGGTCCCCAGAAGGCAAGGAATCCATCTCGCCGCGGCCGAACAGGGACAGGCACTGAATCGTCCAGGGGCCGATTTCGGGGGTCGCCAGGAGACGGCGGTCGTGCTCGGGGTCGGCGAGGTCGAGGCGGCCGGCGACGACGTCGCCGGCGAGCCGCCGCAACGCCACCGAGCGGGCGGCGGAGAGATCCATCGACTGCAGTTCGACCGGGGCGCGGCCGGCGATCGTCGCCGCCGCCGGAACGTCGCGCGGGGCGCGCGGGCTCTCGCCGAGGCGGGCGCCCCAGCGGCCGACGATGCGGCGTTCGATCAGCGCCGCCCGCGAGGCCTCGATCAGCTGCTTGCAGACGGCCGAGGCGAGCGCCTCCCAGGGCCACGGCGTGCGCAGCGGCCGGAAGTGCGGCTTGCGCCGGATCAGCGGCCGCAGCAGCGGATCGTGGCGGAACCGGCGGTGGAACGGGGTGAGGTCGTAGTCGACGCCGAGCGCGAACCGCATCCGCTCGATCGCGGTGCCGAGCTGGGCGCGGTTGGCGGGGCCGCCCTCGCCGTCGAGGCCGGCGGCGCGGCGGATCGCGCGGGCGTCGCGGGACCAGCGGAGCGCCTCCGGAGCGACCGCCTCGGCCCGCAGGATCACCCGCTCGCGGTCCGGCTGCCAGGCGCGGGCCAGGACCGGCGAGCCGTCGACGTGCAGCAGCCGCCGGGCGACGCCGCCTTCGACCCGCAGGGTGCCGTCGCTGGAGCCGTGCGGCAGCCGGTACGGCGAAGCCGACCGCACCTCCACCTCCAGCGAACCCATCTCCTCAGCGAGGGCCCAACAGGTGGACGTCGACGAGGAAGGAGCGGCTGGCGACGATGCTCTGGTCGCGGTCGCGGCGGCGCCTGACCCGGCGCCGCGAGGATGTGGAGCGGGAGCCGACCGCCGAGACCGCGCGGACGGCGGCGACGGTGGCGGCACCGGCGATCACGCCGCCGGCGGCGGCGATCGCCGCGGTCTTCACCTCGGCCCGCAGCGCCAGGGTCGAGGTCTGCCGGTAGGAGACCGGCAGCGCCCGCACCGAGCCCGCCTCGCGCGGCTCGGCGTCCTCTTCGGCGACCACCTCTCCCTCGAGCTCGTACTCACTCATCGCCTGACTGTAACGACGCCTCAGGTCGGCCACGTAGACTTCTCCGCAATGAGCGAGACTGCAAAGGTCCCGGTCGACGTTTTCGAGAAGGCCCGCAGCCATGACCGGCTGGAGGAGCTGGAAGCGGCCAAGGAACAGGACCTCCTCCCCTACTTCCGCCTGCTCACCTCGCAGGCCGGACCGGTGGTCGAGATGGAGGGGCGCGAGACGATCATGCTCGGCTCCAACAACTACCTCGGGCTGACCGGCGACGAGCGGGTCAAGCAGGGCGCCCGCGAGGCGCTCGAGACCTACGGCACCGGGGTTACCGGCTCACGGCTCCTGAACGGGACGACGCCGCTGCACCTGGAACTGGAGCGCGAGCTGGCCGAATGGATGGAGGAGGAGGACGCGATCGTCTTCACCACCGGCTACCAGGCCAACGTCGGCGCCCTGGGGACGATCCTCGGGCCGGCCGACACGGTGATCTGCGACTCCGGCGACCACGCCTCGATCCTCGACGGCTGCCGCCTGGCCGGCGCCAAGCTGCGCCCCTTCCGCCACAACCGGATGGAGAAGCTGGAGAAGATGCTCGGCCGCGCCGCCGAGGACGGCGGTGGCGTGCTGGTCGTCGTCGACGGCGTCTTCTCGATGGAGGGCGACGTCTGCAACCTGCCGCGGATCGTCGAGCTGTGCGGCGCCTACGGCGCCCGGCTGATGCTCGACGAAGCGCACGGCTCCGGCGTGCTCGGCGCCCGCGGCGCCGGCGCCGCCGAGCTGTTCGGGCTCGAGGACGAGGTCGACCTGCGGATGGGGACCTTCTCCAAGAGCCTCGCCTCCTGCGGCGGCTTCGTCACCGGCCCGGCCGACGTGATCGAGTTCCTGCGGATCTCCTCGCGCTCCTTCATCTTCAGCGCCTCGGCGGTGCCGGCCGCGGTCGGCGCGGCGCTGGCGGCGCTGCGGGTGATCCGCAGCGAGGGCCCGGAGCTGTTCGCCCGTCTGCTCGACAACGCCTCCTACCTGCGCGAGGGGCTGCGCGGGCTGGGGCTGCAGGTGGTCGAGCCGGGGACGCTGCCCGACGGCAGCGTGGCGACGACGCCGGTGGTGCCGGTGGTGGTCGGCGACGACTGGCAGGCGGTGCTGCTCTGGAAGGCGCTCTTCGACGCCGGCGTCTACACCAACGTCGCGATCCACCCGGCGGTGCCGCCGGGTGGGGCGCTGCTGCGGACCAGCCTGATGGCGACCCACGAGAATTCCCAGCTCGACCGCGCCCTAAACGTGATCGAGAAGACGATTTCCGAGTTTCCGGACCTCCCGCGCGCCTGACTCCGATAGGCGTCGGCGGTAACCGAACTTATACATCCCCCCCTGTGGGTAGTTTCAGGCTTGTTCGGATCTGGACAAGTCCTTTCCCCGTTCGAATTTGTTGCTCTTAGCGGGTGGACTGCCGGCCTTTTCCGTCCGACCGGGTTGACGCGCGCCACCGCGACGGCGTAGCTTGGCTCCCTCGCCGCGACGACCCGGGCGGGGCGACCGGACCAGATGGGAATCAGATGGGAATCCGGTCGAGGCCAACATTTGGGTCGCGCGGCGAAGACCAGTTAATTCTCGATTCCTTTGAAGGGAGGAGTCCAGTGGACGCTGCCACCACCATGGCACCCGCACCGACTGTCGTACCCTCGAGCTCCGAGGCCCCCCAACACATGAGAGCGCTCGAACGCGCCAACAGCGTCCGCCTGGCCCGGGCGGAGTTGAAGCGGGCGATCGCCCGGGGTGACCGCGACGCAGCCGAGGTGGTCCGCGACTGCCCGTGGGAGACGGAGAGCATGACGATCGCGGAGCTGCTGACCAGCCAGCGCCGCTGGGGCCGCACCCGGGCCCGCAAATTCTTGATGCCGCTCGCGCTGAACGAGAACAAGCAGCTCGGGACGCTGACCTCGCGCCAGCGCCGCCTGCTCTCGACCGAGCTCGCGAGCCGCAGCCGCGGCGCCGTTCCCGCCGCCGGCATCGCCGCCTAAGACTGCCCCCCGGGCACCCCCCGGAGCCCGCACACGACAGCCCCCCGTCGTGTGCGGGCTCTACTAATTCCGGAGCCCGCCGATCTTGTAGCTGAGTCCGCCGGAGGCCTTCTGGAAGGCGCGGCGGGCGAGCAGGAAGGCGATCGCGAAGCAGACGGCGCCGATCGGCAGCGCCACCGCCAGCACCTGCTTGAAGGCGTAGAAGAGCAGGCCGACGACGACCACGAAGACGAAGCCGGCCAGGAGGGTCGTGTGCGAGCGGTAGCCGCCGAAGTGCTCGCGGATCGCGACCTCCATGCCGCCCAGCCCGGCCAGCGCGACGCCGACCCCGATCAGCGTTTCGACGCCGCCGAAGATCCCGATCGCCAGGCAGACGATGCCGGCGAGGATCGACAGCTCGGCGAGCGGGGCCTTGCCCCAGGGCGCCGGCGGGCGCTCGTCGGGCGAGGGCGCACGTGGCGGCTGCGCGGCGGCCTTCCGACCCGGCGCCGCGGCGTCGACCTTGGCCGCGTCGGCGGCCTTGCTGGCGGGCGCCGGCGCTGGCTTTCGCGGCCGCCGTCCCCCCCGCCTCGACTTCTTCGAGCTCCTAGTGCTCAACGGCCGTCAGCCGCCCGGCTAATGGACATCCGGAGGAGACCTTGACCTGCCACCAGCCCATCAACATCCCGATCACCCCGTAGCGGGGCGCCGAGCGCCAGCCGCCGCAGCCGGGCTCGCCGACGTCGGCACGGGAGATCTCGAGGCCGCGGTGCCGCTCCGGCGCCTCGATCAGCGCCGTCAAGAGCTCGCGGTTGCGGGCCTCGAGCGCGGCCCGCTCGGCCAGCGCGCGCCGCGCCTCGGAGACGCGGTCGGCGAGCTCGTCGCGAACCCGCTCGAGCGCGCCGAGGTCGAGCAGGCACGGCGTCGGCGAGGTCGCGGCGACGCGGTAGTCGACGGCGACGAAGGGGAAGCCCTCGGCCGTGAGGCGGGCGAGCTCGCGCTCGAGCCGGCCGACCTGGGCGCGCAGCTGACCGCGCGCGCGGTGCTCGTCGGCGCCGATCCCGACCTCCGCCGCTCCTCCCAGCCGCTCTCTGCTCAGCAGCTCCTGCATGGCTCTTGGCGAGTCTAGATCACGTTTGCCTAGCCGAGGGAAGGCTTCATTAAGCCCGCTCCACCCCCGTCCAAAGCGGGCCAAGCGACCTGCAGCTAGCCCCCGTCCCTCGTCAGCTCACAAATGAGGGGGGCGTCGCCGCGCCCGGTCCCGTTCGGGCGAGCGTCGGCAGGACCCCCGAACGTTTTGCGCCTGAGGAGAACAGCCCCCTCGGGCGACAGCCCTCCGACTCCGATCGACGACAGGGCGAGTGAGGGGGTCCTGCCGACGCTCGCCCCGCCAGACCCTGATCCCTGGTCCTACGCCGCCGCCTCCAACGTCGCCGCCGCCATCCAAAGCGCCTCCTCGACCGCGATCTGCGGCACTCCCTCGACCTGGGTCGCCGCGATCGCCACCCGGCGACAGTGCTTCGCGACCGCCCGCCCCTCGGCCCGCGGCCCGAACAAAACCGCGACCGGTCCCTCGTCGTCGGCGACGATCAGCGTCCCCTGGGCCAGCTCGCCGGGGCCGCCGTCGAGACCCTCGCCCGGTGCCGAGTCGCGGATGCACAGCGGCCCCTCGAGCGCGTCGGCGTCGAAGGCGCGCAGCGCGACGCCGGTCTCGACGATCGCCACGGTCAGCGCGTCGCCGGGGATGCCGCGGCTCTTGAAGCCGCCGTCGAAGAGCCGTTCGAGGGCGAGCCGCTCGACCGGCGTGCGGTCGCGGTCGGGGTCGAGGCCGATCTGGCGGAAGAAGGTGCGGTAGGCCCAGGGGATCGCCCGGGTCCGCATCTGCACCGCGTGCGAGCCGTAGAAGCGGTCGGAGAGGTCGCGCAGGCGGCGGTGGACGGCCTCCGGGCTGCGGCCCGGCTGGCAATCGACCTCGACCCAGGCGATCCCCAGCCCCGGGAACTCGGCGGCGACGTGCGGCGCCACCCAGCCCTGGCGCGGCGCCGGCACCCAGCCGAACCGGTGCTCGCTCGCCTCCATCAGCCCGCCTCGACGGCCTCCGTCGCGGCCAGCAGGCGGCGCACCCGCGCTTCCAGCTGGGCGGCGGTGAGGTCGCCGATGCTGGCGCTCTGCAGGGTGCCGCCGGGGTAGGCGTAGGCGAAGGTCGGGCAGCCGCCGACCCGGTAGAGGGCGGCGACGGCGCCGTCGCGGTCGAACCCGACCGGCATCTGCCAGCCGTGTTCGGCGATCAGTTCGCGGACCGTGCCGCGGTCGTCGCGGACGTCGAGCGAGAGGAAGTTCACCCGACCACGGTAGCGCTGGTAGACGCGGTCGACCACGTCCTGCTGGGCGACGCAGCCGCCCCCCTCGCTGAACCAGAACGAGAGCACCAGCGGCTTGTCGAAGTAATCGCAGACGCGCAGCGCGCCGGCGGTCGTCAGCCGGCAGGCGGGCTCGCGCGGCGGGTCTTCCGGGCAGGGGATGGCGCCGCTGCCGCAGTCGTCCTGGGCGACGTTGGCGTCGCCTTCGAGCTGCCCGGCGGCGGCCGGGACGGCGAACTCCGGGAACGGCCAGCGCGCTTCGAGCTTGTCGATGCCGAGCGTCTGCTCACCCCCTCCGGAGAGGGTCCTGAGCGCGGCGAAGGCGACCACCGCGAGGAAGATCAGCCCGACGGCGATCGAGTAGCGGTCCCTCACCGGCGGTCCCTCAACTCTCCTCCGCCAGCGCCGCGGGCGCCGGTTCGTGCCGGTCCTCGAGCACGACCAGCGCCGCCGGCAGGATCACCAGCACGCCGAGCAGCGCCGCCGCCAGGTCGATCACGGTGACGACGCCGAAATCGCGCAGCATCTGGATGTCGGAGGCGACGAGGACGGCGAAGCCGGCGATCGCGGTCAGCCCCGAGGCCAGCACGGCGGCGCCGGTGCGGGCGTAGGCGCGCTCGAGCGCCGCGTCGACCGAGCCGGCGGCGCCGCGCTCCTGGTGGAAGCGGCCGCTGAGGATCACCGCGAACTCGGTGCCGACGGCGATCGTCAGCGCCCCCAGCGCCGCCGACATCGGGTTCAGCGGGATCCCGGTCAGCCACAGGAGCAGCGAGGCCCAGCCGGTGGCCAGCACGGTCGGGACCAACGGCACCAGGGCGCGGCGCGGGCTGCGGTAGACGAGGAGCAGCGCCAGGGCGACGGCGAGGAGGCCGGCGAGGGTGAGCCAGTAGCGGCTCGAGGAGAGCGCCGAGGCCGATTCGGCGGCGATCACCGCCAGCCCGGCGAGGTGTACCTCGACCCCCGGCGGCGGCCCGCCCGCCTGCCCGGGCTCGCCGATCGCGGCGCGGACGCGGTCGACCAGCCGCTGCTGGTCGCTCAGCGACTGGGCGCGGATGCCGAACGAGATCAGCGCCGAGTGGCCGAGCTTGCCGTCGGCGGCGAGCGGCGCCACCTGCCGCAGGTCATACGGCGAGAGCGCCGCCAGCGTCGCGTCGATCCCGGCCCGGGTCGGCTTCCCTTCGCCGCGGGTGAGGAAGTCCGAGAGCGCCGGGCCGGGGCAGACTTCGGCGGTCAGGCAGCTCGGGTCTTCGCCGCTGAAGCCGTTCTCGCTGAGCACGCGCCGCTTGAAGCCGGCCATCCACTCGACCGTCGCCGGGTCGGCGAGGTCCGGCGCTTCGATCGAGACGTCGAGCTCGCCGGAGACCCCGGTCGCTTCCTGCAGCTCGTTCAGGCCGTGGACCGCCGAGAGGGACTGCGGGGCGAGGTCGCGGATGTCGGAGACGGTGCCGATCCGCGTCCCCAGCCCCCAGCCGAGGATCGCGAGCGCCAAGCCGATGCCGAGGACCGCGGCGGGCTGCTCCAGGGCGATGCCCAGGAGCCAGGCGATCGGTTTGGGCGCCTTTGTTCGGCTATCCCGAACAAAAGCGCCCGAAGGGGGCGACCGCAGCGCCAGCGCCGCCAGGCCCGCGGTCAGCGCCAGCACGAAGGCGATCGCCACGCCGGCGATCAGGAGCCAGCCGAAGCCGCGCACCATCGGCGTCGGCGAGAGCTGCAGCGCCAGGAAGCCCGCGGCGGTGGCGAGGCAGGCCGCGGCGATCGTCGGCGCTCCGGCCCGGGCCGCCGCCCGCGCCGCCTCCGCCCCGCCCAGGCCGCCGGCGCTCGCCTCGTCGAAGCGCGCCTGGAACTGGATCGCGTAGTCGACCGCGAGCCCGATCAGGATCGGCAGCGCCGCGATCGAGGCCATCGTCAGCGCCCCGCTGGCGAGGCCGAAGACGGCAAAGGCGATCGCCGTGCCCGCCACCGCGACGGCCAGCGGCAGCAGCCGCAGCCGCGAGCGGAAGACCAGCAGCAGGACCACCGCCATCACGACCAGGGCGACGCCGAACAGTAGGAGCAGCGCGTCCTTCAGCGCCCGCGACAGACCGTCGACGACGACCGGGGCGCCGGAGACGACGTAGCTGCCGCCGGCCAGCACGAAGCAGGGTTTTGCCTTGCCGCCCTCCGCGCACTGCTTGCGCGGCTGCGTTTCGGCGACCAGGTCTTCGATCAGGCCGATCGCGTGGTGCCGTTCGGCCTGGCTCAGGTCGGGCTTCAGGCGGATCACGATCTGCGCCGTGTGCGAGTTCGGGAACAGGTAGGCGAGCCGCGCCTTCGGCGTCCCCCGCGCCCGCGCCAGGTCGAAGACGACGGTGGCGACGAACTGTTCGTTGTCGAGCGAGGGCAGCGAGGTGATCCCGTATTTGGTCGCCACCGCGACCAGGAATTCCTGCAGTTCGGCCGGCGCGACTTCCTTCGAGAGGCGCTGCAGCTGGTGTTCGATCTGGAAGACCGCCTCGTTGAGGAAGGTCGCCGGGCCGCTGACGAACTCGACCGCCCCCGATTCGGCCAGCTCGGTGCAGGCACCCGGCAGCGGCGTCACCCCCTTCGGCACCTTGCCCGAGAGGCAGCCCTCCAGCCGCAGCAGCCGGAAGATGTCGTTGGTCAGGAGCAGCCGCGGCAGTTCGCCCTTGACGAGGACGACGACCGGTTCTTCGCCGAACACCCTGCGCACGTGTTCGGTCGCCTGGTAGGTCTGGTCGCCGGAGTCGACCAGGGTTCCGACGCCGGCATCGGTCGGGATCCGCGTCGCCCCGTAGCCGGCGGCGAGCGCGAGGAGCGCCGAGACCGCGATCAGCACCCGGGCGTGGCGGGCGGCCCAGGCGGCGACGCGGGCGAAGAGGTCCGGCAAGCGGCGTCAGTCCATCGAGAGCGGGCCGCTGACGTCAGCGTGCAGGAACTGGCTGACGAACGGGTTTTCGGAATCGAAGACCTCCTCTTTGGGCCCCGATTCGACGATCTTGCCGCTCCACAGGACGGCGATGAAGTCGGCGATCCGCCGGGCAGTGCCGAGGTCGTGCGAGATCACCAGGTAGCAGCCGCCGTTCTCGGCGTGGACCTCGCGGATCAGCTCGCAGAGCAGCGCCGTCCGCACCGGGTCGAGGCCCGAGTCGGGCTCGTCGAACATCACGATCGCCGGTTCGAGGACCAGCGCCCGGGCGAAGCCGGCGCGCTTGCGCATGCCGCCGGAGAGCTCGTTCGGCATCTTGTAGGTCGCCTCGGCGAGGCCGACCTCTTTGAGCCGCCGGTTGACGATCTCGCCGATCTCCTCCTCGCCTTTGTCGGTGTGCTGGCGGAGCGGGAAGGCGACGTTGTCGTAGATGTTCATCGAGCCGAACAGCGCCCCGTCCTGGAACAGCAGGCCGAACTTTTTGCGCACCTCGAAGAGTTCGTCGTCGGTCATGTTGGGGATCGACTCGCCGTGCACGAGGACGTCGCCCGAGTCCGGGTAGAGGAGGCCGACGATGTGCTTGATCAGCACGCTCTTGCCGGTCCCCGAGGGGCCGAGCACCATCGAGACCTGGTCCTCGGGGAGGCCGAGGTTGAGACCGTTGAGGATGCGGGCGCGGCCGAACTGCTTGACCAGGTCGACGATCTCGATCGCGTCGGTGCCACCGTGGTCGCGCTTGCGGCCGGTGTGGAATTTGTAGGGGTCGTGTTCGGAGGGGTCGACGCCGGGGATGACGAAGTCGCGGCCCATCACCGCGCCGTCCTCGGCCACGTAGGCGCCGCCGCCGTTGCCGGAGGAGCGCGGCGGCGCGACCGCGATCTCGGGCGCCTCTTCGCCCGACTCGGCCGCCTCGTCCTGCAGCTCCTCTTCTTCCCTGCGCTCGTCGTCCTCGATTGGCACTGGCCTAGCCTCCTATCGGCGCTCTCGGATTGGCGCCCCAGAATACGAGCGTGCCCAACATCCCGATGATGTGGACCATGACGATGTTGAAGACCATCGACTTCGCCGTCGCCGTGCCCACCCCGACCGGGCCGCCCGAGGCCGTATAGCCGTAATAGCAGCCGACCAGCACGATCACGGTCGCCATCACCATCCCCTTGACCAGGCTGAAGATCAGGTCGGGCGGGTTCTGGAACTGCCAGAAGATCAATAAGTAGCCGCCGGAGGAGACGTCGCCGATCTGTTCGACGACGGCGATGTAGCTGGCCAGGTACATGACGCCGATCCCGACCAGGTACATGAACGGGAAGGCGATCCAGGCGGCGAGCAACCTCGTCGCGCAGAGGAAGGTGACCGGCGGCACCCCCATCACCTCGAGCGCGTCGATCTCGTCGGAGATCCGCATCGCGCCGAGCTCGGCGACGATCCCGGTCCCGACCTTGGCCGCCAGCATGTAGCCGAAGGCGTAGGGGAGGATCTCGCGCAGGTCGCACCAGGCGGAGAAGAGGCCGGCGTAGGCGGGGGCGCCCTGGGCCCGCAGCAGGTAGGCGCCCTCGATCCCGCACTGCAGGCCGAGCACGAAGACGAGGCCCCAGATGATCAGCGCTGAGCCGAGGATCAGGATCCCCGCCTGGCGCAGGCTCTCGCCGAAGAAGCGGAGGACGCGGCCGCTGTAGACGAGCCCGGCGACCCGCGAGCCGAAGCGGGCGACCTCGCCGAAGGAGTCGAGCCAGCCACGCGGGACCTCGAGCCAGGCGTTCACGACCTCACCGTCACCGGATCGTCTGCAGTTCGGGGTTGGTCGCGAGCAGCGTCTGGGTGAAGACGTAGTTGAAGGCGAAGACCATCATGAAGGAGATGACGACGGCCTCGTTGACGGCGCGGCCGACGCCGGCGGCGCCGCCGGAGGCGGTCATCCCCTTGTAGGAGCAGACGACGGCGATGATCGCGCCGAACAGCGTGCACTTGATCACCGAGCCCCAGAGGTCGGTGATCGAGGCCTGCGAGAAGAGCGTCGCGAAGAAGCCGCCGAGGCTCTGGTGGTAGACGAGCTCGGTGAGGATGCCGCCGCTGAGTCCGAAGACCAGCGCGTAGATGTCGAGCAGGCCGGTGATCAGCATCAGCGCCAGAAAGCGCGGCACGACCAGGTTCTTGATCGGGTCGACGCCGAGCACCTGCAGGGCGTCTAGCTCCTCGCGGATCTTGCGGGCGCCGAGGTCGGCGGTGATCGCGGTGCCGGCGACGCCGGCGACGACGACGGCGGTGACGAAGGGGCCGATTTCTCGGATCGCGGCGAGCACGAAGAAGCCGCCGAGCCGGTCGAGGGTGCCGAACAGGGTCAGCGCGTTGGCCGCCTGCAGGCCGGGGGCGCCGAAGCAGATCGCCACCGTCGAGACCAGCAGCGGGAACCAGCAGAGCTGCAGGGCGAAGAGGAACTGGCCGATGAACTCCTCGCCATAGGGATACGGCGCCCGGACCGCGGACGCGATCGTGCGTGAGGTGAGGATGACGAGATCCCCTACCTCCTCGAAAACCGCCCGGGCGGGCATGAAGACCCTGTTCAGAGTTGCGACCATCTTCTCCTCGCCGAGCCGCGCCGCCGCACGGCGCCCCACTCCGCTGAGCCGCAGTCTAGGGGATGGCCAAGCGCCTTCCATTAGCCCAGTGTTGAGATCCGGCTAACCGTCCCCGGCAGCCCGAAAGCGGCACAGATGCGGGGGAACCCCGTGCTATGTTCGGCTCGCTTTGGGAGGGGACGGAAGACATTTCCGGCGGGCCCGCCTCCGAGCAGTCGCAGCCGGGTTGGCGGCCGTGGCGGTGGCGGTGCTGCTGGCAGCCTGCGGTGAATCGTCCTCGGACAAGGAAGCCGGGGGCGAATTCGACGTCGGCGTCACCGCCGCCTCGTTCCCGACCCTGCAGCGGCTCGGCCAGACCTCGCTGCTGAAGCTCAGCATCGAGAACGACGGCCGCAAGACGGTGCCGAACGTGGTCGTCACCTTCACCGTCGCCGGCAAGCTGGGGGCGGACTCCTCGCTGCCGTTCGGCGTCTTCGACCAGCAGGCGGGGCTGGCGAACCCGACCCGCCCGGTCTGGGTGCTCTCCGAACACTTCCCGAAACTCGCCGGCTCGAACAAAGCCGGCGGCGCCACCACCTCGGACCCGAAGACGTTCGCCTTCGGGCCGTTGAAGCCGGGCGCCAGCACCAGCGCGGTGTGGAAGCTGAACGCGGTGCGCCAGGGGAAGTACACGCTCCGCTACGCGGTCGGCGCCGGGCTGGGGACCGAAACGAAGGCGAAGACGAAGAACGGCGTCGCCCCGGGCGGCACCTTCGTCGCCACCATCACCGCGGCGAACCCGGACACCGAAGTCACCGACTCCGGCGAAATCGTCGAAGTCAAGAAAAAGGGGTAGGGCGGTGGCGGGATGAGCCGCCGCCTCGCCATCGCCCCGCTCGCAGCGTCGCTGCTCTGCCTGCTGCTGCCGGCCTGCGGCTCGGGCGCCCAGGGCTCCTCCTCCCCGTCCTCGTCGTCGAGCGCGCCCGCTGCGGCGAGCGCCGGCGTCGGGCTGAAGAAGATCGGCCAGTTCGAGGAACCGACCTACGTCACCGCCGCGCCCGGCTTCCCGCGGCTGCTGTTCGTGGTCGAACGGGCCGGCCGCGTCGCCGTCCTCGACAAGGGCCGCAAGCTGAGCCGTCCCTTCCTCGACCTCTCGGGCGAGACCACCACCGAAGGCGAGCGCGGCCTGCTCTCGATCGCCTTCCCAGCCGACTACCCGCGGACCAGGCGCTTCTACGTCTATTACACGGACCTCCACGGCAACATCCGGATCGACGAATTCCGCCGCGCCGGCGCCACCCGCGCCGACCCCGCCTCGCAGCGCAGGGTGATCGTGATCCCGCACCCGATCAACAACAACCACAACGGCGGCCAGCTGCAGTTCCTCGGCGACGACCTCTACCTCGGCACCGGCGACGGCGGCTCCGGCGGCGACCCGCCCAACAACGCCCAGAACAAGCAGGTGCTGCTCGGCAAGCTGCTGCGGATCGACCCGCGGCCCTCGGGCGGCAAGCCCTACACGATCCCCGCCGACAACCCCTTCGTCGGCCGCCCCGGCCGCGACGAGATCTACAGCTACGGGCTGCGCAACCCGTTCCGCTTCAGCTTCGACAGCGGCGGCACGGGCGAACCGAAGCTGGTGATCGGCGACGTCGGCCAGAACCAGTTCGAGGAGATCGACTACACGACGGTCGCCGCCGCCCGCGGCGCCAACTTCGGCTGGGACGCGATCGAGGGCTTCCAGCCCTACACCGAAGAAAACGGCGGCACCCCGAACCCTGGCGGCACCACCAAGCCGATCTACGTCTACTCGCACGACCGCGACGGCAGCTGCTCGGTGATCGGCGGCTACGTCGTCCGCGACCGCTCCCTCCCCTCTCTGTACGGACGCTACGTCTACGCCGACCTCTGCGAGGGCCAGCTGCGCAGCCTGGTCCCCCACCTCGGCAAGGCGAGCGGCGACCGCGAGCTCGGGCTGCATGTCGATGCCCCGATTTCGTTCGGCGAGGATCTCGCCGGGCATCTGTACGTCGCTTCGCAGGAGGGCGGCGTTTATCGGCTGGTGGCGAACGGGGGGTAGGGGTCAGGGTTTGGTGGGGGCGATCGTCGGTGGGACCCCCTCACTCGGCCTGTCGTCGATCGAAGTAAGGAGGGCTGGCGCCCGGAGCGCTGTTCTCCTCAGCCGCAAAACGTTCGGGGGTCCCACCGACGCTCACCCAAACGAATCGGCTGAAAACCACGCCACGTCCCGCAGCTAACGAGAGAAGCTTCGGGCGTTTCCCGCTGGAAGCTTCCGTGCTTCGGTGTCTTGAGCTAGGCATTTGTGCGGGTGGGGGTCGGGGGACCCTCCGAACGTTTTGCGGTTGAGGAGAACGGCGGTCCGGGCGACAGCTTGCTTACTCCCATCGACGACAGACCGAGAGAGGAGGGTCCCCCGACCCCCATCCCTCTCCCGAAGACCTCTGCCTAGCTCGAGGCTTGCCGACCCGCCGCGCGAAACTCACCGCCGCCACGACCGTCCGACTCCCAACGGACTCCCTCGAGCAGGCGGTCCGGCGGAACCTCGAGCGCCCCGGCCAGCTTGACCAGGGTGTCGAGCTGGACCATCCGCCGGCCGCTCAGGATCAGGCGCAGGTGGGCATCGTCGAGGTCGGCGCGGGCAGCGATCTCGGCGGCGCTGAGACCGCGCTCGGCGATCGCCGCCTCGAGGTTGGCGACGAACTGGCGCAGCGGCTCTCGATCGGCGGCGGTCATCGACCTCCCAAGGTTTCGGCGACGCCTGTTTCGCCCCCTCCGCATCACCCCGGGGGGCGCTCCCGCGATCGGGAACCCGCAGGTAGCGGAGAGGGCAATCGTCAGAGTAGCGTTTGGTACGCACTTGATAGGCAGCAACTATTTGTCGGTGGACATTCGTAACTGCACAGTTGAGTGTTCCGCCGGTGAATCTGCGCACCCGTTTCGCCGAGAACCTGATCCGCTGCCGCCGCGAGGCCGGCCTCTCGCAGGAAGAGCTGGCGATGCGGGCCTCGCTCAACCGCACCCAGATCAGCCTGCTCGAGAACTCGCAGCGGACGCCGCGGATCGACACCGTGGTCAAAGTCGCCGGCGCGCTCGGGGTCGAGCCGGGCGAGCTGCTGCGCGGGATGCGGTGGGAGCCGAGCGTGACCAAGCGCGGCAGCTTCGAGATCAACAACTGATTTCCGGCTATCTTTGGCTGGGCAGCCAAACGGCCGAGGAGAGGAGCTGGAGATGGAGAGCGGCGTCGCGAAGGCGGCAAGCGAGGCGAGCAGCAACGGTGTCGCCGATGGCGGCGAGGAGGCCGCAGTCGAGACGCTCGCGGTGCGCAACCCGGCGAGCGGCGAGGAGATCGCCAGCATCGCGGTCGACTCCCCCGCGGCGGTGGCGGCGACCGTCGCCCGGGTCCGCGCCAACCAGCCCGACTGGGAGGCGATGGGGATCGAGGGCCGCTACCACTGGCTCGGCAAGCTGCGCGACTGGCTGCTGGACAACCAGGACCGGGTCCTCGACACGATGCAGCGCGAGACCGGCAAGGTCCGCGCCGACGCCGGCAACGAGCCGGCCTACCTGGCCGACACGATCAACTTCTACGGCAGCCGCGCCGCCGAATTCATCGGCGAGGAGTCGGTTCGGCCGCACTCGCCGCTGCTCGCCGCGAAGAAGCTGCGGGTCCAGTACCGGCCCCACCAGGTGGTCGGGATCATCAGCCCCTGGAACTTCCCGCTGATCCTCTCGCTCGGCGATGCGATCCCGGCCCTGACGGCGGGCGCGGCGGTGGTGATCAAGCCCTCCGAGTTCACGCCGTTGGGGCTGATCGAGATCATCGACGCCTGGAAGCACGAGATCGGTGGCCCCGACGTCTTCGACGTGGTCCAGGGGATCGGCGAGACCGGCGGCGCCCTGGTCGACAACGTCGACTTCATCCAGTTCACCGGCTCCGACCGGACCGGCCGCAAGGTGATGGCGCGCGCCGCCGAGACGCTGACCCCGGTCAGCCTCGAGCTGGGCGGCAAGGACCCGATGATCGTCCTCGCCGACGCCGATCTCGACCGCGCCGCCAACGCCGCCGCCTGGGGCGGGATGTTCAACTCGGGCCAGGTCTGCATCTCGGTCGAGCGGATCTACGTCGAGGAGCCGGCCTACGACGAGTTCGTCGCCAAGCTGGCGGCCGAGGTCGGCAAGCTGCGGCAGGGAGTCGACGACGCCCGCGACCCGAAGGACGTCGGCGCGATGACCTCGCCGAACCAGATCGGCGTGGTCGAGGACCACGTCACGGACGCGCTCGCCAGCGGCGCCCGGGCGCTGACCGGCGGCCAGCGCCTCCCCGGCCCCGGCGACTACTTCGAGCCGACCGTGCTGGTCGACGTCGACCACACGATGAAGGTGATGCGCGACGAGACCTTCGGCCCGGTGGTCGGGGTGATGAAGGTGCACGACGAGGAGGAGGCGCTGCGGCTCGCCAACGACAGCCGCTACGGCCTCTCCGGCTCGGTCTTCGGCGAGCGCGACCACGCCGAGCGGGTCGCCCGCCGGGTCGAGTGCGGCGCCGTCAACGTCAACGACGTGCTGATCAACTACTTCGCCTCCGACGTGCCGATGGGCGGCTGGAAGGAGTCGGGGATCGGCTACCGCCACGGAGCCCAGGGGATCAAGAAGTTCTGCCGCTCCGAGGCGCTGGTGATCACCCGCTTCGCCGGCAAGCGCGAACCGACCTGGTACCCCTACACGCGCCGCCGCGTCGGCCTGATCGCGCGGCTGATGCCGATGGTCTACGCCCGCGACTGGCGCCGCCGCCTCGGCCTCCGCCGCAAGTAGCCGCGCCGCCGCCGCCGAGCTGTTCTTTATGTCGGCCAGTCCGACATAAGGAACAGCTCGCCCCCTCGGTAGCCTCTTTAGGTTCATGGCGGAGCGCGACTACATAAGGGCGGT
Source organism: uncultured Actinomycetes bacterium (assembly GCA_963744725.1). GTDB lineage: Bacteria > Actinomycetota > Thermoleophilia > Solirubrobacterales > 70-9 > VAYN01. The sequence continues at coordinate 365,361 of CAVUUQ010000002.1, forward strand.
GAACGAGCGGGTCGTCGTCTTCGACGGCGGCATGGGCGCGACCCTGGAGCAGTTCGAGCTGACCCAGGAGGACTACGGCGGCCTCGCCGGCAAGTGCCACGAGGCGCTGGTCCTGAACCGACCCGACGTGATCGAGGGCGTCCACGCCTCGATGCTCGAAGCGGGGGCCGAGGTGGTCGAGACCGACACCTTCCAGGGCTCGCGGCTGAAGCTCGAGGAGTGGGGGCTCGGCGAGCACACGCTCGAGATCAACACCAGGGCGGCGGAGATCGCCCGCAAGGCGGCGGGCGCGGAGCGCTTCGTCGCCGGCTCGATCGGGCCGACCGGCTTCCTCCCCGCCTCGACCGATCCGACGCTCGGCAACATCGCCTTCGGCGAGCTGGTCGCGGTCTTCGCCGAACAGGCGCGCGGCCTGGTCGAGGGCGGCGCCGACCTGATCATGATCGAGACCGCCCAGGACATCCTCGAGGTGAAGGCGGCGATCTTCGGCGCCCGCGAGGCCTTCGCGGCCAGCGGCCGGACCCTGCCGATCCAGTGCAGCGTCTCGCTGCTGCCGAACGGCGGCAAGATGCTGCTCGGCACCGACATCCAGTCGGTGCTGACGACGCTGCGGGCCCTCGACGTCGACGTGGTCGGCCTCAACTGCTCGACCGGCCCCGAGGACATGCGCGACGCGATCCGCTTCCTCGGCGAGGTCAGCCCCCTTCCGGTCCACTGCATCCCCAACGCCGGCCTGCCGCTGCAGGGGCCCGACGGCGAGACGATCTTCCCCGAAGAGCCGGAGCCGCTGGCGGCGACGCTGGGCGAGTTCGTCGAGCGCTACGGGGTCGGCATCGTCGGCGGCTGCTGCGGGACCAGCCCCGAGCACATCCGCGCGCTGCGCGAGCGGATCGGCGCGGGCCGGGCCGTCGGGGCGCGCCCGGCGCCGGGCCAGATCGAGGTCTCCTCGATGATGACCTCGACGCCGCTGGTGCAGGAGCCGCGGCCGACCCTGGTCGGCGAGCGGGTCAACTCGCAGGGCTCGAGAAAAGCCAAGGAGCTGCTGCTCGCCGACGACTACGACGGCCTCGTCCAGGTCGCCGAAGACCAGGTCGAAGGCGGCGCCCACGTGCTCGACGTCTGCGTGGCGCTGACCGAGCGCCAGGACGAGGACGAGCAGATGAGCGAAGTGGTGAAGCGGGTCTCGCTCGCCCAGCCCTCGCCGATCCAGGTCGACTCGACCGAACCGGAGGTGATCAAGGCCGCCCTCGAGCACATTCCGGGGCGGGCGATCGTCAACTCGATCAACCTCGAGGCGGGCCGCGACAAGGCCGACGTGGTGGTGCCGCTGGCGAAGGCGCACGGGGCGGCGCTGATCGCGCTGACGATCGACGAGGTCGGGATGGCGAAGACGGCCGAGCGCAAGGTCGAGATCGCCAAGCGGCTGGTCGAGATCGCCTGCGACGAGCACGGCCTCGAGCCGGAGGCGCTGATCTTCGACGCGCTCACCTTCACCCTCACCACCGGCGACGAGGAGTGGAAGCCCTCGGCGGTCGAGACGATCGAGGGCATCCGCCGGATCAAGGCCGAGATCCCCGGGGTGAAGACCTCGCTCGGCGTCTCCAACGTCTCCTTCGGGGTCAGCCCGCGGCCGCGGGCGGTGCTCAACTCGGTCTTCCTCCATCACTGCGTCGATGCCGGGCTCGACCTGGCGATGGTCAACCCCAACCACATCACGCCCTACTCCGAGATCCCCGACGAGGAGCGCGAGCTGACCGACGACCTCGTCTTCAACCGCCGCGACGACGCGCTGGAGAAGTTCATCGCCCACTTCGAGTCGAAGGGCGAGGAGGAGGAAGCCGCCGGCGCCGCCGACCCGACCGAGGGGATGGAGCCCGAGGAGGCGCTCCACTGGCACATCCTGCGGCGCAAGAAGGACGGGGTCGAGGAGTGGATCGACCGCTCGGTCGAGAAGATCGGCGCCGTCCCGACCCTGAACCAGGTGCTGCTGCCGGCGATGAAGGAGGTCGGCGACAAATTCGGCGCCGGCGAACTGATCCTGCCCTTCGTCCTGCAGTCGGCGGAAGTGATGAAGCGCGCGGTGGCGCAGCTCGAGAACTACCTCGACCGGATCGAGGGACACGCCAAGGGCAAGGTCGTGATCGCGACCGTCTTCGGCGACGTCCACGACATCGGCAAGTCGCTCGTCAACACGATCCTCACCAACAACGGCTACAGCGTCGTCGACCTCGGCAAGCAGGTCCCGATCGACGCGATCATCGAGGCCGCGGTCGAGCACGAGGCCGACGCGATCGGGCTCTCGGCGCTGCTCGTCTCGACCTCGAAGCAGATGCCCGCCTGCATCGCCGAGCTGCACCAGCGCGGGCTCGGCTTCCCGGTGCTGATCGGCGGCGCCGCGATCAACCGCGACTTCGGCCGCCGCACCCTCTACCCGAAGGGCAAGGAATCCGACGAGGTCTACGAGCCGGGCGTCTTCTACTGCAAGGACGCCTTCCAGGGCCTCGACACGATGGACGCGCTGGTCGACGCCGAGGCGCGGGCGGCGCTGGTCGAGCGGATCCAGGGCGAGGCCAAGCAGCTGCGCGAGAAGGTGGTGGTGGTCGACGACGCGCCGCCGGTGACCGATGCCAGCGTCCGCTCGGAGGCGCGGACCGATGTGGCGATCCCCGAGCCGCCGTTCTGGGGCGCCCGCGAGATCGCGATCGGCCTCGACGACATCTACCCCTACCTCGACCGCCACGTCCTCTTCAAGCTGCACTGGGGCGGCAAAGGGATCAAGGGCCAGGCCTGGCGGGAACACGTCGAAGGAACCGCCGAGGAGGAGGGCTTCGCGCCGCGACTGGAGCGGATGTGGAGCGAAGCCTCCTATCTGCACCCGCGGGCGCGGCTCGGCTACTTCCCCTGCAACGCCGACGGCAACGAGCTGGTCGTCTTCGACCCCGAGCGCCCGGACGTCGAGCTGGAGCGGCTCGTCTTCCCGCGCCAGCCGCGCCACGACCGGATCTGCCTGACCGACTTCTACCGGCCGCTCGATTCCGGCGAACGCGATGTCGTCGCCCTGCAGGGCGTCACCGTCGGCGCCGAGGTGACCGAGCTGATGGACCGGCTCGGGGCCGAAGGCGAGGTGACCGAGCAGTACTACGTGCACGGGGTCGGCGTCCAGTCGGCCGAGGGCTCGGCCGAGTGGCTGCACTCGAAGGTGCGCGCCGACCTCGGCATCGATCCCGACCAGGGCCGCCGCTACTCCTGGGGCTACCCGGCCTGCCCGGACCAGTCCGAGCACACCAAGGTCTGGCGCCTGCTCGACCTCGAGGAGATCGGGATGACCCTCTCCGACGGCTTCGCGGTGATGCCGGAGCAGTCGACGGTCGCGATCGTCGCCCACCACCCGCAGGCCGTCTACTTCGGGATGAAGTCCGGCTTCATCCCCGAGGGCAAGGTCAGCGACGAACTGATCGCCGGGACCGAGCGGGGCGGCGAGTTGCCGCCGGAGGTTGATCCGGATGAGGGTGACGATGCGGATCAGGCATCAGGGTTTGGCGAGGGCGATCGCCGGCAGGACCCCCTCACTCGCACTTCGTCGTAGATAGGTAGGAGGGCTTCTCGCCCGCGGGAGCGCCCCTCCTCTTGCGCAAAACGTTCGGGGGTCCTACCGACGCTCGCCCCGACGACGAAGAGGCCCAAGGTTCGAGCCGCCCCATTTCTCTTCAGCTGACAAGGGACGGGGGCGCGCCGGCGAGCTGCAGCTGTTCCTTATGTCGGAATGGTCGACATAAGGAACAGCCAGGAGGCGGCGAGGCCCGCGGAACGAGCGCTCGACGGGTCTCGCGACAAGCCGACCCTGATCCCTATGTCCGCACGATCGTCGCCAACCAGGCAGGAATGCCCTCGGCGGCAAACGTCGTCTCGATCACGTCCGCGGCGAGCCCGCTCAGCTCCCACTCGTCGCTGCCCTCGAATGCCGCCCGCAGCTCGTCCTCGCTGACCGGGTGCGGGCCGGAGTCGGCGCCGGCGTCGCGGAAGCAGAGGATCTGGAGGGTCGCCCCGGGCTCGGTCACCGCCGCCAGGTTCTCCAGGTAAGCGCGCCGCTCGGTCTCGTCGAAGGTGTGGAAGAGGCCGACGTCGAGGACGGTGTCGAACCTGCGGCCGAGGCTGGCGAGCTGGAGGGCGTCGGCGACCGCGAACTCGGCCTCGATGCCGCGGGCTGCCGACTTCTCCCGGGCCATCGCGACGGCGGTCGCCGCCACGTCGACGCCGAGCACGGACAGGCCGAGCGCGGCGAGGTGGAGGGCGTGCTCGCCGGTCCCGCAGCCGGCGTCGAGCACGGCGCCGCTGAAGCCGCCGGCGGCGGCGAGGCGGACGATCGCCGGCTGCGGCCGGCCGATGTCCCAGGGGGCGCGACCGGCGCGGTAGGAGTCGTCCCAGGGCGCGCCAGCTCGCCGCTCGTGGCTGGTGGGCTGCCGCTCGGCCATCGATCAGCCGGAGGGTGGCCCTCGGGCGCCCCGCTAGACGGGGGTGCGCTCGCCCTGCTGGCGGCGGCTGGGCGGCTTCGGCTCGAGCCGGACCGGAGCCGTCGAGAGCGCCTGCACCCGCAGGTCGCTCCAGGTGAGGCCCTCGCGGACCAGGGCCGGAAGGCCGAGGGCAACGGCGGTCGCGATCTCGACCGCCTGCAGGATCACGCCGTAGGCGAGCGCGTCGGCGGTACCGATGCCCCAGCCGGTGTGGAGGACGCTGATCACCGCGAGCTGGAAGACGCCAATGTTGGACGGCGTCGCCGGCACCACCGCGGTGACGTTGACTGCGAAGAGGACGGCGGCGGCGGCGCCGATGCCGGCTTGGCTGTCGAGGCCGAGGGCGAACAGCAGCGCCCAGCAGGCGGCCAGCTGGATCGCCCAGGCGCCGAGCTGGGCGGCCGCCGCGGCGACCCCGCGGCGCGGCTCGCGGAAGACGGTGAGCCCCGCCCGCACCTGGATCAGCGCCCGGTGGATGGCGGCGCCGATCCGGGCGATGCGGCCGTTGCCGTTCCGCCGCATCAGCAGCGGGGCGACGAGGACGACCAGCAGCAGGACCAGCGGCACCAGGCTGAAGAGGAAGATCTGCTTGGTGCTTTCGTGGAAAAGCGGCGTGGTCGAGACGATGATCACGGCGAGCATCGCGAGGGCGACGATGTTGAGGATCGTCTGCGAGACCAGCGTCCCCAGCAGGACCGGGAAGGTTTCGCGCATGCGGCCGGTTCTGCGCGAGAGCGCCAGGGCGCGGGCCGGCTCGCCGAGACGGGCCGGCAGGGTCGCCGACATCAGCACCCCGATCATCGTCGCCGAGGTGACGTCGCGGCGGCGGATCGGGCGGTTGGGCAGGGCGGCGCGGGCGATCCAGTACCAGGACGCGGCGCGGAAGAACATCGAGATCGACATCAGGGCGAAGGCGACCAGGACCCAGCTGAGGTTGGAGCGGACGATGCTTTCGGCGACTTCGTTGACGCCGATCCGCTTCAGCGCCTCGTAGGTGAGGAAGGCGCCGAGGACGCCGGCGGCGGCGAGCCCCACCCGGCGCGCGATCCGCCGCCCGCGCTTGCCGGCGACGGCGGGAGCCGGGTCGAGCGAGGGCAGCTTCTCGGCCGGGCGGTGGGGGCCGCCGTCGGCCGGCCGCGTCCCGGCCCAGTGGGCGAGCTTTTCGCCGCTGGTCTGCGGCAGCGGCGCCTCGATCGCCCGCTCGTAGACCGCGGTCACCTGGTCGGCGACCCGCGGCCAGGCGTAGCGCTGGGCGCTGCGGCGGGCGGCGACGCCCATCGCCCGCAGCCGCTCGGGCTCGTGGTAGAGGCGCTGCAGCTCCTCGGCCAGTCGCTGCGGGTCGGCCGGCGGCACGAGGACGCCGTCGACGCCGTCGGTGACGACGTCGCTGTAGCCGGCGATCGCCGAGGCGACGACCGGGGTGCCGGCGGCGAACGCCTCGGTCAGGACCATGCCGAAGCTCTCGCCCGAGAGCGAGGGGGCGCAGAGGACATCGGCGCGGTGCAGTTCGGTCCAGAGGTCGTCGCCGGAGACGCGGCCGTGGACGTCGATCGCGGCCATCAGCTCGGGGTCGGTGAGGTAGCGGAGGACGTCCTCGCGCTCGGCGCCGATCACGGTCAGCCGGCAGGGGACGTGCTCGACCAGGGCGCCGAAGGCGGTCAGCAGGATCGGCAGGCCCTTGCGCTCCTCGGGGCGGCCGACGAAGAGGATGCGCAGCTCCTCCCGGTGCGGCTTCGGGCCGCTCGGGGGAGCATCGACGTCGACCCCGTTGGGGACGATCGTGTACTCGCCGCCGAACCAGCGGCGGCCGGTCCAGGCGGCGGCCTCGGAGACGGCGATCCGCGCCGAGAGGCGGTTGAAGACGCGGCGGGCGCCGAGCGCGCTGGCGATGTGGTTGGGGATCGGCTTGGTCGAGTAGGTGTGGAAGGTGCCGACCACCGGCGTCTCGAGATCGGCGCCGAGCACCGCGTTCCAGCCGACCAGCGGCACCAGCGGCTCGTGAACGTGGATCACGTCGAAATCGCCGTTGCGGACGGCGCGCCGCGGCGCCGCGTAGCCGCCGGCCGGGAACGGCGCCAGGTTGGAGACGGAGCCGTTGGCGCCGAAGCCGGCGGTCCTTCCGAGCGGCTCCAGGTAATCCGGCATCTGGCGCGATTCCGGGGCGGCCCGGTGCAGGGCGCGGCTGACCCGACCCGGCGGATCGAAGGGAGCGAGCACACGGACGTCGTTGCCGCGGCGGATGAACTCCTCCGCCAGCGCCTCGACGTGCGCGTTGACGCCTCCTCTAAACGACCATGAATATGGCGAGACGAGACCTATGCGCACAGTCGATTAAGGGTAGATGATCGGCCGGAACGGTCCATGTAGATCGCTTCTACGCCGGGCTCGATGTCCGGTTAGCGCGACTTCGCGCTCCCCTGTCGCGGACCTGCTTCAGAGCCGGGCCGTAGCCTTGGGGTCGGCATCCTCGATGCCGCTTTGCGACTCCGCCCAGGCATAGAGCGCGAAGACGAGCAGGTAGGCGGCGCCGATCACCAGCAGCAGGGCGCCGGAGTCGTTGGCGAGGGTGCCGACCACGGTGGCGACGAGGGCGCCGAGCAGGCCGGCGCGCATCGCCGGGCGGCCGCCGAGCCAGCTGGCGAGCAGGTCGCGGCGCCAGATCGCCAGCCCGGCGAGGAACGCGACCAGCGGCAGGAAGGCGAGCAGGACCGGGCGGCCGAAGCTCTTGACCGAGAGCTCGAGCCGGCGCTGGGCTACGTCGCCGAGCGAGTGCAGGCCGCCGGCGTCGAGCACCGAGCGGGTGAGGTGAGCGTTGGCGCCGCTGACCAGGTCGATCAGCGCCAGCAGGGCGACCATCGCGAAGGGGATCGCGATCACCAGCGCGACCGCGCGCCGACGGCCGCCGGCGACCGCGACCGCGGCGACCGCGGCGCCGACCGGGAAGACGATCGCCGCGCCGACGTCGGCGCCGAAGGCGCCGGCGGCGAAGATGAGCGCGGCGAGCAGGCCGAGGCCGAGGAAGGCGGTGGCGGCGGCGCGCGGGCTGGCGCGGGGCGCGAAGCCGGCCAGGGCGGCGCCGATCCCGGCGACGATCAGCACCGCCAGCAGCGCCTCGAGCTCGTTGCCGATCCCGTAGAAGCGGACCCCCAGCCCGGGGTTCGGGCCGAGCAGCGAGAGCGAGGTGAGCGGCGAGCCGGCGATCACGTCGAGGGCGTAGGCGAGGACCGTGAGGCCGGCGGCGACTGCCAGCCCCCGGTAGTCGCGGAGCGCCGCCAGCGTCGCCGCCGCCAGCAGCGGCGCGGCAAGCATCACCAGCAGCGTTTCCACGGTTTCGCCGGGTTCGACGGCGGCTCCGGCGAGCAGCACCAGCGGCAGGTAGACGACCGCAAGGGCGAGCAGGCGGACGCCGACGCGGGCCGCGGCGCCGCGGCTGACCGCGATCACCAGGGCGAGGGCGAGGAGCCAGGCGAGCAGGCTGAAGCCGATCACCGGGCCGCGGCGCGAGGAGATCACCGCCATCCGGTCGCCGAGCGAGACGATCGCCGCCGGATCGACCGAGCCCTCGGTCCTGATCGCCTGTCCAGACATTTCGCTCGGTACTTCGATCCCGACCTGGTCGAGGACGGTCGGCCCGACGTCGGTCGAGAGCACGTAGCCGTCGGCGCGGGTGCTGTCGGAGGTCAGGTTGCCGGCCTGGGCGCCGCTGAAGCCGGGGCCGGCGATCCCGATCGGCAGCGGGTCGTCGTCTTTCCCCGTCGGCCGGGCGATCGCGATCACGAGGTCGCCCCGGGCGATTGACCGGACGTACCTGCGAAGCCACGACAGGGATGCGTGCGCGTCCTCGAAGACCCACCTGTCCAGCGGGCCGAACCCGCCGCGATCCGCGAGGAACCCGAGCGCGCAACCGGAGCGATCGCTCGCGAAGACCGCGACATCGCCTCCGCGGAGAGCCTGGACCAGCAGCCCCGGCACGATTTCCGCCGGCGCCGATTCCGCTCGCCTCGTCGCCGCTTCCTGCCAGGCTGCGCATTCGACGCCGCCGATCGGCTGCAGCGATCTGCCATAGAGCGAGTCGAATACCCGGTTCCCCTGGCCGACGTCGAGGTAGGTCTGTTGAGCCGGAACCGTGCCGAGACCGGCGCTCATCAGGCCCGGCGACAGTCCCGCCGCGCCGATCTGCGCGACCGTCGTCCCCGCCGGCAGCCAGACCAAGCTGACGACGCTCGGCTGCCTGGAGGCCGCCGCCGCGGACGGCGCGAGCAGCGCGAGGGCGAGCGCTATCGTGGCCACCGTGGCCGATCGCACTTTCGCCAAATTCAGCTTCTTCAAGATCGATCCCGCCTGGCGGCGTCGCGACGCAGAGCTCCGGGCCACCGACAAGCAGGAGTTCCTCGCCGCCTGTGAGGACTTTGCCGTCGACCGCTCGCTGCGCGCCTACTCAACCATAGGAACGCGCGGTGACGTCGACCTCGTCCTGCTCTCCCAGAGCCCCAACCTCGACGACATCCACACCTTCCACGTCGTCCTCGGCCAGAGCGGGCTGGCGAAATGGGCGGCGACGCCGTACTCGTATCTGTCGCTGACGAAAGCCTCGCCGTACTCGGAGGAGAAGGCGCGGCCGGAGATCTGCACGACCGAGCGCAGGTACCTCTTCCTCTACCCGATGGTCAAGCAGCGCCGCTGGTACGGGCTGCCGCCGGCCGAGCGCGGGCGGATCATGAAAAGCCACATCGAAGTCGGCCGCCGCTACCCGGACATCACGATCAACACGACCTATTCCTACGGGATCGACGACCAGGAGTTCGTCGTCTGCTTCGAGGGCGACGACCCGGGGACCTTCCTCGACCTGGTGAACGAGCTGCGGCCGACCGAGTCGAGCGAGTACACCGAGCGCGAGACGCCGATCTTCACCTGCGTCGCGATGTCGGTTGGCAAGGCGCTCGACGCGCTCGACGGCACGCCGAGCGCGGTCCCCGCCTCGGCGCCCAGCCTCGGCTGAGCGACGCGCGCGGCGGCCGGGCCGGATCGCCGCCGGCCGCGGTTCCCTATATTTCCGCGTTCCCAATGACCAAGGCAGGCACCGAAGAGAACCCCCTGCGCGTCGCGATCGTCGGCGCCGGCCCGTCCGGTTTCTACGCGGCCGAGCACATCCTGAAGGACGGCGACCTGCACGCCCAGGTCGACCTCTTCGACCGGCTGCCGACCCCGTTCGGGCTGGTCCGCGGCGGCGTCGCCCCCGACCACCCGAAGATCAAGTCGGTGATCCGCGTCTACGAAAAAACCGCGGCCCGCGACGGCTTCCGCTTCTTCGGCCACGTCAAGGTCGGCCGCGACATCGAGGTCGACGAGCTCGAGCAGCTCTACCACGCGATCGTCTTCACGGTCGGCTGCGAGACCGACCGCTCGCTCGGGATTCCCGGCGAGGAGCTGCCCGGCAGCCACGCGGCCACCGCCTTCGTCGGCTGGTACAACGCCCACCCCGACTACGCCGACGACGATTTCGACCTCTCCAGCGAGCGGGCGGTCGTGATCGGCAATGGCAACGTGGCGATGGACGTGGCGCGCATGTTGGCGCTGACCGACCACGAGCTGCGCCAGACCGACACCGCCGACCACGCGATCGAGCTGCTCGATCGGAAGCAGATCAAGGAGATCGTCGTGCTCGGCCGCCGTGGCCCGGTCCAGGCCGCCTTCACCAACCCCGAGATCAGGGAGCTCGGGGAGATGGAGGACGCCGAAGTCGTTGTCGACCCGGCCGACGTCGAGCTCGACCCGGCGAGCAAGGCCTTCGTCGAGTCCGACGAGGCCGACAAGACCACCCGAGTCAACTACGAAACCCTGAAGGAGTTCTCCGAACGGCAGCCCGAGGGCAAGAAGCAGCGGGTGGTCCTCCGCTTCCTCACCTCACCGGTCGAGATCAAGGGCGACGGCAAGGTGCAGAGCATCGTCATCGGCCGCAACGAGCTGATCGAGGAAGGCGGCGCCCTGCGGGCCAAGGACAGCGGCGACCGCGAGGAGCTCGAGTGCGGCCTGATCCTGCGCTCGGTCGGCTACACCGGCGTGCCGATCGAAGGCGTCCCCTTCGACGACCAGCGGGGCCTGATCCTCAACGAGGGCGGCCGCGTCCTCGACTCCCACGACGGCGGCCACAAGGTCGGCCACTACACCGCGGGCTGGATCAAGCGCGGCCCCTCCGGCGTGATCGGCACCAACAAGAAAGACGCCCTCGAGACCGTCCAGAACCTGTTCGCCGACGTCGAGTCCGGCACCCTGCTCGATCCCGAGAAGCCCGAGCCCGAGGCGGTCGAGCAGCTGCTCGGCGAGCGCGGCGTCCGCTACGTCACCTTCGAGGACTGGCAGGCGATCGACGAGGCCGAGGTCGGCCGCGGCGAGCCCCACGGCCGCCCCCGCGTCAAGTTCGTGCGGGTCGAGGAGATGCTGCAGACGGTCGGCGAGAAACTCGCCGGCTGAGCCGATGCCGGTCGACCTCGACGAGCTGCGCGGGATGATCGAGGCGGCGCTGCCCGGCGCCACGGTCGAGGTGAGCGACGAAGACGGCGGCGGGCAGCACCTGCGCGCGGTCGTCGCCGCCTCCCAGTTCGAGGGGCTCTCGCGGATCCAGCAGCACCGCCTGGTCAAGGCGGCGGTGCAGGAGCGGTTCGACGACGGCAGCGTTCACGCGCTCTCGGTGAAGACCTCGGTCCTTCCGTAGCTTCGGCTACGATGCAGACGAAAAGTTTCATTTGCGTGCGCCACGCGTGCGCTTTGAATCCCTAGGCTGAAGGCATGGAGGCGATGCGCTCGACGTGGACCGATTCCCGCTTGGACGACCTCAAGGAGGAGGTCGTCAGGCAGGGTGGGCGCATCGACGCCATGGGCGGGCGGATCGACAAGCTGACCCACGCGATCGTCGTCGTCGGCGGCGGCCTGCTCGTTGCCTTCGTCGGGCTGATGGCGGCGGTGATCGGTCTGATCGTCACCCGCCTCTGAGCCGGCGAACCCGACTGGCTAATCTGTGCCCATGGCCGACCAAGAGCTGAAGTCCAAAGTCGAAGAGCTGATCTCCGCCAACCCGGTGCTGCTGTTCATGAAAGGCACCCCGGACATGCCGCGCTGCGGCTTCTCGATGCGGGTGGTGCAGACGCTCGACGCGATGGATGCCGAGTACGGCGCCATCGACGTCCTGCCGGCGCTGCAGCCACTCCGCGAAGTGACCGCCGAGATCGCCGACTGGCAGACCTTCCCGCAGCTCTACGTCAACGGCGAGCTGGTCGGCGGCGCCGACATCGTCGAGGAGATGTACGAGTCCGGTGAGCTGGCCGACGCGCTCGGCATCGAGCAGCCCGAGGTGGCAGCCGCGCCGGCCGAGGCCCCGCAGGCCCCTCCCGGCCAAAGCCCCCCCTTGCAGATCGAATAGCCGCGTCCGTCCCCAGCCCGTCCACGCACGGGCGCGAAAACCAAGCAGTTCGGTGGACGCAGGGAGCGAGGTGAGGGGAGCGCACAGTTCACAGTTAGTGCGTGATCCGATCCGAGACGACCGAGGACGCCGAAATGCGCCGGTTTGCAGCGTCCGCTCTACGCAGTCGCGGGCGCTGCGTCCTCTTTGACCTGGAAAGAAGAGCCGCAGCCACAGGCGGCGACGACGTTCGGGTTGTTGACCTGAAAGCCGGCCCCCTGCAAACCCTCGACGTAGTCGACCTCGGACCCAAAGACGAACTGCATCGAGACCTTGTCGACGACGACGGAGACGCCGTCGACCTCGAAGACGTGATCCTCGGCTTTCGGCTTGTCGAAGGCGAGCGCGTACTGGAAGCCGGAGCAGCCGCCGCCTCTCACCGCGACGCGGAGCGCCTGCTCGCCGCCGTCGGTCTGGCCGCCGAGAAGCTCGCCGATCTTCGCGGCGGCCTGGTCGGTGAGGGTGATTGCGGCCTCGGGCATATCCGTCACTTCAATAAGTATAGCCATGCCCGGGAGACGGTCGGAACGGCCCGGTCTGAAAGAATCGCGCGCCGTGAGGGAGGGCGCCGAAACCGCGATCGTCTGTGACAGCACCGCCTACCTGCCGACCGAGATGCTGGCCGAGCGGCGCATCGAGGTGATCAGCCTCTACGTCTCGATCGACGGCCAGCAGGAGCGCGAGCTGGACGTCGCCGACTACGCCGACTTCTACGGGCGGCTGCGCGCCTCGACCTCTGGCGCGACCACCTCGCAGCCCTCGATCGGCGACTTCATCGACGTCTGGGGGCCGCTGGTCGACGCCGGCAAGGAGGTCGTCTCGGTCCACCTCTCCTCCGCCATCTCCGGCACCTTCGCCGCCGCCACCCAGGCCCGCGAGCGGCTGATCGCCGACGGTCGCGACGGCGAGCGGGTCCACCTCTACGACTCGGAGATGGCCTGCGGTGCGACCGGCCTCTGCGTGCTCGCCGCGAGCGCCGCGGTCGCCGCCGGCGGCGGCCCGGAGGAGGCGATCGAGCGGGCCAGAGGGGTGCGCGAGAGCATCAAGATGTGGTTCGCCGTCGACACCCTCGAGTACCTGCGCAAGGGCGGCCGGATCGGCGGCGCCAGCGCCTGGATCGGCGGCGCCCTGAAGATCAAGCCGATCCTCACCATCGACCGCGAGATCACCCCGGTCGAACGGGTCCGCACCCGCGCCCGCTCGCTCGAGCGGCTGCGCGACTACGCCCGCCAGCGTCACGAGGCGGACGCCGACGCCTGGGTCGTCCAGCACATCCAGGACCAGGAGACGGCCGACGTCCTCGCCGCCGACTGCCACGAGATCTTCGGCGGCGAGCCGGCCTTCATCTCCGAGATCGGCCCGGTGATCGGCGCCCACGTCGGCCCAGGCCTGATCGGGGTGGGATCCGTTCCTTCGGCGCTGCTCGCCTGACTCGTCCAGCTGTTCCTTTTGCCGGAATAGCCAGGAAAAGGAACAGCTGACGCGCTAGCGGTTCTTGCGGCCGCGCATCAGGCGGATGCCGACGAGGAAGCCGACGGCGGCCGCGCCGATGATCAGCTCTTTTTTGTGTTCGCGGGCCTGGCGGCGCCAGTCGGTGAGCTCGTTGACGCGGCCGCGCAGCGCCTCGACCGAGGTGCCCAGCTGCTGGCGCTGGGCGTCGATGTCGCGGCGGATCTCCTCCGCCGAGCGGCCGGGGCCGCCGGTGGTCGTGGGTCGCTCCGGCGTGCTCATTTGCCCTCCTTCGGCGGCGTCCCGCCCGGTTTCGGCGGCGGCGTCGGGCCGGAGCTCGGCACGGCGCCGGGTTTGGGCGGCGTCGGGCCGGGTTTCGCCGGGACCGGCGCGGTCGCCGCGGCCGGGTCACCGGTCAGCGTTTCCTTGGTCAGCTTCGCCTCTTCGATCGCCAGCGACGGCACCGGCGGCGAGCCGGCTTTGACCGCCCTGTAGGCGAGGAAGCCGGCGAGCGCGGCGATCAGCAGGAAGACCGCGGCCTCGATGAAGAAGCCGGGCCAGGTCTTGCCGTCGAAGACCTCTTCGTTCAAGAGCCAGGCGATCCCCTCCATCACCAGGATCAGCGCCAGGAAGGCGAAGACGCCAGCGGCGATGCCGACGACCGAGCCGCGCAGCAGCTTGCTGACTTTCTCGGAGACCTCGGCCTTCGCCAGCTCGATCTCCTCGCGGACCAGCAGCGAGCCGCGTTCGGAGACGTCGACGACGAGGTCGGCCAGCGAGCGCGGGTCCTCCGGCGGCACCGGCGGTGGGATCGGCGGCGGCGACTGCGGAGGCGGCGGCGGTTTCGGGGGCGGCGCCCCGGGCGTGCCGGCGGACGGATTCGGTTTCTGGTCGGCCATTTATTACTCCGGCGGATCTTCGTCGAAGAGGCGGCGGTAGAGGAGCGCCGAGACGCGGGCGGCGAAGATGCTGGCGAGCGCGCCGCTCGCCGCGAGCATGCCGCTCCAGATCAGCCGCCTGACTAGCTCATTGTCCACGTAGCACTGGCCTTTCCCTCGGGGATGTCGCAGTAAACCATCTCAGCGCGGAACGAGGCCGTCGCAGATCGTCTTCGCGAGCAGGTCCTGCGCCTCATCGAAGCCGGCGTCGGAGCTGGGGACGACGTCGAAGATCCAGCCCGAGAGCAGCTGCTCGACCGCGCCGTAGAAGGCCATCGAGGCGAAGATCGGCGGCACGTCGCTGCGGAACTCCCCGGCCTCCTGGCCGTCGGCGACGATCTTGGCGATCGACTCGTACGCGCGGCGGATCTCGGTCAGGTGGGTCTGGCCGAACGAGTTGGCGGCGCGGGTCACCTCGACGATGATCACCTTCATCAGGTCCGGATCGTGGCGGTAGGAGTCGATGATGAAGCTGGCGACCGCCGCCAGCCGGTCGCGGTGCGGGCCGCCGGCGCGGTCGGCCTCTTCGATCGCCGCGATCAGCAGCGACCAGCGCTCGACGAAGAGCTCGTTCAGCACCTCTTCCTTCGAGTTGAAGTAGTGGTAGACGAGCCCGTAGGCGACGCCGGCCTCGTCGGCGATGTCGGAGACGCGGGTCGCGTGGAAGCCCTGGTGGGCGAAGACGCGGACCGCCGCGTCGAGGATCAGGCGGCGTTTCTCCGCCGGCGGCGCTTTCGCCATCAGGCCGGCGCTCCCGCGGCCGCGCTCAGCTGCGGCCACTCGTAGGCCTGCGGGCGTCGGTGGGCGAGCGCCGGCAGCGACTCGCGCACCCGCGCCGCCGCGGCCCGATCGAGGTCGGCGGCGACGAAGCACTCGCCGGCGTCCGCGGCGGCGACGGCTAGCAGCCGGCCCCAGGGGTCGACGATCGCCGAGTGCCCCCAGGAGTCGAAGTGCGGCGGCGCCGTGCCGACCTGGTTGGGAGCGAGGACGAAGGCCTGGTCCTCGATCGCGCGGGCGCGCAGCAGCACCTCCCAGTGGTCGCGGCCGGTGGCGCTGGTGAAGGCGGCCGGCACCGCGAGCAGGTCGGCGCCGCGCAGGGCGAGGATCCGGTAAAGCTCGGGGAAGCGCAGGTCGTAACAGACGCTGAGGCCGAGGACGTGGTCGCCAACCGGTGCGGTGGCCAGCTCCTCCCCCGGCTGCTCGTGCGCCGACTCGCGGTAGGAGACGCCGCCGGCGTCGACGTCGAAGAGGTGGATCTTGCGGTAGACGGCGAGGTCCTCGCCGTCGGGGCCGATCAGCACCGAGGTGTTGAAGGCGCGCTCGCCGGTCGCCTCGCTGATGCTGCCGGCGAGCAGGTGGATGCCGAGCTCACGGGCCCAGCCGCGGGCGGCGCCGAGGCTCGGGCCGCCGAGCGGCTCGGCCCCGGCCAGCAGCTCCCTGCCGGGCGCCAGCAGGTTCCACTTCTCCGGCAGCGCGACCAGCTCGGCGCCGTCGGCGGCGGCGGCGCCGACCAGGCGCTCGGCGGCCTCGAGGTTCCTTGGCTTCTCGCCGTTAGAGTTCAGCTGTACCGCGGCAACTCGCAAATGCAGGGGCCCTTCCCAAGGGTTGATTGACCAGTCAATCGGGTGACGGGAAGTATAGGAGGCGGGCCCCGGGCCGCGTGCACCCCGCTTTGCGCCCCTCCCGCCGGGACCCGAATTTCCGCGGCCCGCTAGCGCAAGCCGAGCTGCCGGCCGATCACCCAGTCGAGCAGCGGCGTCGGGGTGACGATCGCGAGCCGCGCCTGGACCTTCGCGTCGAGGCCGACGAGATACCGTGCCCGCGGCCGCTTCGACTCCAGCGCGTGGGTGATCGCCTTCGCCACCTTCTCCGGCGGGATGCCACGCTCGGCGGTCTGGCGGACGACCTCGCGGAAGCGCTCGATCGGCTTGCCATAGAGGCGCTCGGTCTCCGGCGAGGCCGCCAGGATCTCCGCCGCGGTCTTCTCCCCGCGCGACCAGATCGGCGTGTCGATCGAGCCCGGCTCGACGATCGCGACCCTGATCCCCCACGGCGCCAGCTCGCCGCGGAAGGTGTCGCCGACCGCCTCGGTCGCGAACTTGGCGGCATGGTAGGCGCCGTTCAGCGGGAAGGCGATGCGGCCGCCGATCGAGCTGAGGAAGACGATTCGGCCGCCGGCGCCGCGGATCTGGGGCAGCAGGGCCTGGGTGACCGCGACGTAGGCGACCAGGCCGACCTCGAGCTGGCGCCGGAGCTGCTCGAGCGGCAGCGTCTCCAGCGGCCCGGGGATCGCGATGCCGGCGTTGTTGACGAGCCCGTGCAGGCCGCCCTCGGTCTCGGCGGCGACGCGCTCCGCCGCGGCGGCGATCTGGTCCGGCTCGGTGACGTCGAGCAGCAGCGGCGCCAGCCGCTCGGAGCCGGCGACGCGCAGGCTCTCGGCGTCCTCCTCGCGGCGCACGCCGGCGAAGACCTTCCAGCCGCGCTGGTCGAGGGCCAGCGCCGTCGCCCTGCCGATGCCGGTCGATGAGCCGGTGACGAGTGCCGCCCGCACGCAAGCCAGGTTAACGGCGATCACTACTCTTGACGGGATCGTGGCGATCCGCACCCATGACGATGGCGAGCGCAAGCAGGTCACGGTCCTGTTCGCGGACGTGAGCGGCTCGATGGACCTCGCCGAGGAACGCGACCCGGAGGAGTGGCGCTCGATCATGCAGCGCTTCTTCGCGATCCTCGCCGCCGCGGTCGCCGAGTTCGACGGGACCGTCGACAAGTTCACCGGCGACGGGATCATGGCCGTCTTCGGCGCCCCGATCGCCCAGGAGGACCACGCGCGCCGCGCTTGCTACGCGGCGCTGCGGATGCTCGAGGACGTCGCCGAGTACGCGGCCGAGCTGCGCCGTGACCCCGGCCTCAACTTCTCGACCCGGATCGGGATCAGCTCCGGCGAGGTGGTCGCCGGCGAGATCGGGGGCGGCCCGAGCGACGCCACCTACACCGCGATCGGCCACACCGTCGGGCTGGCCCAGCGGATGGAGGCGCTGGCCGAGCCCGGCAAGGCGTACGTGACCGAGTCGACGGCGGCGCTCGCCCGCGGCTTCCTCGCCCTCGACGATCTCGGCGAGTTCGCGATCAAGGGCGCCAGCCGGCCGGTCCGCGTCTACGGGCTGGCCGGCGTCGGCGCGATCCGCTCGCGGCTCGAGCTGGCCCGCCAGCGTGGTTTCAGCGAGTTCGTCGGCCGAGCCGCGGAGATGGCCGCGCTCGACGGCGAGCTGCGGCAGGCCGACGCCGGGGCCGGCGGCGCGGTCGCGATCGTCGCCGAGCCCGGGGTCGGCAAGAGCCGCCTCCTGCACGAGTTCGCCGAGCGCTGCCGCGGCGAGGGGGTCGAGGTCTTCGAGGCGCAGGCACAGGCGCACGCCGGCGCGATCCCGTACATGCCGATCCTGCAGATGCTGCGCTCCTACTACGGGCTCGACGGCCGCGAGCCAGACCAGACGGTGCGCGAGCGGATCGCCGGCCGCACCCTGCTGCTCGACCCGGAGCTGGGGCCGGAGCTGCCGCTGCTGTTCGACTTCCTCGGCGTCCCCGACCCCGAGCGGCCGGCGCCGCCGATGAGCGCCGAGGCGCGGCGGCGGGAGCTCGGCTCGCTGATCTGCCGGCTCGCCAACGCGCCGGCTCGGACCAGGACGATGGTGCTGGCAATCGAGGACCTGCACTGGCTCGACGAGGCGAGCGAGGCGATGCTCGGGGAAATGGTCGACTCGCTGGCCGGGACGAAGACGCTGGCGGTCGTCAACTACCGCCCCGAGTACTCGCCGCCCTGGGAGGAGACCAACCCCTGCGTGACCAAGTTTGCGCTGGAGCCGCTGGCCCGCGCCGACACCGCCGAGCTGCTGCGCCACCTGGCCGGCGAGGACCCCTCGCTCGACGGGCTCGACGCCTCGATCCACGAGCGCACCGGCGGCAACCCGTTCTTCATCGAGGAGATCGTCCGCGAGCTGGGCGAGTCGGGGTACCTGGGCGGCGAGCGCGGCGCCTACCGGCTGCTGCGGCCGATCGAGGAGGCGCCGGTGCCGGCCACCGTGCAGGCGATCCTCGCCGCCCGCATCGACCGCCTCGACCCCGAGGCGAAGGCCCTCCTGCAGGTCGCCTCGGTGGTCGGCAAGGAGCTCAGCGAGGGGGCCCTGGCGCTGACCGCGGGGCTCGAGCCGGCGGCGCTCGAGCCGGCGCTCGAGCCGCTGCTCGAGGGCGGCTTCCTCTACCGCGCCGAGCTCTACCCGCGGCGCCGGCTCGCCTTCCGCCACCCGCTGACCCGCGAGGTCGCCTACGGCGGCCAGCTCGCCGAACGGCGGGCGACGACCCACGCGGCCGCGGCGCGGGCGACGATCGAGCTCGAGGACGAGCGGCTCGAGGAGCTCGCCGGGCTGGTCGCCCACCACTGGGAGGAGGGCGGCGAGGAGCGTGAAGCGGCGCGCTGGTACTCGCGGGCCGCGCACTGGGCGGGCCACAGCCAACCGCACGAGGCGATGCGGCTCTGGCAGCGGGTGACCGAGCTGTCCGACCGGCTCGAGCGCGACCCCGAAGCGGTGAAGTTGTCGCTCTTCTCGCGGATGCTGCAGCTCGAATACGCCTGGCGGCTGGGGATCGACCGCGACTCGTTCGAGGCGCTGGTCGCCGAGGCGGTCGCGATCGCGACCGAGCTCGACGACCTGGGCGCGCTGACCCTGCTGAAGCTGCTGGTCTCGGCGCGGCCGGGCGCCTCCGAGAGATGCTCGGAATGGATCGCGGCGATCGAGGAGGCGCTGGCGCTGGCCGAGCGCTCCGGCGAGCCGGGGCTGCAGGTGGCGGTGCGGGCGGCGGGCGCCTACGCGTTCATGTGCGCGGGCGACCTCGACCGGGTCGAAGCGATCGCTGACGAGATGCTCGAGCTGACCGCCGCCGAGCCGGAGCTGGGCGCCGGCATGGTGATCGCCAGCCCCCGCTCCTGGGCGCTGACCGCGAAGGCGATGGCGCGGCGCGAGCGCGACGACGGCGCCGCCGCCGAGCGGCTGCTCGACCGGGCTCTGGCCGAAACCGCGGCCCGCGGCGATCTCGAGACCGAGAGCTGGGCGCTCGGCGTCAAGTCCGAGCTGATCGCCGACCGCGGCGACACAGAGGCGGCGCTGGCGCTGGCGCTGCGCAACCGCGAGCTGACCGACCGGCTCGGCGACGTCTTCTCGCAGACGGTGGCGCTGGCGATGCTCGCCTACGTGCGGGTGGAAGCCGGCGAATTCGAGGCCGGGCTCGCCGACGTCGAGCGCGCCGAACGCGAGTACCGGGAGGCGATGGGGACGGGCGGCGAGATGGAGGCCTGGCGGGCCGCGATGCGGACCAAGGCGCTGCTCGGCTGCGGCCGGGCCGAGGAGGCGCTCGAGGCGGCCGAAGGCGCGGTGGCGACGGCGCGGAGGAGGGAACTGGGCTGGGCGCTGCCGATCACGCTCTACGGGCTGGCGGCGGCGCGGGCGGCGCTCGGCCAGGACGGCGTCGCCGCGGCGCTCGACGAAGCCGCCTCTCTGGCGAGCGCCAGCGGTCACCTGATGCTGCTGCGCCACATCGAGGCGGCGCGGCCGCAGCTGGTCGCTGCGTGAGCTAGGGGTCAGGGTTTGGTGGGGGAGCGGCTGAAACCACGCCACGTCTCGCAGCTAACGAGAAGCTGCGGGCGAGCCCCGGAGGTCCGCGCAGCTGTTCCTTATGTCGGAATGGCGGACATAAGGAACAGCTGGACGTCCCTGGTGTCTTGAGCTTGTTGCTTTGTGCGGGAGGGGGTCGGGGGACCCTCCGAACGTTTTGCGGTTGAGGAGAACGGCGCTCCGGGGCGAAAGCCCGCCCAACTTCGAACGACGACAGACCGAGTGAGGAGGGTCCCCCGACCCCCTCCCGCCCTCTCGCAGACCTATGCCTAGCCCTTGCGGGCGTCGCGTTGGCGCTCGAGCTCGGCGACCAGCAGCTTGGTGTGCAACCCGGCGATCAGGTCCTTGAGCGGCTGGGCGCCGGCTTCGAGCAGCTCGACGACCCGCTCCGGGGGCACCTCGCCGGCGAGCCGGTTCATCACCACGTCGACCTCCTGGCGGACCAGCTCCTCGAGGGCGGTCTTGTAGCGCAGGGTGTCGTAGACGGTGAAGCCGATCTGCTCGTCGTAGCCGCCGGCGCGGAAGCGGCTGATCGCCTCGATGATCGTCACGTCGGAGGGCGAGTAGCCGCGGCTGTTGGGGGTCACCACCTCGAGCTCGGCGAGCCGGTCGAGCACCTCGCGGGGGACGCCGTAGCGCTTGCGGACCTCGGCGGCGCTGGTCCGCGCGCGCTCGCCGGCGAGGGCGCGGTCGAGGATCTGGTCCTCGAGCTCGAGCAGCGCGGTCGCCCGGTCGGGGTCGTCGTCGAGCACCGCCTTGATCGCCTTCAGCGGCATGAAGCGCTCCTCCTGGAGGCGCTTGATGAGGCGGATCCGGTCGACGAACTCGGGCGGGTAGTAGGCCATGTTGCGGCTCGTCTTCACCGGCTCCGGCAGCAGGCCCTCGCGCAGGTAGTGCTTGATCGTCGGCGCCGGCACGCCGGAGGCCTCGGCCAGCTCCCCCATCCGGAGCAGCTCGGGCGCTTTGGCGCCGGCGGCGGCGCTCATGCCCGGAACTCCACAGCGCCGGCGGCGTCGGGGCCGGCGGCGGCGCGCGAGGAGAGCAGCGCCTCGACCTCCGCGTCGGAGTAGCCGACCTCGCCCAGCACCGCGGCGGTGTGCTCGCCGAAGGCGGGAGCCGGCCGGGTCGGGTCGCCGGGGGTGCGGTCGAGCTTGATCGGCAGGCCGAGCTGGCGCACCGGCCCGATCCCCGGCTGGTCGACCTCGACGACCATCTGGCGGGCCCGGGTCAGCTCCGATTCGAGCGCTTCGTCGAGCTCGAGGATCGGCTCGATGCAGCAGTCGTGCTCGTCGTTGAAGGCGCGCCACTCCTCACGGGAGCGTGACCTGAAGACCGCGGCGACCGCCCGCCAGGCTTCCGAGCCCGGCGCCTCGAACTGCGACTCGATCAGCTCCGGGCGGCCGGCGCCGTTGCAGAAGGCGGCCCAGAACTTCGGCTCCAGCGCGCCGCAGCTGACCCAGCCGTCGGACGCCTCGTACGGGAAGTAACAGAGCAGGCCGCCGGAGAGCTGGCCCTCGCCGCGCCGCGGCACCTCGCCGCCGGCGAAGTAGCCGCCGGCCACCATCGCCAGCCAGGCCATCGAGCCGTCGGTCATCGAGATGTCGACTTCCTGGCCCTCGCCCGAGCGCTGCCGCTCGTGCAGCGCCGCCAGCACCCCGACCGCCGCCATCAGGGCGCCGCCGCCGAGGTCGGCGATCTGCGCCGCGGCCTGGGTCGGCGCCCCGCCGGCAGCGCCGGAAAGGCCGAGGATGCCGTTGAGGCCGAGGTAGTTCATGTCGTGGCCGGCGCGCAGGGCGTTGGGGCCGTCCTGGCCGTAGCCGGTGATCGCGCAGTAGACGAGGCCGGGGTTGGCCTCGCGCAGGCGCTGGTAGCCGACGCCGAGCCGGTCCATGACGCCGGGGCGGAAGCTCTCGAGGACGACGTCGTAGCGCTCGGCGAGCCGCAGGAAGGCGTCGCGCCCTCCCTCGCTCTTCAGGTCGAGGCGGATCGAGCGCTTGCCGCGGTTGAGCGACAGGTAGAGCGCCGACCGGGTGCCCTGCCCGTTCATCTCCTCGTCGCCGTAGTAGGGCGGCGCCCAGCGCACGTAGTCGCCCATCCCGGTGTCCTCGACCTTCAGCACCTCGGCGCCGAGGTCGGCGAGCAGCAGCGAGCAGAAGCCGCCCGGCAGCAGGCGGGTGAGGTCGAGGACGCGCACGTCCGCCAGCGGCGGGCCGGCCACCCTCAGGCTCCCGTTCGCAGCGGCACGCCGAGCAGCTCGCGCGCCTCGGCGATGCTCGCCGGCCGGCGCCCGATGTCTTCCGCCATCTGCCGCGCCTTGGCGATCAGCTCGCCGTTCGACTTCGCCATCTCGCCGTCCGGCAGGTAGAGGTTGTCCTCGACCCCGGCGCGGACGTTGCCGCCGAGCACCAGCGAGGCGGCCAGGAGCTTCCACTGGTCGCGCGAGATCCCGATCACCTGCCACTGGTTCGGGCCTTCCGGCCCGCCCGGGATCTGGTCGCTCATCAGGTTGACGTTGCGAGGCGTCGGCCGGATGCCGCCGGTCACCCCCATCACCAGCGAGATCTGCAGCGGCGGCTCGAGCAGCCCCATGTCGATCAGCGGGTCGAGGTTGGCGACGTGGCCGGCGTCGAAGCACTCGTGCTCGGGCTTCACCCCCAGGTCGCGCATCGTGGTGAGGAACTCGGTGATCGTGTCGAAGCTGTTCTCGAAGACCGCCTTGAAGACGAAGTCCTTGCGGCGGCGCGAGTACTTGGCGTAGTTCATCGAGCTCATGTTCAGCGCCGCCACGTCGGGCCTCAGCTCGCGCAGATAGGCGAGCCGCTTCTCGATCGGGATCCCGATCGCCCCGGTCGAGTAGTTGACGATCACCTCGGGAACCTCGGCCCGGATCGCCTCGGTGATCGCCCGGAAATCATCGATCTCGTAGGAGGGCGTGCCGTCCGAGGTGCGGGCGTGGACGTGGATCTGGGAGGCACCCTCGTCGACCGCGCGCCGCGCCTCGGCCGCGTACTCGGCGGGCGTGTAGGGGATCGCCGGCGACTGCTCGCGGTTGGCGATCACGCCGCTGATCGAGCAGCTGATGATCACCGGGTCCTCGAAGCGGCTCATACCGGCATCACCCCGTGCCGTTTCTTCGGCTTCTCGACGTGCTTGGTGCGGGCCATCCGCAGCGCCCTGGCGATCGTCGGCCGCGTCTCCCGCGGGTCGATCACTTCGTCGATCACGGCGTTGCCGGCGGCGATGTAGGGGTCGATGTTCTGGCGGACGGCGTCGAGCATCGCCTCGCGGGTCGCCTCCGGGTCCTCGGCCGCCTCGATCGCCGAGCGGCCGATGATGTTGACCGCGCCCTCGGCGCCCATCACCGAGATCTCAGCCCCCGGCCAGGCGACGATCAGGTCCGGCTCGTAGGCCTTCCCGCACATCACGTAGTAGCCGGCGCCGTAGGCCTTGCGGACGATCACCGTCACCTTCGGCACCGTCGCGCGGCTGACCGCGTAGAGCATCTTGGCGCCGTGGCGGATGATCCCGGCGTGCTCGACCTTCGAGCCGACCATGAAGCCGGGCACGTCCTGGAGGAAGACGAGCGGCACGTTGAAGGCGTCGCAGAGGTTGATGAAGCGGGCCGCCTTGTCGGCGGAGTCGTTGTCGAGGACGCCGGCCAGGTGCTTGGGCTGGTTGGCGACGATCCCGACCGGCTGGCCGCCGAAGCGGGCGAAGCAGGTGATGACGCTGCGCGCCCAGCGCGGCTTCAGGTCGAACCACTCGCCGTCGTCGACGATCTCGGCGATCACCTCGTACATGTCGTAGGGCTTCCGCGAGGACTCGGGGACGATCTCCAGCAGCCGCTCGGAGCGGCGCTCGACCGGGTCGCTCGGCTCGAGCACCGGCGGCTTCTGCTCGCAGTTCGCCGGGAAGTAGGAGAGGTAGGACCTGATCGCCTCGATGCACTCCTGGTCGTCCTTCACTTCGAGGTCCCCCACCCCCGATTTGCGGGTGTGGACCTTGGCGCCGCCGAGCTCCTCCATCGAGATCTCCTCGCCGGTCACCGCTTTGACCAGGTGCGGCCCGGCGAGCGCCATCGCGCCCTGGCCGGCGACCATCGGCACGAAGTCCGAGAGCGCCGGGATGTAGGCGGTGCCGGCGGCGCAGGGGCCCATCATCGCCGCCACCATCGGCACCACGCCCGACATTTCGACCTCCTCGCGGAACAGGTGGCCGGAGCCGGCAAAGAGCGAGCCGGCCGCCTCCTGGATGCGGGCGCCGGCCGAGTCGAGCAGCCAGATGAACGGCATCCGCTTGCCGAGCGCCATCTCGCGCAGGCGGCCGACCTTGAGCTCGCCGGTCATCCCCATCGAGCCGGCCATCACCGTGAAGTCATAGGCGGCGATGCAACAGGGACGGCCGTCGACGTCGCCCCAGCCGCTGATGACGCCGTCGGCGGGCGCCTCGACGCCCTCCATCGAGCGCTGGGAGAAGTGGGGCCGGCCGTGCAGGCCGATCTCGACGAAGGTGCCCTCGTCGACCAGCAGGTCGATCCGCTCGCGGGCGGTCAGCTTGCCGCGCTCGTGCTGCTTGGCGATCTTCTCCTCGCCGCCACCGAGCCGAGCCGCCTCGCGGCGGGCGTGGAGCTGCTCGGTGAGGTCGCCGAGCGGGGCGGTGCCGGGCAGCAGGTGCTTGGGCTCCTCGTCGTTCATCGGGCGCTGCCGCCTCGGTTAAGGTCGCAACGATGCGACTGCTCGCCGCGACGATCGCCTGCCTGCTGGCGCTGATGACGGCCGGCGTCGCGCTCGCGGCCGCGCCGGCTCCGAGACACCAGGCTCCTCCCACCTACGACTTCATCCTGCTCTACAGCCGCAGCGGCGGTTTCGCGCCCAGCACCAGGGGCCTCACGGTCGCCCCGGGCAAGTTCGCCACCGCCGAGGTCTCCCAGCCGGGCAGCGACAGTCGGCGACACGTCGACTTCCGGCTCAGCGGCCGACGGATCCGCAGCCTCGAACGCGGCCTGCGGCGAGCCCACTTCGCCTCGCTCGAGAGCCCCGGGCCGAGCGGCTGCGCCGACTGCTTCGAATACAGCTTCTTCTATCGCGACCACACCCTCGAGCTCGACGAGTCGCAGATGCCGCCGCGGCTCAGCGCGGTGGTCGCGCAGCTCGAAGCGATCATCAGCGCCCACCTCCGCCAGCTCGCCCCCTGAGGTCGCCACTTCCTCACCGCCCCTTCCACTCGGGCTCGCGCTTCTCGAAGAAGGCCTGGACGCCCTCGACCAGGTCCTCGGTCGAGAAGGTCAGCGAGAGCTGGGAGCGCAGGTACTCGAGCGCGTCGTCTAGGGCCATGTCCTGCTGGCGATACATGGCGTCGTGGCCGAGCCGCATCAGGACCGGGCTCTTCGCGGCGAGCTTGGTCGCCCACTCGGCGACCGCTCCTTCGAACTCCTCTGGCGGCACCGCCTTGTTGGCGAGGCCGAACTCGACCGCTTCGGACGCCGAGAGCCGCTCTCCCAAGAGCATCATCTCGTTTACCTTCTTGCGCGGCACGTTTCGGTAGATCAGCGCCATGATCATGTAGGGGAAGGCGCCGACGTTTATCTCCGGGGTGCCGAAGCTGGCGCCCTGCCTGGCGATCACCAGGTCGCAGGAGAGGGCGAGGCCGAGGCCGCCGGCGAGGACGTGGCCGTTTACCGCGGCGAGGGAAGGCTTGCCGAGTCTTGGCATCAGGCGGAAGTACTCGAGGAAGAGGTCAGAGCCGAAGTGTTTTTCGGTGAGTGAGGCCTCAGAGGCAAAGCCGCCGAGATCTGCGCCGGCGCAGAAGGCCTTCTCCCCGGCGCCGGTGAGGACGACGGCGCGGGCCGCCTCGTCTGCTTTTGCCCGCTTCATCGCCGCGACCAGCTCGGCCAGCATCTGGCCGGAGAGCATGTTTCGCTTCTCGGGGTCGTTCAGGGTGACGGTGGCGACGCCGTCGGCGAGGTCGTAGGTGACCTTCTCGAATTGGTCCTCGCCACTCACGCTCGGCTCCACTCTCTGTCCACGCCGGGCACGATAGCGGAGCGGTGTAGAAAGTGGGAAGTGCTACTGTCTACTCGGCCTTGGCGGGGCGAGGGCTCCGCTCACCGAGAGCGAGGAGAGAGACAGTGGCGAGCGCGACCAGCGACGGCTCCAGCGTCATCAAGCCCGACCACGCGGCCGGGCGCAAGCACTTCATCTTCAGCCAGGAGCACGAAGACCTGCGCGAGTCGATGCAGGCCTGGGTGAAAGCGGAGCTCTGGCCGCACCGCAACGAGTGGGAGGAGACCTACTGGCCGACCTCGGCGCTGCGCCGCGCCGGCGAGCTCGGCTTCCTCGGCCTCTGCTTCCCCGAGGAGTACGGCGGCCAGGGCGGCGACTACTTCTACTCGCTGGTGCGGGCCGAGTCGATGAGCTACTCGGGCTCGGGCGGGACCAACATGGCCTTCGCGGTGCAGAGCGACATGACGCTGCCGCCGATCCACCTGCTCGGCACCGAGGAGCAGAAGCGCCGCTACCTCGAACCGGGCCTGAAGGGCGAAAAGGTGGCCTGCCTGGGGATCACCGAGCCAGGCGCCGGCTCCGACGTGGCGGGCATCCGCACCACCGCGATCCGCGACGGCGACGAATACGTCATCAACGGCTCCAAGACCTTCATCACCAACGGGCCACGCGCCGACTTCATCGTCCTCGTCGCCAAGACCGACCCCGAGGAGCGCCACGCCGGGATCACCCTGTTCGTCGTCGACCTGCGCGACGAGAGCGGCGAGAAGGTCCCCGGCTTCGCCGTCTCGGCGGAGCTGGAGAAGATGGGGATGCACGCCTCCGACACCGGCGAGCTCGCCTTCGACGACCTCCGCGTCCCCGCCAGCGCCGTCCTCGGCGAGGTCGGCAAAGGCTTCTACCACATCGCCTGGGAGCTCCAGGGCGAGCGCCTGGTCGCTGCCGCCGGCTGCCACGCCGGGGCCGAGCGGATGATCGAGAAGACCCTCGAGTACGCGAAGGAGCGGGAAGCCTTCGGCCGCCCGATCGGCAAGTTCCAGGCGATCCGCCACAAGTTCGCCGAGATGGCGACCAAGACCGAGGCCGCCAAGCAGTTCACCTACGCGACTGCCTGGCGCTTCGGCAACGGCGAGTACCCGGTGCGGGAGATCACGATGGCGAAGCTGTTCGCCTCCCGGGTCGCCTGCGAAGTCGCGGACGAGTGCGTCCAGATCCTCGGCGGCTACGGCTACATGAAGGAGTACGAGATCGAGCGCGCCTACCGCGACGTGCGGCTGAACCGGATCGGCGCCGGCACCGACGAGGTGATGCTCGACGTGATCGGCCGCAGCTACGGGCTGTAGGCGCGGTGCTCGGTCAGGGCTTCAGCCGGAACGGCGGGTATTTGTCGGTCACCAGGGTCAAGGCGTAGCCGGCGACCCGGTCGTGCCAGCGGATCACCCCTTCGACGAAGTCGAAGATGCCGCGCGGGTAGCGGCCGGTGAAGAGGATCGCGAACCAGGCCCCGATCACGGCGAAGAAGACACCGATGTCGAGGATGACGAGGACGATGTAATGAGGGATCGCCAGCAGCCACTTGATGATCGGCATGCCGCGCTCGAGGTCGCGCTCGACGTCGGGGTAGGGGAAGTCGAGGTGGACCGCCTGCTTCTCGTCGGTCGAGGGGTAGCGGTCGTCCATCAGCAGCACGTAGACGCCGACCCGGTTGGTGAAGCGCAGCAGTTCGAGGTTCCAGTCGTACCACCAGCGCGGGTACTTCTTGCGGAAGAGGATCATCAGCGCGGTCGGGATGAAGAGGATCCCCGCCGCCGCGCCGGCGAGCGGCGCCCAGTCTTCGTAACGGCCCCACGACCCGCTCAGCAGGGCCAGGATGATCGCGATCGGGATCACGGCGAAGATCCGGAAGGCGGTGGACAGGCGGTTCAGGTCGCGATCGGGGTAGTCGACTGCGAGCGTGACCGGGTAGTCGCTGGGCTGCATCTCATCTCCCCTCGGTTGGACGAAGGGCCAGCGTCTCGCACCGGGAGGCGGAAAGCCAGGGCGCCCTTGGCGCCTTTGCTCGGAATAGCCGAACAAAGGCGCCAATCGCGATGACCCTGGTCACGGACAGCGGCGCCCGCGCCACCCTGCCGCCGTTCGGCGAGGAGCACGAGGAGCTGCGGGCGACCGTGGCGCGCTTCGCCGCCGCCGAGATCGCGCCGCACGTCGACGAGTGGGAGGCTGCGCGCGAATTCCCCCGTGAGCTCTACCAGCGCTGCGCCGAGCTCGGCTTCCTCGGCCTGAAGTTCCCCGAGGCCGTCGGCGGCCAGGGCGGGACCCACCTCCACGACGCGATCTGGGTCGAAGAGCTGGCCCATTCGGGCGGCTCGGGCGGCGTCGCCGCCGGCCTAAACGCCCATACCTCGATCGCGATGCCGCCGATCTTCAACTTCGGCACCGAGGAGCAGAAGCAGCGCTGGCTGGTCCCCGGGATCGCCGGCGAGAAGATCGGCGCGCTCGGGATCACCGAGCCGGGAGCGGGCTCCGACGTCGCCTCGATCTCGACCACCGCGAAGCGCCACGGCGACAGCTACCTCGTCAACGGCTCGAAGACCTTCATCACCAACGGCGTCCGGGCCGACTTCCTCGTCTGCGCCTGCCGGACGACCGAGGAGGGCGGCCACGGCGGCATCTCCTTCCTCGTATTGGAGCGGGAGATGCCCGGCTACCAGGTCTCGCGCAAGCTCGAGAAGATGGGCTGGCACTCATCCGACACGGGCGAGCTGTCCTTCACCGACGTCGAGGTGCCGGCGGCCAACCTACTCGGAGAGGAGAACGGCGGCTTCAAGCTGATCATGGCCAACTTCGCCTGGGAGCGCCTGCTGATGTCGATTGGCGCCGTCGGTGCCATGCGCCGCCTGATCGAGACCACCGTCGCCTACGCCCTCGACCGTGAAGCCTTCGGCCGCCCAATCGGCAAGTTCCAGGCGATCCGCCACCAGGTCGCCGAGATGGCCACCGAAGCCGAAGCCGCCCGGGCCCAGACCTACGACGCCCTCCGCCTCTTCCACACCGGCCAGCCCTGCATCCCCCAGGTCTCGATGTCGAAGCTGCTCACCCAACGCACCGTCCTCCGCATCGCCGATCAGTGCCTCCAGATCCACGGCGGCTACGGCTACATGCGCGAGTACGGCATCGAGCGCGCCGTCCGCGACGCCCGCCTCGGGCCGATCGGCGGCGGCACCGACGAGATCATGAAGGAGATCATCGGCAAGACGATGGGGCTGTGAGGACTTGCAGGGGTTTCATCCTGCCCCGAAGGATGTCAACGCCGTTTGCGGGACTTCAAAGTCCAGCGTTCGGCCAAGACGGGGGCGTTGAGCCCGAGAGCGGTGAGTCGCTCCTGCATCTCCTTTGAATCAAGAAATGGCTTGCAGTTAGCTACAGCGGTCGCGAGAGTTTCAAAGGCGGCAAGAAGCCCGCTCAGCTTGTCGAACGTGAGGACGCGGGCTCCCGCTCTGGCGCTCGCCTTGCTTTCCAGCTGACGGCTCGGATGGACCAGAACCGGCACAGCATCGCCAGCTCCGGAGTAGGTCTCTTCGAACCAGTCGATCGCGTGGGACAGTTGCGCCATGTCGGTCTTCGCGATTTCGTCCTGCTCAGATCCGCTCTTGCACTCGATTACCAGATACGACTGACCACCAAGGCCCCAGAGGACGTCCGGGCCTCGTCCGATTTCGCGCTCGGGGCGTTGGCCGGTCAATCCGAGATGCAGTGCCAACTCGAGCATTCCCTGCTCGAACCCGGGAACTCGATCCGGGTCAGGGTCGGGCGTGAGTTGCTCCCGAAGTGCTCCGACCCCGACAAGCAGCTCCCCGGGGGAGGCGTATCGGTCCGCGAGGTACTTCGCTGCGGCCAGCGATTGAGAACTTGCCGGCGAGGGCAGCCGCGTGTACTGGACTCGATGGCGTGGCCGGATGAGACCGCGGTTCTGGGAGAAGGCCGAACTCTGAAGTTTTTGAGCTTTGACTGGATCGAAATGGTGGGTGTAGGCGGCCGCTTCCTCTTTCAGCATGCTTCGAAGCTGAGGGTCTTCCACTTCGTTCATGTCTTCCAGCGCGCGGTCCGCCGCCTCGGGAAAGCGTGCGGTAACCGCCAGTTCGAAAGCGTCGCGCTGGGCTTGCGAGAACGGCGTTATCTCGCTGATCTCAGGGTAGATGAGTCCATCGAGAGCATCGCGGCTAGCCCTGATCCAGTCTGGATCGCGATCCAGGCACTGGTCGACGACGGTCTCCAGTTCCTCGACGGGCCGCCCGCTCAACATCTCGGCAACCCGATCAGAAAGGTCGAGCTGCGCCCTCGTTGCCGGACTGAACTTTTCTCGGGCCGCAGCCGGATAGAGACGTGCGGTCAGCCTCTTTCCGAGTAGGAGGACGACACAGAAGTCGTCGTTCGAGCGAACCCCGCGGCCCATCCCCTGCTCTATCCGCTGGACCTGACGGGCCAGCAGCGCGTCGCTATTTTCGAGCGATCTCATTTCGAGTCGGTCGAGCGTGCCCAGCGCCTCGGGTAGTCCGTCTAGCACGAGTAGGTGACAGGCATCGTCCGGAAGGTCGATACCGTCGTACTTGTTAACCAAGACGACTAGGCCGACGTGGCCCTTGCGCAGTTCTTCCAACGCGCCTTGCAGGGTGTTGGACCGATGCACGCCGTGGGCGATGTTCTCCCAGGCCGCGGCTCGCCGGATTGACGGGACGATCACAACTACATTCCGAGTCTTCGCCTTTTCCGCGACATAGTTCCTGATCCACCCTTCGTCGCACTCAGGAAAGGTCTGTAGGGGAGTGAGGATCATGCGGTCGCCGAGGTCGCTCGCGGCACGGGGCGTGATCGGCCTTCCGATGGTTTCCGGGTCGGCCCCGAAGTGGGTGACGAGCACGCTGTCGTCGGACAGGGTCGCCGTCAGATAGAGCCGGCGTTTGGCACGGGCGAAACTCGGAATGGTGTCGATCGGCGGGCAGGGTGGGGCGACCTGGATGGCCTCAGCGGAGACTGCGGCTCGGCAGAGGGGCAGCGTGTCGGCGAGTAGCGGCCACGAAAAGACCAGCTCGCCCTCGTCGCTGTGAGGGTTGAGGAGCTTCATCACCTGCGTCTGTTTCTCGTTCCAGGCCCAGTACGGGATCGGCAGTACGACGCCGGGGTCCCCACCCTCGAGTTTGAGGTAGCCCATCTCGGACTGCAACGAGAGATCGGCCGAAAACAGTTCGAAAATCGGGTCGTAGGCTGGATGCTCGCGAGCGATCGTGATCGTGTACTGCTCGTCGACGGTGGTGAGACATGCGTGGGCGTCGTCGATCAGCACCGCACCCATCTGAATCGGATCCCGCCACCCTCCCTTCACCCCAAACCTGGAACGGCCGTTGAAGAGCGTGTAAATGTTGGTGATCAGGATCTCCCGACCCTGGAGGAAGCGTGGTGATTCCGGGTCATCGGTGAAATCGAGGCCAAGGCCACGCGCCTCGTTTATTGCCTGCCCCGTGAGCGGCTTATCCGGCGTGATGTAGGCGGCCGGCCCGATCCCCTCATTGAGACAGGACTTGAGTGCGATCAGCCCGACCACGGTCTTTCCGCTCCCGGTGTTCAGCTTGATCACTAAGTCGCGTTCAGTACGACGTGCGTGCCACCGCTCCCAGACTTCGCTTTGAACGTCCCGCGGGTAGTTGTATCTCCGATCCTTTGCGGGAAGGGCAGAAAAAATTCGGCGTGGCTCGGTTGCTGAGTCCGAGGTTGAGCCGCCCGAAATTTGACTGAAATCAAGGCCGTTCAAGGTGCGTGCAGCTTAATGCGAGCACGTACCAATCGAGCACCGATCCGGTCCGCCGGTAGTCATCGACGGGTGCTTAGGCCCCCCGCCGAGTCCGGGCAAGCGATCCGGGGCAGACCTCCCGGCTAGCCATCTCCATCTAAAGGCATTTTGCGCAGACGCCGGCAGTTAAGCAGCGGCGCCTTGTGCTGCGCTGGGGGCCGGCAGTGCCTCTAGGACGCTCGCCGGCAGGCGGGTGCTCGCGTCCCAGACCTCAATCGCGACCAGTTTGCGGCTCGTGCGATCGTAATCGCGGAGGCCACCTGGGACGCGCTCGCTCACGACATCGGTGGATTCGCCGGTTGGGAACCAGGCGATGTCGGCGTCTCGGTCGTAGTAGGCAAACATTGCTCTTCCCAAGGGTATCGCCGGCTTGCGACTAGGAATCAAGCCTCCAGGCAGAGACGATGCGGACCGCCGCGTCGTCCTCGCCGTGCGGATGGTCGTAGATCGCCTCGAACGCGGTTCCGTCAGCGGTGACCCCTCCGACGAGCCATTCCGCACGCCGTCGTTCTCTTGGCGTTCGGCGTGTCGCCCGCGACTCGCCCGCTCGTTTTCCGCGCCGTCGAGACGACGTTCTGCGAGGCGCATCTGCGCGTGCTCGGTCCAGACGAAGCGCTCGACCGCCATCGGCGCAGACTACGGCGGTCGCCAGCGGCCCGCTCACCGTGGCGTGAAGCGGGTCGCGCGGACACGATCCGGACACGTCGGCCGCGCCACCGCGATCACTCGCGGTCGTCGGCGTCCTCCTTAGACAGGTGGATGCGCGGCGCTCGGCGCGGGGAGCCCCTCGAGGAGGCGCCGACGACATCGTCGGATTCGTCAGTCGGAAACCAGCGACATCAGCGTCTCGGTCGTCGTAGGCGCCGTCCGGACGGTCGGAGTTAGCCTCGACGCCGTCCCGTCGGCCGTGATGCCGCTGACGAGCCATTCCGCGCGCCCGTCGTTTTCTTGGGGCTTGAGGGTCGCGGACCAAATTCGTATCGGATCGTTGTTCGGTCGTTGACGGAGCCCCCCTGCCTCTATAGACCGCTCATAGTCTCGCCCGTCCGCCTTGGGAGAAGAGAGTGAGTCTGGGAATGACCCAAGTGAGTCCTCGTCGCTGGCGGTACGCCTGCTTGGCCTGCCTCTGCGCCGGCATTCTGCTCGCGGTCTCGGCCAGTCGGGCCTCGGCGGCGATCAGCGTCGACAAAACTGTGACCACGCATCAGTCGGCGGCGTCGGGGACCATCTCCTCGCCGGCGTTGACCACCACGGGACCGAACGAGCTGCTGCTGGCGTTCATCGGCTCCGACGGCCCATCCGCCGGCGGCTCCCAGTCGATCTCGAAAGTCAGCGGCGGCGGGCTCACCTGGCGCCTGCTGCGGCGGGCTAACGCGCAGGCAGGCACGGCTGAGATCTGGGCAGCGAGCGCCACGAGCGTCGTCAGCAACGCGACGATCACGGCGACCCGCGGCAGCGGCTCCTTCCCCGGGTCGATCACGGTCGTCGCCTTCGCCGGCGCCGACCTGGCGGCAACCGGAGCGACGGCGGCGGCGAGCGCCGCCACCGGAGCGCCGTCGCTTTCGCTGACGAGCACCCGATCCGGATCGTGGGTCTGGGCGGTAGGACATGACTGGGATCGGGCAACGGCACGCACGGTCGGGGCCGGACAGGTCAAGGTCGACGAGTTCCTGGCCTCGGCCGGGGACACGTTCTGGGTCCAGCGCCAGAGCGCGACGACCCCGCTGGCGGGGATGACGGTGACCACCAACGACACCGCCCCCAGCAACGACCGCTGGAACCTCGCGGTTGTCGAGGTGGTGCCAGCGGTCGACGACAGCCAGGCCCCGACCGCGCCCGGGAACCTCGCGGCGGGCACCGTGACGGCCACCAAAGTGCCGCTCACCTGGTCGGCCAGCAGCGATGACCAAGGGGTCGCCGGGTACCGGGTCTTCCGCGGCGCCAGCCAGGTCGGCGAAGTCACCGGCACCAGCTTCACCGACACCGTCGTGGCCTCCACCACCTACACGTACACGGTCAAAGCCTTCGACGCCGCCGGCAACGTCTCCCCCGCCTCCGAACCGGTGACGGTGACCACCCCGACCGGCGACACGACGCCGCCCACCGTCACGCTCACCGCCCCCAGCGCCGGCGCCACCGTCTCCGGGACGACGACCCTGGTCGCCAGCGCGACCGACGCGAGCGGGATCGCCGGCGTCCAGTTCCTCCTCGACGGCAGTCCGCTCGGCGCCGAGGACACCAGCTCGCCCTACGAACTCGCCTGGAGCTCAGCCGCGGCCAGCAACGGCCAGCACACGCTGGCGGCGCGAGCGCGCGACGGCGCCGGGATCACGGCAACGTCTTCGCCGCCGACCACCGTCACCGTCGCCAACGGCGGCGGGCCGGAACAGGTCGGCCAGTGGGGGTCGCTGATCCCCTTGCCGGCCGTCGCGATCCACTCCGCCCTGCTGCCCAACGGCCGCATCCTGCTCTGGCAGGGTGATTTCGCCAAAGGCGGCCAGCAGTACGTCCTCGATCCGCAGACCGGGGCGGTGACGCAGGTGCCCGACGCCAAAGCGGACCTCTTCTGCGCCGGCCAGGCGGTCCTCGCCGACGGCCGGGTGCTGGTGGTCGGCGGCACCGCCACCGACGAGGGGCTCGGGGTCGACAACCTCACCGCCTTCGACTGGCATGGCCAGACCTGGCAGGACCTGGCGCCGATGCAGTTCCCACGCTGGTACGCAACGGGGACCACGCTCGCCGACGGCAAGGTGCTGGCGACCTCCGGCTACGACAAAGACGACACCGACATCGTCAAGGTGCCGGAGCTCTACTCGCCGAACACGAACTCCTGGCAGAGCCTGACCGCGGCCAGCCACTCGATGCCGATCTACCCGTTCATCTACCAGCTGCCGGACGGGCGCATCGCCCACCTCGGGGGCTCCGAGGTGCCGACCGCCAGCGAGGTGCTCGACCTCTCGACCAACCAGTGGACGACGATCGACAGCCGGGTGATCGACGGCGGCAGCATCGCCAACTACGCCCCCGGCCGCTTCATCAAGGCCGGCTCGGCCGCTGACGACGGGTTCTCCGGCAACTCGCTGAAAACGGCGTACACGTTGAACATGAACGAAGCCGGCGCGATCTGGCAGCCGACCTCGAGCATGAGCTTCCCGCGCAGCTTCCTCAACCTCACCAACCTGCCCGACGGGACGGTGCTGGCGACCGGTGGCGGCACCGACAAATCCGGCTTCAACGACGCCAACGGGGTCCTGCAGCCGGAGGACTGGAACCCGGCGACGGGAGCGTGGACGACCTACGCGCCGATGAGCGCGCCCCGCCTTTACCACTCGGTCGCGGTGCTTCTCCCCGACGGCCGCGTCTACGTCTCCGGCGGCGGCGGCGACCCCGGCGTCGGCGACCAGAAAAGCGCCCAGATCTTCTCGCCGCCGTACCTCTTCAAGGGGCCGCGCCCGACGATCTCCGCAGCGCCGGCAACCCTCGAATACGGCTCGACGGCCTTCGTCGGCACTCCCGACGCAGCCTCGATCTCGCGGGTCTCGCTGATCCGGACCGGCTCGGTCACCCACGCCTTCGACGAGAACGCGCGGGCGACGCAGCTCAGCTTCACCCAGACCGCCGGCGGGATCAACGTCACCGTCCCCTCGAACCGCAACGACGTTCCGCCCGGCTACTACATGCTCTTCCTCGTCAACGCGCAGGGCGTTCCGTCGATCGCTCCTTTCGTCCGCTTCCCGGCCCCCTACGAGGACCCGAGCCCACCGACCGCCCCGACCGAGCTGCTCGCCACCCCGGGCGAAGGGGCGGTCGCCCTGAAATGGAACCCGGCCGGCGACAACCTCGGCGTCAGCGGCTACAACGTCCACCGTTCGAGCTCGCCGGGGTTCACCCCCAACGCCACCAACCTGGTCGGCCACACGGCCGCCACCACGTTCACCGATTCCGGCCTTGCCGCCGGCACCTGGTACTACGAGGTGACCGCCGAAGACGCGGCGGGCAACGTCGGCCCTCCCTCCAACGAAGCCACCGCCACGGTGACGACCGCACCGCCGCCACCGAGCCTGGCGCTGGACAAAACGGTCACCACCAGGCAGAGCACCGGCGGGACGACGATCTCGGCACCGGCCCTGACGACGGCCGCGCCCGGTGAGCTGCTGCTGGCCTTCGTCAGCTCCGACGGCGCCAGCGCTGGCGGCCAATCGATCAGCGGGATCAATGGCGGCGGCCTCACCTGGACCCTGCGCAGCCGCGCCAACGCCCAGGCGGGCACCGCTGAGATCTGGCAGGCGGTCGCGGCGGCAAAACTGACGAACGCGACGATCACCGCAACCCGCGCCAAAGGCGGCTACCAGGGCGCGATCACCGTCGCCGCCTTCAGCGGCGCCGACACCACGCTCGGCGGCGCGACCGGCTCGGCTTCGGCGGCGAGCGGCGCGCCAACCGCGTCGTTGGTCACGACCCGAGCCGGCAGTTGGGTTTGGGGCGTCGGCGAGGATTGGGACAAAGCCGCCGCCCGCACGGTCGGGCCGGGCCAGACGCTGGTCGATCAGTTCCTCAGCCCCAGCGGCGACACCTTCTGGACGCAGCGGCAAACCGCCACGACGGCGGCTGCCGGAACCACGGTCACGATCAACGACACCGCGCCCACCGCCGACCGCTGGGACCTGGCGCTGGTCGAGGTCCGAGCCGCGCCCTGAGGCTCGCTCACTGAGCCGCGCCGGGTGCCCAGCTCAGCTTGGCGCGCCCCGCTGGTGGCGGTGCTACCGGCCGGGGCCGGCTTGGCATTCGTGGGACTTGCCCCAGCCGGGGAGGCCGTCGCAGAAGTCGTGGCCGGGGCCGCCGTAGAGCTGGTCCTGGCCGGGGCCGCCGATCAGGCGGTCGTTGCCGCCTTCGCCGTGGCAGCCGTCGTTGCCGGGGCCCATTTCGCAGACGTCGTCGCCCGGGCCGCCCCAGCAGCCGTCGCTGCCGGCACCGGTGTGGCAGAGGTCGTTGCCGGCGCCGCCGACGCAGTCGGAGTTCTCTTCGCCGGTCCAGCAGATGTCGTTGCCGGGGCCGCCGACGCAGCGGTTGCGGCGGGCGCCTTCGGGCAGGCAGGTGTCCTTCTCGGCGTTGCCGATGAACTTGTCCGAGCCGCCGCCGAGGTGGGCGACGACGGGGGCGGGAAGGGGGCTGTCGATCTGGACGAAGTCGCCGGAGTCGCTCATCAGGAGTTCGATCCGGTCGGCCTGGGAGAGGTTGCAGGCGGCCTTTTCGCGGCCGCCGACGAAGTGGCAGCCGGCAGGGCTCGTGGTTGGCCATCCGGCCTTCGACCACCAGCGTGCTGCCGTGGGTGCTGAGCTCGAGGCGGGAACCGGCGGCGGCTCCGTAGATGACGATCTGGCCAGCGGTGGACGCCGCGGTGGGCGCCAGCAATGCCAGGCCGAGCGCCACGATCACCACGGCCAGCGAGCGGCGGCCGGGTATGAAGAGCATGTGAGCGGATGCTAAAGAACCGCTTGGACGGACGCCTTGCGATCCCCTGCGAATCCCCCACAGGTGGCGGGGGCGGCGCCTGGGCGAACCGGCGGGAGGGCGTAGATTCGGGGCCATGCTCTATCTACTTCGGCACGGCGACGCGGAGCATGAGACCCGCGACGACGCCGCCCGGCAGCTGACCGAGAAGGGGGAAGGGCAGGCGCGGGCCGCCGGCGCCGCCCTGGCCAGGCTTGGCGCGGAGATCGACGCCTGCCTGACCAGCCCCAGGGTCCGCGCCGCGGAGACCGCGCGCCTCGCCTGCGAGTCGCTCCCCGGCATCGCGCCCGAGGTCGCCGCCGAGCTCGCCGGCGGCAGCTTCGACGCCCTCGCCCTCGGCGCCGGCCGCGGCAACGTCCTCCTCGTCGGCCACGAGCCCGACTTCTCCCGCGAGGTCGGCCGTCTCACCGGCGCCAACGCGAAGCTGCGCAAGGGCGGCCTGGCGATCGTCGACGGCTCGGTCCTGCAGGCCCTGCTGCGGCCGCGCGACCTGCGGCTGATCGCCGGCGCCGACCAGCGCTAGCCGGCGATCAGCTCGATCACGCCACGGATCAGCAGCAGGACGCCGAGCGCGATCACCACGTGGGCGGCGGCCCGGCGCCCATGGAGGGCGAGCCACTCTCGAAAGCCGGCGATCGTCCTCTTCGCCCACTCCGGCCGCAGCGCGTAGGCGACGATCGGCGCCTCGAGCAGGAACTGCTGCAGCAGGCAGACGCCGAGCACGATCAGCACCAGCCAGACGTCGGCGATCTCGAGCTTGGCGGTCTTCGTCAACGCCGCCAGGTAGGAGGCGCCGGGGAAGCTGAGAATGACGCCGACGAAGAAGGTGATCCGCGGGTCGCCGCGGCCGAGCAGTTTTTCCGGCAGCGATTGCTTCGGTCCGGCCGCCGCCTTGCGCTCGAGCTTGCGCTCGCGGCGTTCCTCCATCCTCCGCGCTTTCAGCACCAGGCCGGCGGTCACCAGCAGCGCCCCGACCAGCAGGTCGGCGAGCGGGCTCAGCGTCCGTTTGGTCGTCGTCACCGCGGAGTCGCCGTGCAGCTCGAAGACGATCAGCATCCCGATAGTGATGCTGGTCAGGTAGGCGCCGAGCAGGTAGCCGATCATCAGCCGCTTCGGGTTCGGCAGCAGCAGCATGATCGTCACCGCCGCCAGCAACGTCGGGTTGAGCGCCGACATCAGCGCGAAGACGAGAATCGAGATGCCGTCCCCCATCTCGCGATTCTCCCCCGCCCCGGCGGACGTGTAAGGCGGAAATTCGCCGCCGAGAACCGTCCTCGGCGGCTGACTGGCCAGTCAGCCAGGCACTTTTCCCTGTAGCCTCCGCGACCGACTTCTTGAGCGAGCAAACGGAGGAGAGATGGGACTTCTGGACGGCAAAGCGGCGATCGTCACCGGCTCGGCCCGGGGCATCGGCCGGGCCACGGCGGAGCTGTTCGCCGGCGAGGGCGCGAAGGTGCTGATCAACGACCTCGACGCCGACGTCGCCGAGCAGACGGCGAGCGAAATATCGGCCGGCGAGACCGCGGTCCACGCCGGCGACCTGACCAAGACCGGCGCCGCCGACGAGCTGGTGGCCGCCGCGGTCGACGCCTTCGGCGGCGTCGACGTGGTCGTC
Source organism: uncultured Actinomycetes bacterium (assembly GCA_963744725.1). GTDB lineage: Bacteria > Actinomycetota > Thermoleophilia > Solirubrobacterales > 70-9 > VAYN01. The sequence goes on from CAVUUQ010000002.1 coordinate 404,354, forward strand.
AACAACGCCGGCTACACCTGGGACGGCGTCGCCCACAAGATGAGCGACGAGCAGTTCCAGGCGATGCTCGACATCCACACCGTCGTCCCCTTCCGCGTCGCCCGGGCGCTGGCGCCGCACTGGCGCGGCGCCGCCAAAGAGGAGCGCGAACAGGGCCAGGAGGTCTTTCGCAAGCTGATCAACGTCTCCTCGACCTCGGGAACGATGGGCAACGCCGGCCAGATCAACTACTCGGCCGCGAAGATGGGCGTCGTCGGCGTCACCAAAACGCTGGCCAAGGAGTGGGGCCAGTTCAAGATCAACGTCAACGCGGTCGCCTTCGGCTTCGTCGAAACCCGCCTCACCGCCGCCAAGGAGGAGGGCGAGGAGATGACCACGCCGAGCGGCGAGAAGGTCGAGCTCGGCATCCCCGAGCAGATGCGGGCGATGGCCTCGGCGATCATCCCGATCGGCCGGCCGGCGACCCCGGAGGAGGCCTCGGGGCCGGTCCTCTTCCTCGCCTCGCCGCTCTCCAACTACGTGCACGGGCAGGTGCTGAACATCACCGGCGGCATGTTCGGGGGGATGTACACCTGAGCGAGGGGCCTGCCGGCCGCACGCCGCCGCGCTACCTCGAGCTGGCCGATCGCACCTGGCCGCTCTTGACCCGGGCCGCCGGCGCCCACACCTTCCTCTACCGGAGGACGGGTGGGCGCCTCGGCCGGGTGATCCCCGGCGTCCGTGGCCGGATGCTGCTGCTCGACCACGTCGGCGCCAGGTCCGGGAAGCTGCGGACGACGCCACTGCTCTACGTGGAGGACGGCGAGGACCTGCTCCTGGTCGCCTCGAAGGGCGGCTTCCCCAAGCACCCGGCCTGGTTCCACAACCTGGTCGCCAACCCGGACACCACGGTCCAGGTCGGACCCGAGCGCCGTCCCGTCCACGCCCGGGTCGCGGCGCCCGACGAGCGCGATCGCCTTTGGGCGCTCGCCGACGCCGCCTACCCCGGCTACAAGGACTACCGAGCGAGGGCCGACCGCGAGATCCCGCTGGTCGTCCTCGAGCCCCGCACCGCCTGACCGCCGCGCCGCGACATGCAACGGCTGAAGCATTCGTGTCGCTATGGCGACGTCAATGCTTCAGCCCGAGCGTCGAGCTAGTCGGGGCGGCGCTCCTCGGCGACGGGGGTGCCGCCCTCGTCGGCGATCGCCGGCGGCGGCCAGGGACCGGCCCAGTTGTCGCGGGCGCCGTCGATCGTGATCGTCGTCCCGGAGAAGAAGTCGCCGGCGGGGGACGCGAGGTAGGCGACCAGCCAGGCGAACTCCTCGGGCTGGCCGGCGCGGCCGGCCGGGATCGAGCGCTCGAGGTTGTCGACCACCACCTGCGGATACTTGGTCAGCAGCGTCTCGGTCGCGAACTGGCCGGCGGCGAGGGCGACGGTCTGGATCCCGAACCGCGCCCACTCGACGGCCAGCGTCCGCATCATGTTCTCGACCGCGGCGCGGGCGGCGCCCGAGTGGACCATGCCGGGCATCCCGTTGTGGGGCGAGAGGGTGACGCTCAGCACCTTGCCGCCGCCCTGCGGGATGAAGGCCTTGGTGGCGGCGGCGTGGGTCATCAGCCAGGTCCCCTCGACGTTCAGCTCGATCACGGTGCGGAAGCCTTTCGGCGTGATCGCCTCGGCCGGGCTGAGGAACTGGCCGCCGGCGTTGTTGACGAGAACGTCGAGGCGGCCGTGGCGCTCGAGCACGGTGTCGATCAGGGCGTCGACGGCGACCTCGTCGCGGATGTCGAGCTCCTCGTGGGTGAACGAGCCCGGCAGCTCGGCCGCCAGCCCGGCGGTCTCCTCCAGCGGCTCCGCCCGGCGGCCGCAGCCGACCACGGCGGCGCCGAGCCGCGCCAGCTCCAGGGCGATCTCCCGCCCCAGCCCAGAGCCGGCGCCGGAGACCAGGCAGACATGATCTTCCAAGAGTCCTTCCCGAAACACCTGCGAACGCGAGCTTTCAGCCATCCCGGTCGGGAGCCTATCGGCGCTCGGCCCGCTTAATCTGGCTCGGTTATGACTGTCCACGTCGAACCCCAGCCGCTGCACGAGCCACTCGCCGGCGGCACTCCCGGCGCCAGCGTCGCGGTCGAACCGCTGATCGCCGGCCACGTCAACTTCCCGCTGGCGCTGATGGCGAGCCCCGGCGGCCCCCTCCTGCAGCTGAAGCTGCTGCGGGCGCTCCTGCGCGGCAAGCCGGAGAACGTGATCCCGGTCCCCGCCTTCGTCATCCGCCATCCGAGCGCCGGCGCGGTCCTCGTCGACACCGGCCTCCACCCCTCGATCGCCAGCGACGGCCGCCAGAACTTCGGCGGCAACGGCAACCGCTTCGGCCGCCCCAGCCTCGAGGCTCGCGAAGACGTCCCCTCGCAGCTCCGCGGTCGCGGCCTCGACCCCGGCGAGATCCCGATCGTCGTCATGACCCACCTGCACATGGACCACGCCTCGGCGATCTCCGAGTTCCCGAAATCGACCTTCGTCGTCTCCGCCGCCGAGTGGAAGGCGGCCGGCAGCGGCGGCCTCACCGACGGCTACCGCCGCGCCCACTACGACTTCGCCTTCGACTACCGCACGGTCGACTTCGACCGCGGCGAGATCGGCTCCTACGCGAGCTTCGCCCGCACCTTCGACCTGTTCGGCGACGGCTCGGTGCGGCTCGCCTTCAGCCCCGGCCACAGCGCCGGCCACGTCTGCGTGATCTGCCGCCTCGCCGAGCGCGACTTCGTGATCGGCGGCGACGCCATGTACTACCTCGACCAGCTCGAGGGCTCGATGCCGCTGCCGCCGCGCCCCCAGGACGCCCACAACTTCCGCCGCTCACTGCAGGAGCTGCGCCTCTTCCACAGTCAATTCCCGGACGCGGTGATCACGCCCGGGCACGATCCGGAGTTCTACTCGCGGAGCGAGCGTCGGTACGAGTAGCGAGCCCGCCGTAGAGGTCCTTGACGCGGGCGAAGATCGCGGTCGCCGCCTCCAGCTGGCGGTCGAGGTCGACGTCCGCCTCGGCGGGGAACTGAAGCGGCTCGCCGAACTCGACGGTCACCTGGGGGAACCGCAGCCGCTTCCAGCGGCGGACGGCGGCCGAGCCGTAGATCGCGATCGGGACCACCGGGGCGCCGGATTCGAGGGCGACGCGGCCGATCCCGTGTTTCGGCTCCCCCAGCTCGCCGCTGCGCGAGCGGCCGCCCTCGGCGTAGATGAGGACCATCTCGCCCTGCTCGAGGAGGGTGAAGGCGGTCTTCATCGCCTCCTCGTCACGGTGGCCGCGGCGGACCGGGAAGACGCCGCCGTGCTTCAGGATCGCGGTCAGGACGGGCGGCCCGAAGAGCTGCGATTTGCCCATGAAGCGGATCTTCCGTGGCAGGTAGACGCCGGCGAAGAAGTGGTCCATCTGGCTGAAGTGGTTGGGGGCGAGGATCACCGCGCCGCGCCGCGGCACGTGCTTGCGGCCGATCACCTTGACCCGGTAGAGGAGGAGCGTCGGCATCGTGCAGACGATGCGGGCCAGCGTGTAGACCCAGGTCGAGCCGCGGCGGGCGGCGTCGTGGAACTCGTCGAAGTACTCCGCGGGACGCGGGTCCTTGTAGACCTGTGGCTTCATCTCGGCCATAGCGGGAGCGGCGACTGGCACCGGTGGCAGCCGCCGCCTGACCCTACCTTCGGGGCCCGCCGCGGTTACGGGCCCGGCGGCGAACCCGCCGAACGGGGGTCGGCCCAGCCGCGCGAGCGCTCCAGCGCCCGCGCCCAGTCGGCGAGCAGCCGCTGACGCTCGGCGGACGGCATCCGCGGCTCGTAGCGCGCCGCCTCGCGCCAGACCTCGGCGACCCGCTCGAGCGTCCAGGCGCCGGTCGCGACCCCGGCCAGGAAGGCGGCGCCGAGCGCGGTCGTCTCCGCCACCTCCGGCACCACCACCGGCACCCCGAGGACGTCGGCCTGGAACTGCATCAGCCAGCGGTTCGCGGCGGCTCCGCCGTCGGCTTTCAAGAGCTCCAGCGGCCGCTCCGCCGCCGCCTCCTGGGCACGGACCGCGTCGACCGCCTGGTAGGCGATCGCCTCGAGCGCGGCGCGGGCGAGGTGGGCGCGGCCGCTGCCGCGGGTGAGGCCGACGATCGTCCCCCGCGCGTAGGGGTCGAAGTGGGGCGAGCCGAGCCCGGTCAGCGCCGGCACGAAGTAGACGCCGTCGTTGGAGTCGAGCGAGGCCGCGAGGGTCTCGGTCTCCGCCGCGGCAGAGATCACCCCGAGCCCGTCGCGCAGCCACTGGACGGCGGCGCCGGTGACGAAGATCGAGGCCTCGAGCGCGTAGGCGACCTGCTCGCCGATCCCCCAGGCGACCGTGGCCAGCAGCCCGTCGGGCGCCGGCGGCACCTCGGCGCCGCAGTTGAGCAGCACGAAGCTGCCGGTGCCGTAGGTGTTCTTCGCCTCGCCGGGGGCGTGGGCCGCCTGCCCGAAGAGCGCCGCCTGCTGATCGCCGGCGACCCCGGCGACCGGCACCTCGCCGCCGAACTCCGCGGTGGTGCCGAAGACGCCGGCCGAGGGCAGCGGCTCCGGCAGCCGGCCCGGGTCGACGCCGAACGCCTCGCACAGCTCCGCGTCCCAGGCGAGGCGGTGGATGTCGAACAGCATCGTCCGCGAGGCGTTGCTGAAGTCGGTGACGTGGCGGCCGGTCAGCTTGAACAGCAGCCAGGAGTCGACGGTGCCGAACACCGCCCGCTCGATCCCCTCGGCGTTCCGCAGCAGCCACTCGATCTTGGTCGCCGAGAAGTAGGGGTCGACGGTGAGCCCGGTGCGCTCGCGGACCAGCGGCTCGAGCCCGGCCGCGCGCAGCTCCTCGCAGCGCTCCGCCGTGCGGCGGTCCTGCCAGACCAGCGCCCGATGCAGCGGCTTGCCGGTCTCCGGGTCCCAGGCGACGACGGTCTCGCGCTGGTTGGTGATCCCGATCGCGTCGAGGTCGGCGCCCTCGATGCCGGCGGAGGCGATCGCCTCCGCCGCGACCCGCCGCGTCACCTCCCAGATCTCGGCGGCGTCGTGCTCGACCCAGCCCGGCCGCGGGAAGAACTGCTCGAACTCCGAGTAGGCGCGGCCGGCGACCCGGCCCTCGGCGTCGAAGACGAGGCAGGTGGTGCCGGTCGTGCCCTGGTCGATCGCGAGGATCACGCGGCGCCTCCCGCAGCGGCGCCGCCCGCCCGCCTCCGCCGCACGCGGCTGGCGAACACCCGCGCGAAGTCGCGCAGCTGCAGCGCCCGGTGGGCGAAGCCGGCGGCCGTCCGGCCGCTCGCCCGGTGCTCGAGCTCGAGCTCGTACTCGCGCACCCGGAAGCCGGCGCGGGCGGCGTCGACGGTGATCCCGATCTCCATCCCGAAGCCCGCTGGCGAACGGCAGGCAGGCGCGCAGCGCCTCGACCCGCATGCGCCCGCTGGCCGGAGATCGGCGCGCTCAGCCGCAGCCCGGTCAGCCGCCGCACCGCCCAGCCGGCAAAGGTCAGGGCGATACCGAACCCACCGCCGACGCGACGGCGGAAGGCCGCCACCGCGAGGTCGCACTCCCCCGCCCGCACCGCCTCCAGCAGCGGCCCGAGCCGCGCCGCCGAGTCGCCGAGGTCGCCGTCGCAGAGCAGCACCAGCCGCGGCGCCGGCTCGGCGCTCAGCGCCGCTTCGGCCGCCGCGGTGACGTTGCCGCCCTTGCCGTGCGGCCGGCCGCGGCTGACGACCTGGGCGCCGGCGGCCAGCGCCCGCTCGGCGGTGCCGTCGCCGGAGGCGTCGTCGGCGACCCAGATCGCCGCCGCCGGGAAGGCGCGGCGCAGCGCCGTCACCGTCGCCGCGATCCGGTCCGCCTCGTTGCGGGCGGCGACGATCGCCGCCACCTCGCCCTGCTCCGCCTCGTCATCGGATCCCATCGCGCGGCTATTCTCCCCGCCCATGGCAGACATCGAGGCGCAAATCACCGGCAACGTCTGGAAAGTCGAGGTCGCGGTGGGGGACAAGATCGCCGACGGCGACACCGTCGTCATCCTCGAGTCGATGAAGATGGAGATCCCGGTCGAGTCCGAAGACGACGGCGTCGTCAAGGAGATCCGCTGCGAGGAAGGCCAGTCGGTGAGCGAAGGCGACGTTCTCGTAGTCCTCGAGTAGGCGATGGCGGAGGAGCGCCTGGCGGGGGAAAGCTGCTGCTCGACCGCCCGGCCGAGGCGGTCGCGCGACTGCGGATCGCCAACCCCGAGCGCCGCAACGCGCTCGACCACGAGATCCTCGACGCGCTGGCCGAGGCGCTGCCGCGCCTCGACCGCGGGATCGAGACCCGCTGCGTGGTGATCACCGGCGCGCCGCCGGTCTTCTCGGCCGGCTACGACATCGCCGCGATCCCGGAGGGAACTTTCGAGCGCGACGCCGAGGCGCTCGTCGCCCACCCCTTCCAGGCGGCGATGGAAGCGATCTCCCGCCACCCCTGGCCGACCGTGGCGGCGATCAACGGCCACTGCCTCGGCGGCGGCCTCGAGCTGGCGATCAGCTGCGACCTGCGGATCTGCGCCGCCGGCGCCGAGCTGGGGATGCCGCCGGCGCGGCTGGGGCTGATCTACGGCCACACCGGCCTGCGCAAGTTCCTCGACACGATCGGCCTCGCCCGCACCAAGGAGCTGTTCCTCACCGGCCGCAACGTCGACGCGGCGAAGGCCGAGCGGATCGGCCTCGTCAACGAGGTCGTCGCCGACGCGGGCCTCCCCGAGGCGGCGGTCGAGCTGGCGGCGCTGATCGCCGCCAACGCGCCGCTCTCCGCCCGCGGCAACAAGAGCGCGATCGACACCCTCAACGCGAACCCGATCCTCAGCCGCCAGCAGGAGGCCGGCCTGGTCGCGCTGCGCGAGTCCTCCTTCGCCTCCGAGGACCTGCGCGAGGGAATTCGCGCCTTCGCCGAGAAGCGGCGGCCGCACTGGAGCGGCCGGTGAGCGCTCGCAAAGCCGCCGCGGCCCGCCGCGCCCTCGCCAAGACCGACCCGACGATGGCGGCGCTGATCGAGCGGATCGGCCCGATCGACATCGAGGAGCGGCTGCGGCGCCGCAACGAGGAGCGGCCCGAAGACGAGTTCGGGGCGCTGCTGCGCTCGATCGTCGGCCAGCAGCTCTCGACCAAAGCGGCGCGGGCGATCTACCGGCGCGTCCTCGACCTCTTCGGCGGCAAGCCGCCGACCCCGCGGCGGCTGCTGAAAGCGAGCGAGGAGGAGCTGCGCGGCGCCGGCCTCTCCGGCCGCAAGGTCGAGTACCTGCGCGACCTCGCCCGGCACGTGATCGACGGCGAGCTCGAGCTCGGCCGCCTGCGGGAGCTGGCCGACGAGCAGGTGATCGAGGAGATCGTCGCTGTCCGCGGCCTCGGCGCCTGGACCGCCGAAATGTTCCTCCTCTTCCACCTCGAGCGCCCCGACGTCCTCTCCGGCGGCGACCTCGGCATCCGCAAGGCGATCCAGGTCGAGTATGGGATGGAGGAGATGCCGACCCCGAAGGAGACGGTCGCCTTCGGCGAGCGCTGGAGGCCCCATCGCAGCCTCGCCAGCATCTACCTCTGGGAGTCGCTGGCCGCCGTTCCGAACGAGTAACGCGGCGCACGGCCCTTCCCAGGTTCAATACCTGGATGGGCCAGGCCGAAAACTCAGGCATGCGACTTCGGTTCTGGATCGGTCTCGTCTGCGTGCTGCTGATCGCCGCCGGCTCGGTGGTGGCGGCGCTGGTTGTGCGCTCCGACGACAACGCCGACTTCCACCAGATGCAGAAGGACGAGGCGGTGCGGGCCGCCCACCAGGCCGAATCGATGGCGAAGCTGGCGGTCGGGCAGCTGGCCAGCGCCGCCGCCTTCTTCCAGGTCGAGGGACACATCAGCAAACACGAGTTCCGGACGATCAGCGCCGCCCTGCTGCGGCAGCGGGTGCTGACCGCGGCGGCGCTGGTCGAGAAGGTGCCGGCGAGCCGGCGCAAGGCCTACGAACGCGAACAGGGCGTGGCAATCTCCGAACGCGACCCGCGCGCGCCCCGCGGTCCCGGCGCCCGCCTGCTGCCGGCGAAGCTGGCGCCGGTCTACTACCCGCTCACCTACGTCGGCTCCCGCCGCGCCGGCAGCAGCGCCGGGATCGGGTTCAACCTCGCCACCGACCCCAGCCGCGGGCCCTTCCTGCGGCGCGCCCGCGACACCGGCCAGCCGGTCGCGACGCCGCCGATCGAACTGCTGCTCGGCGGCAGCGGCATCAACGTCTACCAGGCGGTCTACCGCGACGGCGCCCCGCGGGAAACGGTGGCCGAGCGGGGCCGGGCGCTGATCGGCTTCGCCGCCGGCAGCCTGCGGATCGCCGACCTCGCCCGCACCGTCGACAAGGCGCTGCCGGCGCAAACCATCGAGCAGCTGCAGCTCGAAGGCGAGCAGATCTCCGGGCCCGACGAGGAACTCGAAGACCCGGCGGCGGCCAGGGTCCGGATCGCCGATCGCACCTGGCTCCTGGTCGTCCGCGACCCGAACCGGCCCGACATCAGCCTGCCCGTCCTGCTGGCGGCGATCGGGATCGCGGTGGCGGCGCTGCTCGGCGCGCTGATCCTGATCTGGAGCCGCAACGAGCAGGTCCAGCGGCTCGAGCGCGAGGCCGGCGAGGACGCTCTGACCGGGCTGAAAAACCGGCGCCGCTTCGAGGAGGACGTGAAGGCCGCGATGGCGCGGCGGCGGCGCGACCGCGGCACCGGGGCGCTGATGATGATCGACCTCGACCACTTCAAGGAGGTCAACGACACCCACGGCCACCCGGCCGGCGACCGGTTGATCGGGGAGGTGGCGGCGGTGCTGCAGCGGCGCTCGCGGGCCGGCGACATCGTCGCCCGGCTCGGCGGCGACGAGTTCGCGGTGGTGCTGCCGCGCAGCACCCCGGCCGAGGCGCGGGTGGTCGCCGAAGCGCTGGCGGCGGCGATCCGCCAGCACGACCCGCTGCTCGACGGCGCCGACCCGGTCACCGCCTCGATCGGGGTGGCGATGTTCGGCCCCGACGAGCAGCTCTCCTACGCGACGCTGCTGTCGGAGGCGGACACGGCGATGTATGCGGCGAAGGACGGGGGGCGTGACGGGGTTCGAGTGTTCGACGCCGATGCGATCCGCGAGGACGCGCCGGACAGCTTTTAGCCTTTTAGCCTCGAGGCAGAGGTCTGCGAGGGAGCGGGAGGGGGTCGGGGGACCCTCCTCTCTCGGTCTGTCGTCGATCGAAGTAAGGAGAGCTGTCGCCCGGACCGCCGTTCTCCTCAACCGCAAAACGTCGGAGGGTCCCCCGACCCCCTCCCGCACAAAGCAACAAGCTCGAGACAAGAGGGACGGGAGCTTCAATCGGGAAACGCCCGCAGCTCCTCTCGTTAGCTGCGGGACGGGGCGTGGTTTTCAGCCGAGTTCGTTTGGGCGAGCGTCGGTGGGACCCCCGAACGTTTTGCGGTTGAGGAGAACGGAGCTCCGGGCGACAGCTTGCTTACTCCCATCGACGACAGACCGAGAGAGGGGGTCCCACCGACGATCGCCCCCGCCAACCCTGATCCCTACCCGTCCCTCAGCCCCCCAAAAGTTCGGCCCGCAACCGCAGCACGCGCGCAACCGACGCCACGAACTCCCTCGATCCAACCGCCCCTGCCGCAACTTCGCGACCAACGCCCGCCCAGCCGCTTCAGCCCCGGCGAGGTCGGTGAACAGCAGCAGGTCGGTGCCGGCGCGCGTCCCCGCCACCGCCGCCTGCGCCGGGCCGCCGAAGGCTTCGACCGCCACCGTTTCCAGGGCGTCGGAGATCGAGACGCCGCGGAAGCCGAGCCGGCGCCGCAGCTCGCCGGTCGCGATCGCCCGGCTGAACGCCGCCGGCGCCGGCGAGAAGGCGGGGTAGATCGCGGTGCTCAGCATCACCATCCGGCCGCCGGCGCGGACGTAGGCTTCGTAGGGCGCCTCGTCGACCAGCCGCAGCTGCGACTGCGAGCGTTCGATCCGCTGCGCCGCGAAGTCGGTGTTTTCGGTCGCGGCGCCGAGCCCCGGGAAGTGCTTGGCGGTGGCGACGACGCCGCCCGCTTCGAGGCCGCGCGCGAACGGCACCGCGGTGATCGCGACCAGGCGCGGGTTCGAGCCGAAGGCGCGTTCGGTTGCGGCGATCACGCCGCCCGGCCGGCCGACGTCGAGCACCGGCGCCAGGTCGACGTTGGCGCCGACCTGCGCGCAGGTTGGCCGCGGTCAGCCGTCCCTGGCGCTCGCTGAAGGCCCCGCCGCGCTCGCCCATTTCCGCGGCGGAGAAGTCGGGTGGACCGGAGAGCCGCTTCACCTCGCCCCCCTCCTGGTCGACCATCACCAGCAGCGGCGCCCGCAGCCCGGGCGGCCGCGGGATCGCCTGCAGCTGCCGGATCAGCCTGCGGCCCGCGGCACGGCTGGGGAAGTTCTCGGCGAAGAGGACGACGCCGGCCAGCCGCCCGGCGCGGATCTCCGCCCGCAGCCGCGGCGGCACCGCGGTCCCGCTCGAGGCCGGCGACCAGCCGCTCGCCGGCCAGCTGCGGCAGCGGCAGGGTTTCGGCGACCGAGGTCCGCGCCGCGGTCAGCGTCGCGTCGTTCGAATCGGTGCCGTCGCCTAGCGCCGCCCCGAGCGCGAAGGCCCCGGCCGCGCAGGCGAGGAGGACGGCGAGCGCGACCCCTCGCCGCGCCGCGAGCCGGCGCCTGCGAGCCGTCGCCCGATCCATGCTGCGATGCTACGGCCTGTCCGGGTCGGCACCTATGCCGGCCCGGCTTGGTCCACCTCCTGGAAGAAGGGCACCGATGGCATCCTTGATCACCTCTGAGGAAGCGCTCGCCTACGGGCTGCAGACCGACCACGACGAGATCGAAGCGCTGGTCGAACGCGCCTGGGAGGTGCGCCGCGAGAACTTCGGCGACTCGACCGACATGTGCTCGCTGGTCAACGCCAAGTCGGGCGGCTGCGCCGAGGACTGCGGCTTCTGCGCCCAGTCGCGCTTCGCCGACGCCGACACGGTAATGCACGCGATGATGGAGCCGGAGCAGATCCTCGAACACGCGAAGGCCGCCGAGGCGGCCGGCGCCCACCGCTTCTGCATGGTCACCCAGGGCCAGGGCCTCTCCAAACGCGACTTCCAGAAGATCCTCGAGGGCGCCGAACTGGTCGCCGAGAAGACCAACCTGAAGCGCTGCGCCTCGATCGGCCACATGTCGACCGAGCGCGCCCAGGCGCTGAAGGACGCCGGCATCCAGCGCGTCCACCACAACGTCGAGTCGGCGCGCTCCTACTACCCCGAGGTCTCCAGCACGGTCCGCTACGAGGGCCGCCTGCGGACGATCCAGGCGGTCAAGGAGGCCGGGCTCGAGACCTGCGTCGGCGGCATCCTGAACCTCGGCGAGACCCCCGAGCAGCGGGTCGAGATGGCCTTCGAGCTGTCGGAGATCAACCCGACCTCGGTGCCGATCAACCTGCTGATCCCGAAGCGGGGACGAAGTTCGGCGAGCGCGAGGTGCTGGACCCGTGGGAGGCGGTGAAGTGGATCGCGATCTTCCGCCTGATCATCCCGGGCGCCCTCTTCCGGCTCTGCGGCGGCCGGGTCGAGAACCTCGGCTCCCTCCACAAGCTCGCCGTCAAGGCGGGCCTGAACGGGGTGATGATGGGCAACTTCCTGACCACGCTGGGGGCGGAGCCGGCCGAGGACCGGGCGATGTTCGAGGAGCTGGGGCTGAACGTCGCCCGCCAGCCCGACAACGGCGCCAACCCGCGACCCGACAACCGCTCCGGCTGGCTCGAGGGCGAGACGCCGCAGACGCCGATGGACGGAGCTGATCGACCGCCAGGACGAGGCGCCGATGTGGGACCCCTCGACCCAGCTCCGCGTGATCAAGAAGGGCAAGCGGGCGCCCTCGTATCCGACGGCGGCCTGAGCCGATGACCGACGTCGCCGCCCGCCTCGCCGAGCTGCGCGAGCGCGGCCTGCGAGCGGCGGCTGCGGCTGGTCGAGGGACCGCAGGGCCCGAGCGTCCGCCTCGACGACCGCGAGGTGCTGCTGCTCTGCTCGAACAACTACCTCGGGCTCGCCGACGAGCCGCGGGTGCGGGAGGCGGCGGCGCGGGCGGCGCTGCGCTGGGGCGCCGGCGCCGGCGCCTCGCGGCTGATCTCGGGCACGATGGAACCGCACCGCTACCTGGAGCTGGAGCTGGCCGAGTTCGAGGGCTTCCCGGAGGCGCTGCGTGTTCGGCTCCGGCTTCCTCGCCAACACCGGCACGATCGCGGCGCTCGCCGGGCCGGGCGAGGTGGTCTTCTCGGACGAGCTGAACCACGCCTCGATCATCGACGGCTGCCGCCTCTCCCGCGCCGAGACCCGCGTCTACCGCCACCGCGACCTCGAGCACCTCGCCTGGCAGCTGCGAGAACGCCGAGGGACGGGCGGCGCTGATCGTCACCGACGGGGTCTTCTCGATGGACGGCGACGTGGCGCCGCTGCGCGAGCTGCACGAGCTGGCCCGCGCGCAACGGCGCCCGGCTGCTGGTCGACGAGGCGCACGCGACCGGCGCCCTCGGCCCCGGCGGCCGCGGCTCGGTGCGCGAGGCGGGGCTCGCCGGCGAGCCGGGCGTGGTCATCGTCGGCACCCTCGGCAAGGCGCTCGGCGCCTACGGCGCCTACGTCTGCGCCGACCACGAGACGATCGAGTTCCTCCTCAACGCGGCGCGTCCCTTCGTCTACTCGACGGCGCCGCCGCCGGCCGCGGTCGCCGCCGCCGCCGAGGCGCTGGCGATCCTGCAAGCCGAGCCGGAGCGGGTCGAGACGCTGCGCCGCAACGCCGCGGCGCTGAAGGAGGCGCTGGCCCGCGAGGGCCTCGCGGTCGGCGACTCGACGACGCAGATCCTGCCGATCCGAGTCGGCGAGGCGGAGCCGACGATGCGGCTCTGCGAGCTGGTCCTCGAACGCGGCGTCTTCGCCCAGGGGATCCGGCCGCCGACCGTGCCGCCGGGGACCTCGCGGCTGCGGCTGAGCGTGATGGCGACGCACTCGGTCGAGGAGCTGGAGGCGGCGGCGCGGACGATCGGCGAGGCGGCGCGGGAGCTCGGGCTGCCGCTCGGCGAGCGGCTGGCAACGACCGGCTAGCCGGCGATGGCCGACCTCTCCCCCGGCCTCTTCGTCACCGGCACCGGCACCGAGGTCGGCAAGACCGTGGTCGCGGCGGCGATCGCGCGGACGCTGGCGGCGGCAGGGCAAGGCGGTCGCGGTCTTCAAGCCGGCGGTGACCGGGCTCGACGAGGAGGGCGAGAGCCGACCAGGCGCTGCTGCGGCGCGCCTCCGGCTCGCGGCAGAGCGACGCGCAGATCGCCCCCTACCGCTACGGGCCGCCGGCCTCGCCGCACCTGGCGGCGGCGGAGGCGGGCGAGGAGATCGAGCCGGCGCGGCTGCTCGAGGCGGCGCGGACGGCCCGGGCCGGAGCGGAGGCGCTGGTCGCCGAGGGCGTCGGCGGCTTCCTGGTTCCGTTGGCCGGCGAGTACCTGGTCCGCGACCTGGCAATCGACCTCGGGCTGCCGCTGGTGATCGCCGCCGTTCCCGGCCTCGGCACGATCAACCACACGCTGCTGACCCTGGAGTCGGCGCGGGCGGCCGGGCTCGAGGTGCGGGCGGTGGTGCTGACCCCGTGGCCGGCGCGGCCGAGCGCGATCGAGGAGTCGAACCGCGAGACGATCGCCGCGCTCGGGGCCGTGGACGTGCTGACCCTGCCGCCGCTCGACCTCGCGGCACCGGACGGCTGGCCGTCGCTGAAGCTTTTTCGTTCCTAGGCGACGAAAAAGCTTTAGTCGCGTGGCGCTCAGCCGGCGACGATCACATCGAGGTGGCCGGGGCTCAGCTCGACCTCGAACCCCGCCGCCGCCGCCACCTCGGCCGCGGCCTCGGCATCCTCCGGCGCCGTCTTCGCCGCCAGCAGCGCCCTGGCGACTTCGCCGCGCACCGCCTTCGCCATGTGCGAGACCGGCCTGCGCTCGCCGCCCTCCTCGCTGAAGGCGCGCACCGCGAGCAGCGTCGCCCGCTTCGGCTTCCAGGCGGCGGCGTAGGCGCCGGAGCGCATGTCGACGACCAGCTTCCCCTCCTCGTCGGGCAGCGCCGCGGCGAGCGCCGGCCGCCAGAAGGCGGCGAGGCCGCCGACCTTCGGCAGCTTCGCTTTCGCCGAGAACCGGTAGTACGGGATCCGGTCCTCGGGCCGCACCACGCCCCACAGGGCGCTGGCGATCAGCACCCGCTCACGTGCCCGGGCCGGCAGCTTCGCCAGCCCGAGTCGGTCGTAGAGGACGCCGCTGTAGACATCGGCCGCGGGGGCTGCCGGGGCGACCCGGAGCCGAGCGTCTACCTCGACCTCACCCGCCTGGCCGCTGGAGAGGCCGAGCATCGCCACGGCCCGCGCCAGCGGCACCGCGGCGAGCCGTTCTAGCGCCGCGAGCAACTTCTGCCTCGACTCCGTCAGCTCGGCGGCGAAGGCGAGCTCCTCGAGCGCGAGGGGCGGTCCGCTGTTCGAAGCAGTCTTTCCCTCCGAAGGCGGCAGCAGGACCAGCATCGCGCGGCGACATTACGCGACCCTCCCGTTCGCGGCGGCGACGGGCTCGGCGCCTTCGGCGGCGACGAGCGCCGCCTCTTCGGCCTCCTCGGCGGCGATCGCCGAGCCGCCCGGGTTGGCGACCGCCTCGGCCGCCTCGACCGTCGTCTCGCCTCTCGCCTTGGCGCGGATCGCGAGGACGCCGACCAGCGCCCCGGCCAGGGCGACGACCGCCGAGACCGTCATCGCGTTGCCGAGCGCGTAGACGAAGGCTTCGCTGCCGGCGACCGTGGCCTGCTTCGTCTGACCCGGATCGAGCCCCTTCAGCGCCCCGGAGACCGAGCCGCTGCCGAGCGAGTCGGCGATCCCACTGCGCTGGACGGAGCTGATGCCGCTGCCGGTCAGGAGCGAGTCGAGCTTCGAGCTGACCAGCCCCTGGAAGATCGCGCCGGTGACGGCGACACCGAGGCTGCCGCCGACCATCCGGAACATCGAGAGGACGCCCGAGGCGATCCCGGCTTTCTGGACCGGCACCGCGTTCATCGCGGCGCTGGTCATCGGCGACATCGTCATCGCGATGCCGATGCCGAGGAGCATGAACCCGGGCAGCAGGTCGAGGTAGCTGGAGTCGACGGCGATGCCGCTGAAGGTGAAGAGCGAGGCGGCGACCAGCAGCAGGCCGCCGGCGATCAGCCAGCGCGGGCCGAAGCGGTCGGCGAGCCGGCCGGCGACCGGCGCCACGGCGACGATCATCAGCGTCGAGGGAAGGAAGCGAACGCCCGCTTCCAGCGGCGAGTAGCCGAGGATGTCCTGCATGTAGAGGGCGAGGAAGAAGAAGACGCCCAGCATCGCGAAGCTGATGATCATCGCGACGACGATCGCGCCGAGGAAGTTGCGGTCGGCGAGCAGGTCGAACTGGACCATCGGCGCCTTGACCCGGTTCTCGACGAAGACGAAGGCGGGCAGGGCGACGATCGCCACCGCGATCAGACCAAGGGTCTGGGCCGAGCCCCAGCCCCACGAGTTGCCCTCGACCAGGGCCAGGACGAGCGCCGTCAGGCCGGCGGTGAGGACGGCGACGCCGGGGTAGTCAACGTCGCGGCCGACCGAGGTGTCGCGGGACTCGCGGACCGCGAAGAGGGTCGCGGCGACGGCGCCGATCGCGACCGGGATGTTGATGTAGAAGATCGCCCGCCAGCTGACGTTCTCGGTGAGGAAGCCGCCGAGCACCGGCCCGATCGCCAGCGCCAGCGCCGAGACGCCGGCCCAGGTCCCCATCGCCTTGCCGCGCTCGTGCGGCGGAAAGGCGTTGGTGATGATCGAGAGCGTGCCCGGCATCATCAGCGCCGCGCCGACGCCCTGGACGATCGCGGCTGACGACCAGCGAGGTCTCGTCGGGGGCGAGCCCGGCGGTCGCCGAGGAGAGGGCGAAGATGACGACGCCGACCAGGAACATGCGGCGGCGGCCGAAGATGTCGCCGAGCCGCCCGCCGGTGGCGAGCAGCACCGCGAAGGAGAGCGTGTAGCCGTTGACCGTCCACTCGAGCCCGGAGATCGAGGCGCCGAGGTCGTTCTGGATCGACGGCAGGGCGACGTTCACGACCGTGTTGTCGAGCATGATCATGAACAGCGCGAAGCACATCGCTCCGAGCGTCCACCACTTGCGGTTGTCGTCGGTGATCAGGTGGCGGTAACGGGTCAAGCAGGCTCACTTCCCTTCAGGTGCTCGTAGGTCTTGGCGATGTCATCGCGGTCCATCAGCGCCTCGACGGCGGCGTCGAGCTTGCGGCGCTGGGTCGCGCTGAGCGAGGCCGAGAAGGCGGTGATGCCCTTCAGCCGGACGGTGACGATCCGGTCGACCACCTGCCGACCCTTGGCGGTCAGCTCGATCCGCCGGGCGCGGCGGTCGTCGGGGTCCTCGACCCGGGTCACCAGCTTCTTCTTGACGAGGTCGTCGACGGCGCGGCTCATCGCCGGCGTCGAGGTGCCGAGCTTCTCGGCCAGCTCCTTCAGCTGGCAGCCGGACATCATCTCGCCGAGGCCGCCGATCTCGAGGATCGCCTTGCACTGGGTCATCGAGAGCCCGGTCTCCTCCATCACCCGCAGCTGGTTGCCGCGGTCCCAGAGGAAGAGGTGCCGCATCAGCGCGGTCATCCGGGCGGCGGTGTCGCGCTCGGCGGCGCTCGCCGCCTCGAGGTCGACTCCGTCTGCGTCCTTGATCGCCTCTTTCACGTCAGTAGCTTGCACGTGAGTAATTGTTGCAGCTTCGCAACTATTTCTCCAGCGGAATGGTTGCGTGCGTGACCAGTGTCACGGAAGCGGCTGGCGGCGTAGGATCGGTGGGCGCGATGGACCTGGCCCAGCTCGATCACCGCCACGTCTGGCACCCCTTCACCCAGCAGCAGGGGTGGAGCGAGGAAACGCCGCTGATGATCGAGCGCGGCGAGGGCGTCTACCTCTTCGACACCGAGGGCCGCCGCTACATCGACGGCACCGCCTCGCTGTGGTGCAACGTCCACGGCCACCGGCACCCGCACGTCGACCGGGCGATCCACGAGCAGGTCGACCGCATCTCCCACTCGACGATGCTCGGCCTCTCCCACCCCGGCGCGACCGAGCTGGCCGGGCGCCTGGTCGAGATCGCGCCGCCGGGCCTCAGCCGCGTCTTCTACTCGGACTCGGGGGCGACGGCGGCGGAGATCGCCCTGAAGATCGCCTTCCAGTACCAGCGGCAGCGCGGCGAGCGCGGCCGCGACAGCTTCGTGCGGCTGCGCGACGCCTACCACGGCGACACGATCGGCTCGGTCTCGGTCGGCGGCATCGACCTCTTCCACTCGACCTACCGGCCGCTGCTCTTCGAGACCCACGCCGCCGAGCCCGGCGACGTCGCCGACATGGAGCGGGTGCTGGCCGAGCACGCCGGCGAGGCGGCAGCGGTGATCGTCGAGCCGCTGGTCCAGGGGGCGGCGGGGATGATCGTCCACCCGCCCGGCTACCTGCGGGCGGTGCGCGAGCTGTGCGACGCCCACGGCCTGCTGCTGATCTGCGACGAGGTGGCGACCGGCTTCGGCCGCACCGGGACGATGTTCGCCTGCGAGCAGGAGGAGGTGGCGCCGGACCTGCTCTGCATGGCGAAGGGGATCAGCGCCGGCTACCTGCCGCTGGCGGCGACGCTGGCGACCGAGGAGATCTACGACGCCTTCCTCGGCGCCCCGGCCGAGCAGAAGACCTTCTTCCACGGCCACACCTACACCGGCAACCCGCTCGCCTGCGCCGCCGCCCTCGCCAGCCTCGACGTCTTCGAGCAGGAGCGGACGATCGAGCGGATGCAGCCGAAGATCGAGCTGCTGGCCGAGCTGCTGGCGGCGGTCGAGGCGATGCCCGAGGTCGCCGAGGTGCGCTGGCGCGGCTTCATGATCGGCATCGACCTCGGCGAGCACGACCCGAACCTGCGCCTCGGCCACCGGGTGACGCTGGAGGCCCGCGAGCGCGGCGCGATCGTCCGCCCGCTCGGCGACACGATGGCGATCGTCCCGCCCCTGGCGATCTCCGAGGACCAGCTCCGCGAGCTGCTCGCGATCACCACCGAGTCGATCGAAGCCGCCGTCGCCTCCCTCCCCACCCCCACCCGCGCCTAGGCCCTCCCGCGCCCAGGGCCAAAATCTCGGGGTACCGATCTTTTGGGCCCCAGGGCGGCGAAAATATCGGGGTACCGATCTTTTCCCCAGCCGAGTGGGGGAAATGTCGGGGTACCGATCTTTCCCGGGCTGGGGCACCGGAAAGATCGATGTGATGGACGGGGGCTGGCGTCGTAGTACCGACATGAGCCAGGCTGGAGCACTCGTGGCGACCCCGACCGAGCAGCCCCGCGACGCGGAACTCGCCTTCGACGAGCTCTATCGCTCGAGCCGCGACGACGTCTACGCCTACGTCGCCGGCCTGCTCCGCGACCGCGCGGCCGCCGAGGAAGTGACGGCGGCCGCCTTCGAGCGCGCCTACCGCAAGCGCTCCCGCTTCGACCGCCGCCGCGGCGAGCCGCGCGCCTGGCTGTTCGGGATCGCCCGCAACGCCGCCCTCGACGAGCTACGGCGCCGCGGCCGCCAGGCCGAGCTGGCGACGGAGCCGGAGGACCTGGCGACGGTCCCGGCCGTGGAGAGCGCCGAGCAGAGTGAACGCCGCCTCGCGTTGAACGACGCCCTCGCCACCCTCGCCCCGCGCGACCGCGAGCTGATCGCGCTCAAGTTCTTCGCCGGCCTCGCCAACGCCGAGATCGCCACCGTCCTCGGCATCAGCGAGTCGAACGCCGGCACCAGATTGCACCGAGCCGTGACCAAGTTGAGGGAGGCATGCGATGAGGCCCTTTAGCGAGATGGGCGACGACGAGCTGGGCGCGGCGCTGAGCGTGATCCGCCCGGCACCGAGCCCCGCCTTCGCCGCCGAGCTCGACCAGCGCGTCGCCGCGGGCTTCCCGCGGCGCTCGCCGCGCCGCGCCCGCAACCCGCTCGTCCGCGCCCTCGTCTGGCTGCGCGCGGGGTCGGCCTGGCGCATCGCGATCCCGGCCGGCGGCGTCGCTCTGATCGCGATCGCGGTGGCGACGGCGGTGCTCGCAGGGTCACGGTCCGGCGGTCAGCTCGACATGACCTCGGCGACCAGCGGTGAATCTCTCTCGCAGATGGCGCCTCTCACCGGCAGCGAGAGCGCGGGCAGCGAAGAAGCAGCGGAATCGGCTGAAGCCGCGGGCGGCGCCGAAGAAAGCGCAGGCCCTGAAAGCGGGGAATCCGCCGGAGCGACCTTCGAAACCGAAGCGCCCGCAATCGGCGGCGCCAACGCCGGCACGAAGGGCGTCGCCACCGGCGCCGCCCACCGCGAGGTCGAACGCGGCGCCCAGATCACGATCGGGACCAAGCCCGGCGACGTCGGCGAAGCCTCGGCGGAAGTTTTCGAAACGGTCCACGCCTACGACGGGATCGTCCTCAACTCCACGACCCAGAACGGCAGCGGCGCGCAGGCCGAAGCGCAATTCGAACTGCTGATCCCGAGCGGCAAGGTCGACGACGCGATGGCCGCCTTCTCGCGAATCGGCGAGGTCGTCAGCCGGCACGAGACGACCGACGACATCACCGCCCCGACCGTCGGCGCCAGCGAACGGCTGCAGGACTCCGAAGCGCGGATCGAAGGACTGCTCGCAGAGCTCGCTGAAGCGACGGAAGAATCCGAGCGCGAAGTCGTCGAAGACGAGCTCGACGCGGAGCGGCGCCACGCCGCCCACCTCAAGTCGCACCTCTCCGACCTGAAGCGGCGCGCCAACCTCTCGCGGGTCTCGGTGCGGATCGTCAGCGGCAAGGGCGTGCTGGCGCCCGGCGGGTCCGCCGGCGGCGACTGGAGCGTCGGCGATGCGGTCCGCGACGCCGGCCACCTGCTCTCGATCGCCGCCGGGGTCGCGATCGTCACCCTCGCCGTCCTCGCGCCGCTGGCCCTGGTCCTCTTCCTCGTCTGGCTCGCCGGCCGCGCCTGGACCCGCCGCGCCCGCGAGCGCGCTCTGACCTGAGCGATCCCGACGGGTCCGCGATTTCCCGCCCATAGGCCGGCGGATCGCAGACGCATCTGCCGTAGGGTGAGCCGGTGGAGCGCAAGCGGGGACCTGCCGAGATGCCGAACTTCGGGCCGCCGTCGGAGCCGCGACCGGCCGCCTCGATCGTGCTCCTGCGCCGCGGCGGCAAGCACGACCAGCGAGCGCTCGAAGTGCTGATGCTGAAGCGCAGCGACGAGGCCCGCTTCATGCCGGGGGTCTGGGTCTTCCCCGGCGGCTCGGTCGACCCGGCCGACGGCGACGGCGAAGCCGGCTCCCGGGCCTGCGCGGTGCGGGAGCTGCGCGAGGAGGCGGGAATCGAGCTGCCGCCCGAGGAGGAGCTGGTCCTCTTCTCCCGCTGGATCACCCCGGCGGTCGTCGCGACCCGCTTCGACGCGCGCTTCTACCTCGCCCTCGCCCCCGCCCACACGCCGCCCGAGCCGGACGGCGGCGAGACGGTCGAGGCGCGCTGGCTCGAGCCGCGGGCGGCGCTCGAAGCCCACGACCGCGAGGAGATCGTGCTCGCCTTCCCGACCATCACCCAGCTCGGCCTGCTCGCCGAACAGCCGACCTCGGCCGCCGCGCTCGACGCCTATCGCGACGGGCTGGTCGAGCCGATCCTGCCGGTCGTCGTCGGCACCCCCGAGGACGCCCGCGTCCTCCTCCCCGGCGACCCCGACTACCCCGCCTGAGCGTCCGGGAACGGCGCCAGGCCCGCGTGCCAGGGCCCCGGCGGGTAGGTGTGGAGGCCGCTCTCGTCCATCTCCCCCTGCAGCCGCCGGAACAGCTGGCCGGCGTTCTTCAGCGCCTCTTTCAGCTCCGCCTCGCTGCGCTCCCTCAGCCGCCAGTTGAACCACAGCTGCCGATCGTTGACGCCGAAGTCGATCTCACCGCTCATCGTCGTCACCCAGCTGAGGAAGCCGGGGCTGAACAGCTCGCGCAGCGAGACCGGGTCGTAGTCCTTCGGCACCGTCGCCCAGAAGCGCTTGTTGAAGTCGATCGACTCGAACTCGACCTTGCGCGAGAAGCGCTGGGTGACGTGCTCGGCCCCCTCCAGCGACTCGACGTTGAAGGCGGGGACGACCTGGGCGAGGTCCGGCATGTGCGCCTTGGCGAGCAGCGCGGTAGGCAGCACCGCCTTGTTGAAGAGGCTGCCCAGTTCCTTTTCGCCGGCGTCGCAGCTCGACCCCCAGAACCCCTCGGCGAGCTGACCGGTCAGCCTGTTGACGCCGCCGACGCAGAGCGCGACCGGCTGGTCGACCGGGTTGATGCCGCCGACCTGCTCGTAGCGGAGGTCATGCCGCTCGCCGTACTTGCGCACGGTCTCCGCCCATTCGCCGGCTTCCTGCTTGGCACCCATCTATGATTCGCCCAAGCCGGTCCGACTACCAGGAGCGCAAATGATCATCGTCGTCATCGTCGTCGTAGTCCTGATTCTTCTCGCGGTCTTCTACTACATCGCCAAGCGCAACGGGATCATCGCCTCGCGCAACCGAGTCGACGAGTCCTGGAGCGGGATCGACGTCCAGCTGAAACGGCGGCACGATCTGGTGCCGAACCTGGTCGAGACGGTCAAAGGCTACGCGACGCACGAGAGCGAGGTCTTCGAGAAAGCAACCAAAGCGCGGGCCGAGGCGATGTCGGCGCACAGCGTTCAGGACACCTCCAAAGCCGAGTCGAATCTGAGTGGCGCGCTGACCGACCTGCGGGCGGTCGCCGAGAACTACCCGACGCTGCGGGCGACCGAGAACTTCCAGCAGCTGAGCCGCAACCTCTCCGAGCTGGAGGACGAGATCCAGGCCTCGCGCCGGATCTACAACTCCAACGTCCAGTCCTACAACACGGACATCCAGCAGTTCCCGGGCTCGATCATCGCCAACCAGGGCAACTTCACCGCCCGCCAGTACTTCGAACTCGAAGACAAAGGCGATCGCGAGCCGGTCGCTGTCAGCTTCGATAAATAGGGACAGGAACAAGAGGAAGCGAAACGGTGGAGGCCTCGACCAAAGAAGCCACGCTTTGGATCTGCGAAAGCTGCGGGTTCATCTACGACCCCGAGATCGGCGATCCGGACGGCGGGATCCCGCCCGGCACCGCCTTCGAGGACATCCCCAAGGACTGGTTCTGCCCGGTCTGCGGCGCCCGCACCTCGGACTTCCGCCCGCTCGAGCCCGGCGAGGCCTGAGTCCGGCACCTGCCCGGCGCCGCGCTCGGCCCGCCCTGTCCGGAGGCGCCGGGAGCCTGATTCGCACGGGCCTGGCCGCCGCCGAGTAGGGTTTGGCTGGTGAGCCAGTTCGACTTCGATTGGATCGTCGTCGGCTCGGGGTTCGGGGGGTCCGTCTCCGCCCTGCGGCTGAGCGAGAAGGGCTACTCGGTGGCCGTGCTCGAGTGCGGCAAGCGGTTCGGCGACAAGGACTTCCCGAAATCGACCTGGGACCTGCGCCGCTACTTCTGGGCGCCGCGCCTCGGGATGAAGGGCATCTTCCGCCTCACCCAGTTCAAAGACGTCGCGGTGGTCAGCGGCTGCGGGGTCGGCGGTGGCAGCCTCGGCTACGCCAACACCCTCTACGTTCCCGGCAAGGAATTCTTCGAGGACCCGCAGTGGGCCGGGCTGGCCGACTGGGAGGCGGAGCTGACGCCGCACTACGACGAGGCGCAGCGGATGCTCGGCGTCGTCGTCCACGATGACGACGACCCGGCCGACCAGCTGCTGCGCGAGCTCGGCGAGCACCTCGGCGTCGGGGAGACCTACCGGAAGACCCCCGTCGGGGTCTACCTCGACAACGCCGGCGAGACCGTCCCCGACCCCTACTTCGGCGGCGAGGGCCCGGACCGCACCGGCTGCATGCGCTGCGGCCGCTGCATGGTCGGCTGCCCGCACGGCGCCAAGAACACGCTGGTCAAGAACTACCTCTGGTTCGCCGAGCGACGTGGCGCCAGGATCGAGCCGGAACGGCTGGTCACCGAGGTGCGGCCGCTCGGCGCCGCCGACGGCTCCGACGGCTACGCGGTGACCAGCGAGCGCTCTGGCCTCCTGCCCGGCCGCGGCCGCCGCACCGTCACCGCCCGCGGCGTGATCTTCGCCGCCGGCCCGCTCGGCACCAACAAGCTGCTGCAGCGCTGCCGGCTCGGCGGCGCCCTGCCGCGGATCTCGAGCCGGCTCGGCGAGGTGGTGCGGACCAACAGCGAGATGATCCTCGCGGTCACCGTCCCCGAGGACTACCCGGACGACCTGACCAGGCGGGTCGCGATCACCTCGAGCATCTGGACCGACCCCCACACCCACATCGAGACCGTCACCTACGGTCACGACGGCGACTCGATGAGCGCCCTCTACACGCTGCTGACCGGCAACGGCACGAAAGCGACGCGGCCGCTGAAGCTGCTCGGCCAGATCGTCCGCCACCCGCTCAACTTCCTCAAGCTGATGTGGCCGAAGGGCTGGTCGCGGCGGACGATCATCGTCCTGGTCATGCAGACCCTCGACAACGCGATCGCGCTGCGGCCGACGCTGAAACGCAACGGCGACGTCCGCCTCAGCACCGAGCAGGACCCCGAGAAACCGACCCCGACCTTCATCCCGGTCGCCAACGAGGCGGCCGAATGGCTGGCCGAGCGGACCGGCGGGGTCGCCCAGAGCTCGATGTCTGAGGCGCTCTTCAACGTCCCCAACACCGCCCACATCCTCGGCGGCGCGGTGATCGGCTCCGGCCCCGAGGACGGCGTCGTCGACCGCGACCAGCGCGTCTTCGGCTACGAGAACCTGCTGGTCTGCGACGGCTCGGCGGTGCCAGCCAACGTCGGCGTCAACCCGAGCCTGACGATCACCGCCCTCGCCGAGCACGCAATGGCGGCAATCCCTCCCAAGGACGGGGCGGAGCCGCGACCGCCGGCGGCGGCCCGCTCCGCTCCCGCTGCGAGCTAGCCGCCGCTAGGCGTCGAAACGACTGGCGACGTAGTCCCAGTTGACGACGTCCCAGAACGCGTCGAGGTATTCGGGCCGCTTGTTCTGGTACTTCAGGTAGTAGGCGTGCTCCCAGACGTCGACGCCGAGCAGCGGCGTCTGGCCGCTCGAGATCGGCGAGTCCTGGTTGGCGGTTTTGGCCACCGCGACGCTGCCGTCGGAGTTCTTCACCAGCCACGCCCAGCCGGAGCCGAACTGGGTGATGCCGGCTTCTTTGAACTCGTCCTTGAAGGCGTCGAAGGAGCCGAAGGCAGAGTTGATCGCGTCGGCCAGCTCGCCGCTCGGCTCGCCGCCGCCATCCGGGCTCATCATCTCCCAGAAGAGGCTGTGGTTGTAGTGGCCGCCGCCGTTGTTGCGGACCGCGCCCTGCTTGTCCGCGGGCAGCGCGTCGAGGTTCTGCAGGACCTCCTCGACGTCTTTGTCGGCCCACTCGGTGCCCTCGAGCGCCGCGTTGGCTTTGTCGACGTAGGCCTGGTGGTGTTTGTCGTGGTGGAGGTGCATCGTCTGCTCGTCGATCGTCGGTTCGAGCGCGTCGTATGCGTAAGGCAGGTCAGGTACCGAAAAAGCCATCTGGGCCCTCCGTTCTAGGGTTCGAAAGAAGCTTCCTCTCAGCCTATTCCTTCCCCGTCTCCGGCCCCTTGAACAGCGCGGGGGACGACCCCGGGGTCGCCGCCGGTCCAGGCGTTGAAGCGGTACCAGGAGGGCTTCGCTTCCCGTTTCGCGGTCAGCAGGCCGGCCGAGGTGCAGAAGCTGCAGCCGCCGCCTTCGTCGGTCCAGGTGAACCACCAGGCGCCGCGCACGTTCCAGCGCACCCGGTTGGCGGAGAGCAGGGCGAAGGCCTTGTTCAGCTCGTTCGCCTGCCCCTGCAGGCCGCGCTCCCAGCGGGTCGGGCCGCTGTGCGAGCCCCAGCCGAGCTCGGTCACGTAGAGCGCCGCGCTGCGGTCGTGGTGGGCGTTCATGATCCGCCGCAGGTTGGTCAGCTGGGCGCCCATCGCCTTCGCATCGGCCACGTAGGGGTGGAGGGCGACGCCGTCGAAGAACGGCTTCACGTTGCCCGCTTCGTAGATCGCTTTCAGGTAGGCGCCGGAGGCGAGGTTGGGCGGGATCTGCAACGGCCGGCCGAAGAAGCCGCCGATCAGCACCTGCGAGCCGGCGTCGACCGCGTGCAGGGTGCGGCCGGCGATCCGGATCAGCGTCGCGAATTCCCTCGGATTCGGATCATGAGCCCAGGTGACGAGGTTCTCCTCGTTCCAGATCTCCCAGGTCCGGATTGGCAGGAAGGGCAGCTTCGTGTGCTGGCTCCAGAAGGTTCCGAGCGGCCCGTAGCGGCGTGCCGCGGCGGCGAGGAAGCGATGCCAGGCGACCCGCTGCCGGTAGGTCCGCACCGGCAGGTCGATCGTCTGCGGTGCCACCCAGTCGGGCGAGGACCAGACGAACGGCATCACCCGGATCCCCACCTCGGCGGCCAGTTCGACCTCCGAGTCGAAGCCCGACCAGTTCGGCTTCGCGTAGCTCGAGGTCGGCTCGATCCCGCCCCAGTACATCGGCAGCCGCACGCTGTCGATCCCGGCTTCGGCCATCAGCGCGAAGTCCTTGGCGCTGGACGGGTTCTGCGGCGAGATCCCGATGAAGCCCGGCGGCAGGTAGGCATGCGCCGACGCCGGCACGATCGCCAGCGCCGTGATCACCGCAAAGAGGGCTATTTTGCGCAACATCGCTCCTGTTCCGAGACCCCTGCCGGGACCCAAAGTAGCGGCGCTGCGCGACGACCCGCCCTCCGACCGGGCTCCTCTGGGATAATCGTCCGTCTCTCGGGGCGTGGCGCAGCCTGGTAGCGCGCACCGTTCGGGTCGGTGAGGTCCCCGGTTCAAATCCGGGCGCCCCGATGAGTTGCTCACCGCCGAGCGGATCGAGTCCTTCTGGGCTCCTCCGGACTCGCGGTTACGGTTCCCACACTCCGCCGCGAAAAGGGTGCAGGGCCTAATCGACGAGGCCGCCCCCGGTTGAATCTTCGAATCCGGATTCGGTCCGGTGAATCACGACGATTCCTTGTTCTACGAGCAACTCACAGAGATCTGGGCGGGGTTCCCTGGGGAAAAGGCCGGCGACGTGATCTATCTCCCCGGGATTAAACAAGCGCTTGTAGTCGCAGAGCTGGCCGATGACCATTCGAATTGCGTTTCGCTCGACCGTTCCCTTGGCCTCGACCAGCGTTCCGGTCGTCGCGTCAAAAAGATCGGTGACTATCGGCCTAAGCTCGCCCGAAGGCAGTAGTCGCTGGCGGTTCACGGTGTGTCCGCGCGCCAGCAAATGTGCCTCGAAGGCAAGGACCAGTTTCTGCTCTCGCCGCTCAGCCTCGTAGGGCTCTCGGCTCGGATTCACATACGCCTTCTCGGTTTCTTGGGACTCGACCGGAACATCCACCCGGGTTGGGCCGGTGAGGACCTCGACAAGTTTTGAGGTCGGCTCCGGCGGCTCGACGTCTTTGGGCCAAAGGCGAAAGACGATGACCTCCCGCATGGGACCGTTACCGGTCTCAGGCGCATCGGTGCGCCGTTCGCGTTCACCATCGTCGAGCTCGAACTCCCCCTCGTAAGTCACGGTCCCGCCTGCGCCGCGGAATACCCTCAGCGCTCGGCCATCGGACTTGTGCTTGAAGATCGCGGCGTTTCCTGCCTTCATCACCTGGTCGCCGCGCTGTCCTTCACCCGTGTAGTGGAGGCAACCATCCGCCTGCCAATCGTCGTAGTAGCCGTGCTGCTCGCCCGATTTAGGGTCGTAGAAGATGAAGACGTTCGGGGACTGTGCTGACGGGCTGATACCGCCCTGCCGCTGCCCTCCATAGCGCTGATGAAGCTCTTTGCGCAGAATGCGATCGCCAGGCCTCAGATCCCACACAGGGAACATCCTATGAAGAGGAGGACCTGACCGCTCAAGGGGCGGCCTCTGGCATGCTTCGCGGCGATGCCCGAGATCACCACGCCGGCGGGCATCGACCTCGCCTACGACACCTTCGGCGCCCGAACCGATCCGGCGCTGCTGCTGGTGATGGGGTTTGGGTCGCAGATGATCGCCTGGCACGAGGGCTTCTGCGAGATGCTGGCGGCGGCTGGGTTCTTCGTGATCCGCTTCGACAACCGCGACAGCGGGCTCTCCTCGAAGCTGGACGGGCGGCAGGTGGACGTTGACGCGGTCGCGGTCGCGGCGCCGAGCGGGGATTTCGCGCGGGCGCGGGAGCTGGCTCCTTACACGCTGAGCGAGATGGCGACGGACGGGCTCGACCTGCTGGGGGCGCTCGGCATCGAGCGGGCCCACGTGGTCGGCGCTTCGATGGGCGGGATGATCGCGCAGACGATCGCGATCGAGCACCCGGAGCGGCTCCTGACCCTGACCTCGATGATGTCGACGACGGGCGAGCCGGAGTACGGGCAGCCGACCCCGGAGGCGCTCGAGGCGCTGCTCCGGCCCGCCCCCACCGAGCGCGGCGCCTACGTCGTGGCCGCCGCGGCGAACGCCATGGTCTGGGCGTCGAAGCGCTGGGGCGACCTCGCCCGAGGCGAAGCATTGGCCGCCGAGAGCTACGACCGCTCGTTCTACCCGGAGGGCACCAGCCGGCAGCTGGCGGCGATGCTCGCCAGCGGCTCGCGGGCCGCCGGCCTGCGGCAGCTGCAGGTTCCGACGCTGGTGATCCACGGGCGCGACGACACCCTGATCGCGCCGAGTGGCGGCGAGCGGACGGCGGAGCTGGTGCCGAACGCCCGCCTCGTCATGCTCGACGACATGGGACACGACCGGCCCGAACCGCTGTGGCCCTTGCTCTGCGAGGAGATCGCCGCGTTCGCCGCCGCCGCCGCGCCGGCCTGATGGGCGGCAAGCCGACGGTCGTCTGGATGCCGGGCGGGGTGCGGACCGAGGTCCACCTGACCGGCGCTGAGACCGGCGGGGCGTTCTGCCTGCTAGTCGACGAGCCGCCGTCCGGCTGGTCGCTGCCGCCGCACCGGCACGCCAACGAGGCGGAGACGATCCACGTCGTCGCGGGGGAGTTCGAGATCGAGGT
The DNA here is from genome assembly GCA_963744725.1 of uncultured Actinomycetes bacterium. Classification (GTDB taxonomy): domain Bacteria; phylum Actinomycetota; class Thermoleophilia; order Solirubrobacterales; family 70-9; genus VAYN01. The sequence continues at coordinate 432,509 of CAVUUQ010000002.1, forward strand.
GGACGGTGAGCCGATGCGGCTCGCGGCCGGCGAGACGGTCCACGTGCCAAAGGGCGTCGCTCACGCGGGCGCCAACGTCGGCGCCGGGACGGGGCGCCGGGTGCTCGTCTTCAGCCCGGCCGGTAGCGAGGATTTCTTCCTCGAGGTCGGGTCGGCGGCCGCCGACGAGGCGGCGGAGGCGGACGCTGCGCTGGCCGCCGCCGTCCGCCACGGCTGGGAGTTCCTCCCTATTCGACCTTCGCGATAGCCGCTTCGGCTTCGGCCAGCGAGGGGCCGTCCTGCAGCGTTTCGCTGCCGCCCGGGCCGCTGACGATCATCGCCTGACCGGTGCGGATGCCGAGCTGTTCGCCGAGCTGCTCGTAGCCTTCGAGGCGCTTTTCGTAGGTGCCGCCTTTCTGGCCGTTCTTTTCGAGGTCTTCCTTCCATTCGGGGAAGTTGAGTTCCTCGACGCCGCCGGCGACCGATTCGAGGAAGTCTTCGTCGACGCCGAACTTCTCGGCTTCTTCCTGGTTGCGGAAGAAGAGGTAGGTGTACTGCCAGCCGTAGCCCTGTTCGGCCGCCGCTTCGGCGCCGTAGAAGCCGAGCTCGATCGGGTTTTCGCCGTTCGAGTAGTGGCGCCAGTCGAGCTGGACGTCGCCGGGACGGGCGTATTTTTCGACCAGCGCCGGGATCGTCGAGAGGTAGTCCTGCTGGCAGCTCGAGCACTGCAGGTCGTTGAAGACCTGGATCGTCACCGGCGCGTCGGAGGAGCCGACCCGGTCGAGTTCCTGGGGGACGCCGCCGAACAGCCGCTGCGCGTCTTCGATCCCGGCGATGTGGACGACGTCGTTGTTCGCCTTCTGGGTCGAGATGTTGACGACCGCGTAGCCGAGCGCGATCAGCCCGAGCGCGAGCAGGATCACGACCCAGAAGCGCCCGCGGCGCGGCATCGAGCGAACAGCGACTTCGGAGGATCCTGCCGACATCGACCTCCCATTATCGCGAGCCGGGCGCGCCGGCACCCCGCCGCCCGAGGACCCGCCGAATCGCTGCGCCCACTCCGCATCTAGCGAAAGTTTCGATTGACACGTCCGCGGCTAGGGATAAACATTGGTTACCGACTTTCAACTACGCGGAGGCAGTCCATGGCCAATCACCTGACGCCCACCGAGCTTGCCGACCAGCTCAAGATGCAACGGCAGGAGGTGATCGGGAAATGCGTGGAAATGGGCGTCCCGATCTTCCACGGCCGGATCGATCGCACCCTCTTCGAGATGTCATTGCGCAGTTCTCGAACCGGGTCCACCCTGCAGCCCCGCGCGATTCGCCACTGAACTAGACTTCCCCCCCGAATGGAGGGGAGGGGAACCCACTCGAAGACCCTGGCGGACCTGCTGCCGCTGGCGGCGGACGCCTACGGCAGCGACCCGGCCGTCCGCTTCAAGGACGGCGACCGCTGGGTCGACCGCAGCTTCGAGCAGGTGCGGGACATCGTCCGGCCGCTGGCGCTCGGCCTGGCCGAGCTCGGCGTCGCCAAAGGCGACCGCGTCTCGATCCTCGGCAACACCCGCCCCGAGTGGACCTACTTCGACTTCGCGGCGCTCTCGATCGGCGCCACCGTGGTCCCGATCTACCAGACCAACTCGCCGGAGGAGTGCGCCTACGTGCTCGAGAACTCCGACGCCAAGGTGGTCGTCGTCGAGGATGAAGAGCAGCTGGCGAAGGTGCGCGAGGTGCGCTCGCGGCTGCCGGCGCTCGAGCAGATCGTGCTGATGGTCGGCGAGGCCGACGACGCGATCTCGATGGCGGCGCTGAGCGAGAAGGGCGCCGCGGTCGATCCGGCCGCCTGGCAACAGCGCTACGAGGCCGTCACCCCGGCGGACATCTGCACCTTCATCTACACCTCGGGCACCACCGGCCCGCCGAAGGGCTGCGTGATCAGTCACGGCAACTACCGGGCGATGCTCGACATGGTCAACGGCGTCAACGTCATCGAAGCCGGCGACGTCAACTACCTCTACCTCCCCCTCGCCCACTCCTTCGCGCTGCTGATCCAGCTCGGCAGCTTCGACCTCGGCACCACGATCGCCTACTGGGAGGGCGACCCGCAGAAGATCCTGCCGAACCTGGCCGAACTGAAACCGACCTACTTCCCCTCGGTGCCGCGGATCTTCGAGAAGATCTACACGGCGGCAAACAGCGGCATGGAAAAAGCCGGCGGCCTCAAAAAAGCGATCTTCGACTGGTCGCTCAAGGTCGGCGCGAAGATGCGCACGGCCGAACGCTCCGGTCGCAAGCCCGGCGTCCTGCTGCAGCGGCAGTACAACTTCGCCGACAAACAGGTGCTGTCGAAAGTCCGCAACCTGTTCGGCGGCCAGCTGCGGCTGGCGGTCTCCGGCGCCGCCCCGATCAACCCGGACATCCTCCGCTTCTTCGACGCCGCCGGGGTCCTGGTCGTCGAGGGCTGGGGGATGACCGAGACCTCGACCGCGGCGACCATCGCCACCGCCGAGGACTTCAAGGTCGGAACGATCGGCAAGCCGTTCGCCGGCTGCGAGGTGAAGGTCGCCGACGACGGCGAGCTCCTCGTCAAGGGCGCCAACGTCTTCCAGGGCTACCACAAGAACCCGGAGGCGACCGCCGAGACGATCGTCGACGGCTGGCTCCACACCGGCGACATCGGCGAGATCGACTCCGAGGGCTTCATCAAGATCACCGGCCGCAAAAAGGACATCATCATCACCGCCGGCGGCAAGAACATCACCCCCGCCAACCTCGAGGCCGAAATCAAGCAGCACCCGCTGGTCTCCCAGTGCGTCGTCGTCGGCGACCGCCGGCCCTACCTGGTCGCGCTCGTCACCCTCGACCCCGAAGAGGCCTCCGCCTACGCCAAGGAGCACGGCCTCCCCGACGACCCGGCCGCGCTCGCCACCAACCCCGACGTCAAGGCCTCGATCGAGGCCCACGTCGAGGAGATCAACAAGAAGTTCGCCCGGGTCGAGCAGGTGAAGAAGATCTCGATTTTGCCGAACGATCTGAGTCAGGAATCGGGGGAGTTGACGCCGACGTTGAAGGTGAAGAGAGCGGTTGTTGCGGAGAAGCATGAGGATGCGATCGAGGAGCTGTACGCGGCTTAGGGCCTGAAGGTGAGGTGCGAGGGAAGGGGTCGGTGGACCCTCCTCTCTCGGCCTGTCGTCGATCGGAGTAGGAGGGCTGGCGCCCGGGGGAGCCCCTCTCCTCAGCCGCAAAACGTTCGGAGGGTCCCCCGACCCCTTCCCCTAGCTCGAAACCGCCGGTGCCCCGGCCTTTATTTGGAGCTGCGGGCCGTTGCGGCAATTCGAAATCCCGGCGCTCTCTCCGTGTACCGGAAGCTAAAAGCAAAGGGGGGAGCACAGGCCGTTTCGAATTTGTGGGCGAGTGTCGGTAGGACCCCGAACGTTTTGCGGCTGAGGAGAACCGCGTCCCGGGCGCCAGCCCTCTTACTTCGATCGACGACAGGCCGAGAGAGGGGGTCCTGCCGACGCTCGCCCGCCCCCACCAAACCCTGGTCCCTTCCCCGTCAACCGCCACCCTCGATCGACTTCACCCAGCTCTCCTTCTCCTCCAAATCCTCAACCCCCAACGCCGCCGCCACGTTCAACCACATGCCACCGCGGAAGAAATCGTCGAGCCGATCGTCATCAGCCCCCGACAACCCGCGCGCCTTCTCGATGATCCGCGCATACAGCCGCCGCACCTCCAGCCGGATCTCCTCCGCCTCCTCGCAGGCCGCGTAAGCCTGCAGCTGCAACAGCAGGCGGTCGCGGTCCTCGGCGAGCGACTCGAAGTAGGAGCGGCCAATCGCCATCAGCACGTCTTCGTCGTCCTCCTGCGGACCTTCCTCCTTGAATCGCCGCGCCGCCTGCTCGAAGTCCCCTTCGACCCGTTCGAAGCAGCGCTCGACGGCGGCGAGGAAGAGGTCGACCTTGGTCGGGAAGAGGGTGAAGACGTAGGGCTGGGCGACGTCGACGGCGCGGGCGATCTGGGAGACCTTGGTCCCGTGCAGGCCGCCGCGCGCGAACTCGTGCACGGCGGCTTCGATCAGCGCGTCCCGGCGCTCGGCCGCCGGGACGCGTTTGCGGGTCTCCGCGATCTTCGGTCCTCCCGTCACCGATCCGATCCTAGTTCGAGAGGGCGGCGTCGGGATGGAGCGGGCCGGCCGCCGGCTCGGCTGCCTCGGCGCCGACGCGCCGGCCGGAGGGCATCAGCAGGAGCGCGACCAGCGCTCCGGCGGCGAGGACGCCGGCTCCCACCCAGAGCGCCGGCACCAGCCCGTCGACGAACGCCTGCGGCGAGGTGTAGCCGCCGGCGCCGCTGAACACGGTGGCGAGGATCGCGATCCCGAAGGTGCCGCCGAGCTCGCGGATCGCGGTGGTCGCCCCGGAGGCCTTGCCCGGCCTCCTCGGTCCGCACCGAGTTCAGCACCGCTCCCGCCGCCGGGGCGAAGACGAGCGCCATCCCGGCACCGGCGAGGACGAACGGGGCGATCATGCTGACGTAGCTCTGGGTGACGCTCGCCTCGGTCGCCAGCCAGCCGAGGGCGACCGCCTGCAGCGTCAGCCCGGCGACCATGAACGGCCGGCTGCCGATCCGTTCCGAGAAGATCCCCGCCAGCGGCGCGACGACCATCGTCGCCCCGGTCCAGACGAGCAGCTTCAGCCCCGCTTCAAGCGGCGAGTTGCCGAGCACGTTCTGGATGAACTGGCTGAGGAAGAAGATCGAGCCGAACATCCCGAAGTACATCGCCAGCGAGACCACGTTGGTCACCGCGAAGCTGCGATTGGCGAAGAACCGCATCGGCAGCATCGGCTCCCTGGTCCGCAGCTCCCAGGCGACGAAGGCCCCGACCAGCACCAGCCCCGCCAGCAAGGACGCGACCACGTCGGCGCTGCCCCAGCCCTCGGTCTGCGAGCGGACGAGCCCGTAGACGACGCCGAAGATCCCCGCCGAGGCGAGCCCGAGCCCGGGCAGATCCAGCCGCGCCTTCGGCCCGTAGCTCTCCGCCAGGCGACCGGCCGCCAGCGGCGCCAGTACCAATCCGATCGGCACGTTGATCCAGAAGATCCAGTGCCAGGTGGCCAGCTCGATCACGGCGCCGCCGACGAGCGGGCCGAGCGCCACCGCGACGCCGCTGATCCCCGACCAGACGCCGAGCGCGACGCCGCGTTTCTGCGGCGGATAGGCGCTGGCCAAGAGGGTCAGCGTCAAAGGCGTGACGATCGCCGCCCCGGCCCCCTGGACCGCCCGCGCCGCGATCAACAGATCCGCGCTGGGCGCCAGCGCGGCGCCGGCCGAGGCCAGCGTGAAGAGCGAGATCCCGGCCACGAACATCCGCCTCCGCCCGAACCGGTCCCCCAGCGCAGCCCCCGTCAACAGGAGCACGCCATACGCCAGCACATATGCGTTGACGGTCCACTCCAACGACTGCACCGACGCCCCAAAGTCGTTCTTGATGCTCGGCAGCGCCACGTTGACGACCAGGTTGTCGAGCACCACCATGAACAACCCGACCGAGACCAACGCAAGAGTCCAAACCCTCCGAGTCGATCCAGACATCCACATCACCTTCCTTAGTAGCGGCTAATAACTGCAACTTAGCAGCCGCTAATAAACCCCGCAACCAGACCCCAAGGGCCACCCCCGCCACGAACCTCCGCCCCGGCCCACGAAGCTAAAAAAAGGGGGCCTGGCCCTAGTCCGTTTCGAAGCCGCGGGCGAGCGTCGGTAGGACCCCCGAACGTTTTGCGGCTGAGGAGAACCGCGTCCCGGGCGCCAGCCCTCCTACTCCGATCGACGACAGGCCGAGTGAGGGGGTCCTGCCGACGCTCGCCCGCCCCACCAAAAACCCTGGTCCCTAAGAAGTTTCGCCGCTCTGCCTCAACAGCACCGAAGTCGTCTGCTCCAACACCCGCCGCCAAGCCGACGTCTGCCCGGCCTCTTCCTCACTGGCCGTCTCCACCACCCGCCGCACCCGCCGCTCGGAGATCTCCAGCCCATGCCGCTCGGCGATCTCCGCGTACTTCTCGTAGTCCTTCGCCAGCATCGCCGTCACCGATTCGAACCCGTGCCGGGCGATGTCCAACCGCCTCGAGTAGTCCATGATCGGCGTCCCGAACATCATCTCGTCGGTCGGATCCGGCTCGAGCAGGATGATGTCGACGCCCGGGTACTTCTCTTCCCACTGTTCGACCGCCAGATGCAGCCGCGCGTGGGCGATCAGGCGGAAGACCTGGTTGGCGATCGCCGGCATGCCCATGTCGGAGACGCGGCGGGCGCGGGTGCCGAAGACGGTCGGGATCGAGCTCTCGAAGTCGTTGATGTAGGGGACCAGCGGGTTGACGACGATGATGAACTTGGCGCCCTTCTCGACCGCGATGTCGACGTTGGTGGTCGAGCGGATGCCGCCGTCGACCAGCTGCCGGCCTTTCAGGTCGACCGGCTTGTAGACGATCGGCAGCGTCGTCGAGCACTGGACCGCCTTCGAGATCGGCACGTCGCGCCAGCCCTCCTCGCCGAAGACGATCCGCTCGGTGGTGTCGAGGTCGGTCGCGGTCAGGTAGAGCTCGGCGTCGAGCAGGCGGAAGTCGTTGGGCCGGCCACTGTCCTTGAGCACGCCGGCGATGTAGTCGTCGATTCCGGCGCCCGAGTAGAGACCGGAGGGCAACGCCTCGGCGAGGCCGACGCCGATGTCGATCGCCGATAGCTCGCCCCAGCGGGCCAGCGAGCGGACCAGCTCGAGCGTCCGCAGCGGCAGCTGCGCCGCCTTGCTGACGTAGCCGAGGTAGTTCGGCTTCAGCACCTTGTTGAGGTCGAGGTCCTCGAGCTCCGAGGGCACCCGCTCGTTCAGGACCTGCATCATTTCCTCGGGGGTGACGCCGTTGGCGAGCATCGAGGCGACGAAGGAGCCGGCGCTGGTGCCGACGTAGACGTCGAAGTCGTTGACGGTGCTGTTGACGGCGAGCAGGTCGAGCGCCCGCAGGGCGCCGATCTCATAGACGCCGCCGGTGAAGCCACCGCCGCCCAGCACCAGTGCCGTCTTCGAGGGCTTTTTCCGTTTGCCGCCGCGCCGCCGCGGCGTCTCGATGTCGACGACCTTGCCCATGCCTGGATCAAGTATCCCAGGGGAATCGGCTGGGCACGCGGGTGGCGTCCGAGTAGCCGTAGAAGTGGGTAGGCGGCGCGACAGCCGCGGCCGCCGCTACCTTGCGGCGCTGGCGTGTTGGAGAAGGCGATGAGACGAGGCTCGATCGCGCTCGCGGCGCTCTGCGCGGCGGCGCTCGCACTGGCGCTGCTGGCGGGCAGCGCGGGGGCGGCGGACGCCTGCGCCCAGATGAAGAGCTACCTCGCCCAGGGCAGCGGCTCGGGCGGCGGCCTGCTGGTCGTCGACGCCGAAAGCGGCGACGTTCTCTGCGCCAGCGCCGCCACCACCCCGCGCCCGCTGGCCTCGAACATGAAGCTGTTCACGACCTCCACGGCCCTCGCCAAAATGGGGCCCGAAGCGCGGATCCCGACCAAGGTCTACGCCAGCGGCGAAGTCGACGAAGCGGGCGTCCTGCACGGCAACCTCTACCTGCAGGGCGGCGGCGACCCGTCGCTCGGCACGCCCGGCTTCTACGACGGCTACCTGGCCGGGCTGGGGACCAACATCTTCGCCATGACTCCGGAGATCAAGGCGGCGGGGATCGATCGGGTTACCGGCCGCCTCTACGCCGACCCGTCGATCTTCGACTCGCTGAAAGGCGTCAGGGACTCCGGCTACGCGACCAGCCCCTACATCGGCCCGCTCTCCGGGCTCGCCTTCAACTCCGGCTTCGCAGGCCCGACCTCGAGCAGCGGCTTCGCCGCCGACCCGGCCAAGCTGGCGGCTGCGAAGCTGGTCCGCAACCTACGCGCCGGCGGCGTCGACGTGCCGACCCAGGTGGCGACCGGGACGACGCCGGCTAACGCCCAGCGCGTCGCCCTCGTCCAGTCCCCCACCCTGACCTCGATCATCAACACGACCGACGTCTATTCCGACAATTTCTTCGCCGAGATGCTGATCAAGCTGCTCGGCGCCCGCTTCGGCGGCGCCGGCACGACCGCCGCCGGCGCCCGCGTCGTCGCCGCCTTCGCCCACTCGCTCGGCTCCGGCGTCCACGCCGTCGACGGCTCCGGCCTGACCCGCTCCAACCTCGCCTCGCCCCAACAGGTCGTCGAGCTGCTCCTCGGGATGCAGGAGCAGCCCGCGGGCGAAGAATTCATCCAGGACCTGGCGCTCGCCGGCAAGGAGGGCACCGTCGACGACCGGATGCACGGAACGGCGGCCTACGGGCGGTGCCGGGTGAAGACCGGGACGCTGACGGGGGTGAGCAACCTCTCCGGCTACTGCTTCAACGCCAGCGGCCGGGTGATGGCCTTCTCGATCCTGATGGGCGCCGTCCCCAGCACCACCCAGGCGCACATCGACCAGGACCGGATCGCCAGCCTCGTCGCCTCCTATTGAGCCGGGCCGCCTCTGGCTGCTAGCCGACCAGCGCCTTGAGGCCGTCTTCGTCGAGGATCTCGGTCTCGAATTTCTCGGCTTTGGCGAGCTTCGAGCCGGGGTTGTCGCCGGCGACCAGGTAGTCCGTTTTCTTCGAGACCGAGTTGGTCACCTTGCCGCCCGCCGCTTTCACCACCGCGGCCGCCTCCTCCCGCGTCAACTCCGGCAGCGTCCCGGTCAGGACCACGGTCTTGCCTTCCAACGGACCGCCGGTCGCACGGCGTTCCGACGCGTCTGCCTCGAGCCGCAGCCCCTTCTCCTTCAGTTTCTCGACCAGGGCCCAGGTCGGGTCGTCGGCGAGGTTCTCGGCGATCTGCTCGGCCATGATCGGGCCGACGCCCTCGACCTCCTCGATCTGCTCGGGGTCGGCAGCGTGGAGGGCGTCGATCGAGCCGAAGTGGTCGGCCAGGGCCTCGGCGGTGACGTAGCCGACGCCGGGCAGCCCGAGCGCGTAGAGGACCCGTTTGAAGGGGCGCGAGCGGGAGGCCTCGATCGCCGCGATGAGGTTGCGGGCGGAGGTCTCGCCGAAGCGATCGAGCTCGAGCAGCCGCTCTTCGGTGAGGTCGTAGATGTCGGCGACGTCTGCGATCACGCCCTGCTCGAGGAAGACGTAGGCCTGCTTTTCGCCGAGCCCGTCGATGTCCATCGCCCCCTTGGAGACGAAGTGTTTGACGTGCTGGAAGGACTGGCCCGGGCAGCCGCTGCGGTTCGGGCAGATCGTCCAGACGCCGCCCTGCTTGACCGTCGGCGTCCCGCACGACGGGCATTCCTTCGGCGGCTTCGGCTTGCGAGCGCGCGGGTTCTTGCGCGGCAGTTTCGGCGAGACCACCTGGGGGATCACGTCGCCGGCCCGCATGATCACCACCTCGTCGCCCTCGCGGACGTCCTTGCGCTCGAGGTCCTCCTCGTTGTGGAGGGTCGCGGTGGAGACGGTGACGCCGCCGACGTGGACCGGCTCCAGCATCGCGAACGGCACCAGGTGGCCGGTTCTGCCGACGTTCCAGACGACCTTGTTCATCCGCGTCGTCGCCGTCGTCGGCGGGAACTTCCAGGCGATCGCCCAGCGCGGCTCGCGGCCGACGACGCCGAGCTCCCGCCACAGCGCCCGCTCGTCGAGCTTGACGACGACCCCGTCGATCTCGTAGTCGAGCGTCTCCCGCTGCTCCTCCCACCAGTGGCAGCGCCTGACGACTTCCTCGACGCCGCGGTGGTGCTCGGTCTCCGGGTTGACCTTGAAGCCGCGCTCGCGCAGCCATTCGACCTCGTCCATGTGGGTCGTCGAACTCGACCCCGCGCAGGGCGCCGGTCCCGTAGACCCAGGTCGAGAGCGGCCGTTCGGCGGCCAGGTTCGGGTCGAGCTGGCGGATCGAGCCGGCGGCCGAGTTGCGCGGGTTGGCGAAGGTCGGCTCGCCGGCCTCGGCGCGGCGCTCGTTCAGCGCTTTGAAGGCGGCGATCGGCAGGTAGGCCTCGCCGCGCACTTCGATCAGCGCCGGCGCGTCCTCGATCCGCAGCGGCACCGAGCCGATCGTCTTCAGGTTCTGGGTGACGTCCTCGCCGACCCGGCCGTCGCCGCGGGTCGCGCCGCGGACGAGGACGCCGTCCTCGTAGGTGAGGGTGATCGCCAGGCCGTCGATCTTCGGCTCGGTCGTGTAGCTGAACTGCGAGGCGCTGATGTCGAGCCGTTTGAGGTAGTTGGCGAGCCGGGTCTCCCAGGCCCGCAGCTCCTCCTCGTTGCGGGCGTTGCCGAGCGAGAGCATCGCCTCGTGGTGCTCGACCCCTTCGAATTTGTCGAGCGGGGCGGCGCCGACCCGCTGGGTCGGCGAGTCGGGCGTGCGCAGCTCGGGGTGCTCGGCCTCGATCTCGCGCAGCTCGTTCAGCTGCGCGTCGTAGACGTCGTCGCCGACCTCCGGTTCGTCGAGGACGTAGTAGAGGTGGTTGTGGCGGTCGAGCTCCTTGCGGAGCTCGGCCGCGCGCTGCTCGGCCGACTCGCTCACTCCGGGCTCACCGCGACGGTCGCCAGCATCTCCTCGAAGCCCCAGCCGCGGAGGCTCTCGAGGCCGCCGTGGTCGGTGAGGTCGAAGTGGATCGGGGTGACCGCGATCCGCCCCTCGGCGACCGCGTTCAGGTCGGTCCCCTCGATCTCCTCGTAGCCAGGTTTCCAGCCGTAGATCTCGTAGCGGCGGCGGCCGCGCTCGTCTTCCTCGAGCAGCTTCAGCTCGTCGTTGTAGATCCGTTTGCCGAGCTTCGTCACCTCGACCCCGGTCGGCTCCTTGCCGGGGAAGTTGACGTTGACCAGGGTCGCCGCCGGCATCGCCTCCCTGCGCAGCCGGGCGATCATCTGGGTGGTGAAGGCGGCGGCGACGGTGAAGTCGAACTCGCCGGAGACGTAGCCGAGGCCGCCCGCCATCGTCTGCTGGGAGAGCGCGACGGCCGGGATCCCGAGCACGATCCCCTCGAGCGCCGCCGCGACCGTGCCCGAATAGGTGATGTCGTCGCCGAGGTTGGCGCCGTGGTTGATGCCGGAGACGATCAGGTCCGGGCGGCCGCCGAGCAGCCCCAGCTCGGCGAAGCGGACGCAGTCGACCGGGGTGCCGTCGGTGGCGAAGCCGCTGTGGCCGTCGCCGAACTCGACCTCCTCGACTTCGAGCGGGGTCCGGGTGGTGATGCTGCGCGCGGTGGCGCTGCGGTTCGAGTCCGGCGCGATCACGTCGACGACCACGTCGTCGAGCTCGAGCAGCGCCCGGCGGACCGCCTGCAGACCGGGAGCCGAGATCCCGTCGTCGTTGGTGAGGAGGATGCGCACGAGACCCGATTCTAGGTGTCGCGTCCGGTGACCGAGCGTCCGGAGATACTGCCGCCCGTGCCGACGATCCGCCTCGACATCGAATACGACGGCTCCGGCTTCCGCGGCTGGGCCAAGCAGCCCGGCCAGCGCACCGTGCAGGGCGAGCTGGAGGCGGCGCTGGCGGTCGTCCTCCGCGCCCCGGTGGCGCTGACCGTCGCCGGCCGCACCGACACCGGCGTCCACGCGCGCGGCCAGGTGGCGAGCTTCGAGGCGGCGGCGCCGGTCCCCGCCGACCTGCGCCGCAGCCTCAACGCGCTCTGCCCCGACGACGTCGCGGTGAGCGCCGTCAGCGAGGCGGCGCCGGGCTTCGACGCCCGCCGCGACGCCACCGCCCGCTCCTACCGCTACCGCCTCCTGACCCGCGCCGCGCCGAGCCCGTTCGAGCGCGGCCGGGCACTCTGGTGGCCGCACCGGGTCGACCGCGAGGGCCTCGACGCCTGTGCCGCGGCGCTCCCCGGCAGCCACGACTTCACCGCCTTCACCCCGACCCAGACCGACCACGTCCGCTTCAGCCGCGACGTCCTCGCCGCTTCCTGGGAGGAGGAGCCCGGCGACGTCCTCGCCTTCCGCATCAGCGCCGACGCCTTCATGCGCAACATGGTCCGCGCCCTGGTCGGCACCATGCTCGAGGTCGCCTCCTCCCGCCGCAGCGTCGAGGAGTTCACGGCGCTGCTCGCCGGCGCGCCCCGCTCCGCGGCCGGCGACACCGCCCCGCCCGACGGCCTCTACCTGGAGTCGGTCAGCTACTGAGTTGGCCGCCCCGCGCCGAAACCTGGAGCTGAAGGCCCGGGACCGCGACCCGCAGCGCTCGTTGCGCGTCTGCCAGGAGCTGGGCGCCGAGGACCATGGCGCCCTGCTGCAGACCGACACCTACTTCGAGGTCCCCCGCGGCCGGCTGAAGCTGCGTGAGGAACCGGGGGCGGCCGCCCACCTGATCGCCTACGAGCGCCCCGACCACGCCGATCGGAAGGAGAGCCGTTACCGAATCGTCGCGGTCGGCGACGCGGCCGAGCTGAAGGAGGCGTTCAGCGGCCATCCTCGGGCTGCAGGCCGTGGTCAGCAAAGAGCGGCGGCTGTTCGTCCTCGAGGGCGTCCGGATCCACCTCGACCGGGTCGAGGGCCTCGGCCGCTTCATCGAGCTCGAGGGCGTCGTCGCCGGGAACGCCGAGCCGGCCGAGTTCGAGCGGCTGCTGAGCGAGCTGCGCCGCGCGTTCGCGATCAGCGCGGACGACCTCGTCCGCGGCAGCTACTCCGACCTGCTCGCGAGCTAAACCAGCTCGAGGTAGACCATCTCGGTCGAGTCGCTGCGACGCGGACCGAGCTTGACGATGCGGGTGTAGCCGCCGGGGCGCGTGGTGTAGCGGGGCGCCACCTCGTCGAACAGCTTGTGGACGATGAACTTGTCGTTGTGCAGCGAGGCGAGCGCCTGGCGGCGGGCGTGCAGGTCGCCGCGCTTGGCCAGGGTGATGAGCTGCTCGACCTCGGGCTTGACCGCCTTGGCCTTGGCCTGCGAGGTCTGGATCCGCTCGTGCTCGATCAGCTGCTTCGAGAGGTTGGTCAGGAGCGCCCGCCGGTGCGCGGCGTCACGGCTCAGCTTGTTTCGCTTCTTGCGATGGCGCATCGGGGTTCGCTCCTGATCCTACGGATTCGCTAGTCCTGCTGGAGGTCGAGGCCGCGGGCGTGCAGCGTCTCGATCACTTCCTCGATCGACTTCGAGCCGAAGTTCGGGATCGCATTCAGTTCGGCGCGCGACTTGCGGACCAGGTCGCCGACCGTCTGCACCCCCGCCCGCTTCAGGCAGTTGTAGGAGCGGACGCCGAGTTCGAGCTCCTCGATCAGGATCTCGTCGAGGCCGTCGCTGCCGGCACCGCCGCCGTCGCCGTTGCTCGGCGCGAGCGGGTCGGAGGGCAGGGCGGGCAGCGCCTCGCGGGCGGTCAGTTCCTCGACCCGCTCGGCGTCGGTGAAGATCGCCAGGCTCTTGATCAGGATCTCGGAGGCCTCGCGCAGCGCCGCCGCCGGTTCGATCGAGCCGTCGGTCTCGAGCGAGAGCTCGAGTTTGTCGAAGTCCGTGCGCTGGCCGACGCGGGCGGTGGAGACCGCGTAGGAGGCGCGGCGGATCGGCGAGAAGATCGAGTCGATCGGGATCACGCCGATCGGCTGGTCGTCGGACTTGTTCTCTTCCGCCGGCGAGTAGCCGCGGCCGCGGCCGATCGTCAGGTAGACCTCGAGTTTGGTTTTTTTCTCGAGCGTCGCGATCGGGGCCTCGGGGTTGAGGATCTCGACGCCGGAGGGCAGGTCGATGTCCTTCGCCTTCACCTCGCCGGGGCCGGTGGCGACCAGCGGCGCCTCGACCTCGTCGGCGTCGGTGTGCATGCGGACGACGAGGTCCTTCAGGTTGAGGACGATGTCGGTGACGTCCTCTTTGACGCCGGGCACGGTCGAGAACTCGTGCGCGACCCCCTCGATGCGGACGCTGGTGATGGCGGCGCCGCCGAGCGAGGAGAGGAGAACCCGGCGCAGGCCGTTGCCGAAGGTGTAGCCGAAGCCCTTGTCGAGGGGCTCGATCGTGAAGGTGCCTTTACGGTCGTCGGCTTTCTCGGCGATGATTCTGGGGACCTGGAAATCAGTGGTCATGAGTTCCTTGCGTAGCTGTATTTCAGAAGGTCGGGTCGGCCCGGAGGACTACTTGGAGTAGAGCTCGACGATGAGCTGCTCCTGGACCGGAGCCGATATCTCGGAGCGCTCGGGGAGGCGCAAGACTTTGGCGGTGAGCGCGTCATGGTCCGCCTGCAGCCAGGCCGGGACCGTCGAGACGAGTTCGGTCGCCCGCTGCACCGTCTCGGTCGCGCCCGAACCGGACTTGATCGAGATGATGTCTTCGGGCTTGACCTGGTAGCTGGGGATGTCGACCCGGCGGCCGTTGATCAGCCAGTGGCCGTGGGTGATCAGCTGCCGCGACTGGCGCCGCGAGGCGGCGAAGCCGAGGCGGACGAGCACGTTGTCGAAGCGCGACTCGAGCAGCCGCAGCAGGTTCTCGCCGGTGACGCCGTCCTGCCGCGAGGCCTTGTCGTAGTAGGCCCGGAACTGTTTCTCGAGCACCTGGTAGTAGCGGCGGGTCTTTTGTTTCTCGCGCAGCTGCAGTCGGTACTCGCTCTGGCGCAGGCGGCCGCGGCCGTGCTCGCCGGGCGGGTAGGAGCGGCGCTCGACACCGCACTTGTCGGTGAAGCAGCGCTCACCCTTGAGGAACAGCTTCTGGCCCTCGCGGCGGCAGATCTTGCACTGCGGGGAGGTTTCGCGGGCCACTTAGACGCGCCTCCGCTTCTTCGGCCGGCAGCCGTTGTGGGCCTGCGGGCTGACGTCCTTGACGGTGGTGACGTCGAGGCCGGCGGCCTGCAGCGAGCGGATCGCCGTCTCGCGGCCGGAGCCGGCGCCCTTGGCGAACACCTCGACCCGCTCGAGCCCGTGTTCCATGCCCTTCTTGGCGGCCGCGTCGGCGGTCACCTGGGCGGCGAACGGGGTCGACTTGCGCGAGCCTTTGAACCCGGCCGAGCCGGCCGACTCCCAGGCGATCACGTTGCCGTCGGTGTCGGTGAGGGTGACGATCGTGTTGTTGAAGGAAGTCTTGATGTGCGCCTGCCCGTAGGTGACGTTCTTTTTGACACGGCGGCGCGAACGCCCTTTTGAGCCTTTTTTCTCAGCCATTCCTCGTTACCTGGGTTTTTTCTTGCCGGCGATGCTCAGCCGCCGCGGGCCCTTGCGGCCGCGCGCGTTGGTCTTGGTCCGCTGGCCCCGGACCGGCAGGCCGCGCCGGTGGCGCAGGCCGCGGTAGGAGCCGATCTCCATCAGCCGTTTGACGTTCTGCGAGCGCTCGCGCCGCAGGTCGCCCTCGACTTCCCGTTTCTCGACCGCCTCGCGGAGTTTGATGACCTCCTCCTCGGTCAGGTCTTTCGCCTGCATGCCGGGGTCGACCCCGGTTTCCTGGAGGATCTCCTGCGCGGTCGAGCGACCGATGCCGAAGATGTAGGTGAGCGAGACTTCGATCCGTTTCCCGTCGGGGATGTTGACGCCGGCGATTCGTGCCACGACTAACCCTGCCTCTGCTTATGGCGCGGGTTCTGACAGATAACGAGGACCGCCCCATTGCGGCGGATCACCTTGCACTTCTCGCACATCGGCTTGACGGAAGCTCGAACCTTCATGGCTCCGGTTTCTGGTCGAAAAAAACAGGACCCCTCCCGTCCCATGAGACGGACGGCAGGGCACTACCCGGCCCATTGGGCCGACGAAGAAAGATAGCAGGGAGACGCATTCGACAGCCGGCCGCGGCGGGCCGGGCCGTCCGGGCGCTGAGGGGGCATCCGCGGCGCTACTTCACGCGGACGATGGTGAAGCCATCGTAGCCCTTGGCGTCGACGGTCTGGATCGTCGTCGCTTCGGCCCGCGGCTCGACCGCGAGCTCTTCGTGCAGGCGCCGCTGCGCTTCGATCGTCTCGTCGTCGGAGCCTTCCTCGGCGAGGCGGCCGCCGCGGACGACGTTGTCGGCGACGATCAGCCCGCCTGGGCGGGTGTGGTCCAACGCCCAGGCCATGTAGGCGGGGGTGTTGGGCTTGTCGGCGTCGATGAAGACGAAGTCGAAGGGGCCGGCGGAATCCGCCTCGAGCCCCGGCAGGCTCTCGAGCGCCGGCCCGACCCGGATCTCGACCGCCGCGCCGACTCCGGCCGCGTCGATGCTGGCGCCAGCCACCTCGGCGCTCCGCGGGTCGACCTCGAGCGTGTACAGCCGCCCACCCGGTGCCAGCGCGCGAGCGATGTGGATCGTGCTGTAGCCGCCGAGCGTGCCGAACTCGAGAACGGTCCGCGCCCCGAGCAGCCGCACCAGCATCGCCAGCAGCCGCCCCTGCGCGGGGGTGACCGCGATCGGCCGCAGCCCCGCCGCCTCGGCCGCCGCGACGGCCCCGCGCAGCGCCTCGTCGTCGGCAGCGATCGTCGACTCGACGAACGCGTCGACCGCGTCGAACGTCTCCTGGTCGATGCCCATCGCCGCGGAGACTAGCCGGGCGCCGGCGGCGGCAGCCGATCGAGCATCCGCAGCAGCGCTTCCCGCCCCGCCTGCGCCTCGGCGCGAGCTTCGTCGCGAGCGACGGCGGAATCCTCTTCCTGCCTTGCCCGCGCCGCCTGCATGTCGGACCCGAGGTCGTGGAGGATCCGGACGTGCTCGAGGGTCATCACATCCATCTTGCGAAGGAGCCCGTCGAAAGACGCTTCGATTTTCTCGTGCCTCGTCATCGCCCGCCCCTCGAGCGCTTCGAACTCCCGCACCCGCCTTGCCTCCCCGTCCGCCCACCGCTTTTCCGCGGCGGCCACGCGGAGCCCGATCCAGTCCTGCTTACCCTCGATCCGGCGCGCCCGCGCGCGGTCCTGTTCCTCAAACGCCATGGCGCCAATGGTGGCACCTATTCCGTAACGGAACCAGACGCCTATGTGCCAACTCTCCGCACGATTTGAGCCAATCGCGTCAACCGCTCAGCGCGGCAGCTTCTGGGTCAGCGTCACCACCTGCTGGAAGGTCGGGCGGTTCTGGAAGGGGAAGGGCGGCAGTTCGACGCCGCCGGTCACCGTCGGCCGGTTCTGGTCGAAGCAGGACGGCTGCGGGTTCGCCGCGCAGTCGCCGTTGCCGCCGCCGTAGAGCTGCGCCGGCGTCACCTTCAGCGCTTCCTTCAGCGTCTTTTCCAGCATCGCCCTGCACTTCGCCTTCGAGCCTTCGCCGCAGTAGGCGCGGCTGAACGGCGCCTGCGGCTTCGGCCCGAAGACGCTGCGCAGGTCCTTGTCGACGTAGCCCCACCAGCCGTCGAAGAAGTCCGGCGCGTCGGGCGAGCCGCCGGTGTGGTCGCCGACTTCGAGCATCCCTTCCAGCCGCTCGTAGGCCTGCTTGCCAAGCGCCGGCCGGAACTCGCCTTCGACCAGCTTCGGCCACCAGGCGTCCATCAGCTCGATCGCCGGCGTTTCCTCGTCTTCGCCGTTGCGATCGAGGTCACGGCGGTGGGCGCCGTGCTGGTGCCAGGTCTTCAGCGTCGCCAGCGCCTGGCGCAGCTGTGCCGACTTCGGGTTGCCGATCGCCTTGAAGATCACCGGCAGCAGCCGGTAGCCGCGCAGGTCCTCGGTCGCCGGTTCGTCCATCGCCTGCACCAGCTGGGCGATCGTCATCTTCTTGCCGCCCTTGATCGCCGCCTTGACCCGGTCGGAGATCATCTGCGAGCGGTGCAACGGCCCGTAGTCGTACTGGTCGTCGGCGGCGGCCCATTCCGGCGCCTGCTTGTTGTTCCAGGAGACGAGGTATTCGGGATCGACCGCCTGCGGGTGCTTCGCGAACGGCAGGAATTCGGCCGTCTGCGTCTTCGGGTCGAAGCCCTGCCAGTCGTACTGGCCGGTGCCGAGGATCGGGAAGTCGGGCGAGGTGCCACGGGCCCGCTGCGGCATCGCCCCCGACAGCGCGTAGGCGATGTGGTTGGCGTCGACGTAGCCCCAGTTGAAGAGGAAGTTGATGTCGGAGACGGCCTTTTTGAAGCCCTTGACCCCGGTCACCAGCCCCGGTTCGTTGAGCTCGCCGAAGCCGATCACCGAGTCCGCCTCGTGGAAGTAGGTGCTGCGCTCGTGGACGAACGCGACCTTCTTGCCGTCGGCCTTGCCGCGCGCGAAGACGATCCCGTGGACGGTCCGGTAGGCGACCAGCGTCTGCTGGCCTTCCGGCGTCGGGTCGATCTGGTTCGGCAGCCATTTCTCCGTCTTCGCGATCTTTTCCATCGCCAGGCACTTGCCCTTGTAGAGGTAGTGGAAGCGGTCCTTGCAGAGGACCTCGGCGAAGGTGTCGACGTTGTCGGAGGTGGCGGTGGTCGCGCTCCAGGCGTAGTCGCGGCCGTGGCCGAGCTCGACGAACAGGTTGACGCCGGCGAAGGCGGCGCCGCGGGCGTCGATCCCCGGCCCGTGCAGGTCCTCCTCCATCAGGATCTGCGGCACGTAGTAGCCGACCTGCGGCCCCATCACCGCGATCGGGTGGCCGTCGGCCGAGTGTTTGGCCGAGACCATCTCCCAGTTGGAGGCGTGGCCCGCCGCTTCGAGCGAGGCCTGCACGCGGCCGCCGAGCGTGCTGAGGTCCGGTTCGCCGCCGCCCGCGGCGGAGGCGGTGGCGGCCTTTTCCGGACGGACGCTGTTCGGGTCCGGCAGCGCCAGGCCGCGCTTGGCGAAGGCGCTGCGGGTCTCGTAGGGGAAGGGCTTGGAGAGCGTCGTCGGCGCTTCCGGGTCGTTCTTCGAGCGGAACCCGAGCCAGGCCTTGCGGCCGGCCTTCTTGCCCATCCGTTCGACCATCGCCTCCATCGTCAGCGCCGAGTTCAGCTCGTTGCCGCCGCCGCGGCCGAAGATGCCGCCGATCAGCGAGGCGATCGCGACGATGTCGGTCGGTTTCCACGGTTCCATCGGCTGCCCGAGCAGCGAGTATTCGGCCGGTTTCAGCAGCGGGTTGACGTTGGCGGCGGCGACGTAGGCGTTGATCCCTTCGACGTAGGCGCTCACGTCTTCGACCGCCTGCTGCCCTTTCTGGCCGTACAGCTGCGGCGCCATCGCCAGCTGTTTTTCGAGGTCGGCTTCGGTGTAGGGGGCGAACTGCCACTGGCTGGCGTCGGCTTCGGCGTTGGAGCCGCCGAGGAAGGAGGCGAGTTCGGCGCGGCCGGTGTGGCGGAGGACGTCCATCAGGAAGAGCCGGTCCTGGGCGCCGGCGTAGCCGGCCCCGAACTCGGTGTCGGCGCGGGTGTCGCCGTAGATGTGCGGGACGCCGTAGGCCTTGTCGCGGATGATCGTCACGCCCGGCCGCGGTTCGATCGTCGATTCGACTTCGCCGGCCGGGACGCCGAAGGTGGCGTCCTTGAAGTAGCTCGGGATCCCTTCGTCGGTCAGCGTCGGCGCGCCGTAGACGAGGTTTTCGTAGAGCGGCTGCTGGTCGGCGAAGTGCGGCGGCAGGATGTGTTCCTGGCCGCGCGCTTTGAGCAGCTGGCTGGCGCTGACGAGGCCGTTCTCCCCGGGCGGCAGCACGTTGCGGAAGCCGCCGGCGTCGTTGGTGCCGTAGGGCTGCGGCGCCGCCGCGGAAGCCGTGGCCACGAGGACCGCGGTCGTGGTCAGCGCCAAGCAGAACGCCAGGATCGCACGCAGAGAACGCCAGCTGTCCAAATCAACCTCCGTAGAAAAGTTCCCCGGCGACCTCCCTGCCGCCAGCGCAGCATATTCCCTGCGCGGGACTTTTCCTAACCGGTCGGCTCCCGCGACTTCGATCTTTCCCGTCCTCCAAGGCGGGAAATATCGGTACCCCGGATTTTCCCCCACCCCCGTGGGGAAAAGATCGGTACCCCGATTTCTTCGGCCCTCCCGCGCCCAAAAGATCGGTACCCCGATCTTTTGGCCCCGGGGGTCGGGGCGCGGGTTAGTCCTCGTGCCAGGGGGTGAGGATGCGGGGGCCGTCGGGGGTGATCGCGACGGTGAACTCGAAGTGGGCGGCGAGCGGAGTCGTCTTCGGAGTAGACCGCCCATCCGTCGTCCCCCATCCGCACCAACGGGCCGCCGGCGTTGACCATCGGCTCGATCGCCAGCACCATTCCCTCTTCCAGCTCCGGCCCGCGGCCGGGCTCGCCGAAGTTCGGCACCTGCGGCTCCTCGTGCATCTCGCGGCCGATCCCGTGGCCGACCAGGGTGCGGATGATCGAGAGGCCCTCGGCCTCGACGTAGCGCTGGATCGCGGCGCCGATGTCACCCAGGTGGTTGCCCGGGCGCGCCTGCTCGATCCCGGTGAACAGCGACCCCTTGGTCACCGCCAGCAGCTTCTCCGCCTCCGCGGTGATCGGCCCGACCGGCACCGTCATCGCCGCATCGGCGACCCAGCCGTCCTTGACGACGCCGACGTCGATCGAGAGCACGTCGCCGCGCTCGAGCGCAGTCGAGTCGGGGATGCCGTGGACGACCATCGAGTTCGGCGATGCGCAGATCGAGCCGGGGAAGCCGCGGTAGCCCTTGAAGGCCGGCTCGGCGCCCTGCGAGCGGATGAACTTCTCCGCCGCCTCGTCGAGCTCGAGGGTCGTCGTCCCGGCCCGCGTCTTCGCTGCCAGCATCTTCAGGCAGCGGACGAGGATGTCTCCCGCGACCGCCATCTGGTCGACCTGCTGCGGCGTCTTGCGGATGATCATGCGGTACACGCTAGCCCTCTTCCAACAAGGCTAGAGGCTAGACCGCGTCGTCCTGCATGCGCAGGGTCGAGAGGGTGCGGCGGATCTCCGCTTCCACCTCGTCGGGGGTCTGCGTGCCGTCGATCCGGCGCAGGACGCTGCGGCTGTCGTAGTAGCCGACCAGCGGCTCGGTCTTCTCGTGGTAGGTCGCGAGCCGGTGGCGGATCACGTCGGGCTGGTCGTCATCGCGGACGATCAGCTTCGAGCCGTCGATGTCGCAGACGCCCTCCTGCTTGGGAGGGTTGAACTCGACGTGGAAGACGTGGCCGTTCTCCTCGCAGGTGCGGCGGCCGCCGAGCCGGCGCACGACCTCCTCGTCGGAGACGTCGATCAGCAGCACGGCGTTGACCGCCCGGCCGAGCTCCTCGAGCTTCGCGTCGAGCGCCTCGGCCTGCGGTGTCGTCCGCGGGAAGCCGTCGAGGATGAAGCCGTCGCGGGCCTCCGCCGATTCGAGCGCCTCGACGATCACGCCGACGATCACCTCGTCCGGCACCAGGTCGCCGGCGTCCATGTACTGCTTCGCCGTCTTCCCCAGCTCGGTTTCCTCGCGGACCGCGGCGCGCAGGATGTCGCCGGTCGCGTAGTAGGGAAGCCGCAGGTCTTCGTTCAGCCGCTCGCCCTGGGTGCCCTTGCCGCTGCCGGGCGGTCCGAGTAGTACGAGATTTAGCTCAGCCATCCGCGCAGTCTATTTACAAACCGGAGGCCCCGAAAACCGCGCCGAGATGCGCCGGTTTGCAGGGCCCTCTATTTCAGGAAGCCCTCGTAGTTGCGCATCATCAACTGCGCCTCGAGCTGCTTGACCGTGTCGAGTGCGACCCCGATCACGATCAGGATCGAGGTACCGCCGAAATAGAAGTTGGCCGAGGTCTGGCTGATCAGGATCGTCGGCAGCGCCGCGACCGCGCCGAGGTAGAGGGCGCCGGGGAAGGTCAGCCGCGAGAGGATCCGGTCCAGGTACTCGGCGGTCGGTCGCCCAGGTCTCACCCCGGGGATGAAGCCGCCGTATTTTTTGAGGTTGTCGGCCTGGTCGACCGGGTTGAAGGTGACCGCCGTGTAGAAGTAGGTGAAGAGGATGATGAAGAAGATCTCGCCGAGCACGTAGGGCCAGCTGTTGGGGCTGAAGAAGCTGGCGAAGTCGAGCGCGGCGGGGGTGTTGAGGAGCTGGCCGATCGTCGGCGGGAAGGCCATGATCGAGGCCGCGAAGATGACCGGGATGACGCCGGCCATGTTGACCCGCAGCGGCAGGTAGGTCGAGCCGCCCGAGGTCATTTTGCGCCCGACCACCCGTTTCGCGTACTGGACCGGAATCCGCCGCTGGCCCTCCTGGACGAAGACGATCGCGACGATCACCGCCAGGGCGATGAACGGCATCAGGACGACGAAGACCTGATCGGGGTTGTTCCACCACTTGGTGATCCCGGTCGGGATCGAGGAGGCGATCGAGGCGAAGATCATCAGCGAGATGCCGTTGCCGATCCCGCGCTGGGTGATCAGCTCGCCCAGCCACATCAGCAGGGTGCAGCCCGCGGTCAGGCAGATGACGATCAGCATCGTCTTCGGGAAGGTGAGGTTGCCGACCACGTTGGCGCCGGATTCTTCGCCGAAGGATTTGAACAGGAAGACGTAGCCGAGCGACTGCATGAAGGCCAGGGCGACGGTCAGGTAGCGGGTGTACTGGGTGATTTTCTGCTGCCCGACCTCGCCCTCTTTCTGCAGGCGCTCGAGCGAGGGCACGACCACGGTCAGCAGCTGCAGGATGATCGAGGCCGTGATGTAGGGCATGATCCCCAGCGCAAAGAGGCTGAGGCGCGAGAGGCTGCCGCCGGAGAAGAGGTTGAGGAAGCCGAGGACGCCGGAGCCGCCGAAGTTCCCCGAGATTTCCTTGACGGCGTTGACGTTGACGCCCGGCGCCGGGATGTAGGCGCCGGCGCGGTAGAGCAGGAGCATCGCCGCCGTGAACGCGAGTTTCTTTCGAATATCCGCAACGGCGAACGCGTTGAGAATAGTTCTGAGCATTACGGCTCCAGAGTGTGACAGGTACCGCCGGCCGCCTCGATCTTCTCCTTGGCAGCCGCGCTGAAAGCGTGTGCTCTGACCGTCAGTTTCTTCTTGATCTCGCCGCGGGCGAGGACCTTGACCGGGTCCTTGCGGGTCGCCAAGCCCTTGCCCTTGAGCGACTCGGGGGTCACCTCGGCGCCGTCGTCGAAGCGCTCCTCGAGGTCGGCGAGGTTGACCGGCTGGGTCTTGGTGCGGAAGTTCTCGAACGGCATCGACTGCTTTTTGTGCGGGCCGCGCAGCTTTCGCATCCGCATGTGGATCGGGTTCTGCCCGCCCTCGTAGCCGGCCTTCTGCTTCGCGCCCGCGCGCGAGCCGGCGCCCTTGTGGCCGCGGCCGGAGGTCTTGCCGAGGCCGCTGCCCTCGCCGCGGCCGATCCGCTTGCGGGGCCGTTTCGAGCCGGGCTTCGGCTTCAGGTTGTGAAGGCCGATCTCCTCGGCGCGGTTACGCTCGGCCATCAGTCGCTCACCTCGACGAGGTGCGAGACGACCCGCAGCTGGCCCTGCAGCTGCGGCGAGTCCTGGCGCTCCACGGACTTGCCGATCCGCCCCAGCCCCAGCGCCCGCAGCGTCGCTTTCTGCCTCGGGTCGGTGCCGTTGGTGGACTTGACCTGGGCGATCTTGACCGCGCTCACGACTGTTTCTCCTCGGCCGGCGGCGGCGCCGCACCCTCCTCGGCCGGGACCGACTCCGCGGACGGCGCCGCATCCTCGGCGGCCGGCACCTCGGGAGCAGCAGCTGCCGCCGCGTCCTCCGCCGTCGGCTCCGAACCCTCGCCAGCTTTCTCCGCAGCGGCCGATCCCGCGTCAGCTTTCTCCGCATCAGCGGCCGGCGCGGCCGGACCCGGGCCCTCAGCGGCCTCTGATGCGGGTGGCGCCGTAGGGGGGACCTCCCCCGAGGAAGCTTTAGCTACCGCAGGGGGAGGTGGGTCCCCTGCGGCGACAGGACCCGCATCCAGGTGCTCCACCGTCCCTGAACCGTTCCCGTTGCCCCCATCCAGACCCAGCACCTGCTTCACCGTCAGCCCTCGCAGCTCGGCCACCTCCTCCGGCCGCCTCAAGTTGATCAGCCCGTCCATCGTCGCCTTGACCAGGTTGATCGGGTTCTGCGTCCCGATCGATTTGGTCAGCACGTCGCGAACCCCGCCCAGCTCGAGCACGGCGCGGACGCCACCGCCGGCGATCACGCCGGTACCGGGGCTGGCCGGGCGCAGGACGACGTGGCCGGCGCCGAAGCGGCCGATGATCGGGTGGGTGATCGTCTGGCCGTATTTGGGCACGCGGATCAGGTTCTTGCGGGCGTCCTCGACGCCCTTCTGGATCGCCAGCGGGACCTCGCGGGCCTTGCCGTAGCCGATCCCGACGACGCCCTCCTCGTCGCCGACGGCGACCAGGGCGGTGAAGGAGAAGCGACGGCCGCCCTTGACCACCTTGGCGACGCGGTTGATCTCGATCACCCGCTCCTGCAGGTCGAGGCCGCGGGGACTTACCGTCTCAGCATTTTGCGCAGTCATCTTCATAGCGGGCAGGCCAGAGTAGCGGAGCTACTCAGAAGGCCAGTCCCCCCTCTCGCGCGCCCTCGGCCAGCGCCTTGACGCGGCCGTGGTACTGGTAGCCGCCGCGGTCGAAGACACAGGTCTCGACGCCGGCCGCCTTGCCGCGCTCGGCCAGCAGCTCGCCGGCCTTCTTCGCCTGCTCGGTCGCGCCGAGCTTGCGCAGCTCCGGCTCGATCCAGTTGACCGCCGCCAGCGTGTGGCCGGCGCGGTCGTCGATCAGCTGGGCGAAGAGGCCTTTGTTCGAGCGATAGACCGACAGCCGCGGGCGCTCCGCCGTCCCGGTCACCCGGGCGCGGACGCGGCGGTGACGCCGTTCGCGAGACTGGCGCTTGGTAAGAACCGTCAATGTCCTCTCCTTTCCGGGCAATGCGACTCAGCCGAGCGAAAACCAAGCTGGGCGAGGACGCAGGACGCCGCCTTTGGCGGTGCCAAAGGCAAGTCCGAGGACGAAGAGCCAGCGCCGGTTTGCAGCCGGCGGAGGTGTGCTGTCTGGGAAGGAAAGGGCATTAGGCGCGCTTACCCACCTTGCGCAGGACCTGCTCGCCTTTGTAGCGAATGCCCTTGCCCTTGTAGGGCTCCGGCGGCCGGCGCTTGCGGATGTCCGCGGCGACCTGGCCGACGAGCTGCTTGTCGATGCCCCTGACGATGATCTCGGTCGGCTGCGGCACTTCGAACTCGATGCCGTCCGGGGCCGGGATCGAGACCGGGTGCGAGAAGCCGAGCGCCAGCTCCAGGTTCTTGCCTTTCAGGCTGGCGCGGTAGCCGACGCCCTGGATCTCGAGCCGCTTCTCGAAGCCGTCGGTGACGCCCTCGACCATGTTCGCGATCAGCGAGCGGGTGAGGCCGTGCAGGGCGCGGTGCTCGCCGCGGTCGGTCGGCCGGCTGACGACGATCGTGCCGTCCTCCTGGGCGACCGTCATTTCCTGCGAGAAGCTCTGCTCGAGCTCCCCTTTCGGCCCCTTCACCGCGATGTTGCCGGTGCCGATCTCGACCGAGACGGCCTCCGGCACCGCGACTGGCTTTCTTCCGATTCGACTCATGATCCGTTCCAAGTTCTCCTGCTGCTGCTCACCAGACGTAGGCGACTACCTCGCCGCCGACGCCCTTGCGGCGCGCGTCGTGGCCGGTCATCACCCCGACCGAGGTGCTGACGATCGCGGTCCCGGTCCCGCCCTGGACCCGCGGCACGTGTTTGTGGTCGACGTAGCGGCGGCGCCCGGGGCGCGAGACCCGTTCGATCCCGAGGATGACAGGCCGGCGGGCCTCGGTGTACTTCAGCGCGACGTTGATCGTCTCGCCGACCGGGGCGGGCTTCTTGTGGAAGTCGGTGATGTAGCCCTGCTCCTTGAGGATCCGGGAGAGCTCCATCTTCAGCTTCGAGGCGGGGATCTCGACCTCGTCTTGCCCGGCGGAGATGCCGTTGCGGATGCGGGTCAGGTAATCGGCGATGGGGTCGGTGTGCATCTCTACCAGCTCGACTTGGTCATTCCGGGGATGTACCCCTCGTGCGCGGCATTGCGCAGGCAGATCCGGCAGAGGCCGAATTTGCGGTAGTAGGCGCGCGGGCGTCCGCAGCGACGGCAGCGGTTGTAGCTGCGCGATTTGAACTTCTGTTTGCGGCCCTGGCGGACCTTCTGGGAAGTCTTGGCCATCGTCTTTCTCTTCGTTAGCTCTGCTCGTCGGAGCCCTCGCCGGCCCCGTCCTCGCCACTCTCGGAACCCTCGTCCTCGTCCTCGCCTTCCGGCTTGGCGTAGGCCTCCGGGTTCTCCTCCTTCAACTGCTCCAGCGCCGCCTGCTCGATTTCCGCCTTCTGGCGGGCCTCCTCTTTGCGCTGCTCCTCTTCTTCTTCGGCTTTGCGTTCTTCACGCGCGGCCTGCCCCGGGCGGCCCTCCTCGGCGAACGGCATGCCGAGCCCGAGCAACAGCTCGAAGGCCTCGAGGTCGGTTGCGGCGCTGGTCGTGATCGTCACGTCCAGCCCGCGCACGACGTCGACCGAGTCGTAGTCGATTTCCGGGAAGATCAGCTGCTCTTTGATGCCCATCGAGTAGTTGCCGCGACCGTCGAAGCTGCGCGGGTTGAGGCCGCGGAAGTCGCGGATGCGGGGCACCGCGATCGAGGTGAGGCGGTCGAGGAACTCCCACATGCGGGCGCGGCGCAGCGTCGCCGAGACGCCGACCGGCATCCCCTCGCGCAGTTTGAACGAGGCGACCGACTTGCGGGCGCGGCGCACGTTCGGGTGCTGACCGGCGATCGTCGCCAGCTGTTCCTGCGCGTTTTCGAAGGAGCGTTTGTCCTGTTTCTCGGTGCCCAGGCCCATGTTCAGGGTGATCTTCTCGAGGCGCGGGGCCTGCATCGGCGTCGTGTAGCCGAAGCGGCTGGTCAGCGCCGGCATCACCTCGCTCTCGTATTTCTCGCGCAGGCGCGGCGGCGGTGCCGCCTGCGAGACGCTGTCCATCGTTCCAGCCTCCATCAGTCGATGTCCTGCCCGCTGCGCTTGGCGATCCGGACCCGCCGGCCGTCCTCGTCGCGGCGCACGCTGACCCGCGTGCCCTTGTTCCCTTTCGGGTCGAGCAGCATCACGTTGGAGACGTGGATCGGGCCCTCCTTCTCGACGATCCCGCCCGGATTGGCGGTCGCCATGTCACCGGTCGAGCGCGGCCGTTCGTGGCGCTTGACGATGTTCAGGCCCTCGACGAAGACGCGCTGGCGCTTCGGCTCGGTGCGGACGACGCGGCCGGTCTTGCCGGCGTCCTTGCCGCCGATCACGACCACCTGGTCGTCGGTGCGGATGCGCATGCTCTTACCCATGGGCTAGAGCACCTCCGGCGCGAGCGAGATGATTTTCATGAAGTTGCGGTCGCGGAGTTCGCGGGCGACGGGGCCGAAGATGCGGGTCCCGCGCGGGTTGTTGTTGGCCGGGTCGATCAGCACCGCGGCGTTCTCGTCGAAGGAGATGTAGGTACCGTCCGGCCGGCTCAGCGGCTTGCGGGTGCGGACGACGACGGCCTGGACGACCTCGCCCTTGCGGACGCCGCCCTGCGGGCTGGCCGATTTGACGGTCGCGGTGATGACGTCGCCGACGCTCGCGTAGCGGCGGTGCGAGCCGCCCTTGACGCGGATGCAGAGCAGCTCGCGGGCGCCCGAGTTGTCGGCGACTTTCAGTCGTGACTCCTGCTGGATCATCTGATGACCCTCCTCGTCGCCGCGTGCTCGCGGGGGCGGCACAGGGCGAGCTGGTCAAGGACGCAGGGTGAAGCGTTTGGCGGTGCCAAAGGCGAACCCGAGGACGCCGATCCAGCGAAGTCATGGGACGTCATCCGCGTGTGCGCGGGGGCGGGGAGGGTCATCTTGCTTTCTCCACCACGTCGACCAGGCGCCAGCGCTTGGTCTTGGACAGGGGGCGGGTCTCGATGACGCGGACGACGTCGCCCTCGCCCGCCTCGTTGCGCTCGTCGTGCGCGTGCAGCGTGCGCGACCGGCGGACGATCTTCTCGTAGGTGCGGTGGCGGCGGGCAATTTCGATCTTCACCGTAATCGACTTGTCGCCCTTGTCGGAGACGACGATGCCCTGCCGCACCTTCGGCGCGTTGGCGCTGTGGTCGGTCGAGACGGTGCCGGTGCCCGGCGTCTTCTCACCCTTCGCGGCGGCGCGTTCCTTGCGACGTTCGTTGGCCTTGCGCTGGCGGCGCTGCTCGCGGGCGGCGGCGCGCTCCTCCGGGCTCTGCTGGGGCCCGGCCTCGTGCGGCTCGCGCGAGCGCAGGATCCGCCGGCGCTCCTTCCAGGGCAGCTCGTCGAGCGGGTCGGGCTCGGCAGGCGCCGCCTCGGCGGCGGCAGCCTCGACCGGCGCAGCCTCATCCGCGGCGGCCTCGGGGGCCTCCTCGGCAGGGGTCTCCTCGACCGGCGCCTCGGCCTCGGCCTGCGGCTGCTCGGTCGTCTCCTCGGTTTTCTCGTTCGCCTCGTCGCTCATATCCGTCGCGTCTCTTTCTCCACGTCAATCCCACGCTCGCCGGCCACGGTCAGCAGCCGCGCGATGTCGCGCTTGGCCGCCTGCAGGCGGGAGGTGTTCTCGAGCTCGCCGGTGGCGTGGCGGAAGCGGAGGTTGAAGGCCTCCTGCTTGGCGTCGATCAGTTTCGCCACCAGCTCGTCGTCTTTCAGATTGTGCACCTCGGAGGACTTCACTGGTTCTCCGCCCCCTCGCGCATCACGAATTTCGTTTTCACCGGGAGCTTGTGGCCGGCCAGGCGCAGCGCTTCGCGAGCCAGCTCCTCGGGAACGCCGGCGAGCTCGAACATCACCTTGCCGGGCTTGACCACGGCGACCCAGCCCTCGGGGTTGCCCTTGCCGGAGCCCATCCGGGTCTCGGCCGGCTTCTTCGTGTACGGCTTGTCCGGGAAGATGTTGATCCAGACCTTGCCGCCACGTTTGATCTTGCGGGTCATCGCGACACGGGCGGCCTCGATCTGGCGGTTGGTGATCCAGCCACGCTCGACCGCCTTCAGCCCGTACTCGCCGAAGGCGACCGAGCTGCCGCCCTTGGTGTAGCCGCGCATCCGGCCCCGCATCTGTTTGCGGTGCTTGACCCGTTTCGGCATCAGCATCAGCGACCACCTCCCCGCTGCCCGCCGCGATTCGGACCACCACGGCCCGGCCCGCCGCGACCTGGGCCGCCGCGGCCGGGACCGCCGTCGCGCCCACGGCCGCCACCTTCACGGCCACGGCCGCCGCCGTCGCGTCCGCGACCCGGGCCGCCGTCGCGGCCACGGCCGCCGGCGGGGGGAGCGTCGTTCTCGGAGACGAGGTCGGAGCGGAAGCCCTCCGGCATCACTTCGCCCTTGTTGATCCAGCATTTGACGCCGATCCGGCCGGTCGTCGTGCGGGCCTCGAAGAAGCCGTAGTCGATGTCGGCGCGCAGCGTGTGCAGCGGCACGCGGCCGTCCGAGTAGCTTTCGGTGCGGGCCATCTCGGCGCCGCCGAGGCGGCCGGAGACCTGCACCTTGACGCCCTTGGCGCCGGAGCGCATCGCCGAGGTCAGGGCGCGTTTCATCGCGCGGCGGAAGGCGACGCGGTTCTGCAGCTGCTCGGCGATCGACTGGGCGACCAGCTTGGCGTCGAGCTCGGGCCGTTTGACCTCGCGGATGTTGACTTTGACCGGGCTGCCGGTGAGCTTGTGCAGCTCTTTGCGCAGGGCGTCGACTTCCGAGCCCGATTTGCCGATCACGATGCCGGGCCGGGCGGTGTGGATGTCGACCGCAACCTCGCCGCGGCGCTCGATCGTGATGTTCGAGAGGCCGGCGTGCGAGAGCTTGTTGACGATGTGATCGCGGATCTGCAGGTCTTCCTGGAGGACGTCGGCGAAGTTTTTGTCCTCGTACCAGTTCGACTTCCAGTCATGGATGTAGCCGACGCGGAAACCCTCGGGGTGGATCTTCTGTCCCATGTCTCTCTCAGTCCTCCGCGGGGGTCAGGGCCACGGCGATGTGGCTGGTTCGCTTGTTGATCGGAGTCGCCCGGCCGAGCGCGCGCGGGCGGAAGCGGCGCAGCGTCGGGCCCTCGTCGACGGTGATCGATGCGATCCGCATCTCGTCGCCGACGAGGTCGTGGTTGTTCTCCGCGTTGGCGGCGGCGGACTCGATCAGCTTCTGGATGTCCTGGGCGGCGCCGCGGGGCGAGAACTGCAGCAGCGCCAACGCCTGCTCGATGTGGAGACCGCGGACCTGGTCGGCGACCAGCCGCGCCTTGCGCGGGGCGACGCGCACGTAGCGGGCCCGGGCGCGGACGACGGGCGGCGTTTGCGACTCCCGTTTGGCGCGTTTCGCCGGCTCTTTCTTGGCGCCCGCTTTTTTGCCCGCGCCTTTGGACTCTTTTTTCGCGACGGCTTTTTCGCCGTCGGCGCCTTTGCCTTTGGCCTCTTTTTTGGCCGCTTTGGTCTCTTTTTTGGCGGCTTTTTTCTCAGCTTTGGCGCCGTCTTTTTTCGACTCCGCTTTGGCCGCCTTTTTCGACTCCGCTTTGGCGTCGGCTTTTTTTGCCTCCGCTTTGGCGTCGGCTTTCGACTCGGCTTTGGCCGCCGACTCTTTTTTCGCGGCGACTTTTTTCGCCGGTTTCTCGACGGCGGCCTCGTCTTTCGCCAATTTTTTGTGGTCGTCAGCCATCGTCTTCAGCCTGTGATCAGTCTTTGCCGCCGGAGTGCGAGCGGAAGGTTCGGGTCGGGGCGAACTCGCCCAGCTTGTGCCCGACCATCGACTCGGAGATGAAGACCGGCACGTGTTTTTTGCCGTCGTGGACGGCGATCGTGTGGCCGACCATCTCGGGGAAGATCGTCGAGGTTCGCGACCAGGTTTTGGTCATCTGTTTTTTGCCGGCCTCGTTGAGGGCGTTGATCCGCCCCATCAGGCGCTCTTCCACCCACGGGCCCTTTTTCGTCGAACGACCCATCAGCGACCGCCCTTCCTCTTGCCGCGACGGCGTTCGCGGACGATGTACCGACTCGAGGACTTGCCCTTCTTGCGGGTCCGGTAGCCGAGCGTCGGCTTGCCCCACGGGGTGACCGGGTGGCCGCCGGGCGTGTGGTGCGCCTCGCCGCCGCCGTGCGGGTGGTCGACGGGGTTCATCGCGACGCCGCGGCTCTGCGGCCGCTTACCCTTGTGGCGGTTGCGGCCGGCCTTGCCCACCTTCAGGTTCTGGTGCTCGGAATTGGAGAGGACGCCGATCGAGGCGCGGCACTCGGCGCGGACCATCCGCATCTCGGAGGACGGCAGCCGCAGCGTCACCATCTCGCCCTCCTTGGCGACCAGCTGGATCGCGGTCCCGGCGGCGCGGCCGAGCTTGCCGCCCTGGCCGGGGATCAGCTCGACGTTGTGGACGATCGTGCCGGTCGGCATCTGGCTGAGCGCCATCGCGTGGCCCGGTTTGATGTCGGCCTCGGGGCCCGAGTTGACGATGTCGCCGACTTTCAGCGCGGCCGGCGCGAGGATGTAGCTCTTGGCGCCGTCGGCGTACTTGAGCAGGGCGATGTAGCAGGAGCGGTTGGGGTCGTACTCGATCGTCGCGACCTTCGCCGGCACCCCGTCCTTCAACCGCTTGAAGTCGATCTTGCGGTAGCGCCGCTTGGCACCGCCGCCGCGGTGGCGGGCGGTGACGCGGCCGTTGACGTTGCGGCCGCCGGACTTGCGCAGGCCCTCGGTCAGCTTCTTTTCCGGCTCGCTCGCGGTCAGCTGCTCGCGCAGCGGGTAGGTCGCGAAGCGGCGGCCGGGGCTGGTCGGTTTGGTTTTGCGGTTCGGCATCTTTCAGTCTCTCCTAGGCTTGGCCGCCCTCGAACAGCTCGATCCGCTCGCCGGGCTGGAGCTGGACGATCGCCTTCTTCCAGGCTCGGCTGCGGCCTTTGGTCAGCCCGCGGCGCTTCGGCTTCGAGCGCACTTTGGCGGTGCGAACCTGGGCGACGCCGACCCCGAAGACCTCTTCGACCGCCTGCGCGACCTGGGTCTTGTGGGCGCGGTCGTTGACGCGGAAGGTGTACTTGCCCTCGGCGATCAGCGCGTAGCTCTTCTCCGAGATCACCGGGCGGATGAGGATCGTGCGGGCGTCCATCAGGCGCTCGCCTCCTTCGCCCCGAGCCGCTCTTCGAGCGCTTTCAGCGCCGTCTCGGAGATCACCAGCGAGGCGGCGCCGATCACGTCGGCGACGCCGGTCGCGCCGACCTCGAGCACGGTCGTGCGGGGGATGTTGCGGAAGCTCTTCATCGCCTCGGTCTCCTCGGCGGTGAGGATGATCAGGATCGGGCCCTTGGCGCCCCATTTCGCGAGCGATTGAGCGGCGGTCTTGGTCGAGGGAGAGTCGAAGCTGGAGGCGTCGAGGACGGCGACCGAGTCGCGCTCGGCGTGGACCGAGAAGGCCGAGCGCAGCGCCCGGCGGCGCGCTTTGCGGTTCACCTTGACCGTGTAGTGGCGCGGCTTCGGGCCGAAGGTGACACCGCCGCCGAAACGGCTGGAGACGCCGAGCGCGCCGACGCGGGCGCGGCCGGTGCCCTTCTGCCGCCAGGCCTTGGCGGTGGTGAAGGCGACCTCGCCGCGGGTCAGGGTCGAAGCGGTGCCGCGGCGGCGCGACGCCATGTCGGCGCGGGCGGCCTCATGCACCAGCGACTGGTGGAACGGCTCGGCGAACAGCTCCGGCAGGTCGGCTTTGCTCGATTTGCCGAGCACGGTTGCTTTGGCGCTAGCCATCGCTGCGCACCTCGACGATCGAGTTCTTGGCGCCGGGGACCGAGCCCTTGATCAGCAGCAGGTTGCGCTCGGCGTCGATCGAGGCGATTTCGAGCCCGCGCTGGGTTTTCCGCACGTTGCCCATCTGGCCCGGCATCCGCATCCCTTTGAAGACGCGGGCGGGGAAGGCGCTGGCGCCGATCGAACCCGGGGCGCGAACGTTGTGGGAGCCGTGGCTGACCGGGCCGCGGCTGAAGTTGTGGCGCTTGATCCCGCCCTGGAAGCCCTTGCCGATCGTCATCCCGGCGACCTTCACCTTCTGGCCGGCCTCGAACCCCTCGACGGTGACGTCGTCGCCGACCTTCGGGCCCTCGCCGGCATCGTCGCCCTCGCCGCCGCCGCCGAGATCCTCGTCGCGGAACTCGACCAGGTGGCGCATCGGCGGCGCGCTGGCCTTCTTCAGGTGGCCTTCCTCGGCCTTCGAGAGCCTGCCCTGCTTGACCTCGCCGAAGGCGAGCTGGACGGCGGCGTAGCCGTCGCGCTCGGCGTCGCGGACCGCGGTCACCTTGCAGGGACCGGCCTCGATCACCGTCACCGGGACCACCGTGCCGTCCTCCTGGAAGACCTGGGTCATACCGAGCTTCTTGCCGAGGATCGCCGACACGGTCACGTCACCTAGAGGCGGATCTCGATGTCGACGCCGGCCGGCAGCGAATCGAGGCGCTGCAGCGAGTCGACGGTTTTCGGCGACGGCTGGAGGATGTCGATCAGCCGCTTGTGGGTGCGGATCTCGAAGTGCTCGCGCGAGTCCTTGTCCTTGAACGGCGAGCGGATCACGCAGTAGACGTTTTTCTCGGTCGGCAACGGCACCGGGCCGGAGACGGTGGCGCCGGTGCGCTCGGCGGTCTCGACGATCTCGCGGGCAGCGCGATCGATGGCGTCATGGTCGTACGCCTTGAGCCTGATTCGGATTTTCTGTGCCGCGATGGCTGCCACTTGATCTTCTCTTCTGTCTTTTCTTTCTTCGCCTTACCGCGCAAAGAGGGCGGGGCCCCTGTGTTTGGGGCGCCGCCCCGGTCGTATGTCCTTGCAGTTGTTCCCGCCCCCGGCTCTTTCCGGAGGCGGCTCAGGGGGCGGGATGCCCGCCCCCCGGGGGTGCGTCGTTACTCGACGATCTCGGCGACGACCCCCGAGCCGACGGTGCGGCCACCCTCGCGGATGGCGAACCGCAGGCCCTGATCCATGGCGATCGGCTGGATCAGCTCGATCGTCATCTCGACGTTGTCACCCGGCATCACCATCTCCGTCCCCTCGGGGAGGTTGGCGATCCCGGTCACGTCGGTGGTGCGGAAGTAGAACTGAGGCCGGTAGCCCGAGAAGAACGGAGTGTGGCGACCACCCTCCTCCTTTTTCAGGCAGTAGACCTCGGCTTTGAATTTCGTGTGCGGCGTGATCGAGCCCGGCTTGCAGAGAACCTGGCCGCGCTCGATCTCCTCGCGCTTGGTGCCGCGGAGGAGGGCGCCGATGTTGTCGCCCGCCTGACCCTGGTCGAGGATCTTGCGGAACATCTCGACGCCGGTGACGGTGGTTTTGCTCGTCTCCGGGTGGATGCCGACGATTTCGACCTCGTCGCCGGTGTTGACGATGCCCTGCTCGACGCGACCGGTCGCGACGGTGCCGCGGCCGGTGATCGAGAAGATGTCCTCGATCGGCATCAGGAAAGGCTTGTCGAGCTCGCGGACCGGCTCCGGGATGTAGGAGTCGAGCGCCGCGGCCAGCTCGAAGACGGCTTTCTGCGCGTCCTCGTCGCCTTCCAGCGCCTTCAGCGCCGAGCCTTTGATGATCGGCGTCTCTTCGCCCGGGAAGTCGTATTCGTTGAGCAGGTCCTTGACCTCCTCTTCGACCAGCTCGACCAGCTCGTCGTCATCGACCTGGTCGATCTTGTTGAGGAAGACGACGACGTGCGGGACGTTCACCTGGCGCGCCAGCAGGATGTGCTCGCGGGTCTGCGGCATGACGCCGTCGGCCGCCGAGACGACCAGGATCGCGCCGTCCATCTGAGCGGCGCCGGTGATCATGTTCTTCACGTAATCGGCGTGGCCCGGGCAGTCGACGTGGGCGTAGTGCCGGTTCTCGGTCTGGTACTCGACGTGCGAGGTGGCGATCGTGATCCCGCGCTCCTTCTCCTCCGGAGCGTTGTCGATCTCCTCGAAGCTCTGAGCCTCCGCGCCGCCCACGGTGGAGAGGGTTTTGGTGATCGCGGCCGTCAGCGTCGTCTTCCCATGGTCGATGTGACCGATGGTGCCGACGTTCACATGCGGCTTATCGCGCTCGAATTTCTCCTTAGCCATCTCTTTCCGTTTCGCCTTTCGAAAGTTGGTTGTGTTCTGTCTGGTCTGGGTGCTTCAGTGGTGGGTGGCTCTGCGTGGCAGGGTGGTCTGCCCTGCTTGCGGGCGAACCTGGGAAATATAGCCAGGTGCGCCGCTCGCTGTCGCTTCGGCCTATTGGTGGGTCTTGGTGGGGACCGGGTCGGCCGCTACGCAGCCCCCACCGGTTCACCCGAGCGGCTCTCGACGATCTCCTCGGCGATGTTGCCGGGGACTTCTTCGTAGCGCTCGAACTGCATCGTGTAGTTGGCGCGGCCCTGGGTCGAGGAGCGCAGGTCGGTTGCGTAGCCGAACATTTCGCCGAGCGGGACGAAGGCCTGGACCGCGAGCGCGTTGCCACGCTGCTCCTGGCCCTGGACTTTGCCGCGCCGCCGCGAGAGGTCGCCGATCACGTCGCCGAGGAAATCCTCCGGCGTCACCACCTCGACCGCCATCACCGGCTCGAGCAGGACCGGGTCCGCCTTGCGGGCACCCTCCTGGATCGCCATCGAGCCGGCGATTTTGAAAGCCATCTCGGAGGAGTCGACGTCGTGGTAGGAGCCGTCGACGAGTTCGGCTTTGACGTCGACCATCGGGTAGCCGGCCTTGACGCCGTTCTCCAGCGCCTCCCGCATGCCCTGCTCGGCAGGGCCGATGAATTCGCCGGGGATGACGCCGCCCTTGATTTTGTTCTCGAAGACGAAGCCCTCGCCGGGCGCCGGCTCGAGGTTGATGACGACGTGGCCGAACTGGCCGCGGCCGCCGGTCTGGCGGACGAAGCGGGCGACGACCTTGTCGACCCGCTTGCGAATCGTCTCCCGGTAGGCGACCTGTGGCTTGCCGACGTTGGCGTCGACTTTGAACTCGCGCAGCATCCGGTCGACGATCACCTCGAGGTGGAGCTCGCCCATCCCGTGGATCAGGGTCTGGCCGGTTTCCTCGTCGGATTCGATCCGGAAGGTCGGGTCCTCCTCGCCGAGCCGGGCCAGGGCGTTGCCCATCTTCTCCTGGTCGGCTTTCGTTTTCGGCTCGATCGCGACCGCGATCACGGTCTCCGGGAATTCGATCGACTCCAGCGCGATCGGCGCGTCGGGGGCGGCGAGGGTGTCGCCGGTCCCGGTTTCCTTGAGGCCGACGCCGGCGGCGATGTCGCCGGAGTAAACCTCGTCGATCTCCTCGCGCGAGTTGGCGTGCATCATCAGCAGCCGGCCGATCCGCTCGGTGCGGCCGGTTTTCACGTTGAGGACGCGGCCGCCTTTCTCCAGCTTGCCGGAGTAGACGCGGAAGTAGGTGAGCTTGCCGACGTAGGGGTCGGTCATGACCTTGAAGGCGAGCGCGGCGAAGGGGCCATCGTCGTCGGCGGGGCGCTCGCCCTCGCTGTCCTCGCTCTGACCTTTGCCGGCGGCGATGACGCCGGTGACCGGCGGCACCTCGAGCGGCGAGGGCAGCAGCTCGATGATCGAGTCGAGCAGCGGCTGGACGCCCTTGTTCTTGAACGAGGTGCCGCAGAGGACCGGCGTCACCTGGGTCGCCAGCGTCGCCCTGTGCAGGGCGGCGATCAGCTTCTCGACGGAGATCTCTTCTTCGCCGAGGAAGGCTTCCATCAGGTCTTCGTCGTGGTCGGCGCAGGCTTCGATCAGGGCGGTGCGGTATTCCTCGGCCTGCTCCTGGAGGTCCGCCGGGATCTCGACCGTCTCATAGGCGGCGCCGAGCTCGTCGGTCCAGACCAGCCCTTTCATCCGCACCAGGTCGACGACGCCCTTGAAGTCTTCCTCGGCGCCGATCGGCAGCTGGATCGGCAAGGCGTTGGCGCCGAGCCGATCTTTCATCGTCTGCACCGAGTAGAAGAAGTCGGCGCCGGTGCGGTCCATCTTGTTGATGTAGGCGAAGCGCGGCACCCCGTACTTGTCGGCCTGGCGCCAGACCGTCTCCGACTGCGGCTCGACGCCGGCGACGGCGTCGAAGACGGCGATCGCGCCGTCGAGCACGCGCAGCGAGCGCTCGACCTCGACCGTGAAGTCGACGTGACCGGGCGTGTCGATGATGTTGATCCGGTGGTCCTTCCACTCGCAGGCGGTAGCGGCGGAGGTGATCGTGATCCCGCGCTCCTGCTCCTGCTCCATCCAGTCCATCACGGCGGCGCCCTCGTGGACCTCGCCCATTTTGTGGGTGCGGCCGGTGTAGTAGAGGATGCGCTCGGTCGTCGTCGTCTTGCCGGCGTCGATGTGCGCCATGATCCCGATGTTGCGGGTCTTATCGAGGGGGAAGCTGCGTGGCATGGTTCTTGTCTTGAAGTCTCTCGGGTTCGATTCAGAATGAGTCGGGAACGCAAGCCCGCTGAGGGCGGTGACCGGCGCTCCCGGCGCGGCAGGCGCGTCGGGCGCAACCCGCGCAAAAAGGGGGCCCAACGGGCCCCGGTAAAGCGTACTGCTCGCAAACTGCCTGAGCGACGGTCGATGATAGCAGCGCCCCGGCGGCGCGTCGGGGCGGCCGCGGCGAGCATGTCGCGGCGGCTCGACCGGGCCGGAAACCGCGCTCTGGAGCGCGCCTATCCGCCCCTGCGCCGAGGCGCGCGGGCGGCGGCGCCGGTCCTGCGGCCGGCCCGCGCGGCGGCGCTCGCGGTGCTCGCCTTCCTGCTGTTGCTCGGGCGGCGGGCGCTGGCGCTGCTGTTCGGAGGCCTGGCACTGGCCGAGCGGGCGCTGCGGGCGGCGGCCCGCCTGGCGGTGCGGGCGGCGACCGCGCTGAGCGCGGTGGTGACGCCGCGGCGGGCGCTGGCGGCGGCGATCGTCGGCGCCGCGGCGGCGCTGGTCGTCTCGCAGTTCATCGACTACCGCGGGGTCGAGATCGGCGGCACCGCCTACGCGGGCCTGCCGGACTTCGCCCAGCCGCCGGCGGTCGCGGTGAAGACCGCCGGCCAGGCGCACCACTACCTGCTGATCCCGCTGGCGCTGATCGCGGGCTGCCTCGGCGTCCTCGCCGGGACCAGGCGGGCGCGGCCGCGGCTGGGCCTCCTGGTGGCGGCGCTGGGGCTGGTGGCGCTGGCCGTGATCCTGCTCGTCGACCGGCCCGCCGGCCTCGACGCGGGGTCGGTGACCTCGCGCTTCGCCGGGGCCGAAGCGGTGCTCGATGACGGCTTCTATGCAGAGCTGGCGGCGGCCGCGGGGCTGGCGAGCGCCGGAGTGCTCTACTATGCGCGGCCGTGCCGAATACGAATCAGCTCGTCAGGAAGGGCCGCAAGCGCCCGAAGAAGAAGACCACGACGCCCGGACTCAAGTCCGGCCAAGGTCGCAAGAAGCGCGTAGCCGCTCCGCAGCGGCGCGGCGTCTGCACCCGCGTGGCGACGGTGACGCCGAAGAAGCCGAACTCGGCACTGCGCAAGATCGCTCGTGTGCGGCTGACCAACGGCATGGAGGTCACCACCTACATCCCCGGCGAGGGGCACAACCTGCAGGAGCACTCGGTGGTCCTGATCAGGGGTGGTCGAGTCAAGGATCTGCCGGGCGTCCGCTACAAGGTCGTCCGCGGCACCCTCGACGCCGCCGGCGTCTCCGACCGCAAGCAGGCGCGCTCGCGCTACGGGGTCAAAGCTTCCTGATGCCGCGCCGTTCCGCCGCCCAGATCCGGCCGATCGAGCCCGATGCGCAGCATCGCAACCGGCTCGTCCAGCAGCTGATCAACAAGGTGATGAGCGACGGCAAGAAGTCGCTCGCCGAGCGGATCGTCTACGACTCGCTGGCGATCGTCGGCGAGCGGTCCGGCGAAGACCCGGTCGAGGTGCTCGAAGCGGCGGTCAAACAGCTGACCCCGGTGCTCGAGGTCCGCTCCCGCCGGGTCGGCGGCGCCACCTACCAGGTGCCCGTCGAGGTGCCGGCGCGCCGCGCCCGCACGCTCGCCGTCCGCTGGCTCGTCCAGTTCGCTCGCGCCCGTCGCGAGTACTCGATGGCTGAGAGGCTCGCCAGCGAGATCCTCGACGCCAACCAGCAGCAGGGCAGCGCCTGGAAGCGGAAGGACGACATCTACCGCATGGCGCAGGCGAACAAGGCGTTCGCCCACTACCGCTGGTAGTCGCGGCCCGCCCGGACCGACCATGAGCCGGCCGATCCTCGCGGTCGACGTCGACGGGGTGATCTCGATCTTCGGCTTCGAGCAGCCGCCGGCCGCCGACGACGCCCGCTTCGAGCTGATCGACGGCGTCGTCCACTGCATCTCGCTGCACGCCGGCGGCCGGCTGGTGCGGCTGGCCGAGCGCTTCGAGCTGATCTGGGCAACCGGCTGGGAGGACAAAGCGAACTACTACCTGCCGGCGATGCTCGGGCTGCCGGAGCTGCCGCACCTGACCTTCGACGGCAACGCCCGCTTCGGCTCCGCCCACTGGAAGCTGGGGCCGCTGGAGGAGCACTGCCGCGGCCGGTCGCTGGCCTGGCTCGACGACAACCTCGACGAGAGCTGTTACGAGTGGGCGCGCGAGCGGCCGGAGCCGACCCTGCTGATGCCGACCGAGTCGGCGACGGGGCTGCAGGAGACCGAAACCGAGGCGCTGCTGGCCTGGGCCGAGGGCCTGGACAAGTAGCTCGCGGTTTCGAGGTGGGGGACGGTTGCTGGGGACTCAGGGTCCCTCCCCCGGACAGAAACGCACTTCGTTGTTTCTTGGTGTCCGGGAGGGACCGACGCTCGCCCGAATCGCTGGAAATCCACGCCACGTCTCGCAGCTAACGAGAGAAGCTGCGGGCGTTTGCGTTTGAAGCCCCGTCCCTCTGTCTTGAGCTTGTTGCTTCGTGCGGGTGGGGGTCGGGGGACCCTCCGAACGTTTTGCGGTTGAGGAGAACAGCGGTCCGGGCGAAGCTTGCTTACTCCGATCGACGACAGACCGAGAGAGGAGGGTCCCCCGACCCCCACCCGCCCTCCCGGAGACCCCTGTCTCGAGACCCGAGGCACGCCGACCGGCTACGCCCCGAAGCCGACGGCGTACACTGGCGCGGTGACCGGGTTGTGGCCCATCCTCTTCCTGGCCCTGGTGCTGAAGATTCCAGTCGCCTACTCGCTCTGGCTGGTCTGGTGGGCCAGCAAGGAACCGGAGGTGGAGGAAGAGCCCGAGGTCGACGGCGGCGGCTTCAAGCGGCGGCGCCGGCCGCGGCCGAAGCTGCCTCGTGGCCCGCGCCGCGGGCCTCACGGCGGCGGCGCCGCGGTCGAGGCGCCGCCCTGCCCGCCGGGCGGCCGCACCCGGGTCAAGCCGGCGCCGCAGCCCGCTTTCGCTCGCGCCGGATCTCACGCAGATAGGGATAGAAGTCGACCTCGACCGTATGACGCTTAGAGGCCACGAAGCGCTTGCGCTGGCGCCCTTCCTCGGCCTCGATGTCGCGCCGCATCTCCGCTTCGCTCGGTAGCGCGGCGCGGCCGCCGAGCAGGTCGGCGATCCACTCGCACTGCGCCTCGGCGAGCGGCATGATCGGCCCCAGCGGCTGGATGAAGCCGACCAGGAAGAGGCCGGGACGGTCGACCGAGACCACGCGCCGGTAGAGCGGCAGCTTGTTGTCGGGGGCCGAGAAGACCTCGGGGTCGAAGAACGGGAAGGTGATCTTGTAGCCCGTGCAGTAGACGACCAGGTCGATCTCCTCGCGGCTGCCGTCGACGAAGCGGACCGTGCGGCCGCCGTCGTAGCGCTCGATGTTCGGCTTCGCGGTGATGTCGCCGTGGCCGAGCCGCGGCAGCAGCTCCGAGGAGACGGTCGGGTGCGCCTCGAACAGCTTGTGGTCGGGCTTCGGCAGGCCGTAGGTCTCGGGCTTGCCGACGGCGACGTCGAGCATCCGCATGGTGAAGAAGCGCTGCAGCGGGATCGGCGCCAGGCCGGTGATCGGGTTGAGCGTCTCGTCGATCGGCTTGCCGTTGATGTACTTGGGCAGCACCCAGGCGCCGCGGCGGGTCGCGATGAACGTCTCCTCGGCGATCCGCGAGGACTCGACGGCAACGTCGGTGGCGGAGTTGCCGAGGCCGAGCACCAGCACCCGCTTGCCGCGCAGCACGTCGGCCTCGCGGTAGTGGTGGACGTGGATCTGCTGCCCCTCGAACTCCTCGGCGCCGGGGAAGGCCGGCTCCGGCCAGCGCGGGTCCCAGTGGTGGCCGTTGGCGACCAGCACGGCCCGGTAGCGGTTGGTCTCCTCCCCCTCCGGCCCGGCCACGGTGACGTCCCAGCCGCCGGCGCCGCCGTCGACCGGCTCGGCCCGCTTCACCTCGGTCTGGAAGCGGATCCTCTCGCGCAGCCCGAAGTGGTCGACGAATTCGTCGAAGTAGGCCGCCATCTGGAAGTGGTCGGGGTAGTCCGGGAAGTGATCGGGCATCGGCAGCGTGCTGTAGGCCATCACCCGCCGCGAAGTGTTGATGTGCAGCGAGCGGTAGGCCGACGACATCCCGTTGTCGTTTTCGTAGCGCCAGTTGCCGCCGATCGCCGACCCCTTCTCGAAGCAGTCGTAGGGGATGCCGCGGGCGCCGAGCACCTGCGCCGCGACGATGCCGCTGGAGCCGGCCCCGATCACGCACACCTTCTCCCCCGAGGACATGGGCGGGAATGTACCCGACTGGCTGGGTGGCCAGAGGGGCGGTGCGTGTTGACGGCCGGTTCTGTGCGGTGCGGCTCCGTCGAGGTTGCGTTTTTCCGCGTATATGGCGGCAAACGGCAACCTCGATGCGCATGCCGGCTAACGGGCGCGCGACGACTCGACGCGGAGACCTCAGGGCGCCGAACGGCTTCGGGGCGCGAAACCGGGCCTAGACGCGGAACGACCGGGGCGTTGGCCCCGGTCGTTCCGCATGACTCGCAATCTCAGGCAGAAGTGAAGATACCCAGTACTCGAGGGGCCAAACACGGCCCCCGAAAAATCTGGCTATTTGTTCGACTCCTCGGAGGTCGACTCGATCTCCTGGGCCAGCTCCTCGAGCTCCTCGGCGAAGGAGAGGCCGAAGCCCTCGACCGGGGTGTCGACCCCGTCGACGCCCAGCTCGGCGGCCAGCTCGTCTTCCTCGAGCAGGTCCTCGTCGCTCGGCGGCTCGATCGTCACGGCCGGCTCGATCGCCACCGTCCGGTAGTGCTTGAGCCCGGTGGCAGCGGGGATCAGCTTGCCGATGATGACGTTCTCCTTCAGGCCCACGAGGCGGTCGCGTTTGCCCTCGAGGGCGGCGTCGGTGAGGACCTTCGTCGTCTCCTGGAAGGAGGCGGCGGAGAGGAACGACTCGGTCGCCAGCGATGCCTTGGTGATCCCGAGGATCACCTCCTCGGCTTTGGCCGGCGTCCCGCCCTCTTCTTTGGTCTTCTTGTTGAGC
The DNA here is from genome assembly GCA_963744725.1 of uncultured Actinomycetes bacterium. Taxonomy (GTDB): domain Bacteria; phylum Actinomycetota; class Thermoleophilia; order Solirubrobacterales; family 70-9; genus VAYN01. The sequence goes on from CAVUUQ010000002.1 coordinate 474,640, forward strand.
CGTTTGAGAGCGCCACGATCCTCCAGCTGACCCGGAAGCAGGCTGGTCGAGCCCTTGGTCTCGATCCGCACCTTCTTCAGCATCTGCCGGGCGATCAGCTCGATGTGCTTGTCGTTGATGTCGACGCCCTGGGCGCGGTAGACCTTCTGCACCTCGGCGACCAGGTACAGCTCGGTCGCCGTGCGCCCGCGGATCGCCAGCAGGTCGGCCGGGTAGAGCGAGCCTTCGTTCAACTGCTGACCGACCTCGACCTTCTCGCCGTCGGCGACGTGCAGGCGGGTCCGCAGCGGGAACGTGTAGGTGTGCTCCTCGCCGCTCGACTCGGTGACGATCACTTTCAGCGCTTTGTCGGTCTCTTCGATCCCGACCTTGCCGGCGGCCTCGGCCATCTGCGCCAGGCCCTTCGGTTTACGAGCCTCGAAGAGCTCGACGATCCGCGGCAGACCCTGGGTGATGTCCTGGCCGGCGACGCCTCCGGTGTGGAAGGTGCGCATGGTCAGCTGGGTGCCCGGCTCGCCGATCGACTGAGCGGCGATGATCCCGACCGCGTCGCCGATGTCGACCGTGAACCCGGTCGCCGGGGCGACGCCGTAACAAGCCCGGCAGACGCCGGTCTCGGCCTCGCACTTGAGCGCCGAGCGGACCGGGATCGCGACCCCCTCCTCGTCGCCGAAGGCCTCGGCGATCTCATCGACGTCGGCCGCGGTGATCTCCTGGTTGCGCTTCAGCAGCTCGCGACCGCGTTTGGTCTCGAGCTTCTTCGCCGCGAGGCGGCCGTAGAGGTTCTCGTTGAGGCTGCCGTCCTCCTTGTGGAGCGGCATCTCGATGTGGTCTTTGGTCTTGCAGTCCTCCTGGCGCACGATCACGTCCTGGGCGACGTCGACCAGGCGGCGGGTCAGGTAGCCGGAGTCGGCCGTCCGCAGCGCCGTGTCGGCGAGTCCCTTTCGGGCGCCGTGGGTGGAGATGAAGTACTCCAGGACCGAGAGCCCCTCCATGAAGTTGGCCTTGATCGGCCGCTCGATGATCTCCCCTTTCGGGTTGGCCATCAGGCCGCGCATCCCGGCCAGCTGGCGGATCTGTTTGAACGATCCGCGCGCCCCCGAGTTGGCCATCATGAAGATGGGGTTGAGCTCGTCGAGGTTGTCCTCCATCGCCTGCGCGACCTCGTCGGTCGCCCGGTTCCAGTGCGCCGTGACAGCCTCGTGACGCTCCTCGGCGGTGATATAGCCTTCGTCGTACTGGGCTTGGATGGCGGCCGTCTCCTGCTCGTAGCGCTCGAGGATTTCGGGCTTCTCCGGCGGTGAGACGACGTTGTTCTTGGAGACCGTGATGCCGGCCCGGCTCGCGTACTGGAAGCCGATGTCCTTGAAGGCGTCGAGCACCTGCGAGACCGCCGGGGCGCCGTACGCCTCGACCATGCCCGAGACCATTTCGTTGATGTCCTTCTTCTTCAACGAGAAGTTCTTGAACTGGAACGAGCTGGGGTCGAAGTCGTCTTCGAGCGCCTCGGCCAGGGCGCGCTCGATCTTCTCGTTGAAGATGATCCGCCCGACCGTGGTCAGGAAGTGGCCGCGACCGGCGCGCCGGTACTCGGCCTGATCCTGCAGCTTGCAGCCGCCGTTCTCGTAGACGAGCTCGGCCTCCTGCGAGGACCGGAACGTCTTCACCGGGCCCGAGCCGTTGCGGCCCTTGCCCTGGTAGAGCTCCTCTTCGCGCGCTTTCAGCTCCGTCTCGTCCAGACCGTAGGTCAGGTAGTAGATGCCGAGCACCATGTCCTGGCTCGGGGTCGCCAGCGGCGCCCCGTGGGCCGGGGAGAGGATGTTGTTCGCCGACAGCATCAGGATCCGCGCCTCGGCCTGGGCCTCGGAGGAGAGCGGCACGTGGACCGCCATCTGGTCGCCGTCGAAGTCGGCGTTGAAGGCCGAGCAGACGAGCGGGTGGACCTGGATCGCCTTGCCCTCGACCAGAACCGGTTCGAAGGCCTGGATGCCGAGGCGGTGCAGGGTCGGCGCCCGGTTCAGCAGGACGGGGTGTTCGTGGATGACTTCCTCGAGCACGTCCCAGACCTCCGGGATCATCGACTCGACCATCTTCTTCGCCGCCTTGATGTTCTGCACGGCTTTGCGCTCGACGAGCTGGGCCATGATGAACGGCTTGAAGAGCTCCAGCGCCATCTGCTTCGGCAGCCCGCACTGGTGCAGCCGCAGGCTCGGGCCGGAGACGATCACCGAGCGGCCGGAGTAGTCGACGCGCTTGCCGAGCAGGTTCTGCCGGAAGCGGCCCTGCTTGCCCTTCAGCATGTCGGACAGCGACTTCAGCGGACGGTTGCCGGGGCCCGTCACCGGGCGGCCGCGGCGGCCGTTGTCGAACAGCGCGTCGACCGCCTCCTGCAGCATCCGCTTCTCGTTGTTGACGATGATCTCGGGAGCGCCGAGGTCGAGCAGCCTTTTGAGGCGGTTGTTGCGGTTGATCACGCGCCGGTAGAGGTCGTTCAGGTCGGAGGTCGCGAAGCGGCCGCCGTCGAGCTGGACCATCGGCCGCAGCTCCGGCGGGATCACCGGCACCGCGTCGAGGATCATCCACTCCGGCTTGTTGTCGGAGTTGAGGAAGGCCGAGGCGACTTTCAGCCGCTTCACCGCGCGGGCCTGTTTCTGGCCTTTGGAGGTGTTGATGATCTGCTCGAGTTCCTCGCAGTCGGCCGCCAGGTCGACCTGTTCGAGCAGGTCGCGCACCGCTTCGGCACCCATGCCGCCGCGGAAGTACTCGCCCCAGCCGAACGGCGAGCCGAAGCGGTCCTTGAGCTCACGGAAGACCGTCTCGTCGTTGATGACGTCCTTCGGCTTCATCTCCGTGAAGATCTTCCAGACTTCCTGCATCCGCTCACCGGCCTCCTCCAGGTAGGCCTCGGTGTCGGCGATCTCCGCGTCGAACTGTTTGCGCAGTTCTTTCAGCATTTTGCCGCGTTCGTCGTCTTTGAGCTTGCGCAGCTGGGCCGTCGTCAGTTTCAGCGAGTCGGCCCAGATGTGGTCCTCGTCATCGAATTTCGACTGCTCACCGGTCTCGAGGTAGGCGATCCGGCGCTCGAGCGACTCGTTCAGCTCCTGCGTCCGTTTCTGCCGTTCCGACTCGTAGGAGTCGACGACTTTTTTGACCTCTTTCTCGAGTTTCCCGATGTCCTTGTCGCGCGCCTCCTCGTCGACCCAGGTGATCATCGAGGCGGCGAAGTAGAGGACCTTCTCCAGCTCTTTGGGAGCCATGTCGATCAGGTAGCCGATCCGGCTCGGGACTCCCTTGAAGAACCAGATGTGGGAGACCGGCGAGGCCAGGTCGACGTGCCCCATCCGCTCGCGGCGGACCTTGGAGCGGGTCACCTCGACGCCGCAGCGCTCGCAGACGATGCCCTTGTAGCGGACGCGCTTGTACTTGCCGCAGTAGCACTCCCAGTCCTTGGTCGGACCGAAGATGCGCTCGCAGAAGAGGCCGTCTTTCTCCGGCTTCAGCGTGCGGTAGTTGATCGTCTCGGGCTTGGTGACCTCGCCCCAACTCCAGGAGCGGATCTTTTTCGAGGACGCGAGCCCGATCTCGATCGCGTCAAAATTGTTGATGTCGATCATCAGTCCTCCACCTCAGCCGGGGTCGGCCTCTTGGGCCGCTCCGGCACCATCATCAGTTCCCGCCTCGCCCTCGGCGACGACTTGCTCCTCTTGCTCGTCGGCGGCTTCGGGTTGGCTCAGGCCATTGCCATCGGCGCCGTCGGCGCGGACCCCGGTCAGGTCCATGCCCAGCTCCTCCGCCGCTTTCAGGAGGTCGTCCTCCTCGTCGGAGATTTCGACGTCGGTCCCCTCGGAGACCACGTTGGCGTCGAGCGAGAGGCTCTGGATCTCCTTCAAAAGGACTTTGAAGGACTCCGGGATCGAGGGCTCGGGGATGTTCTCGCCCTTGACGATCGCCTCGTAGGCCTTGACCCGCCCGACCGTGTCGTCGGACTTGACCGTCAGCATCTCCTGCAGCGTGTACGCCGCGCCGTAGGCCTCCAGCGCCCAGACCTCCATCTCGCCGAAGCGCTGGCCGCCGAACTGCGCCTTGCCGCCCAGCGGCTGCTGGGTGACGAGCGAGTACGGACCGGTCGAGCGGGCGTGGATCTTGTCGTCGACCAGGTGCAGCAGCTTGAGGATGTACATGTAGCCGACCGTGACCTTGCCCTCGTAGGGCTCGCCGGTGCGGCCGTTGTACAGCTGCGTGGTGCCGGACGCCTTGGCGCCCTCGCGGCCGTTGAGGTCGACGCCGATGTCGATGCCGCGATCTTCGTTCTCCCGCTGCCAGCTGACCAGGGCATTGTCGACGTCCTCGACGGTGGCGCCGTCGAAGACCTGGGTGGCCACGTAGACGCGGCCGTCACCCTGGTCGGAGTGGGCCTGCTTGTAGGCCTCGGAGCTGTCGTCGTACCAGCCGTTCGCCGCGACCCACCCGAGGTGGGTCTCGAGGATCTGGCCGATGTTCATCCGGCTCGGCACGCCGAGCGGGTTGAGGATGACGTCGACGGGGGTCCCGTCGGCCAGGTGCGGCATGTCCTCCTCGGGCACGATCTTCGAGATCACACCCTTGTTCCCGTGGCGGCCGGCGAGCTTGTCGCCCTCGGCGATCTTGCGCTTGGTCGCGACGTAGACGCGGACCAGGTCGTTGACGCCGGGCGGCAGGTCGTCGCCGTTGTCACGCGAGAAGGTCAGCACCTCGATCACGACCCCGCCCTCGCCGTGCGGCACTTTCAGCGAGGTGTCGCGGACCTCGCGCGCCTTCTCCTTGAAGATCGCGCGGATCAGCTTCTCCTCGGCGGTCAGCTCGGTCTCGCCCTTCGGCGTCACCTTGCCGACCAGCAGGTCGCCGGACACGACCTCGGCGCCGACGCGGACGATGCCGCGCTCGTCGAGGTTGCGCAGGCTCTCCTCGCTGCGGTTCGGGATGTCGCGGGTGATCTCCTCGTCGCCGAGCTTGGTCGTGCGGGCGTCGACCTCGTACTCCTCGATGTGGATCGAGGTGAGTTCGTCGTCCTTGACCAGGCGCTCGGAGAGGATGATCGCGTCCTCGAAGTTGTAGCCCTCCCAGGACATGAAGGCGACCAGGCAGTTCTTGCCGAGGGCGATCTCGCCACCACCGGTGGAAGAGCCGTCGGCGAGCACGTCGCCGGCCTTCACCGCCTGGCCTGGATTGACGATCGGGCGCTGGTGGATGATCGTCCCCTGGTTCGAACGCATGAACTTGTGCAGGGGATACTCGTCGGTTTTCGAGCCGTGGCTGACGACGATCTTCTTGGCGTCGACGTGGCTCACCTCGCCATCGTTGTCGGCGAGGACTACGTCGCCGGTGTCGATCGCGGCGCGCCGCTCCATGCCGGTGCCGATCAGCGGCGGGTCCGGTTTCAACAGCGGCACCGCCTGGCGCTGCATGTTCGAGCCCATCAGCGCCCGGTTGGCGTCGTCGTGCTCGAGGAACGGGATCAGCGAGGTCGCCACCGACCAGATCTGCGACGGCGAGACGTCCATCAGGTCGACTTCCTTGGGAGCCGCGGTCGCGTACTCCTGCTCGCCGGCGCGGACCAGCACCTGCGGGCCCTTGAGCTTGCGGGATTTCTCGTCGAGCTCGGAGTTCGCCTGGGCGATCACCTTGTCCTCGTCCTGGGTCGCGTCGAGGTGGACGATCTCCTCGGTGACGACGCCGTCGGTCACGACCCGGTACGGGGTGGTGACGAAGCCATGCTCGGAGACTTCGGCGTAGGAGGCGAGCGAGCCCATCAGGCCGATGTTCGGACCCTCCGGCGTCTCGATCGGGCACATCCGGCCGTAGTGGGTCGGGTGCACGTCGCGGACCTCGATCGGGGCCCGCTCACGGGTCAGGCCGCCGGCGCCGAGCGCCGAGAGCCGGCGCCGGTGCGTGAGCCCGGAGAGGCTGTTGGTCTGGTCCATGAACTGCGACAGCTGCGAGGAGCCGAAGAACTCTTTCATCGCCGCCACGACCGGGCGGATGTTGATGATCGTCTGCGGCGTGATCGCGTCCGAGTCCTCGGTGGTGAGGCGCTCGCGGACGACGCGCTCCATCCGGTAGAGGCCGATGCGGAAGGCCTCCTGGATCAGCTCGCCGACCGTGCGCAGGCGCCGGTTGCCGAAGTGCTCGTACTCGTCGAGGTGCTCGTAGACCGCCTCGCGCGGATAGGTCAGCGCCTCCGCGGCATAGTCTTTGATCGGGTTCTCCTCGTCGACCTCCTCGGGAATCCCGAGCAGCTTCGGCAGGGAGATCAGCTCCTTGACCAGGGCGATGATGTCGTCGTGCGTGAGCACGCGGGTCTCGAGGTCGATGTCGAGGTCGAGGCGCGCGTTCAGCTTGTAGCGGCCGACCCGGGTCAGGTCGTAGCGCTTGGGGTCGAAGAACAGCTGCTCGAGCAGGCCGCGGGCGGCGTCGACCGACGGCGGCTCGCCCGGCCGCTGCTTTTTGAACAGCTCGATCAGGGCGCCCTCTTCGGTCCGGGTCGCCTCGGTGTCCGCCTCGATCGTGTGCCGCAGGTAGATCGAGTTGTCGAACATGTCGAGCAATTTCTCGTCCTCGACGTAGCCCATCGCCCGCAGCAGCACCGTCACCGGCAGTTTCCGCTTGCGGTCGATGCGGACGAAGACTTTGCCTTTTTTGTCGACTTCGAGCTCCAACCAGGAGCCGCGAGCCGGCATCAGGTTGGCGATGAAGACCTGCTTTTCGGGGTCCTTCGGGGCCATCACGTAGGCGCCCGGGGAGCGGACCAGCTGGGTGACGACGACGCGCTCGGTGCCGTTGATGATGAAGGTCCCGCGCTCGGTCATCCACGGGAAGTCGCCCATGAAGACGGCCTGCTCGCGGATCTCGCCGGTCTCCTTGTTCTGGAAGGCAACCGTCGCGGTCAGCGGCCGCGAGTAGGTCATGTCCTTCTCGCGACACTCTTCGATCGTGTTCGGCGGCTCCTCGAATTTGAAGGCCCCGAAGACGATCTGCAGGTTCCCCGTGTAGTCCTCGATCGGGGAGATGTCGTCAATCGTCTCGCGCAGCCCACCGTTGACCGGATCCGTCAGTTCCTCGAAGGAACGACGCTGGATATCGATCAGGTGTGGGACCTCGAGCGGGTTGTCTAGGCGGGAAAAGCTCCTACGGGTTACAGGGGCAGCGTTTGAACGTGCCAAAGTCGGCGACTCCTCGGACGGTCAGAGGGACGTAAATACAGCGCAAATATGGGCAGGGGCACACAGTTGGCGCGCGACCGCGAAACATAGCAGGCGAGCGCGCTCGGCTCCAAATCCGGCTCCCCGAGCGGGTCCAGGGGAGAACAGCTTAGCGCGAGTGGAACTCGGTGCCCGGCGCGAGCTATTTCAGCTCGACCGTGGCGCCGGCCTCCTCGAGCTCGGCTTTGAGTTTCTCGCCCTCCTCACGCTCGACGCCCTCTTTGACAGGGCCCGGAGCAGCGTCGACGACGGCCTTGGCCTCTTTCAGGCCCAGCCCGGTCGCGTTGCGGACGACTTTGATGACCGGCACTTTCTGGCCGCCGACCTCGGTGATCACGACGTCGACCGTGGAGGACTCTTCCTCGCCTCCGCCGGCCTCGGCGCCACCGGCGCCGGCAGCTGCCGGAGCGGCCGCGGCGACCGCGGTCGCCGAGACGCCGAACTCCTCCTCGAGCGCTTTGATCCGCTCGGAGAGCTCGAGCACCGAGATGCCTTTCAGCTCCTCGATCCAGTCCTCGGTTGAAGTTTTGGTTGCCATCAGGTGCTACCCCTCTTCCTCGTTTGAATCTTTGTCAGTGTCGTCGGCGCCCTCGGCCTCGGGCTCGGGCTCGGCCGGCTCATCGCCAGCGGCCTCCTCGGCGTCGGCCTCCTCGGCCGGCGGCTCCTCCTCGGCTGGAGCCTCCTCGGCAGTCTCGGCCTCGGCCGCCGGCGGCTCCTCGGCGGGCGCCTCGGCCTCCGGCTCCGCGGACTCGTCACCCGCGGCCTCCTCGGCTTTGGCCTCCTCGTCTGGAATCTCGTCCTCAGCCGGGGCGGCCTCCTCGGCTTTCGCCTCCTCGGCCGGCGCCTCGTCCTCGGCCGGAGCGGACTCTGCGGCGGCCGGGGGCGCCTCGCCGGTCACCAGGCCCTGCTCGGCGATCTGGCCGAGCTGCAGGGCGAGGCCTCCGATCAGCGAGCCGAGGCCGCGGACCAGGCCGGTCAACGGGCTGGCGACGACGCCGGCGAACTGGGCGTTGAGGACCTCGCGGGTGGGCAGGAGGGCGATCGATTTGAAGGCGTCCGCGTCGAGCGAGGTCGCCTCCATGAAGCCGCCCTTGTAGGTGAGGACGTCGTGCTCTTTGTTGAAGGTCGTGATCGCCTTCGCCGCCTGGGCGGTGTCGCCGCGGACGAAGGTGAGGGCGGTCGGGCCGCTGAGCAGCTCCGGCAGCCGCGCCTCGCCGACCTGGTCGGCGGCTATTTTCGTCAGCCGGTTTTTGACGACCCGGAAGCTGGCGTCGGCCTCACGCAGTCTCGCGCGCAGCTCGGCGGCCTGGGAGACGCTGATGCCGCGGTAGTCGACGGCGAAGATCGCTTCCGCCCCCTCGATCTGGGCGGCGATCTCTTGAATGGCGGCTGACTTTTCGTCGCGGTTCATTGTCTCGTCCTGCACCGGGCTTACGGGCGCTTCCCCGCCGGTGGTCTGGGGTCAAGCGGCGACGCAATATAGAGCATCCGATTGGGGAGCGGGGCGTCCCTCCCGAAAACGCTCCGCCTGCGGCTCCGCTTGAGTGTTTTCGGGAGGGACGCCCCGCTCCCTGTCGACCGCTTTAGGCGGGAACGGGCTCTGACTCAGCCGGTGCTGGCTCAGCGCTAGCTGCGGGAGCGTCGCGGTCGGTGGCTTTGCCGGTGTCGACGCGGATCCCGGGGCCCATCGTCGTCGCCAGGGTGACCGAGCGCAGGTATTTGCCTTTGGCGCCGGCCGGCTTGGCGCGGACGATCTCGTCGAGCACCGCCTCGTAGTTGTCGAGAAGTTTCTGCGGCTCGAAGCCCGCCTTGCCGATCGCCAGGTGGACGATCGCCTGCCGGTCGGTGCGGTATTCGACTTTGCCCGACTTCGAGTCGCCGACGGCTCTCTCGACGTCCTCGGTGACGGTGCCGACTTTGGGGTTCGGCATCTTGCCCTGCGGCCCGAGGATGCGGCCGAGCTGGCCGACCACCGGCATCATCTCCGGGGTCGCGATCGCCACGTCGAAGTCGGTCCAACCCTCCTGCACTTTCTCGGCCAGGTCCTGGCCGCCGACGAAGTCGGCACCGGCAGCCTCGGCGTCGCGCGCCTGCTGACCCTGGGCGAAGACGGCGACGGTCACGTCTTTGCCGAGCCCGTGCGGCAGCGCCAGGGTGCCGCGCAGCTGTTCGTCGGCGTGGCGGACGTTGACGCCGAGCAGCACGTGGACCTCGACGGTCTCGTCGAACTTGGCGCTCGCCGTCTCTTTGATCAGGCCGACCGCCTCGGCCGGCGGATAGGCCTGATCGCGCTGGACCTTCTGGTACTGCTGGCGGTATCGCTTGCCGTGGGCCAATTTGGGCTCCTAGGCGACGTCGACGCCCATCGAGCGGGCGGTGCCGGCGATGATCTTCGAGGCGGCGTCGATGTCGTTGGCGTTGAGGTCGGGCATCTTCCGTTCGGCGATCTCGCGGATCTGGTCCTGGGAGATCGTCCCGACCTTGTTGACGTGGGGCTCGCCGGAGCCCTTCGGGATGCGGATCGCTTCCTTGATCAGCACCGCGGCCGGCGGCGTCTTGGTGACGAAGGTGAAGGAGCGGTCCTCGTAGACCGTGATTTCGACCGGGATGATCGTCCCGCCTTCGTTCTGCGTCTGCGCGTTGAACGCTTTGCAGAAGTCCATGATGTTGACGCCGTGCTGGCCCAGGGCCGGGCCGACCGGCGGCGCCGGGTTGGCGTTGGCGGCCTGGATCTGAAGCTTGATGACGGTGAGGACTTTTTTGGCCATGAGCGGGTCGGTGAGGGTAGCGGTTCGGAGGTCTCGGCGGCGTCGGGCCTAGATCTTCTTGACCTGGTCGTAGCCGACCTCGACCGGCGTCTCGCGGCCGAAGATCGAGACCAGCACCTTGAGTTTGGCGGCGTCCTCGTTGATCTCGGCGATCTCGCCGGAGAAGTCGGAGAGCGGACCGGAGATGACTTTGACCGATTCGCCGATCGCGAACTGGGCCTGGGTGCGGGGACGCTCGGCGGTCTCGCGGTGGAGCAGGCGGTCGACCTCGGGTTTGGAGAGCGGCACCGGTTTGTTGCGGGCGCCGACGAAGCCGGTGACGCCAGGGGTGTTCTTGACCAGCCCCCAGGCGTCGTCGGTCATCTCCATGTTGACCAGGACGTAGCCGGGCATCGTCCGTTTCTCGGTCTGGATTTTCTGCCCGTCCTTCATCTCCGAGACCTGCTCGGTGGGGACGACGACCTGCCGCACGTTGCGGTTCTGGCTCATCGTCTCGACCCGGTGCTCGAGGTTGTGCTTGACCTTGTTCTCGTGCCCGGAATAGGTGTTGATTACGTACCAGCGATACAAGCTGAAGCCTTTTGTTCGGGGACCCTGGCTACAGGATCCGCTTGATGAGGAAGCTGAAGAGAGCGTCGAGGGCGCCCAGGTAAGCGGCGGCGACGGCGACGAAGAGGATCGTGACCGCGGTCGCCTGGATCAGCGTCTCGCGGTCGGGCCACTGGACTTTCTTCAGCTCGGCCCAACATGAGATCAGGAAACCGATGACGCCGCCGCGCTGGTGGCTCGTCGCGGTCTGTTTTTTGGCCGCCTGTTTCTCGCGTTTCGCCAGCTGCTCGCGCTCGCGCTGTTTCTGCTGCTGGCGCTCGCGTTTGTCGGCGGCTTTCTGCGCTTTCGCTTCGGCGCGGCGCCCGGAGCGCGAGGTCTTCGGCGCGTCCGGAGTCTCGAGCTCGTCCTCGGGGACGCCGAGCGCCATCCCCTCCTCGATCGCTTCGATCTCGCGAATGTCGCCGGAGACGCCTACCTCGGTGTCGTGCTGGGCGCGGGACTCACCGCGCCGGTCGCTGCCAGCGCCGGAGCGTTTCCGCCCCTCGGCTTCCCGAGCGCGCCGCTCGGCCTTGCGCTGTGCGCGGCTTTTCGCCATCGACGATTACCGGGTCTCTTTGTGAGGGGTGTGGCGGCCACACCAGCGGCAGTACTTGCGCAGCTCGATCCGGTCCGGCGAGTTGCGCCGAGACTTGTTGGTCTGGTAATTCCGTCGCTTGCAATCCTCGCAAGCCATGGTCACCGCGATGCGGACATCTCCGCGAGCCATCTGTTCCCTCGCTCCTGAAGGACGTGATTACAGAAAGAAACCTCGGGCCCGGGGCACGAGGCTCCGCTTAGGATAGCGACCTGCCGCTCTATTTGAGCCGGAGCGTTTTCTTCGCCGTGACGGCGGCGCCGTTGGCCTGGATCGTGCTGGCGCTGACGGTCGCCCGGGCGCTCGGCAGGGAGTCGATCAGCCCGAGGTCGTCGCCGAGCGGGACGACGACGTACTGCCGGCGGCCCTTCGAGATCGAGTAGGGCGCCTTGTGGACGGCGCCGGCGACGCCGAGCGCGAGGGTGCCGATGCAGCGGGCGGCGCCCGTGCCCCGGCAGCGGACCTGGATCAGCGCCCCCGGGCCGGCGACCCGCGCCGTGCGGCGGGGGAAGGCGAGGGTCATGCGGCGGCTCGGCGGGATGACCGGGACGGCGCGCGTGCGAGGGATGCTCGCGGCGGTTGCGGCGCTCGGCGCCGCGATCGCAGTCGCGCCGGGTTCGGGTGCCGGTGGTTCGGGGGCTGCCGCTTCGACGGTGAAGGCGGGCTGGAGGCCTTCGTAGGTGCCGGGGTCCGCCGCGAATTCGAAGACGGGCGGCTCGCCGCCTGCGGCCCGCGCGAGGTAGATGCCTTCGGCTTCGCGCGGGCTGGCGCCGACGGCCGCCGGGCCGGCGAGGGCGACCGCGACCGCGTCGGCGGGACCGGCGGCGCCGGTCGGCTGGTAGCCGCCGGTGCCGGTGTCGAAGGCGAGCGAGACGATCGCTTCCGCCGGCAGCGGCAGGCCGGCGAGGGGGAAGGCGATCTCCTGGGTCCGGTCGAAGCCGAGCTCGAAGGTCTGCGACTGGCGGACCAGCTGCTGGCCGACCGCCCCGGCGGCATCGGTCGCGTAGACGGTGAGGGTCGCATCCAGCGGGAAGGTCGGTTCGGCCGCGCCGCAATCGAGGCTCCCCCACGTTTCGTCGCATTGGCCGACCGCGAGCGGGACGCGGACCACGGGTTCGAGCCGCGCCTCACCCGCGAAGCGGAGCAGCGAGCCGAGCTCGGCAGTGCCGGTGTCCTCGAAGCCAAGCACCGCCGGTGCGCCTTCGGTGACGTTGGGCGCGTTTTCGTAGACGACCTCGGCGCTCGCCTGACCGGCGAAGGCGACCATTGCCAGCGCCACGGCAGTCGTCAGCAGGAGCGGGATCCAAAGCGCCCGCCGCGGGTCGCGTCTCTCTCTTCCGTCGCTCGCCATCGGGTCCTCCCGACCGTAGGCCAGTGCTGCACGTCCGTACGAGGAAGCGCCTCATACATCCGTCTAATCGTGAGAAAGAAGTTAAAGGCGCGACGCCGCCCGGGCTAGAGCCCGAGCGTCTTGGCAACGATGTTGCGCTGGATCTCGCTGGTGCCGCCGTAGATCGTCGCCACCAGCGAGCTGCGGACGAGCCGCTCCATGTCGTACTCGGAGGAGTAGCCGTAGCCGCCCATCATCTGCATTCCCTCGAGCGTCGCCCGCTTCACCGTTTCGGTGACGAACAGCTTCACCATCGAGGCCTGCTGGGGCAGCATCCGGTCCGGGTCCTCGTCGGTCAGGGTCGCCACCCAGTGGGTCATCAGGCGGGCCGCCTGGAGGTCGGTGGCGACGTCGGCGAGCCGGTGCTGCAGCGCCTGGAAGGAGCCGATCGGGCGGCCGAACTGGCGCCGCTCCTTGACGTAGGCGAGGGTGTCGTCGAAGGCCCGCTGGCCGACCCCGAGCATCGTCGCCGCGAGGATCAATCGCTCGACGTTGAGCCCGGCCATCAGCTGCGTCCAGCCCTTGTCGACCTCGCCGAGGACGGCGCTCTCGGGCGCCTGGCAGTCGCTGAAGTAGAGGTGGTTGGTCTCGCGGCCACCCATCGTCTCGATCGGGACCACCTCCATCCCCTCGGCGCCGGCCGGCACCCAGATCATCGTCATCCCCTCGTGCTTGTTCGGCCCGGGGGTCGTGCGGCAGACGACGAGGACGTGGTCGGAGAGGTGGGCGTTCGAGCAGAAGACCTTCTGGCCGTTGATGAGGTAGCCGCCGTCGACCCGGGTGGCGCTGCAACTGAGCGCGCCGACGTCGGAGCCGGCCTCGGGCTCGGTCATCGCGATCGCCTCGGCGGCGCCGTTCGCGATCCCGCCGAGGATCTCCGCCTTCTGCTCCTCGCTGCCGAAGCGTTCGGTGGCGCCGGCGACGATCAGCGTCGTCGCGTAGGCGGAGATCGGCGCCAGCCCGCGCGAGGTCTCCTCCATGAACAGGCAGGCCTCGAGCATGCCGCCGCCGGAGCCGCCATAGGCCTCGTCGATCGCGACCCCGAGCCAGCCGAGCTCTGCCATCTGCTTGTAGACGTCGAAGTTGTGGTGCTCGGTGTAGCCGTCGGTGAGCCGCTCGCGCTGCTCCTGGGTGCCGCACTCCCGCGCGCAGAAGTCGCGGATCGCGGCGACGAAGTCCTGCTGCTCCGCGCTCAAGGAGAAATCCACGGCCGGCACCTTATAGAGAGCGCGCGAGCCTGGCCGGCCAGCCAGGTTCAGATCCGACCGGCGCCGATGATCTAGGCTCGAGCTCCCGACCGAAGGAGCCCTCCGATGGACCTCAAAAGCCTCTTCAACAAAGGCAAGAAGATCGTCGACGAACGCGGCGGCGTCGACTCGCTGAAGGAGGACGCCCAGGAGCTGCAGGGCATCGCCAAAGGCAAAGGCTCGCTGACCGACAAAGCCAAAGAGGCGGCGGAGGCGATCAAGGACCCGGGCGCGCCGGGTGGAGAGCCGAAAGCGCAGCCGCACAAAGGCGGTGGCCCGCAGCACCAGCCACACAAAGCGCCCGAGGGCGGACAGCCGAAACCGCCGCGGGCCTAGTCGCTTATTCGGCGGCGAGCACCCGCTGCTGGGCCTGGGTCAGCTTGCTGACGACGAGGTCGTAGGAGTCCTCGACCATGTCGCGGACGAGCCGGTCGGGCAACGAGCCGTCGATGATCACCGTGTTCCAGTGGCGCTTGTTGAGGTGGTAGCCGGGAATCACCGCCGGGTGGGCGGCGCGCAGGTCCTCGGCGAGGCGCGGCTCGCACTTGAGGCTGACTCGCAGCGAGTCGGCGCCCAGCTGGGAGAGCGCGAACATCTTGCCACCGACCTTGAAGACCGAGGTCTCGGGGTTGAAGGGGAAGGTCTCCTCGGCGCCGGCGAAGCAGAGGCAGAGGTCGCGGAGCGCGGCGACGTCGATCAAGGCGTCAGCACGACCCGGCCGAAGGCCTTGCGGCTCTCGACGTGGGCGTGCGCGGCGGCGGCCTCGGCGAGCAGGTACTCGCTGTCGATCTCGACCTCCAGCTCACCCCTGGCGACGCGGGCAAGGAGGTCGCCGATCATCGGGTGGACGCGGTCGTACTCGGCGAGCAACGCGCCGCCGAGGTAGACCCCGCGCAGGGTGTTGTTGCGTTCCCAGAGCGCCTGCGCCTCGACCGCCGACCCCGCCCGGGCGGCGACGCCGACGCTGACCAGCGTCCCCCGGTAGGCGAGCACGTCGATGCCGTCGACGAGGTTCTGGCCGCCGATCGGGTCGAGGACGACGTCCACCCCGCTGCCGTCGGTCAGCTCCTTGGTCCGCTCGACGAAGCTCTCGCTCGCATAGTTGATGCCGTGGTCGAGGCCGAGTGCCCGCAGGCGCTCGAGCTTCTCGTCGCTGGAGGCGGTCGCGATCACGGTCGCGCCGGCCTGCTTGGCGAGTTGGATCGCGGCGACGCCGACGCCGCCGGCGCCGGCGTGGATCAAGGCCGTCTGCCCCGCGGCGAGGCCGCCGGCGGTGAACAGGCACTCGAAGGCGGTGCCGAAGGCGACCGGGACGCAGGCGCCGCGGGCCGCGTCGAGCCCGTCCGGGAGCGGCCAGGTGGCGATCGCCGGGAGCGCCCGCCGCTCGGCGTGCGAGCCGGCGGCGTTGAGGGCGACGACGCGGTCGCCGAGCGCCGGCGCCTCGACGCCGGCGCCGACCTCACTGACCGTGCCGGCGCTCAGGTAGCCGACGATCCAGGGCGTCGCGGGCGGCGGCGAGGCGGCCCGCGCCAGCAGGTCGCCGCCCTCGATGCTGATCGCCTCCGCGTCGACGACGACGCAGCCGTCCGGGCACTCCGGCTCCGGCACCTCCTCGTAGCGCAGCACCTCCGGCGCCCCGTTCTCGTAGATCACCGCTGCCCGCATCCCGGGGCATCCTCCAGCCGGGAGCGGCCCGGGTCAAGGGCGGGGTCGTCGCGGGGCGCGGGGCATACCTGGGATATTGGGCGCATGAGCCGGCTCGGCCAGATCAGCGAAGCGGGCTCGCGCCTCTTCAGCGGCCGCGGCATCTACCTCGGCAAGCGCAGCACCAAGGCCCACGTCGCGCTCTACCGCCGCAGCCGCGGCCGACTCGGCGGCCACGTCCCCGGCCTGCCGCAGGCGCGGATCGCCCTCGTCGACCACGTCGGCGCCAGGAGCGGCCGGCGCCGCACCTCGCCGCTGATGTACTGCGCCGACGGCGATTCGATCGCGGTCGTCGCCTCGAAGGCCGGCCAGCCGACCAACCCGGCCTGGTTCCACAACCTGATGGCGAACCCGGAGACGACCGTCGAGCTCGGCGCCGAGCGCCGGCCGGTCCGGGCCCGCGAGGCGACCGAGGCCGAGTACGAGCGCCTCTGGCCCCGCTTCGTCGAGCTGTTCGGCGGCTACCAGCAGTACCGCGAGCTGGCGGCGCCGCGGCGGATCCCGATCGTCGTCCTCGAGCCGCGCTGAGGCCGGAGCTAACCGGCGAAGGGGTCCAGCAGCTCGACACCGGTGCGCTCGACGTCGGCGACGTTGCGGGTCACCAGCGTCAAGCCCAAGACCTTTGCGGTGGCGGCCAGCAGACCGTCGACGACCGGCAGCGGATCAGGAACGCTCATCCTCCCCCACTCCTCGGCAATCGCGTCATCGACCGGCAGGATGCGGTCGCCGTAGGCGACGCTGAGGCGGGCGAGCCAGCCGTCCAACGCGGCCGCCGTGTCGAGGTCCCGGCGCCGCACGTTCTCGATCCCGCGGCGAATCTCGCCGACCGTCAGGACGCTGAGGAAGACCTCCTCGTCGGCCCGCTCGGCGAACCAGGAGGCGACGCCCGGATGCGTTCGGTCGTCCTTGCGGAGCTCCGAGATCACGTTGGTATCGAGGAGGAAGCTCAAAGCTCGACCGGGCGGCCGCGATCCTCGGGACGCTCGAAGTCGCGATCCTCGCCGACGTCGGGCATCGCCAGGAGATGCTCCTTGAGCGACTTTGTCGGCCCCTTCGGCCGCAGCGCCTGACGAAGGATCTGCCGGTGCTCCTCCTCGGCCGAGTGGCCATTGCGAGCTGCGCGAACCTTCAGCTCGCGCACCACTTCGCTCTCTATATCTCGGACCAGTAGCTGCGCCATCGTGCTAGCAATGATAGCGTCGCCTCAAAGAAGCCCGGAACGAGACTCGAACTCGTGACCCCTTCCTTACCATGGAAGCTCCCCACGAGCCGAGCCGTCCGGACGCATCGCCTGAGATCGGCTTTCCGATGCGGATTCGGGGCTACCTCGCGACCATCTTATCGAAGGTGCGCCAGGCCGATTTGTGTCGATTAGGCGCGGATCCACGGGGGTTTGGGCCACGAACCGGCTGCTCGTGGCCAAAACCCCTTCACGATTGTTTGAAGCCTCCCTCCAGTTCCGGGTGTCGCCGTAGTTACCGCCGGTCAGACCGAGGCCGCAGTCCAGGAATCGATCCACGCGACGATCTCCGGGAGGGTCATTTCACCGCCGGCGATCTGCTCCGCCGCTGGCACGTCTGTGCAGGGGTCTTCGCCGCGAACGGCCGACCATTGACCTCCGTGAAAATCCAGACCGAGAGGAACCTAGCCCGCCGGGTCGGCGTCGATCAGCGGGACGCCCACCCGGGCCGCCGCCGAAACTCTGAACCTTTCGCCGTCCTTCGTCAGCTCGTTAGCGGCCAACCGATCACGCGGACCGACGAGCCAGCGGAAGTCTCCGCCCTCGGCGATCAGCTCGTCGTATCCGGCTACCGCGGTCCGGCCTCCGATGCGGTTGATCGCCTCGATGGTCGGGTTGACGAGGTCGCGGATCCCGTAGCCGACCCTGACGCGGGGCATCGGCTCGTTGCTTAGTTTGTAGGTCTGCCCGAGGATCGCGAACAGGCGGGGCAGGAGCGAGGGCGAGTGGAGTGCCTCCATCCAGTTCATCCTGTCGTCTTCGGGTAGCTCGTCGCAATCGAGCGTCCGCCTCAGCGCGTCGAGCATCTGCTCCTGTGACTGGATGTCGCCGGCTTCGGCGATCAACGGGGGCAGCGCCGCGGCGAAGGTCTCGCTTCGCCCGGCGGGCATCTGCGCAAGATCGACGCGACCGGCCTCGACGAATCTGCGCGCGATCGCCGCGACACGAAATGCGTACCCGGCCGTGTTCTTGTCGGCGTCGGGATCGAGCGCCTCGGCACAGCGCACGAGAAGTCGGTTCGGCAGTGGCTCGGCGCAGCACTCCAGAAGCTGTGTCCATCGATCCAGGTCGCCGTCGGAGCCGATCGCGTCGAGCGCCCCATAGATGCCTTCGACCGATTGGACGCTCCGAAGCCATTCCGACTGGGCGGAGAAGAGGATCCCGCACGAGGCGAGCTGACCCCACTGACGGGACGACAGGCGCGGGCGCGCCGCCGGACCGAGCCAGATCCAGGCGGCCGCCGTCCGCTCTTGTCGCCAGGAGGTGGGGCCTTCGATAGTGATCGTCGAGCGAAACGGCTTTTTTGGCCACCAGCCCGCCAGACGGGACCGCAGCTCCTCGAGCTGCACGGCGTCGAGATCGGAGATCTGCGGCGCGAAGTATTCGGCGTTGCGGAGGATGTTGGCGTCACTCTCGGGATCGGCCAGGAGCTCACCCAGGGTCGGCGGCGCGTCGTCCTGTTCGTCTTCGGCCGGCCGTGGCCGTCGAGGCGGTTCATCTGGCGCCTGCGCCGTAAGGCGCTCCCGTTCGCCCTCCACCTTTCGCCGCTGCTCCGTGCGAGCGATGACATCCTCGCCCACGCCTGCGTCGCGAAGCTCCGTGGCCGAGAAAAGGATCGCCAGGTCGATGACCTGATACCAACCGACCTCATCGTCCTTCAACACCTCGCCGAGGCTCTGTAGGGCGCTCCCAGGATCTGACTCCTTCAGCCGGCGCAGGGTCTCCCGGCTCAGGTCGAGGAGCACCGCCACGCGGACCGCCGCGCCGTGTACGTCGACCGGGAGATCCTGGGGCGAGATCGCCTCGAAGAGCTCGGCGGCCTCCAACCGCCGGGGCAACATGCGGGTGTCGCCTCCGCCCTCTAGATAATCGGCCAGCAGCGGGATGAGGTCTGCAGGTCCGAGCTCTCCATGCACGGTGGCGAGGACGTAGTCGGCCTCTGGTCCTGCCATCAGGCGTCGATAGACCTCCGGCCGCGGCGCGGAACCCATCAGCTGGCGCAGCGCCATTACGCCGTCCTGATGGATGACATTGTCCTCGTGGGCGACGAGCATCTCAGTAATGTCGTCGATCAGCCCGACGAAGCCGCACTCGGCCGCCGCCAGGGCCGCTTGGCGCAGGACGACACCGTTTCGGTCGCGATCTCGCAGGACCTTCCGGAGCGTGGGTTCGAGACCGTCCGGAAGGGCACGGGAGAGGATGCGAATCGCATTGCCCTGGTCCTGGCTCGTGCCGGCGTGGACGGCCTTGCGCATCGCCCTGACCACGCCGCTGCCCGGAAGTCCCCGGACCAGCCTGACCATCGCCTCGGCATCGTCGGTGAGGCCCGGCCCGTGATTCCAGACCCAGACCTGCGTATCGGTGGCCGCCTTCCAGAGAGTGTGGAGCGCCGCGGAGCGTTCCCTGACCGACGCACCCCGTGGGGTGGCCCGGGCGGCTGCACGCGCGTCACGGTCGGCCACCGCGACGCGCCAGGCTCGTGAGCGAAGGCAGGCGAGACCGACGGTGACCGCGGCGTCGGAGCGGACGCCGGCTAGGTGGTCGTCCATGTAGGGGACGAGGCAATCGCGGATCTCGACCGCCGGTCCCGACTCCACCAATCCCTCCGCGGCGAGCTGCTCGCCCAGGAGCCGATGGTGGAAGCGGAAGTTGCCAGAGTCCTCCGCGATCAGGAGACGGTGCTCGAGGTCGCGCGCGAGGGCTATGGGATCTTGGTCGGCACCGCCAGGAAACGGGAAGCCGGCCAGATCGAGACCCTTGAAGGTCCTCGTCCCCGAGATGGTCGCCGCCATCGCGATGTCCTGCAACCACCTTCTGATCGAACTCGCAGCCAGCTCGACGGTTCCGTGCTCTCTCGCGACGGCGGCATCGATCAGGCTCCCGAGGAGATCGCCGATGTCACGCTGGCCACCGAGACGATCTTCCTCATGGAGGTCGACGATATAGCGGAGAAAGAACGGCGTGACCAGGACCTCCTGCATGTCCTGGAGCGCCGGCATCTGCTCCAGGAGCACATCCAGGGTCACCTCGCGGCGGGCGAGGTAGCGGTCGCGCCACTCTCTGTCGGGCACCAGGGCGTACTGGTTCCATTCGCTGGCCGGCGCCGAATCGATCCGCAGCAGCTCCAGCCCGGCGAGGGGACGGGTGGAGACGGTAAAGGCGTGCTGGGGCAGCTCGGCTGCAAGGTGATTGATCAGCCTCGCGAAATCGTCGTGTCGAGAAGAATCGACTTCATCGAGTCCGTCGAGGAAGAAGTGGAAACGACCCCCTTCGAGCGCGGCTGGACCGACGTCGATACCGCGACGGGACACCTGCGCGGTCTCGGCCCATGCGGCGAGAGTGCCGAGCGGGCCGAGACCCTCGTCGACGGGGACATCGGCCAGACGGATGAAGAATCCGGTCCGCGCCCTCCTGCTTCTCGACGCGAGCGATCGGAGGAGCTCACTCTTCCCGGTGCCGGGCTCGCCGACGATGATCGTCCTCAGCCCGTCGAGCACGTCCGTCTCGGTGGGATCGGCATTTACCTCGCCACGAGGTTCGAGGCCGAAGGCGACGAATGCGAGGTCTTCGGGATCGTTGGGGTTATGGCGATCACGAAGACTGTTGGTGACATACCCCGGGTCGGGTTTCAGGAGCCGTGCGGGTGCGATCCGAGGGGTCGGCGGAACGTCCTCGCCGAGCACCGTCGTCAGCGTCGCCGGGAGATTCTCGTGGTGCTTGACCGTCCCGATGTAGATGTTCGAGCGACTCACGAGGATGGGGCTTCGTGCCCCGGTGATCGCGCTCCGGTCGCTCGCCCGGCACCATAGGACATGAGATCCCCGGTTGGGGATCGCCTGAAGGCGGGCGAGCAGATAGGGCTCGTCGAGAGTGGTGCCGTAGAAGGCCAGGACCCGGTGGACGGCCAACTCGTAGAGGACCTGGCCGAGAAGGTCGGAGTCGACGCCCTCATAGCCCTCGGCGCCCAACACCATTTCCTCCGGGCTCTCGACACTTCCGTGCAGATGCAGGACCGTCAGCTCGGATGGTGGCCCGTCGCCGAGGATCTTCAGCGCCGCCTTCAGGTCTGCGCGTCCGTTGCCGAGAATTCTCGGCGTGCCACCGCCCTTTCGATCGGCTGCCTCGATCGAGAGGTCGAAGTTCAGAGTCACGATGAAGCGGGAGGGCACACGGATCAGCGCCTCGACCAAGGGAGACGTTTTCGGTTGCTCGGTCGAGAGGCGCTGCGCGACGAACTCGAGGAGGGTCGCCTCGGCGGTTCCTTCCTGCAGGAGGAAGTCGACGACCGAGGCGAGCAGAGGCTCGGGCTCCGGATACCCCGACTCGCCGTCGAAGGTCTCGAGGAGCGCAGAGGCAAGCCGCGGACTGCCGGAGAGTCCCGCACTTTCGGAAACACCCGCGCCCAAGAAGGGCACGACCAACTCGGGGGGTCGCATGAGCCTGCGCACCCTCTCGTTCCCCCGATCGACTTCACGCGCCTCTGCCACGACTGGAGGTGACGCTACGTCAGAGCGTCACCTAGGAGCAATCTCGCCGGCATCCGACGGCCGAGAATGCGACGATCTGCTCTCTATCGTCGGCGAGCCGCTCGACGGCGAGAGGCTCCGCCCTTAGCCGTTCGGGACCGGGTCAGGACGAGGCCGCGGTCCTGGATTCGATCCAGGCGACGATCTCGGTGATGGTCGCCTCGCCTGCAGCGATCCGCTCCACCATCGGCACGTCGACGTCGGAGTCTTCGCCGCGGAACGGTCGACCGTTGACCTCCATGAAGATCCAGACCGAGAGGAACGCGGCGCGCTTGTTGCCGTCGGGCAGCGGGTGGTTGCGGGCCAGGTGGTCTATTAGGACGGCGGCCTTTTCGAGCAATCCGGGATAGGCGTCCTCCTCTCCGAAACCAGAGCCCGGCGCGGCGAGCGCGGAGTCGGCGAGCGCGATCCGTGGCAATCGGGCGATCTGCTCCGGGCTAGTGCCGAGGATCTCCGCCGCAATCTCGCAGAAATCGCCCAACTCGATGTAGACGGTCAAGGGACTACTTGGCGAGGCGCCGCAGGGTCTCCCGGTTGGCCTTGGCGGCAGCCTTGATCCGGGCGCTTCGCTCCGCGGGAGTGCCGGGCAGCCCGTGCTTCGGCCTGTCCTCGGAAGACGGCCTTGCGGGGTCGGTGCTTTTCGGCTGCGACTTCACGGTCCTCATTGTGGCATCTCCTTCCGGTCGGCCCGAGGCCCTGGCGAGCATGTTGGTCTTCGTCTTCCGCGAGACCGACATGCCCAGTCAGGGTCTGGTGGTGACAGGATGAACTCAGAGCGGAAAAGCCGCGAAGGGATCGAGGTTCCCTCCCGTCTCGATTTCTGCCATGACCCGGTAGACCTCATGGCCCATCCCCTTCAGGACGCCGATGGGGCGCCCCTCGATCCGGACCTCGTAGGAGAAGAGCGTCTCCACCGTCACCCCTTCCACGCCACTTTCGGCGCGCACGAGAAAGGTCGAGATCTGCCGACGGCCCTCGCGCAGCTCCTTATGGGTGCCGTGTTCGTCCCACTCCAGATGGACCCCTTTGGGGATCCCGACACCCTCCCGGGTGACGGCGCTCGCGACGGTGCTGAGCACCTTGTGCTTGTCGCGATTGGACAGCGCGCTGAGTTGGGCCAGCGGGTGGTGGCCGGCATCCTCGGGCATGAAGCGGAACGGCTGGAACCCGGCGATCCGGTCTTTGATCTCTTCCGGGACCCCCTTCAGCCGCCCCGGTGCCTTTTCCTCGTACTCGCTGCGGTCGGTGAAGATCGGGAAGGAGGTGCTGCTCCTGGCGCCCGACTTTTCATAGACCAGGTGATCGAGGGCGGAGCGGAGGTTCTGGATTGCCTCGCCGGCGAGCAGGGGCCAGTGCATCGGCATCGCGGCCTGGCGGGTGGCGAAACACCGGTAGACGGCCTCCGTCTCGGAGCGGACCTCCCGCTCGGAGCTGAAGACGTAGGCATCGGCCTCCTCGTATGAGCGAACTTCATCGAGAAGCGTCCGGACGTGCTCGATGCCCCGCTTCAACTTCCTTTGCGCCGAGGTCATCGTCTCCTCGGGCGACCAGTTCACTCCCCGAGCCTAAGCCGGCGCGGGGTGCTCGCCGAGCGAGC
The DNA here is from genome assembly GCA_963744725.1 of uncultured Actinomycetes bacterium. Lineage (GTDB taxonomy): Bacteria > Actinomycetota > Thermoleophilia > Solirubrobacterales > 70-9 > VAYN01. The sequence goes on from CAVUUQ010000002.1 coordinate 497,533, forward strand.
ACACTCCCGGAGGTCGCCACAATCCGCAGATATGGCGCAGCGCAGATGCATCTTCTGTGGCGGCGGCCGCCTCACGCGGGAGCACGTCTTCGGGGAATGGTTCCGAAAACTCGTGGGCATCGAAGAGCCGCGGCCCGCATCGGTGACGCATCACGTCCCAGGCAGCGCGATCGAGCACGATTTCGAAGCCATCCCGTCGTCCCGGACCGCTCGGGTCGTGTGTCAGGAGTGCAACAACGGCTGGATGTCAGGCCTCGAGCAAGAAGCGTCGATCATCCTGACGCCCCTGCTCCAGGGTCAATCGGGAACGCTGAGCGAGGCGGACCTCGAGACATTGGCGCGCTGGGCCTTCAAGACTGCGTACGTCCTTGACGCCGCCAGCCCGGGTTCAGGGCCCAGCTTCCCCGCCGCGCACCGATATGCACTGCGTGATGACGGGGAGCGACCTACCAGAAGTGCGGTCTGGATGACCACGTGGCCCGGCACCACGACGATCTGGACCTCTCATTGGGGCTTGGCACTCGGGGCAGACGAGGGGCAGGAGGCCGACGGCCCGAACACCTACGGCGCAACCTTCGCTCTCGGCCCCATCGCGTTCCGTGTCTACGCAACGACCGTGGAGGCCGTCGATCCTCGCTACTTCGGCGACACGATCCCGGGAATCTTCAAGATTCACCCCGACCCCGAGCCGCTGGCGTGGCAGGCGAAATTCTGGCTCACCGCCGAGCAGCTGGAGGAGTGGGCCTTCGCGATCCCGCGCCTGGTCGAGCAGAACGCGACCAACGGAGACGCCGACGCGGCGTTCTGGCACGGTGAGGACTCCGCGCCGATAAGAGGGCCGCAGTAGCGCGCGAGTCGGACCGAGCGCGACGCGCCGCTCCCGATCATTCGATCCGGCCGACGCTGACGTTCGACCCCGCCGTGCAGATTTCGAGCCCGGGTGGTGGGATGTAAACCTCGGCGATGCGACCGTTCCGCAGACCGCCGCGCGACCCTCGGTCGATGCTCTGCGGGGTGACCGGGCAAACCGGGCTCCGGGCCCTTCCCTGGCCATGGGCTCTCCCTGACCATGGGATTCGGGGCTGCCCGCCGGGCGGCCTAGCTCTTCCGTGTGATCCCACCCGACATCGTCGTCCCCCACCGCCGCCTTTTCTCTAATCGAGGACACCTTCTCCTTGGGGGAAGGTGCTCTTGATTCGAGGCGAACGGAGTGTCGAGCGCCGAACCGCTTGAAATAGGGAAATTCACGACGATTCGGACCTAACTCGATTTGGCCATGAAGCCGTTCTCAAGTGGGCCCATTTCAAGCCGGAAACGCCCGATTTGCGACGGGGTTTTGGCCACGGTGGCCAATTCAATGGCCATAAGGTGACTAACTAAACAGCGGCCGAGTTTGATTTATCCCTGCAAAATCGCGGCTTTCTGAGAGCCCGGAACGAGACTCGAACTCGTGACCCCTTCCTTACCATGGAAGTGCTCTACCAACTGAGCTATCCGGGCGGGTCGCGGCCCTCGGAGGGCCGCGGTCGGGGAGCGATGTTAGACCAGTCAAGGGGGTTACGCTGCGGCGGTGGCGACGTTCGTGCTGATCCCTGGCGCCGGGGCCGATCCGCGGGTCTACGCGGCGACGATCGGGGCGCTGGAGGGGCTCGGGGAGCGGGCCTTGGCGCCGATGCTGCCGCTTGACGACGAGGACGCGACTCCCAGCGACCACGCAGCGGCGGTGCTCGCGGCGTTGCCGGGGGATGCCGACGAGGTCGTGGTCGTCGCGCAGTCGCTCGGCGCATTCGCGGGGCCGCTCGTCGCGGAGCGCGCCGGGGCCGCCGGCCTGGTGCTGCTGGCGCCGATGATCCCAAGCCCCGGCGAGACCGCCGGCGAGTGGTGGGCGAATACCGGCCACGAAGAGGCGATCGCCGACCTGCGGGAGCGGTTCGGGCCAATGAGCGAGTGGGACCGGGAGGCGCTCGGGCACGTCTTCTTCCACGACGTGGACGCGGAGACCCTGCGGGGGAGCGCGGAGTACGAGGGCGCGCCCGGCCGCGGCATGTTCGGCGAGCCGTGGCCGCTCGAGCGCTGGCCCGAGGTGCCCACCGTCGTCCTCGCCCCGCGCGGCGACCGGCTGTTTCCGCTCGGCTTCCAGCGGCGGGTCGCTCGGGAGCGGCTCGGGCTCGAGGTCGAGGAGATCGACGGCGGCCACCTGCCGATGCTCTCCCGCCCGGAGGAGCTGGCGCGGCGGCTGGTGGAGGTCGCCCCCGCCTAGGGAGCGTCGGCCCGCGAGCGGCGGCCGTGGTCGCCGTGGTCGTCCTTGCGGCTGCCGACCAGCGAGGTGCCGCCGACGCCAACGCAGCGGTCGACCGACTCGCAGCCGAAGGCTTCGACGGCCGGCGAGGCGCCCTCGATCCCCGCGATTTCCTGGATCGAGAAGTCGGCCCAGTTGTTCGTGGTCGAGGCGATCACCGCTTTGTCGGCGTGTTTGCCGCCGATCAGGCAGACGCCGTCCGCCGGGCAGGCGACGGTGCCGAAGTCCGGCCGCAGGGCCGGCTCGACGGCGGCGCTGGGGAGGACGAATTCGTTCCAGTGCATGAGGTCGGTGCCATCGGAGGTGAGGACCTCGCCGGAGGGGCCGACCGCGACGCATTCGCCGCCGGGGCTGCACCCGACCCCGGTCAGTTTTTCGGCCGGTTCGGTGTCGGTGAAGCGCCAGTCCCATTGGACCTCGCCGTTCTCGTCATGGGTCATCGTGCCTAGCAGGAGGAATTCTTCGGCCGCCGCCAGGCACTCCGCCGGGCCGAGGCGAGCGGGGACGCAGGCCACCGCCGCCGGTTTGCCGCCGCGGAAGTCGTTGCGGGTCCAGTCGGTCTTGGCACCATCGAGGGTGGTGAAGACGTTGCCGCCGTTCAAGCCGACGCAGATCACCCTGGTGATGCAGGTCTGCGCGTCGGTCCCTTTCGCTTCCAGGATCGGCGGCCGGCGGCCGGCGAAGCTCTGCAGGTTGGTGGTGAAGAGGGCTTCGTTTTTGCCGAGGACCAGGCATTCGGACTCGCCGCTGCAGTTGACCGCCTTGACGCTGAGAGCGGCCGCGGCGGGCAGCGGCAGCGACCAGAGCCGGCCCGCGGAGCGGGTGACCCGACGGTTTCTTCGCCGCCCGCGACGCAGGTGCCGCTGAAGGAGGCCGGGCAGTCGATCGCAGAGAGTTTCGGGGACCTCGTTGAGGCGGCGCCAGTCGAAGCCGTCGTCGAAGTCGACGAACCAGCTCGCCTTTTTGCCGGCCGCGACGCAGTCGGGCCCGGCGCAGTCGAGCGCTCCCAGGTTGAGCGAGCCGGTCGGCCGCCGTTTCCATTCCGGGGCCTTCGCCCCGAGGTTGGTGGTCCGCAGCGCGACGCCTCCCGAGAGCCCGACGCAGACCCCCTCGAGCGGGCAGGCGAGCGCCGAGACGACGGCCAGTTTGGGGAACATCTGGACCGGGCCCCAGCTCTTCTCGGGGATCGAGATCGAGCTGTAGTCGCCGAGCCCGTCGGTCGCCGTGCAGCGCGTCTCGGTATCGCAGGCGAGGCCGCCGATCCCGGCCCCGAATTTCGCCGGCAGGGCGATCTGCGGTGACCTTGGCGCCATCGACGAGCGCGCTGGATTCATCGCCCTTGCCGGTGCCGCCGACGGCGACGCAGGTCCCCTTCTGCGGGCAGGCGACGCGGTCGTAGGACGCCCGTTTCGGAGGCAGGTCGAGCGCCGCCCACCTGCGACCGCCGTCGGGCGAGCGCCAGATCCCGCCGTCCGGGCCGACCGCGTAGCAGTCGCCGTCGTTGCAGGCGAGGGCCGTCGCGCTCTGCGTCTTGACGGTGCCCGATTTCCCGGCGGCGACCTCGGCCTCGGGAAGCGCGACGCCGTCGGACCAGGTTGCGCCGCCGTCGTCGCTGCGGAAGACCTTCGAGGCGTAGGTCGCGATTTCTTCGCGCGAGCTCGAGACCGCGAGGCAGAAGCTCTTGCTGCAGGTGATGCCGGCCAGCTCCTGCGGATAGTCGAGCGGGATCCGCGACCAGGCGAGCGGATCCCCCTCCCCCGGCGTCGAGCGCAGCACCATGCCCTGCTGCCCGACCGCGACGCAGTCGCCGGGCGCGGCGCAGGAGACGTCGCGCAGATCGGGCCCGTAGTCGGTCCAGGTCCACGGCGAAGGGACTTCCTCGGCCGCGGCGAGGGGCGCGGCGGCGGCCAGCGCGATCAGCGTCAGGGCGACGCCGAAGACGGCACGCGGGAGCAATGCAGTCCTCGGCACGCCGCTAGATTACGCGGAATCGACGCCCGCCACCTACACCGGGTCCGGCCGGCGTGCCTCGTGATCGTGGCGTCCGCGGCGGCGGTCGCCCTCCTGCTCTTCGCCGCGGCGGCCTCGGCGGCCGCCCCGTTCGTCGCCGTCCACGCGACGCTGAAACGCGAGGACGGCGGCGCCGTCGTCGAAGCCCGGGTCGTCTGGGACGCGGCCGCCGCCCAGCGGGCCCCCGACTACATGACCGAAGGCGACCTCCGCCTCGTCGCCGTCAGCGAGCAGGGCCATCACCCGACCGTCCTCGACACCGCCAAGGACGAGCGGATCGCCGACGACCCGACCTGGGAGGTGACGCTGCACGTCGCCAAGGCGGACGAGGGGGCGATCGCGGCGGGCAACCGCGTCGTTCTCACCGCCAGCCAGCACCGGGCGACCGCGCCGCGCTCGCGCAACCCGCGGACCTACGTCACCGTCGCGCAACTGCAGCCCTTCGGCTCACCCCAGGACCGGATCGGCCGGCTCGACTGCGCCGACGTCGCGATCGAACCCGGCGCCAAGCTGAACGGCTGCGACCTGGTCGGCGCCGACCTCGACCACGCCCTGGTCTCCCGGCGCGAGCCGGCCGCCGCGGTCAGCCGGATGCTGCTCGCCGACCTCACTGGGGCGACGATGAGCGACGCCGACCTCAGCGGGCTGAGCGTCGCCGGCGGCCGGCTGAACGGCGCCGACGCCAGCGAAGCGGTGCTCGACAACCTCTCCCTGGCGGGGGCCGAAGCGACCGGGCTCGACGCCCACGGGGCGACCAGCGGGCAGGCGAACGCCGGCGCCAACATCTTCGACGCGAACCTGACCGGCGCCAACTTCCGGGGCGCGACGCTGGTCGGCGTCTCGCTGAGCCACTCGCGATTCGACGATGCCCACTTCGAGGGCGCCACCTGGACCGGGGTCGAAGCGAGCACCGCCAGCTTCCGGGGCGCCGACCTGCAGGGCCTGAAGGGCGCCGGCGCGAAGCTCTACTTCGCCGACTTCAGCGACGCGGACCTGCGCGGAGCGCCGTTCAAGACGGAAGACCTGGCCTGGGCGAGCCTCTGCAACACGGTGATGCCGGCCGGACGGCCGGAGGCGCGGGAGAACCGCGACTGCCGCGCCAACGTCGACCCCGGCCCGGCGCCCGGCGCCCTCTCGAAGGTGGTCGTCGAAGGCAGCCTGCGGCGCTCGGGCGGAGGGGCGACGATCACCGCCAAGGTCACCTGGAACGCCGCCGGGATCGCCGCCCGGATGAGCGCCGGCGATCTGCGCGCGGTGGCGATCGACGGCTCGACCGGGGTGCCGAAGCTGCTCGGCGCGAAGACGATCGCGAAGCTGCCGGCGACGACCGAATACGAGCTGCCGATCACCGACCCGGAGCTGCTCGCGGCGCTCGAGCACGGCAACCGGGTGGTGCTGACCGCGACCCAGCACCCGCCGCTCCCGAGCCAGCCGGCCGAACGGACCAACGGCAGCTACGTCACCGTCGACACCCTCCAGGCCGGCCCCGGGCGCGGGCGGGTCGGCTTCCGCGACTGCTCCGCGCTCCTCCTCACCGCCGCCAATCCGACCGCCGGCAATTACGACTTCTGCGACCTGCCCGGTGCCGTCCTCAGCCAGGCCTCGCTGGCCGGCTCGATGCGCGAGGCCGACCTCAGCGGCGCCGAGCTGAGCAGCGCCGGGCTGGAAGGCGTCGTCCTCGACGGGGCGGCGCTCGGCGGCGCCGACCTCAGCGGCGCCAAGCTCGAGAAGGTCTCGCTGATCGCCGCCTCGGCGCCGCGCCTGATGCTGCCGAAGACCCGCCTCGTCAACTCCCAGTGGCGCGCCTCGAACCTCGACCGGGCCAACTTCGCCGGCGACTCGATCGCCGAACTGACCTTCGCCGCCTCCTCCCTGCGAGGTGCCGACTTCGGCGGCGCCCGGCTCGACAAAGTCGACCTCGGCTTCGCTCGCCTGCAGGACGCCGTGCTGGCGGGGGTCGACGCCCGCTCGCCCGACCGCTCGCGCGGCCGCCGCAGCTCGCTCTTCCTCGCCGACCTGACCGGCGCCAACCTCGCCGGCTCCGACTGGGACGACGAAGAGTCGGGCGACCGCCCCTGGCAGTGGGCGACGCTCTGCCACACGGCGCTGCCCGACGACGCAGTCCTCAGCGGCTTCGACGGCGACCGCGACTGTCCCGCGCCGCCGACGGCCGGCTAGCCGGAGGAGGGAGGCCGGCGGCGCTCGGGCACTCGGTGCGCCGGCTGGGAGACCGGCTCGACCGGCGGCAGCGGCGGCGCTTTTCGCTCGACGACCTTCTTGCCGATCTCGATCCGCTCGCCGAAGTGGGAGATGGTGAGTGGCTCGCCGTCGAGCAGGCGGTAGGCCGCCTCGTGGTCGCGCACCTCGACCTCCAGCAGCCGGCCGCGGTAGCGGAGGCGGAAGCGCAGGTGGGCCAGCCGCTCCGGCAGCCGCGGCGCGAAGCTGAGGTCGCCGCCGCTGTCGCGGAGGCCGCCGAAGCCGCAGACGGCGGCGATCCAGGCGCCCGCCAGGGAGGCGATGTGGAGGCCGTCGGAGCTGTTGTGCTCGAGGTCGTCGAGGTCCATCAGCGCCGCCTCGCCGAAGTAGTCGTAGGCCAGCTCCATGTGCCCGGTCTCGGCCGCCATCACCGCCTGGATCGAGGCCGAGAGCGAGGAGTCGCGCACGGTCAGCTGCTCGTAGTAGGCGAAGTTGCGCCGCTTCTGCTCGTCGCTGAAGGCGTCGCTGCAGATCGCCATCGCCATCACCAGGTCCGCCTGCTTCACCACCTGCTTGCGGTAGAGGTCGAAGTAGGGGTAAGTGGAGTAGGAGGGGGTACTTCTCGGGCGGGGTCGCCTCGAAGTCCCAACGTTGGTGCTCGGTGAAGTTCTCCGACTGCGGGTGGACGCCGAGCTCCTCGTCGTAGGGGATGTAGATGGTCGCCGCCGCGTCGCGCCAGGAGGCCGCCTCCTCGTCGTCGACGCCGAGGGCGTCGGCGGCTTCGCCGAAGCGCTCGCAGATCGCCGCCGCCTCGCGCAGGTTCTTCTGCGCCAACAGGTTGGTGTAGACGTTGTTGTCGGCGATCGCGCTGTACTCGTCGGGGCCGGTGACGCCGTCGATGCGGAAGGCGCCGTGGGCGTCGTGGTGGCCGAGCGAGCGCCAGAGGCGGGCGGTTTCGACCAGCAGCGGCAGGCCGACGTCGCGGGCGAAGTCCTCGTCGTCGTCGTTGACCTCGACGTAGCGGATCACCGCCTGGGCGATGTCGCCATTGACGTGGAAGGCGCCGGTGCCGGCCGGCCAGTAGGCGCTGCACTCGCTGCCGCTGATCGTCCGCCAGGGGAAGGCCGCGCCCTCGAGGCCGAGGACCTGGGCCCGTTCGCGGGCCGGCTCGATCGTGTCGAGCCGCCAGCTTCAGCGCCTGCGACGCGGCGTGCGGCATCGCGTAGGTGAGCAGCGGCAGCACGTAGGCCTCGGTGTCCCAGAAGGCGTGGCCGTCGTAGCCGGGCCCGGTCAGCCCCTTCGCCGGGATCGCCCGCCCCTCCCCGCGTGCACCCGCCTGCAGCGAGTGGAAGAGGGCGAAGCGGACCGCCTGCTGCAGCTCGGCGTCGCCCTCGACCTCGACGTCCGCCCCCTCCCAGAAGTCGTCGAGGAACTCGGCGCTGGCAGCGCACCAGCTCGTCCCAGCCGGCGTGGCGGGCCTCGGCGAGCGCCGCCCCGACCTGGTCGCGCAGGGCCGGCGTCGAGCGCTGCGAGGACCAGCCGTAGGCGACGAACTTGGTCAGCGTCACCGCCTCGCCGGCAGCGGCGCTGGTGGTGACCGTGAAGCGGCCGAGGTCCTCCCAGGCCTCCGCCTCCTGGGCCTCGAGGTCGTCCGGGCCGCTCACCTCGTGGTCCATCGCGGCGGCGGCGCGGAGACCGCTGCGCTTGGTCCGGTGGACGAGCACCGCGCGCTGGTCGCCGCTGACGAATTCCTCGGAGACGAGCGGCGCTTCGAGCGCCGCCGCGGCGCGCGGGTCGTCGCTCATCGCCGGCCGCGGCTCGTTGGTGACGAGCTCGGACTGGAGCACGAGCCGGGTCGATTCGGAGACCGGTTCGACCCGGTAGCGGATCGCCATCACCGCCCGCTGCAGGAAGGAGACGAGCCGTTCGGAGACGACCTTCACCTCGCGCCCGGTCGGCGAGCGCCAGTGGGCGCTGCGGGTGAGGATGCCGCTGCGGAAGTCGATCGCCCGTTCGTGCTCGAGCAGCTCGCCGTAGCGGATGTCGAACGGGGTGTCGTCCACCAGCAGGCGGATGATCTTGCCGTTGGTCATGTTGACCACCGTCTCCCCCGCCTCCGGGTAGCCGTAGCCGGCCTCGGCGTAGGGCAGCGGCCGCTGCTCGAAGAGGGCGTTCAGGTAGGTGCCGGGGATCCCGTTCGGCTCTCCCTCGTCGAGGTTGGCGCGGACGCCGATGTGGCCGTTGGAGAGGGCGAAGACCGACTCCGACTGGGCGAGGCGGTCGAGGTCGAGCTCGGTTTCGCGGACCCCCCAGGGTTCGACCGTGTAGGCCGCCTGCTCGATCACTGCTGCGCCGCCCGGCTCATTCGCGGATCAGCTCGGCGAGGTCCTTGACGACGACGTCGGCGCCGTGCTGGCGCAGCGCCTCGGCGTGGTCGACGCGGTCGACGCCGACGACGTGGCCGAAGTGGCCGGCGTGGCCGGATTCGACTCCCGAGACCGCGTCCTCGAAGACGGCTGCGGCCGCCGGCTCGACCCCGACCGCCTCGGCGCCGGCCAGGTAGGTGTCGGGGGCGGGCTTGCCCTTCAGGTGCTTTTCCTCGGTGACGACGCCGTCGATCACCGCCTCGAAGAGGTCTTCGATCCCGACCACCTTCAGCACCGATTTGGTGTTGGCGCTGGAGGAGACGACGGCGCGGTGCAGGCCTGCCTCGCCGCAGAGCTTGGCGAAGCGGACCGAGCCCTCGTAGGCCTCGACCCCGTCGCGTTCGATCAGCTCGAGCACCAGGTCGTTCTTGCGGTTGCCGAGCCCGCAGACGGTTTCTGCCGCCGGCGGGTCGTCCTCGCTGCCCTCGGGCAGCTCGATCCCGCGCGAGGCGAGGAAGTCGCGGACGCCGTCGTAGCGCGGCTTGCCGTCGACGTATTCGTTGTAGTCGGAGTCGATGTCGAACTCGCGGAACTCTTCGCCCGCGGCTTCGGCACGCTTCTTCAGGAATTCGTCGAACATCTGCTTCCAGGCGTGGGCGTGGACGACGGCGGTCTTGGTCAGCACCCCGTCGAGGTCGAAGAGGCAGGCGGTGATCTGCGGCGGCAGGTCGATCCGGTCGCGGGCGCTGGCCATGGCGCGGACCCTATCTGGGCGGGGGGCGGCGGTTGTGAAGACGGACGGGTTGGTGAGGGACGGTTGCTTGGGGTCAGGGTTTGGTGGGGGCGAGCGTCGGGGTCCCTCCCCCGGACAGAAACGCAACTTCGTTGTTTCTTGAGTGTCCAGGGGAGGGACCCCGACGCTCGCCCACGAATCGGCTGGAAACCACGCCACGTCTCGCAGCTAACGAAACAAGCTGCGGGCGTTCCCGGTTGAAAGCTCCCGTCCCTCGTGTCTTGAGCTTGTTGCTTTGTGCGGGTGGGGGTCGGGGGACCCTCCGAACGTTTTGCGGTTGAGGAGAACGGCGCTCCGGGGCGACAGCCCGCCCAACTTCGAACGACGACAGACCGAGAGAGGAGGGTCCCCCGACCCCCACCCGCCCTCCCGCAGACCTATGTCTCGAGGCCCCGGGTCTACGGCGCCGGCGCCGGCAGCGGCGTCGAGGGCGGCGCGCCGGTCCTCAGCAACGTCGCGATGTAGAGCACGACCGGGACCTTGCCGCGGTTGGCGGCTTCGTGATGGTCGCTCGGCTGCTCGACGATCCACTGTTCGGGGCGGAGCCGGGCGCTCTGGCCGGCGGCGATCGTCCGCACCCGGCGCGGGTCCTGGTCGGACTGGCCTTCCCAGACGACGGCCTTCCCTTCGCGCACCGTGTAGGTGAGCGTGCCCGCCTCGACGTGGGCGATCTGGGTGCCGAGGTGATGATGCAGCGCCAGCTCCACCCCCGGCGGGATCGTCACCCGGCTCAGCACCATCGTCCGGCCCGGCGCCCCCTGGACCCTGCTGGTCTGGGCGAGCGCGTCGCGGACCGCCGCCGGCGCCGCGCCGCGGCCGAAGGCGGCGGGCAGCAGGGCGCCGAGCGCGACCGCGGCGGCGAGCGCGAGGACGACGAGGATGTGCAAGCGGCGAGGCCTCAGAGCGCCGCGGAAGTTAGGCGGCGGCGCGGACGGCGCCGCGTCTCAGTGCTCGACCGGCTGGCCGTTGGCGGTGAGGGTGACCTCGATGTTGCCGCGCGTCGCGTTCGAGTACGGGCAGATGCCGTGCGCCGCGCGGACCAGCTCGACCGCCTGCCCGTCGTCCGTCACCGACGGCAGGGTGACGTCGAGCTCGACCGAGAGCACGAAGTTCCGCTCCTCGCCGGTCGAGACGCTGACCCTGGAGTCGATCGCGACGTCGCCGACCTCGGCCTTCGTGCGACGGGCGGCGGCGCCGAGGGCGCCCTCGAAGCAGGCCGCGTAGCCAACCGCGAAGAGCTGCTCGGGGTTGGTGCCGCCACCCTCGCCGCCGAGCTCCGGCGGCAGCCGCAGGTCGACCTCGAGGACGCCGTCGGAGGTGCGACCGTGCCCCTCGGCCCGGCCCCCGGTGACATGCGCCTCGGCGGTGTAGACGACCTTGCTCACGCCCCGGAGGCTAACGAGTCGGCCGCGCCGGCTGGCGCTGGGCCTGTTGGGGATGGTGGTGGCGCTTGACCGCGATGACCTTGAACTCGAAGAGGGCCGGGGTGCTGTCGCGGTTGCCGGCGGCGTCGACGGCGAAGAGGCGGAAGACGTGGCGGCCGACGCCGACCCGGTACTGGCGCGGCGAGCGGCAGGCGGCGTACGGCTTGCCGTCGAGCCGGCAGCGGAAGCTCGACTTCTCGCTGGCGGCGAAGCGGAAGCTGACCAGCGTCCGCCGGTGCGGGGCGACCCGCAGCAGCTTCGCCGGGCGGCGCAGCAGCTTCGTCCGCGGAGCGGTGCGGTCGGGCGGCGGCTGCACCGGGGGCGGGTTCGTCAGCGGCGGCGAGGCGGGCGGGGGCGGGCTGGGCGGCGGTTCGGTCAGCAGCGGCAGTTCTTCGAATTCTCCCGGCGCGCCTTCGCGGGTGCTCTCGCATTCGATCGGCGCCGGATCGATCACCGGCGGCTTGTCGACGATCGCCTGGTCGAGCCCCGGCCCGCAGTCGATCACCGCGTCGGCGCTGCCGGAGTTGGCGAGGATCGAGTCGTTGCCGCCGAGCGCGAAGTAGGTGTCGGAGCCTTTGTGGCCGAGCAGCTGGTTGGCGCCTTCGTCGCCGAAGAGGACGTCGCTCTGGTTCGAGGCCTCGAGGTCCTCGATCCGCGAGAGCGCGTCGAAGCTGGCGCCGGGGCACTGCGGTTCGCCGCCGGCCCCGATTTCGCCGACCCGGTGCTGATCGAGGCGGGCGTCGACGCCGATCGTCGCCAGCCGCGCCCAGGAGGCGTTGTCGCGGTCGGGGGTCGGGGCGCCGACCCGTTCGTCGCCGCCGTCGATCGTCTCGCCGTCGCAGATCGAGACCGAGAGGAAGAGGTCGGAGCCTTCGCCTCCGTCGAGCAGGTCGGCGCCGCCGTTGTGGGTCAGCGCGTCGTCGCCGGCGCCGGCGTGCAGGGTGTCGACGCTGGTCCCGGCGCCGTCGACGAGGACGTCCTCGCTGGGACTGCCGTTGAGCGTGTCGGCGCCGCCGCCGCCGAGCTCGAAGACGTCGACCCCGTCCGGGACGTTGGCGCTGATCGCGTCGTCGCCGCCGAGGCCGGCGAGGAGGACCGCGTCGAGCCGGCCGGAGACCGGACAGCTCGCCGTGGTCGGGGGTTTGGCGGTGCTGACGAGGCAGCCGCCGGCGTCGGCGGCGGAGGCGTCGAAGCTACCCGAGCCGAGCGCCAGTTCGACGTTGCCGCTGCCCGCGTAGCCGACCGCGATCGCGTCAGGGGTCGAGCCGCCCGTGACGTAGACCTGGGTCTGCCCCGCGACGCTGGTCTCGCCGACGCTGACCAGGCCGGGGTCGCGGAGCTCGACGTCGCCGCTCGGCGCCGCCGCGCAGGCGACCGCCGTCCCCCCTCCTTCGCAGCTGTCTTCGCCGGCTTCGCCGAACAGGGTCGCGCCGGGGCCGGCGCGGAGGACGTCGCCGTCGGCGCCGCCGTGGATCTGGTCGGCGCCGCCGCCGCCTTCGATCACGTCGGCGCCGCCGCCGCCCCAGATTTCCTCGACGCCGGGGCCGCCGACGATGTAGTCGGGGAAGGGCGAGCCGACGATCCGCTCGAAGACGCCGGCCTGCACTTCGTCGTTGCCGCCGCCCAGCGACGGTTCCCCGTCGAGAGCGTTGTTGCCGCCCTGGTTCAGCTTCAGCCAGACCCCGCGTTCGCCTCCTTCGGACGGGAAGCTCGCCGGCAGGCTCGGGTTGCCGACGAAGCCCGGCGTCGCCGCGGTCGCGTAGCTGAGCGTGTCGGTGCCGCCGCCGCTGTCGAAGATGTGGTCGACGGTCGGATCGCCGCGGACGTAGTCGTCGCCGGTCTGGCCGTCGATCTTGTCGTCGCCGAAGCCGCCGGAGAGGAAGTCGTTGCCTTCGCCGCCTTCGAGCAGGTCGTCGCCGATGCCGCCGTAGAGGCGGTCGTCGCCGGCGTTGCCGCGCAGGGTGTCGTTGCCGCGGTCGCCGTAGACGATGTCGTTGCCGGCGCCGCCTTCGAAGGTCTGGCTGCCGACTTCGAGGTGGAGCCCGGTCTTCGGGGTCGCCGGAGGCGGCGGTGCTGAGGCTGCCGCGGATCACGTCGTCGCCGGGGCCGCCGTAGACGGCGGTCGCGTTCGGCGGCGCGACGATCTCGTCGGCGCAGGGCGTGCCGAGCACCTCCTCGCCGACCACTTCAGGGCCTTCGGCGCAGCTCGGCAGCGCGGCGAGCGGAGGTGCAGCGGGGGCGCTGGCGGCCGCGGGCGACGTGGCAGCCGCGGCGGCGGCGAGCAGCGCGAACAGCGCGGTCGCGAGCACCACCACCAGCGTTCCTCTCCCCAGGTGACGGGCCATCTGGCCCTAGATACCCGGCCCCGGGCGATCGATGCGGTCCGAAACGGACTAGGAGCCGGCGGCGCTCGGCGGCTGCTCGTCCTGCCAGTAGTCGACCGCGTCGTCGCGCGCGAAGTAGAGGCGCAGGCCGCTGCCGTCGGGGTTGCGCTCGCTGGCGCCGACCTTGTCGGAGTCGGGGTAGACGACGATGTCGGGGCGGCCGTTGCCGGAGACGGCGAGGAAGCGGACCGGCTCGGCGCTCTCGTTGTAGATCTGGTGCGCCCCCTCCTCGCCCAGCGGGAAGCGGACTGCCTCGCCCTGCTCGAGGACGCGCGTGCCCTCCGGCGTGCGCAGGAGAGGCCGGCCGGCGAGGACGATCAGGACCTCCTCGTCGGAGTAGTGGAAGTGGTACGGGTAGGCGGCCTCCCCCGGCGGCACCTCCCAGAGGCTGACGCCGACGCTCTCGCTGCCGAGCTCGTAGCCGATCCGGGCGCGTTTGGCGTGGAAGCCGGGCGGCCCGTCGCGCAGTTCGAAGTTCGGCTCCTCGATGTTCGGCATGAAGGAGCAGTTTAGGTCGGATAGGTAGCGTCCCGGTTGATGCTCCGTCCCCGATTCCCGCGCTCGGCGCTCGCCCTCGCCTGCGTGGGGCTCGCCGCGCTGCTCGTCGCCGGCTGTGGCAGCAGCAGCGAAGACGCCTCGCGGCCGGCCCCGCCGCCGACCGACTTCCCCTCGGCCCAGGGCAAGACGATCGGGCAGCTGCTCCACGACTCCGGCGCCAAGCCGACCAAGCTGGTGATCGCGCCGGCCGCCGAGTCGTTCGTCAAGGGCCAGAACCGCTACCCGTTCGGCGTCTTCACCCTCGGCCAGGAACAGGTCGAAGACGCCGACGTCGCGATGTACTTCGCCAAGAGCGGCAAGAGCAGGGTGATCGGGCCGTTCCCGGCGCACCTCGAATCGCTCGCGACCAAGCCCGCCTACCGGGCCGAGACGAGCGGCGCCAAAGGCGACGCGAAGTCGGTCTACGTGGTCTCGAAGGTCGACTTCGACGCCAACGGGCCGTGGCTGGCGGTGGCGATGCTGAAGGGCCCGAACGGGCTGCAGGCGTCGCGGGTGCCGAGCCCGACCGTCGGCGCGACGCCGAAGATCCCCGCGGTCGGGCAGCGGCCGCCGGCGATCACGACGCTGACCGCCGCCGACGTCGGCGGCGACCTGGAAAAGATCGACACCCGGATCCCGCCCGACCAGATGCACAAGGTCGACTTCGCCGAAGTCCTCGGCAAGAAGCCGGTGGTGCTGATCTTCGCCACCCCGGCGCTCTGCCAGAGCCGCGTCTGCGGCCCGGTCGTCGACGTCGCCCAGCAGGTCGCCGACGAGTACGAACCGAAGGCCGACTTCATCCACCAGGAGGTCTACGTCGAAAACGAAATCGCCAAGGGCATCCGCCCGCAGCTGCAGGAATTCCACCTCGAAACCGAGCCCTGGACCTTCCTGATCGGCAAGGAAGGAAAGGTCAAGGACGTGCTCGAGGGGGCCTACGGGGTGGCCGAACTGGAAGAGGCGATGAAGACGATCGTGCCTGGCTGAACGGCCAGCGTTCGCTAGGCTGACGGTTGGAGCGACGCGGTTCAGGGGCCGCGACGCAAGTGCCCACAGGGAGGCAGGGTCGCCGGGAACCATCGACGCTGCAAGGAGGGACATGAAGCACTGGTTGGCTGTCCGGACGGTCGTCCTCGGAATCTGTGCGCTGGCGCTCGCCGGCCTCGCCGCGAGCCCCGCGCTCGCGCAAAAGCCGAAGGGCACGCAAGCGGCGAAGACGCCGAAGAAGATGGTCTTCGAAGCCTGCAAGCACGGCTGTCGCTACCGGACCATCCAGAGGGCGGTCGACGCCGCCGGTGCCTTCAAGTTCAAGAGCCCGAAGACCAAGGTGGTGGTCGCGATCCGGCCCGGCAAGTACGTCGAGGGAGTCGTCGTCGACGGCACCGCGCGGCGCAACGACTTCGAAGACCTGACGATCGAAGGGACGAAGAAGAACCGCCAGAAGGTGATCCTCGAAGGCAAGAACGCGAAGGGCGAACTGGGGGCGGCGCAGAACGGGATCGAGGCGATCAGCGTCGACGGGCTGGTGATGCGCAACATGTGGGCCCGCAACTACCAGTCGAACGGCTTCTTCGTCCACGCCTCCGGCGAAGAAGGGCAGCACTGCGCCGACTACACGATGGACAACCTGCTCGCCTCCGGCAACCGCTCCTACGGTCTCTTCGCGAAGAACTGCCGCGGCGGCAAGATGGTCGACTCGGCCGGCTACCGGCAGGGCGACTCGGCGTTCTACGTCGGCGAAACGCCCTGCGACAAGCGCAACTGGACCGCCTACGCGACGACCCCCTGCCAGCAAAAGCCCGACTGGACGCTGCTGAAGAACGACCGCAGCTACGAAAACGTGCTCGGCTACTCGGGGACGAACTCGAAGTACGTGAAGATCGTCGAATCGGCCTTCTACAACAACGGCGCCGGGATCGTGCCGAACACGCTCGACAGCGAGGGTTACGAGCCGAACGGCTGGAACATCATCGAACGCAACGACGTGTTCTGGAACAACTACAACTACTTCCTCGCCGCCTCCGCTTTCCACACCGTCTCCGAGGGGCTCGGCGAGCTCGGCGGGCAGACGATCAACTACCCGACCGGCGCCGGCATCCTGCTCTACGGCGGTGACGGCAACGTGGTCCGCCGCAACGACGTGTTCGGCAACTACAAGTGGGGCATCGCCAGCTTCTCCGGCCCCGGCGAAACCTTCGTCGCCAACGAAGGCAACGAAGCCAAGAACGTCAACAACCAGATCACCGAAAACACGATGGGACGCGAAGGCGCCGACCCGAACGGTGAATACGACCTCTGGAACGACGGCACCGGCGGCGGCAACTGCTGGAGCGGCAACAGCGCCGGCGCCAGCTTCGCGCCGGGCAACGGCAGCGTGCCGCTCGAGCACGCTCTACCCGAGCTGCCCGCAGGCGCCGATCAGCTACGCGGCGGCGAAAAGCATCAACACCACGGCGGGGCTGCAGGTGGTCCTCTCGGAAACCGGCAACCCGCGGACGCTCCTCGGCTACGCCGGGACCAGCCCGCCGCAGAACCAGCAGTGCACCTGGGTGCGGCGGGTCGCCGCCCACCCGGCGTTCGAAAGCTACAAGCCGGTCGAAGTGGCGGCGGCCCCGGGTGAAGTGACGTGCTGAGGCGAGGGCGGAGGCGGCTGGCGCCGCTGCTCTTGGCCGGCGTCGCCGCGGCGGTCCCCTTGGGAACGACGGCGGCGGGCGCCCAGGCGCCGGCGGCGGGCTCCGGCCAGAAGCCGAAGCTGGTCACCGTCAACGACTTCTACTTCGGGCCGAGCTCGGTGACGATCAAGAAGGGCGGCACGGTGAAATGGGTCTGGTCGTCGGCCAACAGCTATCCCCACGACGTGCACCTGAAGCAGGGGCCGAAGGGGCTGAAGCAGAAGGCGAGCTACTCGACGAAGACGACCGCGGTCACCGACGCCGAATTCAAGAAGGCCTTCGAAACGCCGGGCACCTACCACTTCATCTGCACGATCCACCCGACGGAAATGCACCTCACCGTCGTGGTGAAGAAGTAGATGGCTCCCGCGGGGGGCTGAGGCTCCGATGGGGTTCGAGCCGATCGACCGGCGCGGCTTCCTCGCGCTCGGCGGCGCCGGTCTGATCTGCACGATCGCCGGCCACGAAATCTCCGCCGACGGCGGCCAGGTCGACGTCGAGAAGCTGTCCCGCGACGTCAAGGTGCCGCCGAAGGTTGCGGCGGCCGAATGGAGCGGCGAGGAGGCCGGGCGGCGGCGGCTGGCGGCGCTGACCAGCGGCGGCCCGGTACGCGAATACTGGCTCACCGCCGAGCCGGTCGAGTGGGACATCGTTCCCACCCACCGCGACGAGATGATGGCCGAGCGGGTGAAGGAGGGGAAGACGAAGTTCAAGGCCTACGGGTACCGCCCCTACAGCGCCGGCTTCAAAGGACCGCTGGGACCGGCGCGGGTGCCGGGGCCGCTGATCGAAGCCAACGTCGGCGACACCGTCGTCGTCCACTTCCGCAACAAGGTAGGGGCGCCGGTCACCGTGCACCCGCACGGGATCTTCTACGCCAACGAGATGGACGGCGCCTACAAGGGCAAGTACACCGACCCCGGCGGCTTCGTCCAGACCAACCGCACCTTCACCTACGTCTGGGAAGCGCGCGAGGGAACCGAAGGGACCTGGCTCTACCACGACCACGGGCCGATGGACCCGCTGCCGGTGTTCAAGGGGCTGTTCGGGCCGCTGGTGATCCGCAAACCGGGTGAGGCGTTCCCGGAAGCCGAGTTCTTCCTCGGCTTCCACACCTGGGACCCGACGATCACCGGGCTGAAGGGCACCTACGCCTGCATCAACGGCCACGCCTACGCCGGCAACACGCCGACCTTCGATGCGAAGGTCGGCCAGCGGGTCGCCTTCCACGTCTACGGCATGGACAACTTCTTCCACACCTTCCACCTGCACGGGCACCGCTGGATCGAACCCGACGGGCGGATCGCCGACACCAAGACGTTCGGGCCGGCGGACTCGTTCCGGATCGAATTCACCGAGGACAATCCGGGCCGCTGGTTCTACCACTGCCACGTCTTCCAGCACCTGCACATGGGGATGAACGGGTGGTACCTCGTCTCCTGAGCCGACTCGCGCGCATTTGTCTCCGGTATGCGGGGACAACCGCGCTCGGGTTGGCGCTGGCCGGCGCGGCCTTGGCGGCGCCGCCGGCGGCGCAGGCGCTCAACACCCGGGTCGAGATCGCCGACTACCGGTGGTCGAGTCCCGAAGTCCACGTCGACCTCGGCGAGAAGGTGACCTGGGACTGGCTCGGCCCCGACCTCGCCCACTCGGTCACCGGCATCTCCGCCAACGACCTGCAGTGGGACTCCGACCCCGGCACCGACGCGCCCGACCACCGCGCCGGCGACGAATACACGCTGCAGTTCACGCAGCCGGGCACCTACTACTTCCAGTGCAAGCTGCACGCCTTCGTCCGCGGCGAGGTGGTCGTCTCCGAAGCGCCCGGCAACCCGTTCTCCGACCCCGGCCCGCAGCCGCCGCTGAACATCGACGTGCGGCCGCCGACCCTCGGCGGCATCGCCCTCGTCCACCCGGCCACCGGCGGCAGCAAGGGGATCGCGACCAGCGCCCAGATCAGCGAGCGGGGCACCCTCGACGCCGAGTACTACCGCTTCAACTCGAAGGGCAAGCGTGTCTACAACGGCTACCAGGTGTGGAAGACGTTCATCGGCATCAACCACTTCAAGCTCGGCGCCCGCTGGCAGCACTTCCGGGCGCGGCCCGGTCGCTACGAGGCGGTTCTGCGGGCGACCGACGAGTCGGCCAACACCTCGCCGCCGGTGAAGAAGACGTTCACGATCTCCGGCGCCGGGAAGAGCGGCGCGAGCTAGCGGAGCGTTTGCGCTTCTTCGGCGCCGGCTCCGGCTCGGCCTCGCGCTGCAGGGTCCGTTCGGCGGCTTTCTCGGTCGACTCGCCCATCGTCAGCTGGAACATCGCCAGCAGCGCGTCGGAGGCGAGCGGGCGCAGCCGCTCGAGCGCTTCGCGGACCTTGGGCCAGTCCTCCTCGGGCCGGCCGGCGCGGTCGAAGGGCTCCCAGATCTGGCTGGTGAAGAGGTCGACGTAGGCGCGAGCGACGCCCTCGGAGTGCTCGTGCAGCTTCTGCGCCAGGTCGAGGCCGGCCTCCGGGCTGACGCCGAGCTCGACCATCTCCGCCCCGGCTCGCTGCAGCCGCGGGCTGATCGCCTCGATCTTGCCGCCGGGCAGCTCGCGGAGGATGCCGAGCGCTTCGGCTCGCCGCAGCAGCTTCGGCTCGACCTCGTCGACCTGCCAGCTGGCGGCCAGCTCGGAGGCGTCGAAGATCTCCGGCGTCTCGTCCTCGAACGGGGCGCGGACGGCACGGGCGAAGTCGACGATCTCCTGCGAGGAGCCGGTGTGCTCGAGGACGCGGCGGATCGCCTCCAGGTTGAGGCCCTCGGCCTGCATTTCGCGGGTCAGCTCGATCCGCGCTACGTGGTCCTCGTTGTAGTAGCCGGTGCGGCCCTGGACCTCGGGCGGCGGCAGCAGGCCGCGGGTCTGGTGGGCGCGGATGTTGCGGACGGTCATCCCCGTCCGCCGCGCCAGCTCGCCGATCGTCATTTTCGCGGCCGGGCGACCGCCACCGGCGTTGCCACTCGATTTGGCCGCCGAGGCGCTGGTCGTCATCGGCCCGTCCGCATCGTCATCGGCCCATCGTAAGCGGCAGTCGCTGGCCGTTCATCTTCGCGGCGGCGTCCGAGCAGACGAAGGCGATCGCCGTCGCCAGGTCCTCGGCCGGGGTGAAGGTCGGGAACTCCTCGCCGGGGTTCTCCTCGCGCATCCGCGGGGTGAGGATCGCGTCGACGACGACGATGTTGGCGGTCGCGCCGCCCGGCTCGAAGCCGTCGGCGAGGGCGAGGGTCCAGGCCTCGGCGGCCGCCTTCGCCGCCGCGTAGGCGGCGTTGGTGTTGGTCGGCGCCTGCGCCTGCTTGGCGGAGACGAGGACGAAGCGGCCGTGCGGGCTGGCGGCGATCTGGCCGTGGAAGGCGCGGGTCGTGTGCTGGACGGTGCGGATCAGGAGGTCGTGGAGGAGCGTCCAGTCCTCGAGCGGCTCCTCGTGCAGCGGCGTGCCGCCGCGCCAGCCGCCGACCAGGTGGACGAGGCCGTCGACGCGGCCGAAGCGCTCGACCAGCGCCGCGCACCAGGCGCCCGCCGCCGCCTCGTCGAGCAGGTCGACCGGGCGGCCGTCCCAGCGCTCGCCGAGCGCGAGCTGATCGGCGAGCCGCGCGAGCGTCTCCTCGCTGCGGTCGGTGCCGGCGACGGTCGCACCGCGGTCGCCGAGCTCGCGGGCGACTATCGGGCCGAGGCCGCCGCCGACGCCGGCGATCGCAATCACCCGGTTCTCGAGGTTGAGTGGCGCGTTCATCACCCGCCATCCTCCCGCATCGGGCAAGCAACGGGCATCGTTCGGCCATGGTGGGCCGGCCCACCGCAGGGAGGACCGGCCCGATGCGGCTGATTAGGCGTCCTTGCCAGTGCAGCGCGGCCTTAGAGCGTTCGTTGAAGCGATCGTCACAGCGTTCACCTCCTTCCGTTGGTGAACCACCGGTTTGGCTGGACAAGCGGCGAACGCTAAGGAAGATTTACCCTGACGGTAAATCCCGATCGGGTGGTAACACCCCAAAGTCCGAGCATCACTATGCTCGGCTTCCGCTGACCACAAGGGATAGCTCTTGGGAAGGAGCAGTACGGTGCCAAAGACCTCCGCCAAAGCGTCTGACCGCACTCGGGAGGAGGCGGCAAGCTTCGCCCTCGCACACCGGACGCGAATCGAAATCGTCTCGGCCCTCAACGCCACGCGACTACTCCGCCAGCGACCTGGCGAGCATCGTTCGGCAGCCGTTGAACGCGGTCACCTACCACCTGCAGGAACTGCTCGACTCGGGCTCGATCGAAATCGCGGCGGTGCGCGAAGTCGGCAACGTGCAGCAGAAGATCTACCGGGCGATCTCGACCTCGTTCTTTAACGAGGAGGCGATGGAGAACTGGAGCCACGAGCAGCGCCAGGCCTTCTACAGTCTGATCCTGCAGAACTCCGGCGCCGAGGCGATGGCCTCGCTGTGGTCGGGCGCGATCAGCGACGAGCCGAAGTCGTGGCTGACCTGGGCCTGGTTCAACCTCGATGAGCAGGGGTGGCACGACCTCTCGGCGGTGTTCGAGTCGACCTGGGATCAGTTCCAGACGATCCAGGCCGAATCGAACGAACGCCGCACCCGCTCGGGTGAGGAATCTCGTTCCTACATCTGTTCGCTGCAGGGTTACCCGCGCAGCCGCAGCGCCGGCGCCGATCGCTGACCGGCCGCCGTCGCGAACCATGTGACGTCGGGGAATCCCGTTCGAGATTTGGGTATGGACCCGGTACTAACGGTGTGAAAGCGTCCAGTGATCGAGTAACACCGAGCCAACAGTGCGGCTCTGGTCCAACTGTCTCGCCCCGCACCGATGGTGACCGACTCCGAGCAAGATCGCTTCGACGCCTTCCAGCACCCACTTCGCCGGCGGATCATGGCGGTGATGCTGCGGAGCGGTGACGGCGTCAGCCCGGCGCAGATCTCCGACGCCCTGCTCGAACCGCTCTCGACCGTCGCCTACCATGTCCGCGTCCTCGCCCGGCTGAACGCGATCGCGCTGACCGGCGAGGTCCCGGTCCGCGGCGCGGTAGAACACAGCTATCGCCTCGACGGCCTGATCGTGCAGACACGCTGGGCGACCGAATCGCTGGAAGCGATCCCGACCCCCGACGCTCCCCCGCCCCTGCAGGGCCTGCCGCTCGACGCCGAGACCTACGAACGCCACGCCGGCTCGGTCCTCGACCCCCGCGAGCGCGAGATCGTCGCCAAGCACCACGGCTTCGACGAACACGGCAAGGTCCCCCGCAAGGCGATCGCCGCCGACCTCGGCATCCCCGAGGAGGAGGTCCGCCAGATCGAACGCACCGCGATCCACAAGCTGCAGCGCCAGCGCGACGGCGACTGACCCGCCGCACCGCCGGACGGAATGTTCTGTCTGCATCGCCTGCCATGCTTGGGGCATGGAGAAGCCGAGGTACCATCGCCGCGAGCGCCGGGTCAACCGGCGGGCCACAGCCCTGATGTGGACCTCATCGCCGAGGTCGAAGATCGGCTACTCCGAGTCGCCATCGCGACTCGAGGCGGAAACCGAAACTGGAGTGGAACCGCGAAGTGCTTCGACCCGAGTCGCCTCGACGACCTGTTCGTGCTCGTTGGTGACGGCCGCCGCTGGTTCATTCCAGCGGACTGCGTCGAGGCGAACCGCGAGGTGACGCTCGGCGGCTCCAAGTACTCGGAGTTCGAGGTGGAGCCTGGAGCGCCGTTCCGAAGGGCTGATCTACTCGGATACGAACCTCAA
This sequence comes from uncultured Actinomycetes bacterium, assembly GCA_963744725.1. GTDB lineage: Bacteria > Actinomycetota > Thermoleophilia > Solirubrobacterales > 70-9 > VAYN01. Next base: position 519,980 of record CAVUUQ010000002.1, read on the forward strand.
TACAATCGGCAGCCCGATTCTGGGGGAGTGCCAGAGCGGTCAAATGGATGTGACTGTAAATCACACGGCTATGCCTACGCAGGTTCGAATCCTGCCTCCCCCATCCCCCGCCACCGCCCAGATCTTGCTGCGTCCCAAACGGCAGGCGACGATCCCGCGGCGGCCGTGCGAGGAGGCCGGGCTAGTTCCGGGTGAGCGCCTCCGGGTCCGCGCGGACGGCCCCGGGCGGATCGGCCGCGACCGCGTATTCGCCGACCCCGATCCGCGCCGGTTCCGCCACCGTCCAGGCGATCCCGCTGCCGCTGCCGCTGGCGTCGGCTTCCAGCACCGCGATCCCATCGCCCTCCTCCAACTGGTCCGGGTCGGCGATCCAGGCGACGCGGGCCAGGCCTGCGGGCGAGCGCGGCGCGAGAACGGTCCCGAGCTGTTCGACGAAGGCTTCCGGGTCGCTCGGTTCGGCGCCGAGGAAGAGATAGGTGCCGCGGTCCTGCCAGGCCTCCGCCAGCGTCGCCGTACCGCCGAAGGATGCCTCGGGACTCGGCCGGTAGCCGGCCCAGAACCCCGCGGCCGCCGCTTCGCCGCTGCTGCTCAGCCGGTAGAGGGGAAGCGAATCGACCTGCTCCAGGGTGGGCGCAGCGATCATGCACACTCACCATGGGTGCTTCCAACCACGGTTCCCGCCTCCCCCGAACCGGTCACCATCGCAACTTCCGTTGAGCATAGAGCGGGCCCTTAGCGGTTGCAACAGGTGGCGAAACGGCGTTCGCTCAACCCGACCCGGGAACAGCCTTCGCGCAGCGCGCTATGGATCGACTGAGTACGCCGCGGCGCTGTGGGCGCGATCGATCAGCTCGTCGCAGCAGCCGGCGATCGTGAAGCCGAAGCCCTCAGCGGACTGATCGACCTCGGTCACGACCGCGCCTTCTCCGTGCTGACTGCAGACGACGCTCTCGATCTTTGCCGTCATCTGCTGGATGGCGAGCTGCCGGCCGCCGCCGGCGATGACGTCGAAGAACTCATTGCTGGTGACCGCGCGGCCCTCCAGCGCGTAAGTGACGGCAGTGCCCACCCAGGCAGGGTGACAGGCGGCCGCCATCGATGGCTCCCTCCCGGCATGCCGCCTCGCGCTACCGTGCATCAAGTGGAAGCCTCCACCCACCTCTACACCTATCCGCAGGCCCTCGAGCCCGAGCAGGGCCGTGCCAAGATCGAGGCGGCCTTGGCCAAGCTGTCGGCCGAGCTGCGGCTGCCGCACCAGCTGCGGCTCAAGTCCAGCCACGTGGGTCGCATCACGGTCCCCGGCACCACGCCCGCCGAGACCTGGGCCGCGATGGCGCGGGTGGTGCCCAACTGGCCCGAGCTGTTCCTTCCTCGCCCAGCCGATTAGGCGCCAACGCCCAGTTGAGCCGAGCTACGCGGCCTCGGGCTACTGGGGCGGCGCCGGCGGCGAGGCGCTCCGACATGCGCTCGTTGAAGGCGTTGACCGCCGAGAGCGGGCGGAGGAAGACGGTCAGCTCGGTGACCTTGCCGTCGCCGTCGAGCTCGAGGTAGTCGATGCCCTCCAGCTGCTTGTCGCCGACGTTGGCGCGAAAGCGGAGGACGAGGCGGCCCTCTTCGGCCAGCTCGTCGATGTACTGGAAGTCTTCGAAGACCTCGCTGACGTGGGACAGCACGACCAGCGTCACCTCACGGCCCTCGAAGCCGCGGAAGAGGATCGGGCTGTGGAGGACGACGTCCTCGGCCAGCGACTCGCGGATCAGCTCGAGGTCCTTGCTTTCGGCACCGCGGCGGAACGGATGTGACTCGGCCATCCACCGCACCGTACCTGATGAGATACTCGCAGGATGCCGAGCGATCGAGCCTGGGCGCGGTTCTCGAACTCGCTGGGGGTGCGCGGGCTGCGCTGGACCGGCAAGCTGAACGTGCCCGTCTACCGGCTCTCGGGCGGGCGCGTCGGCGGCAAGGTCGGCAGGGCGCCGGTGCTGCTGCTGACGACGACCGGTCGCCGCTCGGGCCAGCAGCGGACGACCCCGGTCGTCTATCTGGCCGCCGGCGAGGACGTGGTCCTGATCGACACCAACGCCGGCAACGAGCGGCTGCCCGCCTGGTCCCACAACCTCGACGCCCACCCGGAGGCCGAGGTCGAGGTCGGTCGCCGGCGCCGCCCGGTCCGCGCCCGCCGTGCCGAAGGCGACGAGCGAGTCGAGCTGTGGCGCGCCCACAACGTCCAGTACGCCGGCTTCGACGACTACGACGTAAAGCTGGCCCGCGAACCCTCGGTCTGGGTCCTCGAGCCGATCGGGGCCGCCGCCGGGTGAGCGCTGGAGCGGCGCTGACCCGCCGCCGGCTGCTCGCCGCCGCCGCCGCGACCGGCGGCGCGGCGCTGCTCGACCGCTCCACCCTCGTTGCCCTCGCCCGCCGAGCCGCTGCCGAGCCGCCCCGCGTCGCGATCGTCGGCGCCGGGCTCGCCGGGCTCAGCTGCGCCTACCGCCTCCACCAGCTCGGCGTCCCCTCGATTCTCTACGAGGCCCACGCGAAGCGGGTCGGCGGCCGTTGCTGGACCGCGCGCGGCTTCGCCGCGGGCCAGACGGCGGAGCACGGCGGCGAGTTCATCGACACCAGCCACAGGCGAATTCGCGCCCTCGCCGTCGAGCTCGGCCTGCGGCTCGACGACGTCGAAGCGGCGGGCGCCCACGCCCCGCGCCTCCATCCCCGCCTCTTCCTCGCCGGCCGCGAGCGCCGCTTCCGCGAGGTCTACGGCGACCAGCACCTGATCGCCCGCCGCGCCGCCGCCGACGCCCGCCGCATCGGCAGCTTCGCCTGGGACCGCGCCGGCCGCGCCGCCCGCGAGCTCGACGAGATGACCGCCGCCGTGTGGATCGACGCCACCCTCCCGGAGCCATCGCAGCGCCTCCTCCGCCTCGCCACCCGGCAGCTGATGTCAGAGGAGTACGGCCTCGATCCGGACCGCCTCAGCGCGATCGCGATGCTGACCCAGTTCGGCCCGTACGGCCCGGAATCCGACGAACGCTTCCACGTCCACGGCGGTAACGACCAGCTCGCCTGGGGCATGGCCGAGCGGCTGCCGGCCGGAACCCTCCGGCTCGACCGCCCGCTGCGCGCGCTCCGCCGCCGCGGCTCCGCCTACGCCCTCTCCTTCGACGGCCAGCCCGGTGAGACGACGGCCGACCTCGTCGTCCTCTGCCTCCCGTTCACCGCCCTGCGCCGCGTCGACCTCGGCGGCGCCGCCTTCAGCGCCCGCAAGCGCCGCTGCATCGAGCAGCTCGGGATGGGCACCAACTCGAAGCTGCTGCTCCAGTTCGACCAGCACTTCGGCCATTACGGCCGCTTCAACGGCGAATTCTACGACGGCCACGTCGACACCTGGGACAGCTCGCTCGGAGAGCGCGGCAGCCCCGGCCTGCTGACGGTCTATTCCGGCGGCCGCTACGGCGCCGCCCAGACCGGCCCAACCCCACACGGCCCCGCACCCCGCCGCCGCGTCACCGTCGCCCTCCGCTCGATCTCCCGCGCCGTCCCCGGCATCGGCGCCGGCTACGACGGCACCGGCTGGCTCGATCACTGGACCTCCGACCCCTGGACCCACGGCTCCTACGCTGCCTACGAACCGGGCCAGTACACCCGCTACTGGGGCTTCGCCGGCCGCCCCGAAGGCGGCGTCCTCTTCGGCGGCGAGCACACCGCTCTCGCCGCGCAGGGGTTCCTCGAGGGCGCCGTCCGCAGCGGCGAGCGCTGCGCCGCCGAAGTCGTCGCGCAGCTCGGCGGGCGGCGCCGAGTGGCGCCCCCCTCGCCGGCCTAGATGATTGATTCCACGCCTCCCGTGTAGTCGGGTGGCGAGGAGGCAGGTGGCAGCGGTCGAAGTCGGCGGTGTCTACCCGCTCCGTCGACCCAAGGAGGGCCACGATGCTCGCCGACCTCGACCTGCTGCTCACTGCGGTGTTCTGCACCGCCGACGATCTCCTGCCCGAGAGGGAGAAGAACGCCCGTAGGAGCCTGACCGACGCGGAGGTCGCCACCCTCTGCGTCGCCCAGGCGGTGATGGACATCTCCTCTGACCGCGAGTTCCTCGCGGCGACGAGCCGCAGGGCGGCATCCACCTGGCGATGATCCGCCAGCGGATCGAGTCGGTCTTCTGGACGCTCAAGGACCGGCTCGGCCTCGAGCGCCACCGGGCCCGCACCCTGACCGGGCTGCGGGCGCGGATCGCCTCCAAGCTCCTGGCCCTGGCGGCGGGGGTCTGGCTCAACAGCCTGATCGGCCTGCCGAGCCGGTCCTTCGCCCAGTTCGCCGCATAGGGCGTGGAATCAATCATCTAGGGGAGGAGGGCGCCAGACTGCCGGAGCGTCAGCCGGTCGAGGTGGTGACCGGGGTGCAGATCGCGGTGGCGGTCAGCGAGACCCCGGGTTCGAACGCGAAAGCGGTCGCGACCCAGCCGGTCCGGTTCGACGCCGGAGCGGTTTCGTTGACGAAGCCGAATTCCGGTTTGCTGACCGTCGCACCGCCTCCGAGCACCTTCATCCCGGCCGGGCAGTTGGCGGTGGTGGCGGTTGCGGTGGTCGATTCCGGGGTGATCGGCACCGTCGAGGTCACGTACTGGACGGTTCCGATCGCCGCCGCGCTGACGCCGGTCACGGTGCTGCCGTTGATCTGCGTGCCGGTCAGCGAACCCGCTTTGACCTGGGTGCCGGTCAGCGACCCCGACTGGATCTGCGTGCCGGTGATCGAGCCGGTCTTGACCTGCTTGCCGGTCAGCGATCCCTGCTGGATCTTGGCCCCGGCGATCGAACCCGCCTTGATCTGCGCGCCGGAGAGGGTGCTTGCCTTGATCTGCGTCGCGGTCAGCGACTTCGGCTTGATCCGGTTGCCGGGAATCGACTTGGCCTCGATCTGCGTGCCGCTGATCTTGCCGCCCGTCGCCGCGTACACGGAGCCGCCGAGCGCGAAGAACAACGCCACCAGCGCGACCACGTTCGAGAACGACAGCGATCGCCTAACTCGTTGCCACATCCAAAGCTCCCTTCGTCGGTGTCTAAACCCGCGGGAGCTTATTCGAGCGGTCGGATAACCTCTCGCTTTTTATGAGAGGCGCTTCAGGAAGCGTCGCGGAGCATCTGCGCCTCGGGCAGGCGCTTCAGCTTCTTCAGCGTGTTGTTCTCGATCTGGCGGATCCGCTCGCGGGTGACGCCGAAGGTGCGGCCGACTTCCTCGAGGGTCAGCGGCTCGGCGCCCGAGAGGCCGTAGCGAAGTTCGATCACCTGCCGCTCGCGCTCCGGCAGCGCGTCGAGAGCGCGGCGCACACCCTCCTTCTGCAGGTGCTCGCTCGCTTCCTCGAATGGCTCGAGAACCGCGTCGTCGGCGACGAAGTCGCCGAGCTCCGATTCGTCCTCGTCGCCGACCGGTTTCTCCAGCGAGACCGGCAGCTGCGAGACGCGGATGATGTCGCGGACGTCGGAGACCGGCCAGCGCAGCTCTTCGGCGATCTCCGCCGGCTCCGGCTCGCGCCCCAGCTTCTGCACCAGCTGCCGTTCGACGTGGGCGACCCGGTTCAGCTTCTCGACCATGTGGACGGGGATGCGGATCGTCCGCGCCTTGTCGGCGATCGCCCGCGTCACCGCCTGGCGGATCCACCAGGTCGCGTAGGTGGAGAACTTGTAGCCGCGCCGGTAGTCGAACTTCTCGACCGCCCGGATCAGCCCCAGGCTGCCCTCCTGGATCAGGTCGAGGAAGGAGAGCCCGCGGCCCAGATAGCCTTTCGCGATCGAGACGACGAGGCGCAGGTTGGCCTCGACCATCTGCCGCTTGGCGAGCATGTCGCCGCGCTCGATCCGCTTCGCCAGTTCGACCTCCTGCGCCGCGGTCAGCAGATCGACCTGGCCGATCGAGCGCAGGTAGAGCCGCAGCGAGTCGAGGCTCGGCTCGACGGTCAGGTCGAGCTCTTCCTTCTTCGCCGCGCTGCGGTCGCCGCCGCCTTCGCCTTCTCCCCCTTCGCGCTGCGCCTTGTAGGCGCTGACGCCGTCCTCGGCGATCACGTCGACGCCATGCTCGACCAGGTGGGCGTGGAGCTGGGTCACCTGCTCCTTGGTGATCTCCACCTCCTCGAGGGTGACGGCGATGTGCTGGTAGGTCAGGTAGCCGCGTTCTCGTCCCTGAGCGATCAGTCCCTGCAGCTCCTCGATCTCGGCGATCGGACTCTCCCCAGGGTCGCGATCGATCACCTCGGTCACCGTCTCAAGCGGTTCGATGCTCACTACGTATGTACCTCTCCCCCAGATTTCCCATGGTCGGCCCGGCAGCTCCGTCCGGGGCGAAGTATAGGGAGCCGCAGGCGCCGCGTGGCAATGCCGAGCGGCCCGGTCGCTTACTCTTCTGGGACCGATGTCGAGCCAATCGACCACCGGCGCCGCCCCCGATGTGCAGGCCGGCGTGCCGCAAACCCAGGTCAGCCTCTCGCGGGTCGGCGTCACCGGCGTCGAGAAGGTGATCCGGGTCGAGGCGGACGGGCGCGAGAACCTCTTCTACGCCGAGCTCGAGTGCTTCGTCGACCTCGAACCGCGCCAGGCCGGCGTCCACATGTCGCGCTTCGAGGAGATCGTCAGCGAGGCGATCGACGAGGTCGTCCTCGGCGAGGCGTTCCGCGCCGAGGTGCTCGCCGCCCACGTCGCCGAGCAGGTCCGCGAGCGCCAGGGCGGCCAGCGCGCCGAGGTCTCGCTGACCGCGCGCTACCCGGAGATCGTCGAGACGCCGAAGAGCGGCAAGCAGACCCAGGAGATCTACGTCCTCTTCGGCACCGCGGTCGCCTCGGCCGCCGGGACCCGGACGCTGACCGGCGTCCAGGCGCAGGGCATGACCGCCTGCCCCTGCGCCCAGGAGATGGTCGCCGGCCTCTCGCGCGAACGGCTCGCCGAGCAGGGCTTCGACGCCGAGGAGATCGAGCGGGTGATCGCCGCCGTCCCGATCGCCACCCACAACCAGCGCGGGATCGGCACCCTCCACGTCGGCTGCCCCGAGGGCGGTCCGGCCTGGATCGACGCGCCGCAGCTGCTGCACATCGTCGAGAGCTCGATGAGCTCGGAGATCTACGAGCTGATGAAGCGTCCCGACGAGATGTCGGTCGTCGTCAAGGCACACGAAAACCCGCGCTTCGTCGAGGACTGCGTGCGGGAGATGATCCGCCAGGTGGTCGAGGGCTACCCGGAGCTGCCGGCCGAGACCTTCGTCATGGCCCGCCAGGAGAACCTGGAGACGATCCACCGCCACAACGTCGTCGCCGAGCGCTACGGGACCCTCGCCGAGCTGCGGGCCGAGCTGGAGACCGGCGAGCACTCGCCGCGGCACGTGACGATGCGTGAGTGGCTAGAGGTTTGAGGTTGCGGGTGGGCCGCTCACGAGACGGCCTCTGCTTGCCGGTTAGGAGAGCGGGGCTTTGCTTCGCAGCGTGAGCTTTTCCTTCTGCTTCTGCTGTTCCTCGATTCGCTTCCTCAATCCGAAGAAGTAGTCGGCGCCGGAGATCACCGTGACGGCGACCGCGAGGTAGACGAGGGCGTCGACCCAGGCCGGCGCGGGGTTGACGGCGATCAGGGCGATCACGGCGCCGATCTGGAGGACGGTCTTCGCCTTGCCGAGCCAGCTGGCGGCGATCACCAGGCCGCGCTCGGCGGCGATCGTGCGGAGGATCGTCACCGCCACCTCGCGGGCGATGATCACCATCGCGACCCAGGCTTCGACCCGGTCGAGCGAGACCAGCGAGAGGAGGGCGCCGACGATCAGCAGCTTGTCGGCGAGCGGGTCCATCAGCTTGCCGAAGGTGGTGATCGAGTCGCGCTGGCGGGCGATGTAGCCGTCGAGGCCGTCGGTGGCGGCGGCCAGGGCGAAGACGATCGCGGCGATGACGTCGCCGTTCGGCGTCTCGCTGAGCAGCGCGACGACGACGGCCGGCACCGCCAGGATGCGCAGCAGCGTCAGCGCATTCGGCAGGTTGAGGGGGAACACGGCGCTAGTCTGACGCAGGCGCGGGTGCAGCGGCGGCTTTGGCCGCGGCGGCAGCCTCCGTGTCGCGGCGGGCGAAGTACTCCTCGCCCTCGATGCTGAACTTCGGCACCACCTTCTCCATCCAGCGCGGCAGCCACCAGGCTTTCTCGCCGAGCAGGACCATCACCGCCGGCACCAGCAGGCAGCGGACCAGGGTCGAGTCGATCGCGATCGCCACCGCCAGCCCGATCCCGAACTCCTTCACGACCGGGTCGTCGACGAGGACGAAGCTGGTGAAGACGCAGACCATGATCGCCGCCGCGGAGGTGATCACCCGGCCGGTGTTGGCGACCCCCTGGACGACCGCGGCGCGGGCGTCGCCGGTTTCTTTGAAGTGTTCCTTCATCTGCGTCAGCAGGAACACCTCGTAGTCCATCGAGAGCCCGAAGAGGATCGCGAACATCAGCAGCGGCACGAAGCTGACGATCGGGATCGCGTGGTCGAGTCCGATCAGTTCGACCCCCCAGCCGAGCTGGAAGACGGCGGTGACGACGCCGTAGGCGGCGGCGACCGAGATCAGGTTCATCGCCGCCGCCTTGATCGGCACCAGCAGCGAGCGGAAGGCAACCAGGAGGACGAGGAAGCTGAGCAGGACGACGATCCCGATCATCAGCGGCAGCTTGTCGGCGATCTTCGTCGCCAGGTCGATGTAGCCGGCGGTCTGGCCGCCGACGTAGGACTGCGCCTTGGTCCCTTCGAGGGCGCCGGGGATCACTTCGTTGCGGAGGTTTTCGACCAGGTCGACGGTCTCGTCCTTCCACGGCTCCGATTTCGAGATCAGCGTGTAGACGCAGACGGTCCCGGCCTTGTCGCAGGTCGGTTCGGTGACGGCGGCGACGTCGCCGGTTTCCCCGGTCGCCTTCTGCAGCTTCGGCAGCACCTGCTGGGCTTCCTGGGGCGAGGCGAATTCGGAGGAGATCAGGAGCGGCCCGTAGACCCCGGGCCCGAAGCCCGTCTTCAGCCCTTCGAACGCTTCCCGCGAGGTCGAGTCCTTGGGCAGGGCGCTGATGTCGTTCTGGCCCAGCTCGAGCTGGAAGATCGGCAGCGCCAGGACGAAGAGGACGGCGAGCGCGCCGATCGCCGAGCGCCACGGCCGCTCGGCGACCGCGTCGGCCCAGCGCAGCCAGCCGTGCGGCTTCTTGTCGTCCGGGTGGGTCTTGCCGAAGTGGACACGGAGGCTGTTGATGCGCGGGCCGAGCGCGCCGAGCATCGCCGGCAGCAGCGTCGCCGCGGCGCAGACCGCGACGACCACCGCGATCGCCGCCGTGAAGCCGAGCGTCGTGACCAGCGGGATGCCGGCGAAGGCCAGCGAGCAGAGCGCGATCATCACCGTGAAGCCGGCGAAGACGACGGCGCCGCCGGCGGTCGCGGTGGCGCGGGCGATCGACTCGCGCAGCTCCATCCCTTCGCCCAGCTGGATTTTGTGCCGGGTGACTATGAAGAGCGCGTAGTCGATCCCGACGCCGAGGCCGATCATCGTCGCCAGGGTCGTGGCGACCCCCGGCACCTGCAGCGTGTGCTCGAGCAGCTTGATGATCGACAGCGCGCAGGCGAGGCCGATCACCGCCGAGACGATCGGCAGCATCATCGCCGTCGCCGTGCCGAAGGCGAAGAGGAGGATGATCACCGCCGCGACCAGGCCGACCACCTCGGCGAACTCGGTCGCCGGTTTGGAGAGCTGCTGGCCGACGTAGCCGCCGATCGAGGCCTCGACCCCGGCCTTCTCCGCCGGCGCCGCCGCGTCGAGGATTTCTTCGGCCCCTTCTTCGTTGATTTCGCCGGGACCGTCGGCGAGGACGACCGGGATGTAGGCGATCGTCTGGTCCTTGGAGATCGTTTTCGAGCCCTGTTGCAGTGGGCTTTCGGCCGAGTTGACGTTCGGCAGCTTCTGCAGGCGGGCGGCGGTTTCTTCGATCGCTTCGGCGTACTTCGGTTCGGTCAGCTTCTTGCCGGCGGGGGCGACGAAGACCAGCGGGTTCGAGCCGTAGGCCTGTTCGGGCAGGTTCTCTTCCAGCAGTTCGGTCGAGATCGTCGAGCCGGTCCCCGGCAGCGTCAGGTTTTCGCTGGTCTTCGAGCCGGCGGCCGAGCTGATCGCGACCAGGGCGATCGCGATCGCCAGCCAGACGCCGATCACGGGCCAGTGATGGCGCGAGCAAAACCGGCCGATCGCGTAGAGGGGGCCGGTCATTGGACGAGTATTCCTTACGCGCCGGCCACCTCCTGTCGATGACAGGCGTTTTTCCTACGCGATTTTCGTAGAAATTTGCGCTCAGGGAGCCGGCGTGGTGCCGGTCTCGAACGGGGTCGGGACGGTCGCCACCGGCCGCGCCCCGAGCAACCGCCGCAGCACGGTCAGGTGCTGCGCCTGGTTGGCGACGGTCGCCGCCAGCAGCGTCCGCGCCGTCGCCGATTCGAGCTTGGCGAGCGCGGTCAGCTCGGCTTCGATCGTCGCGCTTTCCAGCGCGTAGGCGAAGCGCAGCCGCTCTGCCCGGGTCCGCAGCCGGCCGGTTTCGATCGCTTCCGGGACCGCCGTCGCCTTCGCGCCGAGCCCGCGCAGCTCCTGCACCACACCGTCGGCGTGCTCGGCTTCCTGGGCCCGGAACTTGCGCAGCAGCGTCAGCGTGCGGACGTCGAGGGTGCTCAACGCGTGACCGTAGGCGGCGACCACCCCGAGCTGGCGGGCGAGGATTTCCTCGAGGACTTCGGCGTCCGCTTCCCTGGCGGCCGCCGCGTCGCTGACCCCGCTGGTTGCGCCGCCACCGCCGCAGGCGGCGAGCGCCGCCAGCACCGCCGCCGCAAGCGCCAGCGCCAGGCCGCGGCGCACGGCGCCGCCAGGCGTGATTCGGTTCCGGGCCATGGAGGCGGCGAAGCCTACGAAGTCCGAGCGCGAGGCGGCCTTCGCCGAGCTGGCGGACGAGGTCCACGGCTGCCGGCGCTGCCCGCGGCTGGTCGCCTGGCGCGAGGCGGTCGCGGCCGACCCGCCCAGGCGCCACCGCGGCGAGACCTATTGGGGGCGGCCGATCAGCGGCTTCGGCGACCCGGCGGCGCGGCTGATGATCGTCGGCCTGGCGCCGGCGGCGAACGGCGCCAACCGCACCGGCCGGATGTTCACCGGCGACCGCTCCGGCGACTGGCTCTATGCCTCGCTGCACCGAACCGGCTTCGCCAACCAGCCGCAGGCGGTTGCCAAAGACGACGGCCTCGAGCTGCGCGACGCCTACATCGGCGCCGTCGTCCGCTGCGCGCCGCCGGCCAACAAGCCGACCCCGGAGGAGCGCGACAACTGCCTGCCCTACCTCGAGCGCGAGCTGCAACTGCTCGACCAGGCACGGGTGATCGTCGCCCTCGGCTCGTTCGGCTGGGACGGCTTCCTGCGGGCGGCGCGGGACCTCGGGATCGAGGTGCCGCGGCCGCGGCCGCGCTTCGGCCACGGCGCCGAGGCCGAGGTCGGCCGCTGGCGGCTGCTCGGCTGCTACCACCCGAGCCAGCAGAACACCTTCACCGGCAAGCTGACCGCGCCGATGACCGACGCCGTCTTCGCCCGCGCCCGCGAGCTGGCCACCACGTAACTTCCCTCACCACTCGGCAGGTCTCCAGCGCAGGGACCCAGGTCACCAAAAGCCACAAAGCACCAGCTCTAACCAGGGGGACATCTTGCAGAAACCGCGGATCAAGTTGACCACGGAGTCGATCAGCGCACCGGACGGCGACCTCTACCTGCACCGTCCGAGCGCCAAATCCGACATCAAGATCGAACAGCCGGGCGACGAGGACCGGCGCCTGCTGGCGGCGCTCGACGGCAGCCGCACGCTCGAGCAGCTGCACGCCGAGTTCGGTGCCCAGGCGGTCGACGACACGATCTCCCAGCTGCAGGAGCTCGACGCGATCGAGGACGCGGCCGACGACGAGAAGATCGAGCCGGCCGAACGGCAGCGCTTCGAGAGCCAGCTGCGCTACTTCAGCGACGCCGGCGACGGCGGCGAGCTGGCGCCGTCGGAGTGCCAGCGGCGGCTGCGCGAGGCGAAGGTCGCGGTGCTCGGCGTCGGCGGCCTCGGCGGCTGGGCCGCCTACTCGCTCGCCTGCCTCGGGGTCGGCGAGCTGTGGCTGATCGACGGCGACCGAGTCGAGCCGAGCAACCTCAACCGCCAGATCCTCTACACCGAGGCCGACTTCGGCCTGCTCAAGGTCGAGGCGGCGGCGCGGCGGCTGCGCGCCTTCAACTCCTCGATCCGGATCACCTCGACCGCCCGCCGGCTCGAGAGCCAGGTCGAGGTCGCCGACTTCATCGCCGACGCCGACTTCGTCGTCGACGCCGCCGATTGGCCGCCGCAGGAAATCGAGCGCTGGTGCAACGCCGCCTGCTTCGAGCTCGGCATCCCCTACATCACGATGAGCAACTTCATCCCCTTCATCCGCGTCGGGCCGATGTACATCCCCGGCCAGACCGGCTGCTACTCCTGCCAGGAGATCGCCTACCGGCGCGAGTACCCGATCTTCGACGTCGCCTCCGAAGCGCTGCGCGACCGCCAGGCGACGGTGGCGACGCTCGGCCCGGCCTGCGGGATCGTCGGCGGCCAGGTCGGGATCGAGGTGCTCCACCACCTGACCGGGCTGGCCATCCCATCGACGCTCGGCGTCGGCCACATCTACGACCTGCGGACGATGGAGGTCGAACGCGAGCAGGTCGTGCCAGAGCCCGACTGCCCGGTCTGCGGGCACCTGCAGCACCAGCGACCGGCGCCGGCGCAGGCCGAGGCCGCCGGCGGGTAGCTTGGGGGCGATGCGGCTCGCCCTCCCCCTCGCGATCGCGGCGCTCCTGCTCGGCCTGCTCGCCGGCTGCGGCGGCGGCTCCTCGAGCACGGGCGGGACGACCGAGGGAGCGGGGGAAGGGCCGCCCGGGGCGAGCGCCGAAGCGTGCGGCGTCGCCTCGCTGCGGGTCAGCGGCGTCTCCTGCGGCAAGGGCGAAGCGGTGCTCGCGGCCTGGCGGGCGGCGCCCGGCTGCCGGGTCGCCGCCAGCGAATCCCATTCCTCCTGCGGGGTCCGGAACTACCTCTGCATCTCCGCCCAGACCGGGAAGGGCACCGCGGTCAGCTGCGCCCGGCCCGGCGAATCGATCTTCTTCCTCGAGCCGAAGTAGGCCTCGGCGCTCGGGGCGCTCAGCCGAAGGGCGGGTCCGCGTCCGGTTCGCCGACCAGCCGCCGGGTGGGATCGAAGAAGAGGATCAGCCAGAAGAACGGCGTGATGTGGGCGTCGAGGAAGGCGATCGGGATCGAGAGCAGGAAGACCGAGGCGATGAACGTCGCCCTCACCCTGGCTTCCCGCCGCGTCTGCTCGTCGATCGTCGTCAGGCCCGCCCGGCGAGCGTCCTCGATCATCCAGAGGCCGATCAGGACGACCGCCACCAGGTTGGCCGAGTAGAGGACCACGCTGGCGGTCACGCCGCCGTACTCGCCGAGCACCTCGCTGCTGAAGGGGATCAGCACGACGAAGCCGAGGTAGAGCATGTTGAGGCCGATCAGCCGCCCGTCGAAGGCCTTGACTTCGCCGAAGAAGCGGTGGTGATTGAGCCAGAAGCGGGCGATCACCGCGAAGCTGATCGCGTAGGAGAGCAGGTTTTCCCGCTGGTCGAGGAGCTTCTGCGCGACTTCGCCGTCGGCCAACCCCTTCCCGATCCCGAGGTTCAGGACCAGCAGCGTGATCGCGATCGAGAAGACCCCGTCGCTGAAGGCGACGATCCGCGAGAACTCGACCTCGTTCTCCTCCCGCCGCTTCGCCGTCTCTTCCCTCGTCACCCGCGCGATCATCCACGTCGGCCGCGACGGAACGCCGGCGCTCAACCCCCTTCGCCTGCGCCTTCGCCGGGTCAGTCGTCGGATTCCGCCGGCCCGTAGGTCGGCATCTCGAAATAGATCAGACCCGCCGTGAACGGGAACTGCGGGATCTCGCGGTCAGCCGCCTTCCGCTTGGCGCAGTTCGCCAACACCTCGAAGATCTCATCCGCCACCCGCCCGTAGATCGGGCTGAGTTCCCGCCAGCCGGCCTCGTCGACGTAGCCGGGGATCCGCACCAGGTAGCCGTCGGGGCGAGCGCCGAGCAGCCGCGCCTCCATCGAGGAGCCGGCATCGGCCGTCAGCAGCTGGAGGGTCTCGCAGCCGAATTCCCTGCGCTCCTCCGCCGTCATAAGGCCGAACTCCTCATCGGAGACGAGCGGTCGCGCGGTGGCCCGGTAGAAATGCTCCTGGGCGCCGCGCCGCTGTTTTTCGTCGACCAGTTCGATCACGCCGAGGTTGAGGAGGTTGCGGACGTGGTAGCTGATCGTCCCCAGCGGCTCTTCCAGCTCGACCGATAGTTCGTTGGGGCTGACAACCCGCGTGTCCATGATCGTGAGGATCTTGCACCGCAGCGGATGGGCCAGGATCGCCGCGAGCGTGGCTCCGAGGTCCGGCCGCTTCCGCCGGGGCCGGGCCGGTGAATTTGCCTCTGGACGCTTTGCCGTCTTCGCCAACGTTGTTGCCTCCAATGAACTCCGTTTTAGCAAACCTTTTGTCGAGTCTATGAAACTTTTTGACTGCAGGGCACCCTCTTTGGCATAAACGATTTCCACTGCTGGAAATGACCTCCCCGGTGTGGCGGTCGGCCTCCGGCGGCATGGAGATCGACGCGCGGAAAGGGGGTGCGCGCGATGCAGATGCAAGCTGCCACGACGACGGTTCCGACCGTCTCGGTCGCCAAGTCCTCGTAGCCACGAACCACCGAGGGTCGCGCTCCGGCTGCGGGCGCGACCTTCTCCATTACTGGAAACGAGCCACTTGATCAGTGCCTCCCCCGCTCCTAGCTTTGCGCCCGGTCAACTCGCCGCGTACCAAAACGATGATCAGGGAGGAGCGGTCCTAGCGGGTGGGGAGAAGGGAGGAAAAGCAAGAGGTCACCGAGCAGTTCGGCCGCAACCTGCGCCGGCTGCGCGAAGGCATCGCGATGTCGCAGGCCGAGGTCGGCAAGCTCGGCGGCCTGCACGCGACCGAGCTCGGCCTGCTGGAGCGGGGGAAGCGCACCCCGAGGCTGGACACGATCGTCCGCGTCGCCGCCGCGCTCCAGGTGTCGCTGGACGACCTGGTCGACGGGATCGACTGGATCGAGCCGGGCGAAAACCCGAACGCGGGATTCTTCGCCGTAAGGCGATCGTGACGCCGGCTGGTGAGCCCGTCAGACGGAGGGCCGAGCCCGGAGCGGATCGCCGCGGTCGCCGAAGCGGTCGACACCCTGGAGGTGGCCCTGTGAGCCCCGCTGCCTGACCATGCGCATGCCACCGAAGCCCGCCGATTTCTCCCCCCTCTTCGAAGGCGACTTCGGGGCCGCCTCGCGGGTCTTGACAGCGCGCGAGCGGATCGTGCTGTGCATGCGCTGCGGCCTCGACGGCGGTCCCAGGCTCTCCCTCGGGGCGATCGGCTCGGAGATGGGCATCTCCCAGGAGCGGGTCAGGCAACTTCAGACCGGAGCGCTCCGCAAACTGCGCGGCTACCACGGAATGACAGAGGCGCAGCGACCGCGGCTGGACGGCGGAGCCGACGGCGCGGACTGATGAATCTACGATGGCCCGGCGCCGGCGTAGCTCAGTTGGTGGAGCACTTCATTCGTAATGAAGGCCAGTTGAGCGTGAGCCCCCGAATTCGTCTCCCCGCCGCTCCTCGCCTGTCTTGATCTGACCGACTTTTCCCGAGGGGTTCCGAGCAGTCTGAGGGACAACTGAGGGACATTCCCCTCCTCCTGAATTCCCACTCGCTGGAGCGGCTATCCGGGTATCCATCTTTCCTTCAACTTCTTTCGCTTCCCAAATATCTTCCGAATTTTCCCACATTCCCTGATACGACTTCCCAAATTGCATAGCTGATATTCCCAATTTGCACTACTCTTCTAACAATGCCCCCCACCTTCATAAGACACAGTCGCAAGCCGATCCTGGAGGCATTGAGCGATACCCGAGCGGTCTACGTGATGGGCGCCAGGCAAGTAGGCAAGAGCACCTTGACTGGAGACATTGCGAAGAGCGAGTACCCCGCGGCCGTGCTCAGCCTCGACAACCAAGCGGCCAGAGACGCGGCGAGCAGCGATCCCGAAGGCTTCGTGGCGGGCCTCTCGCGCCCTGTTCTGCTCGACGAGATCCAACGAGCCGGTCCCGATCTGCTGCTTGCAATCAAGGGTGTCGTCGATGCCGACCAATCGCCGGGCCAGTTCCTGCTGACCGGCTCCGCCAACGTCCTGACCAACCGCAAAGTCCAGGACGCACTCACCGGGAGGATCGAGATCATCACCCTATGGCCACTGTCCCAAAGCGAGATCGAAGGAACGAGCGGGAACATCGTCGACTCCCTCTTCGCCGCCGCCCCCCCGCAGATCAGCGATGCCCCGGTCGGCCGTGAGGCCTTCGTCGATCGGATCGCGGCCGGCGGATACCCCGAGGCACTGAAGCGGAGTGGCGCACGCCGAGCCAGCTGGTTTGAGAACTACCTGAAAACGACGCTCGACCGTGACCTGCGCGACATCAGCGACGCACAGAAACTGGCTCAGATTCCGCGGCTGCTGAAACTGTTGGCGGGCCGCGCCGCGAACCTCTTGAACTCCTCAGAGGTCGGCAAGCGGCTGCAGCTCGAGCACAAGACCGTCCGCAGCTACACGACCCTCTTGGAGACCGTCTTTCTAGTCAAGACCCTCCCAGCCTGGAGGCCGTCGATCGGCGCTCGCGAGTCGACCACCCGCAAGGTCTACGTCGTTGACAGCGGCCTCCTCGCCCACCTACTCGGGGCCGACACGAAGCGACTCGGGGAGGACCAGCGGATCATCGGCTTGGCACTGGAGAACTTCGTCGCGATGGAGGTGATGAAGCACCTCGAATGGGCGAGCACCGCCGCCGGCATTTTCCACTACCGAACCGGCAACGCTGAGATCGACCTCGTCCTCGAGGATCGATCGGGAGCGATCGCCTGCATCGAGGTCAAGGCGGCAGCGACGCTCCGTGAACGGGACTGGAGGCCGATGGCGAAGATCCGCGATGCTCGCCGCGAGGACTTTCGCGCCGGTTTCCTGGTCCATGCCGGTTCCCAGACTCTCCCGCTCGGCGATCGACTCTGGGCGGTTCCGATCAGCGCCCTGTGGGCATGACCGGCACTCCGCGTCCCAGCTCCCGAGGCGATTCCTTCACCCCTGCCCTTCCTTACTCGATTTAGCCTCCGCACTCAACAAGCGTCGAGCATAGCGCCACCATAGGGGATTTCACAGCTTTCAGGAAATGCTGGCTTGTCAGCGTCTGCCTGATACTCGGGTTCGTCTTAGCATTCTCCCCGGTTCCTGGCGGCTCACGCTGGGCTGACTCGGGAGGGGGTGAGAGCCGATGAAGATCGCGAAAGTGGCGCCTGTCTGCACGCCTAGTCTCATGACGATGAAGAACGCCTAGACAGGGGCGAATACGGGGGCCGGTCTCGGCCCGCCAGCAAGGGATTGGGATCGGCCCTCTATGCCGCGTTCCCTGCGGTATCTCCAAAGGTACCGGGAGACTTGTGAAGTTTCCTATGGAGCTAGAGGCTCCCACGACAGACGATCTCTCTCGTGGGCGACCTGGGCACCAATCTGCGGGAAGCCCGCAAGCAACTGGGCCTAACCCAGGAGCAGGTCGCGGAGCGCAGCGGTGTCCATGCGACCGAGGTAAGCCGGATCGAGGCTGGCAAACGCGATCCGCAGGTATCGACGCTCCTCAAGCTGGCCAAGGCTGTCGAGCAGCCGCCCGGGCGGCTGCTCGAATAGCGCTTGGCGGTTCGAAGCCGCGCAAGCACCTGCAGCTCCCGATTGGTGGACAGTTAGTGGACAGACCCCCGCTGACGAGCGGGATCTGTCTGGGTTCTTGGCCCTACAATGCCTCCCGCGCCGGCGTAGCTCAGTTGGTAGAGCACTTCATTCGTAATGAAGGGGTCCCCGGTTCAAGTCCGGGCGTCGGCTCTGCGAAACCACTCCAAATAGCCGGTATTCGCAACTTGGCCGGGGCGACGGGCGACGCCGCGATCTTCGCCAATGGGCTTGCGCCGTAACCGCGATCGTCGTCTGGATGCAGCACCCGCCCCTGCGTTTCCTCGAGCACGAGATGTTCGCCTCGCTGCGCTGCTGGACGGGCAGCGAGGTGCCGGCGGAGGCCCCGGGAATCGAGATCACCCTGGCCGCGATGGATGCCGCCGATGTCGGTTTCGGGCTGCTCTCTGCCTGGACCGCGCCTGATCAGCCGCCGCTGATCTCGAACGGGGGTCCGTCTCGACGTTGAGGCCAAGGAGCTGTTCCTGCGGGGGAACGCGGAGCCTGCTCGCGATTTAGCCGGCGGCAGCCGAGGATCGCTGTTTTCGGGCCGACATGTCACAAAAGACGCCCTTCTGTCGTCTCATGATCGATCGAGACGAAAGGGGCAGCGATGAAGATCTTCGTAGCCGGAGCCAGCGGCGTTCTCGGACAGGCACTCGTCCCGCGGCTCGTGACGGCAGGTCACGAAGTCGTCGGGATGACCCGGAGCTCGGCGAAGCAAGGGGTGATCAGCGATCTTGGAGCGCGGCCGGTCGTAGCCGACGCTCTCGACGCCGACGCGGTCGACCAGGCGGTCGCCGCGGCCGAGCCTGAGGTGATCGTCCACGAGCTGACCTCGCTGTCCGGACCGATGTCGTTGCGGGCCGCCCGCCATCCCGACCGCTTCGAGGGGACGATCATGACCAACCGCCTGCGCACCGAGGCGACCGATCACCTCCTCGCCGCCGGGCGCGCGGTCGGGGCCCGGCGCTTCGTCGCGCAGAGCTTTGGGGCATTCCGGTTCGGCCCCGCGGGCGCGCCGCCACTCAGCGAGGAGGACCCCGTCGACCCGGTCGGGCCGCAGGCGAGCCGGGCCGGCGAGGCGGCGATGCAGTACTTGGAGCAGGCGGTGACGGAGATCGACTGGGGCGACGGCCTGGCGCTGCGCTACGGCGGCTTCTACGGCCCTGGGACGGCGATCAGCAATGACCCCGACTCGCCGATCGCCGGAGCGGTCCGCAAGCGTCGCTTCCCGATCATCGGCGACGGTGCCGGCGTCACCTCGCACCTCCACGTCGACGACGCCGCGGCGGCGACGGCGATCGCGGTCGAGCGTGGCGCCGCTGGCATCTACAACATCGTCGACGACGAGCCG
The DNA here is from genome assembly GCA_963744725.1 of uncultured Actinomycetes bacterium. Lineage (GTDB taxonomy): Bacteria > Actinomycetota > Thermoleophilia > Solirubrobacterales > 70-9 > VAYN01. The sequence goes on from CAVUUQ010000002.1 coordinate 539,220, forward strand.
GCCCCGGTGCGGGAGTGGTTGCCGGTGCTGGCGGCCGTCCTCGGCGCCAAGCCGCCGCGCAGACTCCCGCGCTGGCTGGCCCGCCTGCTGGCCGGCGAGACGGCGACCGCGATGATGACCGAGACGAGGGGCGCCTCGAACGCGAAGGCGAAGCGCGAGCTCGGCCTGCAGCTGGGGTATCCGAGCTGGCGGCAGGGCTTCGCGCAGGGCCTGGGCTAAAGCGGCAGGCGGCGGGCGGCGCTCATTCGCACCGCGCGCCGAGTCGTTCGAAGAACCGTTCCCTTTCGCTCTGCTCGCCTTCGATCAGGACCAGCAATTCCTTGGTCGGAATGGCGCCGACCAGTTCTTCCATGCAGCTCGCGAGGTTGGCTGGAATTCCTTCCGCTTTCAGCATCGCCCCGACCCCCACCGCCTCGCTCGAACGGACCACTTCGAGTTCCGCTTCGCTCGCGTCAGGGTCGATGTAGCGTTTGCCGTCGCCTTCGCAGGCTTCGCTGGCGCTGATGAATGCCGCACTGAGGCGTTTCCCTTTCTCGGCTTCGGAGGCCGATTCGAGTTCCTTCGCTTCGGCCGGCGAGATGATCTTCTTGGCCTCCCTTTCGAGGCATGAGGTGTACCACGGCAGGTACGGGCCCTGATCGATCAGGGCCCGGAATTTCTCGTAGAAGGTGTCGGTCGGCGTGTCTTCGGAGACCGTGATCTCAGAGGTTCCGACGGTGGCGACCTTGTCCCCCGAGCCGCCGCAGGCGGAGACGACGAAGAGGGTGATTACGAGACAGATGAGGAGGCCGAGAATTTTTCGCATGGGCGGGCAATCTAACGAAAAGTAGGTAGCGGGTCAGTTGCCGTCGAGCCGTTCGAGGGCGGCGGCGGGCGAGGCCTCGAGGGCGGTGTCGACGACGACTTCGGGGAAGAGGCTGAGCTTCGGTTCGAAGGGCGAGCCGGTCAGCTGGTAGTCGGGCGCGCCGGGGAAGGAGACGCTGAGGTCGCCGCCCCAGCTCCTGCTGCCGTCGGCGGCGGCGCGGTAGCGGCCGCTGCCGTGGAAGGGCGCCGGCGGCGCGACGCGGGCGCGGGTGAGGGCCCGGTCGGCGGTCACGGCCTTCGGCGGGCCGCCGGCCTCGGCGCTGCGGAAGATCGAGATCTGGCCGCGGCTTTCCTGGGTCGAGGCGAGGAAGAGGCTGCCGGACCGGGTGCCGGCGCCGACGAAGGCGGACAGCGCGGTGCCGTGCCGCCAGCTCGCCTGCACGACGGGAACTTCCGGACCGAGGAAGGATTCCTGGCTGGGGCGGATCAGCGAGCGGCGCTGATCGTGCCCGCCTGGCTGGCGGCGGCACTGCGGCGCGACGGTGCCGACCCGGCCGCGGACGCGGTGGACGTCGAGCTGGATGTAGCCGTCCTCGCCGCGGAAGCGGAAGCGTCCCTGCCAGGTGCCGTGGCGGACGAGGAAGCGGGCGGCGCTTTGGCAGTCGCGGTCCGGCCTGACCCAGCTGTGGCTGGCGGCGGGGTGGAAGCGCATCGAGATCGAGCCGAGGTCGCCGAAGCTCGCCTGCAGCCGGCTTTCGGTGGCGGTGCCGCGGGCGACGTAGATCGAGGCGGCGCCGCGATGCTTCGATTCGAGCGCCCCGGATTCGACCGTGACGAAGACGCCCTGGGCGACGTTTTCGACCTGCACCTCGTAGCGGCCGTGGTGGATGCGGAAGCCGGCGATGAAGCGCGGTGCCGCGCTCGCCGCGGCGGGAACGAGGGCGCCGCAGAGAGCCAGCGCCAGCAGCGCCAGGGAGATTCGGCGGCGGCGCCTCACCGGCTCGCCACCCGGTGGTAGAGGCGGGCGACTTCGGGGCCGAAGTAGGCGCCGAAGTCGGTCTCCGGGTCTTCCGGATATCCGTAGTCGGTGACGCCGTTGAGGACGTCGCCGTGGATCGTCCAGCCGCCGCCCGAGGCGCCGCCGGTCACCTGGCAGGGGATCGCCAGGCTCAGCGGGCCGGGCGCGAGGATCGATTCCGGGTCGTGGCCCAGGTACGGGGCGCCGCTGCAGAGGCGCTGGGTTTCGCCGTCGAAGGGCCGCCCGACCGGATAGCCGTGGACTTCGAAATCCTGGCTCGGCGGCAGGTTGAAGGCGATCCGGTCGGCTCCGACCGCCGCCGCCAGCCGCTGCCCCTTTTCGTTGCGGCCGACCACCGCGGCGCCGACGTCGAAGTTCTCGTTGCCTTCCCGCACCCACGGCCCGGTCGAGTCGAGCCAGACCGCCGGGAAGACGCCGAACGGCCGCTGGCCGAAGCGGTAGCCGGGGACGAAGGTCCAGCGGCCGCGGTACCAGTCGCTGCCTTCGTGGGGCAGATCGTGTACGCAGTGGCCGGCGGTGAAGACGACGCTGAGGTTGGGGGCGTTGACCGAGGTGCCGGAGCAGCGCGCCAGCTCGCCTTCGACTTCGAAGAAGATCACGCCGTTGACGCGGGAGACCGGGTCGGCCGGGTCCGGCACTTCGACGAAGTCCGAGTGCGGCGCGGTCGGCTTCGGCGTCACCACCGCCGGCGGTGGCTCGGCCTCGCTGGCGCTCGCGGGCGTGGCCGGCGCAGCCGCGCCTCGCGACGACCCGCCTGGCCGCGTCGGCCCGAGCAGCTTCGGGCCGCTCTGCGCCCCCGGCCCGGCGACCTCGACCGGCAGCGCCCGGCGCATCCGCTGCGGCGTCCAGAAGCGGCTGGCGCCGGCGGCGCTCCAGCCGCGCACGGGGACGCCGCTCGGCTGCGCGCCGGCGAACGCCGGCTGCGCCGCCCCCACGAGGAGCCCGGCGAGCAGGCAGAGCATCGCGCCCAGGCCGGCCCGGCGAACCCTGCTCCGCCGCTCATCCATGCGCCGCAACACTACCCACGCATGCGGCCCGCCCAGGCGATCGCTCAAACGCCCGTCCGCACGCCCGCCCGCCCGCGCTCGGCGAGGCGCCGCTGGATCGCCTCGGCGTAGGCGCCGTGCAGGGTCGCCCGTGAGGCCGGGACCGCGACCCCGTAGGCCTCGCGCATCGCCCGCGCCAGCGTCGCCTTGAAGGTGCGGCCGTGCCAGGCGTGGGCTTCGGCGGCGCGGCCGACGTGGAGGTGGACCAGCTCGTGGAGCAGCGTCTCCAGCACGTCGCCGGTGCGGATGCCGGGGTAGGCGGTGACCGAGAGTCGGAACTCGGCGGGCACCGCGAAGCCGACCCGGTTCGGCTTGCGGCGCGGGCGGCGCACCTTGAGCCCGGGGCGGGCGCGGGCGAGCGGGCCGCCGGCGAAGACCGGCAGCGCCCGCAGCCGGTCGAGCTCGCGGTCGAGGGCGATCCCCGCGACCCGGTAGTAGGCGGCGGGCCGGGGCCGCGCCGGCCTGGCCGCTTTGGCCGGCCTGCTCGCCGGCCGCGGCGCCGCGGCGACGCGGCGCCGCCGGCGCGGCCGCCTCAGACCTGGCACCGCGGGCACCAGTAGGTCGTGCGGTTGGCGTCGCCCTGGCCGCGGGAGGAGATCGGGCCCCGGCAGCGCGGGCAGGCGCCGCGCCGGCGCCGGTAGATCCGGGCCGGCTGGCGGCCGCTCTCGACGGCGCCCTGCATCAGCCTGCGGGCGTCGCCGAGCACCTCGCGCAGCTCCTCGTCGGAGACCTCGCCGAGCGGCCGCCAGGGGTCGACCCCGGCGGCGAAGCAGGCCTCGCTCTTGAAGATGTTGCCGATCCCGGCGACCAGGTGCTGGTCGAGCAGGGCGTCGCCGAGGCCGCGGGTCGGGTCGGCGCGGATCGCGGCGACGGCGGCGTCGAGGTCGAAGTCGGGGGCGAGGATGTCGGGGCCGAGGCCGGTGATCTGCGGATGGCGCCGCATCTTCGCAGTCGTCATCACCTCCAAAGTGGGGCCGCCGAACTGGACCGCGTCCCAGCCGCCGCCGGAGAGCAACGCCCAGGCCGAGCGCCGCGGCCGCCGCCAGGCCGCTCCCGGCCGGTAGAGGTGCCAGCCGCCGCTCATCCCCAGGTGGCTGTGCAGCGAGAGCTCGCCGAAGCAGAGCAGCAGGTGCTTGCCGTGGGCGGAGGCGCTCTCCAGGGTGAGGCCGTCGAGGCGTTCGACGCCGGCCACCTTGCCGCGCGGGTTCGGCGCGCTCGCCGTCACGGTCTCGCCGACCAGGGTCGCGTCGAGCCGGTGGACGAGCCGCAGGATCGTGTCGCCCTCAGCCACTCCCCCATCATTGCGAGACGGCGGTATGTTCAGATCAGTGTTCCGCCGCGAGCCGCAGATCGACCCCCTCGCCCGCCAGGTGGTGCTGGCGATGGCGGGCTGCCGGACGGGCATCGGTGCCGCCTCCTTCCTCGCCACCGGCCCGGCGCTGCGCGCCGCCGGGCTCGGCGAGGCGAACGCGACCGCCCGCGCGGTCGGCAAGGTCGCCGGCGGCCGCGATCTGGCGCTCGGCCTGCTCACCCTCGCCGCCCGCGACGACCGCGAGGTGCTGCGCACCGTCGCCCTCGCCGCGGCCCTCTGCGACGCCGCCGACGCCGCCGCCTTCAGCTTCGCCGCGGTCGAACCGGAGACCCGCAGCGGCGGCGTGATCGGCATCCTCGCCGGCGGCGCCGCGGCCGTGCTCGGCCTCTGGGCCTACCGCCGCCTGTCCTGAGACGCTCCGGCCGGCGCATTTCGGCGTCCTCGGTCGCTCACGTGCGAAACACGCTTCGCTCCCTGCGTCCTTGAACTGCTTGGCCGGAACGCCTCAGCCCGGTTCAACGGCTTCGCCGCCGCCGTTCTCCCGGAAGCCGACCGGATTCGCTTTGAACTCGTGCGAGTCGATAACGCGGTCGATCAGGCCGTACTCGACCGCCGCGTCGGGCTGGAAGAATTTGTCGCGTTCCATGTCGAGGTGGATCTGCTCGGCGCTCTGGCCGGTGTGCTTGACGTAGATCTGGTCGAGCCGCTCGCGCAGCGAGAGGATCTCTTTGGCGTGGATCTCGATGTCGGTCGACTGGCCCTCGAAGCCGCCGCTGGGCTGGTGGATCAGGATGCGGCTGTTGGGGAGCGCCATCCGCTTCCCTTTGGCGCCGCCGGCGAGGATCAGCGACCCGGCCGACATCGCGATCCCGTAACAGATCGTCTGCACGTCGGGTTTGACGAACTGCATCGTGTCGTAGATCGCCAGGCCGGCGTAGGCGGAGCCGCCGGGCGAGTTGATGTAGAGGCTGACGTCCTTGTCGGGGTCCTCGGACTCGAGGTGGATCAGCTGGGCGATGATCAGGTTGGCGAGGTCCTCGCTCACCGGCTCGCCGAGGAAGACGATCCGCTGCGCCAGCAGTCGGCTGTAGATGTCGAAGGAGCGCTCGCCGCGAGCGGTCTGCTCGACGACCATCGGTACCAGTGGCATTGGGCCTCCGTTCGGTTCGGGATTCGCGGTTGAAGTCTCGGTGCGCTTGTGCAACTATTCGGTTGCGTGTTCAACCTAGCACACACGGTAAAGCGGACGGTCCTCCTCGACGCCGACCTCGAGCAGGTCTGGGAGGCGCTCACCGACGCGACCCTGCTGCGGGAGTGGCTGGCGCCCGAGGTCGAGCTCGACCCGCGCGAGGGCGGCGAGCTGGTCTGCCGCTTCGAGGACGGCGAGGAGCGCCGCGGCGAGGTGGCGCTGGTCGAGGAGGCCGAACGGCTTGCCTTCCACTGGCGCCGCGAAGGGGGCGGCGAGAGCTGGGTCGAGTGGACGCTCGACGCGGTCGCCGACGGCACCCGCCTGACCGTGATCGAGACCGCCACGCCAGCGGGCCCGATGCTTGGGTCGGCCGCCGGCTGGGGCCCACGGCTGTCCGCCCTGCGGCTGGTCCTCGGCCGCCTCGTCCTCGCCTAGACGGCGCGATGGCGGCCCACCCCTCCCCCCTCCCCGACCCGGCGGAAGAGCGGGTCGACCTCGTCTTCGGCGCCCTCGCCGACCCCACCCGCCGCCACCTGATCGAGCTGCTCGCCGCCGAGCCGGGGGCGACCGCGACCGGGCTGGCGGCGACGCTGCCGATCAGCCGCCAGGCGGTCGCCAAGCACCTCAAGCTGCTGCACGAGGCCGGCCTCGTCAGCAGCCGCCGCAGCGGTCGCGAAGCGCTCTTCGAGCTCGAGACCGAGCCGCTCGGCGAGGCGGTCGCCTGGATCGGTGCGGTCGGCGGCGAGTGGGACCGCGGCCTCGACGGGCTGCGGCGGCTGCTGGCGCGCTAGCTAGGCTCCCTCGGCCGAGAACTTGTAGCCAACGCCGCGCACGGTCAGCACCAGCTCCGGCCGTTGCGGATCGCGCTCGACCTTCTGGCGCAGGTTGGAGATGTGGACGTCGCAGGCGCGCTCGTCGCCGTTGAACTCGGTCTGCCACAGCTCCTCCATGATCTGGGCGCGGGCGAACACCTCCCCCGGGCGGCCGGCGAGCAGCCGCAGCAGCTGGAACTCGGAGCGGGTCAGGTTGACGACCGCCCCGCGCACGGTGGCGACGTGGCGGACGAGGTCGATCGAGACCGGCCCCGATTCGATCTTCACCGCCTGCGCCAGCGGCGAGCGGTCGAGTTCGCGGCGGCGCAGCTGCGCGCGCACCCGCCCCAACAGCTCGCGCACCGAGAACGGCTTGGTGACGTAGTCGTCGGCGCCGACCTCGAGCCCGACGACCTTGTCGACCTCGGCGTCCTTGGCGGTGAGGACGATGATCGGCACGGCGCTGCGCGAGCGCACGTCGCGGCAGATGTCGAGGCCGCTCGGGCCGGGCATCATGATGTCGAGGATCAGCAGGTCGAAGGGGATGCCGTTGCCGAGCAGCGCCGCCGCCTCGTCGCCGTCGGCGGCCGCGGTCACCTCGAACCCCTCCTGGGCCAGCGCGTAGCCGACCGAGTCACGGACCGAGGGCTCGTCGTCGGCTATCAGGATCCGGCCGGAGCTCATGCGACCGGAGTCGGGCTCGGTTGGGCGACGGGCAGCCGCACCCAGAAGGTGCTGCCTTCGCCGAGGACGGATTCGGCGCCGATCTCGCCGCCCATCACGTCGACCATCCGCCGGGCGATCGCCAGGCCGAGACCGAAGCCTTCCTGCTTGCGGGACTCGCTGCGCCGGTAGAAGCGCTCGAAGACGCGCTCGATCTCCGCCGCCGGGATCCCGGTGCCGGTGTCGACTACCTCGACGATTACCTCTGCCTCGCCGTCATGCCTGCCGCGAACCGTAACGGTGCCGGGCGGCGGCGTGTTCTTGAAGGCGTTGGTGAGCAGGCCGATCATCACCTGCCGCAGCAGGGTCGGGTCGCCGGTCGCGGCGAGGTCGGGCTCGCACTCGACCTCGAGCGCCACGTGCGGCGGCGGCTCGACCGCCGCGCAGACGTCGCGGATCGCCAGCGGCACGTCGACCACCTCGCGTTCGGCGGCGCCGCTCGACTCAACCCGGGCCAGGGTCAGGAGCGACTGGGTCAGCCGGTTCATCCGCTCGGCGTCCTCGGCCAGCCGGTGGAGGAAGTGGTCCCGATCCTGCGGGGTGTGCTTGGCACCGCTCTGCAGCACCTCGATCGCGCCCGAGATCCCGGCCAGGGGGTTCCGCAGCTCGTGCGCCGCGTTGGAGACGAAGTCGGCTTCGGCGAGCTCGCGGCGCAGCTCGTCGGTGCGGTCGCGGAGCACCGCGAGGACGGCGCGCTCGTCCGGCAGCGAGCGGGCGGTGAGGGCGTAGGCGCGGTCGCCGATCCGCAGCGCCGGGTGGGCGGAGAAGCCGACTTCGGAGGCGCGCTGCAGCTGCGGCAGGATCACCTGCGGCGGCCGGCCGCCGGCGTCGAGCAGCCGCGAGGCGGCGCTGTTGGAGAAGCGCACCGGGCCCTCGAAGTCGACGACGAAGACGCTGTCGGTGAGCCCGTCGAAGATCGCCGCCAGCTTGTTGCGGTCGGCGGTGAGGACGCCGAAGCTCTCTTTCAGCGAGGCCCGCATCGAGTCGAGGGCGCGGGCCAGGTCGCCGATCTCGTCCGGGCCGGAGACCGAGAGCGGCGCGTCGAAGGAGCCGCCCGCCATCTCGCCGGCGGCGCGGGCGAGGCGGACGACCCGGTGGGAGATCGCGACCGCGATCAGGAAGCCGGCGAGGACGCCGATCAGGACCGCGGCGACCAGCGCCTGCGGGTTGTCGCCGAACAGGTAGACGGCGACGGCGGTGATCAGGCTGACGATCCCGAAGGCGCCGGTCAGCCAGAGGCGCATCCCGATCCGGGGCGAGGACGGCTGCGGTTTTGCCGGTATCGCGGTCACCGTCGTCATGAAGGTTTACTAACACAATCTGAATCGCTGCGCGAGCGGCGGCGGGGAGCCGCTGGCGCCCATGGGAGAATCGGCCGATGAGGTCTCTGCTGCCCCTGGCGGCCGACAGCACCAATCAGGTCCACCTGACCGCGCAGACGCGGATCGTCGCGGCGGTGATCGCGCTCGCCTTCATGGCCTTCATCCTCGAGCTGATCCGCCGCGACCGGCTGCAGGAGCGCTACGCGGTGGTCTGGCTTCTGGCCGGAATCGGGATGCTCGCAGGAGCCGCCTTCCCGGCCCTGCTGGAGCTGGTCGCCAACGTCCTCGGCGTCCGCGACACCAACGTCGCCCTGTTCTCGATCGTGCTGCTGCTGCTGCTCGGGCTGGCGCTCAACTTCAGCGTCCTGATGTCGCGGCAGGCCGACCAGATCACGCGGCTGGCGCAGGAACTGGCGCTGGAGAAGGCGCGGGCGCAGCGACTGCAGGGGAACGGCGATGGCGGCGGCAACGGGAGTGCCGCCGGCGAGAGCGGGCGCGGCGAGACGCCGGCCGCTCGGCGAGAACGCGGACGCGGCTAAAGCCGCCGCCGCGAGAGGTCGATGCGGTGATGGTGGAACTCGGCCTCCACGACCGCCATGCCGATGGCGAGAGCGGCGTCGTCGCGGCGCTCGGCGCCGGCGTGCGCGCCGCCTACCAGCCGATCGTCCGCCTCGCCGACCGCCGCGTGGTCGGCTACGAGGCGCTCGCCCGCGGCGCCCCCGGCACCGGGCTCGAGACCCCCTCCGAGCTGGCCGCCGCGGCCCGTGCCGCCGGGCTGCTGGTGGCGCTCGACTGGGAGTGCCGGCGCGCCGCGCTGCTCGGCGCCCTGGAGGCGGAGCTGGGCGGCGGCCAGGCTCTGTTCGTCAACGTCGAGCCCGGCTTCGCCGGCAGCCAGGCGCCGGCCGCCGTCGAGGCACTGGTCGAACAGGCGCTGCGCCACTTCCCGGTCGTGATCGAGCTGACCGAGCGGGCGCTGACCGACCACCCGACCGAGCTGCTGGCGCTGGTCGACTCGCTGCGGGCGCGCGGCGCCCGGATCGCCCTCGACGACGTCGGCTCGGACCCGCGCTCGCTGGCGCTGATGCCGTTCCTGCGGCCGGAGGTGATCAAGCTCGACCTCGCGGTCCTGCAGGGGGCGCCCTCGGGCGAGACCGCCGCCCTCGTCCACGCCGTCAACGCCGAGGCCGAGGCGACCGGGGCGCTGATCCTCGCCGAGGGGATCGAGACCGAGGACCACCTGCGGCGGGCGCGGGCGCTCGGCGCCACCCATGGCCAGGGCTGGCTGTTCGGCCATCCCGGCGAGATCGAGCGTGGCGGCGGCGACGCTGCGATCGAGCTGGTGGCGGCGAGCGAGCGGCTGCTCTCGAACGCGACCCCGTACGAGATCGTCACCGCCGAGGTGGCAACCCGCCGCGGCGAGAAGCAGCTGCTGCTCGATCTGAGCCGCTCAATCGAGGCGCAGACCCGCCACCAGGGCGCGGCCGCGGTCGTCCTCTCCACCTTCCAGGAGGCGCGCTACTTCACCCCGGAGAGCGCCGCCCGCTACGCCGAGCTGGCCGAGAACGCGGCGCTGGTCGCGGCGCTCGGCGTCGGTCTCTCCGGCGAACCGCGGCCGGGCGTGCGCGGCGTCTCGCTGGCGGCGGCCGAGCGGCTGCGCGGCGAGTGGAACGTGACCGTGGTCGCGCCGCACTTCGCCGCCGCCTTCGTCGGCCGCGACCTCGGCGACGACGGCCCGGACTCGGAGCGCCGCTTCGACTTCGCGCTCACCTACCAGCGCGACCTGGTGGTGCGGGCGGCGCGGGCGATGATGGGGCGGATCGCCGGCCCCGGCGCGTCCTGAGGCGAAGCGGGCGAGACCGGCGGGCCGCCGGCGCTAGGAAGCTCCGGCGAGCTCGCGGGCGAGGCGGAAGGTCAGCGCCTCGAGCGCCAGCTCCTCGGAGACGTTGAGGTCGAGGCTGCGGCGGGTCTCCTGCGCCGCGGCCGCGGCGCGGCGGGCGGCGCCGGCGTCGAGGCCGGCCGCCTCGGAGCGCAGCGCCTCGAGCCGGTCGCGGGCGAAGACGACCTCCTCGGCGCCGGCGGCGAGCGCGGCGAGGTCGCGGAGGTGGGCGGCGCAGAGCTCGAGCCCGAGGTCGAGGATCTCGGTGCGGCGGCGGCGGCCGACCCGTTTCGCCTCGTCGGCGAGGTCACGGGCGGATCTCTTGATCCCCGCCTGCGCTTCCTCCTCGAGCGCTTCGCGGGCCGCCGCTTCGGCGTCCTCGCCAGCGGCGGTGGCGCGATCGAGCAGCCGTTTCCAGGGGGCGCCGGCGAGCTCGCGCGAGCGGGCGGCGGCGACGCAGGCGTCGGCCTCGGCCCGCAGCTCGCGGCCGAGCGGCGAGAGCAGCAGCGCGGCCCGCTCGCGGTCGCCGGCGGCGAGCCGGGCGGCCGCCGCGACCTCCTCCGGCGCGGCGCCGGCGGTCTCAGCCGAGGCGGCCAGCTCTGCTTCCAGCACCGCGGCCGGGTAGGGAGCGAACTCGACCGGCGCGCAGCGCGAGGCGATCGTCTCCAGCAGGATCTCCGGTTCGGAGGTGAGCAGGATCAGGTGCGCGTAGGGCGGCGGCTCCTCGAGCGTCTTCAGCAGCGCGTTCTGGCTCTCGTCGCGCAGCGCCTCGGCGGCCTCGATCACGAACACCCGCTTGCCGCCTTCGAAGGGCCGGTAGGCGGCGGCGCGGATCACCCGCTCGCGCACCTCCTCGACCAGGTGCTGGGCGCCGCGCGGGGCGAGCCAGACGAGGTCGGGGTGGGGCGAGGGGTCGAGCAGGGCGCGGCGGCGGGCGTCGTCGGGGTCGGCGGCGGCGCCGGCGAGGATCTCGGCGGCGAGCGCCCGCGCCGCGGCGCGCTTGCCGGAGCCGCGCGGGCCGCGGAACAGGTAGGCGTGCGAGGGCCCGGCCGCGAGCGCCGCCCGCAGCGCCACCCGTGCCCGCGCCTGGTGCTCGGTCGCCGCCTCGAGCGCGCCGCTCACGCCCGCGCCGCCTCGACCGCGGCCAGGATCCGCTGGTGGACCTCGTCCTTGCTGCCGGCGGCGTCGATCGCGACGACCCGGTCGGAGGCGATCACCGCGATCTCCTCGTAGGCTTCGGCGACGGCGCGCTGCAGCTCGAGGCCCTCGGACTCGAAGCGGTCCCTGCCCCCGGCGCGGCCCAGCCCGACCTCGGGGTCGACCCGCAGCAACAGCGTCAGGTCCGGCCAGATGCCGTTCGTCGCCTGGTCGCAGAGCGAGATCACCTCACCGACGCCGAGCCCGCGCGCCGCCCCCTGGTAGGCGACGCTCGAGTCCGAGAAGCGGTCGGCGACGACGACGCGACCGGCTTCGAGCGCCGGCGCGATCACCCGCTCGGTGAGGTCGGCGCGGGCGGCGAGGAAGAGCAGCAGCTCGGCCATCGGCTCGAGCGGCAGCGCCGGATCGGCGAGCAGCTTGCGGATCCGCTCCGCCGCCGCGGTCCCGCCCGGCTCGCGGATCGCGACCGTCTCCTCGCCCAGCGCCGCGACGAGCAGCCGCGCCTGGGTGCTCTTGCCCGAGCCGTCGACGCCCTCGAGCGAGATCAGCACCGGCCGTCTCTAGCCTTTGGCGGCGGCTTTGGCGCGTTTGCGCCCGCGGGTCGCCGTGTCGGCTTTGGTGACCGGCGTTTTTTTCGATTTCGATTTCTTCGGCGCCGCCGCCCCGTCCTCGTCGCCTTTCGGCTTCGGCTTCTTCTCCATCTCTTCTTTGGCGGCGCGGGCGGCTTCGCGCTCGGCCCGGCGTTTCTTCATCTCCTGCATCGACTCGCAGTCGTCGTTCAGGCAGAGGTTCCAGGGCCGGCCGCGGAACGGCTGGACTTTGAGGCGCGGGGTGCGATCGCAGATCGAGCAGCGCTCCTCGAGCCGGAAGACGTCGCCGCGCTGCGGCAGCGGGAAGGTCTGGTCGCACGATTTCGGATCGCCGGGCTCGGCATCGGCTTTCCAGCCGCTGCAACCGACGAACCGTTTGCCCGATTTTTTGGCGCGGATGATCCGCAGCATGTTCGGCGAGCCGTCCTCCTTGGTCCGCCCCGCTTCCTCGCAGACCTTGCAGGGGCCGAGGATGCGGTCTTCGTCCATCCCTTTCCAGACGACCTTGGCGAGGTCTTCGCGGCTGCCCTCGATCTCGGTCCAGGTCTTGTGCAGGAGCTCGCGGCTCTCGCCGACGACCGCGCCCTTCGACATGTCGCCCTGGGCGATCCGATCCATCTCCGCCTCGAGCTGGGCGGTCATCTCCGGCGTCGCCATCGCCGGCACGTAGTTCTTGAAGGCCTCGTAGAGGGCGACTCCGGTCTCGGTCGGCACCGGTGGGTTGCCGTAGACGTAGCCGCGGTCGAAGAGCTTCTGGATGATGTCGGCGCGGGTCGCTTTGGTCCCCAGCCCGCGCTCCTCCATCATCTCGATCAGTTTCGCCTGCGAGATCCGCGACGGCGGCTGCGTCTCCTTGCCGATCTGCCACGGGTTCGCCCCACCCTCCTCCTCGGCCGCGCCGGGGGCGGCGAGCTCGAGGCTCTGCCCCTCCTTCAGGGCGGGGATCTCCTCGTCGGCGGAGCGGGCGTAGGTGTAGATCGCCGCGTAGCCGGGGTCGACGACGACCGAGCCGCGGACGAAGTAGGTCTGGTCGCCGGCCTCGATGTCGGCGCGGGTCGACTCGGTGATCATCGGCGGGCTGAAGGTCGCCAGGAAGCGCCGGACGACGAGCTCGTAGACCCGTTTCTTGGAGCCGTCGAGGGCTCCCGGGTGAATCGCCTGGGTCGGGTAGATCGGCGGGTGGTCGGTCGTCTCTTTTTTGCCGCGGGTCGGTTTCAGCTCGCCCTCGAGCAGACCGGAGGCGGCCGAGAACTCCTTGATGCGGGTCAGCGAGGTGACCAGCTCGCGGATCGGCAGCGAGGCCGGGTAGACCGTGTTGTCGGTCCTCGGGTAGGAGATGAAGCCGTCCATGTAGAGGTCCTCGGCGATCCGCATCGCGCTGGCGGGGGTGATCCCGAGGCGGCTGGAGGCGTCGGTCGAGAAGGCGGTGGTGTTGTAGGGGGTCGGCGGGCGGCGGGTGTTCTTCCGCGCCGTCACCGATTTGACCGTGCCCGGCGAGGCGGTGCCGGCGAGCGCCGCGTCGGCCTCGGCCTTCTCCCAGAATTTGTCGACCGAGTGATGCGCCTCGAAGCTGCCGTCGGGATGCTCGAAGCGGGCGAGCACTTCCCAGAACGGTTTCGCGACGTGCGCCCGGCGTTCCATCTCGCGCTCGACGATCAGGCCCAGGGTCGGGCTCTGGACGCGGCCGACCGAGAGGAAGTTGGAGCCGAAGCGGCGGGTCGCCAGCGAGACCGCGCGGGTCAGCGTCGCCCCCCACAGCAGGTCGATGTCCTGGCGCGCGGCGCCGGCGTTGGCGAGCGGATAGGAGAGGTAGTCGAGATTGTCGAAGGCCCGCAGCAGTTCCTCTTTGGTCGTCGCCGAGTAGCGGGCGCGGAGGACTTTCAGGGTCCCCGCCGCGGTGTCCTCGCGGCTGCCGAGGGCCGGGTTCGCGTCGAGCATCTCCTCCAGGGCCTCGAGCCCGATCAGCTCGCCCTCGCGGTCGAAGTCGGTGGCGATCACCAGCTCGTCGGCCTCTTTGGCCATTTTTTTGATCGCTTTGACGACGTTTTTATCCGTCGGCTCCTTGATCAGCTTGGCGTCGATCAGGTCGTGCAGGTCGGTCTTCTGCCAGTTCGAGTAGCCCTCGGGGAAGGCCGGGCCGAGCACATGGCCCTTGAGACCGATCGTCATCTGCTCGCCGCCGTCGGGATCGGTCCAGGTGTAGAACGGGACTTTGAAGGTTTTGTCTTCCTTCGGCCCGCCGCTGGGCGCGCCGAGGACTTCGGCGATTTTTTTCGCGCTGCTGTTCTTCTCGGTCACGATCAGTCTCATCGGGCGGCGAGGGTAGCAGGGGCGCGCGGCCGCACTTCTCAGCCCATGCTCAGCCGTCCGTCTACGCGGACCCGGGTTCGATGATTAGATTCGGCGCCCTGATGCGGACCCTGGTCACCGGCGGCGCCGGCTTCATTGGCTCGAATCTGGTCGACGCGCTGCTCGCGCGCTGCGACGAGGTGACGGTCGTCGACGACCTCTCGACCGGCCGTCGCACGAACCTCGATTCGGCGCTGGTGGCGGGCGCCGAGCTGCTCGAGCTCGACATCCGCGACCGCGAGGCGCTGATCGCCGCGGTGGCCGAGCGCAGGCCCGAGGCGATCTTCCACCTAGCCGCCCAGATCGACGTCCGCAAGTCGCTCGCCGACCCCGCCTTCGACGCCGCCGTCAACGTCGGCGGCACCGCCAACCTGCTCGACGCGGCGCGCGAGGCCGAGACCGGGAGGATCGTCTTCGTCTCCACCGGCGGCGCCCTCTACGGCGAGGGCGAGGGCAAACAGCTGCCGCTCGACGAGTCGGCCGAGATCGCGCCGCTCTCCGCCTACGGGCAGAGCAAGTTCGCCGCCGAGGGCTACCTCGGCCTCTACCAGCGCCTCTACGGCGTCTCCTCGCTGGCGCTGCGGCTCGGCAACGTCTACGGGCCGCGCCAGGACCCGCTCGGCGAGGCCGGCGTGGTCGCGATCTTCTGCGGCAAGCTGCGCGACGGCGGCCGACCGACCGTGTTCGGCGACGGCACCCAGACCCGCGACTACATATATGTCGGCGACATCGTCGCGGCGGCGCTTGCCGCCGCCGCCTCCGAGGAGGTCGGCGCCGTCAACATCGGCACCGGCCGGGAGGTCAGCGTGCTGGACATCATCGAGGTGCTGCGCGAGCTCGGCGGCGAGGATGGCTTCGAGCCCGAGTTCGCGCCGCCCCGACCGGGCGAGGTGCAGCGGATCTCGCTCGACGCCGGCCGCGCCGAGCGCACCCTCGGCTGGCGCGCCGGCACCGACCTGCGCGAGGGCATGCGGCTGACGCTCGACTCGATGTAGGTGTTCTTGGCGCCCGGGCCGCCGCGCGCCGATCATTAACCTGTTTCGCATGCCCGCCCAGGCCTACGCCGGCAAGGAGTGCGTCTGCCAGTTCCGCAAGGGGATCTGCGACCAGTCCTGCGTCCGCGACATGTTGGAGACGCCGTTCTACATCGCCTGCCTGAAACTGAGCGGGCGCAAGTGCCTGGTCGTCGGCGGCGGCGACGTCGGCCTCGAGAAGGTCGAGGGGCTGCTCGCCTGCAGCGGCGACGTCACCCTGCTGGCGCCTGACGCCCACCCGGAGCTGGAGAGGCTGGCGGCCGAGGGCTCGATCGCCTGGGAGCGGCGCGCCTACGCCGGCCCGGAGGACCTCGAGGGCGTCTTCATGGTGATCGCGGCGACCGACGACTCCGAGGTCAACATCGAGGTCTTCGACGACGCCGAGAAGCGGGCGATGCTGGTCAACGTCGTCGACGTGCCGCCGCTCTGCAACTTCATCCTGCCGGCGATCGTCCGCACCGGGCCGCTGGCGATCGCGATCTCGACCGCCGGCGCCTCGCCAGCCCTGGCGAAGCGGATGAAGCGCCAGGTCGCCGAGATGTTCGGCGAGGAGTACGCGCGGCTGGCCGTGATCCTGAACGACGCCCGCGGCTGGGCGAAGGGGACGCTGCCGACCTACCAGGACCGCAAGGAGTTCTTCGAGGGGATCGTCAACGGCGACCCCGACCCGGTCGAGCTCGTCCGCGACGGCCGCGAGACCGAGGTGCTCGAGCTGATCGACGCGGCGAAGGCGCGCGCCGAGGGCGCACTCGCGGCTTAGAAGGCTCGTTGCGGTCCGAGATTGGCTAGGGGTCAGGGTTTGGTGGGGGAGTGGTGGGGTGCCCCTCCCGAAAAGACCGTCGCGCAGCTGGAACCCTCGCCGAGGGCGCCATCGGATGCGCCTGAGCCTTTTCGGGAGGGGCACCCCACCACTCCCAACGAATCGGCTGAAAACCACGCCATCTCTCGCAGCTAAAAAAAGCTGCGGGCGAGCTCCGGAGGTCCGCTCAGCTGTTCCTTATGTCGGAATGGCCGACAAAAGGAACAGCTGGACGTCCATCGGTGTCTTGAAGCCTGTGCTTCCTTCTGGTGGGGATCGGGGGGACCCTCGACGCGTATCAGCATGAGGAGGGCCGACACGGCTTCATGGCGTAAAGCCGCACGGCCGTTTCACCCGACGAGGTGCAGCGGCGTGGGTCCCCCCGATTCCCACCCCTACGGAGACCTTTGCCTAGCTCCTAGGCACCTGAGCAAGCCCCACCACGAACGCGCTCGAGCGTCCCAGTCAACTGCTCGGCCTCGCCGACCGTGATGTTGCTGGCGAAGGCGACCTCGAGCTCGCCGGAGACGACCGGCAGCATTTCGTTCAGCAGATCGACGCCGGCCGGCAGCAGGGTCGCGTAGGCGACGCGGCGATCGGTCTCGCAGAAGGAGCGCTCGAGCAGGCCGGCCTTGACCAGGCGGTCGACCAGCTTGGTGAGGCCGCCGCGGCTGATCACCAGCGCCTCGGCCAGCTCCCCCATCCGCATCGCGCCGTCCGCCTCGGCGACCGTGCTCAGCACGTCGAACCAGGCGAGCGGCGGCAGGCCGGCGTCGGTCAGCGATTCCTGCACCCGGCCGCTGACGGCCGAGTGGGCGCGCGCGACCGCCCGCCAGGCGAGCTGGTGAGGCGCGTGGCAGGCCTCGACGTCGGCGGGACCGAGGAGTGGAGTGGAGACGGAAGCGGGATTGGACGTGACATCGCTCATGCGTCCATTGTGACACGCGATGGTTGCGGCGCCAATAGTTGTCGGCGCAAGTTTTTCTGCTACGATTGTTTCTGCGGCAATAGTTTCCACAGTTTGTCACAACCTTCCCAGTCGCTCTGTCGTCACTGACGACGGCGGCAAAAGCAAAGAAAGGCACCAAAATGAGCACCGAGACCGTCAACCAGCAGGTACCGACGGGGACCTGGACCGTCGACCCCGTCCACTCCGCGATCCACTTCGCGATCACCCACAACGGCATCGCCACCTTCCGCAGCGGCTTCGAGGACTACTCGGTGACCCTGAGCGGCGGCGAGGCCCCGCGGCTCGAGGGCGACGTCGACGTGACCAGCATCGAGATCGACGACCCGCAGCTGAAGGGCCACCTGATGAGCCCCGACTTCTTCGACGCCGAGAGGTACCCGCGGGTGAGGTTCAGCTCCACCGAGCTGACGGTCGAGGACGACGGCAGCGTCCGCCTCGCCGGCGACTTCGAGATGCACGGCGAGACTCGCCGCGTCGAGGCGACCGGCAGGTTCGGCCAGCTCGGCGCCGACCTCGGCGGCAACGAGCGGGTCGGCCTCTCGCTGGCGACCGCCTTCGACCGCCGCGACTTCGGCCTCGGCTGGAACGCCGAGCTGCCGAAGGGCGGCAACGTCCTCGAGTACGAGGTCGCGATCAACGTCGAGCTCGAGCTCGTCGCCCAGGAGTCGTAACGATGCGGGTCCTGGGCATAACCGGCAGCCTGCGCCGGGACTCCTACAACCACGCGCTGCTGCGGGTGGCCGCCGAGCGGCTGCCCGCCGGGGCGGAGCTGATCGAGTTCGAGCGACTCGCCGACATCCCCGCCTACGACGCCGACCGCGAAGCGGACGGCTCGCCCGCCCCCGCGGCGGTGGCGGAGCTGCGGCAGGCGATGGGCGACGCCGACGCGGTGCTGATCGCGACGCCGGAGTACAACCACTCGATCCCGGGGGCGCTGAAGAACGCGCTCGACTGGGCCTCGCGCCCGGCCGGCGAGAGCGCCCTGACCGGCACGCCGGCGGCGGTGATCGGCGCCTCGACCGGGATGTTCGGCGCCGTCTGGGCGCAGGCCGAGACCCGCAAGGTGCTCGGCGCCCTCGGCGGCCGCGTCGTCGACGAGGAGCTGCCGATCCCGCACGCGGCGCAGGTCTACGAGGACGGCCGGCTGCAGCTATCGCCGGAGCAGCTCGAGGCCCTCGACGAGCTGCTGGCGGAGCTGGTCTCCGAAGTCGAGGAGCGGCAGGAAGGCGCCGCCGAGCGGGTCGCCGCCTAGGAAGGTCCAGCGAAGCTCGGTGCTCACCGAGGGGCGGCGCCGGCAAGGCGCCGCCCTTTCTCTTTGGCCCCCGTCCCGCTAGATGCCGCTGAAAACCGAGGTCACGCGGCGCGGGTTCGGTTCGTGGGTGCGGCGGATGGCACGGTGGAAGGCGGCGTGCTTGCTGTGGCCGTAGCCGGCGAAGTAGAAGCCGTTGCTGCGCTTCTGGACCAGCGCGGCCCAGCCGTTGCGGACCCAGACCGCGACCTTGCAGTGACTGGTATGGCACTCGACTTTGGCGCGGTGCTGGGCGCCGTGGGCGGTGTTGTAGTCGTATGAGACGCCGTAGTGGCCGCTGAGCGGGTCGACGGCGATCGCGCCCCAGGCGGCCTGGGCGGCGGCGGGCACGGCGAGGAAGAGGGCGACGGCGGCTGTCGCGAGGGCGAGACGGACGGTGGCCGTGGTACTCGATTTTAGGTAGCGCATTCCCGCGTTTTACCAGGAACCGGGATGTTTCCGCCCGCTGATTCCGCGAGGGCGAGGAGTGCGCGGCCGCGCACCGGCGGTCCTACGCGTGCGGCAGGGCGAAGAAGGCGATCGCCGAGAAGTGGGCGAGCGCGGCGGCGATCACGAAGAGGTGGAAGACCTCGTGGTAGCCGAAGATCGCCGGGTTCGGGTTCGGCCGCTGGGTCGCATAGACGATCGCGCCGGCTGAGTAGAGGACGCCGCCGGAGATCAGCAGCAGCGCGCCGGCGATTCCGAGCGAGGTCCAGAGCGCCGGGAAGCAGACCACCGCAACCCAGCTGAGCGCCATGTAGATCAGCACCGAGGCCCATTTCGGGTGATCGATCCAGATCATCTCGACGATCGCGCCGGCGATCGCGCCGACCCAGACGACCACCAGGATCGCCGTCGCCAGGGTTCCATGGAGCGCCAGCAGCGCGAACGGCGTGTAGGTGCCGGCGATGAGGAAGAAGATCATCGAGTGGTCCAGCCGGCGCATCCACAGCCGCACGTTGGGCCGTGTCCAGTTGACCCGGTGGTAGAGGGCGCTGGTCCCGAACAGGGCCGAGAGGCTGACCGCGTAGATGGCGACCGCGAGGGTCGCCTTCGGGGTCGAGGCGAGCAGGATCAGCCCGGCGCCGAAGAAGAGCGAGACGAAGAAGGCCCACTCGTGGGAGACGCCGCGCAGCCTCGGCTTGACCAGGGCGATCGCCTCGACCGTCACCTCACGGGCCGCGGTCGCCCGCTCTTCGACCGCCTCCTTGGCGGCGGCGGTGCGGTCGCTGACCACCTCGCGGGCGGCTGCCGTACGGTCGCTCATCGCCTCGCGGGCGGCGCTGGTGCGATCGTTGACCGCCTCGCGGGCGGCGGCGGCGCGGTCGTTCATCGACTCGCGCGCGGCGCTCGCCTTATCCCCCACCCGCTCGGCGCCTCGGCGCAGATCTTCAACCATCACCTGCAGGCTACTCGGCAATTTGCCGAGGATGCGAAGTTGACAGAATATGAAGGGCGAGCGGCCCCGGTCGAGCCTCGGGATTTGCGGATTTGCTGCCCCTTTCCGTCCGAAGGCTTCGCGATCCTCCTCAACCCCTTCTGACACGCCGCGAGAGGAGCAGTTCGATGTCCAAGACCGCCACCACCAGCCCCAAGAACGGTCTCCAAGGCCTCTCGATCGAGCGCAGATTCTCGACCGCCGGCCTGCATCCTTTCGACCAGATCGAGTGGGAGATCCGCGACGCGGTGATCGGCGATCCCGCCAGCCCGGCCTTCGAGCAGCGGGGCGTCGAGTTCCCGAAGAGCTGGTCGCAGAATGCGACCAACATCGTCGCCCAGAAGTACTTCCGCGGGAAGCTCGGCAGCCCCGAGCGCGAGAGCTCGGTCAAACAGATGATCGGCCGGGTCGCCGGCACGATCGCCAACTGGGGGCGCGAGGGCGGCTACTTCGCCTCGGCCGAGGACGCCGACGCCTTCGAGGACGAGCTGACCGCGATCCTGCTCAACCAGAAGGCGGCCTTCAACTCGCCGGTCTGGTTCAACGTCGGCTTCGAGGAGAAGCCGCAGTGCTCGGCCTGCTTCATCTTGAGCGTCGACGACACGATCGAGTCGATCCTCGACTGGAACACCAAGGAGGGGATGATCTTCCGCGGCGGCTCGGGGTCGGGGATCAACCTCTCCAACATCCGCGGCTCGGTCGAGCACCTCTCGAAGGGCGGCCTCGCCTCCGGCCCGGTCAGCTTCATGCGCGGCGCCGACGCCTGGGCGGGAACGATCAAGTCGGGCGGCAAGACCCGGCGGGCGGCGAAGATGGTCGTCCTCGACATCGACCACCCGGATATCGAGGACTTCGTCTGGTGCAAGGCCAAGGAGGAGGAGAAGGCGGGGGCGCTGCGCGACGCCGGCTTCGACATGTCGATCGACGGCGACGGCTTCAACTCGATCCAGTACCAGAACGCCAACAACTCGGTGCGGGTCACCGACGAGTTCATGGAGGCGGTCGAGGCCGGTGAGGACTGGGAGCTGAAGGCGCGGGTCAGCGGCGAGACGACGAAGACGCTCGACGCCCGCGAGCTGATGAACCAGATCTCCGACGCCGCCTGGCGCTGCGCCGACCCCGGCATCCAGTACGACACGACGATCAACCGCTGGCACACCTCCCCGGAGTCGGGTCGGATCAACGCCTCGAACCCGTGCAGCGAGTACATGCACGTCGACAACTCGGCCTGCAACCTCGCCTCGCTCAACCTGATGAAATTCCGCCGCGCCGACGGCAGCTTCGACACGGAGGACTTCGAGCACGCGGTCGACGTCGTCTTCCTCGCCCAGGAGATCGTCGTCAGCCCCTCGAGCTACCCGACCGAGGAGATCGGCGAGAACGCCCGCCGCTTCCGCCAGCTCGGCCTCGGCTACGCCAACCTCGGCGCCCTGCTGATGGCCGACGGCCTCCCCTACGACTCGCTCGCCGGCCGCAACGTCGCCGCCGCGATCACGGCGCTGATGACCGGCCGCGCCTACCGCCAGTCGGCGCTGATCGCCGCCGGCGCCACCGGCCCCTACGACGAGTACGAGCGCAACCGCGAGCCGCACAACGGCGTCATGCGGATGCACCGCGACGCCGCCTACGAGGTCGACGGGACGGGGATCAAAGGCGACCTGCTCGAGGCCGCGCAACGCTCCTGGGACGAGGCGGTCGAGCTCGGCGACGAGCACGGCTACCGCAACGCGCAGGCGACGGTCCTGGCGCCGACCGGGACGATCAGCTTCCTGATGGACTGCGACACGACCGGGATCGAGCCGGACTTCTCGCTGGTCAAGTTCAAGGAGCTGGTCGGCGGCGGGCAGATGACGATCGTCAACCGCTCGGTGCCGCTGGCGCTCGACGCGATGGGCTACTCGGAGGCGGAGATCGACCAGATCAACGCCTACATCGCCGAGAAGAACACGATCGTCGGCGCCCCGGGCCTGAAGGACGAGCACCTGCCGGTCTTCGACGTCGCGGTCGGCGAGCGGGCGATCTCGCACACCGGCCACATCGACATGATGGCGGCGGCGCAGCCGTTCCTCTCGGGGGCGATCTCGAAGACGGTGAACATGCCGCAGACGGCGACCGTTGAGGACATCGCCGACGCCTACACCCGCGGCTGGAAGGGCGGCCTCAAGGCGCTGGCGATCTACCGCGACGGCTCGAAGACCGCGCAGGCGCTGCGCACCGACGCCCAGGAGGAAAAGGCCGAGCCCGAGGTCGTGGTGCTGCCGCCGGAGCGCAAACGGATGCCGCGCGAGCGCGAATCGATCACCCACAAGTTCTCGGTCGGCGGCCACGAGGGCTACGTCACCGCCGGCAAATACGAGGACGGCTCGGTCGGCGAGATCTTCCTCACCGACATCGGCAAGGAGGGCTCGACGATGCGGGGGCTGATGAACGCCTTCGCGACGGCGATCTCGCTCGGCCTCCAGTACGGCGTCCCGCTCGAGGTCTTCGTGCGCAAGTTCAGCTACATGCGCTTCGAGCCGGAGGGGATCACCGGCAACCCGGAGATCCCGTTCGCCAAATCGATGCCGGACTACATCATGCGCTGGCTCGGGAGCCGCTTCATCGAGGACACCGAAACCCTCGAGGAGCTGGGGATCATGACCCAGGAGGTCCGTCACAAGCAGGAGGCGGAGACCTCGCAGCTCGGCCTCGGGATCGCCACCGACACGGCCGGCCCCGCCAACGGCAACGGCGGCAACGGCCACTCGAACGGCGGCGACGCCCCCGCCCCGCAGGCGGCGGCGAAAGCCGGCGACTCGGTCCCCGCGGCGGCGGCCTTCACCGACTCGCCCCCGGTCGTCCCGGCGCGGATGAAGGGCCTCGACCTCGGCCCGGCGTGCGAGCAGTGCGGCGGGATGATGCAGCGGACCGGGTCTTGTTACACCTGCAGCAGCTGCGGGAACAACACCGGTTGCGGTTGATCGGCTGACGAGGGGCGGTGCGGGCGTGGGGGTCGGGGGGACCCTGCCCGCTGCACCTCGTCGGGAGCGGACGGCCGTGCGGCTGGCGCCGCACGGACCAACCTTGGACTTCAAGCTTCGAACCGCTCCAAGGTTCGGAAGCGTCGCGGCCTCATCGAGAGCAGTGGAGCTTCCGTGCTGCGAATTCGCTCCGAAGCTCCAAAGAACTGAGGGGTGGCCGTCCCGTGTGACCTGTCCTTCGGGGGAGCGTCGGTAGGGCCTCCGAACGTTTTGCGCAGGAGGAGGGCGCACCTCCGGGCGAGAAGCCCGCCCACTCCCATCGACGATGTGCGAGTGAGGAGGCCCTACCGGCGCTCCCCCGCCGCACCCCAACCGCACGAGGCTGCCAACTCGCCAGCCGCCTGCTAAGCCCTGATGCCCCGGCTCTCGAGCCAGTCCCCGACCGCCGCCGGGGGCTTGCCCTTGTAGGCGATCCGGACTCCCTCGCGGACCACGTGGTCGCGCTCGTGGCCGTTTGCCTGCGCCGGGTTGTGGGCGAGCCAGGCGGCTGCGGCGGCGGTGATCTCGACGCCGCCTTCGTCGCCTTCGAGGTCGATCCCTTCGGCGGTGGCCAGCAACGTTCCGAGCAGATCCTCGACCGCGGTCGAGGGACGGTCGTCGTCCTCGTAGATCTCGACCAGGGCGGTGATCGCGCCGTCGGCGCCGCCCGGATCGGTGATCGCGGCGGCCTCGCGGACCACCTCGGAGACCGGCTGGATGCGCTCGTGGTCGCCTGGCTTCATCGCCGTGGACCCTACCCGGCCATCGACGGCGGCGGCTGGCTCAGCCGAGCACGACCTCGGCGTCGCGGCGCGGCGTCTCGGTGATCGCGCGGCGGAAGTTCGCCTCGGAGGCCGGCCTGCTGGGCCGGACCTGGTGGCGCTTGACCAGCTCGCGGAGGACGACGGTCATCTCGAACTGGGCGAAAGCGGCGCCGAGGCAGCGGCGGATGCCGCCGCCGAACGGGATCCAGGTGTAGGTGCCGGGCCCCTCGTCGAGAAAGCGCTCGGGCAGGAAGCGGTCCGGTTCGGGGTAGATGCGAGGGTCGCGGTGGACGAGGTGGATCGCCGGCACGACCGAGGCGCCGGCGGGCAGCTCGTAGCCGCCCAGCTCGACCGGCTCGGTGAGGCGGCGGATGACGATCGAGATCACCGGCCGCAGCCGCAGCGTCTCCTGGATCGTCGCTGTCAGGTAGGCGTCCTCGCCGGCGAGCACCTCGGCGCGCAGCCGCTCGAGCTTCTGCGGGTGGCGGCTGAGGCGCTCGACCGCCCAGGCGAGCGCGGTCGCGGTCGTCTCGTGGCCGGCGACCAGCAGGGTGAGGAGCTCGTCGCGGATCTCGGCGTCGCTCATCGGCGAGCCGTCCTCGTGGCGGGCGGCGACCAGCATCGAGAGGACGTCCTCGCGCTGCTCGAGGTCGGTTGCCGCGCGGCGCTCGCTGATCTCGGCGCCGATCAGCTCGTCGACCCGCTCGATCCGGCGGCGGAAGGCCGGGATCGAGCGGATGCGCTCCGGGCCGACCGCCAGCATCGGGACCAGGAAGCGGGGGTCGGTCGGCAGGTCGAGGAAGTCGCGCAGGGCGTCGCGGAGCGGCTCGATGCGGCCGCCTTGGTGGACGCCGAAGACGGTCTCGATGATGATCTCGAGCGTGATCGCCTGCATCCGCGGCCGCAGCCGGTAGGGCGTGCCGGTCGGCCAACCGTCGATCTCGCGGGCGGCGATCGCCGTCATCCGCTCGCCGTAGGACTGCATCCGCTCGCCGTGGAAGGGCGGCAGCAGCAGCCGGCGCTGGCCGATGTGGCGCTTCTCGTCGAGGACGAGGACGGAGTTCTCGCCGAGCAGCGGCTTCAGGATCTGGTTGCCCTCGCCGGCGTGGAAGACCTTCGGGTCGCCGGTGAAGACCTGCTTGATCAGCTCCGGGTCGGAGACGATCACCCAGTCGCCCTCGTAGGCGATCTGCAGGGTGAACATCGGGCCGAGGCGAGCCCGGCACTGGGTCAGCATCCACTGGGCGCGCCGGGCCCAGATCGCGGTCTGGATGGCGCGGTGCATCCGCGGCCCCGGTGGCAGCCCTCGGATCGGGCCGCTCCCGGGAGCGGTCGGCGGAGCGCCCGCTTTGACCGTCGCCTCCATTGCCTCCGTCGAGCCTAGCCCGTGCTCGGCGCGCCGGAGTGTGACGTACCTCCCACTCGAACCCGAAACGACCGTCCGCCCCCGTACCGCCGCCGTTCCCATAGCGTTGGCGGCGATGCCGAACCTGCCGCGTCTGCCGATCCCGCTCGAGCACCGCTTCCTGAAGGCGATCTGCGGCCTGCCGCCGACGGCGCAGCGGCTGCTGTTCGGCAGGCCGGTCCGCAGCGAGGGCCAGGTTCTCGCACCGGACGTCCAGGCGCTGCTGGGGCTGGTGAAGCTGCAGGGGAACCACAACCACTTCGCCGGGCTGTCGGCCGCTGAGGCGCGGGCGCTCGCCCGCCGCGACGCCGCGGTCGGCACCGGCCCTCGCAGGCGATCGATGGCGCGGGTCGAGGAGCGGACGATTCCCGGCGAGGCGGGGCCGATCCCGGCCCGCTTCTACGTCCCGGAAGGACAGCCGACCGGCGTGCCGGCGCCGCTGCTCGTCTTCTACCACGGCGGCGGCTGGGTGATCGGCGACCTCGACACCCACGACGGGCTCTGCCGCTTCCTCGCCGCCGCGGCCGGCGCCTCGGTGCTGTCGGTCGACTACCGGCTGGCCCCCGAGCACCCCTTCCCCGCCGCCGTCGAAGACGCCTGGTCGGCCTTCGCCTGGGCGGCGGCGAACGCCGCCGAGCTCGGGGTCGACCCGGAGCGGATCGCGGTCGGCGGCGACTCCGCCGGCGGCAACCTCTCGGCGGTCGTCTCGGTCCTGGCGCGCGAAGGCGGCGGCCCGGCGCCGGCGCTGCAGCTGCTGATCTACCCGGTCACCGACGCCGAGGGGAAGATGGCCTCCCGGCGGACATACGCCCACGGCTTCTTCCTGACCGAGCCCGACATGCAGGCCTTCGAGGACGCCTACCTGCCCGACGGCGCCGACCCGGCCGAGCCGCGGGTCTCCGTCCTTCACGTCGGCGACCTCTCCTCGCTGGCCCCCGCCTACGTCGCCACCGCCGGCTTCGACCCGCTGCGCGACGAGGGCGAGGCCTACGCCGAGCGGCTGCGCGAGGCCGGCACCCGCGTCGCCCTGCGCCGTCACGCCGGCCTGATCCACAGCTTCGCCAACAGCACCGAGTCCGTCCCCAGCTCCCGGGCGGCGATGCTCGAGGCCGCCGGCGCCCTCCGGATGGCGCTGGCCACCCCGCGCTGAGACGCCGCCGCCAGGGCCAATTTCTCGGGGTACCGATCTTTTGGCCCCCCTGGCGGCGAAAAGATCGGTACCCCGATCTTTTGGCCCCGGCTAGCGGGCGGCGAGGGGGGCTGGGCGGCCGTTGGTCTGGGCGGTGAGGACGCGGTGGTCCTCGGGGGCGGGGCGCAGGATCAGCACCTCGGCCGGGGCTTTCTCCAGCAGCCAGACGAGGTCGTCGCCGGAGATGCCGCCGCTGCCGGTCGCGGTCGCCGAGACGACGACGCGGTCGAACTCCTCCTGGGCGAGCAGCCGCGCCAGCGCGTGACGGTAGGTGCGGCCGCGCTCGATCCGCGAGTCGACCGCCACCCCCTGGGCGGTGGCGCGCTGTTCGATCGCCTCGAGGATCGACATCGCCTTCGCCGCCTCGCCCGGGATCGGGCACTCGAGCGGCAGGTCCTTCGGCACCGCCGCCAGGTAGGCGGGCATCAGCGTCGCCCCCTCGGCGCGGGCCAGCCGCAGCGCCGCGTCGAGCGCCCGCCGCGAGATCTCGGTGCCGGTGAACGGCAGCAGGATGTGGTGGACGACCTCCGGCTGGCCCTTGCGGCGGAAGCGGGTCCGCGCCAGCAGGAAGCCGCAGGCGAGGCCGATCGCGAGCGCGGCGAAGATCAGGACGTGCTCGAGCCGGACGGCGCCGACGAACGCGAGGAGCAGCTTCATCTCGACTCCTCCTCCCCCTTCTTCCTGGCGCCGCGGTGGGCGACGATCCGCACGTCGACGCCGCCGGGGGTCGCCCGCATCAGCCGCTGCGGCAGCGGTTCGCGCAGCCGCGCCAGGCCGCGGGGCGGCTGCGACTCGCCGACCATGATGTAGGTGCTGCCGCGCTCGCGGACGACCCGGGCGGTGGCGGCGACGACGTCGTCGTGCTCCTCGATCAGGAAGGTCGCGCCGAGCACCGAGGCGAGCCGGCGCAGGGCCGTCACCTGGCGCTCGACCTCGCCCTCGACCACCAGGCTCGGCGGCTTCACCCAGAGCAGGTCGAGGTCGGTGCCGAGCCGCTGCGCCGAGCGCCAGGCGCGCCGCACCAGCCGCTGCGAGCTGGCCTGCGGCCGGACCAGCGCCAGCAGCCGCTCGCCGACCGCCTTCGGCACCTCGGCGGCGACCCGTTCCTCGGTCCGCGTCCCCAGCGCCTCGACCTGGGAGAGGACCAGGCGCTTCGACTCGACCTCCTCGGCGACCTGGCGCAGGCTGACCTCGCGCAGCGCCGCCAGGTTCTCGATCTTGAAGAAGTTGTTGAGGGCGGCGTCGACGTTCTCGCCGGGGTAGATCTTGCCGGCGCGCAGGCGGCCGATCAGCGCCTCCGGGGTGAGGTCGATCAGGACCACCTCGTCGGCGCCGGTCAGCACCGAGTCCGGCACGGTCTCCCGCACCCGGACCCCGGTCAGCTCGGCGACCTGGTCGTTCAGCGACTCGAGGTGCTGGACGTTGACGGTCGAGAAGACGTCGATCCCGGCGCCGAGCACCGCGGTGATGTCCTCGAAGCGCTTGCCGTGCTCGAGGCTGGGCGGGTTGGTGTGGGCGAGCTCGTCGATCAACGCCAGCTCCGGCGAGCGCTCGAGCAGCGCCGGCAGGTCCATCTCCGCCACCTCGCCGCCGCCGCGGATCGGAACGGTCCGCCGCGGCACGACCTCGAGGCCGCGCGCCTGCGCGGTCGTCTCCTCCCGGTCGTGCGGCTCCAGGTAGCCGATCACGACGTCGCGACCGGCGGCAGCTTCCGCGTGTCCCTCCTGCAGCATCCGGTAGGTCTTGCCGACCCCGGCCGCCATCCCGAGGAAGATCTTGTAGCGGCCGCGAGCGCAGGCCGGCCCGCCGGCGGCGGGCTCGGTCGGGGTCGCCTCCTTCCCGGTCGGCAGCTCGGCCACGCTCACGGCCCTCCGCGCAGCAGCGCTTCCAGCTCTTCCAGCCGCGGGGTCGCCGACGCGTCGGGGGCGGGCCGCCGCGGCTGCCAGCGGGGCCCTCGGTCGGGGAGCTGGGGCAGGGGGCGCAGGTTGTGTCGCGCCCACATCTCAGGCTCCCAGCAGGTTGTGGACCACGAGGTCGATCAGTTTGATTCCGACGAAGGGGACGATCAGACCGCCGAGCCCGTAGATGAGGATGTTGCGGCGCAGCAGGGCGGTGGCGCCGATCGGCCGGTAGCGGACCCCTTTCAGCGACAGCGGGATCAGCAGCGGGATGATCAGCGCGTTGAAGATCACCGCCGAGAGGATCGCCGACTCCGGCGTCCCCAGCGACATGATGTTGAGCGAGTCGAGCGGGCCCTTCTCGCCGGCGACCGCCCAGGTCGAGACGAACATCGCCGGCAGGATCGCGAAGTACTTGGCGACGTCGTTGGCGATCGAGAAGGTGGTGAGGGCGCCGCGGGTGATCAGCAGTTGCTTGCCGACCTCGACGATCTCGATCAGCTTCGTCGGGTTGGAGTCGAGGTCGACCATGTTGCCGGCCTCGCGCGCCGCCTGGGTGCCGGTGTTCATCGCCACGCCCACATCTGCCTGTGCAAGGGCCGGAGCATCATTCGTGCCGTCGCCGGTCATCGCGATCAGCCGGCCGTCGGCCTGCTGCTCCTTGATCAGCTCGAGCTTTCGCTCCGGGGTCGCTTCGGCGAGGAAGTCGTCGACGCCGGCCTCTTCGGCGATTTTCGCGGCGGTCAGCTTGTTGTCGCCGGTGACCATGATCGTCCGGATGCCCATCGCCCGCAGCTGGTCGAAACGGGCCTTCATCCCTTCCTTGACGATGTCTTTCAGGTAGATGACGCCGAGCACCCGCTCGTTGCGAGCGACCGCCAGCGGCGTCCCACCCTCGCGGCCGATCCGGTCCAGTTCCGCCCGCAGCTCCTGGGGGGCGCGGCCGCCCTCGGCGCTGACCCAGCTCTCGATCGCGTCGCCGGCGCCCTTGCGCAGGCGGGTGCCGTTGAAGTCGACGCCGCTCATCCGCGTTTCGGCGCTGAAGGGGACGAAGGTCGGCTCGTGACCGGAGAAGGTGTGCTCGCGAATGCCGTACGTTTTTGCGAGGACGACGATCGAGCGTCCCTCCGGCGTCTCGTCGGCGAGCGAGGACATCTGCGCTGCCTCGGCCAGCTCCTCGGCGCTGACGCCGGGCATCGGCATGAACTCGACCGCCTCGCGGTTGCCCAGCGTGATCGTGCCGGTCTTGTCGAGCAGCAACACGTCGCAGTCGCCGGAGGCCTCGACGGCGCGGCCGGAGAGCGCCAGCACGTTGCGGCGCACCAGGCGGTCCATGCCGGCGATCCCGATCGCCGAGAGCAGCGCCCCGATCGTGGTCGGGATCAGCGCCACCAGCAGCGCGATCAGCGTCGTCTCGGAGAGTTCGGTTCCGGCGAAGAGCGCGAACGGGCGGAGGCTGACGACGACGGTGATGAAGATCAGGGTCAGTGCCGCGAGCAGGATTCCGAGGGCGATCTCGTTCGGCGTCTTCCGCCGCGAGGCGCCCTCGACCAAGCCGATCATCCGGTCGAGGAAGGACTGCCCCGGCTCCTGGGTGATTTCGACGACGATCCGGTCCGACAGCACCTTGGTGCCGCCGGTCACCGCCGAGCGGTCGCCGCCGGCCTCGCGGATCACCGGCGCCGACTCGCCGGTGATCGCCGACTCGTCGACCGAGGCGATCCCTTCGATCACGGTTCCGTCGCCGGGAATGCCCTCCCCCGCCTCGACGACGACGATCGTCGCCGCGGACCAGCTCGGCGGCCGATTTCTCGCTGCCATCGCGCATTCTCGCCGTCGCCTCCGTCCGCATCGCCCGCAGCGAGGCCGCCTGGGCGCGGCCGCGGCCCTCGGCCAATGCCTCGGCGAGGTTGGCGAAGATCACCGTCAGCCACAGCCAGACCGTCACCGTGAAGGTGAACCAGGCGGGCTCGTGGCCGCCGCCGAGCGGACCGCCGCCGAATACCTGGATCAGCCAGGCGACGGTGGTGATCACGGCGCCGATCTCGACCACGAACATCACCGGGTTGCGGACCTGGACCCGCGGGTCGAGCTTGGTCACCGACTCCCATAGCGCCGGCCGCAGGATCTCGGGGTCGAATAGCGAGCGTGGCTGGTTGCGCTCCGAGCTGCTCGAGGTCGGCGGCTCCGGGATCGGCTGGGGCTCGGGCTCCGGGCGCTGCGGAGCGGTGGTGGCGTCGGTCATTTGATCGGGGCCTCTTCGTCGAGTGCGATGTTCAGTTCGAGGACGTTCACCCCGGGCTCGCCCAGGACTCCGAGCGAGCGGCTGTCGGTGTTCGCGTCGATCAGGTCTTCGACCCGGGTGAGCGGCAGGTGACGCACGGCGGCGATCCGGTGCGCCTGGATCCGCGCGTTCGCCTGCGAGATGTCGGGGTCGACGCCGGAGGCCGACTGGGTCACCGCGTCGACCGGGACGCCTTCGCGGGTCAGCGAGCTGTCGTAAGGCTTGTTCAGCTTCACGTAGGCGGCGAGTTCTTCGCGCACTTCTTCGCGCCCTTCGACGCTGTTCGGCCCGACGTTGCCGAAGAAGGTGACGTCGCCGGAGTATTCGGTCGCCGAGGGGCGCGGCTGGAAGTACTGCCTGTCGGGGACCATCACTTCTTCGCCTTCTTCGCCCCGCACCGGCTTGCCGTTCCTGGTCAGCGGGTGCAGGTAGGACTGGCCGATCAGGTGCGAGCCGACGACCTTGCCGTCGAACGTCACCTTCGAGCCGTTTGCCGCGCCCGGGAAGACCACCTGCGAGACGCCGGTGATCGCCAGCGGATAGAGGAGGCCGAGGACGATCGTCATCGCGACGATCGCGATCACCCCGGTCAGCAGGTCGCGGCGCAGGCCGGCGATCATTCGAACAACCTCCCCGTCAGCCCGTTGGAGACCGGGCCGAGCAGGATCGCCGGGAAGAAGGTGAGGGCGCCGACCAGGATCACGATCCCGATCAGGAGGAAGACGAAGGTCGGGTTGTCGGTCCGCATCGTCCCCAGCCCGGCCGGCGAGACCTTCTTGCCGGCGAGGGCGCCGGCGACGGCGAGGACGAAGATGATCGGCGCGAAGCGGGCCGTGACCATCACCGCGCCGCCCAGCAGGTTGGCGAAGGTGATCCCGTAAGCGCCGACGTTGCCGGGCGCGTGGGGCTGGATGAAGCCGGTGTAGCCGGCCCAGGCGGAGCCGTTGTTGTTGGCCTGCGAGAGGTAGGCGTAGAGCGTCTCGGAGAAGCCCGACGGGTTGATGCCCGCGAACAGCGACCGTTTGCCAAGCTCGGTGGCCGAGGCGGCGCCGGCCGAGAGCAGCACCGCCAGCGGCGTGAAGAGGACCCCGAGGGAGACCAGCTTGATCTCCCGCGCCCCGATCTTCTTGCCGAGGTACTCGGGGGTGCGGCCGACCATCAGGCCGCCGATGAAGACGGCGAGGATGACGTAGAGGAGCATCGAATAGAGGCCGGTGCCGACCCCGCCGAAGACGACCTCGCTGTAACCGAGGTTCGAGAACGGGACGGCGCCGCCGATCCCGCTCAGCGACTCGAAGGCGGCGTTGACGGCGCCGCACGAGGTGACGGTGGTGATCGCCGTCCACAGCGCGGAGTTGGCGATCCCGAAACGCTGCTCCTTGCCCTCGAGGTTGCCGCCGGTCGAGCCGGAGAAGGCGTGGGTGTGGAGGCCGGCGGCATGCTGGGCGGCGGTGCCGTGCTGCTCGGCGATGTAGACGACGACGACGCCGATGATGAAGAGCGCGAACATCGCGCTGAAGATCGCCCAGCCCTGGCGCTGGCTGCCGACCATCCGCCCGTAGGCGTAGGTGAGCGATGCCGGGATGACGAGGATCAGCAGCATCTCGACGAAGTTGGTGAGGCCGCTCGGGTTCTCGAACGGGAAGGCGGAGTTGACGTTGAAGAAGCCACCGCCGTTGGTGCCGAGCTCCTTGATCACCTCCTGCGAGGCGACCGGGCCCTGGCCGAGGATCTGGGTGCCGCCGGTCAGGGTGTGGATGACGGTCGAGTGGCTGAAGTTCTGGATCACGCCCTGGGAGACGAGGAAGAGGGCGCCGACGATCGAGACCGGCACCAGCACGTAGAGGAGGATCCGGGTGAGGTCCTGCCAGAAGTTGCCGATCGAGCGGCCGGAGCGGGCGACGATGCCGCGGATCAGCGCCGCGACGACGGCGATCCCGACCGCGGCGGAGACGAAGTTCTGGACCGCCAGGCCGGCCATCTGGGCGAAGTAGGTGAGGGTCGTTTCGCCGCCGTAGTACTGCCAGTTGGTGTTGGTGACGAACGAGGAGGTGGTGTTGAAGCTGAGGTCCCAGGGCCCCGAGTGGAACCCCTGCGGGTTGAATGGTTGGACCCCCTGGGTGCGGAGGATCAGGTAGAGGAGGACCCAGAAGAGCAGCGAGAAGACGATCAGGCTGCGGGCGTATTCCTTCCAGTCCTGACCCTCGTCGCCGGGCCGGACGCGGAACGCGCGATAGGCGAGCCGCTCGATCGGACCGACGACGGGAGTCAGGAAGACGCGTTCGTTGCCGAAGACGCGCGCCAGGTAGATGCCAACCGGCTTGACCAGCGCGACGAGGACAGCGACGAAGATCGCGATCTGGATGTACCCCTGAAGCACTTACAGCTTCTCCCCGCGCAGGAGCGCGTAGACGAGGTACACGCAGACCGCGAAGGAGACGACGAGGCCGAAGACGTCGGCGCCGGTGAACGCCGCGAGCGGAAGCGCGGCGCTCATATGCGGTCGATCAGGTCGATCGCCCAGAAGAGGAGGGCGAAGAGGACGACGGCACAGAAGATCGCGAGGGCGTCGGCGATCGGGCTGCCGCCGCCGGGGAATATGTCAGCTGGGATCAGCACACATGCATCGTGCGCCTCCCCCTGTCAAGCCCGCATGAAGTTCCGGGTGGCCCGTATACAGATTTCGTGAAGGCGCGTTCGCCGCTTGTCAACCTCTGGTTGACAAAGGGCGAACGCGCCGATCAGGCCGCGAATCGGTAGCCAACGCCGGGGTCCGTTGTCACGTACTTCGGGCCGTCGGGGGGCTCGATCTTGCGGCGCAGGTTGGCGACGTGAGCGCGCAGCACCTGCAGGTCGTCTTCGTACTCGACCCCCCAGACCTCGACCAGCAGCGCCCGGTGGGTCATCAGCCGGCCGCGGTTCTGGGCCAGCGTCCGCAGCAGCTTGAACTCGGTCGGGGTCAGGTGGACCGGCTCGCCGTCGCGCTTGACGGTGCGGGCCGAGAGGTCGATCTCGAGGCCGTCGGCGCCGATCACCGGCTCGTCGCCGTCCGGCCGCGAGCGCCGCATCACCGCTTCCAGCCGCGCGACCAGCTCGCGCGGGCCGAACGGCTTGGTCACGTAGTCGTCGGCGCCGGCGGCGAGCGCCTCGACCTTGCGGTCCTCCTCGCCGACCGCCGAGAGCACCAGGATCGGCATCCGGCTCCACTCGCGCAGCCGCCGCGTCACCTCGACGCCGTCGATGTCCGGCAGCATCAGGTCGAGGATCGCCGCCTCCGGCGGTTTCACCGCGGCCAGGTCGAGCGCCTCCTCGCCGCTCGCCGCCGGCACCGCCTCGAAGCCGGCGTCGCGGAGGATCACCCGCAGCGCCCGCAGGATCTGCTGCTCGTCGTCGCAGACGAGCACCCGCGGCTGCGCGCTCACGCGGTCTCCCCCGCCGCGCGCTCGCGCCGGTCCGGCGCCGCCGGCGCGTCGAAGCTGACCACGAAGCTGGTTCCCTGGCCGGGCAGCGACTCGACCTCGATCTCGCCGCCGTTGGCCTCGACGAAGCCGCGGGCGATCGCCAACCCGAGGCCGGAGCCGCCGCCGTGACCGTTCGCCTGCGGCGCGCGGTAGAAGGGTTCGAAGATCCGCTCGCGGTCGCCGTGCGGGATCCCGGGGCCGCGGTCGACGACCCGCACCACCAGCCGCGGCCCGACCAGCCGCGAGCGGACCAGCACCTGCTCCTCGCCGCCGTGGCGGACCCCGTTCTCGAGCAGGTTGGCGAAGGCGCGCTCGAGCTGGGCCGGGTCGGCGCTCAGCGCCGGCAGGTCCTCGTCCAGCGCCAGCCGCACCCGCTCGCCGTCGGCGCCGATCGAGCGCCGCGCCGCCTCCAGCACCTCGCCCACCGCGACCGGCTCGCGGTGCGGCTCGGCGGCGCCGGACTCGAGCCGCGAGACGTCGAGCAGGTTCTCGACCAGGCGCGAGAGCCGGTGCCCTTCCTCGACCACCGCCTCGCTCAGCTCGTGGCGCTCGGCCGCGGTCGCGCTCGGCGAGTCGAGGGCGGTGCCGGCGGCGATGATCGAGGTCA
This sequence comes from uncultured Actinomycetes bacterium, assembly GCA_963744725.1. GTDB lineage: Bacteria > Actinomycetota > Thermoleophilia > Solirubrobacterales > 70-9 > VAYN01. The sequence continues at coordinate 573,576 of CAVUUQ010000002.1, forward strand.
GCGGCGTCCGCAGGTCGTGGGAGACGGCGCGCAGCAGGGCGGTCTTCAGCTCGTCGGAGCGGCGTAGCGCCTCGGCCTCGATCGCCTCCGCCTGCATCCGCTCACGCTCGCGCTCGACCGTCGCCAGCTCGGCCAGCGCCTCGTCGGCCTGCTCGCGGCGCCGTTCGGCCTCGGCGGCGCGGGCCCGGGCGAGGTTGGCGAGGGTGCCGCTGGCGACCGCGACGAGGACGAAGATGAAGAGGCCGACGAGGTCGTGTTCGGCGCGCACGTCGAGCCGCCCGAGCGGCGGCAGGTGGAAGAAGTTGTAGGCGAGGCCGCTGACCACGGCGGTCGCCAGCCCGAGCCGCAGGCCCCAGACGATCGAGATCAGCAGCACCGCCGGGATGTAGACGATGCCGAGCGAATCGGGCGCGGCGATCTGCTTCAGCGGGTAGACGATCGCGGTCGCGACGGCGACCGCGAGCACCGCGATCAGCGCGCCCAGCGCCAGCGAGGGCGGCTTCTCGCTCAGTTGGAAGCGGGTCATCCCCGCCAGCGTACGCCGCCTCTGCGGCTGGCTGTTCCTTATCCCGGCATAGCCGGAAAAAGGAACAGCTCGACGGTCAGGAGTAGTCGGTCCAGCCGGGGAACTGGCGGCCGGCGAACTTTTGGATCGCCGGCGCGTCCTCGCTGAAGCGGCCGCGCAGGGTCTCGACCAGGTCGTCGGGGAGGACCGGCTTCGGCGCCGGCGGCTTCTCCGGGTCGTGGACGACCTTCTCGACGATCCACCGCATCGACTCCGGCAGGCGGTCGAAGTTGCGGTCGAAGGAGCGAAAGCCCGGCAGCTTGATCAGCTTCTCCATCAACTGGTATTTGTCGCCCTGCTTGGCGCTCGACTTCTCCCACTCGCGGTCGAACTGCTCGGAGGAGAAGTCGGCGTCGACGCCGATGAATTCGAAGGCGCGGCGCATCGTCGCCTCGCGTTCGGTCTGCAGCTCCTCCTGGGCGATCACCGCGATCTGCTCGCGGTCGAAGCGCTCGAGGTAGGGCTGCAGCTGCATCCAGTATTTGGAGCGGTTGACGTACTGGCTGTCGGGGCGCGAGAGCACCTCGACCAGGTCGCCGGTCTCATAGCCGGCCCCTGTCGCGTGCACCCAGTGGGAGAGGATCCGCTTGATCGGGTCGCGGACCATGTAGAGCAGCCGCGCGTCCGGGCAGTGCTCGTGGATCCGCTCGGCGACGCCCTCGTAGCGGGGCAGGTTGGTGTAGTGGGGCGAGGACTCACCGCGCGCTTTGAAGCGGTCGTCGAAGCGGCTCGCGTACCAGTCGAGGCCGAGGTCCCAGTTCAGCTCCTCGACGAAGAAGTTGAGCTCCTTCGGCTTCGACATCTGCACCTCGGGATGGAGGCCGAGGTAGTGGTGGATGCTGGTCGTCCCGCACTTCAGCCCGCCGATGATGATCAAGCTCGGCAGCTCCGCGTGGCGTTTGCGGCGCCGGCGCCAGCGGCTCTTGCGGTCGGCGGTGTAGCGCTCGCGAGCGCGCGCACACATCCGCTCGTCGGAGAGGTCAGGCGGGGCTTGGGGGGGCAGCGTGTGCGTGTCGGTATCCGGCACGAGCGAGGCTAGTCTAGCTGCGATGCCAGCTGCCGACCTAGCCTCCAGCGTCGAACGCTTCTTCAACGCCGCGGCCGAATTCTTCCGGCACCTCTCGGAAGTCCACTGGGGCACCTTCTTCCTCGCCCTGCTCTGCCTGCTGGCGATGCAGCTCTGCCGCGCCTGGGCCTGGCGCAACGTCCTCCGAGCCGCCTACCCGGACAAGCGGATCGCCTTCCTGCCGCTGGCCGCCGCCTACCTGGCGGGGGCGGGGATCAACGCGGTGGTCCCGGCCCACGCCGGCGACGTCACCAAGGTCTTCCTCGCCAAACGCCAGATCCCCGACTCCTCCTACCCCGCAGTGACCTCCTCCTTCCTGGTCCAGACCGTCTTCGACACCTCGGTTGGCGTCCTCGTCCTCCTCTACGCGATCAGCCAGGGCCTGCTGCCGCCGCTGCCCCAGATTCCGCACCTGCCGGCCTTCGAGATCTCCTTCTGGGCCAACCACCCGAAGACGCTGGCGATCACCGTCGGCGTCCTGCTGCTGGCGATCGTCGTCGGCACCTTCTACCTCGCCCGCCACGTCCGGCGCTTCTGGGCGCGGGTCAAGCAGGGCCTCATCATCCTCACCCAGCCCCGCCGCTATCTGCGCGAGGTGTTCGCCTGGCAGGGACTCGGCTGGGCCTTCCGCTTCGCCGCCTTCTGGTTCTTCCTCGAGGCGTTCGGCATCCCCGGCAACGTCGCCAACGTGATGCTGGTGATGAGCTGCCAGGCGATCGCCAACATCGTCCCCTTCACCCCTGGCGGCGCCGGCGCCCAGCAGGCCCTCCTGGTCGCCACCCTGAACGGGCCCACCCGCGCCGCCGTCCTCTCCTTCTCGGTCGGGACCCAGATCGCGATGGCGGCCTGGTCGATCGTCCTCGGCTTCGCCGCGATCCTGCTCGTCTTCCGCACCGCCGACTGGCGCGGCCTGATCCGCCAGGCCCAGGAGGAAGCCGACAGCGAGGGCGACGACGGCGACGGCGGCGCGGGCGGCCAGCACGGCCCGCAGCCGGCGAGCTCGGGCTAGGCCGGCGGCGGCCGGTGGTCGCGCCGGCTGGCTTGGGGCCCGCGGCCGGGCCGGCCCTGGGCGCCGAGCACCGCTTGGGGCGCCTTTGTTCCGCTACGCGGGAGGAAAGCGCCCAAGCGAGCTCAGTCCGACCAGCCGGGGTAGCGGGGGGTGACCTGCCAGCGCCAGGGCGGGGCTTCGGCGGCGGGGAAGTCGTAGTAGTCGCGGCCGGGGAGGGTCTCGAGCGGGACCAGGGCGGGGTCCTGGCTGGCGAGGACCTCGGTGCCGGAGGCGGCGGCGACCTCGGCCGCGGTGGCGCGACGGCGGACCGCGTCCCAGCCGAGGCCCGGGCGGTACTCCCAGTAGACGATCTCGACCCAGCCGTCCTCGCGGCGACGGTCGAGCAGCTGGGTGAAGGCGGTGGTGCGGCGGTTGGACGCGGTCAGGTGCGGGCCGGCGGCGACGGCGCAGGTTTCGCGGCGGCAGCGGCGGAAGTCGACCGGGACCAGCGGCAGGCCGGAGGGGCCGGTGAGGGCGCGCGGCGGCGGCGCCAGGGAGCGCGCGAGCCGGGCCAGCGGCCAGCCGTAGGCGGGGACGAGCGGCTGGTGGTGACAGGCATCGGGGAGGTGCGGGGCGCAGGCGATCCGGCGGCCGATCGTCCCGCCCAGCTCGCGGCCGGCGTCGACGTCGCCGCCCGCTGCGATCGCCGCCACCGCGGCGACGATCAGCAGCGCCAGCAGCGCCGCCAGCCCGGCCTGCTCGACGCTCGCCGAGCCGCGCTCATCGCCGCCCCTCTCGTTCGCTCGCCTCGTTCCGGCCATCCCCCGAAGCTAGGCGGCGCCGGCGCACGCGTGGCGCGCACCGGGTGTCGACTTGCGCGCATCTTCGTCAGCGGTCGTGCGCGGGGGGAAGCGGCGTCCCAGCCGAGCCGCCCGGTCTGCTTTCATGGGGACATGGAGGGCAGCCCCTTCAACCTCTTCGGCGACCCGGATGAGTTCCGGGCTCGGATGGAGGAGCTCTCCGAGCAGATGCAGTCCTCGCAGCGGGTCGCCTGGGCCGACAACGCGATCAAGCTGGCGGTCGAGATGACCGTCGCCTCGATCAACCGCCTCGACCTCACCGGCAACGCCGACGAGCAGGCGATGCAGGTCCGCGACGCGATCCGCGTCCTCTTCCCCGAGGCCGTGACGCTGGTCCGCGAGGCCCGCGAAGGTCTCAGCTAGGCCGCGCGCGAGCCGCCTCGTCTAGAGCAACTCGAAGCGCAGCTGGACCACCGCGCCGCGCCGGAACAGGCCGCCGCTCAGCTCGACCGGGATCGCGATGATCAGCGCTGGGATCGCCAGCACGACGGTGACCAGGTAGTCGATCCGCCGCTGCCAGCGCTTCGGGGCGGGGGTGGCGCGGCCGCGGCCGGCGGCGGCGATCGCGACGTTGTGGCCGAAGGTGACGCTGTTCAGCAGCGTCTGCCAGGTCGCCGCCAGCGACAGCCCCGGCTGCCAGCGGGCGCCGCGCACGATCTGGTCGCGGCGGCCGACCAGCCGCCGCACCGACTCGACCGTGAACAGGTAGCGAACCCCCGGCACCAGCCCCGCCCAGCCGGCGCTGCCGAGCGCGCAGGCGTAGCTGTCGCGGTTGGCGATCCGCGGGCCGCTGCCGTCGCCGAGGGTGCCGAGCTCGCGCAGCGCCTCCTCCGGGCCACCGGAGACGCCGATCACGCCGAGGCCACAGCTCTCGCAGCGGCTGACCGGCCCGGCCAGCCCCGGCTGGGTCGCGAGCCAGCCGAACAGCGGCTCGCCGCAGGCGGGGCAGGGCGGGTTTTCGGGACCGGCGCCGGCCTCCAGCGGAACGACGGGGGTGTGCGGCGTCTCGGCGATGACCGGTAGCGTACGGCGCCATGGCCACCGCCCGACGGCAGATAGTCGCCTGGGAGTCGCGCTGGTTCGTGCCGGTTGGGGTGACGGCCTTCGTCGCGGCGATTCTGATCATCGCCTCGAACATCGTCGTCGGCAGCCTCACCAACAACGGCCACCAGTCGACCTTCCTGCTCTCCGCAAACGAAAACGGGGGGACGGTTGCGCTCTACGCGGCGCTGCAGGCGCTCGGCTTCCTGCTGCTCGGGCCGCCGCTCTACTTCCTCTTCCGCGCCACCGCCGCCCGCAGCGACCGCTTCCGCCGGCAACTGGTCGGCGTCGTGATCGCCGCCCCGATCTTCTTCGCGATCGCCGCGATCCTGACCGGCATCGTCACCACCGACGCCGCCGGCAAGTTCGCAAACGACGAAGTGCCGGCGAAGATGACGAAGCAGGAAGCGGCAAGCGAATGCCGCAAGGAACTGAACGACAAGGGCGCCGAGAAGTTCGGCGAAGAATGGGACGAAGGCGGGCCGCCGCAGGCGAACTGCGAAAAGGTCGAACTCGAAGACGACCGCGCCGAACAGTCGCTCAGCAAGTCGGGGCTGCAGGGGCTCGGCTTCGGTTTCGGCCTCGCCGCCCGCCTCGGCTTCGCGGTGGCGATGCTCTACACCTGCCTCTACGCGATGCGGGTCGGCCTGCTCTCGCGCTTCTGGGGCTCGCTGGGGATGGCGCTCGGCGTCGCCTCGCTGATCCTCGCCCCCGAGTTCGCGCTGATCTTCTTCATCTACTTCGGCCTGCTCTGCATCGGCAGGCTGCCCGGCGGGCGGCCGCCGGCCTGGGCGGCGGCCGAGGCGATCCCCTGGCCCTCGCCCGGCGAGAAGGCGGCCAAGGAAATGCAGCCGGAGGACCCCGAGGCCGGGGTGGTCACGGCGCCGGAGCTGCCCGAGGGCGAGGAGCCGGACGGCGACGATCCGGGCGAGGACGGGCAACCGCCGGCCGGCGGTTCCGGCGGCAGCGACGGTTCGAGCAGCGGCCCGGGCGCGGAGCGTCGCAAGCGCAAGCGCCGCGGCTGAGCCCGCACGGCGAGGCGCAGGTTCCCGGCAGGAAGTTGAAGGAGGTAGTCGCTCAGCCGGGCGGCGGAGCCTCGGCGGCGGCGCGCTTGCGGTGGGTGCGGATCTCGCTGAGGATTCGCTCCAGGCGCGGCTCCGCCGAGGTGTCGACGTGGCTCATCGCGCCAGCGACCCCCGGGTGCACGGCGGCGATCCGCTCGTGCATCGCCTGGGCCACGGCGCGGTAGGTCGGGTGCCCCTCGCGGCCCGAGCGCAGCTCGATCAGGTGCATCGCCTCGCGGGCGTTGAGGTCGAGGACGTAGCGGATCCGGTAGGCGAGGCTGAGCGCATAGGGCGCCAGCTCCGGCAGGCCCGCCTCGCGCAGCCGCTCGTACTCGGCCCGCGAGATCTCGAGCCCGCGCTCGAACTCCGCGCCAGCTCCGGCTTCGTGGACCTCGTCGGGGACGCCGGCGCCGAGGTCGGGGCCGAGCCGCTGCCAGCTGCAGGTCAGCATCCGGTGCCGCTGCAGGTCGCGGAAGGCGCCGTAGTCGGAGACGATCTCGAAGCGGTAGCGGAGCGCCTCGAAGCCGCGCCCGGGACGGTGGCGCCGGTTGACCCGCTCCCCGACCAGCGCCGCCAGCAGCTCCGCCCGCTGATCGCGGTCGAGGACGTCGATGCGGGCGAGGATCTCGGTCTCCGGCGCGCTCGCGGACTCGAACAGGCAGGCGGCGAGCAGGTCCTCTTCGGTGCCGTCGACGTGCAGCAGCTCGACCGTCGGAGCGGCGTCGCCCTGGCCGCGCCGGTCGAGCCCGAGCCGGGCGACCCACTCCTCGGTCCGCTCGCGGCGCCCTTCGAGGTAGGCGATCCACTCGCCGCCGCGCTCGGGGCGCTCGATCCGGGAGACGAAGCTCGGCATCACCTGCTGCAGCTCGGCGAGGATCATGCCGCCGTACTCGCGCGCCTCCGGCAGCGGCGAGGCGAGCAGCCGCATGATCAGCTGCTCGTAGGCCTGGCCGGAGGCGTAGATGCCGACGTGGCTGAGGGTGGCGGCGGGCAGCAGGCCGCGCAGCAGGTCGAGCGCCTTGGCGCGGATCGAGCGCCGCCAGGCGCCCTCCGGCTCCTCCCCGCTCCGCGGCCAGCGCTCGCCGGCCCAGGCCTCGACGGCGGTCAGCGAGCGCGAGTAGATCGCGAACAGCTCGTCCATCGCGGCGGCGAACGGCTCGCCGAGCCGCTCGTCCCGGTAGAAGCGATAGCCGCCGCCGGGCAGCGGTTGGTCGTAGGGGATGTAGCGGGTCGACTGCTCGAGGTAGGCGGCGAGGCGGCCGCGCTGGAGGACCTTGGTGAGGACGTTGGAGACCCACTCGCAGGCGACGTGGGCGCCGCCGACCTGGGCGATCGAGTCGTCGCCGTAGCCGACGAAGACGTTCTCATAGAGCCTGGCGGCGCGGGCACCCTCCTCGGAGTCGAAGGGCCGGCCGTCGGCCGGCGCGTCCGCCGCGAACTCCTCCAGGTAGAGACGGCGGACCGTCCCGGAATAGCGCGAATAGCGGGAAAAAAGCGCCCCCTTGACGGTCTCCGGCAGGTTGACCAGGCCGAAGACCGGACGGTCGAGATTGGTGAAGTGCGGCGCCAGCAGGCGTCGCTCCTCGGCGGTGAATTCTTCGACCGGGTAGCGCATGGGTTGGCCATCGTAGCCCCGCCATTGGACGCCGCGCAGCGGAAAGAATCACCGAAGACGCACGCTTTTCAAATCTTCTGTGACAAGCCTTGACGGCCACCGGCCCGGCCCGCTTGGGTGGCGGCGATGACGGCGGCGAAGACACACCCGAAGCTGCTCGCGGGCTGCCTGGCGATGGCGCTGCTCGCGCTCGCGGCGCTCGCCTCCGCCCCGGCCGCGGCCCGCCCCGGCTCGCCGCGGACGGCGATCGTCTCGCTCGGCGACAGCTTCATCTCGGGCGAGGGCGGGCGCTGGCTCGGCAACGGCTCCGAACCGCTCGGCACCCGCTCGGGGACCGACCGGGCGGCGATCGAATGTGACGACCTCGGCCTCTGCGAATACGAGCCGGAGCGGATCTACGGCGCCAGCGAGGAGGACGAATGCCACCGCTCCGACGTGGCGCCGATCCGCAGCGCGCCGATCCCGGTCGACGCCCACGTCAACCTCGCCTGCTCGGGCGCCCGCGCCCGCAATCTCTGGCCGGCGGCGATGGGCGGTCGTCCCCACTTCGGCGAGTCGCCCGAGGCCGACCAGCTGGCCGACGTCGCCGACCGCCTCGACCTGCGGCTGGTGCTGGTCACGGTCGGCGCCAACGACGTCGGCTTCGGCGAGCTGGTCGCCGGCTGCGCCCTCGACTGGGCCCGCAGCGACCCCTCGGCGCCGGAGCTCTGCCATCGCTACGCCCAGGACGAGATCGACGCCCTGCTGCCGGCGATGCGGCGTCGCGTCGGCCGCGTCCTCGATGGCGTCCGGGCGACGATGCGCGCCGCCGGCTACCGCCGTCGCGACTACCGCCTGGTCCTCAGCGGCTACACCTCGCCGTTCCCGGCGAGTGCCTGGCTGCGCTACCCCGAGACCGGCTGGAGCCGCCTCACCGAAGGCGGCTGCCCGCTCTGGGACGCGGACGCCGACTGGGCTGCCGGGCCCGGCATCGACTCGATCGTCGCCGCCCTGCGCGACGTCGCCGCCGCCGGCGGCGCCGAGTTCCTCGACCTCCGCCACGCCCTCGACGGCCACCAGCTCTGCGACAGCCGCTCGCGCCGGGTCGGCGACGCCGGCCCCAGCGAGACCAGCGCCGAGTGGGTCCGGCGCCTCTCCTTCACCGAGGGGACGACCCGCGAATCGCTCCACCCCAACGCCTACGGACAGCGCGCGATCGGCCGCTGCCTCGCCCTCCTCTACGCCCGCCCCCGCGGCGAATGGTCCTGCCGCGCCGAGCCGCACCTGCCGATCGCCGCAGCGATCAGCCTGGAGCCGTTCGGTGGCTGATGCACCCGCTGAGGATCGAGCATCCGGAGGCGAAGTGCCCGCGTCACCCGAACAAGGACTACCGGCGGCTGGTCGAGGCCGCGTGGGCCGCCGGCTGGTGGTGCGAACGGCGCCGCAAGTACATCTACTGCCGGCCTCCGGACCTGAATCGACCCCCGATCAAAGTCCCGATGACCCCTCATCAGCGGACGATTCGCAACGTGAAAGGCGATTTTCGCCGTGCAGGTTTACGGGTGTAGCCTGGACGACGATGGGCGCGAGAGAGGAAATGGACGTCACCGCTGAGTTCGAAATGAACGTGGCGCTCGAGCTCCAAGAGCCCGAGCGCGTCGTTGAACACGTCCTCGACGCGCACGCCGATGAGGTCTCGGACGCGATCGAGCGGAGCGCCGCCGAGCTCGCCCTCGGACACGTCATCTCGTTCGACGTCGGCCAGAGCAGGGTACTGCTGAGATTCGATGTCCTCGGCGACAGCGACGCGGAGATCTACGAGAAGCTCGCGGAGATCGTCCGGGTCATTCTCAACGAGACCGGCCTACCGCTTCGAGTCGCGAAGACCGAGGTCGAGCCGATCAGCAAAGAGGATTGGGACGACCTGACCCGGTTCCTCGAAAAGGGCAGGACCGCCGCCTAGTCCTTCCGCGGCGGCGGGAAGGCCATCATCTCGACCCGCTGGCCGCCGGGGAGGGTGACGACCGCGCGCGGCGAGCCCCAGTGCTCGCGGTGCGGCTCGGGGTCGAAGTCGTTCGCGCGCAGGCGCTCGATCGCTGCCTCGAAGTCGGGGGCGACGACGGCGACGTGGCCGCGGGGCGGGACGGTCGGGGAATCCTCGTGCATGAGGTGGATCTGGGTGCCGTCGCGCTCGACCCAGGTGTAGGCGCCGGCGAGGCTTGGCGGCGGCTCGGCGCGGCGGAAGCCGAGCAGCTCGAAGAGGAGGACAGCGCGGTCGACCTCGGCGGGAACGATCTCGATGCCGGCGTGCTGGAGCATCAGAACAGGAGCGAGACTAGGGCAGCGGCGATCACGATCGCGGTCGACCAGGCGACGACCTCGGCGACGATGCGGTTGTCGAGGCCGTAGGCGTGGGAGACGATCAGCGCGTTGAGCGCGGTCGGCATCGCGATCATCAGGCGGTAGGTGGGCGGCAGGTCGATCAGCGGCGCCGCCAGGACGGTGAGGAGCGCCGGCGCGAGGACGAGGCGGCCGGCGAGCGAGAGGAGGACGGCGCGGGTCAGCGGCGGCGGGATCGGCAGGGTTCCCCGCTCGGCGTCCTCGGCGAGGGTCGCGCCGACCGCGAAGAAGCCGATCGGGATGATCCCGATCACCGCGGTCTGGGCGATGTGGACGAGGGCCTCCGGTGCCAGCGAGCGCGGGGCCAGCAGACCGAGGAGGGCGCCGAACAGAACCGGGTTGCGGATGAAGAAGGCGCGCACGCGGGCGCGTGGGGACTCGCCCGCTTTGGTCCCGAAGGCGGCGCCGACGGCGAACGCCCCGATCAGCGTCATCGGGGCGCTGACCAGCGCGTCGTAGAGAACCGCGGTCGAGAGCTGGTCGCGGCCGAGCAGCGCGATCGTCAGCGGGAAGCCGACGAAGGCGGTGTTGGCGGTCATCGCGCTGACCACGACCGCGCCGACCTGCGGCCGCGGCAGGCGCATGACCCGGCTGGCGACCCACCAGACGAGGACCGCGGTGACCACGCAGGCGACCAGCGCGAGGACGATGCCGATGCCGTCCTCGAGGTCGACGTGGGCGGAGGCCAGGTTGAGGAAGATGACGACCGGCAGGACGAAGTAGAGGACCGCGAGCAGCGCCCGGCGCGCCAGCTCGACCGCGCCGCGCGGCCAGCGCAGCTCCGACCAGACGCCGACGCCGGTCGAGGCGACGATCGCCGCCGCGGTCAGCAGGACGCCCATGCGGGTTGGGTTCTATCCGAACGCCGAACGCCGGGCGTCCGCCGCTTCTCCCGCATGGCGGGAGAAGGGCGAACGGCTAGCCGAAGATCGAGGCGCCGGCGTGTTCGGCGAAGACGACCAGCGGCTGCGGGATGACGCCGAAGAAGACGGTCGCCGCGGCGCAGAGGACCGCGGGCGCCACCAGGTGGAAGCGGCGGCCGGCGCCGGGGTCGATCGGATCGGCCTCGGGGGCGGCGCCGGCGATCACCGGTTCGCCGGCGGGCGCGACTTCGGTGTCGGGCCGCATCCACATCACCGCGATCACCCGCAGGTAGTAGCCGAGCGAGATCATCGTCCCGACCGCGATGAAGACCGCCAGCCAGGTGTAGTCGCCTTCGACCAGCGCCTCGATCAGGTAGAGCTTGCCGATGAAGCCCGCGGTCGCCGGCAGCCCGGCCAGCGCCAGCATCGAGATCGTCAGCGGCCAGGCGAGCCAGGGGCGCTCGGCGCCGAGCCCGCGGATCGCGCGGATGTCGTCACCCCACGGCGTCTCCCGCTCGCGGGCGATCACCACCGCGAAGGCGGCGAGGTTCATGAACAGGTAGATGGCGAGGTAGAAGACGGTCGCGTTGACGCCGGCCTTCGAGGCGACGACGACGCCGCCGAGGATGTAGCCGGCCTGGGCGACGCCCGAGTAGCCGAGTAGCCGCTTCAGGCTGTCCTGACCCAACGCGCCGAGGTTGCCGACGATGATCGAGATCGCCGCCAGCACCGCCAGCGCCGGCTGCCAGTCGCTCCCCTGGGGACCGAGGGCGACGTCGAAGAAGCGCAGGAAGACGGCGAAGGCGGCGGCCTTGGTGGCGACCGCCATGAAGGCGGTGATCGGGGTCGGCGCCCCCTGGTAGACGTCGGGCGTCCACTGGTGGAAGGGGGCGATCGAGGTCTTGAAGGCCAGCCCGACCGCACACATCCCGATCCCGACCAGGATCAGCGGATCGCCGAGCACGCCGTGCTGGGCGATGCCGTGGGCGATCCCTTCGAAGTCGGTCGAGCCGGTGCCGCCGTAGAGGAAGGCCATCCCGTAGAGCAGCGTCGCCGAGCCGAGCGAGCCGACGATCAGGTACTTGAGCCCCGACTCGAGCGAGCCCTCGCGCCGCAGGGCGGTCGCGCAGAGGATGTAGAGCGGGATCGAGAGCGTCTCCAGGGCGACGAAGAAGGTGACCAGGTTGTTGGCCTGGGCGAGCAGGGTCATCCCCAGGACCGAGCCGAGCAGCAGCGCGTGGTACTCGCCGGAGCCGGCTTCGCCGACGGCCGGCTCGCCCTTCGAGAAGACGACCGCGAAGGCGGCGGTGACGATCGCGATCAGCGAGATCGAGATCGCCAGGTCGTCCATCCGCAGGGCGCCGCTGACCAGCGACTGCTCGTCGCCCCAGCGCCAGATCAGGAGGCCGGCGGTGGCGGCCAGGGTGAGGATCGTCAGCGCCGGCGCGGTCCGCCGCACGGGTCGGAAGACCGAGGTCATGAGGACGACGACGAAGCCGACCGTGAGCGCGATCAGCGGCGAGATGCCGGCGTAGTCGATGTTGGGGGCGTGGAAGGTCACTTGGATGCGATCTGGGCGTAGCCGGTCCAGCCGGCTTTTTCGAGGTGGGCCATCGTCGCGTTCGGCGCTTCGCCGCCGGTCACCGTCGCCACCGTCCCTTCGACGGTCGGCGAGGTGCGGTGGAGGATCAGCTGCGGGTAGAAGGCGAGGGCGACGATGCAGAGCACCAGCGGGGCCAGGATCACCCCGTCGCGCAGCCCGATCTCACGCGATTCGGTCCCCTGATTCTGTCCTGATGGTGGCTGGTTGTGCATCGTCCGCTGGTAGAGGCGCAGCGCGTAGTAGGCCGACATCGCGACGCCGGAGATCGCGACGATCGCGTAGACGATCTTCGCCTGGAAGAGCCCGTTCAGGATGTAGAACTCGCCGATGAAGTTGGCCGAGCCCGGCATCGCCAGGGTCGCCAGGGTGACGATCAGGAAGAGCGCCGCCAGCACCGGCGCTTTGGTCGCCATCCCGCCCATGCTCCGCAGGTCTTCGCTGCCCGTCCGCTCGACCAACAGCGCGATCACGACGAAGACCGGCGCCACCACCAGGCCGTGGTTGACCATCTGCAGGATCGCCCCATCGGAGCCGTCGGCGCGCAGGGCGAAGATCCCGGCGGTGATGAAGCCGAGCTGGGCCACCGAGGAGTAGCCGGCGATCAGCCGCACGTTGGTCTGGGTGAAGGCCATCACCGAGCCGTAGAGGATCGAGGCGACCGCGATCACCAGCACGATCTCCTGGAATTCGATCGTCGCCGCGGGGAACAGCGGCAGCACCACCCGCAGGAAGCCGTAGGCGCCGACCTTCGCCAGCACCCCGGAGAAGACCGCCAGCACCGGCAGCGGCGCCGCCCGGTAGGCGTCCGGCATCCAGCCGTGGACGAGGAAGGCCGGCATCTTGACCAGGAAGGCGGCGGCGAAGAACCAGAAGATCCAGCGCTGGCTGCCGAGCGGCAGCCCCTCTTCCTGGATCGCCTGGATCGAGAAGGTGAGCTGGTGGCCCTTGGCGGCGATGATCGCGGTGGCGATCGCGCCGACCAGCATCAGCAGCGAGCCGATCAGCGTGTAGATGATCATCTTCAGCGTCGCCGCCGGCGCGCTCGGGCCGCCTTCGGGCCGCCGGTCCTTTCCCCAGATCCCGAAGAGGAAGTAGAAGGGGACCAGCATCAGGTCGAAGAAGAGGACGAACAGCAGCAGGTCCTGGGAGAGGAACGAGCCGAGCGTCGCCGTCTCGGCCGCCAGCATCAGGAAGAAGAAGAGCTGCGGCCGCTCCTGCTGGCGGAAGGCGGCGAAGGCGAGGCCGCCGAGCCAGAGCACCCCCGTGAGCAGGACCAGGAAAAGATTCAGCCCATCAATGCCGAGGCTGTAGTCGACGCCGAGCCCAGAAATCCACGTCATGGAGGTCGTGTACTGGAGGCCGGAGTCGCCGCTGTCGAAGCCGGCGACCATCCCCACCGCGATGCCGAGGGTGACGATCGCGCCGAGCACCGCCCACCAGCCGACCAGCCGCCGTGGCAGGAAGAGGCCGACGACGCCGAACGCCAGCGGGGCCCAGAGGAGGACGTTGATCATCGCGCGATCTCCATCAGCTCTGGGTCAGGAAGTAGAGGGCGAGACCGGCGAAGCCAACCAGCAGCAGCAGCGCGTAGGAGCGGACGAAGCCGTTCTGCAGGCCGCGGACGACGCTGCCCGACTCGCGCACGGTATCGACGGTGCCGGTGATCAGCCCGTCGACTACCCAGCGCTCGAAGGTGCGGTTGGCGAAGCGGCCGATCGCCAGCGCCGGCCGCACGATGAGGATGTCGATCAGCTCGTCGAAGTACCACTTGTTGACGAGGAAGGTGTGCAGCCAGCCGAAGCGCTCGATCAGCTTGCCCGGCACCTCGGGCCGCAGCACGTAGGCCCAGTAGGCGATCGCGATCCCGGCCACCGAGATCGCCGCGCCGATCGCGAGGCCGGTCCAGGCGGCGCCGGTCGAGGGCTCGATCGCCGCCAGCGGCGAGCCGGCGAAGACCGGGTCGAGGAAGTTGGTGACCATCCGGTCGAGGCCCGGCACCTGGACGAAGCCGGCGAACAGCGCCAGCACCGAGAGGACGGCCATCGCGATCTTCATCGACGGCGTCTGGTCGGCGATGTGGTGTTCGGCGCCGGGGTAGCCGACCTCCGTGTCCTCGAGCTCGCCGGTCGCCGGGTTGCGGGGCGGCTCGTGGGCGACGTGGCCGCTGTCGATCAGCTCCTGCGCCTCCTTGCACGGCTTCCCCGGCAGCACCCGGAAGACGAGGCGGAAGGTGTAGACGGCGGTCAACAGCGCGCCGAGGTAGCCGAGCACGGTGAAGATCAGGTACATGCCGCCGCGGTCGGTCGCGTAGGCGAGGATCTCGTCCTTCGAGAAGAAGCCGGAGGTGCCGGGGAAGGCGGCGAGCGCGAGCGAGCCGCAGAGCATCGCGATCGAGGTGAACCGCATCGCCTTGCCGAAGCCGCGCATGTCGTCGATGTTCTGGTTGTTCGCCATCGCCGAGATGATCGAGCCGGCCGCCATGAACAGCAGCGCCTTGAAGAAGGCGTGGGTCATCAGGTGGAACAGGCCGGCGCTGTAGGCGCCGATCGAGACGCCGACCACCATGTAGCCGATCTGGCTCATCGTCGAGTAGGCGATCGCCCGCTTCAGGTCGGTCATCACCAGCGCGATCGTGCCGGCCACCAGCAGCGTCGCCAGGCCGGTGAAAGCGGCGATGTCGGCGGCGGTCGGGGCGAGTTCGAAGAGCACGTGGGTGCGGGCGATCAGGTAGACGCCGGCGGTCACCATCGTCGCCGCGTGGATCAGCGAGGAGACCGGCGTCGGCCCCTCCATCGCGTCCGGCAGCCAGGTGTGGAGCGGCAGCTGCGCCGACTTGGCGAAGGCGCCGACCAGGAGCAGCAGGCAGATCGCGATCACCGTCCACTGGTTGGTGTGGAAGACGGTCGGCGCCTTGGCGAACACTTCGCCGTAGTCGAAGGTCCCCAGCTGCTGGAAGATCAGGAAGGCGGCGAGGACGAGGCCGATGTCGCCGACGACGTTGATCACGAACGCCTTCATCCCGGCCCTGGTCGCGGTCGTGCGCCGGTACCAGAAGCTGATCAGCGCGTAGGAGGCGAAGCCGACGAAGGCCCAGCCGACGATCAGCAGCACGAAGTTGCCGGCCAGCACCAGCAGGAGCATCGAGAAGACGAAGAAGTTGAGGTAGCTGAAGAAGCGGTGGTAACCGGCGTCCGAGTTCATGTAGCCGAACGAGTAGAGGTGGATCAGGGTCGAGACGCCGCTGACGATCAGGACCATGAACACCGACAGCGGGTCGACGAAGATGCCGAGCTTGATGTCGAGGCCGGCGGCGCTGGCGTAGTCCCAGAGCGAGGAGGCGTGGTGGCGCGCCTCGGGCGAGTCGCCGAGCAGGTTGATCAGCGCCCCGATGCCGCAGAGGAAGGCGAGGCCGACCGAGAGCGTCCCCAGCACGCCGGCGGCGCGGTACGGGATCACCTTGTAGCCGAGCCCGATCACGATCGAGCCGAGCAGCGGGAAGAGCAGGACCAGCCAGGCCCAGGCGGTGGCGCTCATCCGCGCAGTTCCCGCAGGTCGTCGACGTTGAGCGGCAGCTTGCGGCGGAAGATCGCGACGATCAGGCCGAGGCCGACGACGACCTCGCAGGCGGCGACGACCATCACCACCAGGGCAAAGATCTGACCCTGCTGGTTGCCGACCTCACGGCTGAAGGCGACCAGCGCCAGGTTGCCGGCGTTCAGCATCAGCTCCAGGCAGAGCAGGATCACCATCGGGCTGCGGCGGACCAGGATGCCGACGGCGCCGATCATGAAGAGGAGGCTCGAGAGGACGAGGTACCACTCGATGTTCACGTTGGGACCTCCGTGGGGGCCGGCGCCACCGGGGACCCCTCCCCGGGCTGCTTCGCAGGAGTTCCCGGGGAGGGGTCCCCGGCGTCGCCGGCGTCGCGGTTGCGCTGCGCCGGGACGGCGGTGCCGTCGTCCTCTTTTGGCTTTTGCTTGTTGGCGAGGACGATTGCGCCGACGGCGGCGATGAAGAGGAGGATGGAGGAGGCCTCGAAGGGGAGGAGGAACTTCTCGAGGAGGAGGTTGCCGATCGCGGCGGGGTTGCCGAACCCGGCCCCGACGTCGGGGCCGTGGGTGCCGAGCGCCTTCAGCGCCGAGGAGAGGACCGCGACCGAGAGCTCGACGAACAGCGCCAGCGCCAGCAGCGGTGCCAGGAAGCGCTGGCCGGGGATCGGCTCCCAGGCCGACTCCCCCGCTTCGCCGACGTAGGCGACGACGAACACGTAGAGGACCATCACCGCGCCGGCGTAGACGACGACCTGGGCGGCGGCGGCGAAGGCCGCGGTCAGCAGCAGGAACAGCACCGCCAGCGAGAAGAGGTGGACGACCAGCGCCAGCACCGAGTAGAACGGGTTGCGGGCGGCGACGACGCCGATCGCCCCGGCGATCGCGCCGATCGCGGCGATGAAGAAGACGACCGCTTCCACCGCCCTACTCCCCCTCCGCTTTCAGCGGGGTCCGCTCGACCGGCTCGGCGAGCAGCATCTCCTTGGTGAAGATCAGGTCTGAGCGGTCGTAGTCGGCCATCTCGTAGTCGTGGCCCATCGTGATCGCGTCGAACGGGCAGGCGATCTCGCAGTAGCCGCAGAAGATGCAGCGCGAGAGGTTGATCTCGTAGACGGCGGCGTAGCGCTCGCCGGCCGAGACGCGGTCGCCGGGGATGTTCTCGGCGGCGACGACGCGGATGCAGTCGGCCGGGCAGGCGGCGGCGCAGAGCGAGCAGCCGACGCATTTCTCGAGGCCGGTGTCCTCGAATTTGTGCAGTTTGTGGCGGCCGCGGAAGCGCGGGTAAACCGGCGTCTTCTGCTCCGGATACTCGATCGTCAGCGGCCCCTCGACCAGCCGCGACATCGTCGTCTTCAGCCCGCGCAGGGTCTCGCCGAAGGCGCGGTAGGCGCCGCCGACCCCGCCCGGCTCGGGGCCGCGCTGGACCTGGACGACCTCGATCGAGTCGAGGTAGGGCGCGGTACGCGGGTCGAAGACCTCGCCGTTGTGCTTGTCGGGCTGGGGGCTCACGTCGTCGTCACCAGGACCGCGGTCACCAGCACGTTGAGGGTCGCCAGCGGCAGCAGCACTTTCCAGCCGAGGCTCATCAGCTGGTCGTAGCGGAGCCGCGGCAGCGTCGCCCGCACCCAGATGAAGGCAACCACCAGGGCCAGCATCTTGATCAGCATCCAGATCGGGTCGAGGAAGCTCGGGCCGGGACCCATCCAGCCGCCGAGGAACATCGCCGCGGCGATCCCGGAGACGACCAGGATCTCCATGTATTCGACCAGCAGGAAGGAGCCGAAGCGCATGCCGCCGTACTCGGTCATGAAGCCCTGGACGAGCTCGGCGTCGGCCTCGGGCATGTCGAACGGGGTGCGGTTGGTCTCGGCGAAGCCGGCCAGCATGAAGACGAGGAAGCCGACGAACTGGGGGATCGCGAACCAGATGCCGCCCTGCGAGTGGACCACCGAGACGAGCGAGAGCGAGCCACTCATCATGATCACGCCGAGCAGCGCCAGCCCCATCGAGACCTCGTAGGAGATCAGCTGCGCGGCCGAGCGCATCGCGCCGAGCAGGCTGTATTTGGAGCCCGACGACCAGCCGCCGAGGAGCAGGCCGTAGAAGGCGATCGAGCCGACGGCGAAGAAGTAGAGGATCCCGATCGGGACGTCGATCCCGTAGAAGCCGACGCCCATCTGGGTGTCGCCCCAGGGGATGATCGCCAGCGCCAGGACGCCGGAGAGGACCGGCAGCAGCGGGCCGAGGATGAACAGCGTCGAGATCGCGTTCCCCGGCCGGAACGACTCCTTGGAGATCAGCTTGCCGACGTCGGCGAGCGGCTGCAGGATGCCGAAGGGGCCGACCCGGTTGGGGCCGTAGCGGTGCTGGAAGCGGCCGATCAGCTTGCGCTCGACAACGGTCAGGATCGGCAGGATGCCGAAGACGACGGCGAAGATCACGATCGACTTGGCGACCATGATCCAGGTGGCTTCGACGAACTGCGTGTCGGCGAGGGGGAGCGTCACGGCTAGACCTCGATGCGCTCCGGCTGGCTGATCTCGACGCGGACCGGGCCGCCGTTCAGGAGCGCGTTGGCGTTCGCTCCGGCGATCCCCTCGGAGAGGAAGCAGACGCCCTCGGGGACGCGTTCCTTGATGTGGACCAGGGCGTCGACGGAGCCGCCGTCGGCGGTGACTTTGACCTCGTAGCCGGTCTTCAGGTCGAGGCGCTGGGCATCGGACTCCGAGAGCTCCAGGCGCTGCTTGGGCTGGAGGAAGCGGAGCGGGGCGTTCAGCTCGGTGATCGGGCCGGCCCATAGGTCGCGATAGGTGCCGAGGAGGAGCGTGGTCGCCGAGGTTCCCTCTCCGGGCTGCTTCGCAGGAGTTCCCGGAGAGGGAACCTCGACGCCCCCGCTCGACTGCGGAACCGCTCCAGCTGATGGGCCGTCCTGCCAGCGGATGCCGGTGCCGCCGAGCTGGTCGTCCGTGATGCCGTTGTAGAAGGCAACCCCGTTCGTTAGAGCTTCGAAGGCGGTGGGTTGGTTCGTGATCTCGGTGGCCTGGCCGAGGGCGGCGGATAGTTCCGACAGGACCTCGATGTTGGAGCGGACGCCCTCGGGGCGGGAGGCTGCGGGGCGGACCCGTTGCAGGCGGCCGTCGGGGTGGGTGACGGTGCCGTCTTTCTCGGCGTGGGTCTCGAGCGGGAGGACGAGGTTCGACTTGGCGGTGGTGGCGGTCTCGTGCATCGAGAAGCTGAGGACGAAGTCGGCGGCGGTGAGGGCGGCCTCCCAGGCGGGGGTGTCGGGGAAGTCGCGGAGCGGGTCGACGCCGAAGAGGACGAGGCCGTCGAGGTCGCCGTGCTCGAGCGCGGTGCGGATCTGCTCGGCGCCGTAGCCGGGGGCGGCGACCGCGGCGAGGCCGGGGCCGGCGTCGGGGAGGACGCCGGCCTCGCGCAGGCCGCGGGCGTTACTGAAGTCGGGGATCTCGAGCAGCCCGGCGCCGTCGGCGGCGGCAAGGTTCAGCTTCGATGCCAGCTCCGCCAGGCGGGCACTGGCGCCGGGGCTGTCGTGGTCGAGGCGCTGGCCCCAGATGACGACGACGCGGTCGGCGTCGCGCAGCGTCTCGGCCAAGGGCGTCGCCACCGTTTCCTCGCCGCCGAGAGCGCGGGTCAGCTCGGCGACGAAGTGGCCGGCCTCGCCGGGGGCGTAGCGGGCGATCGCCTCGGCGCCGCCGTCGAGCGCGGTCGGCCGCTCGGTCGCCACCACCAGGCGGGCGCCGGCCCGGCGGATCGCCTTGCGCACCCGCAGGTCGAGGATCGGCGAGGCATGCAGCGGGTCGGTGCCGATTACCAGGATCGCCTCTGCCCTGTCGATGTCCTTGACCCTGGCCGAGACCGCCGGCTGCGAGAGCGCCAGCAGCGTCTCGCGGTCGGGGCCGCGGTAGGCGCGCGAGTCGAGGTGGGGCGAGTCGAGGGCGCCGCGCACGAGCTCCTGGACGAGGAAGGCCTCCTCGTTGGAGGCGTCGCCGACGATCGCCGCGACCCGGCCCCTGCCGGCGCCGTGCAGCCCGGCGGCGGCTTTCTCGATCGCCGCCCCCCACTCCAGCGCCTCGCCGCCCTTGGTCCGCGGCGCGGTGACCCGCTCCTCCGCCTCGAACATCTCGAACCCGTAGCGGCCCTTGTCGCAGATCCAGCCGTCGTCGACGTCGTGGTTGTCGCGGGTCAGCACCCGTTTCACCCTCTCGTCGCGAATCGTCAGGGAGACGTTGCACTGGCTCGGGCAGAGCGTGCAGACGGTGCCGCCCTGCTCGATGTCCCAGGGGCGGGCGCGGAAGCGGTAGGTGTAGTTGGTCAGCGCCCCGACCGGGCAGATGTCGGTGATGTTGCCGTGGAAGGGGCTGACGTAGGGGCGGTCGTCGAAGGTGCCGACGAAGGTGCGGTCGCCGCGGTCGAGCAGCTGCAGCTGAGAGTCCTCCGAGATCTCCTGGCTGAAGCGCACGCAGCGGTAGCAG
Organism: uncultured Actinomycetes bacterium; assembly: GCA_963744725.1. GTDB lineage: Bacteria > Actinomycetota > Thermoleophilia > Solirubrobacterales > 70-9 > VAYN01. The sequence continues at coordinate 593,661 of CAVUUQ010000002.1, forward strand.
AGGATGCAGCGCTCGCGGTCGATCGCGACCAGCGGCGAGAGTTCGATCGGCTTCTCGAAGTGGCGCTTTTCGTCGATCACCCGTGATTTGCCAGGGCCCCAGCCGGTGGTGATGTCCTGCAGCGGGCACTCGCCGCCTTTGTCGCAGACGGGGCAGTCGAGCGGGTGGTTGACGAGCAGGAACTCGACCACCGCGTTCTGCGCGTGCTTGACCTGCTCGGTGCGGGTGTGGACGACCATCCCGTCGCGGACCGGGGTCGAGCAGGAGGTCTGCAGTTTCGGGATCCCCTCGATCTCGACCAGGCACATCCGGCAGGCGCCGACCGGGTCGCCGAGTTTCGGTTCGTAACAGAAGACCGGGATCTCGACGTCGCCCTCGCGGGCGGCGTCGTGGAGCATCTGGCCCTCGGCCGCCTCGATCTCGCGACCGTCGACGGTGATCGTCACCGTGCGCTGCTCGTCGCTCATACCGAGGCTCCCAGGGTCTCGGGCGGGGCGGCGACGACGAGGTGCGGATCGATCGTCCCGACCGCCGCCGCCATCACCTGCTCGAACTCGCCGCGGAACTTGCGGACCATCGCCGCGACCGGCATCGCCATCGAGTCGCCGAGCACGCAGAGGCAGTGGCCCATGATGTTCTCCTGGACCGAGCTGATGATGTCGAGGTCCATCGGCGTCGCTTCGCCGCGCACCACCCGCTCCAGCATCTTCACCGTCCAGTTGGTCCCCTCGCGGCAGGGGGCGCACTTGCCGCACGACTCGTGGTGGTAGAAGCGCGCGGTGCGGAGCGCCATGTGCGGGATCGAGACGGTGTCGTCGGCGACGATGATCGAGCCGGAGCCGAGCATCGAGCCCGCTTCGGCCATCGCCTCGAAGCTGTAGGGAAGGTCCATCGCCTCGGCCGCGGTCAGCACCGGCGAGGAGGAGCCGCCCGGGTAGAGGGCCTTGATCTCGCGGCCGGGCAGGGGACCGCCGGCGAGGCCGTAGATCAGGTCGCGGGTCGGGATCCCGAGCGAGACCTCGTAGTTGCCGGGACGGCGGACGCCGCCGGAGATCGAGACGACCTTGGTCCCCGGCGACTGCTCGGTGCCCCACTGGCGGAACCAGTCGGGGCCGTTGGCGACGATCCGCGGCACGTTGGAGAGGGTCTCGACGTTGTTGATCAGCGTCGGCCCGCCGTAGAGGCCCTGGACCGCCGGGAACGGCGGCTTCAGGCGCGGGTTGCCGCGCTTGCCCTCGAGCGCGTCGAGCAGCGCCGTCTCCTCGCCGCAGATGTAGGCGCCCGCCCCGCGGTGGACGACCAGCTCCAGATCGCGGTGACAGCCGAGGATGTCCTTCCCCAGGTAACCCGCTTCGTAGGCTTCGGCGACCGCGGCGTCGAGAATGTCGGCCTGCTCGTCGTACTCGCCGCGGATGAAGATGAAGGCGTGGCCGGCGTCGGCGGCGAGGGCGGCGATCGCGATCCCCTCGATCAGCTGGTGCGGGTTGCGCTGCATCAGCTCGCGGTCCTTGAAGGCGCCGGGCTCGGACTCGTCGGCGTTGCAGCAGAGGTACTTGTTCATGTCGCCGCGCGGCAGGAAGCTCGCCTTTTTGCCCATCGAAAAGCCGGCGCCGCCGCGGCCGCGGAGGCCCGAGTCTTCGAGCTCCTTGAGGACCTCGTCCTGCTCCATGTCCTTGTAGGCGCGTTCCTGGGTGGCGTAGCCGCCGACCAGGTCCTTGTAGCCGGCCAGGGTCGCGAGGCGCGGGTCCTCGGCGGCTTCGAGCAGCACCCGGGTCTCGAGCTCGTGCGGCATCAGCGCCCTCCCCCGCTCGCGCCGCCGCCCGAGCTCGGCAGGTCGCCGGCCAGCGGCCGCCGCGCCAGCGCCTTCTCCGGCAGCACCTCGGCGCCGGCCTTCAGCTGCTCGATCGCGGTCGCCGCCTCGGCCGTCTCCAGCGGCCCGTAGTAGCGCTGGTCGATCGAGGCCATCGGGGCGATGTCGCAGGCGCCGAGGCACTCGAAGCCGGTGACGAAGACGTCCTCGCCCTCGGCGGCGGCGCGGAAGGCGTCGAGCAGCTCGTCGCCGCCCCGCATCCAGCAGCTGATGTTGGTGCAGACCTCGACTTTGTGGGCGCCGACCGGCTCGGTGTGGAGCAGGTCGTAGAAGCTCGCGACCGACTCCAGGTAGGCCGGCGTCACCCGCATCACCGCCGCCGCCTGGCGGATCCCCTCCGGCGAGCAATAGCCGTAGCGCTCCTGCACCGCCCACAGCGCCGGGATCGAGGCCGAGCGGCGGTCCGGGTAGCGGCTCATCAGCTCTTCGACCCGCGCCTGCAGCTGCGGCGGGCAATCGACGTCGGCCAGCTGCGGGATCTCCTCCGGGTCGGCGCCGAGCGCCCGGCCCTCGGTCAGCGCGAGGTCGACCGGCAGGTTCGGGTTGCTGTCGCCGGCGCCGTCGACCGGGGTCATCGGTCCACCCCGCCGAGGATCGGGTCGAGCATCCCGAGGCTGCAGATCATGTCGGCGACGTAGCTGTCGAGCGCCATCTCGCGGAACGCCTGCAGGTTGACGAAGGAGGGGTCGCGGAAGTGGACGCGGGCCGGCTTCGAGGAGCCGTCGGCGAGGACGAAGCAGCCGAGCTCCCCGCGCGGGCCCTCGATCGAGTAGTAGATCTCGCCGGGGCCGACCCGGTAGCCCTCGGTGACCAGCTTGAAGTGGTGGATCAGCGACTCCATCGAGGTCGGCAGCTCCGAGCGCGGCGGCAGCACGTACTTGCGGTCGTCGGCGATGAACGGCCCCTCCGGGAGCGCGTCGAGGCACTGGCTCACGATCTTGCACGACTCGACCATCTCCGCCACCCGGCAGCGGTAGCGGTCGTAGTTGTCGCCGACCGTGCCGACCGGGATCTTGAAGTCCATCTCCGGATAGGCGAGGTAGTCGTGGACCTTGCGCAGGTCCCAGGGCTCGCCGGCGGCGCGCAGGAGCGGACCGGTGACGCCGAGCTCGAGCAGGCGCTCGCGGGAGACGATCCCGGTGTTCTTGGTCCGCTGCAGGAAGACCTCGTTGCGGTCCAGCAGCGCCTCGTACTGGCCGACCCGGACCGGCATCTCCTCGACGAACGCGCGGCACTTCTCCTCGAAGCCGATCGGGATGTCCTCGATCACGCCGCCGACCTGGAAGTAGCGGGTGTGCATGCGCTGGCCGGTCGCCATTTCGAACAGGTCGAGGATCCGGTCGCGGTCGCGGAAGCAGTACCAGAGCATCGAGATCGCGCCGAGGTCGAGCGCGGTGGTGCCGAGCCAGACCAGGTGCGAGTGGATCCGGTTGAGCTCGAGGAAGAGGGTCCGCAGGTACTTGGCGCGGGGCGGGATCTCGAGCTCGATCAGCCGCTCGACGGCGCCGCAGAAGGCCTCCATCTGGAAGAAGTAGGAGACGTAGTCCATCCGCTCGACGAAGGGGATGACCTTCCAGTAGCTCTTGTCCTCGCAGGACTTTTCGATCCCGGTGTGGACGTAGCCGATCACCGGCCGCAGCTCGCGCACGAGCTCGCCTTCGAGGTCGACGACGAGCCGCAGGACGCCGTGGGTGGCCGGATGGTGCGGCCCGACGTTGACCGTCATCACCTCGGCGTCGAGCATCTCCTCGTGGTCGGTCGTGCTAGCCACGGTTGTGCTCGTTGTAGGTGAAGGTGACGGGCTCGCCGCCGATCGGGAAGTCGCGCCGCTGCGGCCAGCCGACGTAGTCGTCGGGCAGGAGGATCCGGGTCAGGTCCGGGTGGCCGCGGAAGACGATCCCGAAGAAGTCGTAGGACTCGCGCTCCTGGAAGTCGGCGGTCGGGAAGATCGCGGTGACCGAGTCGATCTCCGGCAACGCGTCCTCGCCGGGGTCGGCCAGCATGGCTTTGACCCGCAGCCGCTCGCGGCGGTCGCGGTTGATCAGCTCGTAGTGGACGCCGAAGCGCGGCTCGTTCGGCAGGTAGTCGGCGACGTGGAGGCTGGAGAGGAAGTCGTAGCGCTGGCCGGGGGTGTCCTTCAGCCAGCCGAGCACGGCGAGGACCTGCTCGGGGTCGACGAGCATCGCCGCGCAGCCGTGTTCGAAGGAGGTGGCGCCGACCGATCCGGGCAGGTCGCGGACGATTTCCTGGCGGATCAGCTCGAGTCCGGGTGCGTCAGGCAAGGGTCAGGCCCCTTGCCTCTTCGTAGGCGGCGGCCGCCTCGGCGCTCGGTTGCGAGCGCGGCCCGCCGCGCGCCCACTCCTCGGTGCCGGCGGCGTTGTAGCGCTGGCGCCAGCCCTGGTCGGGGCTGCCCATGATCTTGCGCTGCAGCTTGTTGAAGCCGTAGATAACCGCCTCCGGCCGCGGCGGGCAGCCGGGGACGTGCATGTCGATCGGCATGAACTTGTCCGCCCCCTGGACGACGGCGTAGTTGGCGAACATTCCGCCCGAGGAGGAGCAGGCGCCCATCGAGATCGCCCACTTCGGCTCCAGCATCTGGTCGTAGAGGCGGCGGACGACCGGCGCCATTTTGATCGAGACGCGGCCCGAGAGGATGATCAGGTCGGCCTGGCGCGGCGAGGCGCGCAGCGCCTCCGAGCCGAAGCGGGCGAGGTCGTAGCGGGCGGTGACGATCGAGATCGGCGCCTCGATCGCGCAGCAGGCGAGGCCGAAGGTGAGCGGGAAGATCGAGTTCGCCCGCGCCAGGTTGAGCATTTTCTCGAAGGTGGTGGTGACGACCCGTTCTTCGACGTAGCGCTCCAGCTCGGGGCCGTCCATGTCGCCGCGCAGCATGTCGCGGGCGGTCACCTGCTTGGCGCGGAGCGGGTCGCGGCGCTCTATTTCCAATCCAACGCACCCTTTCGCCAGACATAGACGAAGGCGAGCATCAGCAGGGCGATGAAGGTCAGCAGCTCGCCGAGCACGAAGACGCTGTGGGCGCCCTTCATGATCACCCCGACCGGGTAGATGAAGACCACCTCGATGTCGAAGAGGATGAAGAGCATCGCGACCAGGTAGAAGCTGACCCCGAAGCGCAGGTTCTTGGCCGGCGCCACCGGAATTCCCGACTCGTACGGCTCTGCCTGGCGGCGCGAGGAGCTGGTCGCCCGCGACGGCTTCTTCGGGCCGATCAGGTGATTCAGCATCGCGAAGGCGCCGCCGACGGTCAGGCCGAGGACCGCGAAGACGAGGATGGGCAGGTAGGTCTTAAGCAATTTGGGGGATTTGCTTGCCGGGTAACGCCCGCACGTATCTCAACGCGTGAGCGCCCGTAGCCGCTGTTATACACCCAGCTTGTGACACATTGCTACATAGTGATTTTCCGCATCAGGAAGCCGAATCCCGACTCCTTTGGGCGGATTTAGGCGATGGTCGGCATCCACATTGCCGTCGGCGTCTGCCTGATCGCCCTCAACCTGGCGGCCGGGCTCGCCGGAGGTATCGCCTGGTTCCGAAAGCGACCCTCGATTCCCTTCTGGTACCTGCTGCGGGCGGCCCAGGTCTCGGTCTTCGTCCAGGCCCTGCTCGGCGGCCTCCTGGTGGTGACCAACCACGAGCCGAAGGAAAACCTCCACTACCTCTACGGCATCCTGCCGCTGTTCGTCTCCTTCGTCGCCGAGGGCGCCCGCTTCGGCGCCGCCGAACGCGAGCTCGGCGAGGTCGACCCCGAGTCCCTCCCCGAGTCAGAACGCGAAGCCGTCGTGATGGCCGTCCTCCGCCGCGAGATGGGAATCATGGCGGTCAGCTGCTGGGTCATCTTCTTCCTCGCCCTGCGGGCGGCGACCACCAGCGGGCTTTAGGGGCGGGTGACGCGGGAGGGCGTCACCGAGGCGGCAGCACGAGTGGCCGCGGCCGGGACTCGTTCATTGCTTCGGTGGGATCGCCGAGGGTTCGGCGCTCAGTCGATCCGAAACACCGGGTGGTCGGGGGCGATGCGGCGGAGCTCGGCGTCGGAGGAGTCGGGGCCAACCCCTTCGAAGAAGGCGCCCACCTCCCACTTCCACTTCCGCAGGTAGGCGCGGAGGATCGGCGGCTTGTCGTCGTCGGCGACCTCGGTCACCGCGATCTCCTCGCGGCCGCGGCCGGCCAGGCGGCCCTTGCCGCTGACGCGGATGTTGCGGACCCACTGGGTGTGGCCACGGGGCGAGACCAGGTAGCGGCCGCCGTCGAGCGAGAGCGGGTTGACCGGCGTCGTCCGCCACTCACCGCTCTTGCGGCCCTGGACTTCGAGGACCCGGGAGCCGGCGACGCTGAGGCCGGCGCGGCTGAGCAGGGCGACGAGCGGGTTGAAGACGCGCTTGGTGAACCAGCCCGGTTCCTTGAAATGCGGCGACTCGGCCATCGCGACCATCTTGCCACGTCGCTCCCGCCGAGCTGTTCCTTTTGTCCGCCATTCGGACAAAAGGAACAGCTCCGCGAATATGCTCGGCCCGTGCTCGACCACGTCGGACTCGAGGTCGCCGATTTCGACCGCAGCAAGGGCTTCTACGAAGCGGCGCTGGCGCCGCTCGGTATCCGCCTGATCATGGCGCCGATGCCGCAGGCGGCCGGCTTCGGCAGCGACACCGAGATCGGCCCCAAGCCCTACTTCTGGATCATGGCCCGCGGCCGGCCGGCCGTCTCCGGCGCCCACGTCGCCTTCGCCGCCGCCAGCCACGACGCGGTCGACGCCTTCCACGCCGCCGCGCTGGCCGCCGGCGGCACCGACAACGGCGCCCCCGGGCCGCGCCCGATCTACCACCCGGGCTACTACGGCGCCTTCGTCCTCGACCCCGACGGCAACAACGTCGAGGCCGTCTGCCACCGGCCGCCGGACTGAGCGGACGGGCTGGCCCCCACACTCAATATGATGCGCGCCGCGTGCGTGCAGCTCTCGTCATAGCGCTGGTGGTCGCCGCGGCCTTCGGGCTGACGGCCTGCGGCTTCGGCAAGGAAGGGGTCTCGGTCTCCAAGGACAGCCCCAACCACGAAGGGGCCGAGATGTTCGCGACCCACTGCGCCGGCTGCCACACGCTGAGCGCGGCGGGCACGCAGGGCACCGGCAACCGCGGCCAGCGGACCCAGGGCCCGAACCTGAACGAACGCGAAGAGAGCCAGGAAGACGTCCTCTACGCGATCCAGAACGGCGGCTTCTCCGGCGCGATCATGCCGCAGAACATCGTCGTCGGCGAAGAAGCCGAAAAGCTCGCGGAATTCGTCGCGGAATACGCCGGCAAAGCGGCCCAGTCCTCGCCGCGGCCCGGCCAGAAGACCACGCCCTAGGGGCGGGCAGTGCTGGACCTGAAGCTGATCCGCTCCGAGCCCGAGCGGGTGACGGCGGCGCTGGCGCGGCGCGGCGCCGGCGAGCGGGTCGGCGAGGTGCTCGCCCTCGACGCCCGCCGCCGCGAGCTGCTGCCGCGCCAGGAGGAGGCGCAGGCCGAGCGCAACGCGCTCTCGAAGCAGATCGGCGCCGCCAAAGGCAAGGGCGACGAGGCCGAGGCGGAGCGGCTGATGGCCCGCGTCGGCGAGCTGAAAGGGACGATCGAGGGGGCGAAGGACGAGCTCGAGCGGACCGAGGCGGAGCTGCACGAGGCACTGATCTCGCTGCCCAACCTGCCCGACCCCGACGCCCCCGACGGGATGGCGGAGGAGGACGCGGTCGTGGTCCGCGAGGTCGGCTCGCCGCCCGAGTTCGACTTCGCCCCGCGCGACCACCTCGAGATCGGCACCGAGCTCGGCCTGATCGACATCGAGTCCGCCGCCCGCCTCTCCGGCTCGCGCTTCGCCTACCTGAAGGGCGACCTGGTGATGGTCGAGCTGGCGCTGGTCCGCTTCGCGCTGGAGCTGGTCCGCGCCGAGGGCCACGAGCCGGTGGTGCCGCCGGTGCTGGTCCGCGAAGAGGCGCTCGAGGGGACCGGCATCTTCCCCGGCGACCGCGACCAGATCTACGAGATCCCGAAGGACGAGCTGTTCCTGACCGGCACCTCCGAGGTCGCGCTGGCCGGCCTGCACGCCGACCAGATCCTCGACGCCGGCGCCCTGCCGCTCCGCTACAGCGGCTTCTCGACCTGCTTCCGCCGCGAGGCCGGCGCCGCCGGCCGCGACACCCGCGGCATCTTCCGCGTCCATCAGTTCGACAAGGTCGAGATGTTCTCGTTCGTCGCGCCGGAGGAGTCGGCGGCCGAGCACGAGCGGCTGCTGGCAATCGAGGAGCGGATCCTCGCCGAGCTCGAGATCCCCTACCGGGTCGTCAACGTCGCCGCCGGCGACCTCGGCGCGCCGGCCGCCAAGAAGTACGACTGCGAGGGCTGGATCCCAAGCCAGCAGCGCTACCGCGAGCTCACCTCCTGCTCGAACACGACCGACTTCCAGGCCCGCCGGCTGGGCGCCCGATATCGCCCCGAAGAGGGCGCTTCGCCCGTCCCTGTGCATACTCTGAACGGCACCGCGTGTGCCGTCGGGCGCACGATCATCGCCCTGATCGAGAATCGCCAGGAGCGCGACGGAAGTTTCTCTCTACCCGAAACTTTGCACCGATACGGCTCGCCTGAAAGAATTTCGGCTCAATGAACTCCTCTGTGACGGGCGCCAAGCGCGTCGTCCTCTGTGATGACCACGAGATCGTCCGCGAGGCCATCAAGGCTCGGATGGCAAATTCGAGCACCGTCGAGATCGTCGGCGAGGCCGGCAACGGCCGCGATGTGGTCGACGTGGTCAAAGAGCTCGAGCCCGATGTCCTGATCATCGACGTCGAGTTGCCCAAACGCGACGGCATCGAGGCGACCAAGGAGGTGCTGCGGGCGCGGCCGCGGACCAAGGTCATCATCTTCACCGCCCACGCCCAGCCCGACCTGCTGGCGCTGGCCCTGCGCGCCGGCGCCTCCGGCTACGTGCTGAAGTCGGCGCCCTCCGAGGACATCGCCCGCGCGGTCAAAGCGGTGACCGGCGGCGGCACCTTCCTCGGCGGCGACTTCGCCGGCGGCAAGCCGTCAGAGGTCGAGAAGCTGCTCGAGCTGTCGGCGCGCGAGCGCCAGATCCTCGAGCTGCTGGCCGAGGGCCTGCGGGTGAAAGAGATCGCCGAGCGCTTGCAGCTGAGCCCGGCGACCGTTCACACCCACGTCCGCAACGCGATCGCCAAGCTCGAGGTCGATACCAGGACCGAGGCGGTCGCGCTGGCGGTGAAGTTCAGCTACCTGGGTGCTGGGGGGACGGCTTGAACTCCAGCGCGCAGCCGTTGATGCAGTAGCGCTGGCCGCCGCGGTCGACCGGGCCGTCGTCGAAGACGTGGCCGAGGTGGGCGTCGCAGTGCTTGCAGACGACCTCGGTGCGGCGCATGAACAGGCCGTTGTCCGGGCGCAGCTCGACGTGCTCGAGGTTGGCCGGCTCGGTGAAGCTGGGCCAGCCGGTGCCGGAGTCGAACTTGGTGCCCGATGAGAAGAGCTCGGTGCCGCAGCAGACGCAGCTGTACATCCCTTCGCCCTTCTCGTTGACGTAGGGACCGGTGAAGGCGCGCTCGGTGCCCGCCCGCCGGGTCACGTCGTACTGCTCGGGGGTCAGCTGCTCGCGCCACTCCTGCTCGGACTTCTCAACTTTGGTTGCCATCTCTCGCGTTCTCCTTTCGTCGCTACATCCAGAGTACGCGCTCTTCCTTACGGGTCTATGACGAAAACGCGCGACAATGTGGCGGTGATGCGAAGGGGCATCGCTTCGACGCTGGCGCTGGCGGCGCTGCTGCTGCTGCTGCCCGCGACGGCCGGCGCCCGCGCCGGCTCGATCGCGCCGGCCAGCGCCTGCCCGGGCCAGAACGAGGCCGGCGCGCCGGTCGGCGAACAGCTGAGGGCGATGCTCTGCATGACCAACTACGCCCGCGCCGCCGCCGGGCTGAAGCCGCTGCGCCCCTCACGGCCGCTGAACCACGCTGCCGCCGCGAAGTCGGCCGACATCCTCCGCTGCGACGAATTCAGCCACGAAGCCTGCGGCCGCGAATGGACCTACTGGATCGAGCACTTCGGCTACCTGCACGGGTGCTGGCGGGCGGCCGAGAACATCGCCTGGGGGACGGGGCCGGCGGGGACGGCGCGGGGGATCTTCACCAGCTGGATGCACTCGGCGGGGCACCGCGAGAACATCCTGGGGGATTCGACCGAAATTGGGATTGGGCGGATGAAGGGGACGATCGAAGGGAATGCCGGGGCCGAGGTTTGGACCCAGGATTTTGGTTCGCACGCTTGCTGAGGAGGGGTCGCGGACGCTACTCGGCTCACCCGCTCGCAGCATCCGCGCCCCCTCCCCACGAGCGAAGGACTTCCTACGATGGGGGCCGTGGCCGACTCTTTTTATGAGCTGACTAGGAGGGTCTAGCGAAACTCGCTAGCCCGCTCTGGGTGCCGCTTCGCACCCACACCTGACCTGGGGATACCCCGCCTTCGGCTTGGGATTACCCCAAGCGGCTCTGGGCCGGCATTTCGGCCTGAAGGTTTCCGTGCATTCGCGGTGCCTCGCAGGGTTTACGCAATTCGCGCGAATTGGGAGGGTCCAAAATGCCATCGCTTTCGTACCCAGATATCAACACGAGCGTTGTCTATTGCGACGACAACCTCGAACGGCTCCGCGCGCTACCAAGCGAAAGCGTGGATCTTGTCTATCTCGACCCCCCGTTCTTCTCGAACCGCAACTACGAGGTCATCTGGGGCGACGAGGCCGAGGTGCGCTCTTTCGAGGACCGCTGGGAGGGCGGTATCCAGGTCTACATCAACTGGATGCAGGAACGGATGGAGGAGTTGCACCGCGTCCTGAAAGACACCGGCTCGCTCTATTTGCACTGCGACTGGCACGCCGCTCACTATTTGAAAGTGATGCTGGATCGGATCTTCGATTCGTCCAACTTCATCAACGAGATCATCTGGCGACGGACTGGCGCTCACAACAAGCGCGGCCGATATGGCCCGATCCACGACACGATCCTGTTCTATCGGAAGGGGCCAGAAGCCACTTGGACTCACCCGCGTCGGCCTTACATGCGCGGCCATGTCGAGGAATATTTCGTTGAGGATGAGACCGGCTGGCGCACCAACTACTACGGCAACGTCCTCACGGGCTCCGGCCGTCGGAACGGGGAAAGCGGGGAATCCTGGCGAGGAATCAACCCAAGCGACAAGGGGAGGCATTGGGCGATCCCCGGGGCGCTCTTGGAAGAAGTCGAGGAGGACTTCACCGGCCTCAGCCAACATCAGAAACTCGACCGGCTCTACGAGCTGGGCTACATCACCATCGAGCCGGGTGCGGCCTGGCCGATGTACGAGCACTACATCACCCCGGAGGACGGGACCTCCGTCCCCGATATCTGGGCCTTCCAGCCTTACACCAGAGGATCAGTCTTCGGCAGGGAGACGGGCATTGACGAGGATGTGCGCTGGCTCTCGCCTCGCGATCAAGAGAGACTTGGGTACCCAACCCAGAAGCCTGAGGGCCTGCTGTCGCGAATCATCGAAGCTTCCAGCCTTCCCGGTCAGGTCGTGCTTGATCCGTTCTGCGGGTGCGGAACGACCCTTACCGTCGCCGATCGACTGAAGCGGCGGTGGATCGGCATCGACATCAGCGTTACCGCCGTCGGCATCATCGAACGGCGCTTACTCAAGGACGGCAGCGAGAAACCACAGGTCGTCGGGATGCCCACGACCGAGCAGGAGCTTGCTGCCCTGAAGCCTTTTGAGTTCGAGAATTGGGTCATTCAAAGCCTTCAGGGCCACCATGCGAAGCGGCGCACTGGAGACATGGGGATCGATGGCTACACGTTCTTCAATCGTGACCCCATTCAGGTAAAACGCTCAGAGCGCATCGGCAGGCCCGTTCTCGATGCCTTTGAGACGGCCATTGAGCGCGAGGGGAAGACCCGCGGTTGCATTGTTGCCTTCAGCTTTACCCGAGGTGCTCGCGAGGAGGCGGCGCGGGTCCGGGCACAAAAGGGAGTCAGCATCGAGCTGCTCACGGTCAAAGAGATCCTGCGGGCGCGGGGCGAGATGCGAATCCCGGATATCGACGAAATCTTCGGGCAGATGGTCCCTGAGGACATTACGTTCCTCGGCTTGCCGCTTCCGACTGCACGGAAAAAATCTCAGCGCCCAACCGCAAGCCGGCTCGTCAAGAGCGCCCGCGCAAGAGCCGCCGCGCTCAGCGAGCGTTAGCACCGGACCCCGCTTTCTAGAGCGGTTTTCCGTCCGATCTAGACCATAGAGTCAGTCGGGCAACTACTCAGAAAAAGGCCCCCGCGACGTTGGCGCGTCCGAGGGCCAGGCCACCGAGGTAGAAGCTCGAATGGCATCACCCAACGTAGCAGGGGGAGCGGCATCTGCCGCCCTGAAAGGACTCCTCGATTCGCCCGAGATCGGGCGGCTGATCGCGGACCTCGAAGCGACCCGCTGGACGGGCCGTCCCGGCTACCCGCTGAGGACGATGGTCGGCCTGGCGCTGGCGAAGTCGCTCTACGCGCTGCCTACGTGGACCAAAGTCGTCGCCTTGGTCGCCGAGCACTGGAAGCTGCAACGGGTCCTCGGCTGCGAGGGCAACCCGCCGTCCGTCTACTCCGCATATCGCTTCGCCGAAAAGCTCCGCGACAACGGCGAGATGGTCGAGCGCTGCATCGACGGCGTGGTCGAAGGACTGCGGGAGAAGCTGCCCACCTACGGGCGCGACCTCGCGATCGACGCCTCCGACATGCCGGCCTACGCGAACGGCCAACGCTACGTCTCCAAGAACAGCGAGACGGAACGCAACTGGCACACCGACCCTGACGCGAGCTGGGGTCATCGGTCGGCCGTGAGCACCCGGCGCGGCGGTGGATTTTTCGGCTATCGCTTGCATGCGGCCGTATGCACCGCCACCGGTCTCCCCGTCGCGTGGCTGGTCGAGACCGCGAAGGCCAACGAGTCGCTGTTCGCCGCCCCGCTGCTCGACACGGCGAAACGCCGGGGCGCGCTCGCCGCGACCGCCGCCTGCGACAAGGGCTACGACGTGACCCGGGTCTACGCGGAGCTGGCCGAGCGCGACTGCCTGCCGCTGATCCCGTTGAAGCAGACGCCCGCCGTGAAGCGCGGCGAGCACCGCCCGCCTGAATGCGAGCACGGCGTCGGGAAGTTCGCCGGCGCCGACCGTAAGCGCGGCGCGGCCAAGTGGCGCTGCCCGAGCGGCGAGTGCTCCCCGGCTTCGACGTGGGTGAAGGCCGACCGCCTGCACCCGCTGATCCCGCGCGAGTCGGCGCGCTGGAAGGTCGCCTACCGAAAGCGCGCTGCGGTCGAGCGCGAGTTCGGGCGCTTGAAGCACGAATGGGGACTCGGCCCGCTCCGCGTTCGCGGGTTGGACCGAGTCCGCCTCCATGCCGACCTGACGATCTTGACCAAGCTCGCCTGCGCGCTATCCCGCGTTCGGGCTAGTTCGGCAAGTCGAAGTGGCCGAGCCTTAACGCGCCCGAGTGCCACTCGACTCCCGCAAGTAGCTCGCCGGGGTCGCATCCGAGCCCCGTTGCGAGCCTGACCAGGGATTCGACGGAGGGGCCACCGCGCCCGCACTCGATCTTGTTGACCGTGGTCAGGTGCATCCCGGCCCGGCCGGCAAGCTCTTCCTGGCTGATCCCGAGCTTCGTCCGGGCCATGCCGATCCGGTAGCCGAACGCCTTGGCGAACGTCATACGTCGAGCCGATCGAAGGTCAGGGCCGCGTAGGTCGGTAGGACCGAGTCGCCCTCCCGTCTCAGTAGACCGGCCCCGGTGAGCGTCCAAAGGGCGCGCTCGAAGGCGTCTGCGCTGGCGCCCATCTGCCGCTCCAACTCCTCTGTGCTCAGGACGGTCGGGTGATGGATAAGGGCGAGGGCCAATAGGCCGCCCTGCGCGACGAGGTCGTCGCGCTCGTTGGGAGACAATGGGTCATGCATCAGGGGTTCACGCTCCTGTTGCCGGGCGGGGGGCCGTTGGTGCGGCGCCCCCGCCATTTGATTTCGGCGGAACGTGAACTACTCAGCGAGACGGCGCAAGAGTTTCGCTAGCCGTTTCGCTAGACCCTCCTAGGGATGGGGGCGGGTTCCGGGCCAGTGAGTTGACGCGGGGGCCTTGGGATCCTGGTGCTCAGCATGCGGGGCCGCCGGCCGCTTTGCTCGGCAGGGCGCTCGAGGGGCTGGCGGATGGGGATGGGTTTCAGATCGGGCGGGTGACGTTCGAGATCTTGGGGCCGGTGCCGATCGGGGCGGTGGAGATCCAGGCGCGGGTGGCGCGGCCGGGGCGGCGGGTGCAGATGGTCGAGGCGGAGCTGGCGGTGGGCGGGCAGGTGCGGATGCGGGCCCGGGGATGGCGGTTGCGGCGGCAGGAGCTGGCGATCCCGGCGGAGGCACTGGTCTCCGAGCCGGCGCCGCCGCTGCCGGAGGGGACCGAGCACCACTTCTTCCCGGTCGAGCACGACGCCGGCTACCACACGGCGATGGAGGTGCGGTTCGCCGCCGGCGGCTGGCGCGAGCCCGGGCCGGCGACGGCGTGGCTGCGGATGGCCTATCCGCTGGTGGCGGGCGAGGAGCCAACGCCGCTGCAGCGGACGCTGATCGCCGCCGACGTCGGCAACGGGATCAGCTCGGCGCTCGGCTTCCGCCGCTGGATCTTCATCAACGTCGACCTGACCGTGCAGCTGGAGCGGCTGCCGGCCGGCGAGTGGGTCTGCGTCGACGCGGTGACGCGGCCGACCCAGAGCGGGATCGGGTCCTCGGACTCGGTGCTCTACGACGGCCAGGGGCGGATTGGGCGGGCGATGCAGACGTTGCTGTTCAGCGAACGCTGAGGGACAGGGCCGGTGCGGAAAGAGGTCGGCTGCGCTTAGCTTGCGAGGGCTCGGCCGTGGACGGTCAGGTAGATCATCGCCGCCGAGGCGAGGGCGAAGGCGGTGGCGAGGACGAAGGCGCCCTCGTAGCTGGTCAGCGCGGCGGCGGCGCCGGCGATCGGGGCGCCGACGCCGACGCCGGCGTCGAAGAAGGCGGTGAAGGTGCCGAGCGCGGCGCCGCGGGCGCCGGCGCTGACCTGGTCGACGACGATCAGCATCAGCGACGGGTTGAGCAGCGAGAAGCCGACGCCCATCGCGACGCCGCCGAGCAGCGCCACCCAGAGCTGGTGGGCGAAGCCGACGGTCAGCAGCCCGGCCGCCTCGGCGAGGACGGCGCCGATCGCCACCCGGGCCGGCCCGGCGCGGTCCGGCAGGTTGCCGAGGAAGAGGCGGGCGACGACGATCGCGCCGGCGAAGGCCGCAAAGACGATCGGGCCGTCGTCGACCCCGCGTCCTTCGAGCAGGAGGACGACGAAGGAGGCGACGGTCGCGTAGCCGATCGCGGCGAGGCCGACGGCGATCCCCGGCCGCACCGCCTCGGGCGCCACCAGCGGATGCGGCTGCGCGTGGGCGAGCGGCCGGAACGGGTCGTCGAGGGCGAGAGCGACCAGCGCCCCGACCAGCGGCAGCAGCGCCGCCAGCAGCCAGACCTCGTCGTAGCCGGCGACGTTGTGGACGAGGCTGCCGAGCAGCGGCCCGACGCTGAGGCCGCCCCAGACCGCCAACCCGTAGAGCCCGAGGACGCGGCCGCGTCGCTCCGGCGGCGCCAGGTCGACGATCCAGGCCGAGCCGGCGGTGTAGACGGCGCCCTCGCCGGCGCCGAGCACGAGCCGGGCGACGATCAGCCCCGCCAGCCCCAGCGACGGCAGGTAGAGGAAGCCGCCGGCGCTGAGCAGGAGCGAGCCGGCGATCGCCGTCGCCTTGCGGCCGCGGGTGTCCGCCAGCCGGCCGGCGATCGGCCGCAGCAGGAGGCCGGAGACCGCGTAGGAACCGATCACCACGCCGACCGCGACGTCGCCCTCGCCGAGCACGTCCCTGACGTAGATCGGCAGGACCGGCAGCACCGCGCCGACCGCGACCAGGCCGCAGAAGGTATGGGCGAAAACGCCGGCGAAGGCGTAGCGAGGAGGGGTCGTGGACGCTACTCGCTCACCCGCTCGCAGCATCCACGCCCCCTCCCCGCCGGCGCCGGTGGCGGAGCTTGGGTGGGCTCATCCGAGCAGCGAGGCGAGGCCCGGAACGACGAAGTCGGGCGCCGGGTCGGCGCCCTCCAGGTCCTCCGAGGTGCCCCCGCCCCCCGCGCCGCTGGTCCCGCTGAGGACCAGGATCGTCTTCAGCCCCGCCGCGTGCCCGCCGGCGACGTCGGAGCTGAGCCGGTCGCCGACCATCGCCACCCGCTCGGCGCCGGGGATCGCCGCCAGCGCCAGCTCGAACAGGTGCCGCTCCGGCTTGCCGGCGATCTCCGCCCGCCGTCCCGAGGCCGTCTCGACCGCCGCCAGCACCGCCCCGGTCCCAGGCAGCTCGCCACCCGGCATCGGCAGCGTCGGGTCGCGGCTGGTCGCGAGCAGCGCCGCGCCGCCGTCGAGCGCCCGCTTCGCCGCGACCAGCTCGGCATAGTCGAAGTCGCGGTGGCCGGAGACGACGACCGCCGCCGCGCCGCCGGCCTCCTCCGGCCCGACGACCCGCGCCCCGGCCCGCTCGACCAGCGCCTTCAGCGCCGGAGCTCCGATCACGAACACCGGCGCGCCATCGCCAACCGCCTGGCGCGCCAGGCGCGCCACGGCGAGGCCGGCGGTGACGATCCGCTCGGCCGGCACCTCGACGCCCATCCCCGCCAGCCGCTCGGCGTAGGCCGCCGGCTCCCGAGCCGGGTTGTTCGTGACGAAGGCGATCTCCTTGCCCGCTTCGAGCAGCTGCGCCAGCGCCTCGGCCGAACCCGGCACCGGCTCGCGGCCGATCCAGACGACGCCGTCGAGATCGACGAGGAAACCGTCGAAGTCGTCGGCGAGCGGCATCGCCGCAGAGTATTCGTCCGGCGGGCCGCATCGGCGCGAAACTCGCGATACGGTCTGCGCCGGTGAGCGCCAACGGACAGGTCGTCGTTGCCAAGGACCTCAATCGTCGCTACGGCCAGGGCGACGCGGCCGTCGACGCCCTGGTCGACGTCAACGTCGGCTTCGACCGCGACCGCTTCACCGCGATTATGGGCCCCTCGGGGTCGGGCAAGTCGACCCTGATGCACATCCTCGCCGGCCTCGACCGGCCGACCTCGGGCGTGGTCGAGCTCGACGGCGTCGACATCACCGCCCTCGACGACGGCGAGCTGACCAAGCTGCGCCGCGACAAGCTCGGCTTCGTCTTCCAGTTCTTCAACCTGCTGCCGGTGCTGAGCGCCGAAGAGAACCTGGTGCTGCCGCTCTCGATCGCCGGCCGCAAGCCCGATAAGGAGTGGGTCGAGCAGCTGATCAAGACGGTCGGACTCGAGGACCGGCGCAGCCACCGGCCGGCAGAGCTGTCGGGCGGTCAGCAGCAGCGGGTCGCGGTCGCCCGGGCGCTGGTCTCCAAACCGGCGGTGGTCTTCGCCGACGAGCCGACCGGCAACCTCGACTCGAAAGCCAGCGAGGACGTGCTGCAGCTGCTGCGCGAGGCGGTCGACAGCTTCGGCCAAACCGTCGTCATGGTCACTCACGACCCGGCTGCCGCCGCCCACGCCGACCGGCTGATCACGCTGCGCGACGGGCGCCTCGTCAACGACGCCGCTCCCGGCTCGGCGGCAGAGGTGATCGAGCTGATGAAGCAGCTTGACTAGCCTCGCGCTGAAGAGCCTCTGGGCTCGCAAGCTGCGGGCCCTGACGACGACCTTCGCCGTCGTCATCGGGATCGCCTTCGTCGCCGGCTCCTATGTCCTCACCGACACGATCCTCGCCGCCTTCGACGAAATCTTCAGCGAGTCGCTGCAGGGGACGAGCGTCGTCGTCACCGCCCAGAACCCGGTCGAACAGGACAACGGCGAAGTGCCGACGATCAGCGCCCGGCTGCTGCCGCGGATCCAGCAGACGCCGGGGGTGAAGCTGGCGGCCGGGGCGATCTTCACGCCGGGCGCGTTCTTCGACTCCGAAGGCGAGAAGATCGGCAACAAATTCGCCCCGAAGTTCATCTCCTCGACCCTGCCGGGGAGCCTCGAGTCGCTCACCTACGTCGACGGCCACCGTCCGCGGGGACCGACCGAAGCCTCGATCGACAGGGCGGCCGCCGAAAACTCCGGCCTCGAGCTGGGGCAGAAGATCGGCCTGCTCGGCCAGGGCAAGATCCGGCAGTTCCAGCTGGTCGGCTTCACCCAGCTCGGCAGCGCCTCCTTCGGCGGCGCCTCGATCGCCCAGGTGACGCTGCCGGTCGCCCAGGCGCTGACCCACAAGCCCGGCGGCTTCGACCAGATCTCGGTGGCCGCCGCCGACGGCGTCTCGCCGACCGTCCTCAAGCGGCGGATCGAAGCGAGGATGCCGGCCGGCGTGCGGGTCGAGACGTCCCAGGAAAACGCCGACCGCTCCTCCGAAAACATCCACGACAGCCTCGGCTTCTTCCAGACCTTCCTGCTCGTCTTCGGCTTCATCGCGGTGCTGGTCGGCACCTTCCTGATCTTCAACACCTTCTCGATCACCGTCGCTCAACGGATCAGCGAGTTCGGAATGCTGCGCACGCTCGGCGCCTCGCGGCGCCAGATCCTCAGCTCTGTCCTGGTCGAAGCGGTGGCGATCGGCTTGGTCGGGGCGATCCTCGGGATCGGCGGCGGCTTCCTCGTCGCCCTCGGCCTCAACGGCCTCTTCGAACTGCTCGAAATCGATCTGCCGACCACCGGGCTGGTGCTGGAGACCCGGACCGTGATCGTCTCGCTCGTGGTCGGCGTCGTCGTCACCCTGCTGGCGGCGCTGATGCCGGCGCTGCGCTCGACCCGGGTGCCGCCGATCGCCGCCCTGCACGCCTTCTCGCCGCCGCCGAGCCGGCGCCGGCGGCGGCTCGCCCTGGTGATCTCGATCCTGCTCGCCGCGATCGGCCTCTTCCTGGTGATCTCCGGCCTGACCAAGGGCGGCGGCGCCGGCAGCCGCGCGGCGCTGATCGGCGGCGGCGCCCTGCTGATCGTGATCGGCGGCTCCTTCTACACGCCGACCCTGGTGCCGCCGATCTCCAACGTCGCCGGCTGGCCGCTCGAGAGGCTGCGCGGGCTGACCGGTCGGCTCGCCCGCGAGAACGCCCAGCGCAACAGCGGCCGCACCGCGATCACCGCCGCGGCGCTGATGATCGGCGTCGCCCTGGTCGCCTTCGTCACCGTCTTCGCCGCCGGGCTGAAGAGCACCGTCGCCCAGGTCGTCGACGAAAACTTCGCCGGCGGCCTGGTGATCCAGAACACCGACGGCTTCTCGCCGATCCCGGCCGGCGTCGCGCGCGCGGCGGCGAAAGCGCCGGGGGTCGAATCGGTGCAGTCGATCAGCGCCTCGAAGGCGAAGTTCCTCGGCGGTGGCGACGTCCAGGTGACGGCCGCCAGCCGCGGCATCGAAGACGCCGTCAACGTCGAATGGAAGCAGGGCGGCCCGAGCGCGCTGCGCGGGCTGAAGGACGACGAAGCGATCGTCTCCGACGACTTCGCCTCCTCCCACGACCTCGAAGTCGGCGACGGCTTCCGCCTCCTCACCCAGACGGACCGGCGGCCGAGCTTCCGCGTCGCCGGCGAGTTCGAATCGAAGCTCGGCGTGCTCGGCAGCGTCGTCGTCACCAAGGCGGCGATGGCGCGTGAGTTCGGCCAGCGCCAGGACACCAGCGACTTCGTCGTCGTCGATCCGAAGGCCGACCCGGAAAAGGTCCAGGCGATCCTGACCGCAGGCGTCGAAGCCGCCTTCCCGATCGCCGAAGTCCTGAACCAGGGCGAACTGAAGGAAAACCGCGAAGAACAGATCGACCAGCTCGTCAACCTCTTCTACGGGCTGCTGGCGCTGGCGGTCCTGATCTCGCTGTTCGGGATCGCCAACACGCTGACGCTCTCGATCCACGAGCGCACCCGCGAGCTGGGAATGCTGCGGGCGATCGGCATGTCGCGGCGCCAGGTGCGGACGATGATCCGCTACGAGGCGGTGATCACGGCGCTGATCGGCGGCGTCGTCGGGATCGTGATCGGGGTGATCTTCGCGACCCTGATCGCGCAGCCGCTGAAGGGCGAAGGCTTCACCCTGTCCTACCCCGTCGGCTCGCTGATCGTGCTGCTGATCGTCGCCGCGATCTTCGGCGTGCTGGCGGCGATCCTGCCGGCGCGGCGGGCAGCGAGGCTCGACGTGCTCGAGTCGCTGCAGTACGAGTAGGCGGCACCCGGCCTCCATCCGGGATAGTCCTTCCGGTGCGACGACTGCTGCCCGATCCGGGCGAGACGACGATCGATGCGCAGCTCGACGCCTACCGCCCGTGGGAGGAGCCGCTCGACGGGCGGCCGCAGGTCGCCGTCAACTTCGCCGCCACGGTCGACGGGCGGGCGACGATCGCAGGACGCTCCGGCAAGATCGGCTCCGACACCGACACCGCGATGCTGGTCGGCCTGCGGACCCGCTTCGACGCGGTGATGATCGGCGCCGGGACGATGCGCGCCGAGCGCTACGGCCGCGTCGTCTCCGACCCGGCGAAGCGCGAACGGCGCCAGCGCCTCGGTCTCCCGCACGATCCGCTGATGGTGATCGTCAGCGGCCGCCTCGACCTGCCCTGGGACGCGCCGCTGTTCAGCGACGGCGGCCGGGTGCTGATCTTCACCGCCGCCGAGGACGAGGAGCCGCCGGCGACCGAGACCTCGGTCCGGGTGGTCCGCCACCGGGGCCAGGTCGACCTGGCCGAGGCGCTCGCCTACCTGCGGCGCGAGCACGGCATCCGGGCGCTGCTCTGCGAGGGCGGCCCGCGGCTCCACTCGCAGCTCTGGGCGGCCGGCCTGGTCGACGAGCTGTTCCTGACCACGGCGCCGAAGCTGACCGGCGCCGGTCCCTCGATCGTCGAGGGCGAACTGCCGCGGACGACGCCGCTCGCGCTGGCCTGGCTGCTGGAGGAGGAGGGGGAGTTGTTCAGCAGGTATCGGCGGGCGTGACGGGTGGCGACGAGGTAGGGATCAGGGTTTGGCGGGGGTGAGTGTCGGGGTCCCTCCCCCGGACAGAAACGCAACTTCGTTGTTTCTTGAGTGTCCGGCGGAGGGACCCCGACACTCACCAACGAATCCGGCTGAAGACTCGCCCCGTCCCGCAGCTAACGAAAAGAGCTGCGGGGCGTTTCCCGTTTCTCGGTGAGCTTGCGTCCTGCGGGCCTTTCTCGAAGCTTGGCGCGAGACCGAGATGGGGGTCGGGGGACCCTCCGAACGTTTTGCGGTTGAGGAGAACAGCGCTCCGGGGCGACAGCCTCTCCTCCTCCCCAGCGACGACAGACCGAGAGAGGAGGGTCCCCCGACCCCCACCCCTCGCAGACCTCTGCCTCGCAAACCGTCGATCGGAGGGTCGCGCGGCGGGCGCGATCAAATAGCGTTCCTTCACCGGAGCCGACCAGGAGGAGAGATGGACTTCACCCCCAGCCCCGAGGTGGCCTCGCTGCGCGAGCGCGTCCTCGATTTCATGGACGCCGAGGTCTACCCGCGCGAGCGCGAGATCATGACCGCGCTCGACGACGAGGTGGCGCCGGGCGTTCCCTACCCGCAAAACCTGGTCGCGGTCCGCGAGAAGGCGAAGGCCGAGGGCCTCTGGAACCTGTTCATGCCCGACGAGCGCTTCGGGCCGGGGTTGAAGAACTGGGAGTACGGGCTGATCTGCGAGGAGCTGGGACGCAGCCCGGTGGCGGCGCCGATGGCGTTCAACTGCGCCGCCCCGGACACCGGCAACATGGAGATCCTCGCCGAGCACGGCACCGACGCCCAGAAGGAGCGCTGGCTGGAGCCGGCGCTGGAAGGCCAGATCCGCACCTGCTTCTCGATGACCGAGCCCGAGGTCGCCGGCTCCGACCCGACCCTGCTGCAGGCGAGCGCCCGGCTCGACGGCGACGAGTGGGTGGTCGACGGCCACAAGTGGTTCACCTCGGGGGCGATGGGCGCCTCGCTGGCGATCGCGATGGTGGTCACCGACCCCGACGCCCCGCCCTACAACCGCGCCTCGATGATCTGCGTGCCGACCGACGCGGCCGGCTTCGAGCTGGTGCGGCCGCTATCGGTGATGGGCCACGAGCGCGGCCCCGGCCACTGCGAGATCCGCTACACCGAGTGCCGCGTCCCCGCCGACTCCCTGCTCGGCGAACGCGGCGCCGGCTTCAAGATCGCCCAGGACCGGCTCGGGCCGGGCCGCATCCACCACTGCATGCGGGCGATCGGCACCGCCGAGCGGGCCCTGGAGATGATGTGCCGGCGCGCCAACGAGCGCGAAGCCTTCGGCGGCCCGCTGGCCGACAAGCAGTTCGTGCAGGAGGCGATCGCCGCCTCGCGGATGGAGATCGACCAGGCCCGCCTGCTCACCCTCTACGCCGCCTGGAAGATGGACACCGAGGGCAAGCGCGCCGCCCGCCAGTCGATCTCGGCGATCAAGGTCGTCGCCGCCAACATGGTGATGGACGTCCTCGACCGGGCGATCCAGATCCACGGCAGCCTCGGCATGACCGACGACACCCCGCTCGCCTCGCTCTGGCGCTTCAGCCGCATGCTGCGCCTCGCCGACGGCCCCGACGAGGTCCACAAGATGGTCCTCGCCCGCCGCGAGCTGAACCGCTGGGCAAAACGCGCCGAGGCCGAGGCCGAAGGCAACCTCGAGCCCCGGCACCCGGCGCGGATGGTTTAGCCAGATCCTGGCGACCGACGAGGAGATCGAGATCACGCCGCCGAATGAGCCCGCGGGTGGCTTTGCGTCGCTCGCCGGTGTCTGGCAAAGCGAGGTCGAGATCGGCGACGACTTCGACGAGCTGCCCGACGATCTGGCCGAAGCGCTCGACATCGAGACCTGACGCCTCGCTGAACAAGAGCGGCGGCGGCTCCTGCGCCGCCGCCGCTCCGGCCTCAGGTCAATTCAGGCACATCACCCAGACCAGGATCGAGGCGGTCACGCCGCTGCCGTTGTTGAAGCCGCTCGCGCGCCAGCCGGTCGCGACTTCGCCGTTCGCCATCGGTTCCACGTCGGCCAGGCTTTTGATCGGCCGGGTCGAGAGGAATTCGAGTTTCGGAACGAACGCCGACCAGGCACCGCCGCCCGAGATCGCCCGCTGACCGGGCAGGCAGACGACGTTCGCCGAGCCGGTCGCGCCGCTCGCGACCGAGACGGTTTCGGTCTGCACGGTGATGCTGCCGAGCTGGGCAGCGTTAACCGCGCCGTTACCGAGCTGGGCAGCCGTGACCGCGCCGTTGGCGAGCTTCGCGCTCGTCACCGCGGCGTTCGCGATCTTGCCGGAGATCACCGAGTTTTCGGCGAGCTTCGAGCTGGTCACCGAGTTGTCGGCGAGCGTGGAACCGGTCACCGCGTTGGGGGCCAGTTTGTTGGCGGAGACGACGCCGTTGCCGAGGCGGCTGTTGCCGACCGCGCCAGCTTTGATCTTGCCTTCGGTCACCGCTTCTTTTTTGATCTTGCCGGTGATGATCGCGTTGGCCTTGATTTCGTTCGAGCCGATCTTCGTGGCGGCGAAGGCGGTGGCGCCGCCGAGAACGAGGAAGACGGCGAGGGACGACATCACGTTGGCGTACGTGAGCCGCTTGCGGATTCGATTCACCTGAGACTCCTTGGGGTTGAAGGGCCAGCCGGACCCGACGGACGGGCCGAGACGGACCGACAATCACAGCGCAGGCGGACGGAGTCAATGCGCTGGACGGATGCGCATTTGGCTCCGAGACTCGGTTTCAGGCAAGGATCAAGGAAAAGGAGGCCGGCACGGGGCCGGCCTCCTCTCCTGGCTGTGCCTTATGTCCGACTGTCGGGCAAAAGGAACAGCTGGCGCCGGTGGCTAGCCGAGGCAGACCGCCTGGACGGTGAGGATCGCCGGCGTCGGGTTGCCGTTGAAGGCGCGGACGAAGGCGGTGTTGCCGACGTAGAACGACGCTTCGATGCTGTTTTCGGCGTTCGGCAGGTTCCAGACCTCGCCGATGCCGATCAGCTTTTCGCCGTTCTGGCAGACCGAGCTGGCCACGCCGACCAATCCCGGGCCGATTTCGGTGTTGCTGCTGCGGACGTTGACGGTCAGCTTTTCGGCGCTCACCGCGCCGTTCTGGATCTTGGCGCTCGTGACCGCGTTGTTCTGGAGCTTTTCGCCGCTGACCGAGTTGGCGGCGAGCGCCCCGGCGGTGACCGCACCCGGCGCCAGCTTTTCGGCGTTGATCGCCTGTTTCGAGATTTTCTGCGAGGTCACCGCGTTGTTGGCGATGTCGGTGGTGGTGACGCCGTTTTTGGCGAGCTGGGTCGGACCGACCGCTTCGGGGACGATCTTTTCTCCCGAGACCGAGCCGTTGCGGATTCGGTTCGAGGTCACCGAGTTCTGCGCCAACTTGCCGGCCTTGACCGCTTCGGGGGCGATTTTGCCGACGGTCACGGCGTTCTTCTGGATCTGACCGGTGCCGACCGAGTTGGCGCCGAGCTGGGTCGCCGCGAAGGCCGTGGCGCCGCCGAACGCGAAGAAGACGGCGATCGTCGACATCACGTTCGCGTACGTGATCCGCTTGCGAATTCTGCTCACCTGAGGTTCCTCCTAGGGGGATGGGCCGCCGGGCGCGGCCCTGCTTCCCCTAATAAACCGAGCGATGCCGCGACGGAGCGCTCCGCGGCGGCGCCTGGGCGCCGGGTTTCAGCCGGCCCGCTCGGCCTGCTCGGCGGCGTCGGCGAGCCGCTCGACCAGCCCGGCGAAGGCGTGGATGCCCTCGTCGACCTGCCCGTAGCCGCCGCCGAGGTAGCGCGCGTAGACGCCCTCGAGGATGATCGCCAGCTTCCAGTAGCCGAGCGCCAGGTAGTAGTTGAGGTTCGAGAGGTCGCGGCCGGAGCTCCGTTCGTAGCGGGCCGCCAGCTCAGCCCGGGTCGGGAAGCCGGGGGCGAGGTTGGCGGGCTCCCCCATCCGCAGGCCGGTTTCGCCGCGTTCGGGCCAGTAGGCCATCAGCGTGCCGACGTCGGCGAGCGGGTCGCCGAGCGTGCAGAGCTCCCAGTCGACGACCGCGGCGACCTCGCCGGCGGGGCTGAGGATCATGTTGTCGAGCCGGTAGTCGCCGTGGACGATCGTCGCCGGGCCCTGCGGCGGGATGCGGGCGGCGAGCCGCTCGTGGACGCGGTCGATCGCCGCCAGCTCGCGGGTCTTCGATTTCTCCCACTGGCCCTGCCAGCGGCGCAGCTGGCGGGCGACGTAGTCCTCCTTGCGGCCGAGGTCGCCGAGCCCGGCGCCGTCGGGGTCGACCGCGTGGATCGTCGCCAGCGTCTCGGCGACCCGCATCCCGATCGCCACCCGGTCAGCCGGGTCAGGGAAGACCTCGGCCTCGGCGAGACCGCGCAGGACCGGGCCCTCGACGAACTCCATCACGTAGAAGGGGGCGCCGATCACCGCCTCGTCCTCGCACAGCCCGATCACCGGCGCCACCGGCACCGGACTGTCGTCGAGGGCGGCGACGACCCTGTGCTCGCGGGCCATGTCGTGGGCCGAGCCGAGGCGCTTGCCGAGCGGCGGCCGCCGCAGCGCCCAGCGCCGGCCGCCGGTGTCGCTGACGCGGTAGGTGAGGTTCGAATGGCCGCCGGCGATCCGCTCGAACCGCAGCGGCGGCTCGCAGGCGGGGGCGTGGGCGGCGAACCACGCCTCGAGCCCCTCGCGTTGCAGACCCTCCGGAACCTCGCCCGGCTCGGCCCCAGGCGCTGTAGCCTCGTTCCCCATAGCCGCGAAAGGATATTCAGGATCGTCCCGGCGCCGGCTCAGTCCCTCGCTGGCCAACCGATTGCGGATCGGCTTCGCGATCTGCTTCGCGCTGCTGACGGCGATGGCGGTGATCGGCGTCGGCCGCTTCATCTCCCAGCGCCAGGACTACGAGAACGGGGTCGAGCGCTCCTACCAGGTCGAGATGGCGGCGCGGGTGAAGATCGCCGAAGGTCGCGGCGGTCAGCAGGCCCGCGAGGTCGTCGCCAACCAGGCGCGCAAGCGCCAGGAACTGCAGGACCGGATCTCCGACGACACCCGCGACACCGCCCTGCTCGTCGCCGCCGGGCTGATCGCCGGCCTGACCGGGGCGCTGCTCCTGTTCAGCGGCCTGATCTCCTCGATGCGGCGGCCGCTCGAGGAGCTGGTCGACGCCGCCGGGCGTCTGGCGGGCGGCGACCGCAAAGCGCGGGTCGAGGTCGGCGGCCTGGCCGAGACCGCCGCGCTCGGCGCCGCCTTCAACGAGATGGCCGAGGAGCTGGAGCGCGAAGCGAGCAAGCGCGAAATGCTCGACCGGATGAAAGACGACTTCGTGCTGACCGCCTCGCACGAGCTGCGCAGCCCGCTCACCTCGGTCCAGGGCTTCGCCGAGCTCCTGATCCTCGAACGCGAGAGCCTCACCCCGCGCCAGATCGAGACGGTCGAGGTGATCCTCGACAACAGCCGCCACCTGGTGCGGCTACTGAACGACCTGCTCGACCTCGCCCGCTCCGACGCCGGGCGGCTGGTGATCCGACCGCAGCCCACGGATCTGGGGCCGCTGATAGAAGACGCGGTGCGTCTGATGCGGGCCCAGACTGACTCGGCGAACCAGAGCCTCTCGGCGAGGATCGAAACCGGCCTGCCGCCGGTCGAAGCAGAGGCTGACCGGATCCGACAAGTTCTGGTGAATTTGCTTACGAATGCGCATGAGTACTCCCCCGAAGGTGCGGCTATCGAGGTCACGGCCGGGGTAGCTGATGCCGAAGTGGAGATAGCGGTGAGAGACAACGGCCCAGGCATCCCCCCAGACCAGCTGGAACACATCTTCGAGCGCTTCGTGCGCGGCGACGCCGGCCTGACGCAGCGCGTCGGCGGCACCGGTCTCGGCCTGCCGATCTCGAAATCGCTGGTCGAGCTGCACGGCGGCCGGCTCACGGTCTCCTCGACGGTCGGGCGCGGCTCGACCTTCCGCTTCCGGCTGCCGCTGGCGACCGTGGCGCCGCAGCTTGCCGGGCCACAGGCCCGGGCCAAGGCGGAGGCGAGCTGATGGCGCGCATCCTCGTCGCCGACGACTCGGAGACGATCCTGCTGCTGATGCGGACCCGGCTGGAGCTGGCCGGCCACGACGTGCGGACCGCGAGCGACGGCCAGGAGGTGACCGAGATGGTCACCGCCGACGGTCCCGACGGCGCCCCCGAGGTGCTGCTGCTCGACGCGATGATGCCGCGTAAGTCCGGGCTCGACGCGCTGCGGGAGCTGCGTGGCGCCGGCTTCGACATCCCGGCGCTGATCGTCAGCGCCCACCAGAACCCGACCGACGCCGACGCCCCGACCGACCTCGAGATCGCCGGCTACGTCACCAAGCCGATCGACTTCGACCTGCTGCTGGGCGAGATCGAGACACTGACCCGGGTCGCCTGAGCGCCCGAACCGGGCTTCGACCCTACCCCGGCGGGACAAAGGTCGAACACGGCTAAGGAATCGGGGGCGAGCTGCCGATTTCGGTGGCATGAGACGGTCTCGACCAACGCTCCTCGCCCTGCTCACCGCGCTCGCGCTGACGATGCTCGCCGCCGCTCCGGCGGCGCCCGAGGCGGGCGCCGCGGGCGGTTCCGGGGTGCGGGTCGGCGCCGCGCCGGCGCTGCCGGCCGGCACCGAGACCGTCGGCTCGGCGCCCGGCGAACAGCGGCTGAACCTCTACGTCGCGCTCGAACCGCGCGACCCGGCCGCGCTGGAAAGCTTCGCGACGGCGGTCTCGACCCCGGGCTCGCCCTCCTTCGGCCAGTACCTGAGCGTGCCCCAGTTCGCCCAGCGCTTCGGGGCGACCGAGGCGCAGCTGGCGACGGTCCGCGCAGCGCTCGTCGCCCGCGGGCTCGAAGTCGGCACGGCCGCCGACAACGACCTCTCGCTGCCGGTCAACGCAACCGTCGCCGAAGCCGAAGCCGCCTTCGGCGTCGCGATCGACCGCGTCCGCACCGCCGCGGGCCGTGTCGCCTACGCCAACGACCGGGCGCCGGCGATCGCCCCGGCGGCGGCGCCGTTCGTGCAGGGCGTGATCGGGCTCGACGACCTCGCCAAGGCCTCGCGCGACGGCGCCGGCGGTGGCTCGCCGGCGAACTCGACGGCGGCGACGGCGGCCGCCACGGCCGCGACCGCGGCGACCTTCCCCCCCAGCGGCCCGCAGCCCTGCCAGGACGCCCTCGACCAGCAGCAGAAAGAAGGCGGCTACACGGCCGACGAGATCGCTGCCGCCTACGGCTTCGACGAGCTCCACGCGGCCGGCAACTTCGGCGCCGGGCAGACCGTCGCCCTGCTCGAGATGCAGCCGCTGCTGCAGAAAGACCTCGACAAATACCAGCAGTGCTACGGCACCGACGTCGAAATCGCCAAGGTCGACGTCAACGGCGGTCCGGGGCCGGAAAGCAGCGACGACGGCGAGGCGGCGCTCGACGTCGAGCAGCTGATCGGGCTGGCGCCGGAGGCGCGGATCGTCGTCTACCAGTCGCACAACACGGACACCGACGAAGTCGCGATCTTCTCCGAATGGGTGCAGCGCGACATCGCCAAGGTGATGTCGAGCTCGTGGGGGATCTGCGAGAAGGAGACGGGCAAAGAGAACCGGGTCGCCGTCGACACGCTGCTGCAGGAGGCGGCGGCGCAGGGGCAGTCGTTCTTCGTCGCCGCCGGCGACTACGGCTCGACCGACTGCTACGAACAGCCCGAAGAAGGCAACAAAGAAGCCGAAGACGAAGAGGCCGAAAACCACTTCCTGAACGTCGACTTCCCCGGTAGCGATCCCTGGGCCACCGACGTCGGCGGCACCAGGCTCTCGAACCCGACCGCGGCGACCCCGACCGACTACCTCTGGGACGACAGCGAGAACGGCGGTTGGGGCGCCGGCGGCAGCGGCGTCTCCGAAAGCTTCCCGATGCCCGCCTACCAGCAGGGGGCGGTGGCCGGCCTGAACGTGCTCGGCCCGCTCTCGAACGGCGCCACCTGCGGCTCTCCCACCTTCTGCCGCCAGGTCCCCGACGTCTCCGCTCTGGCGGCAACGCTGAACGGCGAATCCGGCTACGTGATCCACGCCGAAGACCGCTGGGAAACGAACGGCGGCACCAGCGCCGCGGCGCCGCTCTGGGCGGCGGTGGCGACGCTCGTCAACGCCAGCCCGGCCTGCGGCGGCCACACGATCGGGTTCGCCAACCCGGCGCTCTACGAGGTCGCCGGCGACCCGGCCGTCTACGCAGCCTCCTTCCGCGACGTGACCACGGCCCGACCCGGCGGCAAGCCGACCACCAACATCTTCGAAGCCGCCCAGCCCTTCCCGGCCGGCCCCGGCTACGACATGGCGAGCGGATTGGGGACGCCGCAGGTGCCGGCCCTCGCCGCCTCGCTCTGCGCGCTTGCCAACCCGCTGCCGCCGCCCCCCGCGCCGCTCGCTCCAGCAGCCGCGCCCGAGCAGAAGGCCTCGCCGCCGCCGGCGACCGCGGCGGGCGTCCCGACCGTCGGCCACGCCGCCCTCACCGGCGTCGCCGCCGGCAAGCCGAAGCTGGTCTTCACGGTCACCGCGCGTCCCGGCGCCGAGCTGCAGACCGTCGTCGTCCAGCTGCCGCCGGGGCTCGAAACCGAGGACCCGACCGGCACCTTCCGCTTCCACCTGCGCAAGCCGCGCGCCGGCGCCAAGCTGAAGCTCGCCTACCCGGCGATCCGGACCAGCCCGAAACTGCTCGAGCACATCAGGAGCGGCGTCACCAAGCGCCTCGGCCTGGTCGTCGCCACCCGCGAAAGCGGCGGCAAGGGCGCCCGCCTCCCCCTCGTCCTCCCGCTCAGCTAAGGCCCGCCGGGACAGCCCGGCCGCTTCGCGCCGCTAGCTGCGGGCGACCTCGAGGCGGATCTCTTTGCCTTTCAGCTTGGTGCCGTCGAGGAACTCGACGGTGCGCTCGGCCTCGTCGGGGTCGACCTCGACGAAGGAGAAGCGATGCAGGACGCGGACGTCGTGGATCGCCTCGTCGGGCAGCACCGCGCCCTCGCGCAGCGCCCAGCGCAGATCGTTCTCGTCGATGCCGCTGCGCTCGCCGCGGTTGACGAACAGCTTCACGGTCTCCGCCTTGGCCGCCTCGTCGCGCTCGCCATCGCCGTCACCGTCACCGTCACCGTTGGCGACGACCTCGGCGGCACCGTCGGCGGCGGCGGCCGGCGAGGGCTCGGAGCGGCGTTTGCTGCGCTCGGGACGCTCGCCGCGCTCGCGGCGGCGCGCCCGCGGCGCGTGCTCGAGCCGCTCCTCCGGCGTCTCCCACTCGCCGATCGAGGTCTTGACGTCGCGCTCGATCCGGTCGATCTCCTCGCGCTGGGCCGGCGTCACGAAGGTGATCGCGCGGCCGGTCCGCCCGACCCGGCCCGTTCTGCCGATCCGGTGCACGTAGACCTCGGAGGAGTTGGGGACGTCGAAGTTGATGACGTGGGTGACGTGCTCGATGTCGAGGCCGCGGGCGGCGATGTCGGTGGCGACCAGGAGCCGCACCCGGTGGTCCTTGAAGGCGATCATCACCCCGTCGCGCGAGCCCTGGCTCATGTCGCCGTGCAGCGCTTTGACGTCGAGCCCTTTGTCCTTCAGGGTCTTCTCGAGCTTCGAGGCGCCGATTTTGGTGCGGCAGAAGATGATCGCCTGCTCCGGTTCCTCGGCCTTCAGGACCTCGACGAGCTTCGCCACCTTGTCCTTGGCCGGCACCTCGACGTAGGCCTGCTGGATCGCGTCGACCGTCAGTTCCTTCGGGGTGATGCTGATCGTCGTCGGTTCGTACATGTAGCCCTCGGCGAGCCGCTGGATCGGCGGCGGCATCGTCGCCGAGAAGAGCGCCGTCTGGCGCCCGCTCGGGCACATCCGGAGGATCTTCTCGACGTCCTCGATGAAGCCGAGGTCGAGCATCTCGTCGGCCTCGTCGAGGACGACGAAGCGGGCCGCGGTGAGGACCAGCGAGTGGCGGCCCATCAGGTCCATCATGCGGCCGACGGTGGCGACGACGACGTGGGCGCCGGAGCGCAGCTGCGACTGCTGCGAGCGGATCGGGGCGCCGCCGAAGACGGCGACGATCTCGACGTCGAGGTGCTCGGCGTAGGCGCGCAGCGCCTGGGTCACCTGGATGCAGAGCTCGCGGGTCGGGGTGAGGACGACCGCCTGCACCTCCGGGTCGGAGGGGTCGAGGTACTGCAGCAGCGGCAGCCCGAAGGCGGCCGTCTTGCCGGTGCCGGTCTGGGCCTGGCCGATCACGTCGTGGCCGGCGAGCAGCTCGGGGATCGCCTCCTCCTGGATCGGGGTGGGATCGACGTAGCCGAGCTCGTCGAGCGTCTGCTGAATCGCAGGCGAGAGGCCAAGGTCCTTGAATGCGGTCATGGAGAGAGGTGGGTGCCCTTCTTACTTGGATGGATCGAGGAGAAGCTTGCCGGTCGTGCGGCGGGCGATCAGGTCTTCGTGGGCCCGCGCCGCTTCGGAGAGGGGGTATACCTCTCCGATCGTAGCCGTCAGCTCCCCCCGAGCGGCTGCTGCCATCAGCTCGCCGATCATCGGCACCACCAGGTCGACCCGCGCCAGCAGGTGCGCGAGCCAGAAACCGACCACGGTCTTCGAGCCGCGCAGGAGCGCCGCGGTCGAGACGTCGCGCTGTTCGCGCGAGGCGATTCCGAAGACGACCATCCGCCCCAGCGGCGCCAGCACCTCCATCTCGGCGTCGAAGGCGGCGCCGCCGCTCATGTGGAGGACGGCGTCGACGCGCTCGCCGTCGTTGGCGGCCCGGATCGCCTCGCCGAGGTCCTCGGCCCGCGAGTCGACGGTCGCGTCGGCGCCGAGCCGCTCGACCAGCGCCCGCTTCTCCGGGCTCGAGGCGAGCCCGATCACCCGGGCGCCGGCCCGCTTGGCGAGCTGCACCGCGAGCGTGCCGGTGCCGCCGGCGGCGGCCTCGACGACGATCGTCTCGCCGCTCCCGATCCGGGCGCAGCGCTCGACCAGCGCGATCGCGGTCAGCCCCTGCAGGAGGATCGCCGCCGCCTGGTCGTCGTCGACCTCGTCGGGCAGCGGCACCAGGTTCTGCTCCGCGACGGCGACCTTCTGCGCGTAGCCGCCGCTGCCCAGCAGCGCCGCGACGCGGCGGCCGTCGGCGGTGCGGCCGCTGACCTCGGCGCCGGGGATCAACGGCAGCGCCTGCTCGGCAAGGTAGTCGTTGCGGGTCGCGTGGGTGTCGGCGAAGTTGACGCCGACCCGGGCGACCTCGACCAGCGCCTCGCCGGCGCCCGGCTCGGGGTCCGGGAGGTCGCGCAGCTCGAAGGTCTCGGGCCCGCCGAACTCGTCGATCTGGATCGCTTTCATCGCCGGTCCTCGCTTTAGGGGAGCGGCTGGACGACCAGCCGCCGTTCGGAGAAGGTCGCCTCTTCCGGCGGGCCACCGCCGCAGCTGCAGGCCGCGTAGCGGAGTTCGAAGGTGTGGGTGCCGGTCGCGACCTGGAAGAGGACCGGGCCCGGGGCGCCGAGCGTGGCGCAGTCGCCGGTGACCGAGAAGGAGGCCGGGGTACCGGCGAGCTCCGGTTCGCCGAACGGCTCGAGCGCGAAGAGGACGCCTTTGGCCCCGTTGCAGTCGAGCGCCTGGCCTTCGACCTGCTGCCCGTCTTCGTAGAGCGAGACGGCGCCGGGGCCGTCGACCAGCGCCTGCGCCCAGACCTGGACCAGGTTCGTGGTCGGCACCTGGACGGTGACCGCGGGCCCGTCGTCACCGAGCTTCTCGAAGCTCGTCGATTCGGTCGAGACCGAGCCTTCGGCGACGTCGACGCGCGTCTTCGTCGCCGCCACCGCTTCGCTCGCTTCCTTCGCCTTCAGTTCGGCGCCGCCGGCCTTTTCGTCGGCCAGCGTCGCCTGTTTCGAGGCGTTCGCCGCGGCGCCGTTGGCGGCGTTCGCGGAGACCTGGGCGGCGTTCGCCGAGCCCTGCGCCGCGGCGGCCGCGTCGCGCGCCTCGGAGGCCGAGGTCGCCGCCCGGTGGACGCCGCGCTTGGCCGCCCGCGCCGCGCGCAGCGAGGCCTTCGCCTTGGCCAGCGCCCGCACCGAGAGGCCCTTGACGCTGGCGCTCCTGGCGCCGCCGCCGCTGGCCGCCAAGGCCGGGATCGCGACCGCCGCTGCGATCACCCCCGCCAGCAAGATCACCACCGCCCTGCGACTCATCACGGCGATCCTACGGATACTGTTCCGCCCATGTCGCTGACCGTGGTGGGCTCGATCGCCTTCGATGCCGTGAAAACCCCGTTCGGGGAGCGCGAGCGGATGCTCGGCGGCGCCGCCGTGCACTTCTCGCTCGCCGCCAGCTTCTTCACCGAGGTGCGCCCGGTCGGGCCGGTCGGCGAGGACTTCGGCGCCGAGGAGTTCGCGGTGCTGGAGCGGCGCGGGGTGATCACCGACGACGTCGAGCGGGTCCCCGGCAGGTCGTTCTTCTGGCGAGGCCACTACGAGTTCGATCTCAACGTCGCCCACACCGACGACACCCAGCTCGGCGTCTTCGAGACCTTCGAGCCGAAGCTCTCGGCGGCGGCGGCGGCCGCCGACACGATCTTCCTCGCCAACATCCAGCCCGACCTGCAGCGCCGGGTCCGCGCCCGCTGCGAGGACGCCGGCCTGAGCGGCCTCGACTCGATGAACTTCTGGATCGAAAGCGCCAGGGAGTCGCTGCTGGGGGCGATCGCCGAGGTCGACGTGCTGGTCCTGAACGACGCCGAGATCCGGATGCTGACCGGCGAGACGAACCTCGCCCGCGGCGCCCGGGCGCTGATGGAGATGGGGCCGCGGGCGGTGGTCGCCAAGCAGGGCGAGTACGGCGCCGCGCTCTTCACCAAGAGCGGCTTCTTCGCCCTGCCCGGCTTCCCGCTCGAGGACGTCCGCGACCCGACCGGGGCCGGCGACAGCTTCGCCGGCGGCTTCTTCGGCTACCTCGACAGCCTCGGCGGCGGCGCCGAGCTCGGCGAGGACGAGCTGCGGCGGGCGATGGGCTACGGCACCGTGCTCGCCTCCTTCAACATCGAGGAGTTCGGCACCGAGCGGGTCGCGCGCCTCACCCGCGAGGAGATCGACGAGCGCCTCGAGCAGCTGCGGCGGATGACCAGCTTCGAGCTGGCCCGCAGCGCCTGAGCCCGCTGTCGGCCTCCCGCGTACCGCTTCGTTAACGCCTCGGACCCCACCCCGGGGATGCCCGGCTGCGATACTGGGTACCACCCCAGACGAGAGCTTTTAGAGCCGCAGAGAGCAGAACAGGAGCGCGATGGCCACCGATCAGCAGACCCAGGACGCGACCGTGGACGGCGCCGCCGCCTCGGGCGCCGAGACGCTCACCGTCACCGACAACCGCACCGGCAAGACGTACGAGCTGGAGATCGCCGACGGCACCGTCCGCGGCATGGACCTCCGCCAGATCAAAGTCTCCGACGACGAATTCGGGCTGATGTCCTACGACCCGGCCTTCACCAACACCGCCTCCTGCCGCTCGGCGGTCACCTACATCGACGGCGACGCCGGCATCCTCGAACACCGCGGCTACTCGATCGAGCAGCTGTGCGAGAAGTCGACCTACCTCGAGGTCGCCTACCTGCTGATCTTCGGCGAGCTGCCGACCGAGAAGCAGCTCGAGCGCTGGATCTTCGACATCACCCACCACACCTTCGTCCACGAGGACCTGAAGCACCTCTTCGAGGGCTTCCGCTACGACGCCCACCCGATGGGGATGCTGCTCTCCGGGGTCGGCGCGCTCTCGACCTTCTACCCCAGCGCCAAGGAGGTCGAAGACCCCGAAGAGCGCTACATGGCCGCGGTGCGGCTGATCGCCAAGGTGCCGACCCTGGCCGCCTTCTCCTACCGCCACAACATGGGGCTCCCCTACGTCTACCCGGACAACGAGCTCAACTTCGCCGAGAACTTCCTCTCGATGATGTTCAAGAAGACCGAAGCGCGGCACGTGCCGAAGCCGGCGCTCTCGAAGGCGCTCGACGTCCTCTTCATCCTCCACGCCGATCACGAACAGAACTGCTCGACCAACGCGGTGCGCGGCGTCGGCTCCTCCGACGTCGACCCCTACTCGGCAGTCGCCGCCGGCGTCGCCGCCCTCTACGGACCGCTGCACGGCGGCGCCAACGAGGCGGTGCTGCGGATGCTGCGGCGGATCGAGAAACCGGAGAACGTGCCGGACTTCCTCGAGCGGGTCAAAGGGCGCGAAGAGAAACTGATGGGCTTCGGCCACCGCGTCTACAAGAACTACGACCCGCGGGCGCGGATCATCCAGCAGCACATGGACGACGTCTTCGAGGCGACCGAGTACAACCCGCTGGTCGAGATCGCCCGCGAGCTGGAGAAACACGCGCTCGACGACGAGTACTTCACCTCGCGCAAGCTCTACCCGAACGTCGACTACTACTCGGGGATCATCTACGAGGCGATGGAGATCCCGACCGACATGTTCACGGTGATCTTCGCGATCCCGCGGACCGCCGGCTGGGTCGCCCAGTGGGCGGAGATGCGCGAAGACCCGGAGCGCAAAATCGCCCGGCCGCGGCAGATCTACACCGGCAAGCGCGAGCTCGACTACGTCGGGATCGACGACCGCGAGGGCCCGGAGAAAATCGTCGGCCCGCCGGCGCGGCGGCCGAAACGCCCGCGCCGGGGCGCCTAGCCCCGGCCGGCCCCGCGGGGCCGGCGCTGGCATGTCTCGTCCCCGCTGGAAGCTGACCGTCCGCGACGGCTCCGACGTCGACCACGCCGACTTCGAGGACCTCGACGAGGCGGTGGCGGCGATGCGCGAGCGGGCGCTGGCGATCCGCGCCGAGGGGCCGGCGCAGCCGGTCCGCTCGCTGCGCCACTTCGATCCCGAACAGCAGGTCAACGCCCGCCTGCAGCTGACCGGCCGCGGCCGCCTCTTCCACAAGCCGACCGCCGGCGTCGACGTGCGCGGCGACGGCAGCTTCGTCCCCTTCGCCGGCGGCGTCAGCCGCGAGGAGCTCGACCCGTCAGACCACGACACGCCCTTCGACCTGGTCCGCGAGACTCTGCGGCAGGAGAGCTGATGGGCAAGGCCGACGACCCGATCGAGATCCCGAAGAAGAGCTACGCCGCCGGCGACCGCGTCCGCATCCCGAACGGGGCGGAAGAGCCGCTGGCGGTCTTCATCAACGGGGTCGAGCAGCGCGAGGGGACCGACTACGAGATCGAGGGCAGCGAGGTCCGCTTCGTGAAGCCGATCATCAAGGAGGAAATCGGCACCGGCCGCTGGCTGGCGATGTACCTGGGCCTGTTCGGCACCTACCGCAAGGACGAGAAGGTCGACCTCCAGTATCAGCGCCAGGGCAAGGTCGAGCTGCGCTCGGACGTGCCGGTGATCCCCTTCGAGGAGCCGGCGCCGCGATGAACATCGGCTTCCTGCTCCTCTCCGACCATTCCGAGGCGGTCAACGGCAAGCTCTACCTGACCGGCGGCGGCTGGAACGTCCTCCGCCTGCCGCAGCTGCCCCACGACTGGTCCTTCCACATCGGCCTCGGCATCGACGTCGCCTGGCACGAGACCAACAACCCCCACGAGCTGGTGGTGACGATCCAGGACCCCGACGGGATCGAACTCGGCGACGGCCTGACCGCCAACTTCGAGACCGGCCGCCCGCCCGGCATGCCGCAGGGCCAGGAGCAGCGCCTGGTGATGTCGATCGCCGCCACCGCCACCTTCTCCAGCCCCGGCCCCCACGCCGCCGTCGTCCAGGTCAACGGCGAGGAGCTCGGCCGCGCCCGCTTCTACCTGATGGAAGGCGGGCCCGACGACGAGGTCGGGCTGTCCTAGCCCGGTCGCCCGGCCCTAGTTGAAGACGTAGAGCAGCAGGAAGGCGATGATCGCGAAGGCGACTCCGGCGGCCTGGATGCCGCGGTCGCCGGCGACGATCCCGGACATCGAACGCTCGTCGTTGCGATCGTAGATCAGGTAGAGGTAGCGGAAGATGCCGTAGATGACGGGCGGCACCGTCAGCATCATCTGGTTCCCGATCAGGGGCGAGTTGACGGTGTAGATCGCGTAGCTGATCACGGTGCCGGTGGTGACCAGGGAGACCATCTGGTCGAGGAAGGGGAGCGAGTAGTGCTCGAGGACGGGCCGGGTCGCGGTGCCCTCGTGCAGCTCGGAGACGGCCTCCTGGCGGCGCTTGGTGAAGCCGAGGAAGGCGGCGAGGAAGCCGGTGCAGAGGATCAGCCATTCGGAGGCGTGGGCGTCGACGGCGCTGGCGCCGGCGGCGACGCGGAGGATGAAGAGGCCGGCGAGGGTCATCACGTCGACGATCACGATCTGCTTGAGGCCGAGGCTGTAGGCCACCTGGGCGACGCCGTAGCCGACCACCATCAGGCCGACTTTCCAGTTGACGGTGAAGGCGATCGCGATCGCGACGACGGCCAGCGCCGGGGCGATCGCCTTGGCGGTGGCCTCCGAGAGCTCGCGGGCGGCCAGCGGCCGGAAGCGCTTCTTCGGGTGCTTGCGGTCGAGCTCGACGTCGATCAGGTCGTTGACGAAGTAGCCGGCGCTGGAGATCAGGCAGAAGGCGACGAAGGTGATGAACGCCTCGAGCAGGTCGTGCCGGTGGGTGAACTTGCCGGAGAAGAGGACCCCGGCGAAGACGAAGACGTTTTTGATCCACTCCTTCGGGCGGCCGGTCTTGATCGCCGCGCGGAGCGGCGAGCGGCGCGGCACCACCGGCTCGGAGAGCGGGTCGTCCTTGCGCTCGCCGGCGGGGACGGTCGGCTGTTCGGAGGTGATCGTTTCCATGCGGGAGGCGGGCGGCGGAGCTGGCCCCAACCGGGGGACTTCCCCGCCGGGAGGCAAATCCCTGGCGAAAGGGTAGCGATGGCGCCGCCGGCCCCGACGCCCCGTCGCCGTTCGCCGCTTGTCAACCACAGGTTGACAAAGGGCGAACGGGTGCTCAGGCGGGATCGATCAGGACGCCGGGGTTGAGGATGGCGCCGGGATCGAGCTCCGCCTTCGCCGCCCGCAGCGCCGCCGCGAAGGGCGCCGGTCGCTGGCGGTCGTACCAGGGGCGGTGGTCGCGGCCGACCGCGTGGTGGTGGGTGATCGTCGCCCCGCCCTCGATCAACGCCTCGGAGACCGCCGCCTTGACCTCGTCCCACTGGGCGACCTCGCCGCCGCGGACGGCCGGCGCCAGCACCGTGAAGTAGGGCGCCGGCCCGTCCGGGTAGACGTGGGTGAAGCGGCAGCTGACGCGGGGGGCGCCGCGGCCCTCGGCCGGTGCGCCGGAGACCTCGGCGACGGCCCGCCGCGCGGTCTCGATCACGGTCGCGTGCAGATCCTCGAAGCGGTCCCAGGTGATCGCGGTCTCGAAGGTCTCCGAGAGGACCCCACAGGCGACGAAGGTGTCGCGCAGGTACGGCGCCAGCAGAAAGGCGCCGCGCCAGGACTCGACCGCGTCGGCGGCCTCCTTGCCGGCGGCGGCGCCCGCTGGGGTCCGCTCGCCACCGGTGACGCGGCTCCTGCCCG
Organism: uncultured Actinomycetes bacterium; assembly: GCA_963744725.1. GTDB lineage: Bacteria > Actinomycetota > Thermoleophilia > Solirubrobacterales > 70-9 > VAYN01. Next base: position 632,124 of record CAVUUQ010000002.1, read on the forward strand.
GGCGGCCGCCGTGCTCGCGGGCCAGCGCCAGCGCCTGCTCGAGCTGCCAGTCGACCGGCGACGACGGCCGACTCGAAGCCGAGGATCAGGAGCGCCGCGGAGCCGTCGCCGGCGCCGGTCAGCTCCGCCTCGCCGGGGTCGAGCAGGCGGCAGTTGGCCGGGTCGAGCCCGGACTGGGCGATCGCCCGCACCGCGCCGGCGCCGGCGAGGAAGTCGTCGAACTCGACCCCGGCCGAGGCCCTGAACTCGGGCCGCGGCCGGACCCGCATCCAGGCCTCGGAGATGACCCCGAGGATTCCCTCCGAGCCGGCCAGCAGCCGGTCCGGCGAGGGACCGGCGCCGGAGCCCGGCAGCCGCCGGCTCTCCCAGGTGCCGCGCGGGGTGATCGCCCGGGCCGACTCGACCAGGTCCTCGACGTGGGTGAGGACGGTCGCGAAGTGGCCGCCGGCGCGGGTCGCGATCCAGCCGCCGAGCGTCGCGTACTCGAACGACTGCGGGAAGTGACGCAGGGTGAGGCCGTGCTCACGCAGCTGCTGCTCCAGCCGCGGCCCGGTCGCCCCGGCCTCGATCCGCGCCGCCAGCGACGTCGGGTCGACCTCGAGCACCCGATCGAGTCGCCGCAGGTCGAGCGAGACCACCGGCCGCTCGCCGAGCCGCGGCTCGACCCCGCCGACCACGCTGGTGCCGCCGCCGAACGGGATCACCGCCGCTCCCTCGGCCTCCGCCCAGGCCAGCACCGCCTCGATCTCCGACTCGCTGCGCGGGAAGGCGACCAGGTCCGGCGGGTTCTCGAATTCGCCCCGGAACCCCCGCACCACGTCGCGGTAGGCCTTCCCCAGCGCGTGGCAGACCCGCTGGTAGTCGTCGGCCTGGTAGAGGTCGCCGAACCCGCTCGGCCGCTTCAGCCGTGGCTTGCGCAGCTCGACCTCCGCCAGCGGCACCGGCTTCTCGACCTCGCCGCCGAACCCGAACCGCTCCCGGATCCCCGCCGCCGCCTCGCGCAGCTGCGTCGCCGTCGGCGCCTGGTCCTCGTACCCCCACCCCCAGTGCTTCAGCCGCCGCTCAGCCACGCCGCTAGCTTTTCAGCTCATGCGCACCACCGTCACCCTCGATCCCGATATCGCCGCGTAGTTGAAGCAACTCGCATGCGATCAGGAAGTCTCCTTCACGGAGGCTCTCAACGGCAGCGTACGGCGCGGCATCGAGCGCGGCGAGACGGCATCGGAGCCATATCGCCTCCGCGCCCGGCGCCTGAAACCGAAGCCGGGGGTCGACCTCGACAAGGCACTGCGGCTGGCGGGTGACCTCGAGGACGAGGAGACGATGCGCAAGCTGCAGCTCGGCAAGTGAAGGTGCCGGACGTTCAACCCCTCCACTACGCGGTCGACGAGTCCTCACCGCACCACGAGCGCGCAAGCCCTGGCTCGAGAGCACCCTCTCCGGGACCGAGCAGGTCGGCTTCGCGCAGCCGCTGACCGCCACCGATGCCCCCGATCTCCTCGACGACCGGCTCGCTCAGCCGATCGCCACCGTCATCCACCCCACCGGCCAGCACGCATCCGTCCTGCGCCGCCTCCTGGAGCCGATCGGGACCGCCGGCAATCTGACGACCGACGCGCACCTCTCCGCCCTAGCGATCGAGCACGGCGCTGAGCTTCTCTCCCGCGACGCCGGTGGTCAGATCGCCTGCGGAGCGGGGCGGTGGTCGCCGCGCCAGACAGGTGGGCGTGCGGGCGCTTCAGGTGAAGCCGATCCGGCGAACGGCGGGACGGCCGTGAGAGGCGTGCTCCGACCGAAGAAATGCGCCGGTCAGAGCACGCCTCTACCAGTGGACGCCTTTCATCAGGTGCGCGAAGGCCACGGCCTCGGTCGAGGGGGCCTTGTCGCGCCCCTCCTCGCCTTTGCCTTTCGCCGCCTGCGACTCGGGGAACAGCTTGTAGGCGGTGTTGAGGATCGAGTCGCTGGCCTTCGGCGCGACCGCGTAGAGGAGCTCGCCGAAGGTGCCGAGTTTGGTCGCGACCTTCTTCGGCCGGTTGACCATCGCCTTGGCGATCATCTCGGCCGCCTCCTCGGGGGTGATCGCCGGGAACATGTCGTACATCCGGGTCGGGGCGATCATCGGCGTCCGCACCAGCGGCATGTGGATCGTGGTGAGGCTGACGCCGTCGTCTTTGACCTCCGAGGCGATCACCCGGCTGAAGGCGTCGAGCGCCGCCTTCGAGGCGACGTAGGCGGAGAAGCGGGGCGGGTTGGTCTGCACCCCGATCGAGCTGATGTTGATGATCTGGCCGTTCTTGCGGGCGCGCATGGTCGGCAGCAGGGCGAGGATCAGGCGCAGGGCGCCGAGGTAGTTGAGCTGGATCGTGCGCTCGAAGTCGTGAAAGCGGTCGTAGGAGAGGGCGATCGAGCGGCGGATCGAGCGGCCGGCGTTGTTGACGAGGACGTCGACGTGGCCGTGGTAGGTGAGCACCTCGTCGGCCATCCGCTCGATGTCGTCCATGTCAGCGAGGTCGCACTGGTGGATGTGGGCGGTGCCGCCGGCGGCGATGATCTCCTCGCGCGTTTCCTCGAGCTTGTCGAGGCTGCGGGCGACGAGCAGGACGGTCGCGCCGGCGTCGGCGACCTTGACCGCGGTCGCTTTGCCGATCCCCGAGGAGGCGCCGGTGATGAGGACGATCTTGCCCCGGACCGCGCCCGACAGCGAGCGGTCCTTGAAGAGGTCGGGGTCGAGGTTGCGCTCCCAGTAGTCCCAGACCCGCGCCGCGTAGCTCTCGACCGGCGGCGCCTCGATCCCGGAGCCGGCCAGCGCCTCCTGGGCGCCGCTGGAATCGAAGGTCGTCGGGTAGTCGAGGTAGGTGAGCACCTCGGGCGGCAGCCCGACCCGCTCGAAGGCGAGCTTCAGCGCCCCCTTCGCCGGCGGCAGCCAGCGCAGGGCGCCGCGCACCGCGCCGAGCGCCGGCTCGGTGATGTCGGAGTCGAGCCGCACCGTCATCTGCGGCGCGTCGGCGGCCTTGGCGAAGAGGTTGACGACCTCGCCCGCGGTGCGCGGGTTGGGGTCGGTGAGGTGGAAGGCGCGACCGTCGAGGTCGGGCTGGTGGGCGATGTGGTCGATCGCCGCGGCGACGTAGTCGACCGGGACGATGTTGATCTCGCCGCCTTCGATCCCCAGCGTCGGCAGCCAGGCCGGCAGCAGCCGCCGCGCCCGCTGCAGCGCCTTGAAGAAGTAGTAGGGCCCGTCGATCTTGTCGATCTCGCCGGTGCGCGAGTCGCCGACCACGATCCCCGGCCGGTAGACGCGCCAGGGCCGCGGCGACTCCTCGCGGACCAGCCGCTCGGACTCGTGCTTGGTGCGGAAGTAGGGGTTGACGTCGAGCCGCTCGGCCTCGTCGAACATGTCCTCGCGCCAGCGGCCGCGGTAGAGGCCGGCGGCGGCGATCGAGCTGACCTGGTGGAAGACGCCGGCGTCGAGCGCCCCGGACAGCTCCAGCGCGTGCCGCGTCCCCTCGACGTTGGCAAGCTCCTGCGCGTCGGCCTTGGCGGTGATGTCGTAGATCGCGGCGAGGTGGAAGAAGTGGTCGATCTCCCCCCGCATCGCCAGCAGGTCCTCCTCGGAGACGCCGAGCCCGGGCAGGGTGAGGTCGCCGGCGATCGGCACCACGCGGGCGCCGTCGGCCCCCCACCCGGTCCGCAGCTCCTCCAGCCGGCCGCGCGAGCCGGCGCGGACGAGGACGTAGATCTCGCCCTCCCGGCGTAGCAGCCGCTCGACCAGGTTGCGGCCGATGAATCCCGTTGCTCCAGTCACGAAGTAGCTCATTGGGGTACCAAGATATCTCGGCTGGGCGCCCGCGGGGCGGGTTTCCTAGACTGCAACCAAGAAATGCCAGAGACGGCCACCGTGCAGATTTCCATGCCCGAGATGGGCGAGTCGGTGACCGAGGGCATCGTTCTCGAGTGGCACGTCGCCGAGGGCGACGCGGTCAGCGAGGGCGACACCGTCGTCGAGGTCTCAACCGACAAGGTCGATGCCGAGGTTCCGGCGCCGGCCGATGGCGTGATCACGAGAGTGATCGCGGCGGTTGACGACGAGGTGCCGGTGGGGGCGGCGTTGGCGGAGATGGAGGTCGGGGACGGCGAGGGTTCGGACGAGCTCCGGCCAGCGGGTCCTGTCGGGGCAGGGGACCCACCACCCCCTGCGGTAGCTAAAGCTTCCTCGGGGGTGGTCCCCCCTACCCCGCCACCCGCTGGAGAGGCGAACGGCGCCGGCTCAGGGAACGGGGCCGATGTCCGCGCTACGCCGATCGCGCGCCGGGTGGCTGACGCCACCGGCGTCGATTTGGGAGCTGTGCATGGGACGGGGCCTGGGGCGAAGGTGACCAAGGACGATGTGTTGGCGGCTGGGAACGGCGGGGGGAACGGAGCCGCTGCGGTGGCGCCTCCGGCGGGTGCGGGTGAGGAGAAGGTGCTTCGCGGGCCCGCGGCGATGCTTGCCAAGGCGATGGATGAGTCGCGGGCGGTGCCGACGGCTACCTCGTTCCGGACGATTGCGGTCGACACGCTGGACGCGAAGCGGAAGGCGATCAACGGGCTGCTGAAAGAGCGCGGGCTGAAGACCTCGTTCACCCACCTCGTGGCGTGGGCGATCGTCGAGGCCGCCAAGGAGTTCCCGGTGATGGTGCGTGTGTACGGGGAGCGGGACGGGAAGCCGGTGGCGCTGGAGAACGGGCCGGTCAACCTCGGGATCGCCGTCGACGTCGAGAAAAAGGACGGCTCGCACAGCCTCATGGTCCCCGCCATCAAGGGCGCCCAGGACCTCGACTTCGCCGGCTTCCACTCCAACTACGAGGAGCTGATCGCGAAGACCCGCGAGAACAAGCTGACCGCCGACGACTTCCAGGGCACCAACATCTCGCTGACCAACCCGGGCGGGATCGGCACCGTCGCCTCGGTGCCGCGGCTGCTCTCCGGGCAGAGCGCGATCATCGCCACCGGCTCGATCGCCTACCCGCCCGAGTGGAGCCACGCCTCCCCCGACCGCCTCAAGCAGCTCGGCGTCTCGAAGGTGATGACGCTGACCTCGACCTACGACCACCGCGTCATCCAGGGCGCCGAGTCGGGCGCCTTCCTGCGCCGGATCGAGCAGCTGCTGCAGGGCGAGGACACCTTCTACGAGCGGGTCGCCGCCGACCTCGGCATCGACGCCGGCCCGATCGCCGCCGCCCACGCCGCCGCCGCCTCGGCGCCGCCGCTCTCGCCCGCCGCGCCGAGCGCCGAACCGGCGACCGTCCGCGGCGCCGTCGACGAAGAGCTGCTGCAGGCGGTCCAGGCCGCCACCTCGGTGCTGAAAGCGTTCCGCACCCACGGCCACCTGGCCGCCGACCTCGACCCGCTCGGCTCCGAGCCGAAGGGGGACCCGGCGCTGGAGCCGGAGAACGTCAACCTGACCCCGGAGCTGATGTCGCGGATCCCGGCCTCGATCCTGCGGATCGGCGTCCCCGGCGAAACGCTGCTGGAGGCGCTGCCGCGCCTGCGGAGCGCCTATTGCGACACGATCGGCTATCAGTTCGAGCACCTCTCCTCGCACAACCAGCGGGTCTGGATGCGGGAGATGATCGAGACCGGCGCCCACCGCCAGCCGCTCACCGAGGACGAGAAAAAGCGCCTGCTGGAGCGGCTGATCGACGTCTTCCAGTTCGAGCGCTTCCTCGAGAAAACGTACCTCGGGCAGAAGATGTTCTCGATCGAGGGGCTCGACGTGGTGGTGCCGATGCTCGACGAGACCGTCACCCTCTCGGGCCGCGGCGGCGCCGAGGAGGTCGTCTTCGGGATGGCCCACCGCGGCCGCCTCAGCGTCCTCGCCCACAACCTCGGCCGCTCGGTCGAATCGATCCTCGCCGAGTTCGAGGGCTCCAAGCAGCTGCAGGCGGTGAAGGCGGTGGCCGCGATCCCGCACGGCGGCACCGGCGACGTCAAATACCACTACGGCCACCGCGGCACCTACGAGACCGTCGCGGGCGAGAAGATCGCGGTCCGCCTCTACCCGAACCCGAGCCACCTCGAGTTCGTCGACCCGGTCGTCACCGGCGGCACCCGCTACCTGCAGTCCGAATTCGAGGGCGCCGAGCTGAAGCTCGACTCGAGCCGGGCGGTGCCGGTGCTGCTGCACGGCGACGCCGCCTTCCCCGCCCAGGGCGTGGTCGCCGAGACCCTCAACCTGCAGTCGCTGCCCGGCTACACGACCGGCGGCACGATCCACCTGATCGAGAACAACCAGGTCGGCTTCACCACCGACCCCGACGAGGCCCGCTCGACCCCCTACGCCGCCGACATGGCGAAGGGCTTCAACGTGCCGATCGTCCACGTCAACGCCGACGACGTCGAGGCCTGCGTCAACGCCGTGCGGCTGGCGATGGCCTACCGCGAGCGCTGGCACCGCGATGTGGTCATCGACGTGATCGGCTACCGCCGCTTCGGCCACAACGAGACCGACGAGCCGGCCTACACGCAGCCGACGATGGCGGCGGCGATCAAATCGCACCCGCCGGTCTCCGAGCTCTACGCCCGCAAGCTGATCGAGGAGGGCATCGTCACCGAGCAGGAGGTGGCGAGCACCGGCGAAGCCCGCAGAGAGACGATGTCGGCGGCGCTCCGCGAACTGCGCCAGAAGATGGAGGCGGGCGACTACGAGGACCCGACCGTCACCACCTCGACCGGCGAACTCGACCGCACCGCCAGCCCGCCGGTCGACACCCGCGTGGCGGCCGAGAAGCTGCGGACGCTGAGCGACGAACTGCTGCGCACGCCGGAGGGCTTCAACGTCCACCGCAAGCTGCGCCGCCCGCTCGGCCGCCGCGACGACGCGATGGAGCCGGGCGCCGGCGGCATCGACTTCGGCCACGGCGAGGGGCTCGCCTTCGCCACCCTGCTCGAGGAAGGCGTCCACATCCGCCTCACCGGGCAGGACACCGAGCGCGGCACCTTCTCCCACCGCCACCTCGTCCTCCACGACGAGAACACCGGCCTCGACTACACGCCGATGCAGCACCTCGACCACGCGAAGGCGCCGTTCGAGCTCTACAACAGCCCGCTCTCGGAGATCGCCTGCCTCGGCTTCGAGTACGGCTACTCGGCGGCGACGCCGAGCTCGCTGGTCCTCTGGGAGGCGCAGTTCGGCGACTTCGCCAACGCCGCCCAGGTGATCATCGACAGCTTCATCGTCTCCGGCGAGGCGAAGTGGGGGCAGACCAGCCGCCTGACGATGCTGCTCCCGCACGGCTACGAGGGCTCCGGCCCGGAGCACTCGAGCGCCCGCATCGAGCGCTTCCTGGCGCTCGGCGCCGAGGGCAACATCCGGATCGCCAACCCGACCACCGCCGCCCAGTACTTCCACCTGCTGCGCCGCCAGGCGCTGATCCGCAAGCCGCGGCCGCTGATCGTCTTCACCCCGAAGGGGCTGCTGCGGCTCGACCGCGCCAGCTCGAAGCTCGAGGACCTGACCGAGGGCGAGCTGCAGTTCGTGCTCGACGACCCGACCGCCGAGGGTCGCCGCGAGCAGGTCGAGCGGCTGGTGCTCTGCACCGGCAAGATCTACTACGACATGGACGGCTCCGAGAAGCGGGCCGCCGCCGAGAACGTTGCGATCGCGCGGATGGAGATCCTCTACCCGTTCGCCAAAGAACAGCTGGAAAGCGTGATCTCCCAATACCCGAACCTGAAGGAGATCGCCTGGGTCCAGGAGGAGCCGCGCAACATGGGCGCCTGGAAGGTGATGTCCCGCCGCTTCCCCGACGTCCTGCCGGACGGCGTCAACCTCACCTACATCGGCCGGCCGGGACGGGCCAGCCCGGGCGAGGGCTACGCGGTCGCGCACGCGCTCGAGCAGGAGCGGATCGTGCTGACCGCGCTCACCGTCGGCGCCTAGATCGTGTCCGGCGACGGTACCGCCGCGCGCCCGGCCCGGCGCCCGCTGCAGAAGCCCGTCCCCGGCGAGCTGTTCGTTTGGGTGAAGCGGCTCTCCTGGTTCGAGCTGGCGATCTTCACCGGACTGATCGTCTTCTGGCTGCTACCGGGTTTCGAAACCGAGACGATGTTGTTCGGTTGGGGTCACGGGATCGGGTTCGTCGCACTGTGTGTGGTGATCTGGATCGCCTGCGTGCGCCGCGAAGCGCCCTACACGCTGCTGGCCGCCACCCTCACCCCGGTCGGGCCGGTCGGCAGCGTGATCGCGATCGAGCTGATCGAACGCAAGGGCTGGGGCATCGCGCCGCGGACGGATAGCCCCCCAAGCGTCTGAGACCAGCTCTCAAGCGGTTGATTCCGCTTGACCAGCCTCCACCCAAGCGCTATAGCTAACTGTCGACTGTTCCTTCGGACAGTCCCGTCCGGGGGAACGGCCGCGTCGGCATCCCTCCCTGGCTACCGACGCGCGGTGCGGTGAGGGTCACGCGGACCCCCCTGCCTCCCGTGACCCCACCGCACCACTTACGAGCGTTCTGGCGGGTTTTGCCAGGACTCGCCGAACACCCCGGTTCCTTACTCCTCAGCCTGCCTTCAGCTTGCGCAGCACCGTTTGCAGGATGCCGCCGTTGTCGAAGTAGGTGACCTCGTTCGGGGTGTCGAGGCGAACGGTGGCGGTGAAGTCGGCGACGACCGCGTCATCGTCGCCTCGGGCGGTGACGCTGACCGTCTTCGCCCGGCCGTCTTCGAGGTCGCCGACGTCGTAGCTCTCGGCGCCGGTCAGGTTGAGCGAGGCGGCCGACTCGCCGTCGGGGAACTGCAGCGGCAGCACCCCCATCCCGATCAGGTTGGAACGGTGGATGCGCTCGAAGCTCTCGGCGATGACCGCGCGGACGCCGAGCAGCTTGGTCCCCTTCGCCGCCCAGTCGCGGGAGGAGCCGGAGCCGTACTCCTTGCCGGCGAGGACGACCAGCGGCACGCCTTCCTCGGCGTACTGCGTTGCCGCGTCGTAGATCGCCATCTCTTCGCAGCTCGGGAAGTGGCGGGTGAAGCCGCCGGCTTTGTCGACCAGCTGGTTGCGGAGGCGGATGTTGGCGAAGGTGCCGCGGATCATCACCTCGTGGTTGCCGCGGCGCGAGCCGTAGGAGTTGAAGTCGCCCGGTTCGACCCCGTGGGCGATCAGCCAGCGCCCGGCGGGGCTGTCTTTCTTGATCGCGCCGGCGGGCGAGATGTGGTCGGTGGTGATCGAGTCGCCGAGCACCGCCAGGGCGCGGGCGCGGATGATCGGCTCGACCCCGGGCGGGTCGGCCGGCATCTCCTCGAAGAAGCTCGGCTGCCGCACGTAGGTCGAGTCGGGCCAGTCGTAGCGGTCGCCCGCGGGGACCTCGACCGCGTTCCAGCTCTCGTCGCCGGCGAAGACCTCGGCGTAGTTGCGGGAGAACATCTCCGCCGCGACCGAGTCGCCGACCACCTGCTTGATCTCCTCGCCGTCGGGCCAGACGTCGCGCAGGTAGACCGGCTCGCCGTCCGATCCGGTCCCCAGCGGCTCGTCGTTCAGGTCGATGTCCATGCGGCCGGCGAGCGCGTAGGCGACGACCAGCGGCGGGCTCGCCAGGTAGTTCGCCTTCACGTCCTGGTTGATCCGCCCCTCGAAGTTGCGGTTGCCGGAGAGGACCGCGCAGACCGCGAGGTCGTTCTCGGCGATCGCCGCCGAGATCTCCTCGTCGAGCGGGCCCGAGTTGCCGATGCAGGTCGTGCAGCCGTAGCCGACGAGGTTGAACTGGAGCGCGTCGAGGTGCTCGGTGAGGCCGGCTTTCCCGAGGTAGTCGGTGACGACGGTCGAGCCGGGGGCGAGCGAGGTCTTCACCCACGGCTGCCGGGCGAGGCCGCGCTGCAGGGCGTTGCGGGCGAGCAGGCCGGCGGCGACCATCACGCTCGGGTTCGAGGTGTTGGTGCAGCTGGTGATCGCCGCGATCACGACCCGGCCGTGGTCGAGCTGGAAGCTGGTGCCGTCGGCGAGGGTCACCGCGATCGCGTCGTCGGTGCGGGTCGCCGGAACCGTGCCGGTGACCGCCGGGCGCGGCCTGCCGCGGTCGTCGTCGTGGTCCTCGGCCGGCGGGTCGGAGGCCGGGAACGACTCCTCGATCGCCTCGTCGCGGCCGTTGCCCTGCATCTGCTCGGCGGCCTCGGCGTCGAAGTCGGTCATCGCCTCGAGGAAGTTCTCCTTCGCCTCGGCCAGCGGCACCCGGTCCTGCGGCCGTTTCGGGCCGGCGATGCTCGGTTCGACCGAGCCGAGGTCGAGCTCGAGCAGGTCGGAGAAGGTCGGGTCCTCGGAGTCGACTCGTCGTGGAACAGGCCCTGCTCGCGGGCGTAGGCGTCGACCAGCTCGATCGTCTCGGTCGGGCGGCCGGTGAGGTCGAGGTAGCGGAGCGTCTCGGCGTCGATCGGGAAGATCGCGCAGGTCGAGCCGAACTCCGGCGACATGTTGCCGATCGTCGCCCGGTCGGCGAGGCCGAGGGTGGCGATCCCGGGGCCGAAGAACTCGACGAACTTGGAGACGACGCCGCGCTCGCGCAGCATCTCGGTGACGGTGAGGACGAGGTCGGTCGCGGTCGCCCCCTCCGGCAGCTGGCCGGAGAGCTTGAAGCCGACCACCTGCGGCAGCAGCATCGAGATCGGCTGGCCGAGCATCGCCGCCTCGGCCTCGATCCCGCCGACTCCCCAGCCGAGCACGCCGAGCCCGTTGACCATCGTCGTGTGCGAGTCGGTGCCGACCAGGGTGTCGGGGTAGGCCCCGAGGGTGCCGTCGCTCTCGCGGCTGTAGACGACCTGGGCGAGGTGCTCGAGGTTGACCTGGTGGCAGATCCCGGTCGCCGGCGGCACGACGCGGAAGTTGGCGAAGGCGCCCTGGCCCCACTTGAGGAACGAGTAGCGCTCGAGGTTGCGCTCGAAGTCGCGCTCGGCGTTGACCGCGAAGGCGCGCTCGTTGCCGAAGGCGTCGACCTGGACCGAGTGGTCGATGACCAGGTCGACGTCGACCAGCGGGTTGATCGCCGCCGGGTCGCCGCCGATCTCCTCCATCGCGTCGCGCATCGCCGCCAGGTCGACGACCGCGGGGACGCCGGTGAAGTCCTGCATCAGGACCCGGGCCGGCTGGAAGGGGATCTCGACGCTCGGCTCGGCCTTGGCGTCCCAGCCCGCGATCGCCTCGACGTCCTCCCTGGAGACCGAGACGCCGTCCTCGAGCCGCAGCACGTTCTCCAGCAGCACCTTGACCGAGTAGGGGAGGCGGGCGACGTCGAAGCGCTCCTGCAGGGAGTCGAGCCGGTAGACCTCGTACTCGCGCCCGCTCACCGCGAGGGTCGAACGGGCGCCGAACGAATCGCTGCTCATTTGTTCTCTTTTCTCAGGTCGGGGGGTGTTCTCGAGTCGGGGGGTTGCCGGTTTCGTTCTCCGCGTGGCCGGCGGCGACCGCCTCCGCCGCCTTCTGGCCGACCGGCGCGCTCTGCACGCGCGAGGAGATCGCCGGACTAATCAAGCCGACGTGGGTGAGCGCGCGGGTGAGCGGCGGCGCGACCGTTATCTCGGTGGTGTTCTTCCGGATCGCCCGCAACACCGCGGCCGCGACCTCCTCGGGGGTCGCGGTCCCGGTCAGCGGCGGGGTCTTGGCGCCGGACTTGGCGAACATGCCGGCGTCGCGGATGAAGCCGGGCGAGACGACCGAGACGCCGATCCCGCGCGGGCCGATGTCGGTGCGGAGGCCGAAGGCGAAGCCGCGGAGGCCGAACTTGGTCGCGTTGTAGACGGCGGTGCGCGGGCTGGCGGCCTTGCCGGAGAGCGAGCTGACGAAGACCAGGTGGCCGGCGCCGCGCTCGACCATCGCCGGGAAGAGGGCGCGAGCGAGCAGCATCGGCGCCTCGAGGTTGACGCGCAGGGCGCGGGCGATCTCCGCTTCGCTCTGCTCGGGCAGCCAGCCGGTCCCCGGCAGGCCGGCGTTGGCGACCAGCACGTCGACCTCGCCGGCGGCGAGCGCGTCGGCGGCGAGCTGGGCGGCGGCGCCGGGCTCGGCCAGGTCGGCGGGGAGGGCGGAGTGGCCGCTGCCCGGGAGGGTGGCGGCGAGCTGCTCGAGCGCCTCCGGCTTGCGGCCGCTGAGGAGGACGGCCGCGCCCTGGGCGGCGAGGGCGCCGGCGATGGCCGTGCCGAGACCCCCGGTTGCACCGGTGAGGAGCGCTCTGCGGCCAGAAAGATCCATCCCAGATTCCAAGCTACCAGCCGCCAATGCCGAAGGAATCCAGGGAGTTCGTTCGAATAGCTACCGAATGTGTGGGTTTTATGAGCAAAGTGCCGGTCGATGATGTAGATTGCCCCAGTCCGAAGCACCGGAACGCCGAGTCCCAAGCGCCTCAAGGGCGCAGCGGGAACGGGGGAACCACGTTTTCGGGGCTAACCCGCCTTTGGCGGGGGCGCAGGCTCCTTTTAGCGCCAGCCCGACAGCTAACCCCGTAGGCCGACAAAGGAGATCGGTTTGCTGCGCAACAATTTCAGGACCAAGGTCGGACTCGGCCTTGTCCTAGCCGTGCTCGCCGCGGCGCTCCTGGCGCCCAGCGGCGCCTCCGCGACCTGCACCGGCGGTGGCCTCAGCCCCGCCGAAATCGACGTCTGTACCCCGACCGCGAAGGCGAAGCTGCTCGCCAACGGCATGCTGATCCCGCCCGCGAGCGCCCCGGCCCGGGTGAAGATGGTGATCGCCGCGGCCAACAAGATCCGCAGCAAGCCCTACATCTACGGCGGCGGCCACGCCCGCTGGTGGGACGCCGGCTACGACTGCTCCGGCTCGGTCTCCTACGCCCTCCACGGCGGCAAATTCCTCGAAAGCCCGCTTCCCTCCGGCTCGCTCGAAGGCTGGGAAGAAGAAGGCGAAGGTCGCTGGATCACGGTCTACGCCAACGGCGGCCACGCCTACGCGGTGATCGCCGGCTGGCGCTGGGACACCAGCGGCGACGAAGGCGGCGAAACCGGCCCTCGCTGGCACGAAGAACTGCGCGACAACATCGGCTTCATCGCCCGCCACCCCGCCGGCTACTAGCCACTCCCCACACTCTCCCTGGCCCCGCCGGCGCCCCCCAGCCGGCGGCCCCCTCCTCGTCGAGGTTGCCCTTTCAGGCGGTATGCGCCCAAAAGGGCAACCCCTGGCGAACCGCCCCGGGCCTCGCGCGCTCGGCGTACTCCGCCGTGTCTAATCCCAACCGTCCTCTTTGGCCTTGTGCTTCCGTCCCCCTCGGATAACCTGCCGCCCGTATAGCCGCTTCGGACCCTGACATTCGCCTCACTGGACTCACCAAGCAGTACGGCGGGGTGGTGGCGGTCGCGGGCATCGACCTCGAGATCGAGCGCGGCGAGTTCTTCACGATGCTCGGCCCCTCGGGCTCGGGCAAGACGACGACCCTGCGAATGATCGCCGGCTTCGAGGACCCGACCAGCGGCACCGTTGAGCTGGCCGGCGAGGAGGTCAGCGGCGTGCCGCCCTATGACCGCGCGGTCAACACCGTCTTCCAGGACTACGCGCTGTTCCCGCACATGAGCGTCGGCGAGAACGTCGAGTACGGGCTGAAGGTGGCCAAGGTGGACAAGAGCGAGCGGGGGCGGCGCCGGGACGAGGCGCTGGAGATGGTGCGGCTGCCCGGCTACGCCGACCGCAAGCCGGGCGAGCTCTCCGGCGGCCAGCGGCAGCGGGTGGCGCTGGCGCGGGCGATCGTCAACCGCCCCGAGGTGCTGCTGCTCGACGAGCCGCTCGGCGCCCTCGACCTGAAGCTGCGCGAGCAGATGCAGATCGAGCTGAAGGCGATCCAGGGCGACGTCGGCATCACCTTCGTCTACGTCACCCACGACCAGGACGAGGCGCTGACGATGAGCAACCGGATCGCCGTCTTCAACGAGGGGCGGATCGAGCAGGTGAGCCCGCCGCGCGAGCTCTACGAGCACCCGGCCAACGAGTTCGTCGCCGGCTTCGTCGGCGTCTCCAACCTGATCGAGCGCGGCGGCGAGCGGCAGACGATCCGGCCGGAGAAGCTCGAGCTGCTGGCGGCGGGCGCGGCGGCGCCAGCCGGTCTGCACACCGAGGCCGGCCACCTGGTCGGCATCGCCTACGCCGGCAGCGTCACCCGCTTCACGGTCGCGCTGGAGGCAGGGGGAGAGCTTCAGATCGTCAGGCAGAACGTCGAGACGGCACCCGGGGGGGCGCCGTCGCAGGGAGACGAGGTCCTGGTGGGATGGCGGCCGGAGCACGCGGCCGCCGTCGGCGGTAGGCAAACCAAAGAGGAGGTAGCACCATGAGGAGGAACGTCCACTCGGCACGGGCGGCTTGGTTGGTGTGCGCAGGCTTGGTCGCGTCGATGTTCATCCTCGCGGCCTGCGGAGGCGGCGGCGGCGACACGACCGGCGGCGGCGAAGGCGACACCAGCGGCGAGCTGCAGAAACTCGGCAAAGGCGAGGGCGAAGTCAACCTGATCTCCTGGGCTGGCTACGTCGAAAAAGCCTGGACCAAAGCGTTCGAACAGGAAAGCGGCTGCAAGGTCAACAACAAGGTGGCCGGCACCTCCGACGAAATGGTGCAGCTGATGGAGACCGGGCAGTACGACGGCGTCTCCGCCTCCGGCAACGCCTCGGCGCGCCTCTGGGCGGCCGGCGAAGTCGACCCGGTCAACACGGCCCTGGTGCCCAATTACAAGACGGTGTTCCCCGACCTCAAAGGCCAGGTCTACAACACCTTCGAAGGCGTCCCCTACGGGATCCCACACGGCCGCGGCGCCAACCTGCTGATGTGGAACTCCGAAGACGTCAAGCCGGCGCCGGCCTCCTGGGACGTCACCCTCGACCCGAAGGTCGCGGCCAAATACAAGGGCCACATCACCCAGTACGACGACCCGATGTCGATCGCCGAAGGCGCGCTCTACCTGATGGAGCACGAACCGGGCCTGGGGATCGAAAACCCCTACGAGCTGAACGAAGAACAGTTCGACGCGGCGGTCGAACTGATGAAGGAACAGAAGTCCAACGTCGGCGAATACTGGGCCTCGGCGGAAGAACAGATCGCCGGCTTCGCCAACGGCTCCAATCAGGTCGGGACGACCTGGCAGTACCAGTACTTCCTCCTCAAAGAAGAAGGCGAACCGGTGGCGGCCAGCCCCGCGAGCCAGGGCTTCCTGCCGAAAGAGGGGGCGACCGGCTGGTCGGACACCTGGATGATCAGCTCGAAGGCCAAGCATCCCAACTGCATGTACATGTGGATGAACTACATCATCTCGCCGAAAGCGAACGCCGAAGTGGCGGAATACTTCGGTGAGGCCCCGGCCCAGGAACTGGCCTGCAAGGAAACCGAAAACCCGAACTTCTGCAAGGAATACCACGCGGAAGATCCGGCTTTCTGGAAGCGCGTCTGGTACTGGCGGACGCCGCTCGCCGAATGCGAAGAAGGCGGGCCCGAAGAATGCATGGACTACAACGACTGGGTCCGTGCCTGGACCGAAATCAAAGGCTAGGTTCTGCCCTCGGCGCGGTTCCTGAGGCATGTCCTCTGAAGCGGTAGCGGTGAAGAAGAGGTCGGCGGGCAGAAAGCTCGCCGGCCTCTTCTACGGCCGCGGCAAGTTGCAGGTCGGCGCCCTGCTGTCGGCGCCGATGGCCTGGCTGGTGATCCTCTACCTGGGGTCGCTGCTCGTCCTCCTGATCACCGCCTTCTGGTCGGTCGACCCGCTCAGCGGCAACGTGATCAAGGAATTCAGCCTCGACAACTTCGAAGAACTCGTCAACGTCCCGGTCTACCGCGAGATCGCCTGGCGGACGATCCGCACCGCGATCCTCGTCACCCTCACCGACGCCGTCATCGCCTTCCCGATCGCCTTCTTCATGGCGAAGGTCGCGAGCCGCCGCAGCAAGGCGATCCTGGTCGTCGCGGTGCTGATGCCACTCTGGTCGAGCTACCTGGTCAAGGTGCTCTCCTGGCGCGAGATGATCGCCGAACACGGGGTGATCAACTGGGCGCTCGAACCGCTCGGGCTGAGCGGCCCCGGCGAAGGCCTGGTCGCCGTCTGGCTGGTCTTCAGCTACCTCTGGCTGCCGTACATGATCCTGCCGATCTTCGCCGGCCTGGAGCGGATCCCGAACTCGCTGATCAGCGCCTCCGAGGACCTAGGCGCCTCCCCCTTCACGACCTTCCGGCGGGTGATCCTGCCGCTCGCCTTCCCGGCCGTCGTCGCCGGCTCGATCTTCACCTTCTGCCTCACCCTCGGCGACTACATCGCCCCGGCGCTGGTCTCCAACGACCAGTTCATCGGCACCTCGATCCGCGCCTCGATCACCAACAACCAGCCGTTCGCGGCGGCCTTCGCGTTGGTCCCGATCGTCGTCGTCATCGCCTACCTCGGCGTCGCCCGCCGCCTCGGCGCCTTCGAACACGTCTGATGCGGCTCTCGAAGCGGGCAAAGGCGCTGTTGGCGGTGGCGGTCGCCCTCGCCCTCGCCTTCATCTACGTCCCGCTGATCGTGATCGCGATCCAGGCCTTCAACGCCAGCAAGATCCTCAAATGGCCGCCGCCGGGCTTCACCCTCGAATGGTTCCAGAAGGCGTTCGAAAGCGAAAGCGCCCGCGAAGCGCTGCTCACCTCGATCGAGGCGGGGGTGGTGGCGACGGCGATCGCGATCCTGCTCGGCACGCTGATCGCGCTGGCGGTCGGCCGCCGCCGCTTCTTCGGCCGCGAGGCGATCTCCTTCCTGGTCATCATCCCGATCGCGCTGCCGGGGATCGTCACCGGCGTCGCCCTCTCCAACACCTTCACCCAGGTGCTGGGGATCAGCCTGACGCTGATGACCGTGATCATCGGCCACGCCACCTTCTGCATCGTCGTCGTCTACAACAACGTCGTCGCCCGCCTGCGCCGCACCTCCGGCTCCTTCGAGGAGGCCTCGGCCGACCTCGGCGCCGACACCTGGCAGACCTTCCGCTTCGTCACCTTCCCCAGCATTCGGACCGCCCTCGCGGCCGGCGCGATGCTCGCCTTCGCCCTCTCCTTCGACGAGATCATCGTCACCACGTTCACGATCGGCGCCGGCGAAGAAACGCTGCCGATCTGGATCTTCCGCAACCTCTTCCGCCCCAACCAGCTGCCGATCGTCGACGCCGTCGCGGTGATCCTGATCCTGCTCTCGATCATCCCCGTCTACGTCGCCCACCGCCTCTCCAGCGACGAGGGCGGGGTCGCCGGCCGCGGCGGCGCCGGCCGCGGCCGCGACACCTCCCCGGCCGCCACCGAAGCCGAGGCCACCGCCGTCCCGTAGCGCAGTGTCCCCCGCCGCGGGCTGTTCCTTATCCCGGAATAGCCTTGAAAAGGAACAGCTGGAAGCGGTCGAGCTCACCTCGTCTTGCTGAGAAGCGCCGCGAGCTCGGCCATCACGGCGTCGGGCCTGTCCCGCAGATCCTCCCAGCCGAGTCGCGGGATGAAGTAGCCGGCCTTCGTCAGGGCCCGGTTCCTTTCGCTGTCTCGCTTTCCGGCCGCGGGATTGTCGTGGAAGGCGCCGCCGTCCGTTTCGACCACCAGCTTCGCCCGCCGCCAGAGGAAGTCGACCTCGAACCGCTTCCCGACGACCCCCAGCGTCGCGTTGCACTCCGGGATCGGCAGCCCGGCGCGGGTGAGCAGGGGCAGCAGCTTCGCCTCCATCCGGCTGCGCAGGTGGATGCCCGGCTTGTAGCGGGCCCCGCGACCCCCGCAACTTCCCGCCTCCGCACTAGCCCCCGGCCCCCCGAGGGGGGAGAAACCCCGCCGAGCTGTTCCTTATCCCGGTATGGCAGGGAAAAGGAACAGCCAGACGGGGGTCTGGTGGCGAGTGGCCGCCCGCGCCGCTACAGCGGGATGTTGCCGTGCTTGCGCTTCGGCTGCGGGACGCGCTTGGACTGCAGCATCCGCAGCGCCTTGACCAGCTTCGGCCGGGTCTGGCGCGGCTCGATGACGTCGTCGATGTAGCCGCGCTCCGCCGCCGAGTAGGGGTTGGCGAAGTGGGCTTTGTAGTCGTCGATCAGTTTCTGACGGCGCTCGTCGGGAGTCGGCGAGTTGGCGATGTCTTTGCGGTAGATGATGTTGACGGCGCCCTCGGGGCCCATCACCGCCACCTCCGCCGTCGGCCAGGCGATGTTGTAGTCGGCCAGCATGTGCTTGGAGGCCATCACGTCGTAGGCGCCGCCGTAGGCCTTGCGGGTGACGACGGTGAGCTTCGGGACGGTCGCCTCGGTGAAGGCGTAGAGGAGCTTGGCGCCGTGGCGGATGATCCCGTTCCACTCCTGGTCGGTGCCGGGCAGGAAGCCGGGGACGTCGGTGAAGGTGAGGATCGGGACGTTGTAGGCGTCGCAGGTGCGGACGAAGCGGGCTGCCTTCTCGGAGGCCTCGATGTCGAGGACGCCGGCGAGGAAGGCCGGCTGGTTGCCGACGATCCCGACCGGATAGCCGTCGAGCCGCGAGAAGCCGCAGACGATGTTCTTCGCGAAGTGCTCGTGGACCTCGAAGAACTCCTCGTCGTCGACGACGCGGGTGATCACCTCGCGCATGTCGTACGGTTTCGAGGGGTCGTCGGGGACGACTGTCTCGAGCGACTCGTCTTCGCGCTCGGGGTCGTCGCTCGGCAGAGGATTCCGGGGCGGCTGCTCGAGGTTGTTCGAGGGCAGGAAGCCGAGCAGGTAGCGGGCGTCCTCGAGGCAGGCCTCCTCGTCCTCGGAGGCGAAGTGCGCGACCCCCGATTTCGAGTTGTGGCTCATCGCCCCGCCGAGCTCCTCGAACTCGACTTCCTCGCCGGTCACGGTTTTGATCACTTCGGGGCCGGTGATGAACATGTGCGAGGTCTCTTTGACCATGAAGATGAAGTCGGTCATCGCCGGCGAGTAGACGGCGCCGCCGGCGCAGGGGCCCATGATCAGGCTGATCTGCGGGATCACCCCGGAGCATTTGACGTTGCGGGCGAAGACGTCGCCGTAGGCGCCGAGCGAGACGACGCCCTCCTGGATCCGGGCGCCGCCGGAGTCGTTGATGCCGATCACCGGCGCTCCGACCTCGGCGGCGAGGTCCATCACCTTGCACATCTTCTCCGCCATCACCTCGCCGAGGCTGCCTCCGAACACCGTGAAGTCCTGGGAGAAGACGAAGACGGTCCTTCCTTCGATCAGCCCGTGGCCGGTGACGACGGCGTCGCCCCAGGGCCGTTTCTTCTGCATCTCGAAGTCGTAGGTCCGGTGCCGGACGAAGGTGTCGAGCTCCTCGAAGGAGCCCGGGTCGAGCAGCTTCTCGATCCGCTCGCGGGCGGTCAGCTTGCCCTTCGCGTGCTGCTTCTCGACCGCTTCCTCGGAGGCGGAGTGGATCGCCGCCTCGCGCAGCTCGCGCAGGTAGGCGAGCTTCTCCTCGTGGGTGATCGGGTTCTTCTCACGCATGGCGGCAGCGGCTCCGGGGGAGCGCGGGCGGATTCTATTTGCGCGGGCTCCCGGCTGCCCCGCGGCGTCAGCTGAAGGGCCGGCGCTGGGGTTCGGCGAAGCGGTCGAGGAGCGCCTCGAGGTCGGCGGCGCCGAGGCCGCTCTGCTCGACGGCGCGCAGCTCGACCCGGGTGCCGAAGCCCTTGGCGGCCATCGTCACCTCGACTCCGTCGACCGCCGCCACCAGCTCGACCAGCTCGGGTTCGGACTTCATCAGGGTCCTCGATGCCTCGATCATGGCTGGGCGTTCTTCCACGACGCCGCCGTTCCTGCCTCGAACAGGGCCTTGGGAGGGAGCTTTCAGGGGGCTCCCGGGGCGCCGCCGGGGGCGCCGGGGTAGGCTCGGCGCCGGTGGCGAGCGCGAGGCAGATCCGCGAGCTGGCCCGCTCGGCGCTCGGGCTCGAGCGGCTGCGGCCGGGGCAGCTGGAGGCGATCGCGGCGGTCGCCGGCGGCCGCGACACGCTGGCGGTGATGGCGACCGGCTACGGCAAGTCTGCGATCTACCAGCTGGCCGGCGAGCTGGTCGCGGGGCCGACGATCGTCGTCTCGCCGCTGATCGCCCTGCAGCGCGACCAGGTCGAGGCGATGGAGGAGAAGTTGCCGCCCGGCGAGGCGGCCGAGCTCAACTCGACGATCTCGGCGAGGCGCAAGCGCGAGCTGTTCGAGCGGCTGCGGAGCGGCGAGCGCGAGTTCGTCCTGCTGGCGCCGGAGCAGCTGGCGAAGGAGGAGGTGATCGCGGAGCTGGCCGCGGCGAGGCCGGGGCTGCTGGTGGTCGACGAGGCGCACGTGATCAGCGAGTGGGGGCACGACTTCCGGCCTGAGTACCTGCGGCTCGGCGCCTTCGCCGAGCGGCTCGGCGAGCCGACCGTGCTGGCGCTGACCGCGACCGCGGCGCCGCCGGTGCGGCGCGAGATCGTCGCGCGGCTGCGGATGCGCGACCCCGAGCTGATCGTGCGCGGCTTCGACCGCCCCAACCTGCACCTGGCGGTGCGGCGCTTCTCGCACGCGCCGGCGAAGGAGAGGGCGCTGGCGGCGGCGGTCGCCGCCGCCGCCAAGCCGGGCATCGTCTACATCGCCACCCGCCGCGGCGCCGAGCAGCTGGCGACGGAGCTGAGCGGGGCCGGGGTGCGGGCGGAGGCCTACCACGCGGGGCTGCCGGCGCGCCGCCGCGGGGCGCTGCAGGACGCCTTCATGGACGACGAGGTCGAGGTGATCGTCGCCACCACCGCCTTCGGGATGGGAATCGACAAGCCGAACGTCCGCTTCGTCTTCCACGCCGGCGTCTCCGACTCGCTCGACTCCTACTACCAGGAGGTCGGCCGTGCGGGGCGCGACGGCGAGCCAGCCACGGCGTGCGTCTTCTACCAGCCCGAGGACGAAGCGATCCGCCGCTTCTTCGGCGGCGCCGGCGGCGTCGACCCGGACCAGCTGGCGGCGGTCGCGAAGGCGGTCGAGGCGCACGGCGACGCGGTTGACCCGCCGCAGCTGGGGGATGAGCTGCACCTCTCGGGCAGCCGCCTGCTGGAGGCGGTCAACCGGCTCGAGGAGGCCGGCTGGCTGGCGGTCGGAGACGACGGGGAGGTGGCGCGGCGGGGGGACGCGCCGCCGCTCGCCGAGGCGATCGCGGCCGGCGCCGCGGCGAGCGAGCGGCAACGCGAGTTCGAGCGCTCGCGCCTCGAGATGATGCGCGGCTACGCCGAGACCCGCGGCTGCCGGCGCGACCACGTCCTCAGCTACTTCGGCGAGGAGCACGCGGTGCCGT
Organism: uncultured Actinomycetes bacterium; assembly: GCA_963744725.1. Classification (GTDB taxonomy): domain Bacteria; phylum Actinomycetota; class Thermoleophilia; order Solirubrobacterales; family 70-9; genus VAYN01. Next base: position 653,341 of record CAVUUQ010000002.1, read on the forward strand.
GCTGGAACTGCGACAACTGCGACGCCGGGCTGGTCCACGCCGACGGGACGCCGCGGCCGTTCGCGATCGGCGCCCGGGTCGCCCACCGCGAGTGGGGCGCGGGCGAAGTGCAGCGCTACGACGACGACCGCGTCGTCGTGCTGTTCGACTCGGTCGGCTACAAGACGCTCGGTCTGCAGATCGTCATCGAGCACGAGCTGCTGCGGCCGGCCTGACGCGCTGGATCTAGAAGAAGGCGCCGCCCTGGTATTCGCCGAAGACGTCGCGCATCGCGCCGCAGACCTCGCCGATCGAGGCGTCGGCGGCGAGCGCGGCGCGGATCGGGTGCAGGAGGTTGCCCTCGCCGTTGGCGACCGCCCGCAGCTCCTCCAGCTTCGCCTCGACCGCGGCCCCGTCGCGACGCTCCTTGAACGCCGCGAGGCGCGCCAGCTGGCGCTGCTCGGCCTCAGGGTCGACCCGGAGGATGTCGACGTCGTCGACCTGGTCGGTGACGAACTTGTTGACCCCGACGATCACGTCCTGGCCGCTCCGGTAGCGCTCGTGGTAGCTGTGGGCGGACTCCTCGATCTCCCGCTGCATGAACTCCAGCGCCTCGACCGAGCCGCCCAGCTCGGCGACCTTGTCCATCAGCTCCCAGGACCGGGCTTCGACCTCGTCGGTCAGCGACTCGACGAAGTAGGAGCCGGCGAAGGGGTCGACGGTGTCGGCGACGCCGGACTCGTAGGCGAGCACCTGCTGGGTGCGCAGCGCGATCCGCGCCGAGCGCTCGGTCGGCAGCGCCAGCGCCTCGTCGAAGCCGTTGGTGTGCAGCGACTGGGTGCCGCCGGCGACCGCGGCGAAGCCCTGCAGGGCGACCCGGATGATGTTCACCTCGGGCTGCTGCGCCTGCAGCGTCACCCCGCCGGTCTGGGTGTGGAAGCGGATTTTCATCGAGTTCGGGTCCTGCGCCCCGAACCGCTCGGCGACGATCTTCGCCCACATCCGCCGCACCGCGCGGAACTTGGCGATCTCCTGGAAGACGTTGTTGTGGCAGTTGAAGAAAAACGCCAAGCGTGGGGCGAACTCGTCGATCTTGAGGCGGCGCTCGAGCGCCGCCTCGACGTAGGCGATCGCGTTGGAGAGCGTGAACGCCACCTCCTGCACCGCCGAGCAGCCCTTCTCGCGGATGTGGTACCCGGAGATCGAGATCGTGTTCCATTTCGGCACCTTCTCGCGGCAGTACTCGAAGATGTCGGTGGTCAGCCGCATCGTCGGCCCGGGCGGGTAGATGTAGTTGCCGCGGGCCATGTACTCCTTCAGCACGTCGTTCTGGACGGTGCCGCGCAGCTTCTCGCTCGGCACCCCCTGCTCCTCGCCGACCAGCTCGTAGAGCAGCAGCAGGACCGCGGCCGGGCGCATTGATCGTCATCGAGGTGGAGACGGAGTCGAGCGGGATCTGGTCGAAGCAGATCCGCATGTCCTCGATCGTGTCGATCGGGACCCCGGTGCGGCCGACCTCGCCGTTGCAGAGCGGGTCGTCGGAGTCGCGGCCGAGCTGGGTCGGCAGGTCGAAGGCCATCGAGAGGCCGGTCGAGCCGTGCTCGATCAGGTAGCGGTAGCGCTCGTTGGTGTCCTCGGGCGAGGCGAAGCCGGCGTACTGGCGCATCGTCCAGAGCCGGTCGCGGTACATCCGCTCGTGGATGCCGCGGGTGAAGGGCGGCGATGCGGGCTCGCCGAGCCGCTCCTGCAGGCCGGGGGCGACGTCGCCCTCGTCGTAGACCGCCTCGATCTCGATCCCGGAGTCAGTGAAGACGCGCTCGTCGTCGGGCCCGACCAGCGGGGCGATCGTGCGGTGGACGTCCTCGGCCGCCGAGCCGTGCGCGGGGTTCATCGCCGCCAAGGATATTGGGGCGGGGCCGCGCGGGCCGGCCGCTGCAGATTTGCGCCCAGCGCATCCCTGGCCGGGCAGCCGGGTTGTTAACAAGTAGTTGCCTGAAATAGGCTTGACCACAATCGACTTGCCGCAAGTTGCCTTCAGGGACAGCAGGGGGCGGCAACCAACGGAGGAAACACCTATATGTCCGAAGTTACCCAGCCACGCAAGGCTCGGGGGCTGGCGCCGGTCGCCGTCCTGGCGACCGCACTGATCGCGATGCTCGCCTTCGCTCCCCTTGCCTCGGCAGCCCCGGACCCGGTTGCCAACGGATCCACCACCGTCACCCTCAACAACGGTTGGACCAAGTACCTGAACACCTTCGGGATCAAGATCCAGAAGGTCAAGCCGACCAAGGTCAAGGGCCAGAAGGTCACCTTCAAGGTCACCGGCGGTTCGATGGACCCGACCAACGGCCTCGGCACCCTCACCCTCAGCGGCGGCCTCAAGTTCAAGGCCGGCAAGAAGACCGCGACCGTCAACGGCCTCGTCCTCAACACGGGCAAGAGCTCGCTCGAAGGCAAAATCAGCGGCAAGAAGGTCAAAGTCGCGAAAACCAGCGGGCTGAGCTACAAACGCAACGGCTTCGGGGTCAACGTCAACCTCAAGAAGCTGCAGCTGACCAACGCCGCGGCGCAGCAGCTGAACAAGCAGCTCGGCTTCGCCAAAGGCAAGCCGAAGCCGTTCCTGAAGAACAAGGTGATCGGCAAGTCCGCCTCTCAGGACCAGCCGACCACGGTGACGCTGATCCCGGGCGGCAGCATGACCGTCGCCCTCAACTCGGAATTGGTCACCAAGCTGACCAATTCGCAGGTGAAAATCGAAACCCTCACGGGGACCACGACGCTGCCCGGCAACACCTACTCGTTCCCGATCACGGGCGGCACCTTCGCCCCGACCGGGACCGCGGGCACCGTGCAGTCCGGAGGCGGCTTCTCGCTCGTCCAGAAACTGTCGATCGCTGGCAACTCGCTCGACACCAACATCACGCTCGGCGGGCTCTGGTACGACCTGCAGGCGAAAACCATCACGGTTGAAGTCAGCGCGACCTCGACCGCGAGCAAAGAATTGAACCTCGGGGCGCTCGGCCGCAGCTCGGTCGCCGACGTCACGATCGGCGGCGTGATCGCCGATCCGAACACCCGCTCGGTCGCGGTGCAGAACAGCAATGCGGTCCTGCAGGCGGTCAGCGGCGAAGTCCTCAACGGCTTCGTCAAGGTCGCCTCGGAAGTCAAAAAAGGGTCGGTAGAACTCGAAGCCAAAGCGCTCGGCGAAGAAGCCGTAGAAACTCGGCGCGGAAGCCGAACAACTCGGCGCGGAAGCGAAAAAACTCGGCGAAGAAGCCGTGGAACTCGCGGGCGAAGGCAAACTCGCCGAAGCGGCGATCAAACAAGCCGAAGCGGAAGACAAAGGCGCCAAAGCGCTAGTTAAAAAAGACGAAGCGGAAAAAAAGAAAGTCGCCGCGGAAGCCAAACTGGCCACGGCCAAACCGGCTGGCGAAACGTTCGCGAAAGACAACGCGATCGTCGGTGGTCAGCAGCTCGGGCTCGTCTCGTTCTCGGGACAGGCTCAGTAGCGGTCGCGTAAGCGATCAGGATCTACGAAAGGGGCGGCCTGCGGGCCGCCCTTTTTCGTGGGATCAGGGTTTGGTGGGGGCGAGCGTCGGGGTCCCTCCCCCCGGACAGAAACGCAACTTCGTTGTTTCTTGAGTGTCCGGGGGAGGGACCCCGACACTCGCCAACGAATCGGCTGGCACCCTCGCAACGTCCCGCAGCTAACGAGAGGAGCTGCGGGCGTTTGCGGTTGGAAGCTTCCGTGCTTCGGTGTATTGCAGCTAGACATCTGTGCGGGTGGGGGTCGGGGGACCCTCCGAACGTTTTGCGGTTGAGGAGAACGGCGGTCCGGGCGACAGCTTGCTTACTCCCATCGACGACAGACCGAGAGAGGAGGGTCCCCCGACCCCCACCCGCCCTCCCGCAGACCTCTGCCTCGAGCCCGAAGTCCCGCGACGCCCCGAACTACGCCCCAGCGCCGACCAGCCGCTCGAGCCCGGCCTGGTCGATCGTCCGCCGCAGCCCGTCGTTCAGCTGGACGGCCGGCGACCAGCCGAGCAGCTCGCTGGCGCGGGTGATGTCCGGGCGGCGCTGCTGCGGATCGTCGGTCGGCAGCGCCTCGTAGACGATCTCCGACTTCGACTCGGTCACCTCGATCACCGCTTCGGCGAGTTCGAGCAGCGTGAACTCGTTCGGGTTGCCGATGTTGACGGGGATGTGGACCCCCGACTCGGCGAGCGCGACGATGCCGCGGATCAGGTCGTCGACGTAACAGAAGCTGCGCGTCTGGCTGCCCTCGCCGAACACGGTCAGCGGCCGGTCCTGCAGCGCCTGCCGCAGGAAGGTCGGGATCGCGCGGCCGTCGTGGGCGCGCATCCGCGGGCCGTAGGTGTTGAAGATGCGGACGATCGCGGTGTCGACGCCCTGCTGGCGGTGGTAGGCCATCGTCAGCGCCTCGGCGTAGCGCTTCGCCTCGTCGTAGACGCCGCGCGGGCCGATCGGGTTGACGTGGCCCCAGTAGTCCTCCTGCTGCGGATGGACCTGGGGGTCGCCGTAGACCTCGCTGGTCGAGGCGAGCAGGAAGCGGGCGCGCTTGTACTTGGCGACGCCAAGCATGTGGTGGGTGCCCTGCGAGCCGACTTTGAGCGTGTGCAGCGGCAGCCGCAGGTAGTCGATCGGGCTGGCCGGCGAGGCCAGGTGGTAGACGAAGTCGACCGGCTCGGGGATCTCGACCTCGTCGATGATGTCGACGTGGCGGAAGTCGAAGCTCTCGTCGCGGATGTGCTCGATGTTCTCGAGCGAGCCGGTCTCGAGGTTGTCGACGCAGATCACCCGGTGGCCTTTGCCGAGCAGGTATTCGCAGAGGTGGGAGCCGAGGAAGCCGGCGCCACCAGTTACAACGCAGGTCGTCATGGCGGCGATGCTATCGAGGGGCTCCCCCGCTCCGGAGCCAGGCCGTGCTCGGCGGGGGCCAGCCGGCGCCGCTCCTGGCCGGCCATCAACTGGACCGAGATCAGCAGCAGGACGTCGAAGCCGAGCCCGATCACGGCGCCGAACTGGGACTCGACGAAGGTGAAGACGCGGGTGACGAAGATCGAGACCAAAAGCGCCCGCGCGATCCAGGTGTAGGCGCGCAGCCGCTCGCCGCGGAGGAGCGCCGCCAGGCCGACGAGGACGAAGGCGCAGGAGATCGCGGTCGAGCAGAGGGTGGCGACGTTGACGAAGCTGAGGTGGGCGAGCGAGTCGCCTTCGCCGCCGAGCACCAGGCCGACGATCGTCAGCAGCTCGGTCGCCGCCCAGAACAGGAAGACGCCGATCACGACGCGGTGGAACCAGCTCCGCTCGGCCCACCGGCGGTAGCGGTGGCCGACGTTGGCGGCGGCGCGGGCGAACCAGGGCGGGTTCGGGTCCGGGGCCGCGTCGAGCCCCTCGAGCAGGCCGACCAGCGGCCCCCGCAGTTGGTTCGAGGCCGGCACCTCGGCGAGCAGCGCCAGCGCCCGCCGCCGGCTGCCCTGGCGCAGCGGCGCGATCGCCGCTTCGCCGATCAGCTCGATCGCGTTGCGGACCCGCTCCCCTTCGTTCAGGCCGCGGTGGCGCTGGTAGGCGCGGGAGACGAGGAAGAAGGTGACGAAGACGAGGTAGATCAGCCCCGCCGCCGGCTTGAAGAAGTAGTTGTTGTCGGCGGTGATGAACTTGCCGAGCTCGTCGATGAAGAAGCCGAAGCCGATCCCGCCGATCAGCGCCGCCGGCCAGCGGGCGCGGCGGCCGAGCAGGCTGAGCAGGATCGCGATCGCGATCACCATCAGCAGGCCGCCCCAGAGCAGGTGGGCGATGTGCAGGCCGTGGCCGCCGAGCTGCGGGTAGTTGGTCAGCCAGAGCTGGGTGCGGATGCAGAGGATCGTCGTCACCGCGGCGATGAAGAAGGTCTCGTGCAGGGCGCCGAGGTCGGCGTTGCGGCCGGCGCCGCGGAACGGGCTGAAGCGGCTCGGCGCGGCGGTCATGGCGCCGCCGGCTCCTCGGCCGCGATCGCCCGCATCCTGGCGCTGCTGTGCTCGCGGGCGTAGGTGAAGTAGATGCAGATCCCGATCAGTGCCCAGACCGCGAGCCGGATCCAGGTGGCGCCGGGCAGCGTCGCCATCAGCGCCAGCGAGGAGAGAATCGCCGCCGCCGCGACCAGCGGCAGCGCCGGCACCCGGAAAGGGCGCTCGAGGTCCGGGTAGCGGCGGCGGAGAACGACGACGCCGGAGGAGACGATGATGAAGGCGAGCAGGGTCCCGATCGAGATCAGTTCGCCGAGCACCGAGAGCGGCACCAGCGCCGCGACGGTGCCGCCGGCGACGCCGCAGACGAGGATCGAGAAGTGCGGCGTCTTCGTCTTCGCCCCGACCTTGCCGAAGGCCGGCGGCAGCATCCCGTCCTCGGACATCCGCATGAAGATCCGCGTCTGCCCGTAGAGGGTGACGAGCACGGTCGAGGCGAGGCCGACGACGGCGGCGACGTCGGTGGCGCGCAGCAGCCACTCGAGGTTGGGGCCGGCCGACTGGACGGCGGCGGCGATCGGGTCGGCGACGCCGAGCTTGCGGTAGTCGAGCATGCCGGTGAGGACGAAGCCGACCGCGATGTAGATCGCGGTCGCGATCAGCACCGTGCCGAGCAGGCCGATCGGGATCGTGCGGCGCGGGTTGCGCGCCTCGGCGGCGGCGGTCGAGACCGCGTCGAAGCCGATGTAGGCGAAGAAGACGATGCCGGCGCCGCGCAGCACGCCGGTCCAGCCGAAGTCCCCGAAGCCGCCTTGGTGGGGCGGCACGAACGGCTCGAGGTTGGCGGAGGAGACGTAGAAGACGCCGACCACGACCACCACGACCAGGATCAGCAGCTTCAGCCCGACCATCAGGTTGTTGGCGATCGCCGACTCCCTGGTGCCGAGGTAGAGGGCGCCGGAGGTGAGCAGCATGATCGCCAGCGCCGGCAGGTTGACGACGCCGTGGTTGGAGCCGAACGGGGCGTTGGCGAGCGCGTGCGGGATGTGGATGCCGATCGAGCTGCAGAGGCTGACCAGGTAGCCGGACCAGCCGACCGCGACGGTCGAGGCGGCGAACAGGTACTCGAGCAACAGGTCCCAGCCGATGAACCAGCCGACGAACGGCCCGAAGGCGGCGAAGGCGTAGGAGTAGGTGCTGCCGGCGGCGGGGATCGAGGAGGCGAGCTCGGCGTAGCAGAGCGCGGTCAGCCCGGCGACGATCCCGGCGAGGACGAAGCTGATCAGCACCGCCGGGCCGGCGTAGTGGGCGGCGGCGTCGCCGGTGACGACGAAGATGCCGGCGCCGACGACGCTGGCGACGCCGAGCAGGGTGAGGCTGAAGGCACCGAGGGCGCCCGAGTCCAGCCGCTTGCGATCGTGCGCGGCGGTGGTGAGGATCGCGTCGAGGTTGCCGCGGTCCGGGCCGCGCGGGCTCATGCGCCGGAATCCTGCCAGGGTGGGCGGCGGTGACCGCCAACGGACACACGAGCATCGATTAACGGACACACGAGAGCGGTACAATGGACACATGAGCGAGCTCGCGATGCTGGCCGAGGAGGTGGGAGTCGACGAGCGCACCCTGCGGCGGGCGGCCAACCAGGGCACCGTCCGGGCCGAGCGGATCTCGCCGCGCAAGCTGCGGCTGCCGCTGGGCGAGGCGCAGTACCTGCGCCAGCGCTGGCAGCTGCTCGGCGAGCTGCGGGCGGTTCTCCGCACCGAGCCCAACGTCCGCTTCGCGCTGCTGTTCGGCTCGACCGCCCGCGGCGACGACGGTGAGGACAGCGACGTCGACCTGCTGGTCGTGCTTCGGGACCCGTCGTGGGAGCGCCGATTCGATCTGCAGCGTCGGATCGAGGAGACGCTCGGCCGCGACGTCGACGTCCTGACCCTGGAGAGCGCCGAAGCCAACTCGACCCTGTTCGCGATGGCCGTCGAGGAGGGCCGGGTCCTGATCGACCGAATCGACCTCTGGCCGAAGCTGAGCGCGGAATCGGAGCAGCTGACGCGCAAGGCGGACCGCGCCTATCGGCGGCAACGCGAGCAAGCGCTGGCAAAGCTCGACCGCTTCCTGGCACGATGAGCCCGCAGGAGCGACGACGGGTCGAGGTCCGCAGGCGGCGCCAGGAAATCATCGATCTGATCGATGGTCTGCCGCGGCAACACCTCGCGCTGGACAACGCTATGCGGGCCTTCGGCGATGACTTCGAACTCCGAGCGCTGAAGAGTGCACTCGCGCCGACCGCCGACATCGATGTCTACAACCAGGCGCAGGCGCTCGAACGGGCGATGACCCGGGTGCAGAACATGCTCGCCGAACTCGCCATCGCGGGTGTGAAGTTGGCATGCCTCGAGCCACCGGATTCCGCGCACGGCGGGCGAGCCGATCGCAGCTTCGCCGCGCTGCGAGACGCCGGCGTGACCGACCCCTCGGTCGCCCGTCGGCTGCGGAAAGCTCAGGTCGTCCGAAACCTTCTCGAGCACGACTACGAAGCGGTCTCTCCAATCCGATTGCATCGGACCGTCGAAGACGTGTACCAGCTGACCTTCGAGTTCGCCCGCCCGTTCCGAGCCTGGATAAACCCCTTCCTCTACGACCCCAAGTGACCCGCTCCCGCACGCTCGTGCTCGCCTCGGCCTGGGCCGCGGCGCTGCTCTGCAACTACTGGGTCCTCGAAGACCTGCTCGCCGATCGGACCAACTTCGACGCCTCCTGGATCAGCGACCTCTCGACCCGCTCGGAGAGCTCGGGCGGGATCTTCGTCGCCCTCGGCGTCGCCTCCGGAGTGGCGGTGATGGCCTACGCCTCGGTCCTGCTCGGCCGGCCCGCTGGGGGAGCGGCGGACGTGGACCCGGCGCGGGCTCTGGGCGCTGCTGGCGGCCGGGGCCCTGATCGTCGTCGCCAGCGCCGCCCCGCTCAGCTGCGCCGAAGGCCTGGAAGCGAGGTGCTCGCTGCGCGAGGACGACCTCGACGTGATCCACGCGGTCGCCACCGGCGGCGAAATCGGCGCCACCGTCCTCGCCTTCGCCCTCATCGGCTGGGGCCTCCGTCGAGGTTGCCTTTCGACCCGCTATTCGGGTCAAACGGCAACCTCGATGCGGACACTCGGAAACGTCACGCTCGCGCTCGGCGCCCTCTGGCTGCTGCTGACGATCGTCACCGGGGCCAGCTACCTGAGCCACGGCGTCGACGAAGTCAAAGGCGCCTTCCAGCGGGTCGACCAGGTCGTCTTCGGCGTCTGGCTGCTGCTGCTCGCCCGGGCCGCGGATCAGGAGCCGGAGGACTCCGGCGCGGGATAGCCGGGCGGGGTCGAGGCGGAGCGGCCCCGGGCCTCGCCGAGGCGCTCGCGGATCTCGGCGCGGAGCTTGGCGACCAATTCGACGGTGGCGTCACGGAGGCCGTCGAGGTCCTCGGTCAGGGTCTTGACGCCCGCGAGGCTGACGCAGAGCGTCCCTTCGACGTACTCGAACGAGAGCCCGGTCGGGGCGCGTTCGATCAGGTAGACGACGAAGGCCGGCGAGAACAGCTCGTGCAGCCAGACGTCGTCGCGCTGCGGATCGGCGTAGACGCGGTAGTGGGCGTCGAGCTCGGCGCTGCCGAGGTCGACGCGGTCGTTGCCACCGACCAGCGATGCCGCCGCGCGGCCGAGCAATCCCTCGTCCTCGACCCGGTGGCAGAGCATCCAGGGGACGAAGCGCTTCGCCTTCGGCACGTGGGTGACGGCGACGGTGAAGCTGCCCTCGGCCCGGCTGACGACCGCCAGCTGCGCTTCGACGTAGGTCGCGAGCCAGCCGCTGAGGACCGCGTCGACGGCGTGGACCTCGCCCTCGGCGAGCAGCGGCGTCGTCCGCGGCAGCCGTTTGCCCTCGACGACTTCGAGGCCGCGCGCCGCGGCGTAGGCGGCGAGGCCGGCGGCGCCTGCTTCGGGGTCCACCACGGGCCACTTATATCGGGCGGATAGGGTGCCCGCGGTGGCGATCGAGATCGAGACGGTCAAGGGGCGGCGGGCGATCGGCGAATTCGTCGACCTGCCCTACCGCCTGCACGCCGGCACCCCCTGGGTGCCGCAGCTGCGGCTGGAGCGACGGCTGTTCCTCGACCGCCGCCTCCATCCCTACTTCAGCCATGGCGAAGCGGAGTACTTCGCGGCGCGGCGCGACGGGCGGGTGGTCGGGCGGATCACCGCCCAGATCGACTTCGCCTACAACCGCTTCCACGACTCCCGCACCGGGATGTTCGGCTTCCTCGAGTTCGAGGACGACCCGGCGATCCTGGCGGCGCTGCTCGACGCCGCCGAGGGTTGGCTGCGGGCCCGCGGCTGCACCGAGATGCTGGGGCCGATGGACTTCTCGCTGAACGACGAGGCCGGGGTGCTGATCGAGGGCTTCGAGCTGGAACCGCTGATCCGCCAGAACTGGCACCCGCCCCGCTACCAGCGCCAGGTCGAGGCGGCCGGGATGGAGAAGGCGATGGACCTGCTCTCCTGGGACCTCTCGATCGACGACCGGGCGCAGATGAAGCCGATCATCGAGAAGCTCGCCGAGCGCTGCCGGACCAAGTACGGGGTGACGATCCGCAAGATGACGCGCCGCAGCTTGCGCGCCGACCTCGACCGCTTCGCCGACGTCTACAACTCGGCCTGGTCGGAGAACTGGGGCTTCGTCCCCTACTCGAAGAAGGACCTCGACACCTACGCGCTCGACCTGCAGCTGGTCTGGGTGCCGGAATGGTTCATGGTCGCCGAAAAGGACGGCGAGACGATCGCGATGGCGATCACCCTGCTCGACGCCAACCAGGTGCTGCGCAGGATGGACGGCAGGCTGCTGCCGTTCGGCTGGTGGCACTTCCTGCGCCGCAACAAGACCTCCGACCGGCTGCGGGTCGGCTTCCTCGGGGTGAAGCCGGAGTGGCAGCACACCGGCGTCGCGGCGCTGCTCTACGTCGAGCACTTCGAAGCCGCCACCCGCTCGCCGCTGAAACACGGCGAGGCCGGCTTCATCCTCGAGACCAACCACGCGATGAACTCGGGGCTGGAAGCGATGAACGGGCGGGTCGTGAAGAAGTACCGGGTCTATCGCCGGGCGCTCTGAATCCGGCTACGATCGCCGGGTGATCTCGGCCAGATCGCTCCTCGCCGTGGCGGCGCTCTGCGCGCTCGCCCTGGCGCTTGCCGCGGGCCCGGCGGCCGCCGGCTCACTGCCGACGCTGGCGACCCAGGAACCGGGCCACGAAATGCAGGTCCGCCCCAACACCGTCTCCTATACCGGCGACGGCACCGGCTTCCTGCGCGGCATCCACTGGCGCAGCTGGACCGCCCGCTCGGCCTTCGGCAGGGGCTGGGCTTTCACCAACGACTGCCGGCCCGACTGCGCCGACGGCCACTTCCACCGCTCGCGCGCCAGGCTGCGGGCGAGCCGCCCCCGCCACGGCCACTTCACGCGGATGACGATCGTCTTCCGCTACGGCGGCCGCCTGATCCACGACCACCGGGTGCTCGAACGCGGCGGCGGCTACTGGTACTGGGGGATCTGAACCGAGCCAGGAGTGCCGCCGGCGCGGAGAGCCCGGTAGCTAGGGCGCGGTCACCGCGACGACGCAGTTCTGGCCGCCGAAGCCGAAGGCGTTGGCGATCGCGGCGCGGACCGGGGCCTCGCGGGCGACGTTGGCGACGTGGTCGAGGTCGCAGTCGGGGTCGGGGTTGTCGAGGTTGATGGTCGGCGGCACGGCGCCGTCGCGGATCGCCAGCAGGCAGGCCATCACCGCGATCGCCCCGGCGGCGCCGATCAGGTGGCCGACCATCGACTTCGGCGAGGAGACCGGGGTCGAGTCGGTGGCCTCGCCGAGCACGGAGCGGATCGCCCGCGACTCGGAGCTGTCGTTGGCGCGGGTGCCGGTCCCGTGGGCGCAGACGTAGTCGAGCTCCTCCGGGGTGATCCCGGCCCGCTGCAGCGCCGTCTCGATCGCCAGCGCCGCGTAGCGGCCGCTCGGCTCCGGCGCGCTCATGTGGAAGGCGTCGGCGGTCAGCGCCGCGCCGGCGAGGCGGCCGTAGGGCTCGGCGCCGCGCGCCTCGGCGTGCTCGGCCGACTCGACGACCATCGCCACCGCGCCCTCGCCGAAGACGAAGCCGTCGCGGTCGCTGTCGAAGGGGCGGCTGGCCGCCTCGGGTTCCTCGTTGCGCTCGGAGAGCGGCCCCATGTTGGAGAGGCCGGCGAACATCGCCAGGTTGATCCCGGCGTCGCCGCCGCCGGCGACGACGACGTCGGCCTCGCCGGCGAGGATCAGCCGCCGCGCCTCCATCAGCGCGTAGGTGCCGGTCGCGCAGGCGAGGGCGCTGGCGTTGACCGGCCCGTGCAGGCCGAGGTCGATCGCCACCTCGCAGGCGGCCATGTTGGGGATCGTCGAGGCGACGAAGAAGGGGCTGACCGCCTTCGGCCCGTCGGCGACCAGGGCGCGGACGTTGCGCTCGGTCTCCGGGGTGCCGGCGACGGCGCTGCCGAAGGTGACCCCGGTCCGCTCGGCGATCGGCTCCAGCTCGCCGAGCCCGGCGTCGGCGACCGCCTCGCGGGCGGCGACGATCGCCAGCTGCGAGAAGCGGGCGGTGCGGTGGGCGCGCTTGGCGCCGAGGTGCTCGACCGGGTCGAAGCCCTTCACCTCGCCGGCGATCCGGGTCGGCAGGCCGGCGGCGTCGAACAGGGTGATCGGGGCGACGCCGGAGGTGCCGGCGAGCAGCGCCCGCCAGGTGGTCGGCGCGTCGAGGCCGACCGGCGTCAGGGCACCGAGCCCCGTCACGACTGGGTCGCGCGCCTGGCTCACGCGTCGGCGGGGACTTCGCGGGGGCCCCAGGTCCCCAAAACCACGTTCATCGGCCGCGATTATCGCGGTTCGCCCCGCCGTCCCCGCCGCGAGCCCCACAGGCGGCCGGGCGAACCCCGCTATTCGGGGGTGGTCCTGCGGTAGGAGCGGGTTGGCGAGCTGGTTGCCGTACGGTCGTCTTTATAGGGTTTCGGAGTGCATCTTTACGTCCGGGAGGCGAAATCCCGTCTCCAAGGCGAAATTCCGGTCCCCGCCTCCAAGTACCACGCGCACCGCGCGCTGATCCTCGCCTCCCTGGCGCCGGGCGAGACGCGGATCAGCGGCCACACCGCCGCCCGTCACGTGCGCTCGACGATCGAGGTGCTGACCGGGCTCGGGACCGCGGTCGAGCGGACCGAGGACGGCTTCGTGGTCGTCGGCGGTCCCTACAGCCCGAGCCGCGAGTCGGTCTCGGTCGGCTCCTCGGGGACGACCCTCTACTTCATGATCGGGCTCGCCTCGCTGGCCGACGCGCCGGTGACGCTGACCGGCCAGAAGTACTTCCAGCGGCGCCCGGTCGGACCGCTGCTGGAGGCGCTCGGCGAGCTCGGGGTCGAGCTCTCCGCCGAGCACGCGACGCCGCCGATCCGGGTCGCACCGCGGCGCCCGAGCGGCGGCACGGTGCGGATCGCCGGCACCCTCTCGCAGTGGATCTCCGGCCTTCTGATCGTCGCCCCGTTCGCGACCGGCCCGACCGTGGTCGAGGTCGAGGGCGAGCTGAACGAGCAGCCCTACGTCGAGCTGACCGTCAACATGATGCGGGACTTCGGGCTCGAGGTCGAGGTCGCGGCGGATTGGCGCCGCTTCGAGATCGCCCCGAACCAGGAGGCGCGGCCGGCCGAGATCACATTGCCGCCCGACATCGGCTCCGCCGCCTTCGGGCTGGCGGCGACCGCGCTGCACCCCGCCGACGTCGCCTTCCCGGGGCTGCGGGAGACCAGCGCGGCGCGGATCGACCACCCCGAGGCGCACTTCATGGACGTGGTCGCCGAGATGGGGCTGCCGCTCGAGCTCGACGCGCGCGGCGACGTCCACATCCGCCACGACGGGCTGCGACTGCGCGGGGTCGAGGTCGACTGCCGACCGATGCCGGACATGCTGCCGGTGCTGGCCGCGCTCGGGCAGTTCGCCGAGGGCGAGACCCGCTTCCGCAACGTCGAGCACGTGCGGCTGAAGGAGTCCGACCGGGTCGTCTCGATGCTGCAGATGAACCGGATGGGCGGCGACGTCGAGGTGGTCGACGGCGAGCTGGTGGTGCGCGGGATCGAGGGCGAGCTGACCGGCTCGCCGCTCTCCAGCTTCAACGACCACCGCGTCCACATGGCGCTGACGATCGCCGCCTCGCGGGCCCGCGGCGAGAGCTCGCTCACCTACCCGCACGCCTACCGGATCTCCTATCCCGACTTCCTCGACGACATGCGCGGGATCGGCCTCGACCTGAGCGTCGACGACGACCGCGAGCGGACCGCCCAGATCGAAGAGGCCGGTGCCGCCGGCGGCACCGGGCAGCGGGCGATCGAGTCGATCGCGATCGACCAGGCGGCGGAGATCTCGATCGTCGACTGGGTCGCCCGCTGGGTCGCGGAGCGCCCGGACGAGACCGCGGTGGTCGACGTCCGCGCCGAGCGCACTCGCACCTGGACCTGGGCCGAGCTCGACGCCGAGGCCGAGCGGGTCGCGGCGCTGCTGCTCGAGCTCGGGGTCGAGCCGGGCGAGAGCGTCGCCTACCAGCTGCCGAACTGGGGCGAGTTCGTCGTCCTGACCCTGGCGGCGATGAAGGTCGGCGCCGTCTGCTGCCCGCTGATGCCGATCTTCCGCGAGCGCGAGATCTCGCAGATGACGGCGCGGGCGCGGGCGCGGGTGTTGGTCGTCGCCGACCGCTTCCGCAACCGCGACCACCTGGCGGAGACGGCGCGGATGTTGAGCGCGGAGCGGGACGGCGGTCGCAACGGCGCGGGAGCCGAGTCTGCGGGCACGGCGGCCGGGTCCCGTGCGGAGAGCGGCGGCAACGGCGCGTCCGGCCACCAGCTGGCGCTCGAGCACGTGCTGGTGGTCGGCTCCGACCCCGCGGCCGGGCCGCGGCAGCTTCCCGACGACGACGGCGTCCGCTGGCACGACTTCGCCGCCGCCGCGGCCGCGGCGAAGGTCGACGGCGAGGCGATTGCCGCCCGCAAGCCGGACCCCGAAGCGCTCGCCCAGCTGCTCTTCACCTCCGGCACCTCGGGCGAGCCGAAGGGCGTCCTGCACCGCTACGACGCGCTGACCCGGGCGGCGATGATGGAGGTCGAGCACCTCGGCCTCGGCCGCGACGACAGCATCTTCATCCCCACCCCGCTCGCCCACCAGACCGGGCTGCTCTACGGGATGTGGCTGTGCTTCGCGCTCGGCTCGACCCAGATCCTCCAGGACGTCTGGGATCCGCAGCGCGGCGCCAAGGCGCTGCGCGACTGGGAGGGCACCTTCATCCAGGCGGCGACGCCGTTCCTCGCCGACCTGGTGCGGGTCGTCGAGGAGGGCGAGGAGGCGCCGCCGGCGCTGCGGATCTTCGTCGTCACCGGCGCCGCGGTGCCGCGGGCGCTGGCCGAGCGGGCGACCGAGACGCTGAGCGCCGCCGTCTGCGGCGCCTGGGGCTCGACCGAGTCCTGCCTCGGCGCCCTCGCCGCCCCCGGTGACGACCCGGAGAAGGTCTGGGGGACCGACGGGCGGGCGCTGGCCGGCACCCGGATCCGGATCGTCGACGACGCCGGCGCGGCACTGCCGGCCGGCGCGGAGGGCAACTTCGAGGTCACCAGCCGCTGCCTCTTCGAGGGCTACCTCGACCGCCCCGACCTGACCGCCGCCGCGATGACCGCCGACGGTTGGTACCGGACCGGCGACCTGGCGACGATCGACGCCGACGGCTACCTGCGGATCACCGGCCGGATCAAGGACGTCGTCAACCGCGGCGGCGAGAAGGTGCCGGTCGCCGAGATCGAGCAGCTGCTGCACCAGCACCCGTTGGTCGCCGAGGTGGCGATCGTGGCGATGCCGGACGAGCGGCTCGGCGAGCGCGCCTGCGCCTTCGTGGTCCGCAACGGCGGCGAGGGCGATCTCGACCTGGCCGCGGTCCGCGAGTTCCTCGACGGGCGCGAGGTCTCGCGCCACTACTGGCCCGAGCGGGTCGTCGAGATCGAGGCGATGCCGCGCACCCCCAGTGGCAAGATCCAGAAGTTCGTCCTGCGCGAGCGGGCCCGCGAGCTGCGCGCCGAGGCGCCGGACCGGGCGCCGAGCCGCGGCTGACCCCTAAGGAGAGAGAGCTAGTTGAACCAGGCACCGATTGCATCCCCGGAGGACCTCGACGAGGAGAGCTTCGCAGCGCTGAAGAAGGAGATCGCCGCCTACGTCGCCAACCAGGGCGAGGCCTGGACCGAGCGGATCGAGCGCGAGCGGGCGGTGCCACCGGAGCTGCGGGCTGAGCTCTTCGAGCGCGGCTACCTGTCGCTGGCGGGGCCGGCCTCCTACGGCGGCCGCGGGATTGCCTTCTCCCGCTACCTCGAGCTGCTCGAGCTGTTCGCGATGTCGCACGCCTCGCTGCGGATGATCGTCCACGTCGCCAACGGCGTCTGGCGCTCGGTCGACCAGTTCGCGACCGAGCAGCAGCGCGACGACTACGTGCTCCCGGCGGTGACCGGCGAGCTGACCGTCGCCTTCACCCTGACCGAGCCGACCGCCGGCTCCGGAGCCGACATCCGCTGCGAGGTCGAGCGCGACGGCGACACCTACTACCTCTCCGGCGAGAAGCACCTGATCACCTTCGGCGTCAACTGCGATCGCTGGCTGCTGTTCGCGCGGCTGGCGGGGACGAGCGGGGCGGCGGGGACGGTGGCGCTGCTGGTCGACCGGGCGACCCCGAACGTGCAGGTGACCGACATGGGCGAGTCGATGGGCGTGCGCGGCACCGACCACGCCCACCTCGTCTTCGACCGCGCCCCGGTGCCGGTCGCCGACCGCCTCGGCGAGGAGGGCGCCGGGCTGCAGGTCGCCTTCGGCGGCTTCCTCACCCCGAGCCGGATCGCGGTCGCGACCACCTGCGTCGGGCTGGCGCGGCGGGCGCAGGAGCTGGCCGCCGAGCACGCGACCAAGCGGGTCACCTTCGGCAAACCGCTCTCGCAGCGGCAGGCGATCTCCTTCGCCCTGGCCGAGAACGCCGCCGACGTCGAAGCCTCGCGGCAGCTGGCGCTGCACGCGGCGCGGCGCTGGGAGGCCGGCGACCCGGAGGCGGCGGTGCTCTCCTCGATGGCGAAGCTGACCGCGGTCGACATGCTGACCCGGGTCACCGACAAGGCGCTGCAGGCGCACGGCGGCATCGGCTTCTGGGCCTCGAGCCCGATCGAGCGCGTCTACCGCGACGCGCGGGCGCAGCGCTTCGAGGAGGGGACCAACGAGATCCAGAAGACGATCATCGCCCGCGAGGTGTTCGCGCCGTTCCACGGCTCGGCCGGCGACCGCACCGGCGGGGCCTGAGGCCGGCGTGAGCGAATTCGGCTACGCGGCCGGCCGGGTCGCGCTGATCACCGGCTCCTCGCGCGGGATCGGCCGCACCCTGGCGCTGGCGCTGGCGGCCCAGGGCGGCTCGGTCGTGGTCAACTACAAGACCAACGAGGACCTCGCCGCCGAGGTCGTCGGCCGGGTCGAGGAGGCGGGCGGCAGGGCGATCGCGGTGCAGGCCGACATGGAGGTGCCGGAGGACATCGACCGCCTCTTCGAAGCCTGCCGCGAGGAGTTCGGCCGGCTCGACTACTTCGTCTCCAACGCCGCCGCCAGCTCCTTCAAGGCGATCCGCGACCTCGGCGTCCACAACCTCGACCGCTCCTACGCGATGAACGTGCGCGCCTTCGTGCTCGGCGCCCAGCAGGCGGTCGAGCTGATGAACGAGGGCGGCCGGATCGTGGTGCTCTCGAGCTACGGCTCGATCCGCGCCTACCCGACCTACGCCAACCTCGGCGCCGCCAAGGCCGCGGTCGAGGCCTGGGTCCGCTACATGGCGGTCGAGTGGGCGCCGCTCGGGATCAACGTCAACGCGGTCAACGGCGGCATCATCGAGTCCGACTCCTCGGCCTACTTCTACGAGGTCGAGGGGATGCCGGACCTGGAGCGCGACGTGCTGCCGAAGATCCCGAAGGCGCGCCAGGGATCGGTGAAAGAGGTCGCGAACTGCGTCGAGTTCCTGCTCGAACCGCGCTCGGAGTACGTGACCGGGCAGTCGCTGGTCGTCGACGGCGGCCTCAGCATCGTCTCGCCGCCCTTCTTCGACGACGCCGGCGGACCGCTGCGGCTGCCGGCGCGCGAGGACGGCGGCGGCGCGGCGCCCGCCGCGCCGGATGGCTGAGTCGGCCGACCTCGGCGCCCTGCTCGAGCCGGCCACGATCGGCTCGCTGACCCTCCCCCACCGCGTCGTGATGGGCGCGATGCACATGGGCACCGAGGCCGAGCCCGACGCCGGCGAGCAGCTCGCCGCCTTCTACCGGGAGCGGGCGCTGGGTGGCGCCGGGCTGATCGTCACCGGCGGCTGGGCGGTCTCGCGGGAGGGGGCGGCGGGGCCGGGGTACGGACTGGTCAACGAGGACGCCGGGGCGGCGGCGCTGGAGCTGGTCGCGGGCGCGGTGCGGGGGACGGGGGCGGCGATCGCGCTGCAGCTCTTCCACGCCGGGCGCTACGCGAGCGGCGAGGGGTTCGGGGTGCAGCCGGTGGCGCCCTCGGCGGTGCCGAGCCGGGTCTCGCGGGCGGTGCCGCGGGAGCTGTCGGCGGGCGAGGTCGAGGCGGCGGTGGCCGACTTCGGGCGGGGAGCGGCGCGGGCGGTCGAGCTCGGCTTCGGCGCGGTCGAGGTGATGGGCTCGGAGGGCTACCTCGTCGACCAGTTCCTCTCGCCGCTGACCAACCATCGCGACGACGAGTGGGGCGGCGACCCCGAGCGGCGCCTGCGCTTCGCGGTCGCGGTGGCGGCGACGGTGCGGGCGGCGGTCGGGCCGGACTTCCCGCTGATCTTCCGGATCACCGGGGCCGAGCTGATGCCGGGCGGCCGCGAGCTGCCCGAGGTGCTGGAGCTGGCGGCGGCACTGGCGGCGGCCGGGGTCGACGCGATCAACGTCGGCGTCGGCTGGCACGAATCGCCGGTGCCGACCGTGCAGGGGCCGGTGCCGCCGGGGGTCTGGGTGCCGTGGGCGAGCGAGGTGAAGCGGGCGGCGGGCGCGGCGGTGGCGGTGATCGCCGGCAACCGGGTCAACCGGCTCGCGGACGCGGCGGCGCTGCTGGCGAGCGAGGAGATCGACTTCGCCTCAATGTCGCGGCCGTTCCTGGCCGACCCGGAGATCGTCGCGCGGGGACGCGACGGCCGGCCCGTCGACATCTGCATCGCCTGCAACCAGGCGTGTATCGACCGGTCGCTGGTCGACGGACACGTCTCGTGCCTGGTCAACCCGCGGGCGGGGTACGAGCGCGAGTTCCCGTTGCCGGCTGGGGCGGCGGGAATCGACGCGCCGGGCGCCGCGGGGCGCGGCGGCCCGGCGGACGCCGGCGGAGCCGCGCCGGGCGCGGGCGGGCGGCGCTTCGCGGTGATCGGCGGCGGCCCGGCGGGGCTCGAGGCGGCGCGCTCGCTGGCCCGGCTCGGCGGCGCGGTCCAGCTCTTCGAGGCGGCCGCGGAGCTCGGCGGCCAGTTCCGCTTCGCCCGCCTCGTCCCCGGCAAGGAGGACTACGGCGGCACGATCGCCTACTTCGAGCGGGAGCTGCCGCGGCTCGGGGTCGGGGTCGAGCTCGGCCGCGCGATCGGCGCCGCCGACGCCGAGCTGCTGACCGGCTTCGACGCCATCGTGCTCGCCACCGGCGTCCTCCCTCGCCGGGTCGAGATCCCGGGGGCCGAGGAGGCGACCGTCCTCGACTACCAGCAGGCCTTCGAGACCGGCGTCGGCGAGGCCGACTCCGTCGCGATCGTCGGCGCCGGCGGCATCGGCGTCGACCTCGCCCACTTCCTCACCCACCCCGAGCACGCCGAGGACTTCCTCACCACCCACAACCTCCAAGCGCCGGGGCGAAAAGATCGGGGTACCGACATTTTCCCCCCTGGGGTGGCTAAAAGATCGGTATCCCAGTCTGGGACTCCGTCACGGGTGACCTTGATGCGGCGGACGGGGCGGGTCGGGACGGGGATCGGGCGGACGACGCGGTGGGTCTGGCTCGACGCTTTGAAGCGGGCCGGGGTGGAGACGCGGACGGGGCTCTCGTACCGGCGGATCTCACCGGACGGGGTCGAGATCGAGACCGAGGACGGCGAGCGGGAGCTGGTCGCGGCGGAGCGGGTCGTGGTCGCCGCCGGGCAGGAGCGGAACGATGCGCTGGTGCCGCTGCTCGAGGAGGTCGGCGTCCCCTTCCGGGTCGTCGGCGGGGCCGAGGACGCGGCGGAGCTGAACGCGGTCCGCGCCTTCGCCACCGGCCTGCGCGCCGCCTACGAGCTGGCCGGCGCGGCGCCCGCCTCCCGCTAGGCCCGTCCCCCCACGCCTCCTCCGGCGACGGCCCCGCCTCCCGCCGCCCGCCTCCCGATAGATTCGGCGGCGATGGAGAGCAGCGGCACCACGGCGCGGCCCCGCGTCGCCGTCGTCACCGGCGCCTCGAGCGGGATCGGCGCCGCGACCGCGCGGGCGCTGGCCGCCGCCGGCAGCCGCGTCGTCCTCCTCGCCCGCCGCGTCGAGCGGATCGAGGCGCTCGCCGCCGAGCTCGGCGACGCCGTCGCGATCGCCGCCGACGTCAGCGACCGCGAGGCGCTCGACGCCGTCGCCACCCGCGTTGAGGAGGAGCTGGGCGGCGCCGATGCGCTCGTCAACAGCGCCGGCCAGATGCTGCTGGCGCCGTTCGAGGCCGACCGCGCCGAGGAGACCCGCCGAATGGTCGAGGTCAACCTGCTCGGGGCGTTGAACGCAACCGCCGCCTTCCTGCCGCAGCTGCGGCGCGCCGAGGGCGACGTCGTCAACGTCTCCTCGCTCGCCGGCCGCACCGCCAGCCGCGGCTCCTCCGTCTACAACGCGACCAAGTGGGGGATGATCGGCTGGTCGGAAGCGCTGCGCCAGGAGCTGGCGCCGGCCGTCCGCGTCCTCCTCGTCGAGCCCGGCCTGGTCGCGACCGAGCTGACCAGCCACATCGGCGACGCCCCCTCGCGCGAGGCGATCGAGACCGCGCAGGCGAAGATCGGCTCGCTCGAGGCCGACGACGTCGCCGCGGTGATCGCCTTCAGCCTGGCGCTCCCCCACCGCGTCTCGCTCTCGGAGGTAGTGGTCCGTCCGACGACGCAGCGCTGAGCGCCGCGGCTGAGCTAGCTGCGGGTGATCAGCTCGACCAGGCCCGGGAAGCGCGACTCGAGGTCGTCGCGGCGGAGGCTGATCAGGTGCTGGGTGCCGACCGCCCGCTTGCGGGTGATGCCGGCCTCGCGCAGCAGGCGCATGTGGTAGCTGGCGGTCGAGGCGGGCAGGCCGAGGCGCTCGGAGAGGTCGCCGCAGGGCCACTCCTCGCCGTCGCCGAGGGCCCGCACCATGTCGAGCCGCAGCGGGTCGCCGAGCGTCCGCATGATCGTCGCCAGGTCGAGCGAGGCGGTGTCGGGATGAAAGATCCGCTCGCTGCGTTTCGCGTTCTCGCGGCCCGTCGCCTCGCCTCCCCGCTTGCTGGTCGTCGGCATCACCGACATGATACAACTGTGGTACTTCCAAAACTTTGGAAATATCGATGGAGGTGCCGACTCGATGCCGCTTGCCACCAGCATTCCCCCAGCCCGCCACCCGCTCCCCCGCCCAGCCGCCTACCTGCTCGCCGCCGCGGCGATCAGCCTGGCGCTGTTCGCCTCCGGCACCCCGTCGCCGCTCTACGGCACCTACGCCGAGCTCTGGCACTTCGATGCGCTGGTCCTGACCCTGGTCTACGCGACCTACGCCTTCGGCGTCCTCGCCACCCTGGTCCTCGCCGGCCGCCTCTCCGACGAGGTCGGCCGCCGGCCGGTGCTGATCGTCGCCCTGGCGACGCTGGCCGCCGTCACCGTCCCCTTCATGGTCGCCGACTCGGTCGCCTGGCTGTTCGTCGCCCGCGGCATCCAGGGGCTGGCGACCGGGCTGGTGCTGAGCGCCGCCAGCGCCGCCCTGCTCGACCTCCACGCCCGGCGCGACCCGGTCGCGGTCGGGCTCGCCAACGGCGTCGCCTCGACGATCGGGCTCGGTGCCGGCGTGATGATCTCGGCCGCGATCGTCCAGTTCCTGCCGGCGCCGCGCGTGCTCCCCTACGTGCTGCTGGCGGTCCTCTTCCTGATCGCCCTGGCGCTCGCCTGGCGGCTGCGCGAGCCGGTCGAGGTCGCCCCCGGCGCCCGCTTCCGGCTCACCCCGGAGGTCCCCTACGTGCCGCCGGTCGCCCGCCGCCCGTTCCTGCTCGCCGCGCTTGCGGTGCTCTCCTCGTGGTCGATCGGCGGCCTCTTCCTCTCGCTCGGGCCGCAGCTCTCGGCGATCGTCTACAGCTCCGACAACCACCTGGTCACCGGCCTCTCGTTCTTCCTGCTGGCCTCGGCGGCTTCGGTCTCGCAGATCGTCTTCGGGCGCAGCGCGCCCTGGGCGGGTGCCGTCTACGGCTCGCTGGCGCTGGCCTTCGGGATGGGCCTGATCGTCGCCTCGGCGGCGACCACCTCGGCCCTGCTCTTCACCGTCGGCGCCCTGATCACCGGCGCCGGGTTCGGGGTCGCCTTCCTCGGCGGCCTGCGCTCGCTCTCGGTGGCGATCCCGCCCGAGCACCGGGCGGCGACGATGTCGGCCTTCTACGTGGTCGCCTACGGCTCGCTCTCGATCCCGGCGGTGATCGCCGGCCTCCTCGTCGAACCGCTCGGGGTCGAGGAGACCTTCGAGATCTTCGGCAGCGCGATCATCCTCGTGGCGCTGCTGGTGGTCCGCGAGGCCTGGCGGACGCGGCCGCAGCCGGCGGCGCGGGGCGCCGCGCTCTCGCCGCAGGCCGGCTAGCTCGGCCGGCCCGCGCCGGGCCCGTCCAGCTGTTCCTTTCCCAGGCTATTCCGGGATAAGGAACAGCTCGGCGGGTTAGGGGCGGTCGAGCAGGCCGGCTGCGGCGTCGGCGATCGCCGTCTCCCGCACCCGGAAGTGCATCTTCTTGCCGGTCGCGGTGATCGGCAGCGAGTCGACGAGGCGGTAGGCGCGGGGGCGCTTGTAGTCGGCGAGCATCGGGTGCGCCCGGCAGTGGGCGTCGAGCGCGGCGACCTCGAGGCCCGTCTCGGCCGGGACGACGTAGGCGGTGACCAGCTCGCCCCAGCGCTCGTCCGGCAGGCCGACGACGACCGAGTCGGCGACGCCGGGGTGCTCGTTCAGCACCTCCTCGACCTGCACCGGGTGGACGTTCTCGCCGCCGGAGATCAGCATGTCGTCGCCTCTGCCGACGATCGTCACGAAACCCTCACGGTCCCAGGTCGCCAGGTCACCGGTGTGGAACCAACCGTCACGGAAGCGTGCCGCCTGCTCCTCCGGATTGTTGACGTAGGCGTAACCCGCCTTCGGCGTCCGCACCACGACCTCGCCGACCTCCTCGCCGTCGCGGGCGACCGGGTCCGCCGGGTCGGCGGCGCTGCCGTCGCTGCGGGCGACGACCACGTCGTCGTCGGTGCAGGCGCGCCCCGCCGAGCCGGCGTGCGCGGGCAGGTCGGCCGGCCGCAGGAAGGTGTTCCAGAACGACTCGGTGGTCCCGTAGCCGTTGAAGATCCGCGCGGTCAGCACCTCCTGGTAGAGCAGGCAGGCCTCGCGCTCGAGCGGTGCCCCCATCGTCACGATCCCCCGCAGGCTGGCGAGGTCGCGGCTGCGCTCGCCCTGCTCGGCGGCGAGCATCGCCAGGTTGGTCGGGGCGCCGACCAGGAAGGTGAGCCGGCGCGCGGCGACCAGGTCGAGCACCGCGGCCGGGTCGAAGGCGCGCAGCGCGACCGCCTCAGCGCCGACGTAGAAGACCGGGTTCGGCCCGCCCGAGTAGAGGCCGCCGCGGTGGAACCAGGGGGTCATGTTGAGGGTGCGGTCGTCGGGGGCGAGCGGGAAGTGCATGATCACGTCGTGGGCGCTCATCAGCTCGACCCGGTCGTTGAGCGAGACCCCCTTCGGCATCCCGGTGGTGCCGGAGGTGTAGAGGCGGGTCGTCTCGCCGCAGGCGTCCGTCGGCGCTGAGGGCGGCGGCGCGGCGTCGGCGCCGAGCAGCGCCTCGAAGCTCTCGCCGGGGCCGCCGCCGACGACCGCGGTCCAGGCGGGCCGGTGGGAGGCGAGCTCGAGCGCCTCGCCGGCGACCGCCGCCAGCTCCGCGTCGTAGACGAAGGCGGCCGGCTCGGAGTCGGCGAGGACGTGGGCGGTTTCGCCGGCCGAGAGGCGGAAGTTGATCGGCGTCGCGACCGCGCCGAGCCGCAGCGCCGCCAGCCAGCAGAGCGCGAACTCGGGGCCGTTGAAGAGCTGGAAGACGAGCGGCTCGCCCGGCCGCACGCCGCGCTCGGCGAAGGCACCGGCCAGCCGCTCGACGTCGCGCCACAGCTCGGCGTAGGTCCAGGAGCGGGCGCCGCCCGCCTCGCTCAGCGCCGGCCGCGCCGCGAAGCGCTCGGCGTTCCGGCGCACCCCCGCCAGGTAGCCGAACCGGCGCTCGAAGACGTAGCGAAACTCGCTCGCGTCGTAGCGGTAGCGGCCCCCGGTCGCCATGCCGGGATTATCGCGGTCGCCGGCGAGGAGCCCGACCTCGCCCCCGAGCGGCGTCCGGCTCCCCTCGCCCGCCACCAGACGCGGGCGAGGGGAGGAACGCGCAGCGACTCCTAGCTGGAGGCGCTCTCCACCGTGCCCCGCACTTCACAGGAGGTGGTCAGGTCACGGGCGTCGACGTTGATCGTCATCACCTGGTTGGAGATCGCGTAGACGATCCGCGCCTCGACCGAGGTCGCGACGTAGACGAAGTCCTTCTCGCCGCTGCCGCCCGAGAGGCTTTCCTGGCCGACGCTTGCCGCGCCGGTACCGGTGCCGGAGACCCAGCCGATCTGCCCCGCGGTTGCGCCGCCGACGTTCTGGAAGGCGAGCTCGACGAGGCCGCCGTCGTGGCAGACGGCGAGCAGGCGCAGGCCGTTGCCGAGCTCGATCGGTTGGTTTTCGCCCGCCACCGGGTTGGCGCTGATCGCTTTCACCGGGAAGGCGCAGGTGACGTCGCCTTCGTTGCTGATCCCGGCGATCGCCGATGGCGGCAGGCAGCCGGCTTTCAGCTTCATTTGGTATTCGGCGGGAACCTTGCCGCCGAATTTTTCGGCGTCGGCGGCTTTGCTCGCCGTCGCCGCGCTGTTCGCGGTCGTCGCTTTGTCGGCGCTGGTGGCACTGTTCGCTTTCAGCGCTTCGGTCGCTTTCGTCGCTTCGTTCGCCTTGAGCGCATTGCTCGCGATGTCGGCGCTGTTGGCGTGGTTGACACTGGCTCTGCCGATGCGGGCGTTGTAGACCTTGCTCGCGATCTTGCCGACCTGCTTCTTCTGCTTGCCGGTGAAGGCGCCGGCGGCCAGCGCGGTGCCGCCGCCGAGCACCAGAAAGACGGCGAGCGTCGCCATCACGTTCGCGTAGGTCAGCTTCCCTCGAACCCTCTTCATGCGCTCCTCCTGAGATTTTGGACGGGAGGACGAGACGGCGGGAGCCTCTCACACCGCAGCGGACCGATCCGCAGTTGGACCCCTGTTCGAGGGCGCGGGCCCCGACCGGCTCGGCCCGCACCTGCTGCCGCCGGCCGCAGGGCAGATAATCGCGCCATGCAGGGCCGTCGCCACCCCCGCCGCGCGCACCAGGAGGTGATCGCGGTGGCCCGCGCCCAGACCCCGACCCACGCCCACCTGCGCCGCCGGATCTCGATCATCTTCCTGGCGACGGCGGTGATGTCGATCGCCAGCACGCTGGTCGTCTACCTCACCGAGCGCCACGCCCAGGGCACCGAAATCCACGACCTCTTCGACGCCTTCATCTTCTCGACCTCGCAGCTCCTCACCGCCTCCTCGGTCGCCAGCCCGCAGACCGACTTCGGCAAGGTGCTCGAGCTGTTCTTCGACCTCTGGGCGATCACCGTCGTCGCCACCCTGGCCGGCTCCTTCGGCGCCTTCTTCCACGCCCGCAGCAAAGAGATCGCGGCGGTCGAGCAGCGGGTCCTCGGCGAGGCGAACCGCCCCCGGACCCGGCCCGGCTAGCGGCGCGGCGGCGGCATGCCTCGCCGCCGGTCGCGCGGCGTCTCGACCCCGAGCCGCCGGGCCAGGAAGCCGGCCAGCACCAGCACGATGATCACTCCGATCAGCGCGCTCAGCAGTCCGCCCCAGTCGAAGACGTCGTCGTCGCCGATCCCGAGCAGGTCGGTGAAGATCAGCCAGCCGACGATCGCCCCGACCAGCCCGAGCGCGATCGAGACCAGCCACGACTTCGGCCCATGCATCCCCGCGAAGACGTCGTTCGGCACCAGCGCCCGGCCGACGAAGCCGGCGACGAGACCCAGCAGGATCGCTCCGATCATCAGGGTTCACCGTACCCCCGGCGGAGGCGCGAGCAAACCGGTGCCGCTGAGCGGACGAGCGCCGCGCCCGCTAACGGACCACGGCGCGTTTGTACTTCCAGACCGCCAGCAGGGCGAAGAAGAGGGCGATGCCGAGGGACCAGGCGACGGCGCCCCAGACGGCGTTGCCGGCGGGGTCGCCGATGAAGAGGGCGGGACCGCGTTGACGGTGATCGAGAAGGGGTTCCATTCGGCGAACCACTGCAGGGCGGCGGGCATCGTTTCCGGGGGGACGAAGGCGGAGGAGACGAAGGTGAGGGGGAAGATGACGATGAAGCCGACCGACTGGGCCGCCTCGGGGGATGAGGAGACGAGGCCGATCCAGGCGAAGACCCAGGAGAAGGCGTAGCCGAAGAGCAGCAAGAGGAGGATGCCGGCGACGATTTCGAGGAAGCTGGTGCTGAAGCCGAAGCCGATGATGACGCCGACGACGAGCATCACGGTGATCGAGATCGTGTTGGTGGCGATGTCGGCGAGGGTGCGGCCGGCGAGGACGGCGGCGCGCGACATCGGCAGCGAGCGGAAGCGGACGAGGATGCCGGGGATCAGGAAGTCGATGTATGACTGGCCCGGGGTCGGGATCGCGCCGCCGAAGACGTAGGCGAAGAGCAGCACGAACATGATCGGCTGGACGGTGAAGGCGATCAGCAGGTCGGGCGCCCGCGGGATGCGGAGGAAGTTGCGGTAGGCGAGGACGAGGGTGTCCGAGATCGCGTAGCGCAGGCCGCTCATCGCCCCTCCTCCGCCGCCTCGGCGCCGTCCTCTTCGGCCGCGTGGCCGGTCAGCTCGAGGAAGACGTCGTCGAGGGTCGGCCGCCGCATCGAGATGTCTTCGACCCGGACGCCGGCCTCGCCTAGGCGCTGCACGGCGTCGGCGACGGTGCCCGCGCGCTGCGCCACCGGGACGTGGAGGATGCCGGCTTCGGGGCGCGGCTCGGACGCGGCAATCGGCCGCAGAGCCGTGATCGCCGCCTCGATCGAGGGGCGTCGAGCGAGATCTCGAGGCTCTCGCCGCCGACCTGGTCCTTGAGCTCGTCCGAGGTCCCGGAGGCGATCACCTTGCCGCGGTCGATCACCGAGATCCGGTCGGCGAGGCGGTCGGCCTCGTCCAGGTACTGGGTCGTCAGCAGCACCGTCGTCCCCTCGGCGACCCGCCCTTCGATCGTCTCCCAGAGGTCGATCCGGCTGCGCGGGTCGAGCCCGGTAGTCGGCTCGTCGAGGAAGAGGACCGGCGGCTCGGCGACCAGCGCCGCCGCCAGGTCGAGCCGCCGCCGCATCCCGCCCGAGTAGGTGCGGACCAGGCGGCCGCCGGCCTCGACCAGGCCGAAGCGCTCGAGCAGCTCGGCGGCGCAGCGCGCCGGCTCGCCTCTCGGCAGGTGGTAGAGGCGGCCGACCATCTCCAGGTTCTCGTGCCCGGTCCGGTTCTCGTCGACCGCCGCGTACTGGCCGGCGAGGCCGATCTTCGCCCGCAGCTTCGGCGCTTCGCGGGCGACGTCGATGCCGGCGACCCGGGCGCTGCCGCCGTCGGCCGGCAGCAGCGTGGTCAGGATCCGCACCGCGGTCGTCTTGCCGGCGCCGTTCGGCCCGAGCAGGCCGAGCACGGTGCCCTGCGGCGCGGTCAGGTCGACGCCGTCGAGCGCCCGCACCTCGCCGAAGGACTTGACCAGCCCTGTCGCCTCGATTGCCGAGTCCGAGGTCACGGCCGCAAAGCTATCGAGACGGTGTCAGGATCGGCGCCATGCCGCTGCTGATCACCGGCGCCAGCGGGGTCGGCAAGTCGAGCGTGCGCAAGGCGATCGCCGCCGAGCCCGGCACAATCGGCGCAGATGGGCAAGCTCGCCTTCACCACCACGCTCGAGCCGCGCGGGCCGGCCGCCGCGGTCGTCCTCGACGAGGAGCAGGTGGAGACGCTCGGCGAAGGCGCCAAGCGCTTCCCGGTCAAGGCGACCGTCAACGGGTACAGCTGGCGCGCGGCAGCGTCGCCCGTATGCGCGGCGAGTTCCTGCTCGGCCTCAGCAAGGAGACGCGCGAGCGTCGCGTCGCCAAGGCGCTGGAGATGCTGCGCGAGGGCAAGCCGCCGAAGTAGCCGTGGACGCTCAGTTGGATGCTGGGCCGAGCTGCCGGGCCGCCCAGCTTCCAACCGTCGCCACCAGTTTGGCCACACGTTGCCGATCGAGTGACTCGGCGTCCAAGAGATCTGCGTATCGCAGCGGCACCGCGTAGATAGTCAGCTCGTCGAGCCAGTCGGACCCCGGAGGCGGTTCGACACCGACCGCAGCGAGCAGCTCGAGCAGCCGGCCGAGGTCATGGACGCGTGCTTCTTCGGCTCCCCGCAATGCCAGCACGGCCTTCAGCCACTTCTCGATCGCCTGCTGGGCATGGAAGCCGACCGCCTCGTCATCGATGTCCGGGTCCGAAGCGAGCCGCCCCATCGCCTTGGCATCGCCCTCTGCCTTTCGGGCAAGCACCCGGGCGAGGTCCACTCCGTCAGGCCTCGACAAGGACTCGGCCTTCGTGTAGCGCGTCGTTCAGGAGGGATCCCTTGAAATGTCCCCATTCCTCGATCTGTCGCGAGCTGACAACGATCAGGTCGAGGGCCACACCGAGCCCGCGCAACTCGCGCCGCAACCGCGCCGACTCAGCACGCCGGTTCGGAACGTCACCAGGCTCGATCACCAGCAGATCGAGATCGGAGTCGGGGCGGCCCTGTCCGCGCGCGCGCGAGCCAAAAAGGATGACCTTCGCGCCGGGCGCAGCTGCGGCGAGCCGGCGCCCGGCCTCCTGGATCAGGGTTTCTTCTGAATTCACCGTGGTTCGAGATCGTAAGTTCGATCGATGACGCTACACCGGTAGCGAATCATCGAAAGACTGGCCGTCGCATTTTCCCCTCAAAGCCCCATCTCCAACTCCCCCGCCCGCAGCGCGGCGGGAGTTGGCTCGAGCTCCTGTCCACGGCGGTGGACGAGCTCCACGATTATCAGGCTCTCAACCGCTCGTTCGACTGTGACCGCCCCGCCTGGCGCCATGACGTGGCGGGTCGCATCCTCTATGAGCCGAGGGAGGGTGTAGAGCCGCGGATGCGCTTCCACCATGAGTGCGAGAACGGCAGATTCGACGATGCGCTCCTGCTCCGTGAGGTTGAGTTGGTCTCGTTGACTTCGCTCGTCGTCCATATGTCAGTGCGAAGTTGCTGACCGTGGCGGAATCTCCCCCTCCCTCAGCCCTTGTGGCGCAAATGACGTGTCGCCATTGCGGACGCCGGGAGAACTTTTCGACAACGGCTGCCTTGACGCGATCTGCGATTACTAGCCGATAGTCTATGTTCATCTGAGGGCTGCGGCGCGAAGCTTGGTTGGTGGCAGGCACCGACCCAACCTCGCACGAACTCGGGGTGACGATTCGCATCCTTCGCACCGAGCGTGGGTGGAGCCTCGAAGATCTGGCGAGATATGCCGGCATCCACGTCAGCTACCTCTCCGGGATCGAGCTGAGGAAGCGCAATCCGAGCTGGGAAACGGTTCGCAAGATCGCCGCTGCCTTTGGAATGAACGTCTGTCAGCTGGCGGGCGAGGCGAGTGGCTCCGAAGAGTGAGGTGACTGGCCGCATCGCTCTGGGCGACCCACCGACCGCGGCCCACCTGGGCGCCGCGATACGCGCCTTGCGGGTCGAGCGGGAACTGACGATCGAGCGGCTCGCCGGCAAAGCAGAGGTTCACTGGACCTACCTCTCCGGAATCGAGAGGGGACTGCGCAACCCCAGCTGGAAGGTCCTAACGTCGGTATCACGTAGCCTCGAGGTTCGAACCGCGGAGATCGTGCAGCGAGCGGAAGCTGAGGCGAATTCGGAAGGCTCCGACCGCAAGCCGCGTTAGGCCCCCGCGGCGCGGG
Organism: uncultured Actinomycetes bacterium; assembly: GCA_963744725.1. Classification (GTDB taxonomy): domain Bacteria; phylum Actinomycetota; class Thermoleophilia; order Solirubrobacterales; family 70-9; genus VAYN01. Next base: position 683,651 of record CAVUUQ010000002.1, read on the forward strand.
CCAGCTCGAAGGCGCCGAGCACGCCCGAGCGCTCGCCGAGGGCCGGCGGCACCAGGTAGCGGTCGATGCCGTCGGCCAGCTCGCGGGCGTCGAGGTAGCCGCCGAGGGCGCCGGGCAAGCGATCGCGGATGCGGTCGAGCAGGCCCGCGGTGGCGGCGACGCCGCCGCCGACGATCAGCCGTTCCGGCGAGGCGACGAGGACGAGGTTGGCGAGCCCGAGCGCCAGGTAGTCCGCCTCCAGATCCCAGACCGCGGGGTCGGTCAGCTCCTCGCCCGGCGCCCCCCAGCGCTGCCGCAGCGCCGAGCCGGAGGCGAGCCCCTCGAGGCAGTCGCCGTGGAACGGGCAGCTGCCGGGAAAGGGGTCGCGCTCGCGGTCGTGGGGGATCCGCAGATGGCCGGCCTCGGGGTGGACGAGGCCGTGCAGCGGCCGGCCGTTGGCGACGACGCCGGCGCCGATCCCGGTGCCGACGGTGACGTAGGCGAAGCTCTCGAGGCGGTGGCCGGCTCCCCACCTGCCCTCGCCGATCGCCGCCGCGTCGACGTCGGTGTCGAACCCGAGCGGGACCCCCAGCTCATCGCGCAGCGGGCCGGCGACGTCGGCTTCCGCCCAACCGGTCTTGGGGGTGCTGGTGACGTGCCCCCACCAGGGCGAGTCGCGGCGCAGCTCGACCGGGCCGAAGCAGCCGACGCCGAGCGCCTCGATCGGGCCGTGGCGGCGGAAGAACTCGACCGCCCGGCCGAGCGTCTCGGCCGGCGCGGTGGTCGGGAAGCTCTCGAAGGCCGCGACCGCGTCCGGGCCGTCCCCGACCGCGCACCGCCAGCGCGTCCCGCCCGCCTCGATCCCGCCGAAGCTCATCGCGCCCCCGGCACCTCGACCCGGTCGCGCTCGTCGATCGCGCGGATCACCCGCGCCGGGTTGCCGTAGGCGACGACGCCCGCCGGCAGGCTGCGCGTCACCACCGCGCCGGCGCCGACGACGGTGTTCTCGCCGATCGAGACGCCGGGACAGACGAGCGCCCCGGCCCCGAGCCAGACCCCGTCGGCGAGCGTCACCGGCAGCGCCCGCTCCCAGGCCGCCCGGCGGGCGACCGGGTCGACCGGGTGGGTGGCGGTGATCAGCTGCACGCCGGCGGCCAGCATGCACTCGTCCCCGACCGTGATCCGCGCCCCGTCGTACAGCGTGCAGCCGGAGTTGACGAAGACCCGGGCGCCGATCTCGATCCCGTCGCCGAAGTCGCAGTAGAAGGGCGGCCGGATGAAGGTCCCCTCGCCGATCGCCGCCAGCAGCTCCTCGAACGCGGCCCGCCGCTCGACCGCCCGCTCGTACGGGACCCGGTTCAGAGCGCCGAACCTTCGCCTGGCAGCGGTCGAGCTCGGCGTTCAGCTCCGGGTCGTCGCCCGGGTAGAGCTCCCCCGCCCGCATCAGCTCCTTGGCCGCTCGCACGACGGCCATGGTAGGGGCGGGCGCCGAGGCGCTCCGCTCATCCCGAGGGAGTGCAGGGAAAGACGTGGCTGACCGCCATTTCGGTGCCGTCGGAGAACTGGACCAGGCCCTTGGTCCGGTAGACGCTGGCCGGGCAGCTGGCGGTGATGAAGCTCTTCTTCCTGCCCTTGTAGGTGTAGGTGCGGCCGATCTGGATGTGGTACTTGACCGGCGAGCCGGCGCCGCCGGCGATCCGCGGGATCTTCGCCTCGAGTTCGAGGCCGTAGGGACCGTCGTCGATGCGGGTCACCTCGGCCGGGACGATGATCGCGGTCGGCGCCGGCACCTTGACGTAGGCGTGCAGGAAGACCTTGGTGGTGCGGCCGTGGACGCCGCCGTTGAAGAGGACGACCGGCCCGGTCGAGGAGAACGGTGCCTGTTCGGGGAAGGCGACTTCGACCTCGGCGCTGCCGCTGCCGACGATCGCGTCGGGACAGGCGCGCTTCGCCGCGGCGGTGCTGGTCGCGACGATCTGGCCCAGCCGGCAGACCGGGAGGCCGACGGCGTCGACCTCGATCGTGCGCTCGATCTCGGCGTGGATATGGGAGAGGGCGGGCGGATGGGAGCCGTCGACGGTCCTGATTTCGCCTTCGATCCGGGCCGTGACCGGGGCCGAGCCGTGCCTCGGCAGCTTGGTCGGCGAGATGCCGCCGTTGTCGTAGAAGATCAGGTTGCCGACGCGGAAGATCTTCGGCGCGCCGATCGCCACCGCCGCGAAGGCCAGCGCGCAGCCGATGGCGACGACGCTGCCGACGAGTACCCAGTGCCTCTTCATGATCTCCCCCGTCTCCCGGAATTGGCGCCGCCTGTGCGGCGTCGCGCCGTCGCTGCCGGCGCCGAACCGATCCTCGCCGCCGCGCGGCGACCGCCGCCGTCCCGATTTGGAGCAGATGCGGGCGCCGGATGACCAGAGTGGGAACTGCCGGCTCGACTCGCGCGCACTTGTCTCCGCTATGCGGATACAGGTGCCGAGGGTTCGCGTACCTGGCCCTCGACCCGCTAGTCGTCGAGCCGCAGCGCGACCTCGAGGTCGACCGCCTCGCGCAGGGTCAGGCCGAGCAGCTCTTCGATCGAGCGCAGCCGGTTCCGCACCGTGCGCCGGTCGACGCCGAGCGCCGCCGCGGCCGAGGAGATGTTGCGCTCGGCGCCGAAGTAGGCGCGCAGCGTCTGGCGGGCGACCGCGCCGCCGTCGCGCGCCCCTTCCAGCGGCTCCAGGTAGATCTGCCGCAGCGAGCCGGCGATCAGCTCGTCGCGCTCGATCGCCGCCACCAGGGCGACGTCGAGGAAGCGCAGCAGCGGCTGCCCGCGCCGCTCGGCGATCGGCAGCGCCGCCTTCGCCTGCAGGTGGCTGAAGCGCCAGCCGTTCAGCCCGCTCGCCGGCTCGCCGAGCGCGACCACGACCCCGTCCCCCGCCAGCTCGCCGAGCGCCCGCGCCGCCTCCTCGGCCGCCAGCGGCCGGCCGCCGCCGAGCCATGCCGCCCAGACCGGCTCCTCCTCGTGGCGCACGATCAGCAGCCGCCGCCCGAGCCGCGCGGCGAGCGCCGCCGTCAGCTCCCGCGCTCCCTCGCCCTTGGCGAGCAGCGCCAGGTGGTGGCCGTCGAGGTCGTATTCGAGCTCGGCGCCTTCGACCAGCTCGCCGGCGAGCAGCCGCTTCACGCACTGGCGGCGGCGCTCGGCCGTCCCGCTCGGCCGGCTCTTCGCCTCGCGGGCGTGCTCGGCGCTGACCGCCGCCACCATCCGGTCGAAGACCGTCGCCTGAGCGGCGAGCAGCGGCCGCAGGGTGGAGCTCGGCACGTCGGCCCGCTCCGCCTCCTCGACCAGGAAGTCGCCGAACAGCGCGTTGCCGGCGAAGTAGCGCCGCAGCACGGTGTCGAGCGCGACGCCGTCGCGGGCGTCGAGCCGCGCCTGCGCGAGCAGGACCGGCGGCACCTCCGGCGCCCGCCGCTCGCCCAGCTCGAGCCCCGCCAGGCGGTGCTCGACCGCCGCCGGCACCGCCGCCCGCAGGCCCTGCAGGTAGGACGGGTCGCGCACCTCGCGCGGGTCCTCGATCGCGTAGACCCGCGTCGTGATCGCCTCGACCAGCTCCGGCAGCCGCTCCCGCAGCCGCGCCGCCAGCAGGGCGCGCGTCTCGGCGACCGACCGGGTTCTCGCCCCGCGCCGCTCGCCGCGCACGGTCATGGGATCAGCACCAGCTTGCCGAGCACCTCGCCGTCGATCATCCGGCGGAACGCGTCGGCGGCCTCGGCCAGCGGCAGCGCGGCATCGACCCGCGGCGCCACCCCGGTCCGGGCGCAGAAGGCGATCAGGTCCTCGAGCTCGGCGCGGGTACCCATCGTCGAGCCGAGGATGCGCAGCTGGAGGAAGAAGACGCGGTTCAGCTCGGTCGCCGGGGTGAGGCCGGAGGTGGCGCCGGCGACCGCGATCGCCCCGCCGGGGCGCAGCGACCGCAGCGAGTGCGTCCAGGTCGCCTCGCCGACCGTTTCGACGACCCCGTCGACCCGCTCGGGCAGCCGCGCGCCGGTCTCGAAGGCGGCGTCGGCGCCGAGCTCCTCGGCCCACTCGCGCTTGCGCTCGCTGCGGCTGGTCGCCCAGACCCGCAGGCCGGCGGCGCTGCCGAGCGCGATCGCGGCGCTGGCGACGCCGCCGCCGGCGCCCTGGACGAGGACCGTCTGCCCGGGGCGCGCCCGCAACTGGACGAACAGCATCCGGTAGGCGGTCAGCCAGGCGGTCGGCAGGCAGGCGGCCTGCTCGAAGCTGAGCTCGGGCGGCTTCGGCACCAGATTGCGCTCCGGCACCGAGACCGCGGTCGCGAACGTCCCCTGGTGCAGCTCGGAGAGCAGCGTCCGGCGCGGGTCGAGGGTCTCGTCGCCGCGCCAGTCGGGGTCGCCGATCACCGCGTGGACGACGACCTCGCGGCCCTCCTCGTCGACCCCGGCGGCGTCGCAGCCGAGGATCATCGGCAGCCGCTCCTCGGCCAGGCCGACGCCGCGCAGCGACCAGACGTCGTGGTGGTTGAGCGCCGCGGCGCGAACCGCGATCCGCATCCATCCCGGCCGCTCCTCCGGCTCCGGTCGCTCGCCGATCTCGAGCCCGGCCAGCGGGTTCTCGGGGTCGAGGGAGTCGGCGTAGGCGGCGATCATCGGGGCTCGAGGTGCCTCCCCACCCTATCCGCCGCCGGTCGCAGCGAGGCCCGGCGCCGTGACGGCCGCGGAGCTCAGACCGCGGGCGCCAACCTGCCGGCCAGGTTGCCGTGGAACTCTTGGCTCGCCTGGTTCATCCCGATCAGCTCGACCCGCTTGCCGTGGTGGGCGTACCTGTCGACGACCAGGTCGAGCGCCGCCACCGTCGAGGCGTCCCAGATGTGGGAGCGGCTGAGGTCGATGACCACCCGCTCGGGGTCGCCGAGGTAGTCGAAGTGGTCGGCGAGGTCGCTGCTCGAGGCGAAGAACAGCTCGCCCTCGACCTGGTAGACGGCGGGGACCGCCGGCTCGGAATCGCGGGTCACCGTGGTCAGGCCCTGGACCCGGCGGGCGAAGAGGAGCGCCGCGACGATGACCCCCGCGAGGACCCCGATCAGGAGGTTGCCGGTGGCGACGGTGAGGACCATCGTCGTCGCCATCACCGCCGTCTCGCTCTTCGGCATCCGCCGCAGGCGCGAGGGCTTGACGCTCTCCCAGTCGAAGGTCGAGTAGGCGACGACGAACATCACCGCGACCAGGGCCACCATCGGGATCCGCGAGACGACCGGGTTCATGCCGACCACGAGGATCAGCAGGAAGACGCCGGCGAGGAAGGTCGAGACCCGGGTGCGGGCGCCCGCTTTGACGTTGATCAGCGTCTGCCCGATCATCGCGCAGCCGCCCATCCCACCGAACAGGGCGGTGACGATGTTGGCGATCCCCTGGCCCCACGACTCGCGGTTCTTGTCGGAGCCGGTGTTGGTGAGTTCGTCGACGAAGCGGGCGGTCATCTGCGTCTCGAGCAGGCCGACGATCGCCATCGTCACCGCCGGCAGGGCGATCAGCGAGAAGGTGTGGAGCGTGAACGGCACGCCGGGCAGACCGAGCGCCGGCAGCGAGTGCGGCAGCGCGCCTTTGTCGCCGACGGTGGGAACCGAGCCGAGGCCGCCGATCACGGTCACCGCGGTGATCACGACGATCGCCACCAGCGGCGAGGGAATCGAGCGGTTGAGGCGCGGGAAGAGGACGATGATCGCGAGGCCGGCGGCGACCAGCGCGTAGACGACGACCGGGACGTGCTCGAGGTTCGGCCACTGGGCGACGAAGAGGAGGATGCCGAGCGCGTTGACGAAGCCGGTCGAGACGAGCCGCGGCACGTAGCGCATCAGCCTGGCGACGCCGAGCAGGCCGAGCGCGATCTGCACGCAGCCGGCGAGCAGGACCGCCGCGATCAGGTATTCGGCGCCGTAGCTCTTCGAGACCGAGGCGAGGACGAGGGCGGTCGAGCCGGTGGCGGCGGAGATCATCGCCCGGCGGCCGCCGACCACCGAAATCGTCACCGCCATCGTGAAGGAGGCGAAGAGCCCGAGCCTGGGGTCGACTTCGGCGATCACCGAGAACGAGATCGCCTCGGGGATCAGGGCGATGCCGACGACGAGAGCGGCGAGGATCTCGGTCCGCCAGCGGGCCGGCGAGCGCCACCACTCGGGCTCGGGCGCCTGCTCCTGCGGTGCCTGCATCTAGATAGCTGCGTCGCGGTCGCGAACCACGCAGCGAAAGCCGACGTGCGAGGTCGAGGTGTCGACCTGCTCGCCCTGGCGGGCGGCGGGCCGGTAGCGGAGGCAGAAGTTCGGCGCGCAGAGGTGCGAGCCGCCCTTGACCACCATCGTCGCCGCCCGCTCGGCGACCGGGCCGCTGCAGGACTGGGCCGGCGCCTGGGCCGATCCGCAGCAGGACCGGCTGGCGCGATCTCGCTGGTAGCGGTCGGCCGTCCACTCCCAGACGTTGCCGACCACGTCGAAGAGGCCGTAGCCGTTGGCGGGGAAGCTGCCGACCGGCGAGGTGCGGGAGAAGCCGCCGCCGCGCAGGTCCTGCCAGGGGAACTGGCCGGCCCAGGTGTTCGCCATCGGCTCGCCGGACGGCTGCGGCTCCTCGCCCCACGGGTAGGTGGCGCCCTCGAGGCCGCCCCGCGCCGCGTACTCCCACTCGGCCTCGGTCGGCAGCACCTTGCCGGCCCAGCTCGCGAAGGCGAGCGCGTCCTCGTGGGCGACGTGGACGACCGGGTGCCGCTGCCGCCCGTCGAGGTCGCTGCCGGGTCCCTCCGGGTGGCGCCAGCACGCCCCCGGCACGTACGCCCACCACTGCTCGACGAAGCGCAGGTCGACCGGCCCGGGGGGCTGCTGGAAGACGGCCGACCCCGGCACCAGCAGGTCCGGGTCGGCGTCGGGATAGTCGGCCGCCACGACCGGGCGCTCGGCGAGCGTCAGGTAGCCGGTCGCGGCGACGAACTGGCCGAACTCCTCGTTGGTGACCGGGTGCTCGTCGACCAGGAAGCCGTCGACGGCGACGGGGCGGACGGGGCGCTCCTCGGGGTAGAAGCCCTCCGACCCCATCAGGAACGTCCCGCCGGGCACGGCGACCATGCCCGCCACCGCCGTCGCCGCCACCGTCTCAGCCGCCGATCCGGATCGCGTCGGAGCCGGAGCCCGCCTCGCCCTGGCTGGGGACGAAATCGAGCGGCGCGCCGGCCGGGATCAGCTCTTCGCGCTCGGCGCTCGCTTCGAAATCGCGGATCTGGCGCCGGGCGTGCTGCATCACCCACCAGCGCACGTATTTCTGGTTGACCGGCTCGCGCTCCTTCGGGTCCTCCATCAGGTGGGTGATGCGGGCGAACCCGAGCGGGATCTCCGGGTCGTGGAAGTGCTGCTGGCGCTTGAAGCTGACCTTGAACTGGCCCCACTTCACCGCGTGCAGCTCCTCGTTCAACCAGACCATGCAGCCCTCGCGGTCGGAGGTCTCCTGCTCGCCGAGCAGCAGCGGCGATTGGTCGATGCCGTCGATCCGGCGGTCGTCGGGGACCTCGGCCCCGGCCCAGCCGACGCAGCGTCGCGAACATGTCGGTGACGTGCACCATCTCGTTGCTCTCGGCGCCGGGCCGGCACCTTGCCCGGCCAGCGGACGATCGCCGGGGTGCGGATGCCGCCCTCGGCGGAGCTGAAGTAGGAGCCGTCGAAGAAGCCGGCGGTGCCGCGGCCGATCAGGTGGTCCTCCGGCCCGTTGTCGCCGGCGAAGACGACGATCGTCTCCCCCGCCACGCCGAGGCTCTCGAGGTAATCGAGCATGCTGCCGAAGTCGTGGTCGAGCATCAGCAGGCAGTCGCCCCAGTCGCCGTTGGCGCTCTTGCCGCGGAACTCGTCGCGGGCGACCATCGGGAAGTGCATCAGCGAGTGGTTGTAGTAGAGGAAGAACGGCTTGTCGGCGTCGACGCTGCGCTTCAGGAAGTCACGCGCGCGGCGCTCGTACTCGACGTCGACGTTCCGCTTCAGCTCGCTGGTCAGCTGCTGGTCGGTGAGCGTCTTCACGCCCTCCTCGCGCGTTCCCTCGTACATGTAGGAGTAACCGTCGCGCTCGGCGACGTAGGCGGGGTCTTCCGGCCACAGGCACTCGTCATAGGTGCGGGCCGGGCCGTACCACTCGTCGAAGCCGTGGTCGGTCGGCCAGCGGCCGTCCTCGGCGCCGATGTGCCACTTGCCGTAGCAGGCGGTCGCGTAGCCCTCGTCGGAGAGGATGTCGCCGATCGTCCGCTCCCAGGCGACGATGCCGCCGTCGTTGCCACCGAGGGCGATCGTGTGGTTGCCCGACCGGATCGGGTAGCGGCCGGTCATCAGCGCCGAGCGCGTCGGGGTGCACTGCGGCTCGACCACGTAGTGCGAGAGCCGTATGCCCTCGCCGGCAAAGCCGTCGATGCGGGCGGTGTCGGCGCCGCGCAGCGGCCCGCCGCCGTAGCAGCCGAGCTCACCCATCCCGAGGTTGTCGACATGGAAGAAGACGATGTTGGGTTGATTGGGCATGGTTTTCTCCAACCGTGTCGAGCGACGCGGCGTGTGTCCTTTCTCTAGGTGAGTGGAACCGTTACTCGGTGCAGGTGGTGGTGACTCGGTGCACCTGACTGGATATTCCCGTACCGCACCTGACCAAAGTGTCAAGTAGTTGTCAGCTCAGAGCCGCGCCAGCTCCTCCAGCCGCGGCGGGTCGAGCACCGTGATGCGGCGGTGGCCGGTGCGGATCAGCCCCCGGCTCTCGAGCGCCGCCAGCGTCTGCGTCACCCACTGCCGCGAGGCACCGACCAGGGTGGCGATGTCGCGGTGTGACATGTGGGTCAGTTCGCGGCTGCCGTCGCCGTTGACGCTGCCGTGGACCTCGGCCTGCAGCAGGATCACGTGCGCCACCCGCTGTTCGACCGAGGCGGTGCCGAGGGCGTCGCCGGTGTTCATCACCCAGCGGCTCTTGAAGGAGAGCGCGGCGATCATGTTGTGGGCGAAGCGCGGCAGCTCGGCGATCAGCAGGTCGAGGTCGCGGTCGATGAACCCGAGCAGGTCGCACTCGGTGACCGTTTCGGCGGAGAGCCAGCGCGGTGCGGTGCTGAACACGTCCGGGCCGCCGATGATGTCGTTCTCCCGCCAGAACCCGATCGTGAACTGGTGCCCGTCGCGCGAGATCCGGAAGGTGCGCACCATCCCCCGCTCGAGGACGTAGGTCTTGCCCGGCGGGTCGCCCTGGTTGTAGATGTTGCTGTGGCTCGCCAGCCTGGTTCGCTGCCCAACCTCGGCGACCCGCTCCCGCTCCGCCGGAGCGAGGCCGCGGAGCAGGTCGCGCGGGGCGGCGTCGCCGAAGCCCGACTCCTTCGCCTTGGCGACCGTCATCTTCATTCGCCTCCGGAAGGGCTCCCCTTGATCGGGGGTACCGGAGCGCCTGCTTTCTTCAGCACTTCTTCGGCCAATTTGCCGTCGACGGCGGCGGCCGGCAGTTCCTTGACGTCGATCGAGTGGATCTTGTAGAGGAACGCCGAGGAGGACTTGATCAGCCCCTGGATCGGCGAGCTGATCGCGAAGGGGAATTCCAGCTTGGTGCCGTCGGGGGCGCCGCCGAGCGCCGCCGGCCAGCTGCGGAAGAGCGCGTCGTGCATCTGCGCCTCCTCGTAGCCGGTGGTCTGGTTGACCGCCATCTTCGCGATCTCCGCCTGGTTCGCCGGATCGCTCATGTACTTCTCCGCTTCGAGCTCGGCTTCGAGCCAGCCGCGGGCGATTTCGGGCCGTTCGCCGAGCAGTTCCTGCGACATGACGATGAAGGCGGCCGTGGTCAGGTTCGCGTAAGCGCCGCTGGCGACCCTGCGGGCGAGCCCTTCGTCGACCAGCTTGGAGCCGACCGGTTCCCAGACCGAGGCGGCGTCGATCGAGCCGTTGCTGAAGTCCGAGGTGACCAGGTCGAGGCTCTGGTTCAGGTATTCCCCGGGCTTCACGCCCTCCTTTTCGAAGGCGGCCTGGGCGACGCGGTCGGCGCAGCTGCCCTGCGGGTCGGCGACCGTCTTGCCGTCCATCCACTTGATCGCGTCGGCCTGCGAGCTGAACTGCGGCGCGTCTTTCTTGACCAGGAAGACGCCGCAGGAGTCGGCCGAGGTGCCGGCAGTGGCGACGATGCTGAGCGGCTTCACCGACTGCTTGCTGACGCCGACGATCGAGGGCATGTCGCCGACGTAGCCGATCTGCTGCTTGCCGGCCAGCATCTGGCCGATGATGATCGAGCCCTGCAGGCCGACCTGGAATTCGACCGTCGAGCCCTGCGGCAGGTGCTGCTTCCAGAATTCCTTTTCCTTCATCACCAGCGCCGACCAGGCCTCGGTGTAGTAAGGCTGGTAGCCGATCACCAGGTGCACGGCTTCGCCCTTCTTCCCGAGGTCGGCAGCGTCCGAGCTGCTGCCGCAACCAGACGTCAGGATTCCCGCCGTGATCACGAGCGCGGTCAATGCCCCTACCAGCTTCAGCTTCACGTTCACTCTCCAGTCGTGGTGTTGGAACCGTTTCGGTCGCCCGTGATGGCGTCTGCCTCACCGCGCAGCAGCTCCAGGGCTCGTTTTTTGATCGCCGCGGCGCGGGGATCGACCAGGGTCGTCTCCCGGCGACGGGGCTTCGGCAAGTCGATCTCGACCGTCTCGCGCAGGCGGGCCGGCAGGCGCGACATGATCAGCAGCCGATCGGCGAGCAGGATCGCCTCGTCGATGTCGGTCGTGATCAAGAGCGTCGCCGCGGTGCTGCCCTCGTTGAGCTCGGCGTAGTACTGCTGCATCCGGGCGCGGGTCATCGCGTCGAGCCCGCGGAACGGCTCGTCGAGGACGATCGCCCGCGGCTCGTTGACGAGCGCCCGGGCGAACTCGGCGCGGCGCTGCATCCCGCCCGAGAGCTCGCGCGGGTAGCTGTCGTGGAACTCGGAAAGGCCGACCCGCTCGAGGACCGCCGTCGCCGCGGCGCGCGCCTGGCGCCGCTTCACCCCCCGCGCCCGGGGGCCGAACATGACGTTCTCGAGGGTCGTCATCCAGGGCATCAGCGAGGTCTCCTGGAAGACCAGCAGCCGCTCGTGCGAGGGGCCCCTCACCGGCTTGCCGCCGAGCCGGATCTCGCCCTGGCCGGGCCGGTGGTAGCCGGCGACCAGGAAGCCGATCGTGCTCTTGCCGCAGCCCGACGGGCCGATCATCGCCGTCACCCGGCCCGGCTCGAGCTCGAGCGAGCAGTCCGAGACGACCAAGCGCTCGCCGAACCACATCGAGACCCGGTCGACGGTCAGCGCGGCGGCGGCGGTCTCGCCGCGGCGCGCGGCGTCGATCGGCTGCGTCGCGGTGCTCATGCCGATCGCCTCCAGGGCATCAGCCGGTTGCTGAGCAGCCGGATCGCGACGCTCGACAGGTAGCCGGCGACGCCGAGGCTGATCATGCAGACGATCACCGCCGGGATCTGGTTGCCCTGGTAGGAGTTCCAGAGCAGGAAGCCGAGCCCGCCGCCACTGCCGGTCTGGCCGCCGCCGGAGATCAGCTCGGCCGCGACCACCACCTCCCAGGTGATGCCGATCCCGACCACCGCGCCGGTGGCGATCGAGGGCAGCGTCGCCGGCAGGATCACGCGCCGGAAGATCGTCCAGCGGCTGGCCCCCAGCGAGCGGGCCGAGAGCACGTAACGGCGATCGATCTGCTCGGCGCCGCCGACGATGTTGAGGACGATCGGATAGAAGGCGCCGAGGAAGATCACGAACTCGATCGAGAGGTTCTCGGTCGGCCAGAAGAGGATCGCCAGCGGCACCCAGGCGAGCGGCGGGATCGGCCGCAGCATCTCGAACGGCGCGAACAGCAGCGCCTTGACGCGGCTGCCGCTGGCCAGCAGCAACCCGAAGGGGATGCCGAGCAGGAGCGCGGCGACGAACGCCCAGGCGACCCGGGTGAAGCTTTCCTCCCAGCTTTCCCAGTAGCCGGCGCTGCCGAGCAGGTCGCCGAAGCTGCTGGCGACTTCGGTCGGCGCCGGCAGCTTGCCGACGATCGGCGGCGTCCAGCCGAACCAGGCGCCGGACTTCGTTCCCAGCTCCCAGAGCGCGATGAAGCAGGCGATGCCGAGGATCCCCCGCCAGAGCGCCGAGCTCGGCGCCCGCTTCATCGCGCCACCGCCAGCGGGCCGGCGTCGGCGGCCGGCTCCTCGTCGTCGATCAGCGCCAGGACCGCGGCCGCCAGCTCCGCGAAGCGGGGGCTGGAGAGCACCTCGATGTCGCGCGGGCGCGGCAGGTCGACGTCGACCGTGGCCCTGACCCGGCCGGGCCGCGAGCTGAGGACGGAGACGCGGCTGCCGAGCAGCACCGCCTCGTCGATGTCGTGGGTGATGAAGACGACCGTGGTGCGGGCGCGGTCGTAGAGCTCGAGCAGCGCCTCGTGGGCGATCCCGCGGGTGATCGCGTCCATGCCGCGGAACGGCTCGTCGAGCAGCAGCACCTTCGGCTCGTTGACGAGGGCGCGGACGATCTCGACCGAGCGCTGGGCGCCCGAGGAGAGCGTCTGCGGGTAGCGGTCGCCGAGCTCGGCGAGCCCCGCCTGGGCGAGGCGCTCGCGGGCGAGGTCCCGGGCCGCGGCGCGCGAGAGCCGTCCCTGCACGAGCGGTCCGTAGGCGACGTTGTCGACCACGGTCCGCCAGGGGAAGAGGGTGCTGTGCTGGAAGACGACGACGCGGTCGGCGCCCGGCGTCGCCTGCGGGCTGCCCGCGTCGCAGAGCACCTCGCCGTCGAGCCGGATCTCGCCGCCGGTGATGTGGTGGAAGCCGGCGATCGCGTTCAGCAGCGTCGTCTTGCCGCAGCCCGAGGGGCCGACGATGACCCGGAACTCGGCCGGCTCGATCGTCATCGAGCACTCCTCGACCGCCGGCAGGGCGCCGCGCTCGGTCTCGTACGCCTTCGAGACGGCGCTCAGCTCGAGGCGGCCGGCGGCGCTCGTCATCGCGAGGCCTCCGCGCCGCGCCAGGGGAGGAGCCGGTTGCCGAGCGCCCGCACCGCGGCGCTGCTCGCCCAACCGACCACGCCCAAGGTGAGCATCCCGATCACGATCGTCGGGTATTTGGTCGTCGTGTAGGAGTAGTTGATCAGGTAGCCGAGGCCGCTCTGGCCGGCGACCATCTCGCCCGCGACCAGCGAGAACCAGGCGACGCCCATCGCGATCTGCAGCCCGGTGACCACATATGGGAGCGCGCCGGGGACGATCACCGTGCGGAAGACGGCGCGCCGCCCCGCTCCCAGCGAGTAGGCGACCCGCACCAGGTCGGGGTCGACCGACCGCACCCCGAGCAGCGTGTTCAGGGTGACGACGAAGAACGAGGCGAGGAAGGTCAGGTAGAGGACCGGGATTTCGCCGCGGGGGAACATCAGGATCGCCAGCGGCACCCAGGCGAGGATCGGGATCGGCCGCACCAGCTCCAGCACCGGGAAGGTGAGCTCGCGGAAGCGCCGCGACCAGCCCAGCGCCAGGCCCAGCGGCACCCCGAGCGCCAGCGAGGCGCCGAAGGCGATGAACACCCGCCGCAGGCTGACCCAGACGTCGACCCGGTAGTCATGGGTGAAGAGCGAGGTCCCGTAGACCGGGTGGTGGCTGGTCCATTCGTCGAAGACGGCGACCGGCCCGGGCAGCGTCTCGAAGCGCGGCAGCGCCAGGCCTTCGACGGCCAGGTACCAGGCGCCGATCAACAGCGCGACGCCGAGCAGCGCCAGATAGGGCTGGGGGCGAGTCAGCCCGGCGCGGATCCGCCGCCAGGCCGCCCCCGGCCGGGCCGGTCGCCGCGGGCGCGCAAAGGTCGGCGCGCCTCTCGAGACCGAGGCGGGCATCTCGCTGTGATCCGAGAGTCCGGTCGCCACGCGCCAAACCTAGCGAATTTCTGAGTTTGTTTATCGACTTTATCTGTCAAGTTCTTGACATTTCGGTCGCGTCGCGGACCGAGCCGGCTCCTCACGCTCGTTGGCTCGATAATCCACCGATCATCACGGCCACGGATGACTTCGATTGGCACGCCGACGGCCTCACGGTCGGCCAGGTCGCGGAGCGGATGCGGATCGCGCCCTCGAAGGTGCGCTTCTACGCCGATCGCGGCCTCCTCCCGCACGAGCGCGAGGCCGGCAAGCGGCGCTTCTATCCCGACGTCCTCTGCCGGGTGGCGATGATCGAGGTCTCCCAGAAGGTCGGGCTATCGCTCGAGCAGATCGGCGAGAGCCTGGAGAGCCTGCCGCCGGGCCGAGCGCCCAGCCCGGATGACTGGAACCGGCTTTCGGGCGAGCTGGAAGGGGTGCTGCAGGAGCGGATCGCCGAGCTCTTCGCCCTGCTCGACCAGCTCAGCCTTGACCTCAACCGCACTTGAGCTCCTAGCGTCGGCGACTCGACCGAACTCGAAAGGAGATCCCGATGAGCCTCACCTTCGGCCGGGCGCCGTTCGCGCCACACGGCGACCGCGGCAGCTTCGACGCGGCGGTCCCGGACGAGCTGCGCTACTGGGAGCCGTGGCCGCGCCGCATGCGAGCGGTGCTGGCCGGCCAGCCCGTCCTCGACAGCGAGCGCGGCGTGATGCTGCATGAGACCGGCGGCTTCCCCGCCCTCTACTTCCCGCGCGAGGACTTCGACCAGCGGGTCGCCGACCGCCTCGAGGGCTGGCCGCGCGGCGAGGGCGGCTCGGAGCTGCTGCCGGGCTTCGCGAAGCTCCCCTTCGACGTCCCCGACCGCTGGTTCGAGGAGGACGACCCGATCTACTCGCACGTCCGCGATCCCTACCACCGCGTCGACGTGCGCTCCTCCTCGCGGCCCGTCGAGGTCCGCTTCGGCGGCGAGCTGGTCGCGACCTCACGGCGGCCGAAGCTGCTCTTCGAGACGAGCAACCCGATCCGCCACTACCTGCCGTTCGCCGACGTCCGCATCGAGCTGCTGGAGCTGAGCGAGACCGTCTCCGAATGCCCGTACAAGGGTGACGGCCAGCACTGGCACCTGCGGGTCGGCGACGAGCAGGCGCGCGACGCCGCCTGGAGCCTGCCGCACCCGCTGCCGGAGGGGATCGCCGCGACCGAGCACATCTGCTTCTACCCGACCAAAGTCGAGGTGACGGTGGACGGCCGAGCGGCTGCCCGAGTAGCCGCCGGCGCGCCGGCGCTCAGTGGCCGCCGGCCGCCCGGTCGGGCCGCAGCGGCGTGTTCTGGCCGGCGGCCAGCCACCACTCGCCGTCGCGCTCGACCAGCACGTAGAGGGCCATCTCCGAGAAGCCGTCCTGCGGCGGGATCGGCTCGCCGCGCTCGTCGAGCGCCAGCCGCGCGACGTGGGCGACGGCGAGACCCGGCGCCGGCGCGAGCACCCGGCGCACCTCGTAGCGCGAGCGCCGGGCGACTCCCTTCGCCTTCAGGCGGCGGTGGATCGCGAGCAGCTCCTCGGCGCCGTCGACCGTCGTCCCGAAGGGTCCGCCCCAGGCGACGTCGCCGGCGAAGGAGCGGTCCGAGCGCTCGGCGTCGGCGCCGTCGGCGCCCGCCTGCAGGTCGGCGACGAGGGCCTCGACCGCGGCCTCGGCGGCACGCAGTGCGTCGGCGTCGTCGCCGAGCGTCGGTCGCGGGTTGGAGCGATCGCTCATCGGGCTTCCTCCAATCATCGTCGTCCTCCTTCCGGTTTCGTCCCGACGCTAGGGCCTCAACCTCGCTTGAGGTCAAGCTCCGCGCATTCGCATCCCCTCAGCGGTGGGCGAGCACGGCGCAGGCGATCGCGGTCGCGCCGCCGTAGACGAGGTGGTAGGAGAGGTCGAAGGCCTCCACCCGCAGCGGGTACTTCCATGGTGGTTCGTAGATGCCCAACGGCACCAGCTGCGCATAGCTCGACGCCCAGACGACGGTGCCGAAGGCGAGGCCGTCGCCGAGGGTCGAGCGCCCGCGGGCGCCGGCGAGGAGCCCGTAGACGCCGCCCCAGCTGGTCCCGGTGCCCCAATGCATCATGTTGGTGAGGAAGCCGATCTTCTCGGCCGGGACCTCGAGGTGGAAGACCCCCTCGCCGATCAGCTTCGCCACCCGCGCTGGCGCCGGCGCCTGCTCCCACGGGTCGCCGGTCGATCCGGCGGGCTCCGCGCCCTCCCCGCCGGCGGACTGGAGCTTCGCCGCCAGCGCCTGCCAGGCGGTCATCGCAGCGGTGCCGGCGAGGCCGGCGAGGAGGCCCCTGCCGACCGCCGCGAGCGGAGTGGGGCTGGTCTTGGTGGACATCCTTCCCCTCGACCTAGGCCTCGCCGCCGCCGAACGGCTCGCGGGCGCGGTCGCCGGCGATCGGTTCGCCGCTGAAGACGGGGTCGCCGTAGTCGCCGCTGACGGTGCTCATCGCAGGCGAGCCTCGCCGCCCGGGCCGGCGGGTCGCGCCCGGGAGAGGCACTGGTCGATCCCCTGGTCCGCTCTCGGTCCAGGGAGTGGGCCCGGGTGACGACGGGCGCGACCGCGCCCCGGGGCCGGCGAAGCTGGCGGCATGACCACGACGACGGCAATACAGCCGCGGTTCCGCACCATCGCCGGCGTCCGCGTCCGCTGTGCTGAGGGCGGCGACCCGGGAGCGCCGGCGCTGCTGCTCACCAGCCCCTGGCCGGAGAGCATCTACGCGTTCGCCTCGATCTGGGGGACGCTCGCTCCCCGCGTCCGCCTCTTCGCGATCGACCTGCCCGGGTTCGGCGCCTCCGAGACGCGCGAGGAGCTGCTCTCGCCGCGGGCGATGGGCGAGTTCCTGGCGGCGCTGATCGAGGAGGTCGAGCTGGAGCGGCCGCGGATAGTCGGCCCCGACGTCGGCACCGCGGCCGCCCTCTTCGCCGCCGCCGGCCACCCGGACCTGCTCGCGGGCCTGGTGGTCGGCACCGGCGGGGCCGCGGTGCCGCTCCAGCTCGGTGAGCCGCTCGCCTCCTGGGTCCTCGACCCCGACCTCGACAGGTACCGGCGGATGGACCCGCGGGCGGTCGTCGACGCCGCGGTCGACAAAGTCGCCGGCGGCATCCCCGAGGAGATCCGCGCCGACTACCGCAACTGCTACGACGGCGACCGCTTCGCCCGCTCGCTGCTCTACGTCCGCCGCTACCCCGAGCAGCTGCCGGAACTGGCCGAGCTGCTGCCGGGGATCGCGATGCCGGTGACGATCGTCAATGGCCGCGACGACCCGGTGGTGCCACTCGCCAACGCCGAGTTCCTCGACCAGCGCCTGCCCAACAGCCGCCTCGAGGTGATCGACGGCGGCCACTTCATCTGGGAGGAGCAGCCGGCCCGCTACGCCGCCGCCGTCCTCGACTCGCTGGTCCAGGGTCAGGGCCAGTGAGCACACGGGCGCGACGGGCCGCCCCGCGGCGCGAGGCTGGCGCCGACCGCAATCGATCAGGGAGGAACCCATGAGCACCGCCAGCGAGAGCAGCGGGACCTCGGCCGAGGCGCCGCTGCCCGGGACGATCGGGATGAAGCTCGAGGTCGTCGCGATCCCCGTCGCCGACGTCGACCGCGCCAAGGACTTCTACGCGAGCCTCGGTTGGCGGCTCGACGCCGACCTCGAGCTCGGCAGCGAGGTCCGGGTCGTCCAGTTCACCCCCACCCACTCGGAATGCTCGGTCAGCTTCGGCCGCGGCTTCATCAAAGCTCCACCCGGCTCGGCAGAACGCCTGGAGATCGTCGTCTCCGACATCGAGGCGGCGCGAGAGGACCTCGTCGCCCGCGGCGTCGAGGTCAGCGACTTCTTCCACCGCGGCGAGGCCGGCTTCGAGCCGGGGCTGGACCCCCAGCGCACCTCATACGCGAGCTACGCCACCTTCAGCGACCCCGACGGCAACACCTGGCTGTTGCAGGAGGTGACCGAGCGGCTCCCCGGGCGGCTCTGGGAGGGATGACGATGGAGCTCGGGAGCGCGGCGAACAACGGCACCGGCTCCGACGCCTGGGCGCGGCCCTGGACCCACCTGCGGGTCGACCGCCCCGCCCGCGGCCACTGCCAGGTCACCTTCGACCACCCGCCGATCAACACGATCACCGCCACCACCGTCGCCGAGCTGGCCGAGCTGGTCGGCCTGATCGAGGCGGACCCGGAGCTGAACGTGGTCGTCTTCGACAGCGCCAACCCGGACTTCTACCTCGCCCACTACGACGTCGAGGACGACCCGGCGAAGACGCTGGCGCTGGGCAACGGCCCGACCGGGATGCACGCCTGGCTCGATCTGCTGGTCCGCCTCTCGCGGGCGCCGGTGCTGAGCATCGCCGCCGTCCGCGGGCGCGCCCGGGCCGCCGGCAGCGAGTTCGTGCTGGCCTGCGACCTGCGCTTCGCCGCCCGCGAGAACGCGCTGCTCGGCCAGTTCGAGGTCGGCACCGGCGTCGTCCCCGGCGGCGGCCCGATGGCGCGGCTCTCGCGGCTGGTCGGCCGCGGCCGGGCGCTCGAGATCCTGCTCGTCGCCGACGACCTCGACGGCCTCCGGGCCGAGCTCTACGGCTACGTCAACCGGACGATCCCCGACCAGCGGCTCGACGAGGAGGTCGCGGCGATCGCCGCCCGGGTCGCCCGCTTCGACCACGAGGCGATCGCTCGGACCAAGTCCTACGTCGACCCGGTGACGCTGCCTCCCGACAGCGAGTTCCCGCCCGCCCTCGCCGAGTTCTTCTCGATGCTCGGCGGCCCCGCCCAGCGCGAGCAGTCCGCGCGCCTGCGGGCGCTCGGCCTGAACACCGACAGCGAGCTCGAGCGCGAGTTCGGCCGCCGCGTAGTCGAAACCCTGCCCGACAACTGAGAGGACCATCGATGGCCACGTTCGATTTCAAGCAGACGACGACCGCGACGCCGGCGCAGTTCGTAGCCGGCCTCACCGACTTCGGCCCCGGCCGCAAGCAGCTGTTCCCGAACAGCGCCGACGACTACCTGAAGGTGCACGAGCGGGGCGCCGTCGAGGCCGACGTCACCGAGGGCTCCGGCGGGATCTGGGAGCGCCTGCACTACGACTGGTCGGACCCCGAGCACGTCGTCCTGACGACCACCGACTCGAACACCTGGGGACGCAACTCCGGCCACACCTACAACCTCACCCCGCAGCCCGACGGCCGCACCGAGGTCGAGCTGATCTCGGTGCGCGAGGGCAAGAACTTCAAAGGCCGCTTCCTCGAATTCATCCTCGGGACGGTCGGCAAGGGCAAACTGAAGGGCGCCTTCGAAGCCAGCGTCAAGGCGATCGAGGCCCGCGACGACGGCGCCAAGCCGGTCGAGGCCGCGTAGGTCACTGGCTCGGGACCAGCTCCGCTTCGGTGGTCGCCGGCAGCGCGGTCACCAGCTCGCGCCGCGAGTGGATCTCGAGCTTGGCGAAGACCTTGCGCAGGTGCCACTCGACGGTCCGCGGGCTGAGGAAAAGGCGGGCGCCGATCTCCGGGTTGGAGAGCCCGTCGCGGGCGAGGCGGGCGATCTGCAGCTCCTGCGGGGTCAGCTCGTCGCGGGTCCCGAGCGTCCGCTTCCGCACCTTCTCGCCGGTCGCCTGCAGCTCCCCTCGGGCCCGCTCGGCGAAGGCCTCCATCCCGATCGCGACGAACAGCTCGTGCGCCGCCCGCAGCTGGGCGCGGGCGTCGAGGCGGCGGTTCTGGCGACGCAGCCACTCGCCGTAGAGGAGGTGGGAGCGGGCCAGCTCCGGGCGCAGCCGGGTGCGGCCCAGCCGCTCGATCGCCTCGCGGTAGAGCGGCTCGGCGGCATCCGCGTCGCTCAGCAGCGCCTGCGAACGGGCCCGGATCGCCGCGGCCCAGTCGCTCTCGGCGACCGCGGTCGCGGCCAGCAGGCGCTCGAGCGCGGCGCCCGCCAGCTCCGGCTCCTCGCTGCGACTCGCCGACTCGAGCAGCTCGATCGTCGCCCAGACCGAGACGAACAGCTCCGGCGTGTCCTCGCTCGCCGCGCTCGCCGCGGCGAGCGCCTCGCGGTAGCGGCCGAGGCCGTTCAACAGCACCGCGTTGGCCCAGTGCGCGTACTGGACCGCGGTCCCCTGGCCGCCGGCAGTCGCCTCGGCGATCGTCGCCTCGACAAGCGGCGTGGCGGTCGCCTCGTGGCCGCGCAGCCCGGCGAGCACGAGGGCGCCGTAGGGGGCGACCTGGGTGCCGGTCGCCTCGATCACCGCGTCGGCCTCGGCGACCCGCGTCGCGGCGTTGCCGAGCTCGCCGGCCAGCACCAACCCCTGGGTGAGGACGTTGACGCTGACCGCGAGGACCGTCAGGGCGCCGGCCTCGCGGGCGCACTCGACGCCGCGCTCGGAGACCGCCAGGCAGGTGTCGAAGTCCCAGGCCATCACCGCCGCCGCGGTCGCCAGCCAGCCCCAGCGCAGCAGTTCCTCGACCGAGACCTCCGCCGCCGCGAAGGCGAGCGCCGCCTGCCCGAGCACCGGGGCGGCCGCCGGGCGGCCGGCGGTGAAGGCGAGGGCGAAGCCGTCGAGCAGCAGATCGGCGGGCCGGGCCCGGCCGTCCGGCCGCGGCGCCGCGCGCGCCGCCGCTGAGACCTCGCGCATGCCGACCGCGCCGGCCAGCCGGCCGGCGAAGAGGGCCGAGCTCCAGGCATCGAGGTAGGTCTCGCGCGCCAGCCGCAGGTCGAGCGGCTCGAGCGCCCGGGCGGCGCGCAGCAGCAGTGCCGGGGCCTCGGCGCCGCGGCTCTCCGAGTAGGCGGCCTCGGCGCGCAAGAGGTCGAGGCGGGCGCGCTGGAGGTCGTCGAGCGGTCCCGCCGCGGCGGCCGCCAGCAGGCCGCGGGCGCCGTCGAAGGCGCCTGCCCCGAGGCTCGCCTGAGCGGCGGCCAGGGCTCGGTCGACGCGGCGGGCCGGGTCGGCGGTGAGGGCGAGCGAGCGCTGCAGGAAGGCGGCCGCCGCAGCGAGGCCGCCGCGCCCTTGCGCCCGGCTCGCCGAGGCCTCGAGCTCGACCGCGACGTCCTCGTCGGGACCGGCGCTCGCCGTCGCCAGGTGCCAGGCGCGGCGGTCGGGGTCGAGGTCGCGGTCGGTCACCTCCGCCAGGGCGAGGTGGGCGGCCCGGCGCTCGGGCGCGGTCGCCGACCCGTAGACGGCCGAGCGGACCAGCGGATGGCGGAAGGTGACGCGCTCGCCGAGGTCGAGCAGGTCCTCGGTCGCGTCGATCGTCGACGGAGCGAGCGAGAGCCGCTCGCAGCCGCGCTGCAGGAGGAGCGGATCGCCGAGCGGCTCCGCCGCCGCGAGGACGAGCAGCAGGCGCGCCTCTTCCGGAAGCCCCTGCAGGCGGCGAACATAGCTCTCCTCGATGCGGCCGCTGAGCGCCTCGGCGGCCGCCATCCCGAAGCCGGCGGCGAGCTGGGTCGCGCTCAGCCCCCGCGGCAGCTCGATCAGCGCCAGCGGGTTGCCCCGCATCTCGGCGACGATCCGGCTCCGGACCCGCTCGTCGAGCAGCCAGGGCGCGCCGGCGGCCAGCAGCTCGCGGGCGTCGCGGTCGCCCAAGCCGCCCACCTGCAGCTGCGCGAGGTGCCGCAGCTCGGCGCTCGGCTCGCGGGCGGCGAAGACGATCGCGATCGGCTCGGCCTGCAGGCGGCGGGTGACGAAGGCGAGGGTGAGGGCGGAGGCGTGGTCGACCCATTGCGCGTCGTCGACGACGCAGAGCAGCGGCCGCTCCTCGGCCAGCTCCGAGAAGAGACTGAGCACGGCGAGGCCGACGAGGAAGCGGTCCGGGGGTGCGCCGGCCCGTTCCCCGAAGACGACTTCGAGCGCCTCGCCCTGCGGGGCGGGGAGCCCTGCGAGGCGGTCGAGCCGGGGAGCGCAGAGCTGGTGCAGGGTGGCAAAGGCCAGCTCCATCTCCGACTCGACGCCGGCCGCCCGCAGGACGGTCATCTCCGACGCCCGCGAGAGCAGGTGCTGGAGCAGCGCGGTCTTGCCGATCCCCGCCTCGCCGAGCAAAACGAGCGAGCGACTCTCGCCCCGCCCGATCGCGGTGGCCAACCCATCCAGCAGTTCGCACTCGCTGCCCCGGCCTCGCAGACTGGCGCCCCGCTCCTCTCCCGGGAAACCGTCACTCTCACTCATGGGCAAGACATCTCATCCTAAGTCGGCGCGACCCGGGCTGACAACCCCCGCGCGTCGCACGCCAGGGAGCGGACCAGGGTGATCGACGGGCGCGAGCACGGGCGCCCCGCGCGAGCCTCTTCGGCCATGGGAGAGGGAAGCGAGCGCAGCTGATGGCGGGCTTCGACTACGACGTCGTTGTCGTCGGCTCCGGGTTCGGCGGCAGCGTCGCCGCCCTGCGCGCCGCCGAGAAGGGCTACCGGGTCGGCGTCATGGAGTCCGGCCGGCGCTGGAAGGACGAGGACATCCCGAAGACGCAGTGGGACCTGCCGCACTTCATCTGGCTGCCCGCGGCGGAGCTGTACGGGATCCAACGGATCGAGTACCTCGACGACGTGTTGATCCTCTCGGGCGCCGGCGTCGGCGGCGGCTCCCACGTCTACGCCAACACGCTGTACGTCCCCCCCAAGCAGTTCTTCGACGCGCCGGAGTGGGCCGAGATCACCGACTGGGCCGACGAGCTGGCGCCCTGCCTCGACCAGGCGACCCGGATGCTCGGCGTCGTCCGCTACCCGTACATGCCGACCGACGTCGACCGGGTGCTGCAGCAGGTCGCGAACGAGATCGGCCGCGGCGAGACGTTCAACAAGGCGCCGGTCGGCGTCTACTTCGGCAGCCCCGGGGTCGAGGCCGAGGACCCCTACTTCGGCGGGGTCGGCCCGCGGCGCCGCGGCTGCATCTCCTGCGGCAACTGCAACATCGGCTGCGGTCACAACGCCAAGAACAAGCTGACGACGAACTACCTCTACCTCGCCGAACAGCTCGGCGTCGACGTCCACGAGCTGCACGAGGTCCACGAGCTGATCCCACTCGACGGCGGCGGCTTCGAAGTGCAGGCCCGCCACCCCGGCTGGGCGCAGCGCTCGGCGCACGTGCACGGTCACACCTACACCGCCGAGCAGGTGATCGTCGCGGCTCACGCCTACGGCTCCTCGAAGCTCCTCCACCACATGCAGCACAAGGGCCGCCTGACCGGTCTCTCGAGCGAGCTCGGGAAACGGGCGCGGACCAACTCCGAGCAGCTGCTGGCGGTCACCCAGACGCACGCCGAGTGGGAGCGCGACCCGGAGCGGATCCACGTCACCCCCGGCTCGGTGGCGATCACCTCGGGGGTCTGGCCGGACCCGGTGACGAGCGTCGAGCCGACCATCTGGGGCGTCGGCTCAGACGTCTTCGCCTTCCTCGTCACCGAGCACCAGCACGGCGAGCAGAAGCACGCGACCGCGTCCTGGCTGAAGGAGCTGGTCGGCCACCCCGGCCAGGTGCTCGGCTTCAGCGACCCGCGCCACTGGTCGGAGCGCAGCTTCATCGCGCTCTGCTCGCAGACCACCGACACCTCGATCGAGCTCTACTGGGAGGGCGACCTGCTGCGCAGCCGGCCCTCCGGGACTCCGCCCGCGGTGCACATCCCCGAGATCGAGGACTTCGTCGACCGGGTGGCGGCGAAGATGGGAACCCACGAGGGGGCGGTCCTCTTCGAGGTCATCAACCGCAATGCGTCCGCTCACTTCATCGGCGGGATCCCGATCGGCGAGAGCAGCGAGCGCGGCGCCGTCGACCCCTACCTGCGCCTGTTCGGGCAGCCCGGCCTGCACGTGATGGACGGCAGCGTGATGCCGGCCAACCCGGGCGTCAACCCCTCGCTGACGATCACCGCGCTGGCGGAGCGGGCGATGTCGCTGTGGCCGAACAAGGGCGAGACGGACCCGCGGCCCTCGCTCGGCTCCGGCTACCAGCGCATCGACCCGGTGGCGCCGCAGCGCCCGATCGTGCCCGCGGGCGCCCCCGGCGAGCTGCGGCTCGACGCGAGCAAAGCCGACGTCGTCCCCGACTACCCGTACTGAACCGGGACGAGGAGAGGAGAAACCGTGACCGATCCCGCCGCTGACGGCTTCCGCACGGTCGGACCGGGCGAGGCGATCCCGGACGACTTCGTCGTCCCCCACTACCTGGAGGACCGCAAGCTGCGGGTCTCGGTGGCGCGGGTCGGGGGGCGCCTCTACGCCTTCGACGATCTCTGCACCTGCGCCGAGCAGGCGTGCCCGCTGTCCGGCGGGCTGCTCGAGGGGACGACGATCATGTGCCAGTGCCATGGCTCGCGGTTCGAGCTGAGCACCGGCGCCGTCGTCAACGGCCCGGCGACCGAGGCGCTCGCCACCTACGAGGTTCAGGAGCTCGACGGCGAGGTCCAGGTCCGCGCGTGACCGAGGAGCGGGCCGACAGCCCCGTGCCCGACGACCGGCGCACGCTGGCGCTGGCGCTGGGCGCGATGCTGATCCCGCTCTTCTTCGTGGTGATGTTCGCGGTCTGCATCATCGGCACCTACCACCAGCCGGATCCGAACGGCATCAAGGTCGCGATCGTCGGGCCACCGCCGGTGACCGCCCCGCTCCGCGCCGGCCTGGCGAAGGCGGCCGGCTCGGCCTTCGACATCAGCCAGGAGGCAAGCCTCGCCGAAGCGGTCGACGACGTCCGCCAGCGCAACCTCAACGCGGCCTTCGTGCCGACCGCGAATCCGAAACGCCCGGCGACCCTGATCGTCGCCAGCGCCAACGGCCGCATCGTCGCGACGGCCGCCGAAGTGCTGGCCCGCAAGGTCGCCGCGACCCAGGGGGCGCAGCTCGCCGTCCGCGAGGTGCGGCCGCTGCCGAGCGGCGACGAGATCGGGCTCGGCATCTTCATGTTCATGGTCGTCTGCACGATCTGCGGCTACATCACCCCCACTGTCCTCGAGACGGTCACCCCCGCCCTACGGGCGAGCCGCCGCTACCCGATCATCGCGATGACCGCGTTCCTGATCGCGACGCTCGCCGCCGTGATCGGCGGCGCGATCTACGGCACCTACATCGGCTCCTTCGGGACGATCCTCGCCTTCATCGCCGTCGGCGCCCTCTACGTCTTCACGGTCGGGCTCGGCACCCGCCTCTTCCAGGTGCTGCTCGGGCCGCCTGGGATCTTCGCCTCGCTGACGATCTTCGTCTTCCTCAACATCCCGAGCCTCGGCGCCAGCTACACCTCGCCGGTGCTGTCGCCGTTCTTCCGCTTCCTCAACCACTTCTGGGTCGGCGCGACCACCGTCAACGCCGAGCGCGGGATCCTCTACTTCGGCGGGCAGGGAGTCGGCGCGGACGTGCTCAAGCTGCTGATCTGGACGGCGGTGATCGCCGCGCTCCTGCTGCTGCCGGCCTCCCGCAAGCTCGAGCGCAAGCGGCAGCGCGCGGTCGCCCCCGGCGCCTTGGCGCCACCGACGCCGAGCCTCGCCGGAGAGGCCTGAGGGCCGCATGGCCACGGAGAGCGAGCGGGTCCTCGACTCCTACGAGACGCTGCGGGTCAGCGCCGACGAGGCGGCCCTGTTCGTCGAGATCGCGGCGCCGCCGATGAACCTGCTCGGCCCCGAGCTGGTCCGCGACCTGGTCGCGCTGATCCAGCGGACGGAGGCCGACGACGAGGTCGAGGTGCTGGTCTTCAAGAGCGCCGACCCCGACTACTTCATCTCCCACGTCGACCTGACCAGGGTCGGCGAGTACCGGGCGGAGGCCGCGAAGCTGACCGGCGAGGCGTCGATCGCGCTTCTCTTTCGCCACCTGAGCGCCAGCCCGCAGGTCAGCATCGCCCAGATCGAGGGCCGCGTGCGCGGCGCCGGCAGCGAGTTCGCGCTCGCCTGCGACATGCGCTTCGCGGCGCGCGAGACGGCGATCTTCGGCCAGTTCGAGCCGGCCTTCGGCCAGATCCCGGGCGGCGGCGCCGCCCAGCACCTGACCCGCCTGATGGGCCGCTCGCGGGCGCTCGAGGTGATGTTGAGCGCCGACGACTACGACGCCGACCTGGCCGAGCGCTACGGCTGGATCAACCGCGCCTTGCCGGCGGCGGTGCTAGGCGATTTCGTCCGCTCGCTGGCCACCCGGATCGCCCGCTTCCCGGCCGCCGGTCAGGCCGTGGTCAAGGACCGCGTCAACGCGATCGCCCTGGCGCCGGTGGACGATTTCCGCCGCGACTCCGACCTCTTCGGCGCCGCGGTGGGCGGCGCCGAGGTCCAGCGGCGGATCGTCGCCGCGATGAAGCGCGGCCTCCAGACCCGGGAGTGGGAGCTGGATCTGGGACGCGCCCTGGGCTCGGGCGAGGAGGGGTAGCACCGCGATGGAGAGCTATACGACGGCCGAGAACAGGCGGGTCGAGGCAGCGAACGGGACGAGCTTCGCCTACCGCGACCTCGGCGGCGGCGAGGTGCCGCTCGTCCTCCTCCAGCATTTCCGCGGCAACCTCGACAATTGGGACCCGGTGCTGGTCGACGCGCTCGCCGCGAAGCGGCGCGTGATCGCCTTCGACAACACCGGCGTCGGCGGCTCGAGCGGCGCGACGCCGCACACGATCGCGGCGATGGCGGCCGACGCGGTCGCCTTCGTCGAGGCGCTGGATCTGGAGCAGGTCGACCTGCTCGGCTTCTCGATCGGCAGCTTCGTCGCCCAGGAGATCGTCCTCGCCCGCCCGGACCTGGTCCGGCGCCTGGTGCTCGCCTCCTCGGCCCCCCAGGGCGCCGCCGGCATGCACGGTTGGGCGCCGGAGGTGATCGAGAAGGTCGGCGGTCGCGAGAGCTCCCCGCAGGGATACCTGGCCGTCTTCTACGCGGCGACTGCCAGCAGCCAGCAGGCCGGCGGGCAGTCGGCGCAGCGGATCTTCGGCGCTCGCAGCGAGGACCGCGACGACCCGACGACCTGGCAGACCCGGCAGGCCCAGTACGACGCGGTCTGCTCGTGGGGCGTGCCGAACCATGCCCTGCTCGAGCGCGTGGGCGCGATCCGCTGCCCCGTCTTCGTCGCCAACGGCGACAGCGATCCGATGATCCTGCCGCACTACTCCCACCTGCTCGCCGGGCTGATCCCGCAGGCGAGCGTGAAGATCTACCCCGACTCCGCGCACGGCTTCCTCTTCCAGCACGCGGCGGAGCTCGCCGCCGACGTCGAGGCGTTCCTAGACCAGCCGGGAGCGAGCGACTAGGGACTCAGCTTGGCGACGAAGGCGCTCGGGTACTTCGCTTCGCCGCGGACGCGGCCCTGCGACAGGGGGTTCACGGTTTCGAGGTGCGGGCCGCTGCCGCCGGCGGCGTAGACGTCGCCGTGGCGGTCGACGGCGACCGCGGCGGCGCGGGCCCGGACGCCGCCGAGCCTGTGCCAGGCGAGCAGCTTGGCGAGCGACGGGTTGAGCTCGGCGAGGAAGCCGCGGTAGCCCTGGTTCACGCCCTTGCGATCGGGGGCGCCGCGGAAGCCGACGATGAAGGCGTTGCCGCTCTGGTCGAGGGCGATGCCGCGGCCGCTGGTTTCCTTGCCGACCAGGGTCGAGCGCAGGAGCCGGTCGCCGCCCGGGCTGAGGATCGAGACGAAGGCGGTGTCGAAGCCGTGGAGCTTGCGCTGCGAGGCTCCCGGCGTGGTCGGGAAGTTGCCCGAGCCGGCGTCGCCGGTGACGTAGGCGCGGCCGGACGGGTCGACGGCGATCGCCTTCGCTTCGTCGGAGAGGCTGCCGCCGAGGTAGGTCGAGTAGACGAAGTGCTGGCCGCTCGGGTCGAGCTTGGTGACGAACCCGTTTTTGAATTCGTATTCCGCGTCGGCCTTGTTCGCCGGCTGCAGG
Source organism: uncultured Actinomycetes bacterium (assembly GCA_963744725.1). Lineage (GTDB taxonomy): Bacteria > Actinomycetota > Thermoleophilia > Solirubrobacterales > 70-9 > VAYN01. The sequence goes on from CAVUUQ010000002.1 coordinate 711,342, forward strand.
GCGCCGGGAGTGACCGGGAAGTCGCGCGAGGCGGTATCGCCGGCGACGTAGGCGTTGCCGGCGGCGTCGATCGCGATCCCGCCCGGGGTGTCCCAGTTGCTGCCGGCGATCAGGGTCGAGTAGAGGAGCCGGCTGGCGGTGGGGTTCAGTTTGCTGACGAACACGTCGAGGCCGCCGCTCGGTTCGACCCCGGTGCCCTGCGCCGCGCCCGGCGTCGTCGGGAAGGCGTCGGACTCGGTGTCGCCGGCGACGTAGGCGTTGCCGTGCTCGTCGACCGCGATCGCGTCGACCGAGCCGCCGGCTTCGCCGGTGCCGGAGAGATAGGTGGAGTAGACGAGGCGGCGACCGCTGGGCGCCAGCTTGGCGACGAATCCGTTCAGCGATTCGCCGATCGCGACCGGCTGCAGGACCCCGCCGGTGGTCGGCATCCCGCCGGGGTAGGTGAAGCCGCCGACGAAGGCGTCGCCCCGCTGGTCGACGGCGATCGCGTTGCCGACCGAGCCGCCGCGGCCGCCGAGGTAGGTCGAGTAGACGATCCGGCGGCCGTCCGGCGACAGCTTGGTGACGAAGGCGCTCTCCTGCGAGTGCCGCGCCAGCTTCGGGCCGAGCGCGCCGTGGGTCACCGGCAGGTCCGGCGAGGTGGTCTGGCCGGTGATGTAGGCGCTGCCCTTGCGGTCGACGGCGATCGAGTAGGCGGGGGAGAAGACGCCCTGGGCCAGGTAGGTCGAGTAGAGGAGCTTCGGGTCGATCCGCAGCGGCCGCGCGTGGTCGTAGGGCGCGACCGCGAGGCCGACCCGGCCGTCCCCGCGCAACACGTAGCGGCTCGGGATCGGCCGCGGTGGCCGCCGACGGCCTGGGTGGTGCGCGGCGGCGGCTGGCGCAGCGTGCGACCGCCGAGGTCGAGCAGGAGGGCGCCGTCGCTGCCGATCGAGAGCTGCCGCTGGCCGCTGAAGCGCATCCCGATATCGGCGACAGAGGCGCCCGGGGCGACGTCGAAGTCGTACTCGAGGTGCCGTTGGTTGCCGTAGAAGCGGGCGTCGATCCCCGGCCACAGGCCGGCGTAGCGGACGCCGCCGAAGGTCGGGATCCCGACCCGGTCGGGCGAGCCGGCGGGGGTCAGGTAGTTGGTGGTCCCGGCGAGCCGGCCGACGCCGGCCAGCGACGGCTCGGCGGCGCCGGCGAACCGCATCGAGACCGCCGCCGGAGCGCCGCCGGCGCCGTCGAAGCTGAGGACCGCCCGCTCGCGGGTCAGGTAGAGGCCGAAACCGGGGCCGGTGGCGAGGAAGCGGACCGCCGGATCGCTCTGGCCGCGGTTCGGCTGGAAGCTGAGCGGCAGCTCCCCGTAGCCGGCCGCCGCGGCGAGGTGAGGCGCGGCCGGCTGCTGGCCGCCGCGGACGAGCAGGGCGAGCGCGGCGAGGACGAGGGCGGCCGCCAGCCCGGCGAGCGCGAGGCGCCGGGCGGGGCCCGGCGCAGGCCGCGGCCGCGGAACCGCGATTGCTGGGTCCAGTGCGGCGATAGCCGATCCTAACCGCGAATCACGGTCGCTGGACCAAGGTTCTTAACGGCGGCCCGCAGCGGGGTGAGAGAATCGGCCGGCCTCATCGAGTCCCGGCCGACCCGAACCGGATCACCAACCAAGGAGAGCTCAGATGAGCGAGAAACCGCACGTCGTCCTCGTCCACGGGGCCTGGGCAGACGGCTCCTGCTGGAGTGCGGTGATCGAGTCCCTGCAGGCCAAGGGCTACGACGTCACCGCGCCGCAGTTTCCCGAGAGCTCGACCGAGGACGACGTCGCCCGCCTCCGTCAGGCCCTCGACCGCATCGCGGGACCGATCGTCCTCGCCGGCCATTCCTACGGCGGCCAGATCATCACCGCGCTCGGGCCCCACCCGCAGGTCGGCGGGCTCGTCTACGTCGCCGCCTTCGGCATCGACGAGGGCGAGTCGTTGGGGCAGCTGCTGGGCGGCGGGCCGCCGACCCCGGCGCTCGCCAACCTGCAGGTCGACGCGCAGGGCTTCGGCTGGCTGCCCGAGGAGGACTTCGTCGGCCACTTCGCCGCCGACCTCGACCCGACCCAGGCCAGGGTCCTCTACGCCGTCCAGCAGCCGATCGCGATGAGCACCTTCGAGTACACGATGGGCGAGCCAAGCTGGAAGTCCTCGCCATCCTGGTTCGTGGTCGCGGCCAACGACGAGGCGATCCCGCCCGACGCCGAGCGGCAGTTCGCCGCGCGGATGGGCGCAACGACGGTCGAGGTCGACGCCGGCCACCTGGTGATGGTCACCCATCCCGACACCGTCGTCGAGCTGGTCGAGCAGGCGGCGGAGACGGCCGGCGGCGGCGCCTGAGCCTCCGCGCCCCCGCGAGCGCCGGAGGTGGGAGCGGCGGCACGCTCCCACCCCCGGCGGGGTGCTCAGTCCTCGGCGTCGGCGCCGTTCGAGTGCATCGCGTGCCACTCGCCGCCGAAGGCGGTGAGGCCGTTGCCGTTCGCTTCGCCGGCCTTTTTGTCTTCGATGAATCCGTAGACCGGGTGGCCGTCGTAGGTCACCTGGGTCGTGCCGTCTTTGCGTTTGGTCGTCCCCAGCAGCGAGGCCTTGGCGCTGCCCGTCGCCTTCGGCGCGCCGTTGGTCAGCAGCGGCGGCCAGGCTTCGGCGCATTTGCCGTAACAGGACGAGGTCTTCCCCTTGTCTTTGTGGAAGTGGTAGAGCGTCATCCCCCTGGCGTTGACGATCACCCGACCGACGCCACTGGCGCCGGCGACCTTGACCGTCGCTCCGGCGCCGCTGCTGGCGCCGGCGCTGGCGGCGAGCGGCAGGGCCGCAACCAACGCGACCGCCGCAATCGCAAGAAAAGCCTTCCTCATTTCCGTCTCCTTGTCGGTGCGCGCGGCCGCCGGCCGCGGCTCTGTGGTCCTCGGTCTGCCTTACGCGGCGCCGGCCTCCCGAGTTCAGAAGACGCTTCGCGGAACCCCCCGACCGTCCCGGAAAACACAACGACCCCGGCAACGCTGCCCGGGGTCGTCGGTCAAGAGACGTTATCGGCAGCTCGCCGCGGAAGTTGAGCGAATACCCGGCCGGCGACAACATCCGCCGAGCCGCCGCCTGGACAGCCGATCCTGCGCCTATTTTTCGGGCGGCACCCAGGCGATAAACGTGGTCCGGCCCCAAGGAGTTGACGATGCCCACCGAATACCAGCGTTACCGCGTCCTCTGGCCCCTCGTCCCGGCGATGGCGATGGTGATGATCGATTTCACGATCGTCTCGATCTCGGCGACGACGATCCAGTCCGACCTCGACCTCTCGGAGACCGCGGTGCAGTGGCTGGTCACCGCCTACGCGCTCTCCACCGCGGCCTTCGTCGCCCTCGGCGGGCGCCTCGGCGACATCCTCGGCCACAAGCGGATCGTGGTCACCGGGGTCATCCTCTTCGCCGGCGCCTCGCTGATGTGCGGCCTGGTCCCCGACAGCGGCTCGATCGCGGTGCCGTGGCTGATCTTCTTCCGGCTCCTGCAGGGCATCGGCGGCGGCCTCCTGATCCCCTCGGCGACGGTGCTCGTGCTCGACGCCTTCCCCGGCTCCGAGCGCGGCAAGGGGCTCTCGGTCTTCTTCATCGTCGCCGGCCTGTTCACCGCGATCGGCCCGGTCGCCGGCTCCTACCTGACCGAGTTCTGGACCTGGCGGGCGATCTTCTGGATCAACGTGCCGGTGGCGCTGCTCTCGCTCTTCGAGTTCCGCTTCGCGAAGCTGAACGACGTCAAACGGCCCTCCCGGCTCGACGTCCGCGGCGCCGTCCTGATCGTCGTCGGCATGGGGCTGACCGTGCTCGGGATCCAGCAGTCGACCGAATGGGGCTGGGGCAGCCCGGCGACGATCGGCTCGATCGTGGTCGGCCTCGCGGTCCTCGCCGGCTTCGTCGCCACCGAGCGCCGCACCGAGGACCCGCTGATCGACGTCAACGCCCTGCTCGCCAACCGCCCCTTCGCCGTCGACAACCTGCTGACCTTCCTGATCTTCGCCCCCTGGCTCGCCGTCTTCTTCTTCGGCTCGATCTACTTCCAGGTCGCGGTCGGGCAGGAACCGACCCAGGCCGGCTTCTCGATCCTGACGATGTTCTATTCCTTCTTCGTCGCCTCCCGGATCGGCGGCGTCTGGATGGACAAGTTCGGCGCCAAGAAACCGGTCTCGATCGGCTTCCTCCTGGCCGCGATCGGGATGGTCGTCTGGGCCGGCAACCTCTCCGAACTGAGCCAGAGCGCCACCCTCTGGGGGATGCTGATCACCGGCGCCGGCTTCGGCCTCGCCTTCTCGCCGCTCAACGCCGACGCGCTCAACCGGCTGCCGGACGAGATGCGCGGCCAGGGCTCCGGCGTCACCCAGACCTTCCGCAACTTCGGCTCGGCGATCGGGATGGCGATCATGGGCACGATCGTCGCCTCGGCCACCGACCTCTCCGGCGCCGCCGGCCCCGGCGACTTCGCCGCCGCGATGGAGAAGGCCTGGTACGTCGGGGCCGGCTTCCTGGTCGTCGGCTACATCGCCTGCCGGGTGCTGATGCCGGACGGCAAGCAGGAGGGGATCGAGTGAGCGAGAAGGCCCGCCTGGTCGGCATCAACCACGTCGCCCTCGAGGTCGGCGACGTCGACGAGGCGCTCGAGTTCTACGGTCGTCTCCTCGACTTCGAGCTGCGCGGCTGGATCGGCAAGCGGATGGCCTTCCTCGACGCCGGCGATCAGTTCATCGCCCTCTCGGCGGGTCGCAGTCAGGCGCCCGACGACTCCCGCCACTTCGGTCTCGTCGTCGACGACGCCCAGGCGCTGCGCGAGGCGCTCGAGCGCGAGGGCATCGAGATCGTGCGCGGCCGCGGGCTCGACTTCCTCGATCCGTGGGGCAACCTGGTCCAGGTCGTCCAGTACGACGAGATCCAGTTCACGCGGACCGCTGCCGTGTTGCGCAAGCTCGGCCTCGAGGGGCTCGGCAAGACGGCGCAGGCCGAAGCCGAGCTGCGCGAGAAGGGCCTGCTCGAGTAGATGGCCGGCCGCGCCGCGCTGGACCGCGGCGCGGCGCGCTTCAGGCAACGGCAGCTTTAGGCGGCGCCCATCGCCTCCTGGGCCTCGACCAGCTTGCCGCGCACCAGCTCGTCGCCCTCGCCGAAGTCGAGCAGCGGGCGGACGTCCCACTGGACCATGCCGTAGAGCGGGTATTCGGTCATCTGCTTCAGCGCCGCGACGTGCGAGTCGGAGCTGGTGACCGCGATGCCGCCGCCCTCGAGGAACCCGTAGACGCAGTCGAAGGTGCCGTCGTCGAGGCGGCTCTGGATCCAGGCGGTGCCGGCGTCGAACTGATCGGGGCTCGGCGGCAACGGCCCCGGCGATGCGGTGACGAGGAACTTCATCTCGGACCTCCGTTCGTTTTGCCGAGACTGACCGAGTCTCCCACCGCGCCGCCGATCCGCAAGTGAGGAGGTGGTGAAGGGGGCGGCGGAAGGCGGCGAGCTGTGGTGACTGTTAGAAGACCCTCAGGTCGTAGTGACGCGCGATCGCTTCGAGCGCGGGGTTCTCACGTTCGATCGGCTCACGAGCGATCTCCCTTATCTCGACGTCATGGAAGACCGCCCAGCACTCCCAGTCGGTGTTCAGGCGCGAGAGATAGCGGATGCCGGCGAAGATCGGCAGGCGATCGGCGTCGCGCTGCTCGAATGCCCACTTCCCGATCCAACGCGTGATCCGCCGGTCGCCACCTCGAACGGTGGGGACGTCGAGGTCCTCGTAGCCGTAGTAGGCGAGGAGGCTCGCCAGCTCGGTTCGAAGCTCGCGCCTGGTTCGGAGCGCCTCGACATCGAGGAAGCGCAGCTCTGGCAGCAGTTCGTTCGGCACGAGCTCGACCTGGACCGCGATCCGCTGATTGCGCCAGTCGGCTGGAACCTCACCGGCGGGCATGAAGCCCTCTTCCTCGGCAGCTGCGACGAGGGCGGGATCGGGCCGAAACCGCGACAGCGTCTCTCCGAAGCAGGCCTCCAGATCGGAGGCGAAATAGCAGACGCGAAAGTTCTCGGTCGGGCTATCGAAGCGATTCCCGGCGTGGGCGTAGTCGAGTTCATCCGCCTTCGGCGGATCCGGAAACTCGATCGGATCAGGCGTTCTCCCGACTCGCCAGACTCCCGCGCCCGGCGAGGCGATCCTCACCGCGATTCAACTCACCCCCCGGAGACGTATGCCTTCGCGGCAACCATCACCTCTTGAAAGCGCCCTGCGCGGATAACCATAACCGGGGACTCATCGTTGAGTTGGGGGTTGAGACCGATGAACCAGGCGCGAATCGTGTGTTTCGACTCCTCCGCGAGCAGTAGGCGAAACACCTGGTAGGCCACCCGCAGACGTTCCTCCGCGGCAGCCCTGGGTGCGCGCTCGCCAGCCGCCCAGCGCCCAACCGCCTTCGGGTCAGCGACGCCTGCGAGGGCGGCCACGAGCTTCCGGCCTAGAACTTCTTCCAGGAAGTTGGTGATCTGCTCGATTGACGTCTCGGTCGTCTGCCGGTGAGCCTCACGAGACGCAAGGCTGAGATCTGGCATGGGAGTCTCCTTTCGTCCGACCGTGGATCATATCGCGCTTGGACCGTTTATTCGCCCTGCTTTGGCCCAGCATTGGCCCCGCCAAGCTATCAAGCGTTGGCCTGGAAAAAGTGAGTGGCGAGAAACGCGGCTCACGCAGCCTGGTCGAGCGCCGGCGGCGCCGAGGTCGGCGGCGGCTTCCGTCAGGACCCAGAGCCAATGCAGCGGTGGAGGGCGCGGAGGAGGCTGGCGCCGCGCTCGTCGCCGTCGTCGTCGCGCATCAGGTTCATCACGTAGGAGAAGCCGGTTCGCTCCTCCGGCCAGGCGCCGTGGACAGAGCCGCCGGCGCCGCCGTGGCCGAACGCCCTCGCGGCCGGGCCGAAGTTGCCTTCGCTGTTCCGCAGCAGCCAACCGGTGCCGACCCTGATTTCTTCTCCGTCGCAGGGGTCGATCCCCTCGGCGAGAAGCTCCTGGCCGGCGGCGATGCTCGCGGGGCTGAGGATGCGATGCCCCTCGGCGGTGCCGCCGAGGGCGAGGATCCCGTAGTGGGTGGCCATCCCGCGGGCGGTGGCGATCGCGCCGGCGCCGGGGATCTCGGCGGTCCGCCAGCTCCGCGTGTTCCAGCGCAGGTCCGGTTCGAAGAGGTCGGGGTTGAGCCAGATGTCGGCGACGTCGCGGGGGGAGATGTCGCCGGCGGGTTCGTCGACCGGGACGCCCGCCCAGGCGGGGTCGAGCTCGCTCTGCGCGACCCGGTCGAGCAGCCGTGGCGGCACCCCGATCCAGGCTTCGAGGTCGAGCGGACCGGTGATCTCCTCGCGCAGGTAGCGGCCGAGCGAGCGGCCGCAGACGCGCTGGACCAGCTCGCCGCAGAGCCAGCCGTAGGTCAGCGGGTGGTAGCAGAGGCGCTCGCCGGCGGGCCAGAAGAGCTCCTGCGAGGCGAGCATCGAGGCGACCCGCCGCGGGTCGGCCGCGTCCTCGGCGGAGACCCGGGCGCGGATTCCCGGCAGCCCGGCCGTGTGTGACATCAGGTGGCGGACGAGCACGTCGCGCTTGCCGTTCGCCGCGAACTCGGGCCAGTGCTCGCAGACCCGGTCGTCGAGGCGGAGCGCCCCCTGCTCGATCAGGCGCAGGACGCAGGTGGCGACGAGGCCCTTCGACCCGGAGAAGATCGTCGCCATCGTCTCGCGTTCCCAGGGCAGCTGGCGGGCGCGATCCCGGAGCCCGCCCCAGAGGTCGACGACCAGCTCGCCGTCGACCATCGCCGCGAAGGCGGCGCCGATCTCACCGCCGGCGAGGTTCTCGAGGAAGGCGTCGCGGACCGGCTCGAAGCCCGCCCGGGCAAAGCCACCGCAGGCCGCGGTCGCCTCACCGGCGCCGGAGCGATCAGCCACCGCGCTCGCCGCCGATCATCTCCGCGGAGCGGTGGCACGCCGCCTCCTGCCCGTCGCCGGCCGCCTCCAGCAGCGGCCGAACCTCGGCGCAGATCTCGGCCGCGAGCGGGCAGCGGTCGCGATAGGCGCAGCCCCGCGCCATCAGCTCGGCCGACGGGATCTGGCGCCGCGCCGTCACCGCCGGCGGCAGGCCGCGCCGGTGGCGGCCGGGTTGGGCGCCGATCAGGCCGGCGGTGTAGGGGTGCGCGGGGTGCTCGAAGATCGCCGCAGGCGGGCCGCTCTCGACCACCCGGCCGCGGTAGAGGACGACGATCCGGTCGGCGACGTGGCCGACGAGCGGCAGCTGGTGGGAGATGAACAGCATCGTCAGCCCCAGCTCGCCGCGCAGCTCCTCGAAGAGGTTGAGGATCTGCGCCTGGACCGAGACGTCGAGCGCGCTCAGCGCCTCGTCGGCGATCAGCACCTCCGGCTTCACCGCCAGGGCGCGGGCGATTGCGACCCGCTGGCGCTGCCCGCCTGACAGCTCGCGCGGCAGCCGCGTCGCCAGCCGCTCGGGCAGACCGACCCGGCGCAGCAGACCCGCCACGTAGCCGTCCACGGATTCGCCCGCCGGGACGCAATCGTGGACGACCGCCGGCTCGGCGATCGCCGAGCCGATCGAGCGGCGCGGGTTGAGCGACGCGTAGGGGTCCTGGAAGACGAGCTGGACGCGGCGGCGGAGGGCGGCCAGCTGCCGGCGGTCCCTGCCCAGCAGGTCCTCGCCGTCGAGCCAGACGCTGCCGCCGTCGGGCTCGACGAGGCGGACGATCACCCGCGCCAGCGTGCTCTTGCCGCTGCCGGACTCGCCGACCAGCGCCACCGTCTCTCCCTGCTCGATCGAGAGCGAGACCTCGTCGAGGGCCCGGAACGATTCCTGCCGGCGGCCGAGGATGCCACGGCGGCTGAGGCGGAAGGATTTCGAGACTCCCTCGACGCGCAGCAGCGCCTTCGTCTCGGGTCGGTCGCTCAGCTCAGGCATCGCCGCCGATCGCCTCCTCCAGCGAGCCGCTTCCGTTTTCCCGCTGGCGCACCAGGCAGGCGGTGGCGTGGGCGCCGCGGTCGGCTCGCAGGCGCATGTCGAAGCTCTCGCACTCGGGCTGGCGGAGCCGGCAGCGGGGCGCGAAGGAGCAGCCCGGAGGCAGGTCGCCGAGTGACGGCGGCGCTCCCTCCAGGGTGGCGAGGCGGCGGCTGCCGCCGCGCCCGCCGATGCCGAGTTCGGCGACCGAGGCGGCGAGCCCTTCGGTGTAGGGGTGCCGGGCCCGGTCGAGGACCTCCTCGACGCCGCCGCGCTCGACGATCCGGCCCGCGTACATCACCGCCACCTCGTCGCAGGCCTGGGCGATCACGCCGAGGTCGTGGGAGACGAGCACGATCCCGATCTCGAGCTCCCGCTGGAGCCCGCGCAGCAGCGCCAGGATCTGGTCCTGGACGGTGACGTCGAGGGCGGTGGTCGGCTCGTCCGCCAGCAGCAGCGCCGGCTCGGTCGCGACCGCCAGCGCGATCATCACCCGCTGCCGCATGCCGCCGCTCAGTTCGTGCGGGTAGCTGCCCAGTTTCGCCCGCGGCTCCGGGATCTCGACCTTGTCGAGCAGCTCGGCGGCGCGCTCGCGGGCGGCCCGGCGCCCGAGGCCGCGCTTCGCCCGCAAGAGCTCGGTCAGCTGGTCGCCGACCGTGAACAGCGGATCGAGCGAGGCCATCGGGTCCTGGAAGACCATCCCAACCCGGTCGCCGCGCACCGCCTTCCACTCGCGCGGCGCCAGCTCGAGCAGCTCGCGCTGCTCGAGCCTGACGCTGCCGGCCACCACCTGGCCGGGGAACGGGACGAGGCCGAGCAGCGCCCGCAGGGTGACGCTCTTGCCGCAACCGGACTCGCCGACCAGGCCGAGGGTGCGGCCCCGCTCGACCGCGAACGAGACGTCGTCGGCGGCCAGGGCGACGGTCTCGCCGCGGGTCGGGAAGCCGACCGTCAGCCCTTCGACGCTGAGCAGCGGCGCGTCCATCAGTCCGAGGCCAGGGAGAGGTCGCGGCCGAGGATGTCGGCGACGGCGTCGCCGACCAAGCTGAACCCGAAGCCGACGAGGACGACGACCAGGCCCGGCAGGATCGAGATCCACCATGCCGACAGCAGGTACTGCTGCCCTTCGGCGATGATCGCCCCCCACTCCGGCGTCGGCGGCTGGACGCCGAGCCCGAGGAAGGAGAGCGAGGCGATCAGCATGATGTTGAGGACGACGTCGATCATGCTGAAGGCGAGGGCCGGGCGCCAGATGTTCGGCAGGGCGTGGCGCAGCAGCCGCCGCCGCCCGGACAGCCCGAGGACCTCCGCCGCGAGCATGTAGTCCTGCTGGCGGACGACCAGCATCTCGGCCCTGGTCAGCCGCGCGTAGATCGCCCAGCCGACCAGCGGCACGCCGATGACAACGCCCTCGAGGCCCGGGCCGACGATCGCGATCAGGCCGATCACGAGGACGATGAACGGGAAGCCGAGGGCGACGTCGACCGCCCGCATCAGGACCGCGTCGGCGGCGCCGCCGAGGAAGCCGGCGACCGCCCCCGCGGTGACCCCGAGCAGGATCGAGATCGCGGTCACCAGCAGGGCGATCGCCAGGTCGAGCCGGCCGGCCGCCAGGGTGCGGCTGAGGATGTCGCGGCCGACGTCGTCGGTTCCGAAGGGGTGGGACCAGGAGGGCGCCTGGAGCAGCGCTTCGTAGTCCTGGTGGTTGGGGGCGGGGAGCGGCAGCAACGGCTGCAGCAGGCTGAGGACGACGATCAGGGCGATCAGGAAGATCCCGACGCCGAGGCTGATCCGCAGCCAGCGGCGCTCGCTGGCGGCGCGGCGGCGAACCCCGGCGAAGCGGTCGACGGCGGCCCCGCGGCCGGCGAGCAGCGGGTTCGGCAACCGCCCCGGGCGGCGCCCGGTCCCGGGGTCCTTGCGGCTGCCGGCGAGCGGGCCGCTCACGCCGTCCTGCCGAGACGCACGCGCGGATCGACCCGCAGGTAGAGGAGGTCGGTGACCAGGCTGACGAGGACGACGCAGGTGCCGAAGATCAGGACCAGGGCCTGGATCACCGGGTAGTCGCGGTAGCCGACCGAGGAGACCAGGAGGGAGCCGAGCCCGGGCAGCGAGAAGACGTTTTCGACCACCACCGCCCAGCTCAGGATCGCGCCAACCGAGAGGCCGAGGATGGTCAGCGCCGGCAGCATCCCGTTGCGCAGGGCGTGGCGGAAGAGCACCCGCCGGCTGCTGAGGCCGCGCCCGCGCGCGGCCTCGACGAACTCGCGGCCGAGCGCGTCGATCAACCCCGCCCGCAGGGTCCGCAGGATCAGCGGGCCGAAGGCGAGCGCGACGGTGATCGCCGGCAGGGTCAGGCTCTGCAGGTGGCCGGCCGCGCCTTCGCCGTAGCCCTCGACCGGGAACCAGCCGAGCTCGAGGCTGAAGACCAGCGTCAGCAGGAGGCCCGAGAGGAAGGCCGGGGTGGCGTAGCCGAGGGTGCTGCCGAGCCGCACCAGGTGGTCGGCCGGCCGGTTGCGCTTGACCGCGGCGAGCATCGCCAGCGGCACGACGACGGCGACCGAGATCAGCAGCGCGTAGACGACCAGCCAGAACGACGGGGCGACCGAGCGGCCGACGACCGTGCTCACCGGTTCGTGCGAGTGGATCGATTCGCCGAATTCGAGATGGGCGGCGTTGCCGAGGAATTCGAGGTATTGCGAGAGGAGCGGCTGGTCGAGCCCCAGCTTGTGTTCGAGCGCGGCGACGCTCGCCGCGCTCGCCTGGCCGCCGAGGGCGATCCGCGCCGGGTTACCGGGGACGAGGCGGGTCAGCGCGAAGGCCAGCGTCGCGATGATCAGCAGCGTCAGCAGAGCCTGCAGCAGCCGCACCGCGATGTACCGAGCCACGCTTGCGCTCCGCCTCGCCCGCGCCTAGCGCTTCAACCAGGTCTGATCGAGGTTCCACCAGTTGAGGACCACGTATTCGAAGCCTTCGACGTCTTCCTTCAGGAGGGTGCGGGACGACGCTTCGACCATCGGCACGGTTTCCGGGTTTTCGCGCTGCTCCTGCTCGAACTGGCTGTAGATCTGGGTGCGTTTCGCTTCCGACCAGGTGCCCTCCATTTCTTCGCGCAGCTGCTTCAGCTTCGGGTTGTGGACGCCGAAGATCGATTCGAAGAACGGGTCGGTGAAGGTGTTGACGAACTCGTCCTCGGACGGGATGTCGAGCGAGACCGCGGTTGGCGGGAAGAGGATTGCTTCGAATTCGCCTTCCAGGTATTTGGTCGTCAACGTGCCGTAGTCGACGGTTTCGATTTCGAGCTTGACCCCCACTTCGCCCCAGGCGGCCTGCAGGATGGTCGCCACCTGGCTCGAAATCGCGTCGCCGCCGAGCAGCTCCAGGTGGAGGGTGAAGCCGTTCGGATAGCCGGCTTCTTCGAGCAGTTCCTTGGCCTTGCCGGTGTCGAGCGGATAAGGCTTGATCGACGGGTCGAAGTACTTGACCTGGGGGATGATGGTGACGCCGAGTTCGCCGTCGCCGGCGAAGGCGACCTTGCGGATCGCTTCCCGCGGCGTCGCGTAGTTGAGCGCCTGGCGGACTTCCTGCGATTTGAGCGGCGCGGCGCTCGCGTGCAGGAGGACGGAATCGACGGCGGCGACGTGACCGACCACCAGCTTCACCCCGTTGGTTCCGTTCAGGCTTTCGAGCTGCGAGTAGGGAATTTCGTCCGCCATGTCGGCTCCGCCGGAGCGGACGTCGAGGATCCTGGTGTTGTCGTCGGGGACGTAGCGGAGGTCGACCTTGTCCAGGTAGGGCAGGCCCTTCTTCCAGTAGAAGGGGTTGCGGGCGAATTCGATCACCTGCCCCTTCGTCCATTTGACGATTTTGAACGGGCCGGAGCCGGCGTCCATCGGTTCGGTGCCGAACCGCTTCGGGCCCAGCTTTTCGAACGCCTTCTTCGAGATCACCGAGAGCGTCGCGATCGCCAGGTAGTACTTGATCGCCGGCCGCGGCCCGGCGAAGTGGAGGACGACCGTCTTCGGATCCGGAGTTTCGATCGAGGCGATCAGCTTCGCGAGCGGTTCGCTCTCGGTCGCGTCGATCTTCGGGTCGATCGCTCGTTCGAAGGAGAACTTGACGTCTTCGGCGGTGACCGGGCTGCCGTCGGAGAATTTCGCTTCCCGGAGGTGGAAGGTGCCCTTCTCTGCCTTGGTGTCGATCGACCATTTTTCGGCGAGGCCGGGGATGATTTCCGGCTTCGGGCCGGGTTCGACTTCGAGCAGCTGCTGGAAGATCAGCCGCTGCGCGTGCTGCGAGCCGGCATCGAGTTCGCCGACGTTGGGATCGAGCGTGATCGGTTCGAGCGGCGTCGTGATCGTCAGCGTGCCCCCCGGTTCGGGCTTGGCCGAGGTGGCGGTGGTGGTGACGTTTTCGAGCGAGCCGCTGGAGGTGCCGCCGCTGGAGCTGCCGCCGCAGGCGGTCACCCAGACGGCGACGGCGACGATGCCGATCGCGAGGCAGGCGGTGCGCGCCCTCCGGTTCCAGGTCCGCTCGCCGCGACGGCTGCTCTTCATCACAGATAGTCCTCTCTGGGTGGCGTGGATGCCGGGACCGATCGCTCGACCCATGGCGGAACCCGCTCCGCGGAACCTCGGCCGCGAAGCCGGTGACCTCTCCTGCGCGTGTGCGCAGGAACCCTTATAGCAGAAGTATGTTTCTGGATGGGGAAAACGTCAGCCGAGGCAGCCGTGCAGCGTCCGCAGCAGCTGCGGCGCCCGATCGTCGTCCTCGTCGTCCCGCATCCGGTTCGTCACGTAGGAGAAGCCGACCCCCTCCTCCGGCCAGGCCCCGTGGATCGAGCCGCCGGCGCCGCCGTGGCCGAAGGCCCGCCGCGGCGGGCCGAGCAGGCGCTGGCCGGTCTGCAGGACCCAGCCGGTGCCGACCTTGATCTCTTCGCCGTCGCAGGGGTCGAACCCGTGGGCGATCGGCTCCTGGCCGAGATCGATCGCCGCGGGGCTGAGGACCCGCGTCCCGCCCAGCGAGCCGCCGACGGCGAGGGCGCCGTAGAGCGTCGCCATGCCGCGCGCCGAGGCGATCGCCCCGGCGCCGGGGATCTCGGCGGTGCGCCAGCGGCGCGTGTTCCAGGGAAGCTCGCGCGGGAAGAGGTCCGGGTTGAGCCAGATGTCGGCGACGTCCTCTCTCGAGATCTCTCCCGCCGGTTCGTCGATCGGGATGCCCTGCCAGCGCTGGTCGAGGAAGGCGGTCGCGACCCGCCCTTCCAGCCGCGCCGGCAGGCCGATCCAGACGTCGAGTCCCAACGGCCCAGCGATCTCCTCCCGGAAGAGCTCGCCGATCGTCGACCCGCTGATGCGGCGCACCAGCTCGCCGCAGAGCCAGCCGAAGGTGAGCGGGTGGTAGCAGAGGCGCGAGCCGGCCGGCCAGAACGGCTCCTGGGCCGCGAGCGCCGCGGCCATCAGCTCGCCGTCGACCGCGTCCTCGAAGCCGACCCGCCGGCGGAGGCCCGGCAGCCCGGCAAGGTGGGAGACGACGTGCCGGACCAGCACGTCCTCCTTGCCCGCGGCGGCGAACTCCGGCCAGTGCCGCCACACCTCGTCGTCGAGCGAGAGCTCGCCGCGGTCGATCAGCAGCAGCACGCAGGTCGCGAGCAGGCCCTTCGAGCCGGAGAAGATCGTCGACATCGTCTCCCGCCGCCATGGCAGCTCGCCCTGACGATCGCGCGACCCTCCCCAGAGGTCGACCTCCAGCCTGCCGTCCACCACCGCGGCGAAGGCGCCGCCGGTCTCCTCACCCGCGCGCAGCTGCTCATCGAACGCGTCTCGGACCGCCTCGAAGCGAGGAGCCACCACCCCGTGAGAGCAGGTCAACCCGTCGCCGGTTCCAGCTGCAGATGCCATCGGCCCAAACCGATCCGCCCCAGATACATCTCGGGGGTACCGTTTTCAGAAGCTAGCATTGCTGACTGCGATGAGGCGCTCCTCGAGACCACAGCCCGCCCTGGGCATGGCAGTCCGCCAGGTCCGCGAGGAGCTCGGCAAGACCCAGGAATCGTTGGCCAGCGAGGCGGGCATGACCGAGCGCGCCCTCTCCCAAATCGAGACCGGCAACGCCAACCCGACCTGGGCGACGATCCGCAATCTCGCCACCGCCCTCGGGGTCTCGATGGCCGACCTCGCTCAGCTCGCCGACGGCTTCGCCGCCGCCGAGATCTAGGCCGGCGCCGGATCGGGCTGGCCCCCAGCGATCAGATGAGGAGCCCGTCAATCCGATCGCGGACGAGGCTGGCCCGCTGCCCGCCGAGTGGCCCGTACGGCGCGGTGGCGCCGTCGACCGCGTAGTCGAAGTAGGGCTCCGCCCGCAGCTCGGCGAGCTCGGCGTGGAGGTGCTGGCGAAGCCGGGGCTCTGAGGCTTCGATTTCCGTGGTCAGCTCGGGTCGGCCATCGAACAGCGTCAGGATGTCGTGAACGTCGAGGCTGCCCAACAAATCCCCGTTCCCTCGGCCCTTCCAGGCACACAGCTTGGTCGCAACGAGCAGGGGCGGGGTAGCGGCGCGTAGCTCTGCGCCCGACTCGATAGCCACGGTCGCCGCCTTCGAGATCGCCTCCTCGTACCAAGGGTTGGAGAAGCCGAGGATCTCCGGGTTGGTCGGCATGACGTCGATCACCAACTTGGGGTCCAGGCTCCTCCAGCGGCACAAGATCGGCTCGCCGGCCGCCTCTCGAAGCCCGCGCTCCCGCAATCGGGCGCCGAGCCGGTAGTACTGGACGCGGGTCGCCACCTCGCAAACCACGTCGACGTCCTCCGTCGCGCGCACCGGCGGGGCGGCTGGGTCCGTGATCCACAGATATATCGTCGCGCCGCCGACGAATACGACCTCCTCGAGGAGAGGGCCGAGCACCGCGGCGGCAGCCTCCAACTGGAGCGCGCTCACGAGCTCATAGCGGTCGCACGCTCGCGGAGCCTGCCCGAGAGAAGCCCTCCGGCGACCTGCCGAACCCGAGCGTCGCCGGCCCTCAAGCTGTCGAGCATCGCGAGGATCTCACCCAGTTCCGGCCAGCCCTGAACCGCCTCGGGGGCGGCGGGATGCAGCGGCTCGATCGCTTGGCCGCGCAGCTCGCCGGCAGCGTGAGGCCACACCGGGGGCGGCTCGTCGGCTGAAGAGCGAATCTCGCTCGCCATCGGCTCGGCCGCCCACGCCGCGAGCACCCCCGGCACGATCCGTCCCAACTCGACCGGCGCCAGGAAGCGCAGCGCATGGAGCGAGAACTCCTCAAACTGAGGAAGGTTCACCTCACGGCGCCCCGCGGAGTAGAGGTCTGCTGATCCCGCGCGATCGAGCGCCCGCTGTACAACCGGATGGGGCACCCGAAGGCGCTCGGCGAGAGACCGGTAGGTCCATTGCCCGTTCCGAGCGAGCAATCCACTCAGGACGTAGATGTCGGCTTCCTTGACCATTGCGCGAGTGTATCGTGTATCGATACATCATACAAGCGGTCGTTCTGGTCTCGGAAGACCCGTGGCACCCAGCGTTGCCGCGCCGCCGGGTGGCGCTCAAGCCCGCAGCTCGGCCAGGCGCCGCTCGAGGAAGGCGCGCTCGGAGTCGGAGTGGGTGAGTGCCAGCGCCGCCTCGAAGGCGATCGCCGAGTCGGCGGTCCGCCCGAGCCGGCGCAGGAGCTCGGCCCTGGTCGACTGGAAGTAGGGGTAGGCGTCGAGCTCGAGCCGATCGAGCAGCGCCAGCGCCCCCTCGACCTCGCCGTTTTCGGCGACCGCGACGGCACGGTTCAGCTCGACGACCGGCGAGTCGGTGAGGCTGGAGAGCGCCCGATAGAGGTCGGCGATCTGGACCCAGTCCTGGGGGTCCTCGAGGTGGAGGGAGGCGATCGCCGCCTGCAGCGCGTACTCACCGCGGCCGCCCAGGGCGAGACAGCGGTCGAGCGCCGCCCGCCCCTGCCCGATCTCCTCCCGATTCCAGAGCGAGCGGTCCTGTTCGCCCAGCAGGACCAGCTCGCCGGCCGCGAAGCGCGCCACGCGCCGGCAGTCGTTCAGCAGCATCAGGGCCAGCAGCGCATGGGCTTCGGGCTCGTCCGGCATCAGCTCGACCAGGGCGCGGCCGAGCCGGATCGCCTCGCTCGCCAGCTCGTTCCTGCCGCCATAGCCCTCGTTGAAGATCAGATAGACGATCGCCAGCACCGTCGCCAGGCGGTCCGGGAGCAGGTGGTCGGGCGGCACCCGAAACGGGATCCCGGCCAGCCGGATCTTCCGTTTCGCCCGCACCAGGCGCTTCGACATCGTCGCCTCGGGGACGAGGAAGGCCCGCGAGATCTCCTCCGTGCTCATGCCGCCCAGCGTCCGCAGAGCCAGCGCGACCTGGGCCTCGCTGCCGAGCGCCGGGTGACAGCAGGTGAAGATCAGCTCCAGCCGCTCGTCTTGGATGGTCGGGTTCTCGGTCTCGTCGTCCATCGCCTCGGGAACCTCCAGCAGCCGGGTCTTCTCGGCCAGCGTCCGCTCGCGGCGGATCCGGTCGACGGCCGCGTTGCGCGCGGTCGCCACCAGCCAGGCGCGGGGATTTTCGGGTGCGCCGTTTCGCGACCAGCGCTCGGCGGCGACCGCGAAGGCCGTCTGGGTGGCTTCCTCGGCGAGATCGAAATCGCCGAGGAAGCCGATCATCGTGGCGAGCACCCGTCCCCACTCCTCCTTGAAGGCGCGCTCGATCAGCGCTCCACCACCGGACGGATCTCGATCGCCCCGCCCATCTGCGCGGCGGGGATCCGGGCCGCGATCTCCAGCGCCGCGTCGATGTCGTCGGCCTCGACCAGGTAGTAGCCGCCGAGCACCTCCTTGGTGGCGGCGAACGGACCGTCCGTGGCCAGCGCCTGGCCGTCCTCGACCCGCACCGTGGTCGCGGTGTCGGGCGGCTGCAGCTGCTCGCCCCCGGTCACCCCGGGTGCCTCGGAGATCGCCCGGTATCTCTCCAGAACTCCCTCCTGCTCGGCGACCGAGAGCCGCTCCCAGTCGGCCGCCGATTGGCCCATGTAGATCAGCAGCATGTATTGCATCGAGCTCCCTCCAGGTGGTTTGCGCTAGTTGGCGGCGACGCCGATCTTGTGGCCCTGGGCGTCCGCGAGCACGCCGAAGGAGACGCCGGGCACCTGCTGGGCGGGCTGGACGATCGTCCCCCCGAGCTCCGCAGCCCGCGCGAGCGTCTCACCGACGTCCTCGACGGCGACGAAGAAGAGGACTTCGTCCTCGGGCCCCTGCTGAGGGCTGATCGCGACCGCGGGCCCGTCGGCGCTGCCGGTGTCGATGAACGTGTAGCCGGGGAACCCTCCCTCCGAGGCGACCTTCCAGCCGAACAGGTCGGCCAGGAACGTGCGGGTGGCATCCGGATCCCCTGAGCGGATCTCGGCGTGGATGACGGGATGTGGCATCTCGAGCCTCCTTGATCGTTCTGTGATCGGTGGCCGCCTATTCGGCCACCACCTTAGAGACGAACGGGAGATCCGAAAAAGGACAGGTCGAGGCGAAGGGGCGCCCGCGCGCATATCGGCCGGCGGCGTCGGTAGGGCGGATGCGGCACCGCGGCGACTGCGCGCAGCACCGTTCAGCCTTAGAACTCATTCATACCGCGGTCGCGCTAACGCGCCAGACGGGACTCGAAACTGTGACCTACGGTTTCGTAAAAACGGCTACGGAGTTCGGCTGGTTAACGTGGTGCGCGGTCTAGGGGCGGTTTGCGCGGGATCGAGATCGGCTGAGATCAGCTGGAATCTGTGGCACCTTGCCCCGGATCCTGCCCCAGCGAAGTCGTCAGCGGTCGTAGGCGCGACCTCGCGGCAGCACTCGCAGAACCGTGATCTCGCGGCTGGTCGAGTCGCGGCCGAGCCGGACCCGCCACTCGCCGACTCGGAGCCGGTACTCATCCGAGCAGCTTCCGAAGGTCGCTGCGCCGGTCATCTGCGGCGAGCGCGTCAATCGCGAGGATCACGCCGTGCCCGGGACGTGTAGAGAACTCGCCAGGAAGGGTCGCTCACTCGATGCCGAACTCGCGCTTGAGCCCATCCTGCGAGAAACTCGGCGCGCCGGCTGCAACTTCGTCACGAGCTTCCTGGACCGCGGCCTCCTCCTCATCCGAAATCTCCTCGTCCTCGGGAGCGGCGTCGTCCAAGCGCCGGATCATCGGATCGTCGGCACCGGCCTCGATCGCCCTGAGGGCGGCATCCAACTGCTCCTCGGGGAGCTCGTCGACGATGCGATGAAGCTTTTCGCGGGTCGTCATCGGTCCGATGGTAGCGGCGCCAAAGCGAATGGATCGAGCGCGAATGCTCGATCCAAGATCCTTCGCCGGCGGCCTCTCCGCTGTGCATGCCTTCGTCGGCTTCAACGCGAGGATTCCCCCCCACGCCCGATATGTCCCCTTGAGCGACTTCCGCCCGATATGGACCGTTACCGTGAGCGGGCGACGGCGGCGTCTGCGGTCAGGGCCGCTTCGGAGCCGGCGGCCGGCGCCATCGGCCGGTCCGAGGCGAGGAGGCTGCCGGCCCGCGTCTCGAGGTAGGCATCCAGCGGCATCTCCTCCTGGCGCACGAGTCCCCGCTGCGGGATCTCGCCGGCCGCCAGGAGCTCGAGGACGGCGACGACGCCGGCCGCGGTCGTCCAGGAGATCGCGGTCCGCTGCGCTCCCTCGATCTCGCGCCCGTGGTAGATGCGCAGGAACTCCTCCCGGACCGGCATCCCGTCCCACTCCCCCTCGGCGACGGCGAAGAGGAAGACGACGTCCTCGCGCACCGGCGGGTAGGCGGCGTTGAGGATGCGCTCGGCGTCCTCGCGGTGCGCGCCCATGCGCAGCTCGTGGAGGAAGAAGCGGATCAACGCGCAGTGCCCGGGATACCGCAGCGACTTGTAGTCGAGGCTGGGGATGCGGCCGGCGAAGGTCTCGCACATCGTCCCCAGCCCGCCCGAGGTCGTGAAGGCCTCGAGCTGGATGCCGTCGACGAACAGCGGCTCGACCTCGCTGAGCGCCGGGACCGTCGTGCGCCGGCCGTCGCGCAAGACCTCGCAGTCGTTCAGGTACTCGTTGACGACGCCGCTCGCCGACCAGGTGAACGCGTACCCGAGCGCGCTGCTCGGCGTCCGCGGCAGGGCGCCGACCCGGAGGATCAGCCGCTGGGGGCTCTCGACCCGCTCGGAGAGGTCGCGGCCGACCACGCAGATGAATCCCGGAGCCAGGCCGCAGTGAGGGATCAGCGCCGCGCTGGCATCGGCGGCGAGCCCGCGGATCACCTCGGAGGTGCGCCGGTCCTCGGTCAGGTCGAGGTAGTGGACGCCGAGCTCGCACGCCGTCGCCGCGACCGGCGCGTTGAGCGCGAACGGGAGGCAGGAGACGACCGCCTGGACCGGCTCGAGGAGCCGCGTCAACTCGTCGCGATCGTGGACATCGAGCTTGGTCGCTCCGACCAGGCCCGAGGCCTCGCCGCGGGCGTCGGCGCCGACCACCGCGAACCCCGCCGATTCGAGCAGTTCGGCAACCAGGAGCCCGACCTTGCCGAGCCCGAGCACGGCGACGGTCTCGATCGGCCGCGCCGTCGTCGCGGTCATGCCGGCACCTCGGCGAGGGAGGGCCGTCCGACCTTGCGGTACCAGCGCGGGGAGGTCGTCGGCGGGGGAAGCATCTGCGCCTCGAGGACGATCATCGACGGCTCCGCCTTCGCCAAGCGCCGCTCGAGCGCTTCGGCGAGCGGGGCGCCGGGATCGTCGAGGACATCGGCCTCGAGGCCGAACGAGCGCGCCAGTGCCGGCCAGTCCGGCGTTGCCAGGTCGGTGCCGGAAGTGGGGTCGCCGGCGATCATCTGGTCGTAGCGGAGCATGCCGTAGCCTCCATCGTCGATTAGCAGTACGCAGACAGGGAGTTGCTCCTGGACCACGGTCGCCAGCTCGCCGCAGGCGAAGAGGAAGCCGCCGTCTCCGCAGACGCAGAGAGCTGGTCCCTGGTCGGCGAGCGCGGCCCCGAGGCTGGCCGGGAAACCGAATCCGAGCGTGCCCCAACCGACCGGGTAGGCGAGCCGGCGCGGCGCGGCGAAGGGATGGAAGCCGCCGATCCAGTAGCCGGGGATGCACATGTCGCAGACGATCGCCACCTCCGCCGGGACCGCAGCCGCGAGCGATTGCAGAAACGCGGCGCTGACCGGGTCCTCGGCGGCCAGGCGAGCGCGGGCGAGGTCGCGGCGCTGCTCGAGGTCGCCGGGCCAGGGAGCCGGGCGCGGGTCGGCGGCCTCGCGGAGCCGGCCGAGCAGGCTGGAGGCGATGGCCCGCGCGTCACCCTGGAGCGTCAGGGCCGGAGCGTAGGCCCGGCTCGCCGCGTCGCCGTCGACGTTGACGGCGATCAGGCACGGGGGCTGGGGCATCAGCCAGTTCTGGGTCATCATCCCGTCGAAGTCGCTGCCCAGCGCGAGGACGACGTCCGCCTCGTCCCACAGGTCGCCGGCCTCCGGCACGTGCGGCGGCAGGCCGACGCCGCAGGGATGGTCCGGGGGAACGAGGCCGCGGCCCGCGTAGGTCTCGAGGACGGGCGCGCCGAGGGTCTCGGCGAGGGCGGCGATCGAGTCCTCGGCCGCGGCCGCGGCCGCGCCACCCCCCGCCCAGAGCAGCGGCCGCTCGGCGCTGGCGAGCAGCCGGACCGCCTCGGCGAGGGCCTCCTCGCCGGCGTTCTCGCCCGGCCCCGCGCCGGCGTCGCGGCGAACGAGGTGGCGGGACCGGCCGCCGAGAGAAGATCGGTCGGGACCTCCAGGTAGACCGGGCCCGCCGGGGACTCCAGGGCGACCTCGAGCGCCTCCGCGACGGCGGCGCCGACCCGGTCGCGCTGGTCGACCCGGATCGCCCGCTTGACGACCGGCGCGAACATCGCCGCCTGGTCGCTCGTCTCGTGCAGCACTCCGCGGAGCACGCCCGGGACCCGCAAGGTGGTCGGGATCTCGGTCGCGATCACGACGATCGGCGAGCCCGAGGCGAAGGCCTCGCCGACGGCGCCGAGCGTGTTCGCCGCGCCCGGGCCCGGTGGTGACGATCGCCACGCCTACACCGCCGCCGGCGCGGGCGTACCCGTCCGCCGCATAGGCGGCGGCCTGCTCGTGCCGGACGCCGACCATCCTGATCGGCGAATCCGCCAGCGCCGCCCAGATCGGCAGGTTGTGCACCCCGGGCAAGCCGAAGCAGACGCTCACCCCGCGGGCCTCGAGAGCGGCAAGCAGGTCGTGGCCGCCGCTGACGGTCTCACTCGTCGCCATCGCCGCTCCCTCAGCCCTCGTCGGCGGGCTTTGCCCAGAAGCCGTCCGGGCAGGTGAGCTGGATCGCGCCCTCGGCGACCAGCGCCTCGAACTCCGGGCCGCGGTCGATCAGCTTCGCCGGCCCGCGTTCGCCGGCGAGCTTGGCGCGCAGCTCCTCGGTCGCCTTCTCGCTGACCTCGGGCCGGCGGCCGGAGGTGTCGACGACGACGCCGTAGTCGGCCGCGGCTTTGTCGGCGGAGACGAGGCCCCGCAGGACGTCCAGCCGCACCGCCTCGAGGTCGCGCTCGAGCGGGTTTCCCCAACCGCCACCGCCGGCGGTCTCGACCCGCAGGAGGTCGCCCTTGGAGAGCCGTTCGCGGTCGAACTTGCCTTTGGTCAGGACGCGTTCCCTGCTGGTCCCGGGGTTGATGATGTAGCGATGCGGCCGCCCCGGCAGCCCGCCGCGGGCGCCCCAGGTCGGGAGCGCGTAGCGGTCGGTGATCACCGTCAGGTCGGCGTCGACCAGCAGCCTGATCTCCTTCACGTGGCCGTTGCCGCCGCGGAACTTGCCGGCGCCGCCGGAGTCGGTGCGGATGTCGTAGGTCTCCTCGACGATCGGGTAACGCGCCTCGACGACCTCGGCCGGGGTGTTGCGCGCCTCGGGCGCGAGGTTGGCGACCTCCATCCCGTCGGCGAACGGGCGACCGCCCTGGCCGGCCCCGGGAAGCTCGTGGTAGAAGAACATCTCCCCCGAGGGGTCCCGCCCGTAGAGGCCGTAGAGGGTGTTCGTGTCGCTGTCGCAGGCGCAGCCTTCGCTGGCGAGGTTGAGGATCGCCAGCGCCATCGAGTACATCCGCAGGAGCGGCCAGATCCGGTTCGAGGTCGCCGCCGGGAACTCCGGCGAGATGAAGGTCCCGTCGGGGACGATCGCGTCCGTCACGTGGCAGATCCCGTGGTTGACCAGGAGCTCGGGGTGGAGGGTGCGGAAGTGCGAGCCGACGAGCTTCTCGTAGTAGCGCGCGTTGCCGGGCCAGTTGATCGATCCGGCGACGGGCGCGTCGGTCCCGGTGAAGTCCCAGGTCACCCTGCCGTCCGCCTTGGTCATCGTCATGCACATGCGGATGAAGCGGCGCGACTCCTCGGGAGTGACTTCGTCCCACTCGATGAAGTCCTCGAAGTGGTAGGTGCCATCGCGGACCAGCGGGAAGGCGTCCTCCTGCAGCGAGGTCGCGCAGCGGTCGATGATGTAGGCGAAGCCGGCCTCGACGGTGTCGGTGCCGTAGAGCCTGCAGATCTCCCTGATCCGCTCGGCCCCGATCTCTAGCGCCGCCACCTGGGCGTCGAGGTCGCCGCGGAGGATCTCCGGGAAGCGGACGTTGCGCAGCAGGATCGCGTAGATCGCCTCGTTGCGGACGCCCCGCTCGAACAGCTTCAGCGGCGGGATCATGATCCCCTCCTGGTACATCTCGGTCGCGGTCGGGCTCATCGAGCCCGGCAGGGCGCCGCCGATGTCGTCGGCGTGGCCGAAGGAGTTGGTGAACCCCATCAGCCGCCCCTCGAAGAAGATCGGCTTCGTCACCGTGACGTCGGGGAGGTGGCCGACGCCTCCCTCCGAGAGGTAGACGTCGTTCCAGATGAAGACGTCGCCGTCGTGGATTTCGTCGGGCCGCCATTTGACCAGGACCGGATCGACGTGGGCGCAGAAGGAGACCGAGCAGACGCTGTTGCAGTTGGCGTCGTAGATCGCGGTCCGGTAGTCGTGCTGCTCCTTGATCAGCAGCGAGCGCGCGGTGCGGTCGATCGCCGCCTCCATCTCGGCCTTGGCGGACTCGATCGTGCCCTCGATGATCTCCGCCAGGAGCGGCGTTATCTCGGGGCTGGTCGCGACGTCAGACATTCTGGCTTTCCTCTCTGCTCGAGATCGCCGCGGCGGCATCTCCGCCGCCACCGACCGTGACGATTAGGTTGCCGGTGCTATCCACCACCGCTCGCTGCGCGGGCGGCATCACGATCGTCGACTCGAACTCCTCGACGATCGCCGGGCCCTCGACGACGTGGCCCGAGAGCAGGTCGCCGCGGTGGAACACCGGGCTCTCGACGAAGTCGTTCTCGGCCTCGAACCAGACCGGGCGGAGCGCTGCGCGGCTCGGCCGCCAGCCCGCCGACCTCCTCGAGCGGCTGCGGCTGCGGCCGCGACAGGCGCCCGAGCGCCGCCAGCCGCAGGTTCACCACCTCGACCCCCATGCCGGGATCGTCGCGATAGTCGAACCCGCACATCTTCAGGTGCTCGATGTGGAACTCGCGGACCGCGGCGGCGACCGCCTCGGCCGACAGCCTCGGCGCGGCGCCGTCGCCCTCCGCCTCGACCGGGACGGTGACGGTGTACTGCTGGCCGGCGTAGCGGAAGTCGAGGCTGAGCTCCAGCACCCGGTCCGCGGCGGCGATCTTCTCGCGCTCCATCGCCTCGTGGCCCTCGCCGACCAGTGCCTCGCAGGCCTCCTCGAGCGCCCGCTCGGTGCCGGCGCCGGTGGCCGGGACCAGCAGCGAGCGGACGAAGTCACGCCGCACGTCGGTGGAGAGCAGCCCGATCGTCGAGGCGACCCCGGGGGCATGCGGGTAGAGGATCGTCGGCATCTCGAGCAGCTCGGCAAGCCGCCCCGCGTGCCCGGGGCCGGCGCCGCCGAAGGCGACGAGCACGCACTCGCGGGGATCGCGCCCTTTGCGGGTCGAGACCTCGCGGATCGCGGTCTGCATGCTGTGGATCGCCAGCTCGACGATCGTCACCGCAGCGGGGACGAGGCCGAGGCCGAGCTGCGAGCCGAAGCGCTCGACGCTCTCGCAGGCGGCGTCGCGGTCGAGCGTCATGCCGCCGTCGAGCAGGGTCTCGCCGAGGCGACCGAGGACGACGTTGGCGTCGGTCACCGTCGCTTCGGTGCCGCCTCTGCCGTAGCAGGCGGGGCCCGGCTGGGCGCCGGCGCTGCGCGGCCCGACCCGGGCCTTGCCGCCGGGGCCGATCCGGGCCAGCGAGCCACCGCCGGCGCCGATCGTGTGGATCTCGATCATCGGCACCCGCACCGGGTACTCGTTGATTTCGCCCTCGGTCGACATCAGCGGCCGCCCGCCCTCGATGAACGAGAGGTCGGTGGAGGTCCCGCCCATGTCGATCGTCACCGCCTTGTCGAAGCCCAGCGAGCCGCAGAGCTGGGCCATGCCGAGGACGCCCGCGGCCGGGCCCGAGAGGGCCAGCTCCATCGGCCGGGCGGCCGCCTCCTGGGAGCTGATCACGCCGCCGCTCGACTTCATGCAGAGCAGCCGCCCCGGCACGTCCTCGTCGCGCAGCAGCGACTCGACCCGGGCGACGTAGGCGCCGGCGCGCGGTTTCAGGGCGGCGCTGGCGGCCACCGTGAAGGTCCGCTCGTACTCACGGATCTCAGGCAGCACCTCGCTCGAGAGGAGCACGTCGCACTCGGGATGGACGCTGGCGAAGATCTCCTTGATGCGCAGCTCGTGGGCGGGGTTCTTGAACGACCAGAGCAGCGAGACGCCGACCGAGGTGATCCCCTCCTCGAGGAATTCGGCGGCGATCGCCGCGATCCCGTCCTCGTCGAGCGGCATCAGCACCTCCCCGTTCGCGTCGCTGCGCTCGCTCGCCTCGCGCACCCGCTCGAGCGGCACCACCCGGGGCGGCGGCTCGTAGAAGAGCCAGGTCCCGAACGGTCCCTTCACGTGTGAGCGGGCGTACTCGAGGATCCCCCGGTAGCCCTTCGTCACGACCAGGCCGGCGGGCTCGAAGGAGCGCTCGAGCAGGCTGTTGGTGACGATCGTCGTGCCGTGCACGACCAGGGTGATCTCCTCGACCGGGGCTCCGGCCCGCTCCGCGACCTGGCGGACGCCGTCGATGAAGCCGACGGCGGGATCGCTCGGCGTGCTCGGCACCTTGCCCTCGGTGATCCGGCCGGTCTCCTCGTCGAGCAGCGAGAGATCGGTGAAGGTGCCGCCGATGTCGACTCCGAGTCGATAGGGCATCGCTTTTCCTCCTAGCTCTCCACCGAGGCGGCGACCACGTCGGCCTCGGGTAGAGGATGGTCGACGAACTCGATCGTCCCAGCGTCCCTGAGGTCGCGGGCGTGCTCGCCACGGTCGATCAGCTGCAACGGGTCGCGCTCCGAGCGTATCCGCGCCCGCAGCTCCTCGGTCGCCTCGGCGTCGACCTCGTAGTCGACGATCAGCTCACCGCGGCGCTCGCCGAGGACGACCCCGTAGTCGCGCTCGGCGCTCTCGATCGAGACCAGGCCGCGGAGGACGTCGAGGCGGACCGCCTCGAGCTCGCGCTCGAGCGGGTCGCCCCAGCCGCCGCCGCCGGGGGTGGTGACGCGAATCACGTCGCCGGCCTTGACCGGGATCCCTTCGCGGCTGAACTGGATGTGGCGCGCCTCGTCGGTATCGAGGTCGAGCCAGCCACCACCCGGGGCGCCCGCCCTGCCGCCGGAGACGCCGAACGGCGAGAAGGCGGTGCGGTCTCCCATCTGCAGGAAGTGCCCGTCGATCAGCAGCCGCAGCTCCTTCACGTAGCCGAGGCCGCCGCGGTACTTGCCCGGCCCGCCGGAGTCCTTATATAGACCGAGCTTCTCGACGATCACCGGATAGCGCTGCTCGATGAACTCGGCCGGCAGGTTCTTCGAGTTGGGGACGACGTCGACCGCGTCGGTGCCGTCGGCATAGGGACGGGCGCCCGAGCCGGCGCCGAACACCTCGCGCAGCAGCACCGTCTCGCCGTCCTCGTCCTCGCCGAGGAAGCCGTAGATCTGCAGGCACTGCATGTCGGCGACGACCTCGCCCTCGAACGCCTGCGCGAGGCAGATCGTGTACGGGCCGAAGCTCCGCATCTGGGTTTGGGTGCGGTTGGCGACGCCCGCCGGGTAGGCAGGGCTGAGCACAGTGCCCGGCGGGATGTAGCAGCGGAAGATCGAGGTGACGCCCTCGTTCAGCACCGTCCCCGGCGCCAGCCCCTTGAGGTAGGAGCCGATCCACTTCGAGAGGAAGCGGCCGGTCACCGCCCAGTTGATCGGGCCGGCCGTCTGCGGGTCGGTGCCGGTCCAGTCGAGGACGATCTTCTCGGCGTCCTTGCGCATCGTGCAGCGCAGCTTCACCGGTCGCTCGAGGTCGACGCCGTCGGTGTCGATGAAGTCCTCGCCGACCCATTCGCCGTCGGGGATCTGCGGCAGCACCGCCTCGCGGACCGCCTTGGCGCAGCGGTCGAGCAGGCTGTACATCGCCGCCTCGACCATGTCGACGCCGAGCCTGCCGCAGAGCTCGTGGATCCGCCGCTCGATCACCCGGGCGGCGCCGACGAAGGCGTCGATGTCGCCGATCTCGACCACCGGGAAGCGGGTGTTGCGGGAGACGATGCGGCGGATCTCGTCGACCACCTCGCCGCGCGAGTGGTACTTGACGACCGGGATCTGGACGCCCTCCTCGAAGATCGACTTGGAGTCGATCGGCCAGCTCCCGACCGACCTGCCGCCGACGTCCTGGGTGTGGCCCATCAGGCTGACGAAGGCGAGGATCCGCCCGTCCTCGAACACCGGGATCTGGATGCAGTAGTCGGGCAGGTGGGTGATCGTTCCCTGCGCCTGGTAGACGTCGTTGTAGAGGAAGACGTCGCCTTCGTGGATTTCGTCCAGGGAGTAGGCCGAGCGGACCGGGTCGGCGGTCGGGTTCCAGGAGACGTGCGTCACGTTGCGGCAATCGAGCGACTGGATCGAGGCGCGGAAGTCGTGCTGCTCGCGGATGATCGTCGAGCGGCCGGTGCGCTCGACGGTCGCCTCGCCCTCCTCGATCGCCGCCTCGAGGCCGTACTCGACGACGTCGAGGGTGATCGGGTCGAGCTTCTCCTGGTCGCGCGCGATGCGCTCCCATTCCTCCGCCGGCCGTGGCCAATCCCGCAGGCGGAACGGCTCGAAGGCTGGCGGCTGGTACCGCGGGTCGTCGGTGACGGCGCCTGGGCGCAGGATCATCTCGGACATCTCTCTCACCTCTCCTCTCTCAGTTCCGCGTCAGCAGGAGCTGGCCGTACGGGCTGGTGGTCGCCTGCCAGCCCTTCTCCAAGACGACGGTCGAGTCGTATTGCTCGATCACGGCCGGGCCCGGCAGGGCGACCCCGATCGGTCCCGATTCGCGCTTGTAGACGGGGATCGAGACCGAGCGCTCGTCGGCGCGTGAGTACATCTCGCGCTCGTACTCCAGCGCCTCTGACCAGTCGCTGTGGCCGGAGCTGTCGCGGGACTCGAGCGAGGGGCGGCGGAGCAGGCCGAACCCGGTGACGCCGACGCTGACCAGCTCGACTTCCTCGGCGCCCGGGTAGGCGTACCCGTACTGGTCTTCGTGGGCACGGTGGAAGTCGGCGACCACATTCTTTACCCCGTCGGCCGAGACGGCGCCGTCGAGCAGCTCCATCGGGATCCGGATCTCGTAGCCCTGGCCCTGGTAGCGGAGGTCGGCGAAGGCCTCGATCCGGACGCCGGCGCCGGAGAAGCCCTGGGCGTCGAGGTCGTGCAGTGTCCGTTCGCGGACGATCCCGAGATGGTCGTTGACGTCGGCCTGATCGAGCTCGCTCTCGCCGCGGACGTGGGTGACGATGTGGTCGACCCGGACGTCGGAGTAGAGCAGCCCGGCCGCCGAGGTCGCGCCCGGAGATGGCGGCACGATCGCCGTCGACATCCCCAGCACCTCGGCCACCGCGCAGGCGTGGAGGCCGCCGGCGCCGCCGAACGCGAAGAGCGCGTAGTGGCGCGGGTCGCGGCCGCGGCGGACCGAGACCAGCCGCACCGCGGCGGCCATCGTGTTGATCGCCACCTCGAGGATGCCGGCGGCGGCCTCTTCGGGGCTGAGCCCGAGCGGCGCCGCGATCTTCTCCGCGATCACCGCCCCGGCGCGCTCGGCGTCGAGCTTCACCGCGCCGCCGAGCAGGTAGGGGGAGATCCGGCCGAGCAGGACGTTGGCGTCGGTGATCGTCGGTTCCTCGCCGCCCTGGCCGTAACAGACGGGGCCGGGGTCGGCGCCGGCGCTCTGCGGGCCGACCCGCAGGCTGCCGCCGGCGCTGAGCCAGGCGATCGAGCCGCCGCCGGCGCCGACCGCGGTCATGTCGACCATCGGCGTCTTCAGGTCGTAGATGTCGATCTTGCCCTCGCTGAGCAGCCGCGGAGCGCCGTTCTCGAGCAGGGCGACGTCGGTGCTGGTCCCTCCCATGTCGAGGGTGATGACGTCTTCGTGGCCGTCGACGGAGGCGAGGACCGCGGCTCCGATCGCGCCGGCGGCCGGGCCGGAGAGCGCCGCGGCGATCGGCCGGTCGACGAGCTCGCCGGGGCTGGCGACCCCGCCGCTCGACTTCATCACGTAGAGGCTCGACTCGATGTCCCTGCTGCGCAGGCGGTCCTCGACCCGGCTGAGATAGGTGGAGACGGTCGGCATCAGGCCGACGTTGAGGCAGGTCGAGAGCGTCCGCTCGTACTCCCGGTACTCGCGGATCACGTCGGAGGAGACCGAGACCTTGCACTCGGGGAACTCGTCGAGGATCACCTCGCGGACCCGGTGCTCGTGCGACGGGTCGCGGTAGGAGTGGAGCAGGGAGACGGCGATCGCTTCGATGCCGAGCTCGCGCAGTTCCTTCGTCGCGGTGCGGATCCCCTCCTCGTCGAGCGGCGCGATCTCCTCGGCTTCGAAGTTCATCCGGCCGTCGATCTCACGGACGCGCTCGAGCGGGACGACCCGGGGCGGCTTGATCCACCAGGTGATGTCGCCGAAGTCGCCCGGCACCATCTGCCGCGCCACCTCGAGCATCTCGCGGAAGCCGCGGTTGACGATCAGGCCGATCTCGGCGTACTTGCCCTCGAGGATCGCGTTGGTGGCGACCGTGGTGCCGTGCAGGACCAGCGAGATCTCCTCGGGTGCCACCCCCGCCTTCTCGCAAACCTCGACGATGCCGCCGAGCACCGCTTCCGGCGGGTCGTCCGGGCGGCTGGCCGTCTTGACCACGGTCTGCTCGCCCGTCTCCTCGTTCAGGGCGACGACATCCGTGAAGGTGCCACCGCTGTCAACGGCGATTCGCCAAGTCATTCCTCGTCCTCTCGCTCCCGGTGGCCCGGCTTCCCAACCCCATGCACAGCCTCCTTGCAGATGCTCTGAGGAGGCGGTAACAAGAGGCAGCCGACCAGATTTCGTGTAGAATGGGTCTCTGAGAAGCCCATAAGAATCGCCAGCGTAGAGGCGACCCCGACGTTTGTCAAGGCGCCCCGCCACCGGCACCCCGACCAGGAGGCACTTCCGATGAGCACGACCGAGCAAGCGACCATCGACCCCGTGGTCGAGAGCGTGATCGCCGGCAGGCCAGGCGGCGACAGCGGCGGCACTACCGTCTCCGTCAACCCGGCGAACACGGCGGAGACGGTCGCCGAGCTGCGCCTCGCCGACGCGGAGACGGTCCGCCAGGCGGCGGCCGCCGCGAAGCGCGCGGCCGGCGAGTGGTCGCGGGTGCCGGCGCCCGTGCGTGGGCAGGTGATCGCCAACGTCGCCCACCTGGCGCGTGCCAACAAGGCGGCGCTGGCGGCGAAGATCACCCAGGAGATCGGCAAGACGACCGAGGAGGCGCTCGGCGAGGTGCAGGAGGTCGTCGACACCTGCGAGTTCTTCCTCGGCGAGGGCCGTCGCCTCTACGGCCAGACCGTCCCCTCGGAGATGCCGGACAAGCAGCTCTTCACCTTCCGCATGCCGGTCGGCGCGGCGATGATCATCACCGCGGGCAACTTCCCCGCCGCGGTGCCGTCGTGGTACATCGTGCCGGCGCTCCTCTGCGGCAACACCGTGGTCTGGAAGCCCGCCGAGTACGCGGCGGCGACCGCTCGCGCGCTGGCCGAGCTGTTCTGGCGCGGCGGCGTGCCGGAGGGGGCGCTCCACCTGGCGATCGCCGACGGCTCCGCCACCCAGCGGGGACTGGAGCTGGCGCTGGAGGACGGCAGCGTCGACAAGGTGGGCTTCACCGGCTCGACCGAGGTCGGGCGGACGATCGGCGGCCTCTGCGGCCGCCACCTGCAGAATCCGTGCCTCGAGCTGGGCGGGAAAAACCCGCTGCTGGTGATGGCCGACGCCGACCTCGACCTGGCCGTCCAGGGAGCGCTGTTCAGCGGCTTCGGCACGGCCGGCCAGCGCTGCACCTCGCTCGGCACCGCGATCGTCCACGAGAGCGTCCACGACGAGTTCCTCGAGCGCTTCGCCGCCGCGACCGAGGCGGCCGCCGTCGGCGACCCCACCGCCCCCGTCCTCTTCGGGCCGATGATGGACCAGCGCTTCCTCGAGCGCTTCGAGCAGGACTGGCTCGGGCTGATCCGCGACCACCACGGCGTCCACGGCTCGAGCGGGGTCGGGCGGATCACCGGCTCCAACCCGCGCCAGGGGTTCGTCGGCGATCCGGAGGCGGGGATCTTCTGCCACCCGACGATCGTCAGCGGGGTCCGGGTCGAGGACGAGGTCGCCAACACCGAGACCTTCGGGCCGCTCGTCGCCGTCGCGAGCTTCGCCGACTGGGAGGAGGCGATCGCGCTCGCCAACGGGCACGGCTACGGGCTCTCCTCGGCGATCTACACGCGCGACGCCGCCAACGCGCTTCGCTTCCGCACCGAGGTCAGCGCTGGGATGGTGAGCGTCAACAACTCGACCTCGGGGGCCGAGGCCCATCTCCCGTTCGGCGGCAACGGCAAGTCCGGCAACGGCTCGCGCCAGTCGGGAGTCTGGGTGCTCGACCAGTTCACCCGCTGGCAGTCGATGAACTGGGACTACGCCGGCCGCCTCCAGCGCGCGCAGATGGACGTCGCCGAGATCGACGCCAACCCGGACTTCCGCCTTAACGGCTGACGGCGCCCAGATCTGCTGGTACGATCTCGCGCCGAATTGGAAACGATGACGGATGAGGCGACGTCACTCGAGTCCGTCGTCCGCGAGGCGAAGGAACTCGGCCACCGCAAGCCGGTGCACCTGGTCGTGGCGGAGGCGCTGCGGCGGCGGATCAAGTTCGGCGGCTTCTCGACCGGCGAGCGCCTGCCGACCGAGCGGGAGCTGGCCAGCTCGCTCGGCGTCGGCCGCGCGACCGTCAGGCAGGCGTTCCGGCAGCTCGCCGACGAACAGCTGATCGTCAGCCGCCGCGGTCGCAGCGGCGGCAGCTTCGTCGCCGATCCGGACGAGCTCAACAGCCGCCAGCAGGCGCGGCTGCGCAAGGACTTCAGGGACTCGCTGCGGACCACGCTCGAGTTCCGGCTCGCGGTCGAGCCGCTGGGAGCGCGGCTGGCCGCCGAGCGCGCCACCGCGGCCCAGCGCCGGCGCCTGGTGAAAATGGCGCACCAGCCGTCGCCGACGATCCAGGCCTTCCACGCGCTCGACACCGGCTTCCATCTGCAGATCGCCGAAGCCAGCAAGAACCACCTGATCACCAGCGCGGTGAAGTCGAGCCGGGAGGAGTACTTCGCGCTCGGCAACACGCTCTGGATCAACGTCGACCTGCGCACCGGCCGGCCCCTGGACCACGCCGACTCCGAGCTGTTCACCAAGGACCACCTGGCGATCGCCACGGCGATCGCCGACCGCGATCCGGACGCCGCCGCCGCGGCGATGAGCAAGCACATCAGCGAAGGCGCGCACCATTTCGACGTGCTGCTCGATCGACTCTCCGCCTAGTCCGAGGGTCGATCCTCGCCGTCAGCTGCCGGCGCGCCCGCCGCCCCGCGCCTCCTGGCGCCGGGCGACCAGCTGCGAGAGCACGACCGCGATCACCAGGGCGGAGCCGTAGAAGAGGTTCTGGACGAAGTTTTCGACTCCCAGCAGCTGCAGGCCGGTGATCCCGGTGACTAGGAAGTAGACGGCGATGAACGTGCCCCAGGCGTTGAACCGGCCGGGGACGACCGCGGTCGCGCCGAGGTAGGCGGCGGCGAAGGCGGGCAGGAGGAAGTTCTGGCCGGAGGCCGGGTCGACCCCGCCGAGGGTGCCGACGTAGACGATCCCGGCGACGGCGGCGATCACGCCCGCCGCGACGAAGGCGCCGAAGCGCATCCGGGCGACGCCGATCCCACTCAGCCGCGAGACGTCGCGGCCGCGGCCGACGAACAGCAGGCGTCTCCCGAGCCGGGTGTACTGGAGCACGAACCAGAGCAGCCCGCAGAGCACGACGCCATACCAGAAGGACACCGAGATCCCGAGGAAGCGGTTGCTGACCGTCCATTCGACCAGCGTCGGGCTGACGCCTACGATCGTCCTCGAGTTGGTGATCCAGCTGCCGACCCCGAGCAGGAACGTCCCCATCCCCAGGGTGACGATGAACGAGTCGACCTTCATCACGACGACGAGGAAGCCGTTGATCGAGCCGACCACCGCGCCGAGGGCGATCGCCGCCAGCATCGCCGGGATCAACGGCCAGCCCGCTTCGACGTTGAGGTCGGCGACGAGGATCGCGGCCAGGCCCATCAGGAAGGCGACCGAGAGGTCGAAGTCGCCCGCCGTCAGGGGGATGATCAGGCCGAGGCTGAGCAGCAGCAACACCGCCTGCGAGCCGAAGATCGTCTGGAAGTTGGCCGAGGTCGGGAAGGTGTCCGGGCGTAGCAGCGCGAAGACGACGATCATCACCGCCCAGGCACCGAGCAGCGCGTAGCGCTGGGCCAGGGACCCGAAGTTGAGCCTCTCGCGCTTGCGGGCCCCGGCGGGCGCCAGCTTCGCTTGGTCGACTGAGCTCATCGCTGCATCACTCCCTTCGTTAGCGGCGCACCGCTGTTGAGGATCTGCTCGGAGATGCGGTCCTTGCTGATGTCCGCGCCGACGATCTCGCGGGCTATCCGGCCGCCCGCGAAGATCAGGACCCGGTCGCAGATGCTGGCCAGCTGCTCGGCGTCGGAGCTGGCGCAGATCACGGTCATCCCGGCGGCGGCGGCGGTCCGCAGCAGCTCGAAGATCTGCTGGCGAGCGCCGACGTCGACGCCCTGGGTCGGCTCGTGGACCAGCAGCAGCTGCGGCTCGGCCTGCAGCCACTTCGCCATCATCGCCTTCTGCTGGTTGCCGCCGCTCAGCGCCTCGAAGGGCAGCCTCGAGTTGGGGGGCCGGACGTCGTACTCGCTCAGCAGCCGCGCCGACTCGCGGGCGAGGGCGCGCTTGGAGAGCACCCCGAGGCGGCTGAATCGATCGAGGACGGGGAGGGTGATGTTCTCGGCGACCGAGAGGCTGCCGACGCTGCCGAGCCGCTGCCGATCCCCCGGCACCAGCACCACGCCCTCGGCGAGCGCCTGCTGCGGCGAGCGGCTGCTCAGCTCCCGTCGCTGCCCGTTGCTGCCGATCTCGCCGCCGCGGATCGGCATCGCGCCGAACAGCGCGTAGGGGACGTCGTCGAAGCCGGAGCCGACCAGCCCGGTGAGTCCGAGGATCTCGCCGCGAAAGGCCTCGAAGGAGAGGTCCTCGGCGACGCCGGCGCTGAGGCCGTGGACGGAGATCCCGGCC
This sequence comes from uncultured Actinomycetes bacterium, assembly GCA_963744725.1. Taxonomy (GTDB): domain Bacteria; phylum Actinomycetota; class Thermoleophilia; order Solirubrobacterales; family 70-9; genus VAYN01. Next base: position 746,115 of record CAVUUQ010000002.1, read on the forward strand.
GGAGCGTCGCGGAGGTCGTGCGGGTGGGCGGCGAAGGCGGCGAGGCGGCGGCCGATGATCAGCTCGACGATGCGGGTGGAATCGGCGGCGGCGGGCTCGACCGTGGCCTGCAGCCGGCCGTCGCGGAGCACGGTGACGCGGTCGGCGACTGCCGTCACCTCGTCGAGATCGTGGGTGACGAAGAGGACGCTGGCGTGCTGGGCGGCGATCTCCCGCATCAACTCGAAGAGCTGGTCGACGCCCTCGCGCGGCAGGAAGACGGTCGCCTCGTCGAGCACCAGCAGGCCGCGCCGGCCTGAATCGCGGTCGAGCACCAGGCGCATTTCCTCGACCGCGCGGACGATCGCGAGCCGGGCCCGGTCGGTCTGGCTCAGCTCGAGCACGCGCGCCGAGGGGTCGACCTCGAGGCCGAAGCGAGCGAAGATCCCGGCGACGCCCCGGCGCTTGCTGGCCCAGCGGATCGGACGCAGCGGCCGGCCGCGGACGAGGTCGCCGACGACGAAGTTCTCGAGCACGGTCAGCTCGGGGATCAAGCCGAGGTCCTGGTGGACGAAGCTGAGGCCGAACTGGCGGAACTCGCCCGGCCCGAACGGCAGCGGCACCGGGACGCCGCCGACCTTCAGCTCGGCGCCGGGCTCGGGCGCGTGGAACCCGGCCAGGCACTTGATCAGGGTCGACTTGCCGGACCCGTTCTCGCCGACCAGGGCGTGCACCTCCCCCGGCATGATCGTCAGCGAGACGTCGTCGAGCGCCAGCATCCCCCCGAACGACTTCGTCAGCCCACTGACCTCCAACACCGGGGCCCCCTCGCCGACCCCGGCGGGCCGGGCGCCGCTCGCAAGCGGCGCCCGGCCCGGTTTCACTGTCTCCGGATCCGGCGCTGGTTCGCCGGGATGCGTCATTTCAGGCCCCAGAGCTTTTCGTAGCCCTGGACGTATTCGTCGCCGAACCCCTTGCTGCTCTCGGGCGGGGTGCCGGTCTCGTCGACGTTCGAATCGTCGAAGACCCGGAGGCCGAGCTTCTCGTTGTTGTCGCCACCGGGGATCGGCTTGTTCCCGCTCAGCAACCTGAGCGCCTGGTCCATCGTCGCGTAGGCGACCCAGCTGGTGCTCTCGCCGACGTCCATCTGGACCGTTTCACCGTCCTGGATCAGCTTCAGCACGTCGGGCGTGGTCGCGTAGGAGGCGATGCTCACCGTGTTGGTTTTGCCGGCTGCCGTGACACCCGACTGAACGCCGATCACCATCGGGTCGTAGATCGGCAGGATGTAGTTGATGTCCGGGTTCTGGGCGAGCGCCGACTGCACCGCACCCTGGAGCTTCGTTTCCCATTCGGCCACCGGGACGTTGATCAGCGTGGTCTCGCACGAGGGACAGAGCTTGCCCAACCGGCTTTCGATCGATTCGACCATGCCGGCGCTTGGAACCGCTTCCTTGGCGGTGATGATCAACGCGTTCAGGTCTTCGCCCTTCTGGCTGTAGGCGTAGTCGGCCATCAGCTCGGCCGCTTCGTCGAAGGCCACGTAGACGAAGGCGCCGAGTTCCTTCTGCACGGTGGGCGGTGCCTCGCCGTACTGGTAGTAGTGGGAGATGATCGTCGGGATGCCGGCCGCTTTCGCCCGTTTGATCTGCGGCAGCACCAGCGACGGGTCGCCGCCTCCCGTCATCACGATCGCGTCGGCTTTCTGCGCGATCGCCTGTTCGATCCCCTTCGCCCATTCGGTCGGCGTGCCCTGGTTTTCGTATTCGGTTACTTCGACCCCGAGGTTCGATGCGATTTCGGCCATCTGCTTATCGACCGCGACGTTGAACTCGTTGATCGAGGCGATCGGGATCGCCACTATTTTCTTGCCAGCGGCTTCCTTGGCGTCGAACTTGGGCGCCTGGAGGGTGAATTTAGGGATCTGGCGGTGTTCGTCGATCGCCGCTTCGGCTTCCTGCTGAGAGCCACTGCTTTCGCTCGTTTCGGTGCTTTCACTCCCCCCCGATTCACTGGTAGCCGCAACATCCGTGCTGGTACCATCACTCCCCCCACCACACGCTGCCAAGGTCAAGCTCCCTACCAGCAGCATCAACACCATGAGACCCCAACGACCGGGCATCCTGGGTCTCCTCACTCTCTTACCTGCGACCGCGAGCTGGCTCTGCATCTGGGCGTTCCTTCCTCATAGGTACTCGTTGCGTTTACCACGGCGGTGGGTTGTGGACCCATTTCCCGTCGAACATCGTCGCGACGACTTCGATCTCACCGATCTCCCGCGGGTCTGACTCCAGGGGGTCACGGTTGAGGACCACCAGGTCGGCGAGCTGGCCGGCGCGGATTTCTCCACGCTGACCCTCTTCGCGCGCCAGCCACGCGGGCAGGCGGGTGGTCGAGTTGAGAGCGTCCCAGGCGGTCACGGCCTCCTCGGGCCGCCACGGCGGGCGCTCGTCGAAGGTTCGCGCCACCCCGGCCTGGATCCCCTGCAGGGGGGCGAGGCTCTCCACCGGGGCGTCGGATCCGTTGACGAGGACCGCTCCCGAGGAGAGCAGCGACTGGAAGCCGTAGGCGACGATGTCGCGGCCGCTGAGGAACGCCTCGGCGCGCTCGCGGTCGGAGGGCGCGTGGGAGAACTGCACCGAAGCGGTGACGCCAAGCTCGGCGAAGCGGCCGACGTCTTCGCGGTCGAGCAGCTGCGCGTGCTCGATGCGCGGCCGGAGGTCGCGGCTCCGCCAGATCTCGCGGGTCGCCTCGAACGCGCCCAGCGCCCGTTTGTTGGCGAGATCCCCGATCGCGTGCACGCCGACCGACAGCCCGTGCTCGGCGGCGTGCTCGATGATCTCCGCCAGCCCCGCTTCGCTGGTCATCTCGACCCCCGAGCCGTCGGACATCAGCGCCGTCCCCGAGCCGACGGTGCCGTCCATGAACACCTTGATGTAGCCGAGGCGGACCGGCACCTCGGGCGCGATCTCGAGGCGGTCGAGCTGGTCGAGCGCCGACGGCGGGTAGGACTGCCAGACGCGGAGGGCGATGTCGCCGCGCGCGTGGACTTCGCGCCAGACCGGGATCATGTCGAGCCAGCCGTCCTTGTCATGGATCGCGGTGACGCCGCGAGAGCTCGCGATCTCGAGCGCGGGCGCGACGGCCGCCGCCATTTCCTCCTGCGTCGGCCGCACGTAGCGGTCGCGGAAAGCCCAGGCCGCCTCCTCCCGCAGGATCCCGATCGGCTCACCGGCGGCGTCGCGCTCGACCACGCCGCCGGCGACCTCGAGGTCGGAGTCGGCCCGCCGCAGGGCGGCCGAGTTGAGCCACAGCGAGTGGTAGTCCTTCGACATCAGCGCGACCGGCTGCTCGGGGAAGACGGCGTCGAGGTGCTCCTTGGCCGGCCTGGCCGGCTTCTCCCACTCGCTCTCGGCCCAGCCGAGGCCTCGGATCCAGCCACTGGGCGTCGGCTTCGCACCCTTGACACGCTCGATCACCTCGTCGATCGAGCCGGCCCCGTCGAGGTGCGGCTGCGAGAGCCCGAGCGCCCAGGAGGCGAAGTGGACGTGGCTGTCGGAGAGGCCGGGGACCACGCACAGGCCCTTGGCGTCGATCCGGCTCTCATCGCTGCCGTTCGGGCGAGCGCCGACCGCGGTGATCCGGTTGCCCGACACGCTGACCGAATCGGCGACCGGCCGCCGGCCGTCCATCGAGCGGACGCGGGCGTTGTAGATGATCACGGCATCAGCCCCTGGCGCTCGAGGGCCGCGGCGATCCGGGCCGCGGCCGCGACGATCCGCTCGCGCGGCTGGACCAGCGCGAAGCGGACGTATCCCTCGCCGCCGTCGCCGAAGGCGGCGCCCGGGACGGCGAGCACTCCCGCCTCCCGCGCCAGCATCGCGGCGAAGGACCGCGAGCCCTCGCGCCAGCCGCCGGGCAGCGCCGCCCAGACGTACATGCCGGCGGCGGCGGGCTCGACCGGCCAGCCGGCGGCGGCCAGCTCGCGGCAGAAGAGCGTCGCCCGCTCGCGGTAGGTCTCGTCGACCTGCGCCGGATGGTCTGGGTGCTCGGTCAGAGCGTGGAGCGCCCCCAGCTGCAGCGGCAGGAAGGCGCCGTTGTCGAGGTAGGGCTTGAGCTTCGAGAGCGCCGCGATCGTCGCCTCGTCGCCGACCGCGAAGCCGATTCGCCAGCCGGCCATCGAGTAGCTCTTCGAGAGCGAGTAGAGCTCGACCCCAGCGCTGCGACCGCCCTCGACCTCGAGCAGCGACGGCGGCAGCCGGCCGTCGAGCGTGAACTCGGCGTAGGCGAAGTCGTGGATCACCAGCAGCCGCCGCTCGGCCGCCAGCTCGACGATCCGCCGCATCGTCGCCGCGTCGACGACGGCGCCGGTCGGGTTGTGCGGAAACGAAGCGACGAGCGCGGTCGGCTCCCGGGGGGCCTGGAGGAGCGCCTCGCGCATCGAGGCGACGACGTCGCCGCCGGGGGCGACGAGGTAGCCCTGCGGCCTCGCGCCGACGCCGCTCACCATTCCCGCGTGGGTCGGGTAGCTCGGGTTCGGCACCAGCACGCAATCGCCCTCGTCGACCGTCGCCCAGAGCAGGTGGGCGAAGCCCTCCTTGGAGCCGAGCAGGAGCGTCACCTCGAGCTCGGGGTCGAGCTCGACGCCGCGCTGCGCCAGGTAGCGGTCCGCGATCGCCTGCCGCAGCTCGGGGATCCCGCTGCTGCGGCCGTAGCCGTGGACCCCGGGGCGGCGCGCCGCCTCGACAAGCGCCTCGACCGCCGAGCGCGGTGGCTCGAGGTCGGGGCTGCCGACGCCGAGGTCGATCGCGCCGTCCGCGCCGAGCCCGGCAGCGGGCGACAGCTCCGCGTCCGGCAGGGAATGGACTCGGGAGGAGCCAATTGAAGCGAAATGGGATTGCTGGAGACCCAAATCGCTGGCATCGTAGATTGGCCAACTGCCCACTGTCAAGTTTCGGCGGCGATCGCCGCCGCCGGAGACCGTCCCCGGGGAGTCCGGAAGGCGCTAGCCGCGGTGACGTTCGAAGGCCAGCAGGGTGTTGCGCAGGAGGCAGGCGATGGTCATCGGCCCGACGCCTCCGGGAACCGGGGTGACGGCGGCGGCAACCCTGCTCACCGGCTCGAAGTCGACGTCGCCGACCAGCCCCGCCTCGGTCCGCGAGATGCCGACGTCGACGACGACCGCGCCGGTGCCGACGTGCCTTGCGTCGATCGCGCGCGGCACCCCGAGGGCGGCGACGAGGACGTCGGCCTCCCTGCAGATCGCGGCGAGGTCGCGGGTGCGGCTGTGGCAGACCGTCACCGTGGCGTTCGCCGCGATCAGCATCGCGGCCAGCGGCCTGCCGACCAGCTCCGACCTGCCGACCACCACCGCGGCGCGCGGACGCTCTTCATCCACGTCAACACGCTGCGGCAACGGCTCGAGCGGATCGAGCAGCTGAGCGGCATCTCGCTGGCCGGCGAGGACCTCCTGGCACTGCAGCTGGCCGTCAAGCTCGGCCGGATTCGGGCCTAGGTGATTGGTTCGAGCTAATCCGCTCGCGCCCGTCGCGCGACGTGACGGATCCATTCCAGCTTGGCCCTGCTGGCTCGGCGATTCTGAAGCCTCTGTCCCGTCCCGAAACCCGACCCGCCTCCCAAGCGGAATTCGTCAACGCGCCAGACAGGATTCGAACCTGTGACCTTCGGTTTCGTAGACCGACGCTCTATCCGGCTGAGCTACTGGCGCTAGTGGGGCTCGGAAGGCCCGAACTGGCCAGTTTAGTTGGTGGCCGGGGTTGGAGAGGGTTCGGTGGGGGCGTGGTCGGGGACTTGAGGGGCGGCTTTGGCGCCGGCGGCGATTGCGAGGGCCGAGCCGGTGGCGCCGGCGGCGAGGGCGAAGAGGGCCCATCTGGGGCCGGTGTCGTCGAGGCCGAGGGCGGAGTCGATGGAGGGGCCGGGGCCGCCGTCGACGAGGATCAGGAGGGCGGCGATCAGGGTGAGGTTGAACTCGTAGCCGCCGTCGGTGTTGAAGAAGCCTTTGGGGAGGTGGACGGTGCGGATGGCGGTGATCATGGTTCCGATCAGGGTCGCGGCGGAGATCGGGGTCAGGATGCCGAGGGCGACGCCGAGGCCGCCGGCGGCCTCCGAGGCGCCGGCGGCGAGCGCGTTGCGGTCGCCCGGATACATGTTCAGGCGCTCCATGGTCTGGGCGGTTTTCTCCGGCCCCGGTCCGCCGAACCAGCCGAACAGCTTCTGGGTTCCGTGGGCGAAGAAGAGGCCGCCGATGAAGAGACGGCCCAGCAGTCGGGCGATTCGCATGAGAGGTGGTTACCCGGGGCGGGGAATTAGTAACCGCGGAAACTTCTAGGCGTCGGGCTGGGACGCGGGCTCGGGGGTCGGCTCCGTCTTCTTCACGTGCCAACGGACGGTGGCCTTCGCCACCGCCTGCCCGTCCGCGTCGCTGAGCTCGATCTCGCAGGGGAACTCGACCACGCCCTCGGAATCGAGGGTCGCGAGAGCGTCGGCCGCGGGAACTCCGAGGCGGGCGGTCGCGGTGATCTCGCCCTTGGCGATCTTGTCGTAGGAGATCTCAGCGCTTCGTGCCAAGGGTCGGACTTCGCCCATCCGCTCGGCGAAGGCGCCGACGAAGGCCGCCCCCGAAGCCGTCTCGGCGACGGTGAACAGGCCCCCGGCGTGCTGGCTGCCGACGTGGTTGCGCAGCTCGGGCTTGTCGGGCAGGACGGCGGTCGCCTCGCCGGCGTCGATGCTCTCCACCCGCACGCCGAGGTAGCCGACGAACGGCACCACCTGGCTCATCCCCTTGGCGATCAGATCGAAATCGGTCACGGGCGGCACCCTAACGAGGTTGCCGTTCGTCCCGCTATCCGGGTCGAAGGGCAACCGCGGCGGGGACGACGACGCGTCAGCGGCCCTCGAACGTGGCGTGGCCGGGGCCGCCGTGCTCGAGGAAGGTCCGCACCGCGTTCTGCAGGTCCTCGGTCGCGAACAGCTCGGCGGCCTCGGTGCGGATCGCCTCGTCGGCAGCCGGAATCCCGCCTTCGCGGAAGCGCTTCAGCACGTGCTTGGTCATCGCGTGGGCTCGCGTCGGCCCCGCCGCCAGCTCCTCCGCCAGCGCCCGCGAGCGCGCCTCGAACTCGTCCTCGGGATAGATCTCGTTGACGACGCCCCAGCGCTCCAGCTCCTCCGCCGCGAAGATGCCGCCGCTGATCACGAGCTGGCGCGCCCGCCCCGAGCCAGCCCGCTCGGCGAGCCGCTGGGTGCCGCCCATCGACGGCGTCAGCCCGACCACTTTCTCGACCAGGCCGAAGCTCGCCTTCGGGCTGGCGACGATCAGGTCGCAGGCGAGCGCCAGCTCGAAGGCCGCCGTCAGGGTCAGCGCGTGGGCGGCGAAGAGGACCGGCGCCGGCAGCTCTTCGACCGTGTCGACCAGCCCTAGCAATTCGGTCCACAGCTCGCTGCCCTGCGCCGGGGTCAGCCCGGCGAAGACCTCGACGTCGACCCCGCCCGAGACCGCCCGTCCCTCGGCCCGCACCAGCAACGCCCGCGGCGGCTCCGCCGCGACCTCGCCCACCGCCACCGCGAGGTCGTCCATCAGCCGCCGATCGAAGAGGTTGAGCGGCGGGCTGTCGAGGGTGATCACCGCCAGCCCGCTCGGCTCGCGCTCCAGCCGCACCGCGCTGTCGCCGCCGTCGCTCATGGGACCCGGTGCACCTCGAACAGGTTCGTCCCCAGTTCCTGGTCCGGCAGCCCGGCGACGATCCCGACCCGGTCGCCGGTTTCGGCGACCCCGTGGAGGGAGGCGAGCGCGGCGCAGCTGCGCAGCAGGTCGCGGATGTCGACCTCGTGCTCGCTCAGCACCGCCGTCACCCCCGACAGCAGGCTCAGCCGCCGCACGGTCTCGATCCGCGGGCTGATCGCCAGCACCGGCACGTTCGGCCGGTGGGCGGAGATGATCCGGGCGGTGCGGCCTGAGGTGGTCGGCACGATCAGCGCCTTCAGCCCCAGCCGGTAGACGGCGCCAACCGCCGACTGGGCGACCGAGTCGGCGACGTCGGTCGTCTGCTGGTCGGTGCGGCTGAACAGCCACTCTCCATAAGGGAGGTCGGGCTCGGTGGCGCGGGCGATCCGGTCCATCACCCGCACCGCCTCGACCGGGTGCTGGCCGACCGCGGTCTCCTCGGAGAGCATCACGGCATCCGTACCGTCGTAGATCGCGTTTGCCACGTCGGTCACCTCGGCCCGGGTCGGACGGGAGGCCGTCACCATCGAGGCCAGCATCTGGGTGGCGGTGATCACCGGCTTCGAGTGGCGGCCGGCGGTCCGGATCAGCTGCTTCTGCAGGATCGGCACCTCGGCCAGCGGCACTTCGATGCCGAGGTCGCCGCGGGCGACCATGATCCCGGTCGCCTCGGCGGTGATCTCCTCGATGTTGACGGCCGCCTGGCGGCGCTCGATCTTCGCGATCAGCGGGATGTCGGAGCCGAGCGAGGAGAGCCGCTGGTGGACCGCGACCAGGTCGGCGGCGACGGAGACGAAGGAGACGGCGAGCAGGTCGACGCCGTTCTTTACCGCGAACTCGACCCAGCCGAGGTCCGACTCGGTCGCCGCCGGCAGCTCGACGCCGCCGGGGATGTTCATCCCCTTGTGGGAGGAGAGGGTGCCGCCGACCTCGACCTCGGCGAGGACGCCCTCGTGGTCGGGCTCCTCGACCCGCAGCCGGATCGCCCCGTCGGCGAGGTAGACGAGCTCGTTCTCCTGCAGCGCGGCGACCCCGGGCCAGGAGACCGGGATCGTCTCGCGATCGCCCTCGACGTCGCGCGGGGTGAGGGTCACGTGCATGCCGGTCTCGAGCTCGGCGAAGTCGTCGCGGATCGAGCCGATCCGCAGCTTCGGGCCGGGCAGGTCGCCGAGGATCGCCACCTCGCGGCCGACCGCCTCGGCGGCGGCGCGAATGGTCGCGATCGTCTCCGCCTGTTTCTCCGGCCCGGCGTGGGAGAAGTTGAGCCGGAAGACGTCGGTGCCGCTGGCGATCATCTGCTCGAGCACGCTCCGCTCCCAGCTCGCCGGGCCGACCGTGGCGACGATCTTGGTCCGGCGCTCGAGGTGGGCGCTGGCCTTGTTGATGGGCAGAGGAAGGTCCATGGGTGGAATGTAGAGACCGCGGCGCGCGCGTTTCGTGAAGCCGCCGTGACGCATCGTGTGAGCCAAATCACAAAGTCCCCGCCGGCCGCCTGGGACGGTGGCATCGATCCGTGTAGAACTTCACTGATGACGACGATCGCCCCCGAGACATCCGCCACCGTGCCGACCCTGGTCGGCGAGGCGCCGCCCTCGGAGGCCGGGCCGATCGAAGCCGCGGCGCTCGCCGCGCTGGGACCCCCTCCCAGCATCGAGCTGCCGCGGCTGGTCCAGAGCCTGCGCTTCAGCCAGCGCCAGATCGAGCTGATGTTCCGCGCCCGCCGCGAGCTCGGCGAGGTCTTCCGGATGCGCGGCGTCGTCTCCGGCGGTCCGGTCGTCACCAGCCACCCCGATCACGTCCGCTCCCTCTTCACCGCCAAGCCCGAGCAGGCGCCCTCGCTGACCGGCGAGTCGCCGCTGCGGCCGATCGTCGGCCCCAACTCGGTCCTCACCGCGGTCGGCCGCCGCCACATGCGCCAGCGCAAACTGCTGCTGCCGCCCTTCCACGGCGAGGCGATCGAGGTCTACGCGCGGGCGATCGACGAGGCGACCGAACGCGAGCTCGACCGCTGGCCGCTCGGCGAGCCGTTCCAGCTGGCGCCGCGGATGCAGGCGATCACCCTTGACGTGATCATGGCCGGCATCTTCGGCGTCGAGGGGCGGCCGGCGCCGGGCACGCCGGAGGCCGAGCTGCGGGGGACGATCCGCCGCCTGGTCGCCTCCTCGACCAAGCCGGGAGCCCAACTGACCGAACTCCTCCACATCGGCCGCGACGAGCCGATGGGCCTGCTGCGGCTGGGGATGAACCTCCTCGACCGACCGCTCTACGCGGTGATCGCCGACCGCCGCCGCGCCGAGCTCGGCGAGCGCCGCGACATCCTCAGCATCCTCCTGCAGGCGCGGACCGAGGAGGGCGAGGCGCTCGACGACAAAGAACTCCGCGACGAGCTCCTGACCCTCGTCCTCGCCGGCCACGAGACGACCGCCAACTCGCTCGCCTGGGCCTGGGAGCGGCTGGTCCGCTTCCCGGCCGCGCACGAGGCACTGCTCGCCGCGGTCCGCTCCGGCGAGGGCGCCGAGGAGCAGGTCGAGGCGACGATCGTCGAGACGATGCGCTCGCGGCCGGTGATCCCGCTGATCGGCCGCCGCGTCGCCGTCCCCTGGCAGCTCGGCGAGTTCGGCGTCGAGGCCGACACCCCGGTCGCGATGAGCATCCTCCTCCTGCACCACCGTGAGGACCTCTACCCCGACCCGTACTCCTTCCGCCCCGAGCGCTGGCTCGGGGGCCGCAAGCCGGGCACGTATGAGTGGATCCCCTTCGGCGGCGGCATCCGCCGCTGCCTCGGCGCCGCCCTGGCGATGGCCGAGCAGCGCGTCGTCCTCACCGCGATGGCCCGCCGCCTCGACCTCGAAGCCGCCGACCCGGCCCCCGAGCGTGCCCACCACCGCAACGTGACGATGATCCCGGCGCACGGCGCCACCGTCGTCCTCCGCTCGCGCCGCGACTGAGCGCGTTCGTCCTTGGGACGAGATACGCGTCCTAAAGACGAACGCGGTAAGCGGAGAGGGAGGGATTCGAACCCTCGAGAGAGCTTGCGCCCCCTACTCGCTTAGCAGGCGAGTGCCTTCAGCCACTCGGCCACCTCTCCGGGCACCGCAGGACGATTGTAGGTATTTGACCGGGATCCGCGCGGCTAGTCTCGGGGCGGTGCCGGGGCAACCAGCGCAGACATACGAGCGCTACGAGCGGATCTTCGTCGACGTCGAAGCCCCGTTCGCCTTCGTCGATCTGGACGCGATGTGGGCGAACGGGGACTCGATGCTGCGGCGGGCGGCGGGCAAGCCGATCCGGGTCGCCAGCAAGTCGATCCGCTGCCGGGCGCTGCTGGAGCGGATCCTGCGGCGGGACGGCGGCTTCCGCGGGCTGATGACGTTCACGCTGCCGGAGACGTTGTGGCTGGCCGAGCGGGGGTTCGACGACCTGCTGCTCGCCTACCCGACCGTCGACGCCCGGGCGCTGGAGGAGCTGGCGCTGCGCGCGGCCGCCGACCCGGAGCGGGCGCCGATCATCCCGGTCGACTGCGTCGAGCACCTCGACGCGATCCAGTCGGTGCTGGGCGCCGACGCGCAGCCGATCCGGGTCTGCATCGACGTCGACGCCGGTTGGTGGTGGCTCGGCGGCCGGGTCGAGGCGGGGCCGAAGCGCTCGCCGCTGCGGACGCCGGAGGAGGTGGTGGCGCTGGCGCGACAGATCGAGCGGCGGCCGCAGATCGAACTGGATGCGCTGATGGCCTACGAGGGGCAGATCGCCGGGGTCGGCGACCAGCCGCCGGGGCACCGCTGGCGGGGGCAGGCGATCCGCTTCATGCAGAAGCGCTCGATCCGGGAACTGGCGGAGCGGCGGGCGGCGATCGTCGCCGCGCTGGCCGAGTTCGTCGAGCTCGAGATCGTCAACGGCGGCGGCACCGGCAGCCTCGAACTGACCGCCGCCGAGCCGGCCGTGACCGAGGTCAGCGCCGGCTCGGGCTTCTACGCCCCCACCCTCTTCGACCACTACAGCCGCTTCTCGCTGACCCCGGCGGCCGCCTTCGCGCTGCCGATCGTCCGCAAGCCGAGCGCCGAGGTGGCGACCGCGCTCGGCGGCGGCTACCTCGCCTCCGGCCCGGCCGACCCGTCGCGGCTGCCCTCTCCGTGGCTGCCGCCGGGCCTCGAGCTGGACGCCGAGGAGGGCGCCGGCGAGGTCCAGACGCCGCTACTTGGCGCCGCCGCCACCCGGCTCGCGGTCGGCGACCGCGCCTACCTGCGCCACGCCAAGGCCGGCGAGCTGTGCGAGCGCTTCGACCGCCTCTACCTGGTCGAAGGCGAGCGGATCGTCGACGAGGTCCCCACCTACCGCGGCGAGGGCAAGACGTTCCTCTAGCCGTTCCGGGACCGCCTCGTCTCTTGTAGCCCTGTGGGATACAAACGACGAGCGCCCGCCGGATCAGGGGCCGAGGACGCGTTCCGCGTACGCGTTCGTGAACACCCGGCCGGGGTCGAGCTCGTCGCGGGCGGCGGCGAACTCGGACCACCGCGGGTAGAGCGGCGCCAGCGTCGCGGCGGTCTGCGAGTGGCGCTTGCCCCAGTGGGGGCGGCCGCCGTAGTCGGCCATGATCGCCTCGACCGCCTCGAAATACGGCCGCCACTCCATCCCCCGGTACTGGTGGACGGCGATGAAGGCGCTGTCGCGATCGTGGGCGGGGCTGAGCAGCGCGTCGTCGCCGGCCGAGACGCGCATCTCGAGCGGGAAGAAGACCGGGTAGCGGTGCGCCCGGATCCACTCGACCACCCGCCGCGCCGCCTCCGGCCCGTGCTCGCGCGGCAGCGCGTACTCGCTCTCGGTGAAGCGGACCCGGCGCTGGTTGACGAAGACGCGGTCGGAGCGGTCGGTCTTCGCGTAGGTCGAGGCGACCCGGCCGGCGAGGCGGGAGAGCGCCGGGATCGTCCACGGCAGCGCCCGGCCGGTGGCGGCGAGCGCCTCCAGCGCGAAGTTCTCGAGCGCCACCTCGCGCAGGTAGGCGACGGCCTGGTTGTGCGGACGCGGCGGCTCCTCGGTGCGGTTGCGCTCGAGCACCAGCGCCGCCTCCGAGTAGGGGAACGTGAACAGCTCGAAGTGGTCGTTGGCGAGCGCCCGCCGCTCGAATTCGTCGAGCACCTGCTCGCGCGGCTGCGGCGAGTCGAGGCGGCTGAGGGTGAAGGCGGGGACGCAGCGCAGCGTCACCGAGGCGATCGCCCCCAGCGCCCCGAGCCCGACCCGCGCCGCCCGCAGCAGCTGCGGCTCGTCCGCCGCGCTCAGCTCACGGACGCTGCCGTCGCCGAGCACCAGCTCGACTGCCTCGACCCGCGAGGAGAGGTTGGCGAAGCGGGCGCCGGTGCCGTGGGTGCCGGTCGAGATCGCGCCGGCGATCGTCTGCCGGTCGACGTCGCCGAGGTTCTCCATCGCCAGCCCGAGCCGGGCCAGCTCCTCGTTCAGCTCGGCGAGCACGGTGCCGGCGCCGACCCGGACCAGGCCGCTGGCGGTGTCGGCCTCGAGCACCCCGTGCAGGGCGCCGAGGTCGATCAGCGTGCCGTCGGTCAGGGCCGTGTCGGTGAACGAGTGCAGCGAGCCGGCGACGCTGACCGGACGACCGCTCTCCGCCGCGGCCAGGATCGCCTTGGCGAGGTCCTCCCGGTTGGCGGGCGCGGCGAAGGTCGCCGGCCGGCACGACTGGTCGCCGGTCCAGTTGCGGTAGAGCGCCGTGCGGGTTGCGGTCCGGCACCCGCCTAGCCTCCCACCGGCGGCGGCACCGGCTCTGGTTCGAGCACCCGCAGCGCGTAGTAGACGGTGACCACCAGCAGGATCGCGATGCCGATGCTCGGCACCGCGTAGCCGGTCACGCTGGCGACCACCCCGCCGCCGATCCCGCCCAGCACCTGGCCCGAGGCCCAGGCCATGTTGGAGAGGCCGGCGGCGAAGCCCTGGTGCAGGCTTGAGGCCTCGGCGACGTCGGCGATCAGGGTCATCGCCGGCGCGAAGCAGATGCCGGCGCCGAGGCTGCTGACGATCAGCGCCGCGAGCACGGTGCCGAGCGTCATCGCGACCGCGACGATCACCATCGAGAGGGCGCAGATCCCGGTCCCGACCACGTACGGCATCCGCCGCCCGACGCGGTCGGAGAGGCGGCCGGCGAGCGGCGCCAGGCCCGCCTCGAGGCCGGCGCCGACGATGAAGCCGGCGGCGATCAGCGTGTGCCCGCCGCCGAGCGCATCCACCCGCAGCGGCACCAGCACCTCGATCGCGCCGAACATCACCGACGGCATGCCGACGAAGATCGCCGCGTCGACCACCGGCCGCGAGCCGAGCACCTCGAGGATCTCGCGCAGCGGCTGCGTTTCCGGGCGGCTCGTGTCGGGCGTGCGCCAGGCGAGGTAGGCGAGGACGAGGGCGACCACGAGGACCGAGCCGAAGACGACGCCGGTGCCGATCGAGGCGGCCAGCGCCCCGAGCGCCGGCCCCAGCAGGGCGCCGGCAACGGCGGTGCCAAGGGCGGTGCCGATCACCTTGCCGCGGTTCTCCTCCGGCGTCGCGGTGATCAACCAGGTCAGCGCCCCGGACCAGATCAGCGCCCCGGCGCAGCCCTGGACGAAGCGAGCGCCGTCGAGCAGGACGATGTGATGGACGAGGCCGAAGACGAGGCTCGCGCAGCCGAGCAGCAGCAGGCCGCTGATCACCGTCCGCCGCGGCCCGATCCGGCTCGCCACCCAGCCCGCCGGCAAGGCCCCGATCAGCGTCCCCGCCGCGTAGGCGGCAGAGAGGATCCCCGCCGCCGCCTTGCTGAGCCCGAGGTCGTCGACGTACTGGGGGAGCAGCGGCGCGATCGCCGCGTAGAAGGCGACGTCGAGGAAGACCATCGCCGAGGCGAGGAGGAGCAGCCTGCGCATTTGAGCATCCAATCACTGCAAGGCTCCTTGAGCGCAATCCGTGGCTCTAGCATTGGCGTCGCTCACCCGGAGGGGTGGCAGAGCGGTTGAATGCGGCGGCCTTGAAAGCCGTTAGGCCTCGCAAGGGGTCTCGTGGGTTCGAATCCCACCCCCTCCGCTGAGGGTCCCGAATTTGGCTCTAGGGAGCGCAATGCGCAGGGTCTCGGAGCCGCCGCTTGGTCCGGCTGGATCCGGTAGTGAAAGGGGCTGACGGTGGCACAGCCGGTGGCACAAAACGGCGAGCAAACCCGCATCCCAGGCCGGCTAGCGGCTGCGGTCGGAAAACGGCAGGGTGGCAAGAACGCTTCGGGCACTGAGCGGCAATCAGCGCCGCCGCAGCGCGTCCAGGCTGCGAGACTCGGCGCCGGAATGCGGGTTGGAGGAACGTGGGCAAGGGGATGAGACGTCTGGGGATCGCACTAACCGGCCTGGCCGCGGCGGCCGTGTTGGCGGGCGCGACGGCGTCGGCGGCCGGCCCCTCAGAGGAGAAGGTGAGGCTGTCGAGCCAGCTTCACGACTTCGAAGGGGTGCTCGCCTACGACAGCTCGCATCTGCTCCTCACCTCGCGCTACCCGCGACGGCTCGTCCGGATCAATGCCGACGGCTCGCTCGACCGATCCTTCGGCAACGGGGGACGGGCCAGCAAGCCCGCATACGCCGTCACCGTGCTGCCGAACGGCAAGCTCCTGCTCGCCGACGAAGGCGCGCCCCCAGGCGAACCGTCGAACAGCGACGCGGAAGTGACCCGGCTCCTGCCGAACGGCAGACCCGATCCGAGCTTCGGCGACGGCGGCACCGTCTTCATCGACTTCGGCGGCGGCTACGACGCTGCCAACTGTGTCGCCGCCGCCGCCAACGGCGACGTTCTCGTCGGCGGCGAAATGACCACCGCCGTGGGCCGCGGCGGCGGCAACGGGGTGCCGGCGTTCGCCCGCCTGCACCCCGACGGCAGCCTCGACCGCTCCTTCGGCGAGAACGGTGTGCGGCTGATCGAGAACGTGTACGAAACCGGCATCTTCGCAGTCGCTGCCACCCCCGACGGCGGCGTCGTCGGGGCGACCGGCGGCGAAGAGTTCTTCGCCGAAGAACTCTGGAAGCTGACCGCGGGCGGCTCGATTGACCGCAGCTTCGGCAAGCGGGGCCGCGTCAATCTTTTCGGCGACAAAGCGACCTTGCTTCTCCCCATCGAGGTGCTGCCGAGCGGCAGGATCCTGCTCGCCGGCAGCGGACCCATCGGCGGGCCCGAACCAGCCGCGGCGACCCGACTGCTGCCGAACGGCCGGACCGACCACTCCTTCGGCGACGACGGCTGGGCAAAAGCGAAGATCGGCGGCTTCGTCGACGCCTGGACGATGCTGCCGGGCGGCGACATCCTGATCGCGATCTCGCAGGAATTCGGCAAAAAGCGGTCGACCGTCGGCGCGATCGCCTTCACCAGCAGCGGCCAGCTCGACCGGCGCTTCGGACACGGCGGTCGTCTGCGGGTGCCCTTCCCCGGCTGGTTCCCGGAAGAAACCGTCGCCGCCCTGGGCAGGCGCCCCGTGTTCCTCGGCAGCGTCGGCAGGCATGGCGGCACCTGGTTGGTGAAGATGCCGCCGCTGCGCCGCTAACCGGAGGCCCTAGCGTGCTCCGATTTCTCTTGGCTTACGGACGGCGAAAGATGGCGTGGGTGCCGACTCGCCGCCAGATGACGTGAGGCTCGCCCGGGTTTACCTCCGCGCCATATTCGAACGTCGCCCGGCCGTCGTAGGCCCAGGTCATCTCCCAGACCCCAGGATGCCCCTGCACCCGCTTGACGCGGAGCTTGGGATGGAATGCCTGGGCACCCCGGCGAGGTCGGCGATGAACTGCGCCACCGCAGCGCGGAATTCCCGCTGCTGCTTGGGGCTCAGCCGATCCCAGTCGCGCCAGAACGACGCGAGCACTTCACGCGTCGGCATCGAGCGGCTTCGTGCGCTCGTCCAACGCGGCCAAGAAATCCTCGTCGTTCTCGAACCGGGTCACTCGACCGGCAGCAAGATCTCGTCAGCCTCGCGCTCGCGCTGCTGCCATTCCTGGGTCCAGAACCATGCCTGCTCGGGGTCGATCCTGCCGTCGGTGATCTCCTTAAGCAGGATCACGGCACCATCGACTGCTCCGTCGGGGAGCCGGTCGACGAGGTCGTGAAGGTCAGCCTTGGTCACCATCCGGATTCTGACAGCCGCGAAGGGTGTTCACCAGCTCACGCTGCATCCTCGTCCGCTCCCGGATCTTCCAAAAATGCGTCAAGTAGAGCGGCGCCTTCCGGCTCGGTCCCCGGCATCAGGTGCCCGTAGAGGTCGAAGGTGACCGTGATCGAGGCGTGCCCTGGGCAGATGCGCCCGAAAGCACCGTGGCGGATCCGCAGGATGCGAGGTCGGGGCGTCCGGCTAGTGACCTGAGTCATTGATCCGCTGGCAGTAGGAGGCGAGGCTCTCGAGAATCTCATCGGCGCTCTTGTGCCAGACGTAGGGCTTGGGGTTCGTCGTTCCAGTTGGCGATCCAGGTGCGGATCGAGGCGACCAGGTCGCGGACCGAGCGGTGGGCGCCCCGCTTGATCCACTTCGTGGTCAGCTCCGCGAACCAGCGCTCGACCAGATTCAGCCAGGAGCTGTAGGTCGGGCGTGAAATGCAGGGTGAAGCGTGGATGGCGCAAGAGCCAGCGTTGGATCTGCGGCGTCTCGTGGGTCGAGGAGTTGTCGAGCACGACGTGGACGTCGAGGTGCGTCTGGCACCGAGCGCTCGATCAGGCCCAAGAAACGACGGAACTCCTCGGCGCGGTGGCGGGGCGTCATCTCGGCGATCACCTTGCCGGAGGCGACGTCAAGCGCGGCGTAGAGGTTGGTGGTGCCGTTGCGGACGTAGTCGTGGGTCTGGCGCTCGGGGATCCCGGGCATCAGCGGCAGGATCGGCGCTGAGCGCTCGAGCGCCTGGATCTGGGACTTCTCATCGACGCAGAGCACGACCGCGGCTTCGGGCGGGTTGAGGTAGAGCCCGACGATATCTCTCACCTTGTAGACGAACTGCGGGTCGGGCGAGAGCTTGAAGTGCTCTGAACAGATGGGGCTTCAGCCCGAACGCCCTCCAGATCCGGCTGACCGCGGTCTGGCTCATCCCGGTCTGGGTGGCCATCGATCTGGTCGACCAGTGGGTGGCGTTCGGCGGGCTCTCCTCGAAGGTCTTGACGATCACCCGCTCGATGTCTTCGTCGCCGATCTGGCGCGGCTTGCCGGGCCGCGGCTCGTCATGGAGACCGTCGAGGCCGCGCTCGGCGAAGCGGCCACGCCAGCGCCCGACGGTCGAGCGAGTGCAGCCAAGCCGAGCCGCGATCTCCTTGCTCGGCTCGCCCTCGGCCGCTGCCAGCACGATCCGGCAGCGCAGGCGAGGGCCTGGGCGCTGGTCGGGCGCCGAGCCCATCGCTCGAGCACCTCCCGCTCATCCTCGTGTAGGCGCCGCCTGAAAACTGACCCCCTCTCGCCGGTCGAAAACCGACCCCCCACCGACGGCGGCGAGAGCGTCCGGGGGGATGCAGAGCCTCGGCTCGACCGAAGAGGACGAGCCGGGAGGAAGGCGTGGTCGACGTGGAGCAGTGGGCGCAGATCAGGCGGATGCATGTGGTCGACGGGGTCTCGATCAAGGAGATCGCCAGGAGGACCGGGCTCGCGCGGAACACGGTCCGCGCGGCGGTCCGCTCCGAGGGGCCGCCGCGGTATGAGCGTGGGCCGCGGCCCTCCAAGCTCGACCCCTTCAAGGAGGAGATCGAGCGCCTGCTGCGCGCCGACCACCGGCTGCCCGGCACCCGCGTCCGCGAGCTGATCGCCGAGCTCGGCTACGAGGGCGGCAAGACGATCCTCGACGACCACCTGCGCGAGGTCCGCCCGCGATTCATCCCGAGGCGCACCTATCAGCGCACCGTCTACCGGCCCGGCGAGATCTGTCAGTTCGACCTCTGGGAGCCCAAGGTTGAGATCCCGGTCGGCCACGGCCAGACCCGCCGCGCCTGGGTGGTCACGAGCGCCCTTGGGTGGTCGCGCGCCGGCGCCGGGGCGCTGATCTTCGCCAGGCAGGCCCCCGACATCCTCTGGGGAATGGGGCGGTGCCTGACGAGGTTGGGCGCCCTGCCCGAGACCGTGGTCTGGGACCGCGAGGCGGCGATCGCCCCGCGGGGGAGGCCGACCGACGCCTTCGCCGCCTTCTGCGGGGGGCTGCCTGTCGGCTGGTCGATCTGCGAGGCGGCCGACCCCGAGTCGAAGGGCGTGCTCGAGCGCAGCCACCGCTTCCTGCGCTCGAACTTCGAGCCGGGCCGTGCCTTCGCCTCGCCCGGGCACTTCCAGGGAGAGCTCGATGCCTGGTTCGAGAAGGCGAATCGTCGCCTGCACCGCGGCATCCGCGCGATCCCGGCCGAGCGCCTGGCCGAGGAGCGGGAGCGGATGCGCCCGCTGCCGGGTCGGATGCCCGAGACCGACCGCCGCTTCGTCACCCGCGTGCCCCAGCAGCCATATCTGCGCCTCGACACCAACGACTACTCGCTCGACCCGAGGGCGGCGGGGAGGCGGGTGGAGGTCAGGGCCTCCCAGCGCGAGATCACGGCGATCGAGCTGGGCACCGGCGCCCTCGTCGCCTCCCACCGCCGCTCCTTCGCCAGGGGCCTGACCTTCACCGACCCCGCCCACCAGGCCCTCCTCGACCGGTTGCGCGGCGAGCGCCGCCGCGGACCCCGGGTCGAGGTCGAGACCCGACCGCTCGCCCGCTACGACGAGCTGATCCCGGCATGACGAAGAGCGCCGAGCTCGCCCACCTCTTCCGCGCCCTGAAGGCGCCGGCCGCGGCACGGGCCGTGCCGAAGCTGGCCGAGCGGGCACGGGAGGAGGAGTGGTCGCACGAGCGCTTCCTCGAGGCCGTGCTCTCGACCGAGGTCGCCTCGCGCGAGAGCCACGGCGGCGAGAACCGGATCAAGGCGGCCCGCTTCCCGGCAAGGAAGACGCTGGAGGAGTTCGACTTCACCTTCCAGCGGTCGGTGAAGAAGCAGGTGGTCGAGCACCTGGGCCAGCTCGACTTCCTGCACGGTCGCGAGAACGTGGTGCTGCTCGGGCCGCCCGGGACGGGGAAGACGCACCTGGCGATCGCGATCGGCATCCGCGCCTGCCTGGCAGGGCAACGCGTCGCCTTCGCCACCGCGACCGAGTGGGTTGCCCGCCTCGGCGAGGCCAAGCGCCAGGGGGAGTTGGAGGCCGAGCTGCGCCGCCTCTCCTTCGTGCCGCTGATCGTGGTCGACGAGGTCGGCTACATCCCCTTCGACCCCGAGGCCGCCAACCTGATGTTCAGCCTGGTCTCCGCCAGATACGAGCGGGCCTCCCTGATCGTCACCTCGAACAAGCCGTTCTCGGCCTGGGGCGAGATCTTCGGCGACGAGGTCGTCGCCGCGGCGATGATCGACCGGCTGGTCCACCACGCCGAGATCCTCGCGCTCAAGGGCGACAGCTACCGGCTGCGCGACAAGGACCTGGGTTCCCCACCGCCCCGCGACTGAGCGTTCCCGCCCGCTCCGCCTCGCCCTCCGGGCTCGGCTCCGCGGGCGGGTCCTCCACCGCCTACCGGGCGCTTTCCAGGGGGGTCAGTTTTAAACCGGCAGAAAGGGGTCAGTTTTCGACCGGCGTTGACACCTCGCTGAGCTCGACATCTACACGTCGGGGCATGAGGCCTCCCATCGTCGCCTGTGATGGCGACGACTTCGACGGCCGATCATCTATGCCTGCGGACTAACGACTCAGGTCACTAGCACAACGCGAGCATGGCCATAGGGAGCCCATCTCGCGGCGTTGCGGGAACTCCCAGCGCGCGCTCACCCGGGGCCGTCCTCGGAAAGCAGCGGCCTTCTCTGTCGCCCCATTTCGACTACCTCTCTCGAATTTCGTCACGCCGTAACTCGAGCGGTTTGAGCCTGGCCGCGATCGGCGCCCCCATAGGCCAATACAGACGCTCAGGTTGTGCGCCTGCACACTCGCACGCGGCGATTCGGAGCCGAGACGTGAGATCGTGTCCGGTCGCGGATTCAGGATGCTTCCCGGATCGTCGAGAGACCTCGCATCCAAGAGGCAAATCAGCAGCGCGCAAAGGAGAGATCCCGTTCGAGCTTCTTGATCGTCTCGGCAGGCCGGCTCTTCGCGTTTCTCAGGAGGGTTGGCGTGTAGTTCTTCTGATTGAAGGTCGCACCCGCGAAACTGCCGTCGCGCACTACGCGGAGGACAAGTCGCACTGCGTCACCGCATCCATTCGGCGCTGAGTCGAGCGCTTCCAGTCTTTCCTCGGCAACCACCATTTCTGCGGCGTAGATTTCGTACCTCCGCTGTATGTCGAACGGGCTATTGGCCGACTGAATAGATTTCCCCACCCGTTTAGTCGCTTCAATATCTTCTCGCACCTGGAGCGTGAATTGCTGTTTCCACTCTCTGGGGTCCTCCCTGCTGCTTCCACATGCCGCCAAGAAGATTGCCGCAAGAATTGCGCTGCTAATCAGGATCGCCCGCATAGCGAAGGACTACCCGTCTGATCTCCGTTAAAGCGTGCGCCGCTGACCGGCTCATATCGTCAAAGATGTCTCCATCGCGCAGACCCCTCCTGGAGAGGCCGGATTCCGACCCGGACGGAACGAGCTAGACCGTCCACGGCGCGGATACTGCTCGATCCCGCCCTACTCGTCCGGTCCTCGGACCGATGCAGAAGCGCCTAAACGATTCATGGCCGATCGACTTCCGGTCGAATCCTTCCCACCGCAGCGGGCGCGGATTCTGAGCTGGGGCTGAGATGGCGCAGACCGCCGAGGTTCGCCGAGGAGATGACCGCGCCCGCCAGAGGCTCGTGACGACCGCGCGGATTCACGAGTGAGCGCACGCGTTCTCGCGACGCGAAGCGAAACTCGCCCCAGGCCATACCGAGATGCGGTCCATAAGTTCATCACCCCCTATGAGCGAGACCCAGACGCGCTCGAGCGGGCCTCCGCCGACATCGAGCACGCCGGTCAGCACGCCCCGACGCAGCAGCGGATGTATGGGAGCAGGCGCGGCTTCGTCAAGACGTTGCCGCTGTGCAGAGGCCCTCGGTGATCGTCGCGCCAGCTGAGCACCCACCCGGATCGGGAGCGCCCTAGGCTGCTCCCTGCTCTAAACGCACGCCCCGCACCTGCCTCAAATAAGGCGAATTCAGGCGGGCAGACACCGACGATGATCCGGGCCCCGACTCTCAGCGCCCGGGTCGAGCCGCATCGTAAAAGTCGATCTCCCGAAGCTGTCGTGGATAGTCGTCGAACCGCGCCTCGTCATCCAGCCAAGGAGCAAATTCGTAACCCAGGCTTTCCGGTTTGGTTAGACTCTCCAGATATAAATGCGCCGTTTACTGACGTTCCTGTTCGCCGCCCTTGCTGCCCTTGCAATTTCCTTGCCAACGGCTCCTGCATCTGCAGCCAAAGTCGCGGATTCCGTTGTCTCATTCAAGGCAGGAATGGGCGGCTCGAATTTAACTGCATCACCGACACTCTCAGGAGAGATGAGCCATATCGGCCCCGTCGATTCTGAGAAGCACATCTTTGCTCATGGAGTCAGCCCGGTAGGGGAACGGTGGGCTGCGTCCGCGGGCGTGTCGAACCGCGGGGATCACAAGCGGGAATTTGAGGTTCGCTTTCAGTTCTCGCTCGGCTTTCGATGGGGGATCGAGCAAAACATCCCCAACCGAGGGCGAAAACAAGAGCGAGGTCAGGCCGACGGCTACACCGGACCATTGTCTGGGGGCGCGCTTGAAAGCGCCGCATTCGGCATAGCAGGACCTGAAGTAGAGACGATCAAGATGAAGATGAGTGACGACAGTTCGCTCGAAGTGCATCCCACATTTCCACCCATGGCACTTCGCCGGGCTTTCATCTGGATGCGTGGTTTTCGCTACTTTCTCCAATACTACCGCGGGGCGGCCTACGTAACTGAATACTGGTTATATGACGCCAATGGGAAGCGGGTTGGTTGTAACAACTACGCTGAAGGATCTCTATCTGCCGCAGTTTGCGGTTTTAAGCCGGTTACCTAGAATCGCATCGAGACCTTCGTTGCGTAGCTTCCCACTGGGTGTGAGCATCTCAAGCGTGACGATTTTGTCCGAGGTCTACCGCGAGATGTCCTACACGCATAAGGTTGACCGCGGATGACGGCTGCTCCCTAACAGCCTTATGGGTCTCGCCGGCTGTAGTAGCAGACAACAGCTTGCAGGCCCTATTGGCTCGCGCGGGGGTCATGCCCACCACCGGCGGGGCGGTGTCGCTGCCCTGCCGTGGTGCTGCTACGGCTTAGACGTACCGGTAGCGTCGTCGACCGCGAGTACCAGTGGGAGTAGCGGCGCCTCAATGTGGCTCCGCCACTCCCCTTTGAGGGGTTGCAACGACACGCCCGACCAAAGCCGCTTCACCTGGCATGTAGGCCGGCCTCACGATGTTGCGGGCCCGAGGCGCATGGCCGTCCTCGCTGGCGTTGGTTCCGGTAGGCGAAGGCGATTTTGCTCATCAGCGCCTCGGGACCGACATCCATCCCAGAAAGGCAAAGGTGTCCTCGGCCATCTAGCGAGCAAAGTTGCAGCTTTGCGAGAGACTGCGGCCGTGGAGAACCTTTCTAGATCGTTGAGCGGGCTATCCATAGATCCCGGCCAGTCGCCCCGGCCCGCAGTTGGATACCTGCTATCAAAGCCGTTCCAGTGCCAACAGATCCTATTGCGCCCCTCGTAGCTCGTCCACAGCGCCGGGCTTCAGTTTCCATTGGCAAGGGAGCGATTCTTCATCCCTAAGCGGGGCAAGCCAGTGGTAGAAATGCGATCTTTCCCGAACTATGCGTTCGGCATTTTCTTGTTTCAGAGGATTGACTGGAATGACACCATCTAGCTCTGCACAGATTGCCCTAAGGGGTGCTTTGTCAGCTTCAAAATCACCGGGTTTCCATCTCCAATCTCCAATGATGTCTAGATGTTCTCTCGAGTGATTGTGGACCACTTCACAGTTTGCATGTACAAGGGGTTCACTAGGGCCGCTTTGCCGACAAACAGGTTCATTTTCGGCCTTGACCCAAACTTCTTGGCCCGGACGATAGCTAAACACTCCGGAGGCTGAAACCGCCCAACGTAGCGCTGCGTGTGGTGCAACATATTCGTCATATTCCCCATGACACTGTGGCGATTTAATTCCTTTAGCTTCCGTCACTAACAGTTCTCTTGCTTCCCGTCGAAATTCAGGAACGAATTTTGGGGGTAGTTCGGTACTGGCGTTAAACCCATAACCGCTTGGATCCCACCGACACATGTTGAAATCGTAGGCGCGTTCTTTTACCCGACTGTGTTTTGGCGAGAAGGCGGGCGCTAGTTCGGATACCTGTTCTTCTTGCTCTTTGCCGAACCTCGTGAGGTTCATGAGAAGGTGTGGTGCTCTCCTGGGCCCAGTGTCGTTGAGCGTCACGGTCGCAACAGTGGTTTCGCCGGCTTCATTTTCGGTCTCATAGTGCTCTTCAAAGCCGACCAGAACCCGTGCCGCCCTATCTCGCTGAACTTCACTTGAGTTCAGGGCGCGGTTGTAGACCCGAACGTCGTCGATGCGGCCTTTGAAGCTCGCGCCGAAGACATCGCAGCCGATCTGCAGCGGCCCTTCGGCCGTCGTCAGGGTTGGGGCGACGTTGGTGCTGTGTTCTTCGTCGCCGAGGGCGCCGTCGACGTAGAGGCGGATGACGTTGCCGTCGTCGGTCAGAGCGATGTGAGACCAGGCGGGCTCGGGCAGCGGTTCTTCTCCGTAGACGCCGCGGAAGCCTTCGGCGCCGCCTTTGCGCACCCAAGCCTTCGGAATTTCGTTTTGGCCGGCGAGGAGCTCGTAGGCGTAGGGCTCTTCTTTGCCTGGCGAGTTTTCGTCGGCCATCGAGATCACCGGCAGGGCTTCTTCTCCCCAGCCCACCGGCCGCACCCAAGCCTCGAGCGTGAATTCTTCGGTCAGTTGCAGGTCTTCGGTGGCGGTGATCGTTACGCAATCTTCTTCGCCGTCGAACTCGAGCGAGCCGCCGTATTTACCTCTGGCCCATTCGGCGCCTGCGATCGTCCCGGTGTGACCGGCGCCGGTCAGGTCTTCGACCGTGGATCCTTCGCCTTCGTCGAAGGAGTAAGCAGCGATCGGGCTGCGCTGGGGGGTCTGAATCCCGGTGCTTTCGTTGACCGCCATTTCACCGGGATCGAGCGCTCGGTTGTAGATCCGCACCTCGTCGATGCGGCCGTCGAAGTAGTCGCCGGTTTCGGTGGAGCCGCCGATCTCGAGGTCGCCTTCCGTGGTGAGGATCGGTTCGGCTGAGCCGTTGTCGACGAGCTGGCCGTTGACGTAGAGGAAGGTGCGGTTGCCGCCGAAGACCAAGGCGACGTGGCTCCAGGCGTGGGCGTCGAGCGGATCGTCGGCGTGGATCAGTTCCTGGCCTTCTGCCGCCGCCCCTTCAGGACGGTCGGAGATGGCACCGCCCTCGTAGATCGCGTAGCCGAGCCCGCCTTCGCGCTGCTTGGCGATCAGCGGCGCTGCTTCGTTTTCGCCGCCGCTCGGGCGGACCCAGGCTTCGAGGGTGAATTCTTCGGTGAAGTCGAGATCAGGCGCGTCGGGGATCCGCAGCAGGTCTTCTTCGGAGGCGTCGAATTCATAGGCGCCGCCGAAGCGGCCTTTGGCCGTCCAGTTGGCGCCTTCGACCGTCGCCGTGTGGTTGGCGCCGCTGAGGTCTTCGGCGGTTTCGCCTTCGTCTTTGTCGAAGGAGTACTCGGCGACCGGGCCCTGCTGGGGGGTCTGGATCGGCGCCAGGTCGTTCTTCACTTCGGCTTCGGAGAGGGCGCGGTTATAGATCCGGGCCTCGTCGATCCGGCCGGTGAACTGGCCGTCGGGGATGTCGCAGCCGATCTTCATCGCGCCGCTGCCGGTCGCCGGAGAAGTCGGCGCGTATTCGGTGCCGGCCAGTTCGCCGTCGACGTACACGCGCAGGTAGGCGCCGTCGTACGTGGTCGCGATGTGCTCCCAGGCGTCGGCCCGGAGTTCCGTTTCGCCGATCGCGTACTCGGCTTCCCCGCCTTCGCCGATGAAGCCTTCGGCCTTGTGTTCTTCGCGGGAGCCGAGACCGAGGCCGTAGGCGAGATCGCCTTCTGATTCCTTGACGATCACCGGGTCGTCGAAGACGCCGCCCTCGGGGCGGACCCAGGCCTCGAGGGTGAATTCTTCGGAGAGCCGCAGGTCTTCGGCGTCGGCGATGGAGAGGCATTCAGTCCCGCCTTTGCCGTCGAAGCCGATCGCGCCGCCGTACTTGCCCCGCACCCAGGTACCGGCTTCGATCGTTGCCGGGTGTTCGTTGCCGCTCACGTCTTCGACGGTGGTGTCTTCGCCTTCGCCTTCGTCGAAGGAGTACTCGGCGATCGGTCCCTGCTGGGGGGTCTGGATCGGGGCGAGCATGTCGGTGCCAATTTCGGTGGGGATCAGGGCGCGGTCGTAGAGGCGCACCTCGTCGATCCGGCCCTTGAAGGCGTCGTCGGCGCCTTCGAAGATGTCGCCGCCGATCAAGACCGCGCTTTCGCTCGCTTTCGCCAGTGAGGCTGGCTCGGTGCATTTCAGCTGGCCGTCGACGTAGAGGCGAAGGAAGGCGCCGTCGAAGCTGAGGGCAAGGTGCGACCAGGCCTTCGCCGGCAGTGGGGCGCCCGGGGAGTTGACCGCGTGGATGCCGTCGTCGCCTTCGACGAAGCCGGCCGGGCCTTCATCTGCGCCTTCGGCGTGGAGCTGGTAGCTGAGGCCGCCTTCGCGTTCCTTGGTGACGACGGCGCTCCATTCGTTTGCTTCGTCGGGCCGCACCCAAGCCTCGAGGGTGAATTCTTCTTCGAAGTCAAAGGCGGGGTCTTCGGGAACCTGGACGAGCGTGCCTTCTTCGCCGTCGAAGTGGAGGGCCGAGCCGTATTTGCCTTTCGCCCATTCGGCGCCTTCGATGGTGGCGGTGTGTTCGTTGCCTGAGGCGTCGGTGGCGGTGGTGCCTTCGTCCTCGTCGAAGGCGTAGGCGGCGACCGGGCCGGCGGGCGCGGTTTCGATCGGGGTCGCCATGTCTTCGCCGACTTCTGAGGCATCTAGCGGGCGGTCGTAGAGGCGAACCTCGTCGATCCGGCCGTCGAAGTATTCGGGGCCGTGTTCGCCGCCGAGGATGTCGGCGCCGATCAGAAGGTCGCCTTCTGAGGTTTGTACTTCTGAGGCGGGGCCGGTGTCGACCAATTCGCCGTTTACGTAGAGGCGGAGGTGGGCGCCGTCGTCGGTTAAGGCGACGTGGGACCAGGCGTGGAGGGGAAGGGCGGCGGTGCCGGCGGCGCCTTCTTCGATCCAGGTCTGATTTGAGATATAGCCTTCCGGCACCCCTTTTTCTTTGCCACCGACGTAGAGCGCGTAGGAGAAGTATTCGTCGGTCTGCTTGGCGATGATCGGGGTCCAGAAGTGTTCTTCGCGGGGGCGGACCCAGGCCTCGAGGGTGAATTCGCCTTCGGTGAAGCGCAGATCTTCGGAGTCCGGAATCGTTACGACATCGCCGCCTTCTGGGCCGAATTCGAGGGCTCCTCCGTAGCGGCCCTTGACCCGGGTGGCGCCTTCGATTGTGGCGGTGTGTTCGTTGCCGCTCTCATCTTCGGCGGTATTGCCTTCGGGTTCGTCGAAGGAGTACTCGGCCACCGGGCCTTCGCCGCCGGCGGCGGCGCGGGCGAGCTCAGGGGCACCACGGGTCCCACCCCCCCAAGGCGCAATCCACACCAGGAGGATCAAGAGCGCTGAAAACAGCAGCACTGCGAGCACAGACGAATCGATGCGCCTCCGCAACATTGCAACCCCCTGAAAGAGCCCGGACCGAGACTCGGTGGCGAGAACGGTTAGGAGTCGCCTTTTATTGTGGTCTTCTCCTTTTGTCAAGGAATATGTTTGAGAAGTAGACCTCCACCTGCTAATAAGGCTATCTCTACTGATTTTTAGAGACTGAGGCTCGATCAGATGTCGATTGCCCGAATTTGCCTAGGCAGCGGCACTCCGGGCTTCAAGCGCCGGGGTCCGCCGCCGCCTCGACCGCGTCGAGCGCCTCTAGGACGGCGTTACCTCGCTTGCCTCCTAGCCCGTAGAAATGCTCAACCGCGCCACGTCTCCGCTCGGTGCCAACGAGCTCCAGTACCCCGAGCGAGCGGAGTACGCTGAGGTGGTAGGTGACGTTGGGGAGCCCGTCCGGCAGCGCCTCGTTGAGCGTGACCGGAGAGAGCCCTCGAGCCCCGCGCATCTTCCTGATGATCGAGACGCGGAGAGGATGTCCGAGCGCACGACCCACCGCTGCCACATCTTCGGCCGAGGGAACTGATTTGACTGTTCGGGGTGCGGCCACGAGCTGACTTGAG
This sequence comes from uncultured Actinomycetes bacterium, assembly GCA_963744725.1. Classification (GTDB taxonomy): domain Bacteria; phylum Actinomycetota; class Thermoleophilia; order Solirubrobacterales; family 70-9; genus VAYN01. The sequence continues at coordinate 774,225 of CAVUUQ010000002.1, forward strand.
ACTACGGATCGCCGCGCCGTCCTGATCCCACTTGGCGCCTGGCTCTCCTTGGCGGCCCAGACAGCCACTGGGCTGCCCGACCGCCGACGCCGTCGCCAGATCGTCGTCCTCTCGCTCGGGTTCGGAACGATCGGTGCGGCATCTACGGGATCGGCGGTGGTCATGCCGGATCAGCCCTGTTGCCGAGCAGGTGGATCAACTCGCCGCAGACCTGGCGGGCACGGGTTTACTGCATCAGCCGATCGGCGTCCTCATCGCGACCACGCCGAACGTCCTCGGGCTGGTCGATGCCCTCTTCGGCGCTAACCCTTAGGCGCCAGAGAGTCTCGGCAAGCTCGTCTTTCGGGACCGTGATGGCGAAGATCTCGCGCCGATCCTCATTTGCGTACCGCTCGGCGGCCTCGAAATCCTCCCGCTTGATCATCAGCCCGGGGTCAGTGCTCCCGGTCATGCGCTGGAGGAGCAGCTGGTGACAGCGCGGCGCGTTCGTTGCGGCCGATCTGAAGCGTGGCGTCCGACATCGGTTCCCCTTTCGTGGGGGCACCGAAGAGCGGCCCACGGTGTCAGCCCCAGGTCAGGGCGACGGGCAGTACCGTCTCTGTCGGCATCGAAGGATCGTTCTTCGGTGCCAGCCCCGGGGGTGTTCCTGCACCTCCGGGGCGCTATGGAATTGTCACGGCGCGGCGACCGTAGCGCCGCCGCGGTGGCGAAGCGAGTCCGAATCGGCGGTAATCGGCGCCGATCGCCTCATATTGAGGGTATTTCGGGCACTAGTGCCCGAAATGGAGGGGATATGAGGGGGTGGTTCGGGATTCCCTGGCGGGTCGGAAACCCCCGATTAGCAGGGAAAGCGGCTGAAGGGATTCGAACCCTCGACCTTCTGCATGGGCAAGTAAAACGCCAATAGAGGCCGAGCGACGGTGGCACAGGCGGTGGCACAAATTGAGAAAATGGCCTTCCGGAGCGGAACGCGGGCACCCACCCGGCGCCTTGAAAGCCGTTAGGCCTTATCCAGGTCTCGTGGGTTCGAATCCCACCCCCTCCGCTTAGAGGCTCGAATTTGGCTCTAGGGAGCCGTATGCGCAGGGGCTAGGAGGCCGCCGGTCGGTCCGGTTGTGTCCGGCTGGATCCGGTAGTGAAAGGGCTGACGGTGGCACAGCCGTGGCACAAAACGGCGAGCAAACCCGCATGCCAGGCCGACTTACGATCGCAACGGGAATGCGTCAGAGTGGCAAAAGCGCTACGAGCTGCCTGTTGCCGGCACCGAAGTAGGCTCGAACGCGTCTCTTCGATAGTTGCCAGCAGTAACTCGATCGCTACCGCGAGCAGTGGTCCGGCTGACGCGGTGTGGGAATCTCGACTCCTCTTCGGGGAGCAACGGATCGAGGCCTATTACGCATCACTGGCTTGTGCAGCGGGCGCCGCCGTCACCCGAGCGCCGGCGACCGCCGCCGGCGGCCGACATAGTCAGGGGGCGCAACCTCGATCGGCTCACGTGGTTGGTTAGACATGCGGAGGGAGCGCCGAGCAATTTGGAGAGTGGGCGGCTACCGCTCGCGCCGCAGCTCATCACTCTCGACAGCGCGGGTCGCGTCGTCGTAGTCGGCACCGTCAACGTCGCCTTCGACAAATCCTTGGGGGCGACCGCGGAGCCGGCGGTCACTCGATTGCTCCCGGAAGGCACTCCCGACACGGGTTTCGGCAGCGAAGGTCTTACCCTGCTTGAACCGCTTTCCCGCTGGCCCGGCGACGCGACCGGGCTGGTTGACGGGCCAGACGGCTCGATCGTGATCGCGGGCGCGAGCGCGCCGACACTGGACGGTATTGGAACCAAACGTCGGTTCGCCTGATCCAAGAGCTTCACGATTCGGTGAGCCACCGACCCCGTTGAGCGGCTCCCTTTGAGGAGCCTTCCGAACCGGTTTGCGTTCGGGGGCGGAGGGTAAATTCTGAAGTCGGAGCTAGAGGAGGTTCAAGATGTGCACGGGCATCCGGTTCAGCGACGGGGAGGGCCATCTCTACCTGGCGCGCAACCTCGACTGGACGAGCGGCTATGGAGAGCAGGTCGTCATGACGCCTCGGGGGTACGCACCCAAGTCACCGTTCGATGGGGTGGCCGGCATCCGGCATGCGGTCATCGGAATGGGCATCGTGGAGGAGGACACGCCGCTCTACTTCGACTGCGGCAACGATGCCGGCATCGCCGTGGCGGGCCTCAACTTCCCGGGGTACGCCGAGTACGCCGCTGAGCCTGCGGAGGGGGCGACCAACGTCGCCGCGTTCGAGTTCCCGCTCTGGGTGGCCTCGCAGTTCGAGAGCGTCGACGAGGTCGAGGCGGCGCTACGCGATGTCGCCATCGTCGATCAGCCGATTAACGAGAAGTACCCGAGCTCCCTGCTCCATTGGGTCATCGGCGACTCGCAGCGCGCGATCGTGGTGGAGTACACCGCCGGCGGCATGCACGTCTTCGACGACGACGTCGACGTCCTCGCCAACCAGCCGGGCTTTTCCTGGCACCACGAGAACCTGCGCAACTACCTCAACGTGACGCCGGATTTCCCCGAGGACACCGTGCTCGGCCGAGCGCAGTTGGAGCCCTTCGGCTCGGGGTCGCACATGCGGGGGATCCCGGGGGACTACTACTCACCGTCTCGGTTCGTGCGTGCGGCGTATGTCAACGCCCACTATCCGGAGAAGTCGACCGAGGAAGAGAACGTCAGTCGTGCGTTCCACACCCTGCAGCAAGTCGCGATGGTGGACGGATGCGCAGCCATGGGCTCGGGCGAGTTCGAGAAGACCATCTACACGGGGCTCTTCTCGTCCCGCACGAATACCTACTACTGGAACACCTACGAGGATCCGGCCATCCAGAGCGTCGCGATGGCGGACCACTCGCCCGACGGAACGGAGCTTGCCGTCGTGTAGACGGCCTTGAGCCGACACACGGTCGGTTAGATTGCGGCTGGAGGAGGGCCGCTCAGCACGATCGACCCGGCGGCGACGGCGGGCGTCGCCAGCGATCCCGACCCGATGCCCTCCCCGAGAACGGCATAGGGAACGGTCCGAAGAATCGCGCCGACCGCAAATGCCTCCGAGAAGGCCCGCGCTCCGACCGGCGATGCACCATCCACGTAGTGAAGCGCCGTCGAATCCGCCCCGCGCCTGGCCACGAAGTCGGGGAGATCCTCGACATGGCGCTCGACCCTTTGGAGTCATTCCAGGAGAGCTATTCGGCGGCCAATCACCACCCCAAGCGCCAACGGGATCAGGCCCTTTTCACGCGGTTCGATGTCGTTGACGACGAGATCGCCAGGCCCGAGTTTGCAGAGCCGTTCAAGACCTTGGCTGCGCTTCAGAGCACGCCGTCGTCGCGGAAAAGTCGGAACGGCGGCCTTCTTCTTCGGGGCCACGGTTCCGATAAGAAACTTCTAGTCGGGGAGACAGGATTTGAACCTGCAACGCTCCGCCCCTAGCCCGCCGATGGAGTGCTGAACGCCTCCGGCCGCATCCCACAGTCCCCGCGTCCCCGGCAGCGGACTTCAGCGAACCAATCGGACGATGCATCCGGTACAAATGCCGGTACGACGTGCCCTTGGCGACACATGCTGCACGACCCCCGCGGGTCTAGCGCCGGGAAGCGTCCCGGGAGCGAAAGAGTCGCGATCATGCCTGGCAGCTGTTCGATTTCCATCGCTTCGATCAGACCGGCTACGCCGCCTCCCGGAAGAGACCGTCGCCGCCCTGGCAGGCGCGCCGTGTTCCTCGGCAGCGCCGGCAGGCACGGCGGCACCTGGTTGGTGAAGATCCCGCCGCTGCGCCACTGACCGGGGCGCCCTCGCGGCTCCGGTTCTTTGCGGCTTACGGACGGCAAAAGATGGAGTGGGTGCCGACTCGCCGCCAGATGACGTGAGGCTCGCCCGTTGACCTCAGCGCCGTATTCGAACGTCGCTCGGCCGTCGTAGGCCCAGGTCAGCTCCCAGACTCCGGGATGCCCTCGCACTCGCTTAACGCGGAGCTTGGGATGGAATGCCTGAGCACCCCCTGCGAGGTCGGCGATGAACTGCGCTACCGCAGCACGAAATTCCCGCTGCTGCTTGGGGCTCAACCGATCCCAGTCGCGCCAGAACGAGGCGAGCACTTCACGCGTCGGCATCGAGCGGCTTCGTGCGCTCGTCCAACGCGGCCAAGAAATCGTCGTCGTTCTCGAACCGAGTCACTCGACCGGCAACAAGATCCTCGTCAGCCTCGCGCTCACGCTGCTGCCATTCCTGAGTCCAGAACCATGCTTGCTCGGGGTCGATCCTGCCATCGGTGATCTCCTCAAGCAGAATCACGGCACCATCAACTGCTCCGTCGGGGAGCCGGTCGACAAGGTTATGGAGGTCAGCCTTCGTCACATCCGGATTCTGACAGCCGCGAACGGTGTTCACCAGCCGGCATCGGAAAGGTGCGCCGTGATTTCCGAATCCCACCCCCTCCGCTCGGCCGCCGGCTGCGCGGACCCGCGGCCGGCGGCTCCGGTCCGCTGGAGCGAGCTGTTCGACTCGCGCAGGATCGGGCCCTGGGTGGAGTCCGCCGGCGCCCTGAGTTGGGGGGTTGCTGCCGGGCGCAGGAAAGCGGCCCGCGGAGCCGAACCCGGCGACATGGACGACGCCTCGAAACGCGGCCGGCGGGAGCGGCGGCTGCTGGTCGAGGCCGAACACGTCCGCGACGCCTTCGGCCTGGTGCTGGCGCTGGTCCTGCTCACCTATGTATTGACCTCGCTGCTCGGGGACCGCGGCTGGGAGTCGGTGGTGATCTCGCTGGCGACCAGCGCGACCTCGGTTGTCGCCCTGACCAGCGCCCACGTCGAGCCGCGGCGGGTGCGGACCGCCGTCTGGGTCTCGGGCATCACGGTGCTGATGGCGGCGATCGGGGCGGTCACCCATACGCACCTCTGGCTCGCCATCTCCTCGGCCGTGCAGGTGCTGCTGCTGGCGGTGGCGATGGCGGCGGTGCTGCGGCGGGTGATCGCCAACGCCGGCGCCGACTCGCGGACGATCCTCGGTGCGATCAGCGTCTACACCGTGCTCGGCCTGTTCTTCACCTTCATCTACGTCTTCGTCGGGCGGGTCCAGGACTCGCCATTCTTCGAAGGTCACCCGCACGCCAGCGGCAGCGACTTCATCTTCTTCAGCTACACGACGCTGACCACGACGGGATACGGGGACCTGGTCCCGGGCGGGCAACCGGGCCGGATGCTCGCCGGCCTGGAGATGATGGTCGGCCAGGTCTTCCTGGTGACGCTGGTCGCCGGTCTGGTCGCCCTCTGGCGGCCAGGCGAACGGTTCCGGCGGCGGCGGGAGGGCAACGGCGCAGCGGCTGGCGAGGGCGCGGTGCCCCCGGACGCGACTCCTTAGGAGTCGAGCTCGACGCGCTCGATCGTCTGCGGGTCGACCGGCTTGTCGCGGCCGTCGGTCTTCGACGACTCGATCGCGTCGACCGCGTCCATCCCGTCGACGACCTCGCCGAACACGGTGTGCTTGCCGTCGAGCCAGGGAGCCGCCGCGATGGTGACGATGAAGAACTGCGAGCCGTTGGTGTTGGGGCCGGCGTTGGCCATCGCCAGCGCCCCCCGCACGACCTTGTGGTCGTTGATCTCGTCCTCGAAGGTGTAGCCGGGCCCGCCGGTGCCGGTGCCCTCCGGGCAGCCGCCCTGGACCATGAAGTCGGGGATGACCCGGTGGAAGACGAGGTCGTCGTAGAAGCCCTCGCCGGCCAGCTTGCGGAAGTTCTCGACCGTCTTCGGCGCGTCCTCGTCGAACAGCTCGACGACGACCGGGCCGGCGTTGGTGTGGAAGGTGGCTCGCGACATCGCGGCGAACCCTACACGCCCACGCTCGCCAGGCGCCGCGGACCGGCGGGTCAGCTCCGCACCTCGACGGTGAGCGGCCGCGAGGAGCCGGGCGCATAGGGCCAGGCGGCTTCGGCCGGCGCCGTCGCCCGCAGCAGGATGCGGGCGACGCCGCTGACGTAGCGGAAGCGGTAGCTGGCGCGAAAGCGCCCGGCGCGGTCGGTGCGGGTGACGAGCACCGGCCGCCAGCGGTGCGTCTCGCGCTCGCGATAGGAGATCGTCACCAGCTTGCCGGGCCGCGGGACGCGGGCGCCGCGGTGACCGACCCGGCCGCTCAGCCGCAGCACCTCCCCGGTTCGCAGCTGCGTCCGCGCCGCCCGCAGCGAGACCGCGCCGTGGACCCGCAGGGTGAGCCGGCGCCGCGCCGCGCCGAGGCCGCCGGCGAAGACGACCGCGACCTGCCGCGACGGGCCCGCCGCGAGCGGCAGCCGGAAACCACCCTGCGGCCCGCTGGTGACGGTCGCCGCGGTGCGGCCGCCGCGAGCGCCGCGGGCCGGGCGGGAGACGATCCGCAGGCGCTGGCCGGCAAGCCCGTCGCGGCCGGCGAGCAGCCGCCCGACGAGCAGGACCCGCTCGCCGGCGTCGACGGTCAGCGCCGAGCCGGCCCGACCGCGGACGCGCAGCTTGGCACTGATCCGGGTCGACCCCTGGCCGTCCGCGCCGCCGTCGCCGGTGCCGCCTCGACCGCCGTCCGCCCCGCCCCGCCCGCCGGCCCCGCCGCGACCACCGGCGCCGCCTTTGCCGCCGTGACCCTCCGGGGACCCGGCGCCGGCCGGCGCTGCCGGCGCCTGCACCGCCATCGGCGCCCCGTCGACGCGCTCGGTCGTTTCGGCGACGTTGCCGGCGACGTCGCGCGCTTCGGCGCGGAAGAGGTAGGACGCACCCGGCTCGAGCGCCGGCATCGCCGCCGTCACCTCTGTGCCGAGCGCCCCTCCCACCAGCCGGCTCTCGAGGTCGCTCCAGCGCGCTTCGTCGGCGCGCCGGTAGGAGATCGTCCCGTCGATGACCCCGGACTGCCGGTCGGCGGCCAGGGCGACGACCTGGGGCGGCGGCGAGCCACCGGCTCCGCCGGGGAGGAAGGAGACAGTCGGCGCGACGTCGTCGAGCCGCAGTAGCGCTTCGGCTCCGTACGCCGGCGATTCGAAGCCGCCTGCGTCGCGCAGCCAGACCAGCAACCGGAACTGCCCCGCCGCCGGCAGGCGCAAATCGCGCAGTTCGCTCAGCCCCCAGCCGAGGGCGAGCTGAAGGCCGGAGTCGTAGCCGGGGGCAGTAAGGCGCCAACCGGCGCCGACCACCTGGCCGCCCACCGGGTTCGTCCAGAAGACGTCGAAATCGTTGCCCTGGTGCCAGCCGTCGCCGCCTTCTACGGCGAGCCCGAGCGGCGTGAAGACCGTCGGATCTTCGCCACGCGCCTCCCCGGCCAGCGCCAGCAGCAACCCCAGCGCCAGCGCGATCGCCATCGCCGCCAGCCGGCCCGCCCCGCCGCGCGTCCCCACCATCTCCACCGTCTTCCTCTCGCCGTTCGCCATCGCCCCCGCCCAAGGGCTCAGCGGTCCCTCTCTCTCCCCCCTCGCCACGCCCGCCGACCTGCCGCGCACCGCGCTTTGCGAGAATGACCGCATGCCTCTTCCCACCCAAGAGCAGATCACCGAGCAGCTGCGCGCCGTCATCGACCCCGAGCTGCGGCGCTCGATCGTCGAGCTCGGCATGGTCCGCTCGATCCTCGTCCAGGAGAGCGGCCGGGTCGAGGTCGTGGTCTCGCTGACCACCTCCGGCTGCCCGATCCGCTCCCACTTCGAAAGCGCCGTCGCCCAGCAGGTCCGCGAGCTGGAGGGGGTGACCGAGGTCGTGGTCGGCTTCGACGTCCTCTCCGACGAGGAGAAAGGGACCCTCCAGCAGACGCTCGGCCGCGGCAAGCTGCCGCAGGGCGCGCTGGCCAAGGTCAAGAACGTGATCTGCGTCGCCTCCGGCAAGGGCGGCGTCGGCAAGTCGACGATGACCGCCAACCTGGCCGCGGCGCTGACCGCCGAAGGCCACCAGGCCGGCGCCCTCGATTGCGATGTCTACGGCTACTCGATCCCGCGCATGCTCGGCGTCAACGCCAAGCCCGAAGTGAACGCCGAGCGCAAGATCCTGCCGCTCGACGCGCCCAGCGGGGTCAAGGTGATGTCGATCGGCTTCTTCGTCGAGGACAACGCCGCCGTCGTCTGGCGCGGCCCGATGCTCCACAAAGCGATCCAGCAGTTCCTCGAGGACGTCGCCTGGGACGAGCTCGAGTACCTGCTGCTCGACCTGCCGCCGGGGACCGGCGACGTCTCGATGACGCTGGCCCAGCTGCTGCCGCAGGCGAAGTTCGTGATCGTCACGACGCCGCAGCCGGCGGCCCAGTCGGTGGCCCGGCGCGGCGCCGAGATGGCGGCCAAATTCGACCTCGAGATCCTCGGCGTGATCGAGAACATGAGCGGCTTCACCACCCCCGACGGGGAGCGCTTCACGATCTTCGGCGAGGGCGGCGGGCAGCTGCTCGCCGACGAGCTCGACGTGCCGCTGCTCGGCAAGGTGCCGCTCTCGGAGCCGCTCCGCGAGCACGCCGACAACGGCTCGCCGCTGGCGATCGACGAGCCCGACGCGCCCGCCTCGCAGGCGATCCGCCAGGCGGCGCGCGGGATCATCGCCGCGACCCCGCAGGAGCTGCCCGTCCTGCAGGCGGTCCCGGGCGGCGCCGAACCGGCGCCGGTCAGCGGCACGCCGCTGCCGATGGCCCAGTAGCGCCGCTTGGGCGCTTTCCTCTCGCCATGCGAGAGAAAGGCGCCCCGAAACCTAAATTCCCGGTCCGGCGGCGCAACTTTCCGCCCGGTCCTACGTTAAGGTCTCCACACATTTGCCTAATCCCCGGCTAAGAGAGCTGGGGAACGGGGGACCCAGGTTTTCGGGGCGAGCCCACTTCGAGTGGGGGCGCAGGCTCCTTCAGCGCCAGCCCGTCAGCTAACCCCGTCGGCTGACGAAGGAGGGTTTTAGATGCCGAAGGCCCCTGCGGCGGCCGCCCGAATAGCCGTCCTCAGCACGTTCATCGCGCTCGCGGCGTTGTTCATCGCGATCGCGCTCCCATCGCTCGCCCAGGCCGCCGACCGCGGCGGGCTGACCGCGTACGAATACGAAGAACCGGCGGAACCGGTCCCGACCGAACCGACCGAAACCGAAGAAGCGGTGCCGCCGACCAGCGGCGAAGTCGGCCGCGCAACGCTGCTGGGCGGCCGCGCGATCGCGCCGGCCAACGCCCCGACCGCGGTCAAACAGGTGATCGCCGCGGCCAACAAGATCCGCACCAAGCCCTACATCTGGGGCGGCGGCCACGGCCGCTGGTGGGACAGCGGCTACGACTGCTCAGGCGCCGTCAGCTTCGCTCTGCACGGCGGCCGGCTGATGAGCAGCCCGCTGCCGTCCGGTCCGATGATGGGCTGGGGCGCGGCCGGGCGCGGCCGCTGGATCACGATCTACGCCAACGCCGCCCACGCATACATGGTGGTCGCCGGGCTGCGGTTCGACACCGCCGGCGACGAAGACGAAAGCGGCCCGCGCTGGCACGAAGGCCTCGCCGCGGCCGCCGGCGGGACCTTCGTCGCCCGCCATCCGGTCGGCTACTGACGGCCTCTTGCGGCCAACCCGTGCGGCCGGGGGGCCTGCACGGGCGCAAGAACGAGAAAGGGCCGCCATCCGGCGGCCCTTTCTCGTTCTCCTGAGCGCGGCCCCTACGCTTTGCTCTTGTAGTAGTTCGCGTTGATCTCGGCGTATTTCGCCCACTCGGACGGCAACTGGTCCTCGGCGAAGCAGGCGTCGACCGGGCAGGCCTCGACGCAGGCATCGCAGTCGATGCACTCGTCGGGATCGATGTAGAGCATCTCGACCGAGTCGTAGTCGGGCTCGTCAGGCGTGGGATGGATGCAGTCGACCGGGCAAACCTCGACGCACGAGTTGTCCTTTTGCCCGATGCACGGCTCGGCGATGACATAGGTCATTCGGAGAGTCTCCTAATCAGTTTGCAGTGCCGGGACAGAGGCGAAGCCCCCGCCGATGAGCGAATGCCCATTTTAGGGATGTGCGAGGCCCGGGGCTCCCCAGGAGCCCCCGTGCAGGGGTCGGCGCGCGGCTGGTTAGGGTTGGGGCCGCATGTGCTCGGCAAGGGAAGTCCCCAGGGACGAGGCGCGGCGATGCTGCTGCTGACCGGCGCTACCGGCTCGATCGGCTCGCGGCTGCTGCCGCTGCTGCTAGAGAGCGGCGAGGACGTCCGCTGCCTGGTCCGCGAGCCGCGCCGGCTCGGCGACCGCCGGGTCGACGTGCAGATCGCGCTCGGCGACCTCGGCGAGCTCTCCGATCCCTACCTGCTGCGCCAGTCGCTGCGCGGCGTCGACACCGTCGTCCACCTGGCGGCGACGATCCGCGACCAGCCGCCGAAACGGATCGAGGAGCTGAACGGCCTGGCGACGGTGCGGCTGCTGCGGGCGGCCGAGCGCGGCGGCATCGAGCGCTTCCACTTCTTCAGCGCCCTCGACGCCTTCGCCGCCCAGCGCACCCGCTTCTTCCGCGCCAAGTGGCTGGCCGAGCAGGCGGTCGACTCCTCGCCGCTGGCGAGCACCGTCTGGGCGCCCTCGATCGTCTACGACCGCAGCGACCCCTGGATCACGCTGCTGCGCCGCTTCTCCTTCCTGCCGGTGCTGCCGGTCTCCGGCGCCGGCCGGGCCGAGTTCCAGCCGATCTGGGCCGAGGACGTCGCCCGCTGCGTGGTCGCCGCGCTGGGGCTCGGCAAGGGCGCGGCGCCACGCTACGAGATGGCCGGGCCGCAGACACTCAGCTACGACCAGATGTCGGACCTGGTCAGCCGAATCGCCGGCCGGCCTCGTCCACTCGTCCACCTGCCGCTGCCGCTGGTCCGTTCCAGTTTGATCGCAATCCGCTCCCTTTTCGGTGAGGCCGTGTTCGCTACCTGGGAGGAGGCCGAGTTGATGGAGGTCTCCATGGTCAGCAAACGAGGCACGGCCGACGCGCAGGCACTGGGCGTGACGCCGCGAAGGATGAGCGATGTACTGGAGACGACCTAGAGGGAGTTCCGGCGGCCGCGCCCCGCGGTTGCGCCCCGCCCCTGGTGCCGCCCGGCGCCCGCGTCCCCTGCTCGCCGCCCTGGCGGCCCTCGCCGCGCTCCTCGTCGCCGCCCCCGGCGCCGGCGCGATGTCGCTGGTGCCGCCGAAGCCCGACGTCTACATCGGCGTCTCGGACCGCGGAACGACCGAAGAATTCAACAATTTCGCCGCCCTGACCGGGAAGCACCCGGCGCTGCTCGAGACCTTCCATCCCTGGGGTAACAGCCTCAACGAGGCCTACGAACGGTGGCGCGAAACCGGCACCCGGCCGATCCTCCACATCTCGACCGCCGACGACCAGACGCTGGCCGAGATCATCACTCCGGAGCAGATCGCGCTCGGGGCCGGCGACGACTACCTGCTGCAGCTCAACCAGTTCTTCACCGAACGCGGGCTGCCCGCCTACATCCGGCCGCTGGGCGAGCCGAACCGCTGCCTCAACGTCTGGTCGGCGGTCGAATGCGACGGCACGCCGCGCGAAGGCGAACACTCGACCCTCTGGTACAAAGAGGCGTTCCGGCGGATCGTGACGATCGTCCGCGGCGGCCAGTCGCTGGAAGGGATCAACGCGACGCTCGCCGAAATCGGCCTGCCGCCGCTCAACCGGACCACCGGGCTGCCGCCGGAATCGCTGCCGCTGGCGCCGGTCAGCATCATCTGGAGCCCGCTGCCCGGCGGCTCGCCGCGGGTGAAAGGCAACTTCCCCGGCAACTACTGGCCGGGCAGCCGCTGGGTCGACTGGGTCGGGACCGACTTCTACTCCGAATATCCGGAATGGGAAGACCTGAACCGCTTCTACGAAGCGAAACAGTGGAAGAACAAGCCGATCTCGCTCACCGAGTGGGCCGTCTCCGGCGAAGACGAACCGAAATTCGTCAAGCAGCTGATCGCCTGGATCGCCAAGCGGCCGCGGGTGCGGATGCTCGTCTACTACCAGGGCTTCGGGGTCGGCAACAAATACGACCTCAACCTCTATCCGCACACGCTGAACCAGATCCGCAAGAAGATCCGCCGGCCGAACTTCCTCAGCGAAGCCGAATACAACGCCGGCAAGCTGCCGCCGCTGCCGCCGAAGGAAAAGAAGGCGAAAGCGAAGTAGCGACCGCTCCGCCTTGACTTCAACCGGGCTCGAACGCCTAGTCTGAGGCGGGTGCCGAGCTTCGACGCGATCGTGGTCGACCGCTTCGGCGGGCCCGAGGTTTTGAAGCCCGCCGCGGTCGAGGCCTGGCCGCCGGGGCCGGGGAAAGTCGCGATCGAGGTGGAGCTGGCGGGCATCACCTTCGTCGAGACCCAGCTGCGCGCCGGCCGGCCGCCGAACCCGGCGCTGATGCCGCAGCTGCCGTGGATCCCCGGCAACGGCGTCGCCGGGACCGTGACCGCGGTCGGCGAGGGGGCGCCGGAGGAGCTGCTGGGGAAGTGGGTGGTGAGCACCACCGGTGGCGCCGGTGGCTACGCGGCAGAGGTCGAGGTCGACGCCGAGGCGCCGATCCCGGTGCCGGACGGGCTGCCGCTGGAGAGCGCCGCGGCGCTGCTCGCCGACGGCCGCACCGCGACGATGCTCGCCGAGGCGGCGGCGATCGAGGCCGGCGAGCGGGTCCTGGTCGAGGCCGCGGCGGGCGGGGTCGGCTCGCTGCTGGTGCAGCTGGCGGGCGCCGCCGGCGCGACCGTGGTCGCCGCGGCGGGTAGCGAGCGCAAGCTGGAGGTCGCGCGTGAGCTCGGCGCCGCCGAGGCGATCGACTACTCGCGGCCCGGTTGGGGCGAGGGCGTCGAGCCGGTCGACGTCGTCTTCGACGGGGTCGGCGGGGAGATCGGCGCCGCCGCCTTCGCGCTGCTCCGCCCCGGTGGCCGCTACCTGCCGTTCGGCGCAGCCGGCGGCTCCTTCGGCTCGGTCGAGCCGGAGCGGGCCGAGGCTCGCGAGGTCACCGTCACCTCCCCCGGCCGGCCGTCTCCCGCCGAGCTGCGCGCCTTCTCCGAACGCGCCTTCGCCGCCGCCGGGGCCGGCACCCTGCGCCCGCTGATCGGCCAGCGCTTCCGCCTCGCCGAGGCGGCCAAGGCCCACCGCGCGATCGAAGCCCGCGAGACCGTCGGCAAGACGCTGCTGGTCCCGTAGCTGGCCCGCCGCGGCTCGCCGGCCCATCGAGGTTGCCGTTTCGGGCGTATATCGCCTGAAAAGGCAACCTCAACGAAAAGAGGGCCCGGCTTGCGCCGGGCCCTCGGAAAACGGCCGTCCCTGGGGGACGTCCTTACATCATGCCGCCCATGTCGGGCATGCCGCCACCGGGCATGCCGCCGCCGCCCTCCTCGGGCGGTTCGGCGATGATCGCCTCCGTCACGAGGATGTTCTTGGCGATCGAAGCGGCGTTCTGGAGCGCCGACCGGGTGACCATGGTCGGGTCGATCACGCCGGCTTTGATCAGGTCCGTGTACTCGCCGGAGGCCGCGTTCAGGCCTTCGCCGTTCTTCAGCTCACGGACTTTGTTGACGACGACCGAGCCCTCCAGGCCGGAGTTCTCGGCGATCTGGCGGACCGGCTCCTCGAGCGCCCGGTGGATGATCCGGGCACCCGTGACCTCGTCGGCCTCGTCGCCGAGCTTCTCCGGCTTGAGGTCGGCCTGCGCGTTCAGCAGGGCCACGCCACCACCCGGCACGACGCCCTCCTCGAGCGCGGCGCGGGTCGCCTGCAGCGCGTCCTCGACGCGGTGCTTTTTCTCTTTCATCTCGGTCTCGGTGGCGGCGCCGACTTTGACGACCGCGACACCGCCGGCCAGCTTCGCCAGGCGCTCCTGGAGCTTCTCCCGGTCGAAGTCGGAATCGGTGTTCTCGATTTCCTGTTTGATCTGCTTGATCCGGCCTTTGATCGAGTCCGGGTCACCGGCGCCGTCGACGATCGTGGTCGTGTCTTTGGAGACGACGACGCGACGGGCTTTGCCGAGCTGGGCGAGCTGGGTGTTCTCGAGTTTGAGGCCCATCTCCTCGGTGATCACCTCGCCACCGCTGAGGATCGCGATGTCCTCGAGCATCCGCTTGCGGCGGTCGCCGAAACCGGGGGCTTTGACGGCGACGCCGGTGAAGGTGCCGCGGAGCTTGTTGACGACCAGGGTCGCCAGGCACTCGCCCTCAACGTCCTCGGCGACGATCAGCAGCGGTTTGCTCGCCTGCATCACCTGCTCGAGCACCGGCAGGATGTCCCGCACGGAGCCGATTTTCTGGTTGGCGATGAGGATGTAGGGGTCCTCCAGCACCGCCTCCATGCGGTCCTGGTCGGTCACCATGTAGGGGTTGATATAGCCTTTGTCGAACTGCATCCCCTCGGTGAACTCGAGGTCCATGGCCAGGGTCTGGCCCTCCTCGACGTTGACCACTCCCTCTTTGCCGACTTTCTCGATCGCGTCCGCGATCAGCGAGCCGATCTCGTCGTCACCGGCGGAAATCGCGGCGACGCGGGCGATCTGATCTTTGCCGGCGACCTCTTTGGACTGCTTCGAGCGGAGGTCCTCGACGACCGCGTCGACGGCCTTCTCGATGCCGCGGCGCAGGGCCAGCGGGTTGGCGCCGGCGGCGACGTTCTTGAGGCCCTGGCGAACGATCGTCTGGGCCAGCAGGGTCGCCGTCGTGGTGCCGTCACCGGCGACGTCGTTGGTCGCGGTCGCGACCTCGCGCACCAGCTGCGCACCCTGGTTCTCGAAGACGTCCTCGACCTCGATCTCGCGGGCGATGGTGACGCCGTCGTTGGTGATCGTCGGCGCGCCAAACTTTTTGTCGAGCACGACGTAGCGGCCTTTCGGGCCGAGGGTTACCTTGACCGCGTTGGCGACGGCATCGACGCCGTTCTGCAGGGCGCCTCTCGCCTCCTCCGCGTACTTCAGCTCCTTGTGAGCCATCTCTGTTCAGTCCTCCTTGGTTCTAAGTCCGGTTGGCGTCGGGGGTCAGGCGACCTTGGCGAGGATGTCCGACTCGCGCAGGACCAGCAGGTCGTCGCCGTCGACGACGATGTCGGTGCCGCCGTATTTGGAGTAGAGGACCTCGTCCCCCTCCGCAACGTCGAGCGGGCGGCGACTGCCGTCCTCCTGGATCGCGCCGTCTCCGACCGCGAGCACCTTGCCCTTCTGGGGCTTCTCTTTCGCAGTGTCTGGGAGCACGATGCCGCTGGCAGTCGTCTCCTCCTCCTCGACCGGCTTGATGATGAGCCGGTCCCCGAGGGGCTTCAGATTCATCCGTGAACCTCCGTCTTCGGTAAGCGTGTTTCTAAGGGAAAGCTGAGAATCGCCGCTCTGAAGCCATTTCCGCTTCTTGCGACGCTTGGCACTCTAGTAGGGAGAGTGCCAACCCCTGTGAAGATAGCGAAACCGCGGCGTCGGTCAAGCGCGAACCCCCAGCCCGCCGGGGCGCGGGCTAGTCCGCAGCGAGAAGGCGGCAGCCGAGCAGAGCGGCGAGGCCCTCGCCGCCGCGGGCCATCACCCAGTCGTGGTTCCACTCGAAGGCGCCGCGCAGGAGCGGCGCCAGGCGGTTCATCCACGGCTTCGTCGTCCGCACATCCCACTCGTAGAGGACCGCGGTGACGCCGTCCTGCTCATAGAGGCGCCAGCGGCCGACGCCGGCGAGGTCGCCGCTGGCCCGCCCTTCGAGCAGGGTCGGCCGCTCGACCCGGGTGGTGAGGATCTCGAAATGGACCCGGTAGGGCAGCAGGCTGCGCCAGACCATCCGCGAGACGGTGCCGACGTCGGCCCCGTCGCCGGGCCGGCTCATCTCCTCGGCGACCTCGACCCCGCGCCACCAGCTCGGCCAGCCGGCCTGGTCGTGGAGCGCCTCCCAGACCGGCTCGCGGGGCGAGTCGAGGAGCCAGGTGGTGAGGAAGGAGTACTCGGCCACGCGCCGCCGCTCCCCGCTAGTTGTGGCGCGGGGTCTCTCCGTTGCCGATGTGCGGCGCCGGCGGCTCGACGATCTGCGAGAAGCGGATCACCGTGACCTGGTCGTCGTCGTCGACCGGGCGGCTGTAGAGCTGCTCGAGGAAGCGCTTGGTTTCGTCGAGGCGGCGGAACTCGGGATTGTCGTGCTCGATGTCGCGGCGCGAGAGGCGGGCGATCGGCTTCACCTCGACGTCGTCGATGACCGCCGTGAAGATCTTCTCGCGGGGGCTGTGGCGGGCCCCGACCGTGATCCAGACGACCTGGCCGCGCTCGTACTTGTTGCTCTTGTCGCCGAGCCTGATCGTCGCGGTCTTCCGGCCCCGCTTCAGCTGGTCGATGAAGAACGCCGAGTAGAAGTTGAGTACGTAGATGCCACCGCGCATTGGGGCTCGGAGCCTATAGGAGCGGCGCAGCGTTGCCGGCCTGGACGGTTGTTCGAAGCGCGTCTAGGAGTTCGCCGTTTGCTCCGATGCACTAACCCATGCCCCACGCAGGCTCCACCCGTTCTGGCCGCTTCCTCCTGCTCGCGCTCGCCGCGCTGGCGCTGCTCCTGCTGCTGCCGCTCAGCGGCCGCGCCGCGGCCGCGACCTGCGCCGGCAAGCAGGTGACGATCATGGGCACCCCGGGCGACGACAACCTGGTCGGCAAAGGCGCCAACGACGTGATCGACGGCGGCGGCGGCAACGACACGATCAGCGGCGGCCGCAACGGCAACGACACGATCTGCGGCGGCCCCGGCAACGACGTGATCAAAGGCGGCAAGGGCTACGACAGCCTCTACGGGGAAGAAGGCGACGACACCCTCTACGGGGAAACCGGCTCCGACATGCTCGACGGCGGCGGCGGCAACGACAAGGAGTACGGCGAAAAGGGCGCCGACAAGATGCACGGCGGCGCCGGCGACGACTTCCTGATCGGCTTCAAGGGCCCCGACGAAATCGAAGGCGGGGCCGGCGACGACTACCTCGACGGCCAGCAGGGCTCCGACGAAATCTCCGGCGACGACGGCAACGACCGCCTGCTCGGCGACAAGGGCAACGACAAGGAGCTGGGCGGCGCCGGCGACGACCGGATCGAAGGCGGCGCCGGCGACGACTCGGACCTGAACGGCGGCGGCGGCCGCGACGAAGTGCTCGGCGGCACCGGCATCGACAACGCCGACGGCGGCCCGGGCGACTTCGACATCGTCCGCGGCGACTCCGGCACCGACACCCTCTCCGGCGGCCCCGGCGCCAACGACATCGTCTCCTATGCGAGCGCCACTCGCGGCGGCGTCAAGGTCAACCTCGCCGCTGACCAGGCGAAAGGCGACGGCCACGACCAGCTGGCCGACTTCGAGGACGTGGTCGGCTCGCCGGAGGCCGACGAAATCACCGGCGACGGCGACGAAAACAAGCTCGACGGCGGCGTCGGCGACGACGACCTCGCCAGCGGCGGCGGCGGTGGCGAAGCGTTCGGCGGGCCCGGCAACGACGAATGCGACGGCTTCACCGTCGAAAACTCCTGCGGGCCCGAACCCGGCCCGCCGCCCGGCGGCGCCTACGTCGTCCTCAACAGGGGCCTCGACGGCTCCAGCCTCGTCGTCCAGGGCAGCGGCGGCAACGACGACCTCGCCGTCGGCCAGGGCGGCGGCGGCTGGACCGTCTCCGACAACGGCTCGGTCTTCGCCGGCGACGGCTGCGCGAACACCAGCCCGCTGGCGGTCCTCTGCGCGGGGGAACCGGGGCTGGCGCTGGTCGTGATCACCGGCGGCGACGGCGACGACCAGATCACGGTCGAACCGAGCGTCCCGGCCAGCGCCCAGGTCCGCGCCAACGGCAACGCCGGCAGCGACGACCTGGTCGGCGGCCAGGGCGACGACGTGCTCGAAGCCGGCGAGAACTACAACAGCCCCGACGACGGCAACGACCGCCTCGAAGGCAACGGCGGCGCCGACGTCCTCTACGCCGACCCGGGCGCCGACGTCCTGCTCGGCGGCGACGGCAACGACCTGCTGGTCAACGCGGTGCCGGTCTGCCAGGGCAACACCTACGACGGCGGCCCCGGCGACGACACCGTCTCCTACGGCCGCTCGAGCGTCGGCGTCGACGTCACCCTCGGCGGCAGCGGCGGCCCGCCCGGCTGCGGCAGCCCGGACCAGGTGCTCGGCGACAACGAGAGCCTCGAGGGCTCCGACGGCCCCGACACGCTGGTCGGCGACAACGGCGACAACAGCTTCCTCGGCCACCTCGGCGCCGACACTTTCATCGGCAAGGGCGGCGACGACTTCATCGACGCCGGCGACGACGGCGCCCACGACGCGAAGATCGACTGCGGCCCGGGCGACGACGAAGCGATCGTCGACAAAACCGACCCGCAGCCGATCAGCTGCTGAGCGCCTGAAGCATTCACTCCGCGGCGAAGCCGCCCTCGCCGATCAGCGGCACGAAGCGGCAGGGGGCGACGGTGGCGCGGGTCAGCTGGCGGCCATGGCGGTGGAAGGCGACCAGCATCTCCTCGCCTTCCTCGACCACCGGCGCCACCAGGCGGCCGCCGTCGCTGAGCTGCTCGACCAGCGCCGGCGGCGGGCCGGGCGCCGAGGCGTGGACGGCGATCGCGCCGAACGGCGCCCGCTCGGGGTCGCCGAGGCTGCCGTCGCCGACCTCGAGGTGGACGTTGGCGACGCTGAGCGCGGCCAGCACCCGCCGGGCCGAGCGCGACAGCTCGGGGTCGCGCTCGATGCTGATCACCTCGCGGGCGAGCAGGGCGAGGATCGCCGCCGTGTAGCCGGAGCCGGTGCCGACCTCGAGCATCCGCTCGCCGCCGGTCAGCGCCAGCTCCTGGCAGATCGCGGCGACGATCCACGGCTGGGAGATCGTCTGCTCGCCGCCGATCGGCAGCGCCGAGTCCTCGTAGGCGCGGTGGCGCAGCCGCCGTGGCACGAACTCCTCGCGCGGCACCGCCGCCATCGCCTCCAGCACCCGCTCGTCCCAGATCCCGCGCGCCCGCAGCTGCTTCTCGACCATCGCGGCGCGGCGGGCGGCGTAGTTGCTCATCGCCAGTCCCCGGCGCCGGCGGCGCTAATAGATGTAGTTCCGCAGCTTCGGCGGATCGAGCACGGTGACGCGGCCGCGGCCGGAGCGGACGACGCCGGCTCGCTCAAGCTCGGCGAGGAAGCGGCTGACGCTCTCCCGCGAGGTACCGGCCAGCTGCGCCAGGTCGGTCTGGTTCATCCGGATCGTCACCTCGCCGGGGGCGGTGCCGTTGCCGTCGAGCTCGACGCCTTCCGCGGTCAGCGCCTCGCGGCTGAGCTGGGCGAGGATGCCGGCGACCCGGCTCGGCACGGTCTGGAACGACTGGCGGGAGATGCGGACGTTGGCGGCGCGCAGCCGCCGCACCAGCCCGGCGACCAGCTTCAGCGCGATCTCCGGGTGCCGCGAGAGCAGCGCCCGTACGTCGCCGGCCGGCAGCGCCAGCAGCTCGCCGTCGGTCAGCGCCTCGGCGCTGGCCGAGCGCTGGTCGCCGTCGAGCATCGCCAGCTCGCCGAAGATCTCGCCGGGGCCGAGCGTCGCCAGCGTGATCGCGCGGCCGTCGGAGTGCTCGCGGGTGACGCGGAAGCTGCCTGTCTTGACGATGTAGCAGGCGTCCGAGCTGTCGCCCTCGTGGAAGACCCGCGTCCCGGCCGGGAACGAGCGCGGCACGGCGACGTGCGAGAAGCGCTCCAGCTCGTCCTCTTCGAGGTCCGAGAAGAGCGGCACGCTCTGCAGCAGCTCGACGGCGCTCTGCTCCCCGGCGGACACCGGACGATTATTGCCCAGCGGCGGCTCCGACAACGGTCCTCCCCCCTGTTCAGCGGGCCGATGCGGTCAGTTTGCGGGGACCGCGGCTGAAGCCGGCGCCGATCAGCGCCTGCTCGTGGCCGGAGCCGATCACCGCCTCGCCGTCGAGTTTCTCGATCGCCAGTTTCGGCAGGTGGCCGGCCGAGACGGCGTCGGCGAGGGCCTGCATGGCCCGTTCCAGCTCGTCTCCCTCCATCCGTATCAATCGAAGGATGCCGCGGCCGCCGCGCTCGACGAAGACCTCGGGCTCGCCGTCGCGGAGCAGCAGGTGGGCGCCGGGGGTGCGGCCCGGCTTGCGGCCGCCCTCGAGTTTCGGCCAGGGCAGTGAGGCGCCGTAGGGGTTGGCCGGGTCGGTGGCGGCGAGGACGGTGTAGGAGCGGTCGGCTTCGGGCAGCGAGCGCAGCCGCTCGACCGCGCCGGGCAGCGCGAACTGGGCGCCGCCGAGGCCCTCGACGAAGTAGCCGCGGCGGGCGGTGCCGAGCAGCTCGAGGTTGCCGAGCTCGGCGTAGAGGGTCGAGAAACCACCGGGAACGCCCTCGGCGAGGACGGTCTCGCGGGTGACGATCCCGTAGCGCTCGAGCATCAGCTCGGCCTGGGCGCGGAGCCGGGCGCCGGGGCCGGGGGCGTTGGCGAACAGCGGCGCGGTCAGCGACCAGCGGCCCTGGACTGCGGCGCCGGTCGTCGAGCGGCGGCGGGCGAAGCGGCGGCCGGGGCGCTCGGAGGGCGGCACCGCCCGCAGCCGCGGCGCCCGCAGCGGCGCGAAGGCGTCGTTGGTCACCTCGCCGGTCCAGGCGAGGTCCCAGAGCGCGTTGTGGAGCTCCTCGTTGGGATACGGCAGATCGGCGAGCAGGTCGAGCCAGAACGACGGCCCGGCGGCGAGCCGCTCGCGGATCGCCTCGTGGACCTCGCCGCCCGGCGACTCCAGCTTCGCGTTGGCGGGCGGAGGCCCGGCGAGGCGCACGTCTTCGCGGAAGTAGAGGGCGACGCGGCCGTCGTTGCGGCCGAGGGCGCCGGCGCCGATCCAGACCAGCTCGCCACTGGTGCAGAGCTCGTCGAGCCAGCCCTGCGAGTAGGTACCGAGCCGCCGCGGCAGCACGTCGGCCTCCCAGACTTTCGGGGTCAGCGCGACGCCCTGCAGCGGCACCAGCGCCTCGCGCAGGCGGTCGAGGCCGGCACCGGCCGGCCGGAACGCGTCGACGTTCTGCCAGCTCGGCAGGAAGCGGGCCAGCTCGGAGCGGTCGGCGGCCTCGACCTCCTTGCGCAGCCGCGCCAGGCTGGCGCGGCGGACGCGGCGCAGGACGTCGGCGTCGCACCACTCGCGCTCGCTGCCGCCGGGCAGGAGCTCGCCCCGCACCATCGCCCCTTCGGCCTCCAGCTCGCGCAGCCCCGGCGCCGGGTCCACCCCGTAGCGGGCGGTGAGCTGGTGGGTCGGGAAGGGGCCGTGGGTGCGGGCGTAGCGGCGGACCAGGGCGCGCATCGCGTCGGGGTGCTCCTCGAGGAAGGTCTCCGGCAGCCCGGGCGGCTCGGGGACGCCGAGCGCGTCGCGGTAGAGGCCGGCGTCCTCGGCGGCGATGTAGCGCTCCTCGCCGGCGATCCGGACCCGGGCGACGCGCCGCTCGGCGACCAGTTTCTCGAGCATCGACTTCGCCGAGTAGCCCTCCGCGACCCGCTCCTCGCACTCGGCCGCGGTCAGGTCGCCGAGGTTGCGGAGCACCTGCTGCAGCGCGTCGCGGTCGCCGGCGCGGCCCGCCTCGGTGCGGTGCTGCAACTGTGCCTCGACCTCCTCCAGTGCCTCGGGGTCGATCAGCTCGCGCAGCTCCTCCTGGCCGAGCAGCTCACGCAGCAGGTCGCGGTCGAGGGCCAGCGCCGCCGCCCGCCGCTCGGCGTTCGGCGTGTCCCCCTCGTACATGTAGGTGGCGACGTAGTCGAAGAGCAGCGAGGAGGCGAACGGCGAGGCGGTCGGCGTCTCGACCTCGACCAGGCTGATCTGGCGAGCGTGCAGCTTGCTCAGCAGGTCCCGCAGCGAAGGCAGGTCGAGGACATCCTGCAGGCACTCGCGGAAGGTCTCGAGGATGACCGGGAAGCGGGGAAAGTCGCGGGCGACTTCGAGCAGGCTCTGGCTCTTCAGTCGCTGCTGCCAGAGCGGGGTCCGTTTGCCCGGGTAGGCGCGCGGGATCAGCAGCGAGCGGGAGGCGTTCTCGCGGAAGCGGGCGCCGAACAGGGCCGAGCCGGAGAGCTCGCTGACGATCAGGTCCTCGATTTCGTCGGGCTCGATCAGGACCATGTCGGCGGCCGGCGCCTCGTCGGCGTCGGGGAGGTGGATGACGATGCCGTCGTCGGACCAGATCGCGTCGGCCTCGAGGTCGTACTCGGCGCGGATCTTGGCGGCGAGCGCCAGCCCCCAGGCGGAGTGAACGCGGCCCCCGAAGGGGGAGAGGATGCAGAGGCGCCAGTCGCCGATCTCGTCGCGGAAGCGCTCGACGACGATCGACTCGTCGGAGGGGACGACGCGGGTCGCCTGCTGCTGCTCTCGCAGGTAGGAGACCAGGTTGTTGGCGGCGCGCGGGTCGAGGTCATATTCCCTGGCCAGCTGCTCGGGCTCCATCGAGACCGCCTCGCGGGAGAACTCGCCGATCGCGCGGCCGAGCTCGGCGGGGCGGCCGATCCCGTCGCCGCGCCAGAACGGCACCGCGCCGGGGGCGCCCGGCGCCGGGGTGACGATCACCCGGTCGCGGGTGATTTCCTCGATCCGCCAGGAGGAGGAGCCGAGCAGGAAGGTCTGGCCGGGGCGCGCCTCGTAGACCATCTCCTCGTCGAGCTCGCCGACCCGGCGGCCGTCCGGCAGGTGGACGCCGTAGAGGCCGCGGTCGGGGATCGTGCCGGCGTTGGTGACGACCAGCTGGCGGGCGCCTTTGCGGCCGTGGATCGTCCCCTGGGTGCGGTCCCAGACGATCCGCGGCCGCAGCTCGGCGAAGCGGTCCGAGGGGTAGCGGCCGTCGAGCATGTCGAGCACGTTCTCGAGCTGCTCGCGGGAGAGGTCGTGGAAGGACTGGGTGGCCGTCACCAGCCGCTCGACCTCGTCGACCTCCCACTCGTCGAGCGCCGCCATCGAGACCAGGTGCTGGGCGAGCACGTCGAGCGGGTTCTGCGGGATCGTCGTCTCCTCGATCTCCGCCTCGCGCATGCGGCGGGCGACGACCGCGCACTCGAGCAGGTCGCCGCGGTATTTGGGGAAGATCCGCCCTTTCGAGACTTCGCCCATGCGGTGGCCGGCGCGGCCGATCCGCTGCAGGCCGCGGGTCACCGACTTCGGCGACTCGACCTGGATGACGAGGTCGACGGCGCCCATGTCGATGCCGAGCTCGAGCGAGCTGGTGGCGACCAGGCAGGGGAGTTCGCCCGACTTCAGCAGCTCCTCGACCAGGGTCCGCTCCTCGTGGGCCAGCGAGCCGTGGTGGGCGCGGGCGATCTCGACGTAGGGCATCGCCTCGCCGGTGTCCTCGTGGCGCGGCGGGTCGTCGTGACCGCCGTGCTCGGTGGCTGGAAGCTCCTGCTCGCCTTCGCCGTTGGCGAGCTCGTTCATGCGCTTGGCGAGGCGCTCGGCGGCGCGGCGGTTGTTGACGAAGATGATCGTCGAGGTGTGTTCCTGGACGAGCTCGAGGAGCTTCGGGTAGATCGCGGGCCAGATCGAGCGGACGTGGGCGCTGGGCTCGATTTCGGTCGGCGGCGGGCCGTCCTCGCTCGGGTAGGCAGGCGCGCCCGGGTCGGACATGTCCTCGACCGGGACGACGATCTCGAGGTCGAGCTCCTTCTTCTGGCCGGCGTCGACGATCTCGCACTTCCGCTTCGGGCCGACCAGGAACTTGGCGATCCGCTCGAGCGGGCGCTGGGTGGCCGAGAGGCCGATCCGCTGGATCCCAGAGTGGGCGTCGGCGGCGCCGGTCCCCTCCTCCGCTTCGGCGTGCCGGCGGACGTGGTCCTCGAGCCGCTCCAACGTCAGCGCCAGGTGAGATCCCCGCTTCGTTTGCGCCACCGCGTGGATCTCATCCACGATCACCGCCTCGACCCCGGTGAGGGTCTCGCGCACCTGCGAGGAGAGCATCAGGTAGAGCGACTCGGGGGTCGTGATCAGGATGTCGGGCGGGTCTTTGGCCATCTGCCGCCGTTCTTTCTGCGAGGTGTCGCCGGTCCGCAGGCCGACGGCGATCTCGGCGCCGATCCCGCGCAGCGGCGCCCGCAGGTTGCGCTCGATGTCGTAGGAGAGCGCTTTCAGCGGCGAGACGTAGACGAGCCGGACGCCGGTGCCGAGCTGCGGCTCACGGGAGAGCTTGTCGATTCCCCAGAGGAAGCTGGCGAGGGTCTTGCCGGAGCCGGTCGGGGCGCAGATCAACGCGTTGGCGCCGCCGGCGATCGCCGCCCAGCCGCCGACCTGGGCGGGGGTCGGCCCCTCGAAGGAGGCCTCGAACCAGCGCCGCACCGGCGCCGAGAACGGCGCCAGAGGGTCGGACTTCGGACTGCGTTTCGTCGCGGTGGTCAACCCACCGATCTTACGCAGACGCCCCCGTCGGCCCGCACGCAGCTGACGGGGGCTGCCGGCAACTGCCCCGCTAGGGGGTGCCGCCGGCGAACTTCACGTATTCGTTCCAGGACGGCTTCGGTTTGAAGCCTTCGCCGAACAGGCCGGTGCCGTTACAGAAGTTGCAGGCGCCGGTCTGGTCGTCGACCGAGAACCAGTAGACCCGCTTCAGCCGCCACTGCGCCGCTTTCGCGACCAGCAGGTGGAAGGCGCCGCGCAGCTGCGTGACCTGCCCCTGCACGCCCTTGGCGAAGATGTTTTCCAGCGGGTTCGCCGGCGGCGGCTGCGAGCTCCAGCCGAGCTCGGTGATCCAGAGGCCCTTGGCGGTGTCTTTGTTTTCCGCCAGGACGCCGCGGAATTCTTCGATCTCCGGCGTCAGTTCGCGGTAGTTGCCGGTGTACGGGTGGAGCGCGACGCCGGTGAACTTGGTCTTGATGCCGGGCGTCAGTTCGTACATCTTCGCCAGGAACCTGGACGCGTAGGGGCTCGGGGCGCCTTTCGCTTTGCCGCCCTTGGGCCGGGCGAACATGCCGCCGAGAATGATCTGGGCGCTCGGGTCGACGCTGCGGGCGGCGGCGAAGGAGATCTTCACCAGCTGCCCGTATTCGGCCGGGTTCGGGTGGGCGATGAAGTACTTGAAGTTCTCCTCGTTCCAGATCTGCCAGGCGCGGATCGGCCGTTTCGGGACGGTCGGGTTTTCGGCCCAGAAGGTGCCGGTCGGGCCGTAGCGCTGGACCGCGGCTTTGACGAAGTTCGACCAGGCGGTCGCCGCGATGCCGGTGACCGGCAGCCGCGTCGGCGCCTTGACCGCGCCGCCGGTGCCCTGCACCGACGCCTGCGGCACCGCCCAGCGCGGCGCGTTCATCAGGAACGGCAGCACGTCGAGGCCGGCGCCCGCGGTGCGTTTCACGTAGGCGTCGAATTCAGACCAGTTGAAGGCGCCACCGCGAGTCGGCTGGACCGCGGACCAATCGACCGGGGTGCGGACGGTTTCGACGCCGCCCCGCTTCAGCCGCGCCCACTGTTCTTCGCTGGGGACCGCCTGCGGGACGACGCCCCAGAAGTTGGCGGGCAGCGCCTGGGCGGCGGAGGCGAAGGCCAGCAGCGCGAATGCGACCGTCGTCAGTGCGAGCGCGAGCGCGCGCGACTTCCTCATTTGCTTCCTCGCTTTCGACATCGGGGTCAGCTCGCCTTGGGCGAGACCTGGGAACCGCCGCTGCCGTCCTGACGGCGCTGACGGTAGATCACGGCGCCGATCGAGATCGCCGCCAGGACGACCACGATGATGATGATCAGGAGCAGCGCGGAGGAACCGCCGCCGCCGCTGGTCTTGTGGCTCGCCTGTTCTCCGCTGGAGTTGGAGGAGGAGGCGACCGCATGCCCCTGGCCGACCGAGCCGGCTGCGGGACTCTTCGAGCCGCCAGCTTCATTACCCTGGCCGGAGTTGCCGCCGGTACCGCCGTTGCCGCCGGTATTCCCTCCAGCCGCGGCGCCCTGTTCATGCTTTTCGCTTTCGGAAGATTCATCTTCAGTCGGTTCGCCGTTGGTGCCGGTCGTTCCGGAACTTTCCGCCTGGGCTTCGTTTCCACCTTCGCGATGCTGCTTCTTGTGCTT
Source organism: uncultured Actinomycetes bacterium (assembly GCA_963744725.1). GTDB lineage: Bacteria > Actinomycetota > Thermoleophilia > Solirubrobacterales > 70-9 > VAYN01. The sequence goes on from CAVUUQ010000002.1 coordinate 800,168, forward strand.
CTTCGCGGTGGTTTCGTTACCGACGGTGGGGACTTCGGTTTCGTAGATGGCTCCGGCCGATTCCGCCTGGGCGGCGATCGGGAAGACCACTGATGCCAGAGCAAGCAGCGCTAGCAGAGGCAAGAAGGCGACTCGGGCCGAGCTACGGCGCGGGTGGCGGGGGCGACGCATTCCGCGAGAGATTAGAGGAATGGTCGGCGTTTGCGGCGCCCGCCGTCCTGGTGATCGCCCTATCCCTGGCCGAAGGCGGATTTGGGGTGACCGCTCGGCACATCGCCGGGCTGGCGATCTGGTTGGTGATCGTTGGCCTCCTGGCGATGGGCGCTGCGTCGCGCTCCGCGATCGCGAAGCCCTTCTATTGGGCAGGGGGATTACTTCTTGCATTCGCGCTCTTCTCCGCTCTGTCGTCGCTTTGGTCCGGCTCGGCTGAGCTCAGCGTGGTGGAGGCAGACCGGGTTCTCGTCTACCTCGGGGTCTTCGTTGCCGCATTCCTAATCGCGCAAACCGACCAGAGGCGGCAACGTTTCGGTGAAGGCATCGCGGTCGCGATCGCGGTGATCGCGGTAATTGCGCTCGCCAGCCGCCTCCTCCCTCATGCGATCAGCGTCGGACCGCCGCTCGGGAGCGGCCCGAGGCTGCGCTATCCGCTCGGTTACTGGAATGCCGACGGCTCGCTGTTCGCGCTCGGCTCGATCCTGCTCGTCTGGGTCAGCCGCTACTCGCTGAACGCGATCTTGCGCTGGCTGGCGGTGGCGCTGCTGCCGATCGTCCTCGTCGCCCTCTACTTCACCTACTCGCGCGGCGGCTTGCTGGCGCTCGCCGTCGGCTTGCTGGCGATGCTGGTGCTCTCCCATGACCGCCTCTGGCTGCTGGCGACGGTCGCGGTCGGCGGCCTGGCGGCGCTGCCGGCGCTGCTCGCGGTGCAGGCCCGGTCCGGGATCGCCAACAACGTCGTCGAACCGGGGGCGATCGACCAGGGGGTGACGGTCGCGCTGTTCGTCGTGCTCGGGGTCGCGATCGCGCTGGCCCTGTTCGCCGGCCTGCGCCAGCTGGAGCAGCGCGGCGGCGTCTTCACCGGCCGGGCGGTGGCGATCTCCCGCGATCGCCGGGTGCTGCGCGGAATCGCCCTGGTCGCGGCGCTGATCGGGATCGGCGCCGCGATCGCCGTCGGCGGCCGCGCCTGGGACCAGTTCTCGAGCAATGACCTGCAGCTGGCCCAGCCGCAGCAGCGGTTCGAAACGCTCTCGGGTGCCGGCCGCCACGATTTCTATCGGGTCGCGATCGATGCCTTCGAAGAAGAGCCGATCATCGGCCACGGCGCCGGCACCTACCAGTTCTCCTGGAACCAGCTGCGCCACCAACCGATCACCAACAAACTCGCCCACTCGCTCTACCTGCAGGCCTTCGCCGAGCTCGGCCTGATCGGCGGGCTGATCATCCTGGCGCTGGTCCTGCTCCTGCTCTGGACCGCCTTCGCCGCCTGGCGCGCTGCCAGCGGCCGCCAGCGCGAAGCGCTCGGGGCGCTGTTCGCCGTCGCCCTCGCCTTCGCGGTCGGGGCGGCGATCGACTGGCTCTGGGAGGTGGCGGTGGTCGGCGCCATCTTCTTCCTCGCGACCGGTGCGGCGGTCGCGGCTCGCTGCCGCCAGCTCGTCGATGCCCGCACGGCCGCCAACGGCAGCGGCCGGCAGCAGCGCCGCTACGGCCTGGCGATCGCGGGCCTGGCGATCGCCTGGCTGACCGCGCTGGCGCTGATCGGCCCGCTGCTCGTCGACCGCGAGATCGACGCCAGCAAAGCGGCAGCGACGAACGGCGACCTCGTGGGCGCCGAAAACCACGCGAAGACCGCGCGGACGATCGAGCCCTGGGCGGCGAGCCCCTACGTGCAGCTGGGGCTGGTGGCGCAGGCGCAGGAAAACCTGCCATTGGCGGCCGAACGCCTGCAGGACGCGATCGACCGCGAGGATCACAACTGGGTCCTCTACTACCTGCTGGCCAGGGTCCAGCACGAAGCCGGCGAAGAAAGCGCCGCCCAGGCCAGTTTGGCGAAGGCGAAGGAGCTAAACCCGCTTGAAGCGTGTTTGAGTGAAGGATGGGAAGGCTGCTGATGAGCACCCCCGACGTCGAGCGCAAGCGGTCGATCCGCATCCGTCGCGGCGCCAACGCCGAGCCGCCGGCGGAGCCGGGCTCGATCGAGCACCTGGTCGGCGCCGGCGCCGAGGCCCTGCGGCGGCGCGGGGCGCTGCTGCGACGGCTGCTCGCCTGCGGCGACTGGATCGCGCTGGCGACCACGCTCGTCGTCGTCACCGCGGTCAGCAGCGGGACCGACGTCGGCACCCTGTTCTGGGCGATCCTCTTCAGCCCGGCCTGGATCGTCGTCGTCAAGCTGCAGGGCCTCTACGACAACGACCACCGCCGGATCCGACACAGCACCTTCGACGAGGTGCCCTCGCTGGTCTCGGCGACGGTGCTGGGGGCTCTGGTCCTCGACGGGTTGCTGGCGCTGAGCCCGGTCGGCCCGCTCAGCTCGACCAGCGCGATCGCGGTCGGGGTCGGCACCCTGGTCGGCTCATTCTGTTTGCGGGCGACGATCCGCTTCTTCTGGCACCACCTGACGGGGCTCGCTCCGGGGCTGGCGATCGGCCCGGGCGCCGCGGTCGACACCGTCGCCCGCCGCGTCTCCACCCATCCCGAGACGCGGCTGGTGCTGGTCGGCTACCTCTCCGAGGAGGGCTCCTCGAAATCGGCCGAGCTGCCGCGCCTGGGGACGATCGCCGACATCGCCCAGGTCGCCGCCGAGCTGGCGGTCGAGCGCGTCGTCGTCACCGAACAGGAGATGAGCGAGCCGGCCGCCGAGCACCTGATCGAGCAGTGCAAGGCGGCCGGCCTGGCGCTCACCTTCCTGCCCCAGCACTACGGCCTGCTAGGCCCGGGAATCGAGCTCAACCGCCTCGCCGAGCTGCCGGTCCTCGACTTCCGCTTCAGCGACCCGCCGCGCTCGACCCAGGCGATGAAGCGGGCGATGGACATCGGCGTCTCCGCCGTCGCCCTGCTGCTGCTCTCGCCGCTGCTGCTGGTGATCGCGCTCTGGATCCTGCTCGACACCGGCCGCCCGATCCTCTTCCGCCAGCGCCGCGCCGGCAAGGACGGGGTGCCGTTCACGATGGTCAAGTTCCGGACGATGGTCGCCGACGCGGAAGCGCGGTTGCCGGAGCTGATCGACCTGGAGACGCTCGAGGAGCCGGCCTTCAAGATCCGCAACGACCCGCGGGTGACGCGCTCCGGCCGCTTCCTGCGCCGCACCAGCCTCGACGAGCTGCCGCAGCTCTTCAACGTGCTGTTCGGCAGGATGTCGCTGGTCGGGCCGCGGCCGGAGGAGGAGAGCGTCGTCGCCCTCTACGACGAGCGGCAGCGGCGGCGGCTGGCGATCAAGCCGGGGATGACCGGGCCGATGCAGGTCTACGGCCGCAGCGACCTGACCTTCGAGGAGCGGCTGGCGATGGAGCGCGACTACCTCGACAACCTCTCGATCTTCACCGACCTGGCGATCCTGATGCGGACGCCGCGGGCGATGGTCCACGGCGAAGGCGCCTACTAGCGCTGGCGAGCGCGGTTCACTGCTCAGCGAAGAGCTCCTCCACGAAGAACCGCGCGGCCGGGTCGAGGCGATCGCCGAAGGTCCGCTCCGCCACCGCCAGCACCTCTGCCGCACTCCGCAGCCCCAGCTCGCCGGCCAGTAAGCGCACGTCCTCCTCGTCCTCACCGACCCGGTGCGCCAGCACCTTGAGGGCGAGGAGAATCTCGGGCGAGGCGGCAAGACAGCGCAGTCCCGGCAGGTCCAATACCGGTGCGGCGGCCGGGTCATCACCGGCGAGGAACCCCTTGACCGCGTCGTTGAGCCAGCCCGGCGGCAGATCCATCTCGCGAGCGACGGAGGCAGCGCACTCGTAGACGACCGCCTTCGGCTCGAAGACGGCGTCGATGTCGCGGGTCGCGCGCCGCTCGTCGAAGGCGAGGGCGATCGCGGCGCCGCCGACCACGTACATCTCGCCGCTGACGCCGCGCCGGTCGAGCTCCGCGGCAAGCGCCGTGAACGCGCGCGATGATCTCGACCCGATCCATCTCAGACCCGGTGCAGGGAGCGCTCGGGAAGGAAGACGCCGCGCCGGCGAAAGGCGGCCGGGGCCTGGGCGATCGCGATGGCTCGGAAGCCTCGGGTCTCGCTGACGAACCAGAAGTGATCGAGGAAGCGGTCCGACTCGACGGACCAGGCCGGTCGGATCAGTCCGTGGACGGTTGCGAGGTGCTCCGCGAGTGCACCGAGGTAGGCGTCCTGCCGAGGGTCGCCGGTCGACTCGGGGCGCTCAGCGATGGCGCTCGTACGCCATCGCTCGTCCCCCGCAAGCGCGAACTCGTCGAGGAACTCGCGCACCGCGTGGTGAAAGTCCTCGCCGTCGATGGCGCGCCTCGCCACTCCGACCAAGGTCTGGGTCAGTCGCTCCAGCGGGACAGGATGGGTGGAAAGCCACTCAGATCGGGTGTCGAGCCGGGTCGCCATCTTGCCGATGGTAGGGCGCGGGGCTGAGGGACCACCTCCCGAATTACGCTGAATCGATGAACCTCGAGGTCGTGATCGTCAGCCACGGCGCCGAAGCGCTGCTGCGGCGCTGCTTGCAGTCGCTGCGCGAGCACCCGCCGGGCGGGGCGGCGATGAGCGTCACCGTCGTCGACAGCGGCAGCCCCGACCGGACGCCGGAGATGGTCGCCGGCGAGTTCCCGGAGGTGAAGCTGGAGCGGCGCGGCAACGTCGGCTTCTCGGCGGCCAACAACGTGGCGCTGCGCGAGAGCACGGCCGACGCCGTCCTCCTGCTCAACCCCGACACCGAGGTCTACGCCGGCACCCTCGACGCCGGCCTCGCCCGCCTCGACGCCGACCCGGAGGTGGGAATGGTCGGGGTGAAGCTGGTGCTCGAGTCGGGCCAGCTCGACCACGCCTGCAAGCGCTCCTTCCCGACCCCGCTGGCGGCGCTCGCCCACTTCACCGGGATCGGCCGCGGCGCGGGCGCCGGCGAGCGGCTCGGCCAGTACCGGGCCACCCACCTCGGCGACGAGGAGCCGGGCGAGGTCGACGCGGTGAACGGCGCCTTCATGCTCTGCCGGGCCGCGGCGATCGCCGAGGTCGGCCTGCTCGACGAGGGCTACTGGCTCTACATGGAGGACCTCGACTGGTGCCACCGCTTCTGGGACGCCGGCTGGAAGGTCTTCTACGAGCCGGCGGGGACCGCGCTGCACGTCAAGGGCGCCTCCAGCGGCGGCCGGCGGCGGCCGAAGCAGGAGATCGCCTTCCACCGCGGCATGGGCCGCTTCTATCGGCGCTTCGACGCGCCCGTCGAGAGCCCGCTGCTGAACCTCGCCGTCTACCTCGGGATCGGCGCCAAACTGGCGCTGGCGCTGGTGATCGGCGCCTACCGGCGGGCGACGTAGCCGCTCTGCAGGATCGCCATCTCCGGCGTGCCGAGGTCGAACGGCCGCACGTCCTCGAACTCGGCCAGCAGGGTGCCGGTCACGTAGGAGCGCGGGTGGTAGGCGCTGCAGAGGTTGCGTCCCGACATCCGCGGCCGTTCGACGACCAGCTCGCCGCGCTCGAAGCGGGTCCGCTCCTCGTCGGTCAGGCGGGTCACCATCGACTCGCCGAGGACGCTGACCACGAGCAGGCCGCCGGGGCGGAGGATGCGGCGGAACTCGGCGATCCAGGCGTCCTGCAGCTCGCGGTCGAGGTGGGAGAAGACCGAGAGCGCGTAGACGAGGTCGAACTGGCCGTCGGCGTATCCGGTCGGCGGCGCCAGCCCGTTGACGTTGGGGTGGACGAAGGGCAGCCCCTCGCGGAGCCAGGCGACCAGGTCGGGGTTGTAGTCGGAGCCGTGCAGCTCGGGCCCCTCGACCTTGCCCCAGTGGCGCAGCACGCGGCCGCAGCCGCAGCCGAAGTCGAGCACCGCGGCGAGCTCGGCCGGCTCGCGCCCGGCCTCGCGGACGGCGTCGGCGATCGAGTCGAACATCGCCTCGCCGAGGACGAGGAAGCGCGGCCCGTCGCCGCTGCGTCCGTCGACCAGCAGCCGCAGCCGCGCCGGCGGCAGCGGCAGCCCGTCGGGGCGCGGGTCGGGCCCGTCGTCGGCCTGCCGCACCAGCCACTCTTCGCGCAGCTTCTCGACCGGCCCCAGCAGCCGGGTCCGCTCGAGCGCGTTGGCGACGCGGCTCCGAGTCTGCTGCTTCAGGGTCATCGGCTCGACAACCTACCCAGCCGCCCGGAGTAGCGGTCGCGTCGCTGCGGCGGCGCTCCGCGTGCCGGCGCTAGCCGGTCGCCGATGCGCGCGGCGGTGGCGGCGGGCGCCGGGTGACCGCCGAGGAGCGGCCGGCGGAGGCCGAGACCCAGCGCGAGCGGCGGCTGAAGACGCCGACCTTGACGCGGTCCGTCTTGCGGACCAGGATCAGGCTGAAGATCGCCCCCAGCAGGGCGATCCCGGCGGAGACCGCGAAGGTGACCTGGAAGGCGCTGACGTGGGAGGCGATCACGTCGGGTTCGATGATCTGCAGCAGGTGGCTGCCGGGCAGGTGCTTGAGCCCCGACTGCTCGGCCTGGATGATCAGCTCGCGCGCCCGTTCGGTCTGCTCCGGGGTCGGGTGGACCCCCTGCTCGGCGAGCTTTTCGTCGAGCACGTGGAAGTTGATCCCGAGCTCGACCGCGGTCAGCGCGGCGATCCCGAGCGCGCCGCCGAGCTGCTCGGAGGTGTTGATCATCCCCGCCCCCTCGCCGACGTCTTTCTCCGGCACCGCGGTCAGCCCGGTCGGGTCGTTGACGGTGAGGACGATCCCCAGCCCGAGCCCCTGCAGCAGCAGCCCCGGGATCAGCGCGACCGCCGATTCCTGCGAAACCGAGACGGCGAGGACGACGCCGGAGGCGGCGAGGACGAGGAAGCCGGCGACCAGCGGCCAGCGACCGCCGAAGCGGTCGAAGGCCTTCCCGGCCAGCGGCCCGGCGAGGATGATCGGGATCGTCGCCGGGATCAGCGCCACCCCGGCCGCGGCGGGCGAGACGCCGACCACCAGCAGCAGGAAGAACGGCGTCAGGAAGCCGAGCCCGAGCTCGACCATCCCGGCGAGCAGCTGGCTGACGTTGGCGGCGAGGAAGTTCTCGTGGCGGAACAGCTTGAAGTCGATCATCGGGTTGGCGGCTCGCCGCTCGATCACCAGGAAGACCGGGATCAGGAGCACCCCGGCGACGATCGGGATCAGCGTCTGCGGGTCGCCCCAGCCCGCCTCCGGCCCTTCCGAGAGGCCGAAGATCAGCGTCCCGATCGCCAAGGCGAAGGTGACGACCCCCGGCAGGTCGAGGTCCCGCGAGGCGCCCGCGTCGGGCTCGAGGCGCGGCGTCGCCCGCAGCGTGATCGCCACCGCGATCACCGCCAGCGGCACGTTGATGAGGAAGACCAGCCGCCAGTCGATCGCGGTCAAGGCGCCGCCGAGGACGGGGCCCAGCGCGGCGAAGAAGGCCGAGGCGCCGGCCAGGATGCCGAGCGCCGCCCCCTTGCTCTCGTCCGGATACACGGCGCTGACGATCGCCAGCGCGGTCGGCATCATCAGCGCCGCCCCGGCGCCCTGCAGCGCCCGCGCCGCGATCGCCCAGGGGAGGTCCTGCGAGAGCCCCATCGCCGTCGTCGCCACCCCGAAGATCACCGCGCCGATCAGGAACACGCGGCGCATCCCGAACAGGTCGCCGAGCCGGCCGCCGAAGACCATCAGCGCCGCCAGCGGCAGGATGTTGGCGGTCATCAGCCACTGCGACTGGCCGACCGAGGCGTGCAGGTCCTGGATCGCGTGCGGCGTCGCCAGCGGCACCGCGGTCTGGTCGACGAGGATCATCGAGCTCGCCAGCGTCATCGCCGCCAACGTCAACCGCCTGTCGCGCCGCGAGATCACCGTCGCGGCGCCAGCCTAATCGCCGCCCGGCTACCAGGGAAGGGTGTCGGCGATCTCCGCGAGGCGCGGCGCGTTCTTGTCGCGCTCGGAGAGCAGCGGCTCGGCGACCCGCCAGTCGACCCCCACCCCGGGGTCGTCCCAGGCGATCCCGGCCTCGGTCGCCGGGTCATACAGCGAGGACACCTGGTAGCAGACGTCGGCGATCTCGCTGAGCACCGCGAAGCCATGTCCGAAGCCGACCGGCACGTAGAGCTGGCGGTGCTCGACGTCGTCGAGGACGTGCGCCTCCCACTGCCCATAGGTCGGCGAGTCGCGGCGCAGGTCGACGGCGACGTCGAGGACCTCACCGCGGGCGGCGCGGACCAGCTTCGCCTGGCCGGGCGAGGTCTGGAAATGGATTCCGCGCAGCGTCCCGCGCGAGGAGCGCGAGTGGTTGTGCTGGACGAAGGAGGCGTCGACGCCGAGCTCGGCCCATTCGCAGGCGGCGAAGGTCTCGACCATGAACCCCCGCTGGTCGCCGTGGACCGCGGGTTCGATCAGCACCAGTCCGTCGAGCTTGGTCGGCAAGCGCGTGGCCATCGGCGCGCGAGTCTATCCCGGGCGAACCGCCGCACGTGGCGTGGTCGAGACCGGGTCCTGTGAAAGCCTTGCGACGATGCCCAAGGGAGGGTCCGAAAGCTGACCGAGCTGCGCCTGGCGGGACTCCTCGCCTTCCACCTGCTGCTGATCGGCCTGCCGATGGTCGCCGCCTCGCTCCTCGCCGCGCGGGCCGGCGTCCGCCACGTCGCGGTGCTGCTCGCGATCGCCCTGGCGGTCAGCGGCGGCGCGGCGATGCTGACCTTCTGGGCGTACTACGCCAACCACCTCATCGGCCTCGCCGTCTCCTACCTCGTGCCGCTCGTCTCGGCGCTTCTGATCGGCTTCGTCCTCTGGGACTGGCGGCCCGAGCGCGAGCTGGTGCGGGCGATCGCGACCCCATTCGCGCTCTGGGCCCTGGCCACCGCCTTCCTCGTCTTCTTCGGCTTCATCCACGGCGGCAGCGATCACCCGCTCGAAGTCGCCGGCACCCGCTTCGCCGCCGGGATCACGACCGACAACCTGATCCCCCACTTCTTCACCGAATGGTTCTACGGGCACGGTCACCACGGCACGCCACCGATCTTCCAACCCGATTGGCTGGCCAGCGACCGACCGCCGCTGCAGATCGGCTACGGGCTCGCCCAGCGGCCCTGGTTCTGGAACCTCAATGGGCTCGACTCGCAGCTGATCGGCGTCGCCCTGCAGCAGCTCTGGGTGATCGGCCTCTGGGCGCTGCTAGCGGCCTTCAAGGTGCGCCGGCTGAGCGGCGCGCTGGCGCTGATCGCCGTCCTCTTCAGCCCGTTAGCGATCGTCAACGGCTTCTTCGTCTGGCCGAAGCTGCTGCCGGCGGCGCTGCTGCTCGGCGCCGCGGCGCTGGTGATGACGCCGCTCTGGGAGCGGACCCGGGCCGATTGGCGACTGGCGGCGTTGGTCGGCGCGCTAGCGGCGTTGGCGATGCTCGCCCACGGCTCGAGCATCTTCGCGATCATCCCGCTGGCGATCGTCGCCCTCTGGCGCGGGGTGCCGAGCTGGCGCTGGATCGGCGCGGCGGCGGCGATCGGGATCCTCCTGCTCGCTCCCTGGTCGGCCTATCAGAAGTGGGGCGACCCGCCCGGTAACCGGCTCGACCGCTGGTTCCTCGCCGGCGACAGCGAAGTCAAGGAAGAAGGGACGCTGACCGCGATCGTCAACGCCTACTCCGACGAAGGGCTCGGCGGCGCCCTCCACAACAAGTACGAGAACCTCGTCACCGTGGTCGGCGGCGGCCCGTCTTACGAAGCGGCGAAACGGAGCGTCGAAGCGATCGAAGCCGACCAGATCCCCGACGCGCTGAACAACGTCCGGCAGGTTTTCTTCTTCGACTTCCTGCCGGGGATGGGCCTGCTGGTGGTGGCGCCGCTCGTAATGCTGTTCGGCAGGCGCCGCGTCCGCGACCCTGGCGACTGGAGCTTCGCGCTGACCGCCTACGTCGTGGTCGGGATCGGGCTGCTCGCCTGGGTGCTGATCCTGTTCGGCAACGACGTCGCCCGCACCGACATCCACCAGGGGAGCTACATGCTGCCGATCCTCGGCCTCGCCGCCGGCGCGGTCGGGCTGCGCGCCGTCGTCCCCCGCTTCGCCAACTGGTTCGTCCCGATCGCGGCGCTCTTGATGCTGGCGCTGTACGTGCCGAGCGTGACCCCCGAAGAAGGGACCAGCTATTCGGTGCTGGCGATGGTCTTAGCGGCGGTCTTCGGCGGCGGCTTCTGCTGGCTGGCGCTTCAGCCCAAGGCCTTGCCGTACTGGCGTTCGTAGTACTCGCGGTACTCGCCGGAGCGGATCGCGCCCCACCAGTCCTCGTTGTCGCGGTACCAGGCGACGGTTTTCTCGAGCCCCTCGGCGAAGTGGACCTGCGCCTCCCAGCCGAGGTCGGCCTTCAGCTTCGCCGAGGAGAGCGAGTAGCGACGGTCGTGGCCGGGGCGGTCGGTGACGTATTCGATCAGCGACTCGTCGCCGCCGGTCAGCTCGATCACCCGCTTCACCACCTCGATGTTCTCGCACTCGTCGGGACCGCCGACGTTGTAGGCCTCACCGGCCTTGCCCTTGGCGAGCACGGTGTGGATGCCGCGGCAGAAGTCCTCGACGTAGAGCCAGTTGCGGACCTGGCGGCCGTCGCCGTAGACCGGCAGCGAGTCGCCGTGGATCGCGTTGAGGACCATCAGCGGGATCAGCTTCTCCGGGTACTGGCGCGGGCCGTAGTTGTTGGAGCCGCGGACGATCGAGGCGTCGATCCCGTAGGTGTGGACGTGGGCGGCGACCAGCAGGTCGCCGGCCGCCTTGGTGGCCGAGTAGGGCGAGGAGGGGTCGAGCGGCGAGGTCTCGGTAAAGGAGCCGGAGTCGATCGAGCCGTAGACCTCGTCGGTCGAGACCTGGACGTAGCGCTGGACGCCGAGCTCGCGGGCGGCGTCGAGCAGCGTGCCGGTGCCGATCACGTGGGTGCGGGCGAAGGCGTCCTGGTCGTCGATCGAGCGGTCGACGTGCGACTCGGCAGCGAAGTTGACGACCGCCTCGCAGCCGGCCATCGCCTCGCGGACGATCGCCGGGTCCTCGATCCCCCCCTCGATCAGCTGCGTCCCCTCCGGCAGGTTCTCCGGCCGGCCGGCGTAGGTGAGCTTGTCGAGGACGACGATCTCGTGCTCGGCGCCGGCGATCCGCACGTAGGTCGAGCCGATGAAGCCGGCCGCTCCGGTGACCAACAGTCTCATTGCGTTTCCTCCGCTTCTCGTTGGGCCAGGTACCCGGCCAGGCCGTCGCGCCACGAGGGCAGCCGGATCGGGTGCTCGCGCTGGCTGGCGAGCACCGAGTAGGCCGGGCGCGGCGCCGGCCGGCCGAATTCCTCGGTCGTCACCGACAGCACTTTGCAGTCCACCTTCGCCTGCTCGTAGATCTCGCGGGCGAATTCGTAGAAGGAGATCTCGCCCTCGGCCGCCATGTGGTGGATCCCGAACTCGACCCCCTCGATCAGCCGCACGATCCCGTAGGCGAGATGCCAGGTGTAGGTCGGCGACAGCACCTGGTCGCGGACGACGAGGACCTCGCTCTGCGTCGCCCCCAGCCGCAGCATCGTCTCGACGAAGTTGTTGCCGCCGATCCCGAACAGCCCCGACGAGCGGACCACGAAGTGGCGCTTGTTGGCGGCGATCGTCGCCTCCTCGCCGGCCAGTTTGGTGCGCCCGTAGGCGCCCAGCGGCGCCGGCTGGTCGGACTCGACGTAGGGCGTCCGCTTGGTCCCGTCGAAGACGTAGTCGGTAGAGACCTGGACCACGGCGGCGCCCACTTCGGCCGCCGCGGCGGCAACGTTGCCCGCCCCGGCCCCGTTGACCGCGAACGCCGCCTCCTCGGCCTCCTCGGCACCGTCGACGTCGGTCCAGGCGGCGCTGTTGATGAGCACGTCCGGCCGCTCGAGGTCGACCTTGCGGCGGACCGCGTCGGCGTCGGTGATGTCGAGCTCGGCGTGCCCGAAGCCGACCACGTCGTGGCCGGCGTTGCCGGCGGCGAGCATCAGGTCGCGGCCGAGCATGCCGGCGGCGCCGGTGATGAGCAGCTTCATCGGATGGGGTTTGGGACTTTGGGGTGCTGCACGAGCCGCAACAGGCTAGATGATCGATTCCTAATTCTCCTCGCTCACGAGGCAGAGCCCGGCAGCTCGTCGATGTCGGTCAGCTCGGCGATGTCGCGAAGGTCCTGGGGACGTCCGCTGGCGCGCTTCATCGCGATGAGGTCGTCGAGCGAGGCGATCCTGACCGACGCCCCGCGCACCTCCACCTCGATCGCCCGCCTGCGAAGGTCCCCGTATGGCGGGGCGCCGACCGCTCGGTTAAGCACGTCGAGATCACCGGCGGCGGTCGGGAGCTTGAGGATCGTTGCGCGAGCCAGGTCGAAGCTGTCGCGTGGATCGAGCTCACGAAAGCTCGAATCTACAGCCACCTCCGGGGCGCTTAGCTCGTCGAGCGCGGCGGCAAGTCGGTCGTAGTTGGACTCCTCCGGCGCGGGGACGATGTCCACGTCGAGCGTCAGGCGCCGGGAACCGTGGGCGTTCGCGGCGATTCCGCCGATCGCCACGTAGTCGACGTCGTGCCGCTGCAGCGCCGCGAAGATCGCCTGCGGCGAGAAGGCGGCCTCGCTCATCGCCGCGCCGCGGCGCCGCGCAGGTCGCTGGCGAAGGCGGCGGCGTCGAAAGCACGTTCGAGCCGCTCCGCCATCGGTCGGGCGCTGTGGACGCGGCGCCAATCTCGATCTTCCTCGCCGACGTCGACGCGCTCGCTCCGCAAGCGGACCCGCTCGCCCATGACCAGCAGCAGCCGATCGATGGACTCGACCGACGGCGAGACCTCGTCCCGCTCGAGTCGCGAGATCCACGCCTGGCTCGCACCGGCACGGAGGGCGAGGCGGCGTTGGGAAAGACCATGACGACGCCGTGCGTCTCGGATCAGCTCACCGCTCGTCATGGTCGTATGATACTCGATCGAGCATCACTGTGGGTGCGGGAGCGGGCGGTTCTTAGCCGGCGAGCATCCGTTCGACCGCCGCGAAGAGCATTGCGACGGTGCGCCCGAGCACTCGCCGCTCGCGATCGTTCAGCGCGGCGGCGTCGAGGCTGCTGTCCGACCGGAGGCCCACCACCCGCAGAATAGGACTGCGGGGGCGTTCGCGGGTTCAGACGATTTCGATCTCGCAGTTGTCGCCGGCCAGCATCCGCAGCGTGCGCGGCGGGCCGTCGCTGCGGGTGAGCTTGACGTTGCGGCCGAGCAGGCTGGCCTCCATCCGGGTGCCGAGGTCCTGGACGACGGAGCCGGAGAGGACGATCGAGTGCTCGACCTCGCAGCGGCTGATCTCGACGTCCTCGCCGATCGAGGTGTAGGGGCCGATGTAAGCGTCCTCGATCTTCGCGCCGGCGCCGATCACGGCGGGGCCGCGAATGACGGAGCGGACCAGCTTGGCGCCTGGGGCGACGACCACCCGGCCCTCGACCCGCGACTCGTCGTCGACCTCTCCCTCGACGCTTCCGACCAGCTCCTCGAGGACGAGGCGGTTGGCCTCGAGCATGTCGGCGAGCTGGCCGGTGTCCTTCCACCAGCCGCGCACTACCTCGGAGCGGACCGCCTTGCCGTCGTCGATCAGGCCCTGGATCGCCTCGGTGATCTCGTACTCGCCGCGCCAGGAGGGCTCCAGCTTGCGGGCCGCCTCGAAGATCGAGGGGCTGAAGAGGTAGACGCCGACCAGGGCCAAGTTCGAGGGCGGGTCCTTCGGCTTCTCGATCAGGCGGACGATGTGCTCGCCGTCGAGCTCGGCGACGCCGTAGGACTGCGGGTCCTCGACCGGGGTGAGCAGGATCAGCGCCTCCGGTTCGGCCTCCTTGAAGGTCGCGACGAGGCCGCGCAGGCCGTCGCGGAGGAGGTTGTCGCCAAGGTACATGACGAAGGACGAGTCGCCGATGAAGTCGGCCGCGGTCAGCACCGCGTGGGCGAGGCCGGCCGGCTTGTCCTGGAGGATGTAGGTGATCGTGGCGCCGAACTGGGAGCCGTCGCCGGCCGCCGCTTCGATCTCGCCGCCGGTCTCCGGGGCGATGATGATCCCGATCTCGGTCACCCCGGCGTCGACCAGCGCCTCGATCCCGTAAAAGAGGACCGGCTTGTTGGCGACCGGGACCAGCTGCTTCGCAGAGGTATGCGTGATCGGCCGCAGGCGGGTGCCGGCGCCGCCAGAGAGAATGAGTCCCTTCAGAGCCTCCATTCGACGCTGCAACCCTAGCTAGGAACCGGAACTTCCGTGCAGGCCACGATCTTCATCCCCAGCTTCAACAGCGAGACGCGCATAAGTCGCGCTCTCGCCGGCCTGCGCGGTCAGAGCCGGGAGGCCGAGGTGATCGTCGTCGACAACGGCTCGGGCGACGCGACCGTCGAGCTCGTCCGCGAGCGCTTCCCCGAGGTCGAGGTGCTTGAGCTCGGCGCCAACCTTGGCTTCGGGCCCGCCCTCAACCGTGGCGTCGCCGCCCGCCCGGAGGCCGATCCGGTGATCCTCCTCAACGACGACGCCGAGCCGGAGCCGGAGTTCGTCGCTGCTCTGCTCGAGCGGCTTGGCGACGGGGTCGACTCGGTGGCCGGCGTGATGGTCCAGGAGTCCGACCCGGGCCGGATCGACTCGGCAGGTGTCGTCGCCGACCGGACGCTGATGGGGTTCGACTATCTGCACGGCGAGCCGGTCGCGGCGGCGACCAGCGCCGCCGACCCACTCGGCCCGACCGGCGGCGCCGCCCTCTACCGGCGCGCGGCCTTCGACGCGATCGGCGGCTTCGACGAGCGGATCTTCCTCTACTACGAGGACCTCGACCTGGCGCTGCGCCTGGCCGCGGCGGGCGGAGGCTGCCGCCTGGCCGCGAACGCCCGCGCCGTCCACGCCTACTCCGCCAGCCTCGGCGCCGCCAGCCCCGACAAGTACGCGGCGACCGGCTGGAGCCGCGGCTACATGCTGCGCCGCTACGGGGTCACGGGCAAGCGGCGATTGGCGCTGCGAGCGCTCGCCTGCGAGGGAGTCCTCTGCGCCGGGCAGATCGCCCGCGACCGGACCGCCGCCGGCCTCGCCGGTCGCTGGCGCGGCTGGCGCGCCGCCGCCGGCCTCGCGCGCCGCGACGTCGATGGCGCCCCGCTGCTGGACCTCAGCGCCCGCGAAGCGCTGGCGCTGCGCCGGCGCCGACGCGGTTAGCGCCGCGCCCTCAGCCGGCGCCGAGCCAGCGGCGTGCACGAGCGAGGTCGCCCTCGCGGCGCAGGCGGCGGCGCTCGCGCGACGCGTACGGCAGCCGGCCGAGGCCTTCGAGCTTGCCGCGCAGGGTGGCGCCGAGCCGTCGCTGCCCCGCGGCGCGGACGAGCGAGCCGGCCTCAACCGCGGCGATCCGCGGCAGCGCCGAGGCCGGCACGAACTTGGCCTGGGTGACGAGGCGGTTGCGGGCGACCAACCTCGCGTTCCAGGCGGTTGGCCGCGCCGCCGACGCCAGCCAGGAGGCATTGCCGAGGTGCCAGGCGACAGCCGCCGGCTCGTAGGCGAATCGCCAGCCGGCAACCTGGGCCCGCACGTTCAGGCCGACATCCTCGTAGAAGGAGAAGTAGCTCTCGTCGTAGCCGCCGAGCGCGGCGAACAGCGCCCGTCGCAGTAAGCAGGCGGCGCCGCAGACGCCGAAGACCTCGCGCGGCCGCCGAGTCGCGGGCCCCTGCGCCTCTCCCGCGCCGATCTCGTAGCGCCCGGCCGTCCGCGGTCAGCGCCATCCCGGCGCTGTACAGCCGCGCCTTCTCGGCGTCGCGCCCCTCCCCCTCGAGCTGCAGGATCCGCGGCTGAACGCCACCGAGGCCCGGGTCGGCGTCCAGCGCGGCGACCAGCGCGTCCAGCGCCCCTGCGGCCAGCTCGGCGTCGGCGTTCAGCGCTAGGACAAGCGGCGCCGTCGTCCGCGCCACGCCGAGGTTGACGGCGGCGGCGAAGCCGCGGTTCTCCGGCAGCGCGAGGTGCTCGACGCCACGTTCGCGGAGCAGCTCGAGCGTGCCGTCGCGCGACCCGTTGTCGACTACCAGCAGCTCGACGCCGTCGCCCTGCGCGGCGACCGAGTCGAGGCAGCGCGGCAGCAGCTCGACCGAGTTCCAGCTGGGAATGACGACCGCGGCGGTCGAGCCCTCGCCCATCGTGGGTAGCCTTGCACGCCATGAGCACTCTCGGCGAAACCGACCGCCCGACCAAGACCGAGTCCGAGCAGCGCCCGCAGTCGCCCGACTACCTGGCGGCGCGCGCAGTCTTCGCCGAGAGCTTCCTCTTCGGCGAGGGCCTCGAGATCGGGCCCCTGCACCAGCCGCTGGCGACGCCGCGGGACGCGCGTGCCCGCTACGTCGACCGAATGCCGGTCGAGGAGCTGCGCCGCGAGTACCCCGAGTTGGCGACCTGGGACCTGACCGAGCCCGACATCGTCGACGACGGCGAGACGCTGGCGACGGTCGCGCCGGAGAGCCAGGACTTCATCGTCGCCAATCACTTCCTCGAGCACACCGAGGACCCGATCGGGACGATCCTCACCCACCTCTCGAAATTGAGGCCGGGCGGGATCCTCTTCTACGCGGTGCCGGACAAGCGCTACACCTTCGACTTCCGACGCCCCGCCACCCCGCTCGACCATATGGTCGCCGACCACGAGCAGGGCGCCGAGCGGTCGCGGCGCGAGCACTACGAGGAGTGGTCACGGCTGGTGATCGATCCGGACGCCGAGGACGGCAAGGATTGGCAGGAGCGGGCTGAGGAGCTGCGAGACGTCGGCTACTCGATCCACATGCACACCTGGGGCGAAGCCGAGTTCCTGCGGCTGGTGCTCGAGTGCCGCGAGCGCTCCGACGGAGACTTCGACCTCGTCGCCGCCGCCCACCAGGGCCTCGAGTTCATCGTCGTCCTCCGCAAACGGGGCGCTCTCCCGGCGCCGGGACCGGACTCCCAGTGGGTGGTCCGCAACCCGCCCCCGGCGCCGTCCCAGCCCGACCCCGGCATGCGCCGCCGCATCCGGCGGGCGCTGCAGTCGGCCAAACGCGAGATCGTCCGCGAGTACTAGGGGCCCGCCTCCCTAGGCGGGGCAGACCCAGGCTTGCTGGCCGGCCTGGACGTGGACGAACCACGGGTATTCCGGCGCCTTGTCCTCGGGGACGGTCAGTTCCATCTCGGCCCCCCCTGGCAAGCTGACGAGCTGCACCGGGTATTCGCCCTGGGAGAAGCGCCGCATCGAAACCGCGGCTTCGCCGCCGGGGGCGACGAAGATGCGGGCCTTGCCGGGCCCGACGGGCGTCTCCGGCACTGCGATGCCGCCGGGCGGGATCGCGGTGCAGGCGGACCCGGTCACCTCCCCGGGTTCGTAGCCGTCGAGCACGGTGGTGGTGCTGAGCGGCAGCGCCTGCGAGAGGACGACGTCCCCCCAATGGCGCCCGACCTCCGGTGCATCGGCGAGTTCGGACGGCGAGTAGCCGGCCGAGCCGTGCTCGCGGACTGCCGGCAGGTAGTCGCCGCCGTTGACGTTGATCAGGGAGGGAGTGCCGGCGACTTCGGGAGCGAGCACGAATTCCGGCTTGACGGTGTTTTCCGCGATGTCGATCGCGCCGGTGTCGGCGCGGGTCAGCACCGTCTGTTCCTTCAACCAGTCGTAGCCGTCCTTGAGCTGGGCGAGATTCGGCATCACCGCCAGCACCGTGACCGCGGCCCCGATCCACAGCGCGCGCTTGCCGAGGCGGATGCCCTGGGCGGAGAACAGCTCGATCCCGAGCAGCAGGACGAAGGCGACGCCGGCGTAGACGTAGCGGACCGAGGTCGCTTCGCGGCCGGGGATGAAGTTGAAGGCGGCCAGCAGCCAGAAGCTCAAGGCCGCGGCCGCGATCGGCCAGAAGGTCCGCGGGACGCCCGGCCGTCGCCACTGACCGTAGATCGCCAGCGCGATTGCCGCCACCGCCAGCGCCGGGCCCCAGGCGGAAGGTCCGGCTGCGCCGGAGAGCGGGGCGTTGGAGAGGCCGAACAGCGAGGCCAGCGCCGAGCCGATCCCTTCGAACGTGTAGACGGGCGACTCGAGCAGGTTCCGCAGCGTCAGGTGATGTTCGGCGTCGTGACCCCAGCCGCCGTACCAGACGACGTAGAGGACCGCCGGGATCGCGACGATCCAGAGCCGGGCCCAGCCGCGCTCGCGGTGGGCGAGGCCGACCGCCACCAGCGCCGCCAACCAGAAGGACAGCCCGAGGCTGCCGAACCCGATCGAGATCAGCAGCAGCACGCAAGCCCAGACGTCGCCGGCCCGATCTTCGCGTTCGAGCACCAGCAGCATCCCCAGCCCGGCGGCGAACGGGGCGGTGAACTCCATCTCGAACGGCCAAAGCAGGATCTGCCAGGCCGAGCCGAGAAAGAGCAGGACCACCGCGGCGAAGAGCGCCAGCCAGGGCCCGACCCGGCGCTTGGCGTAGACGTAGAGGAGCGCCCCCGAGGCGAGCAGCGTCACCGTCATGAACAGCATTTCCGGGCGCGCCGAGGTCATCCCGAAGACCTCGACGAGCAGCTTCTCGACCGCCACCTGGAAGACGATCAGGTGCTCGTTGTGCGGGGCGAGGAAGGAGTGGGCGTCGAACGGCTGCCGTTCGAGCAGCACCGCCCAGGCGTCCTGGAAGAAGGTCAGCTGCCAGCCGAGCGCGATCAGCAGGACCGCGGCGGCCAGCAGGGCCCCGATCAGGAGCAGATCCGGTTCTAGTCGCCGCCGCCAAGCCATGGGGGGCGCGAGTCTAACTTTCCGGCTCGTCTGATAATCCACCGCTCCGTGACGCGGGTGGGCAAGCGCATCGAACTGAGCGGGGAGCGGATCGCGATCCTGGCGCTGCTGGCGCTGGCCGCGATCGGGCTGCTGCTCGGGATCCTCGAACCGCCGCCGGAAGGCGTCCACGGCGGACGCGCCGAACAACTACTCGACCTGGTGCGGACGGTCGGCACCGCCGCCCTGGCGATCGCCGTCCTGCTCGGGCCCGGTGTGATCTGGAAGGCGACCTCACCGCCCGGCAAACCGGTCGGGCTGGCTTTCGTCGCCCTACCGGGCCTGCTGCTGCTCTTCCTGGTTGGCATCCTGGCCTGGGTGCTGGGCGGGTCTCTGGCGCCGCGCGACACCTGCCTCGCGGTGGTTGCCCCGGTGCTGGCGGCGCTGATCTTCGCCGCCCTGGCCGGCACGCAGGAGGACGTCTTCGAACCGGAGGAGCGCCGCACGCTGCTGATCGTCGGCTGCGTGCTCGGCCTGGCGATCGCCAGGGCGCTCTGGTCGCTGGGGCCGGAGGGCGAACTGTACGCCGGCACGATCTCCCGCTCGCTCGAGGTCGGCGACCGCTCCGACAGCCGCATCTCCTTCATCCTGCCGCAGCTGGTCGCAAACCACGCCGGCCCCTACAGCCCGTTCGCGACCGAAATGTTCCTGCCCTACAACTTCTCCAGCCGCGGCCCGGTGCCGGGGCTGGCGAGCACCCCGGTCGTCCTGCTGGCCGGCGGCCACCCGCCCGAGTCGTTCCCCGAACAGCCGTGGTCGCCGTTCGACTACGGCGGCTTCGCCGCGTACCGGATCGCGATGATGGTTTTCGCCTGCACCGCCTTCCTCGCCCTCTGGGATCTGACCAGGCGACTGCTGGGGACGATGGCGGCGCGGCTCGGCCTGCTGCTGGCGGCCACCACGCCGTTCCTCGTCCACGAGGTCTGGTTCACCTGGCCGAAGATGCTGGCGGCGGCGCTGGTCCTGGCGGCCGCGATCTGCGTCATCGAGCGCCGCCCCTTCGCCGCCGGCCTGCTCGCCGGCCTCGGCTACCTGATGCACCCGGTGGCGCTGCTCTCGCTGCCGGTTCTCGGCCTGTTGGCGCTCTGGCCGCTGCGCGGGGCGCGCTGGAACCGGCCCCGGATCATGCAGGGCGTCGGCATCGTCGCGGGGCTGGCGGTCTTCCTGCTCGCCTGGCGCCTCTACAACGGCTCCCACTACGACCAGAACCAGTTCATCGAATACTTCCGCAACGCGGGAATCGTCCTGCGGCCGACGATCCCGCACTGGATCCACTACCGGCTCGATTCGCTGGGGAACACCGTCGTGCCGCTGCTGCTCCCGCTCGGCTCGGCCGACAGCCAATCGATCAACGTCGTCGGCGGCACCTCCCCCGGCGTCGTCCACTTCTTCTTCCAGTACTGGAACACGGTCCCGTTCGGCTTCGCGATCGTCTTCCTGCCGATGTTGCTGGTCGGCCTCTGGCGGGCGTTGCGGCGCTGGCCCTGGGCGACCACGGCGACCGTGCTGATCCCGTTCTTCCTCTTCGTCGTCTACTGGGGCTCCTCGACCGCCGGGCTGATGCGCGAGGGGCTGCAGACCTGGGCGCTGACCGTCGTCATCGTCCTCGCCTGCGAGCAGGCGGCGAGCGGCTTCGGCTGGCTGCGCTCGACCCCGGCACGGCTGGTGCTGATGCTGCGCGCGGTCGAGGTCTTCGCGGTAGCCGCGGTGCCGACGCTGGCGACCCGCCACGAAGTCGTCGCCAGCCTCTATCCGGTCACCGACACGGTCGCGTTCGTCGCGATGACCGCTCTTTCCGCCATGCTCGGCGTGTTGGTCTGGAAGCTGAAACCGCCGTCAGACCCAATCCCCCACAACCGGGCTCCACGCTAGCGTGTGAGAGCCCTCGCGAGAGGGCGCCCCGAAGAAATGACCTCCACGCCGCTCGAAAACGCGCTCGCGAGCTCTCGCGCCTCCCGTCGCGATTCGTTCGGGCCGACCGCAATCCAGGTCGAAGACCTGCACAAGTACTTCCGCATCCCGATCCAGCGGGTCGATTCTCTGAAAGAGCGGGCGGTGCACCCATTTGCCTCGCGCGACTACCGTGAGCTCAGAGCGCTCAACGGGATCTCCTTCGAGATCCGCCAAGGCGAGTTCTTCGGGATCGTCGGCCGCAACGGCTCGGGCAAGAGCACGCTGCTGAAGCTCCTCGCCAGCATCTATCGCGCGGACTCGGGCACGATCCGGATCGCCGGCCGCCTGGCCCCGTTCATCGAGCTCGGCGTCGGCTTCAATCACGAGCTGACCGCCCGCGAGAACGTCGTCCTCAACGGCGTGATGATGGGTCTGACGCCGAAGGAGATGCGATCCCGCCTCGACCAGGTGATTGACTTCGCCGAGTTGCGCGAGTTCGCCGACCTGAAGCTGAAGAACTACTCCTCGGGGATGATGGTGCGGCTGGCCTTCTCAGTGATGATGGAGGCTGATGCCGACGTGCTGCTGATCGACGAGGTGCTCGCGGTCGGCGATGCCTCGTTCCAGCAGAAATGCGCGGATGCCTTTCACCAGATGAAATCGGAAGGCAAGACGATCGTTCTCGTCACCCACGAGATGGGAGCCGTAGAAACGTACTGCCACCGCGCGATGCTCCTCGCCGACGGCGAGATCAAGCACGTTGGAGATCCGGCGGAGACCGGGCGGGAATATCTCAAGTTGAACTTCACCGGCGAGGCAGCGGTCGAGGAGCCGGAGCCACTCGAGGGGGATGACGACGAAGAGGACGAGCAGCGGAGCGAGAAAGGGGAGGGTGCTCGCCTCCTCAGCACGCGAATCGAGAACGCGGCGGGAGATGAGACGACGACCCTGGAGTTGGGGGAGCCGATTCGCGTCGCGCTTGAGCTGGAACTCCTGCAGAAGGTTCCCGGCCTGCACGTGGGCCTGGTGATCGCCAACGCGGACGACATCTCGCTCTTCGAAGTGGGTATTCCGGTCCAGTCGAGGGACGGGTACGACATCAAGGGCGACAAGGTCTCGGTTACCACCACCATCCAGAACCCGCTCGGCACCGGACGCCACTTCATCCACTGTGGCGTGCAGAGCCCCTTTGGCATCTCGGTCTATAAGGAGAAAGTGGCGAGCTTCGTCATCTTCGGCTCCCAGAGCTCTCCCGGGTTGATTGCTCCCGCGAGCGAATCCGAAGCCGTGATCGAGGGCGAGGAGACGTCGTGAGCGCGCCGATCGAGCCGTCTCAACTTCAAACCGTGAACGGCCCGTCGGCCCTTGGCGGCGGTTTTCGCCGATTCAGG
This sequence comes from uncultured Actinomycetes bacterium, assembly GCA_963744725.1. Classification (GTDB taxonomy): domain Bacteria; phylum Actinomycetota; class Thermoleophilia; order Solirubrobacterales; family 70-9; genus VAYN01. The sequence goes on from CAVUUQ010000002.1 coordinate 822,341, forward strand.
GACCTGCTGCTGTTGATGTCCGTGACGGAGTTCAAGCGCGTCTACTTCGGCACGGTCCTCGGCTACCTCTGGTCTTTGATCCGGCCGCTGCTGCTCTTCGGGGTCCTGCTCTTCGTCTTCACCAAGGTGTTCCGCGTCGGCAGCGAACACGTCGAACACTATGCGGTGATGCTGCTGCTCGGCATCGTCCTGTTCACCTTCTTCCAGGAATCGTCCGGCGCCGCTGTCACGTCGGTCCTGGCGCAGGAGGGAGTGGTGCGCAAGACGCAGTTCCCGCGACTCGTGATTCCGCTGTCGACCGTTCTCACCAGCCTCTTCAATCTCTGTCTCAACCTGATCGTGGTGCTGGCGTTCGTGCTGGCGTTCGGCGTCTCACCCGTGTGGAGTTGGCTGCTGTTCCCGGTCGCCCTCGCGCTCCTCTTCGCCTTCACCTGCGCCGTTGGCATGGCGCTCTCGGTGCTCTACGTGAGGTTTCGCGACGTCGCGATCATCTGGGCCGTCGTCTCCCAGGTGCTTCTCTACATGACGCCGATCCTCTATCCGGTCGACGCCTTCAACAACGCCACCTACGAACACCTCCTGATGATCAACCCGTTGGCGGTGATCTTCACCGAGGTCCGTATCTGGATCCTCCACGAAGCCGGCGCGCCGACCGCACTCGAAAGCGCCGGCGGCTGGCTCGGTCTGCTGCCCGCGATCGCGATCTTCGTCGGCGTCTGCATCTACGGGGCCTGGATCTTCCAGCGCGAAGCGCCGCGAATCGCCGAGGCCCTCTAGCGACAGATCCGCACCGCGGAGGTCGATTCGACCTGCAGGTGCCAGGGCTGGGAAGCTTCGTCGCGGGGGATTCCAAGCTTCGCCGTCTCGCCCGCTGGGACCGTCCCGAGATCGACTGGAAATTCGGCGACGGAGTAACGCCGCGCATGCAGGTGCGCTTCGGCGCCGCCGGCGGCGACGGTGTAGGTACCGGGACCGAGTTCGAGTTCCGGTGGCGATTCTCCGCCCACGGAGGAGCAGCGACCGCCCGTGCCTGCACTCCCACTCGGCACGACCTTCAGCGAAAGCGGCAGTGCGCTAGCCAGCAGAACGTCCGCCCAATGCTGCGCGAGGGGAGTTGCTTTCGTCAACTCCTCAGGCGTGTAGGCCGGGGAGCCGTGTTCGTCGGTGACTTCGAGATAAGGCCCGGGGATGATCGTGACGTTCGCGAGAGTCCCGGTGATCGACGGGTCCATCACCATGTCGGGCGGAACGGTGCGGCGCGCGATCTCCAAGGCGGCGGTATCGGCCCGAGTCAGTTCGCCCTGGGTTTCGAAGACTTCGGATCCTTCCTTGAGCAGCGCGATATTCCCCGCCAGCGCACAGGCGACGACGATGGCAAGCACCGCGAGGCCACGACGCCCGACCCGCACGCCATCGAGCAGATCGGACAGCATCATCACCAGGAAGATCACGCCGGCGTAGACGTAGCGGTTCGAGGCTGCCTCGCGGCCGGGAATGTAGTTGAAGGCGGCGAGGACCCAGTACGAAGCGGCGGCGGCGGCGGCGGGCCAGAAACGCGGGGAGACGAATCTACGCCGGCGCTGCCAGGCAACGGCGGCGGCGATCAGGGCCAGCAACAGGCCCCGGCCCCAAATCGGTTCGGCCGTGCTCGCTTCGGTCTCGACGTTCAGGCCAACCAAGGAGGCCACCGATTGAGCGAGACCATCGAGGACGAAGCGGGGCATCTCGAGGATGTTTTGGAGGGTGAGGTGATGTTCAGCCGTGTGGCCCCAGCCGAGATACCAGATGAGATAGAGCACCGCGGGTACGACGACGACGTAGCCACGGCTCCATCCGAGGCTGGAACGGCTCTGCCAGACGACGACGGCCGCGGCGACGGCGAACGACAGACCGAGGCTCCCGAATCCGATCGAGACGATCAGCAACAGGCAGGCCCAGACGTCGGCGCGCCGATCTCGGCGTTCGAGCAGAAGCATCGCCCCGAGTCCCGCCATCACGCCGCCCGAAAAGTCAATCTCGAACGGCCAGAGCAGGATCATCCAGGAGGAGCCGATGAACAGCACTGGCAGGACGGCGAGGAGGGCGAGCCAGGGGCCCAACCTGCGGCGTACGTAGACGAACAGAACAGCGCCGGCGGCCAGCAAGGTGGCCGTCATCACGAACATTTCCGGATGGGCGCTCGACAGCCCAAAAATCTGCTCGCAGACCTTGGTGACGATCACCGGGATGACAACCAGGTGCTCGTTGTGAGGGCGCAGGAAGTCCCCGACGGAGGACCCGCGGCGTTCGAGCAGGAACGCCCAGGTGTCCTGGAAGAAGGTCAGATGCCAGCTGAGGACGATCAGCAGCAGCGCCGACGCTGCGAGCGCGGCGGCAAAGAGCAGAATCGGCGCGTCGCGTCGCTGCCAGGGCATCGGCGCGCGAGTTTATTCGGCGCCGCAGCAGAAGCGACGGCGCCAGTACACTCGCGGCGATGGCCGATCGATTTGCGGAGGTCCGCGCACCTGACGACCAGGAGCTGGCCGAGTTGCGCGCCGTGCTCGCCCGGCGCGACGAGGAGATCCTGCGCCTGCGCGATCTGCTGATCGCCCGGGATCAGGAACTCGGAGCCGCCAAGGGCCGGCTGGCGATGATCGAGCAGGGATCGCGGCGACTGGGCGATGCGGCCGCTCGGATCCCGATCCCCGGTGTGACGCGTCTGATCCACGCCCTGATCCGCTTCGTCCAGCGCAGTCTCCAGTAGGAGTGGCGTCCCCCCGCTTCTCAATCGTCACGCCGGTCTACGAGACGCCGGTGGACATCCTCTGGGACACGCTCGAGTCGGTCCGCGGGCAGACCTTCGACGACTGGGAGCTGTGCCTCGTCGACGACGCCTCGCCTTCTCCACAGGCGCGAGCGACGCTCGAGCAGGCGGCGAGCGAAGACTCCCGCGTGCGGGTCGCCCACCGCGCCGAGAACGGCGGCATCGTCGCGGCGTCCAACGACGCGCTGGCAATGGCGGGGGGTGAGTTCATCGTGCTGCTCGACCACGACGACAAGCTGCACCCCGAAGCCCTGGCGCGGGTGGACGAGGCGATCGGTGACGACCCGGGAGTCGATTACGTCTACACCGACGAAGACAAGATCGACGAACGCGGGCGCCATGCGAGCCCGTTCTTGAAGCCGGACTGGTCGCCCGAGCGGATGCGCGCGCAGATGTACACCTGCCACCTGAGCGTCTTCCGGCGCTCCGTGGTCGAGGAGGTCGGCGGCTTCGACCCGGAGTTCGAGGGGGCCCAGGACTGGGATCTGGTGCTGAGGGTCACCGAGCGCGCACGGAAGGTGCTCCACGTGCCGCGCGTGCTCTACCACTGGCGGGGGATCGCCACCTCGGCCGCGGCTGGCGAGGAGGTCAAACCTTGGGCGTTCGAAGCCGGCAAGCGCGCCGTCCAGGCGCACTGCGAGCGGATCGGGCTCTCCGCCAGGGTCGAGCGGGATCTCGAAGACCCCGGCGTCTACCACCTCGAGCCGAGACTCAGCGAGGAACCCACCGTCAGCATCGTCATCCCCACCGGCGGGCAGGCGCGGGAGATCCGCTATCAGGAGGTCGTCCTGGTCGAGAACTGCGTCCGTAGCATCGTCACCGACTCCAGCTACGAGAACTACGAGATCGTCGTCGTCGCCGACCGAAGCACGCCGGCGAGCGTCCTGGCTCGACTGGCGGAGCTTGCCGGCGATCGGCTGCGCCTCGTCCCCTACGACCGACCGTTCAGCTTCTCCGAGAAGATCAACGCCGGCGCCGTCAGCAGCGAGGGAGAGCATCTGCTGCTGCTCAACGACGACGTCGAGGTCGCTACTCCGAACTGGATCGAGCGGATGGTGATGTACTCGCAGTTGGCCGGGATCGGCGCCGTCGGGGGGCGCCTCCTGCTCGAAGACGGCCGCCTACAGCACGGCGGCGTCAACTTCCAAGGAGGATTGCCCGGTCATCCCTATTACGGCTGGCCCGGAGATGCGGCCGGTTACGCGAACGCGTTGCGAATCGCTCGCAACCTGCTGGCGGTGACCGGAGCCTGCTTGATGACCCCTCGTTCGGCATTCGAAGAGGTCGGCGGGCTCAGCTCCACTTTCCCGATCAACTACAACGACGTCGACTACTGCCTCAAGTTGCTCGCGAGCGGGCGGCGGATCGTCTACGACGCGGACCTGGTGATGTGCCACTTCGAGTCCTCGAGCAGGTCGTCTGACGTCGCCGAGTGGGAGAAGCACCAGCTCCTGGCACGCTGGTCGCCGCTGACCGCGCCCGACCGTTTCTCGAACCCTCACCTCCACGGCGAGATGCCGACGTTGGTATCGGCCTTCGAGTGGGCGCGGCGGCGCCCCCGACTGCGGCGGCGCAACCGGCGGCTGACCGGAGCCGGAAAGCCCTAGGCCTTCGCGCGCTGATCGGCCGCTGCGAGCGCCTCGCGCATCAACTCGAGCTCCCTCGCGCCGCTGGTCTCCCCGATCGGCGGCGGCCGCGACACGACATCGTGCAGCAGGCTCTCGATCGCGTCGGTGCGAGTCGCGACGCTGACGACATCGTCGGGGCGGATCCCGGCGGCGGCCCGTCGCAGAAGCGACCGATCCTCGTCAAGGCGGCTGAGCAGCTCCGCCAACCCGAGGGCATCGCCCGGGTCGAAAAGCCAGCCGTTATCGCCTGGCCGGATCGCGTCCGGAAGAGCCCCGATCCGCGAGGCGATCACCGGAACACCGCAGGCAAAGGCCTCGCGGGCGACAATCGAATAGGTCTCCGGAACGATCGACGGAACCACGACCACGTCGGATTCGGCGAGTAGCACGGGCAGGTGCTCCGGCTCGAAGCCGCCTGCAAGGCGAAAATCGAGACCTTCCACCTGGTCCGCAACCGCCTGCAGGTGCCGCGAGAACGGCGGCAGCGAAACGCCGAAGACGGTGTAAGACGCATTCTGCAGCCTCGCCAGCCGCAGCGCCTCGATGACCACCTGGAAGCCCTTGTGCTCGACGGTGACGCCGATCGAGGCGATGCGCAGCGGCGCTTCGGGGGTCCCTTCCTCTCGCAGTACGGGGCCCATCTGCGTCACAGCGTTCTCGACGATGCGAATCGGGCGCTCCGGCCCGCGCAGCGCCGCGAACGAATCGACGACGTACTGCGATGGCGCCACGACCTCGTCCGCCTCCGACAGCGCCTCGGCGAAACTCCGCGAGCGCAACGCCCACCGCAGGCCTGCGTCCGCCTGGTCGGCGAAGCAATGGACGGCACAGGCGCTGCCGCCCTCCGGCCCATCGCACAGCTCGCCTGAGCGTCGTTGCAGATGGACGCGCGGACAAAGCATGAAGAAGTCGTGCAACTCGATCACGACGGGCGTTTTCCAGCGGTGCGCGACAGCGACGTAGCCAGGCGAGTGGTGGAGAAGGTGGGTGGCGAGAACGACATCGGGCTCGTGCTCGATGAGAATCCGCTCGAAGATCCCCTCCAGGGCCGGCTCGTGACCAGGGAACAGACCGAAGGTGGAGCCAGCGCCGACGATCACGTCGACCGGGATTCCCCCCCGGTTCTCGCGGCGCAAGGTGAGCGTCGTCGGGTGCTCGGAGGGCTGCCGGGTGAGGACCGAGACTCGATGACCGCGAGCAGTCAGCTCAGCCGCGACCTGGGAAGAGAGGCGCTCGACTCCGGCCACGCCGAGCGGCGGATAGCCGTGGCTGACGATGAGGATCTTCACGTTTCGCGCTCAGGGACCATCGCGACGGCTGTTCGCGACGCGGGAGAACGCGTCGACGGCGTCGCTCGGCAACTCGGTGTAACGGACGCCGAGCCACTGTCCGGCTGCCTGGGCGGCGCGGCGGAGGGCAGCCTGTATCTGCCAGCACTCCAGCTCCTCGCCCGAGAGACCGAGCTCCTCGCGAAGGTAGTCCCAATCGCTCGCGATCATCCCGCGAACGAGGGCGTCTGCTTCGTCGTCTGCCAGCGAGCGGTCGTTGATCTCGCGGTTGGCGATTCCATCGTCGACGTTGCGCATGAACCACTCGCGGAGCGTGTAATCGTGGGAGTGGTAAACCCGCGAGTCGGGCTCGTGGACCAGGGCCATGCCGGCCTCGATCACTTCACGGGCCCAGAGCAGATCCTCGCCGATGGCCCGCACCGCCTTGAACGGGAACTGACGCATCACGTCGGCCCGGATCGCGGAGCTGACGGTGTGGAAGTTGAGCAGCAGCCGCCGGTGCTCGACCGGCATCGCCTCGTACGCCCCCCAGTCATCGACTCGCTTCACCGAGCGCTCCGCGGAGCCACTCGGCTCGAGCCCCCCGTCGCGGAGGGTGAGCAGGTCGGCATCGGGATAGGGGAGGACGCGACTGCTCGCCCCCGCCACAGCCGGGTCACGATCGAGCGCCCCCAGCAGCGGCGCCAGCCATTGGTCGTCGCAAGGCTGGCTGCGACCGTTGAGGTACACGAGCACGTCGCCTCGGGCGTGCTCGGCAAGGAGGTTTCGCGTCAAGCCGTGATCGAATTGAGCAGGATCGATCGAGATCGCGGTCGCATCGAACTCTTCGAGCACTGCGACCGTGTCGTCGCGCGACGCGGAATCGACGCCGACGATCTCGAGCTCGGCTTCCGCATCCTGGGCGAGCAGGAGCGGCAAGGTCTCGCGCAGGGCCAGCGCGGCGTCCATCAGTGGCATCAGCACCGAAACCCGGTGCCGCCCGGCTCCTCCGCGCAGCGTCCGGAACTCGCCGCGGTGGACGATGGTCGGCGTGCCGCCGGTTCGCTGGCCGTCCCGGCGCACGGGAGGTAACAACGCAGTCTCGCGTTGGTGCTTGAGCGCCGCCCTGGTGCGGTCCGCCTGCAGCTCGACGAGCTGCTCGGTACGGACCGAGAGCAGCTGCTCGAGGCTGTCCTCTCCATCAACGCGTTGGACCGTGGCCAGCTGCGGAGAGATCGTCAAGCGAATCGGGAAGATCGAGCCATACTCGGCCTTGATCATGCCGTCGGCGAGGTAGTGCTGGAAATCGTCCGGCTCGAGGCGATCGTGCCAGCGCTCGGCGAAGACGAGGCTGTTGTGCTCGACGTGGAGAGAGCGATCGTCAGACCAACGCGTCACCGACTCCAGGTGATAGAGGACGCTGCGGGCGCAGTACCGGACCTGATCGCCGCTTTCCCTCAGCCGCAGGCAGAAGTCGACATCCTCATAGCCATTGACATACGTAGTGTCGAAGCCACCGAGGTCGGTGAACTTCTCCCGGCGGACGAGCAGGCACGCGGCAGTGGCGGCGATCACGGGCTTCGACCGCTCGACGACCGGGTGGCTGCCGGACAGGCCGGCGTAGAGATGGTGGGGCCAAAGGTCTTGGCCGATCGCGACCCCGGCATGCTGAACCGTCCCGTCCGGATACAGCAATTTGGCCCCGATGGCAGCCGCCTCCGGATTTGCCGCCGCCTCCTCGACGAGGGCGTCGAGCCAGCCGGCGAGGGGAACGGTGTCGTTGTTGAGGAAGACGACGTAGTCGGCGGTGCCCGCCGCCTCAGCTCCGTCGTTGCAGGAGTGAGCGAAGCCGCCGTTGCGATCGCGGGCGATGACCCGCAGGCGAGGGTCAAAATCGCTGAACCGCTCGACGGTGCCGTCGTCGGAGCAATCGTCGACGACGATCACCTCGACCTCGCAGCTCTTCGAGGGATTGGCGAACAGCGCCTCCAGACAGGTGCTCAGGAGGTGGGCGCCGTTGAAAGTCGGGATCACGACGGCGCACCGACGGGGAGGGCTCATCGACTCAGGTGCTTTGTCCAGATCTTTTCGCGACCGCAGCGGCGAAGTCGGCCCGCCGCCGCCGAGTTAGGAGGCGGATACCGGGCAACGACTGCAGCGCGGCATAGGCGCGGAACGGTGCGCTCGCCCTGATCCGGTCCAAGCCGACGAGAGCCGCGACGAGCTCATCGTTCACCTCCAGGATTTCCCGCTCACGCGACTCGAGCCGCTCGCGAACCGCCTCGAACTCGGTATCGCGCCTGAGGAGCTGGTCGTGCGCCTCGATCATGGCTCTGCGCAATTCCCCCTCGCGGCCGGCGATCCCGGCAAGCGCGCGCTCCAACTCGGCACTGCGCTCGGTCGCAGCCTGAGCCTCGCTCCTCGACTCAGCGAGCTCCGATCGCAGTTCCGCCATCTCCCGCAGTCGCGCCTGGATCTCTCGGAGGCCTTCGCGCGCCATCGGGAATGCCCTGACGACGAACTGGTAGGTGCGAGCGTCCGGATCATGTTCGAGCTTCTCGCGCACCTCGGGAGGAACGGCCTGGTCGTCGAACTTGACCTCTGAGGCATCGAGGTTCAACTCGTGACGGTGCAGGTCCCCCAGACCCAGGTCCGCCTCGTCGAGCAGCTGCTCGAAGGATTCGCGAGTGAAGAAGCGCAGGTGCGTCGCGTCGAGGAGGCCGATGTCCTGGTAGTCGAAATGTCCGGAGAGCAGCGCCAACCTGACGCTGCCGTGGGCGACATTCGGGAAGGAGATCACGAACGATCCGTCCGGTTTCAGGAACTGCTTCAACTGCCTCAGCATTGCCAGCGGGTCTTTCAAGTGCTCGAGGACATCGGCCGCGACGATTGCGTCGAAGCGGTCCTCGCCGAGCTCCGCGGCCAGGTCGAGCTCGTCGAGATCGCCGACGATCACCCGCTCGCAGAATGCCTCTGCCTTCCCGGCCATGGCCGCGTCGAGCTCGATGCCGACGACGTCGCAGTCGCGTTCCGAAAAGGTCTGCGACATGTAACCCGTCGCGGGGCCCAGCTCCAAGACTCGCTTCCCCTCCCCGACGAGCCGGACGACGTCTGAATGAACGCTGTCCGATTCGACGTCGACGCCGGCGAAGTCATAGCGCGCCTTGGCCGCCTGCTCGGCGGAGATATCGCTCATCGCCGGGAGCCTAGCAACCGCCCCCAGCGCCGAGGCCGCCTCTGAAGGCGCTCCTGAGCGGCCAGAAACCGACCGATGTCGCCACTGCTCAGGAGGTCCGCGTTGTCGGCGATGCGCTCATCGCTCCACTCCCACCACCGCAGGGCGAGCAGCTTCTCGATCGTCTCTGGATCGAAGCGAAGACGGATCTCCGTCGCCGGGTTTCCGGCGACGATCGCGTATGCGCGCACGTCGCCGGCGACACAGCTATCCGCCCCCACCACGGCGCCGTCGCCGATCGTCACGCCCGACATGATCGTTGCGTTGGAGCCGATCCAGACGTCGCTGCCGATGATGACGTCACCGTTGGTTGCCGGCACACCCTCGATCCCGCGAGCCTTGGCCCAGCGGTCGGCGAAGCTCGGAAACGGATAGGTGGTCACCCAATCCGGGCGATGGTTGCCCCCAAGGAAGACATCAACCCGGTCGGCTATCGAGCAGAAACTGCCAATCTTCAGCTCCGCCGGCTCACCCCAGTGGCGGACCGTGATCTGCTCATGACCGTAGGTGTGCCGACCGACTTCCATCGACTCACCGACGCAGGAGCCAGAAGGCTCCGGGGCGCCGTCCTGGACTGAACGACGGGATGACCCTGGCGAGCCGATCCGGGAACTCCGTCGCAACCGCTGCTGCAGGAAGGATCACGTCGAAGGAGTCATTGAATGCGAGGAAGGCCTGCAGCAGGTACTGCTCCGCCCAGAAGTAGCTCATCTTCTCGAACCACTCCCGCGGGTACTCCCACGGGAGGAAGATGTCGTGGAAATGGATCAGCACGCCTGGTGACAGTCTCGGCAGCAGGTCGAGGATGATGTGGTTGACGTCACTCCCCAGTTTCACGGTGTGGGTCGTATCGACGAACAGCACGTCACCAGCTTCGAGCTCCCTGAAGTCGTCCAGCGGCACCTCGGTCGCCGGCAACGGCTCGAACCTGGTGGGCGGCGGCGTGTTCTCGCCGAGGATTTGCGCTCGAGGGTACGGGTCGTAGGCGAGGTGGAGGGTTTCGTGGCCCTCGTCCGCATTCCGCCGGGCTGCCTCGCCGATCAAGAGCGTGGTGAATCCCGAGCCGAGCTCCACCACCCGCCGCGGCTTCCGAGCTCTGACGATCGCGTAGAGGAGCTCCGCGTCCACCGACTCGTAGTTTTCGTTTTGGAGGTAGAAGCAGCCCGGCTCCTGGGGGCCGGAGACGGGGATATCCAGCTCGGCGACGAACGGCGCCAGCTGCTCCTCGATCATCGTGATCGCCGAATCGACCTCGAGGTCGATGCCGGCGAGCTCGCTGCGCCGCTCCCAGATGTCCCCTGGAACCAGCTCGAGGTCCGGGATCGGGCTGTAGAAGTCATGGGCGACGACGTCGTAGCGCCCCTTCGGCAGGATGTCGTATTCCTCGGTCGCGAAACGGACCGCTTGGCCGCGTGGGATCGTGATCTCCTCAGCGGCGACTGTCGATGCCTCCTCGGCCACCGCAGCTCCAGGCTCTCGAGCGGGAACCAATTCCAGCCCATTTCGCGCCGCCAGCCGTCGCACCAGCTTGCCACCCGTTCTCCGTGCGGTGCGGCGAAGCGCGCTGGTGGACAATTCCATCGGCCGCAGGCTAGCGGGCGGTGCCGAGGACCGATGTGCCCACGAATGCCAAGTCGCTCTGGCATGGCTAGGGTGCACGGCGGTGGATACCGACGCCGCCTACCTCGACCTGCTCAAACGGGGGCTCTGCGATCTCCTCGGCCCGCAACCGCAATCCGCGGTTCCGCAGCCCGACGGGACGGTGAGAGCCGAGCCGCTGCCTGCCGACGAGCTCGAGCGTCGTGAAACCGGCGCTGATTGGCCGCTGAACGGGACGACGATGGTCGGGCTGAAGCGCCTCGACCATCTGCAGCAATGCGTCGAAAGGGTGGTCGCGGACGGCGTCCAGGGCGACCTGATCGAGACCGGGGTCTGGCGCGGCGGCGCCTCGATCCTGATGCGCGCCGTCCTGGCCGTACTCGGCGACCAGCGCAACGTCTGGCTCGCGGACTCCTTCGAAGGTCTGCCGAAGTCGCGGCCCGAGCAGTATCCGGCCGACGCCGGCAGCGACGAGCACTTCGTCTTCGACTACCTGTCGGTCTCAGAAGACGATGTGAAGGCCGCCTTCGAGCGCTGCCGGTTGCTCGACGACCAGGTTCGGTTCCTCAGGGGTTGGTTCAGCGAGTCCCTGCCACCACTTCGGGGCGCCGGCAACTGGGCGCTGCTGCGCCTCGACGGCGATATGTACGAGTCGACCATCGTCGCGCTCGAGAGCCTCTACCCCGATCTGGCAGTTGGCGGATTCGTCGTCATCGACGACTACGGTGCACTGCCCCAATGCCGCGAAGCCGTCGAGGATTTCCGCCGCGCGCAGGAGATCGCCGATCCGATTGAGAGGATCGACTGGACCGGGATCAGCTGGCGGCGCGGCGGTTGAGAGCGAGCTCATAGCTCCCAGCGCATACCTTGAACTACGAGCGCCTTTACAACTACCGTTTCCGCAACGTCGACCAGGACGGCAGGATCGCCGTCTGGGGCGAGATCGGACCGCACGTCCACGAGCTGATGGGGCAGCCCGAGAAGATGCTCGATCCCGCCGCCGGCCGCGGCGAGTTCATCGGCGCCGTGCCCGCGCGGGAGACGTGGGCGGTCGACGCGGTCCGGTACGAAGAGGCCAATCACAAGCCGGACACCAACGTGATCGTCTCGTCGATCCAGGACGCCGAGCTCCCGCTCGATCATTTCGACGGCGTCTTCGTCTCGAACTTCCTCGAGCATCTGCCGACCCAGGACGCGATCGCGGACTTCCTCGAAAAGATGCGCGACACGATGGAGGGCGGCGGTCGGATCGCGATCATGGGCCCCAACTACCGCTACTGCTCCGGCGAATACTGGGACTTCGCCGATCACCACGTTGCGCTTACCCACGTCGCGATCGAAGAGCACCTCTACGCAGCCGGGTTCGACGTCATCCGGACCATCCCCCAGTACCTCCCCTACTCGTTCCGGGGGCGCCACCCGACTGCGCCCCGGCTGGTCAGGCTGTACCTCCACACGCCGCTGGCCTGGCGCTTCCTCGGCAAGCAGTTCCTGGTGATCGGCCGCAAGCCCTAGCCATCTTCGGGCTCTGCGACGCCGCTGGCGCTCTCGACTCGACTGCTACGGCGCTGCGGCGTGCCGACCCGGTAATCGCCGCGACTCAACGTGCTCTCCAGCCACACGTAGAGCACGATGAAGAGGTAGCGGCTGCCCATCTCTTTCATCGCCAGCTTCGCCTCGCCGCTGGTGCGGTTGGTCCAGCTGTTGGGAACGACCGCGTAGGAGTGGCCGCGGACGATCGCCTTCAGGGGCAGCTCGACGGTCAGGTTGAAGTGCTTGGAGAGCAGCGGCTGGACCGTTTCGATGACCTCGCGGCGGTAGGCCTTGAAGGCGTTGGTCGTGTCGTTGTATCGATGGCGGAAGAGGATGCGGATGAAGGTGTTGGCGAGGCGATTGAAGAGGTACTTGAGCCGCGGGTAGTCGTAGATGCGGGCGCCCGGCATGAAGCGCGAGCCGAAGGCGCAATCCCAGCCCTCCTCGAGCAGCCGGTAGTAGCGGACCAGGTCCCGCGGGTCGTCGGAGGCGTCGGCCATGAAGATCGCCACCGCGTCGCCCTCGAAGACGTCGAGGCCGGCGCGGATCGCCATCCCGAAGCCGCGTTCGTAGTGCGAGCGGTGGACGCGGACGCGCGGGTTGCGGGCGCCGATCGCGGCGACGATCGCGTTGGTCGAGTCTTCGGAGTCGTCGTCGATGACGATCACTTCGTAGTCGACCTGGTCGGCCTCGAGCTGGGCGACGAGGCCCTCGACCGTCGATCCGATCGAGCCCTCCTCGTTCTGGGCCGGGATGACCACCGACAGCTTCATGCCGCGGGCGCCATCCAGCGCTCGACGTTCTGCTCGTACATCTCCTGCAGGATCTCCTCGATCCCGTAGCGCAGCTGGAACCCCGGGTAGTCGGCCTCGAACGGCGCCAGGTCGGAGATCCACCAGCGGTGGTCGCCGATCCGCGGCTCCTCACCCATCTCCCACTGCAGCTCGTTGCCGGAGACCCGCTCGCAGACCTCGATCGCCTCCAGCATCGAGCAGTTGGAGAAGCGGCCGCCGCCGATGTTGTAGACGGCGTGGGCGCGGGGCGCCTTGCGGAACTCGTCGAAGGCGGCGATCAGGTCGGCGCTGTGGATGTTGTCCCGCACCTGCTTGCCCTCGTAGCCGAACACCGTGTATGGGGTGCCGGTCACGGTGCACTTCATCAGGTAGGCGAGGAAGCCGTGCAGCTTGGCGCCGGCGTGCTGGGGGCCGGTCAGGCAGCCGCCGCGGAAGCAGACCGTCGGCATCTCGAAGTAGTAGCCGTACTCCTGCACCAGCAGGTCGGCGGCCGCCTTGGAAACGCCGAACAGCGAGTGGGTCGAGCTGTCGATCGACATCGAGGTGTCGATGCCCTTGAAGTAGGGATGGTCCTCGGGCAGCTCGAGCCGCTTCTCCTGCGAGATCAGCGGCAGCCGGTTCGGCGTGTCGCCGTAGACCTTGTTGGTCGAGCAGAAGATGAACGGCGCCTCGAGCGCGTGGGCGCGAGCCGCCTCGAGCAGGTTGAGGGTGCCGTTGGCGTTGACGCCGAAGTCGATCTGCGGCGCGCTCGCCGCCCAGTCGTGCGAGGGCTGCGCGGCGGTGTGGACCACCAGCTCGATCTGCCCGGCGTGCTTGGCGAAGATCTCCTGCACCCGCTCGGCGTCGCGGATGTCGGCGTTCTCCCACTGGAAGCTGCTCGCGTGCTCGTTGACGAGCCGCTCGGTGACGTGCGAGGTCGAGGACTCGGGGCCGAAGAAGCTGGCCCGCATGTCGTTCTCGATCCCGACGACGTCGAAGCCCTCGGCTATGAAGTGGTCAACGGCCTCGGACCCGATCAGGCCGCCGGCCCCGGTGATGATCGCAGTCGGCATCTAGATCCTCTCGCGCTCTGATTGCAATTCGGCGGGCACGCTAGCGAGTCGGGCCGCTATTCGTCCCGCTGTCTCTCGCCCACGAGACGAAAACCAGCCGCCACGGCCGCATTCCGCTCCTCGGAGAGCGATTGACACGCCGGACCTTAGCGACGCCGCTCAGACGGCTAGCGCCGCGGCGATGCGCTCCGGATCGGAGGCGATCCAGGCGTGGATGTCGCTCAGCACCTGCTCGGCGCTGCGCTGGGGGCGCCACTCGTCGAGGCCGAAGATCCGCTCGCAGTCGGAGAGGTAGATCGGCACGTCGCCCTGGCGGGTCTCGGCGACCGGGGTAATCGGCACCTCGTTGCCGGTCAGGCGCCGGCAGATCGCGGTCGTCTCCTGCAGCGAGAGGCTGATCTCGCGGCCGCCGCCGACGTTGACCGTGCGACCGTCCCAGGCACCGGGGTCGAGCAGCTGCCGCTCGACCAGGTCGACCAGGTCGTGGACGTGGAGCAGGTCGCGGACCTGCTTGCCCTCGCCGCCGAAGCCGATGTAGGAGAGCGGGTTCTCGAAGTGGTGGGCGAGCATCCAGTGGGTGAAGACGCCCTGGTCGACCTTGCCCATCTGCCAGGGGCCGGCGATCACACCACAGCGGTCGATCACCGCCGGCACGCCGAGCCCGTCGCGGTACTCCTCGATCAGCAGCTCGGCGGCGAGCTTGGTGGCGCCGTAGAGGGTGCGGGCGCCCTCCAGCGGGAAGCGCTCGGAGATCCCGGCCGGCCCGACGCCGGGGACGGCCTGCTCGGCGGCGAGCTCGAAGCGCGTCTCCGCCTCCTCCAGCTCGAGGGCAACCTGGGGCGCCACCGGGTAGACGCGGCTGGTCGAGAGGAAAACGACGAAGGCGCCGTCGCGGCGGGCCAGCTCGAGGCAGTTGTAGGCGCCGGTCAGGTTGGTGTGGACGAGATAGCCGGTGTCGCCGTCGACGCCGCTCATCACCGAGGGCTCGGCCGAGCACTCGATCAGCGCGCTCAGCTCGCCGATCTTCGCCAGGTCGGCCGGCTCGCGGACGTCGCCCTTGACGAACTCGACCCCGGCCTCCTTTAGGCGCGGCAGGTTCAGTTCCGACCCCTTGCGGTAGAGGTTGTCGAGCGCGATCAGCTCCCACTCGGGGTGGCGCTGGGCGAGCTCGACGGCGAGGTTGGAGCCGACGAAGCCGGCCCCGCCCGTGATCAGGAGGCGTTTCACGGCCCGCGACGGTATCGCAACCACGGCACCCGCCACGCCGCCTCGGCGGCGATCGCGCCGGTCATCTTCGAGATGCCCTCACGGCGGTCGCGGAAGACGATCGGGATCTCGGCGACCCGGAAGCCACACTGGAACGCGCGATAGGTCATCTCGACCTGGAAGGCGTAGCCCTTGGCCGCGACGGTGTCGAGGTCGATCCCCTCCAGCACCTCCCGGCGGAAGCATTTGAAGCCGCCGGTCAGGTCGCGCACGGGAACTTGCAGGACCGCTCGCGCGTAGGCGCTGCCGCCGCGGCTGAGCAGGCGGCGGCCGGCGCTCCAGGCGGCGACCCCGCCGCCGGGCACGTATCGGGAGCCGATCACCAGGTCGGCGTCGGCGGCCGCCGCCAGCAGCCGCGGCAGGTCGCGTGGATCGTGGGAGAAGTCGGCGTCCATCTCAAGGACGAAGCCGGCGCCGGCCTCTAGGGCGCGCCGGAAACCGGCCAGGTATGCGGGTCCGAGCCCTCCCTTGGCCGGTCGGTGGAGGACCTCGACCCGCCCCGCATGGGCCGCGGCCAGGCGATCGGCGATCGCCCCGGTTCCGTCGGGCGAGGAGTCGTCGACGATCAGCAGGCGAGCGTCGCCGGGCAGGTTGGCAAGGGCCTCGGCGACGACGGCCTCGACGTTGCCGGCCTCGTTATACGTGGGGAGAACGAGCCAGGCCGGACCCCCCGCAGCAGTCCTGGACATTGGTCCGAGCCTATATATCCCACCTTAGGGTTAGCTAACTTGAGCAGGGTGAAACGAGCCCTCGGGACTCTCCTCGTGACCCTGGCAGGGGTCGTCGCGCTTTCGAGCGCGACCTCGGCGCAGGCCGTCACGCTGCAGCAGATCGGCAGCTTCAGCGAACCGATCTACGTCACCTCCGATCCGGGCAACCCGGAACGGCTCTTCATAGTCCAGCGCGGCGGCCAGATCCTGCAGCTGCAGAACGGCGCCGTGACGACGTTCGCCGACCTCAGCTCGAAGGTCACCGGCTTCACCGGCGAGCAGGGCCTGCTCTCGATCGCCCTGGCGCCGGACTTCGACACCAGCGGCCGCCTCTTCGTCGACTACGCCGGCGCCGCCGAAGGCGGCGCGATCCACGTCGCCGAACTGCGGGCGAGCGGTGCCAGCGCCCCGCTCGGCTCGCTCCGCAACCTGCTGACGATCCCGCACCCGAATCAGACCAACCACTACGGCGGACAGCTGCAGTTCGGGCCCGAAGGGCTGCTCTACATCTCGACCGGGGACGGCGGCGGCGCCGACGACCAGGAACACAACGCGCAGAGCACGACCAGCCTGCTCGGCAAGATCCTCCGCATCGACGTCAGCTCGACCGTGCTCCCCTTCGCCGTGCCGCCCGGCAACCCGTTCGGCAACCCGGTCTTCGCCTACGGACTGCGCAACCCCTTCCGCTTCTCGTTCGACCGCGCCACCGGCGACCTGGTGATCGGCGACGTCGGCCAGAGCGCGCGCGAGGAGGTCGACTTCGCGCCGGCTTCCGCCAACCTCGGCGTCGGACGCAACTACGGCTGGAACTGCCGGGAGGGACGACTCGCCGGGCCGGAAACCGATCCGGGCTGCAAACCGGCGCCGCCGGCCGGGACGTTCTTCGAACCGGCCTTCGACTATCCCCACGAAGACCCCGGCGGCGGTGCCGCCCACGGCTCGGCGATCATCGGCGGCTACGTCGTCCGCGACCCGGGCCTGACCGAATTGACGGGCCGCTACCTGTACGGCGATCTGAGCGGCGAAGTCCGCACGCTCTTCCTCCCCAGCGCCTTCACCTCGGACCGCTCGCTGAACCTCAACGTCGCCAACCTGAACAGCTTCGGCGAAGACTCCTGCGGCCGGCTCTACGCGATTTCCGGCAACGGCCCGGTCTACCGCATCGTCGGTGCGGCCCCGACCAGCTGCCCGCAGGTCGCGCCCCCGTCCCCGCCACCGCCGCCGATCGAAACCAAGCCGCTGGCCGCCTCGACGATCGGGATCAAGGCGGTCACCCGCCGCGTCAAGCACAACGGCCGCGCCCAGATCACCGTCTGGGTGGCGCCGTGCAAGGGCCGCAAGGGCGAGGCCGTGCGGCTGCTGCGCGGCCGCACCCGGGTCGGCAGCCGCCGGCTCGACCGCGCCTGCACCGCCCACTTCCTGCCGCGAGTCAGCCACCCGGTCGCGTTCCGGGCCGAGATCCGCGCCGACCAGACCTACACCGCGGCCAGCTCCCGTCAGCTCGGCATCCACCTCTTCCACCCGAAGCGGGAAGCCAAGAAGCACCGCACCGGCCTCCACATCCCGGCCGGCGTCGGCCGCCGCTGAGCCCGGCGGCGACCGACGCGGCGATTCAGCTCAGGGCCGCGGGCGCCCGTGGGTGATCGCGATGAAGGCGCGCCAGGCCGGCTTCGCCTTGAACCCGGTGCCCCCCTTGAAGAGGCCGGTCGAGTCGCAGAAGGTGCAGGACCCTTCGACGTCCTTCCAGGTGAACCAGTAGACCTGTTTGAGGTCGAGCATGGCGCGGTTTTCGAGCAGGTAGGCGTAGGCGCGGCGCAGCTCCTTCACCTGGCCCTGGATGCCCTGCTCGAAGGCGACGACGTTGAAGTCGTTCTGGGAGCCCCAGCCCATCTCGGTGATGTAGAGCGGCACCCGGTCGTGGTTTTCGACCGTCACCTCGTGGAATTCTTCGACCAGTTCTTCGAGCGTTTCGGTGTCGACCGCGTAGGGGTGGAGGGCGATCCCGTCGAAGTAGCTCTTCATCCCGGGGATCCGGTAGATGGCGGCGAGGAATTCGGCCGCCGGCATCCCGCGCGGCGGTTTCGGGCTTGGTTTCGCGAACAGCCCGGACATGATCACCTTCGCGCTCGGGTCGACCCGTTTGATCACCGGCGCCGAGATTCTCAGCAATCGCGCGTAGCGCTGCGGCGAGACCGGATAGGCGAAGTAGTGGAAGTTGGCCTCGTTCCAGATCTGCCAGGTGCGGATCGGCAGCGGCCGCGGGATCGCCGGTTCGTACTGGACGACGCCGGGCGCGTGCTGCGCCCAGAATTCACCCCCGGGCCCGTAGCGCTTGACCGCCGCTTCCAGGAACAGCTTCCAGGCGCGGCGGGCCTTCGCGTTGTCGATCGGCAGCCTGGTGCCGTCGTGCGAGACCCATTCCGGCGATTCGAGCAGGAACGGCAGCACGGTGAGGCCATGGCGGGCGGCGACGGAGACCGTTTCGTCGAAGCCCTGCCAGTCGTAGGCGCCGTTGCGGGTCTGCTGCACGCCCCTCCAGGAGAGGGGCCAGCGGACGGCTTCGACCCCGCCGGCCTTCATGTATTCGGCGTCGCGATCGGTCAGGCCGGTCTGCGGACCCATGCCGAAGAACCCCTTCGGCGGCCGTGGCAGCGCGGCTGAGGTCGTCGAGGACCCGGTCGCCGAGCAGGCCGGCGCGACGAGCACCAGGGCGCTGAGGAAGGCGAGCAGGGCAAGGGCGACTGGAACTCGTCTGCTGGAAATGGCTTTGACCTCGCTTGGGATCGGGAGAAAGTCTCGGGGAACCTCTGGAACAGCCGCGACCGGCGCTAGTAGCGGCCGCCGAGCTTGCGGTGATCCCAGCTTGCCGTACGCAACGGCCGGAACCGGATCGCCACCCGCTTCGGCGCCTGCGCTTCGAGCGCCGCCTTGGCGTCTCCTTCGACCGATTCGATCCCCTCCGCATAGCGCAGGGTGAGCTCTTCGGCGAAGGCGAGCACGGTATCGAAATCGCGGACGATCACCGCCTCGGCCTCGATCATCGCCCCGCGCAGCTCGCCGTACTCGTGGCCGCTCTCGATCAGCACCGTCGCCCGCGGGTCGCGTTCGAGGTTCCGCACCTTCTGCGACTTGGCGTAGGTCCAGATCCAGACCTCACCCTCCCGCGGCACGAACCAGAGCGGCATCGAGTGCGGCCAGCCACGCGGGCCGAGGCTGGTGACGACCGCCACCCGCTCACCCTCGAGCAGCTCCCGCAGCTCGGCCTCGTCGAGGACGATCTGATCGCGCCGGCTCACCGGCCGGAACCGTAGCGTCCTGAGTCAGCTACGGGTCCAGCAGCGAGCCCAGCGTCACCCCGACCCAGGGCACCGTCTGGTCGCCGCCGGTGGTTGCCGCCGGCCAGCTCGGCGCCCCGGCCTCTTCCTGGAAGGCGGTCCAAGCCGGGCGGTAGCTCCCGTCGCGCGCCCGCAGCCCGCAGTACTCGGTCCAGTTGGTCAGCCCGCTGGGATCGCGGAGGTTGTACCAGACGAAGTCGCCGAGATCGAGGCTTGCGGCATCGCGCTTGACGAAGTCGATCGCCTGCTCCAGGAGGCTGGCCTGTGCCTCGGCGCCGACCCCGTATTCGCCGGCGGCGGGCCAACCCGACTCGGTGATCCACAGCGACTTCGGCGCCGCTTCATCGAGGCGGACCAGCTCCTCGTGGAAGCCGGCGACGACGTCTTCGAAGGCGCCGATCCGGCTGGATCCGGGGAAGGTCTTGGGGTTTAACTCGTAGGGGTGGATCGCGATCCCGGTGACGCCCGGATTGCCGCCGAAGTACGGATAGGCTTCTTCGAGGTAGCGCAGGGCTCCCTGGTAGCTGATCGGTTCGCGTTCTTCCCAGTTGCCGGCGGTCAGTCCCTGATTTCCCCAGATCAGGAGACCGGCCGAGAGCACTTCGGTCCCGCTCCTCCCCTGGCTGCGGGAGGCGGCCTGGATCGCGCTCGCTATCTCGTTCAGGAAGATCCCGTATTCGTCCGGGGCGATGCTCGCGTAGTTCGGCTCGTTCCCGACCTCCCAAGTGGTGATCGGCTCGTACGGCAGCGTCGGATTTTCCGCCCAGAACTGGCCCCCGTAGCCGTATCGGCGCACCTCGCCGGCGACGCCGTCGATGAATTCGGACCGCGCGGAGCCGACCGGAAGCGAGCTGCCGGCGGAGACTTCGGCGTGGATCGTGACGCCGTTTGCGGCCGCCGCGGCGACGGTGCCGTCGTTGTCGTTGAAGGGGGAGAGCGGTACGCGGAAGGTCTGCGCCCCCGACTTGCCGACCTGCAGCATTTCCGGCTCGATCGCTTCCGGTTCCACCCAACCGAGACCGAGCGTGAGCGCCGCAGCCGGCGGCGCGAACGCGAGGGTGCAGCAGATGCCGGCGAGGATCGCCGCGACGCCGACGGCAGACCGCCGGCCGTGGACACTGCTCCGACCGCGAACCATCTAGCGGCAGCTTTTATCGCCTAGCGCTGCCGGACCGCCTCGAGGACCCCGCGCAGACCCGAGCAGTGGACGCGGAAGCCGGCGACGACCTGGGGGTCGAGCCGGGCGCCGGCGTCGCCCTCGAGCAGCTCGAGGGCGGCGGCGTGGTCGAGGGAGGAGCGATAGAGGCGCTCGGAGGTGACGGCGTCGAAGGTGTCGGCGACGGCGACGATGCGGGCGCCGATCGGGATCTGCTCGCCGACCAGGCCGTCGGGGTGGCCGCGGCCGTCGAAGCGCTCGTGGTGGTGGCGGACGATCGCGGTCAGCTCCTCGTCGCCGAGCTCGGTCAGCAGCTCGTGGTCGCCGATGTCGTGCAGAACCGCCGCCTGCCGCACCCGCGCCACCTCGGCGCGGTCGAGGCCGAGCCGCTGCCCGGTCAGCGCCGCGTAGACGGCGACCCGCCGGGCGTGGCCCTGCATGCCGGGGACCCGTGCCTCGAGGTCGTCGACCTGCCGTTCGAGCTCGGTCTTCAGATTGGCTCCGCGCGGTCGCACCGCGAGTGCTGGCTCAGTCATGGCTGGTGCACCTACCCTCACCCGCAGGCATCGAACGGAGCGGACGACGAACGGACGTCTGGCCAGTTCGGTGTGGGTTCGGTGTGAGCCCACGCCCTTTCACATGGCCGATTTCGAGCGTGGTCAGGCGCTGACTCGGAACGAGCGGCGGTAGGCCGTCGGGGTGGTGGCGGTGGCGCGGCGGAAGTGCTCGCGCAGCGAGGCCGCGGTGCCGAAGCCGCAGCGCCAGGCGACGTCCTCGACCGGCAGGTCGGAGGACTCGAGCAGCCGTCGCGCCTCGAGCACGCGGCGGCCGAGCAGCCACTGCAGCGGCGTCGTCCCCGTCTCGGCGCGGAAGCGGCGGGCGAAGGTCCGCGGGCTGACCCCGGCGTGGGCGGCCAGCGTGGCGACGTCGAGCGGCTCGTCCAGGCGCCCGGCGGCCCAGCGCCGCGTCGCCTCGAGACCCTCCCGGTCACCCTCGCGCGTTTTTCTCCGCATAGCGGAGACAACTGCGTCGCCGTCGATGAACTGCGCCTGGCCGCCGTCCCGGTGCGGCGGCGCGACCATGTGACGGGCGACGCGGGCGCCGGCGGCGGCGCCGAAGTCGGTGCGGATCATGTGCAGGCTGAGGTCGATGCCGGCGCTCAGCCCGGCCGAGGTCATCACCTCGCCTTCGTCGACGAAGAGCGCATCGGGTTCGAGCCGGACCCGCGGAAAGCGGGAGGTGAACGCGTCCGCGAACGCCCAGTGGGTGGTGGCGCGGCGGCCGTCGAGCAACCCGGCGTGGGCGAGTGCGAAGGCGCCGGTGCAGACCGAGACGACGCGGCTGCCGCGCTCGGCGGCGGCCCGCAGGGCGGCGAGAACCGGCTGCGGCGGCGGCTCGAAGAGCGTCCCGTAGCCCGGCACCACGACGGTGGCGGCGCCGCGCAGGGCGCCGAGGCCGGCGTCCGGGGTGATCGAGAAGCCGCTCGTGGTGCGGACCGGCGCCCCTTCCAGCGAGCAGGTCGAGACACGGTAGAGCGGCGCGCCGGCGCCGTCGTGGGCGACCCCGAGGGCCTGCGCGGGCGCCGAGAGGTCGAAGGCGACGACGCCCTCGGGGCAGACGATCACCACCCGGTGCCGCTCGCTCATGGCAGGAATCTATCGAACCGTGTCTTTTCTGCCTCTGGCGCGATCGGCCCCTCTGCGCCACGATCGCCGCATGAACATCAAGATCCTCATCTTCGACGGCCTCACCGCACTCGACGCGATCGGTCCCTACGAGGTGTTCCGCTCGACCCCCGGCTGGGAGGTGGAGTTCGTCGCGCCGCGGGCGGGCGAGATCCGCACCGACGTCGGCTCGCTCGGGCTGACCGCCGACCGCGCCTACGCCGAGGTCGACTCAGCCGACCTCGTCCTCGTCCCCGGCGGACACGGCAACCGCGCCCTGCTGGAGGACGAGGAGCTGCTCGGCTGGCTGCGCGAGATCGACGCGACGACGAAATGGACGACCTCGGTCTGCACCGGCTCGCTGGTCCTCGGCGCCGCCGGGCTGCTGCGCGGCCGCCGTGCCACCGGCCACTGGCTCTACCTGGAGCCGCTGCGCGCCTACGGCGCCGAGCCGGTGGTCGGCCGCTTCGTCGAGGACGGCAAGCTGCTGACCGCCGCCGGCGTCTCCGCCGGCATCGACATGGCCCTGCACCTGGTCGGGCTCGAGGCGGGCCCGGAGGTCGCCCAGGCGGTCCAGCTCGGGATCGAGTACGACCCCCAGCCGCCCTTCGACGCCGGCCACCCGAGCAAGGCGCCGGCGCCAATCGTCGAGCTGGTCACCCAGGTCTCCAACGCCCGCAACCCCGGCCTCGCCGAGCTGACCGAAGGTCGCTGACTGCTAGGCCGGCGTCAGCTCGAGCACTTCCCAGGGCCCCTCGCCGCACATCGGCTGCGTCCGCCCGGCCAGCCAGTCGGCCTGCAGGTCGTCGTAGTGGCGGCTGGCCGGGTGGCCCGACTGGCCGCTGAACATCTGCCAGCGGGAGCGATCGGGGGCGACCGGGTCGGCGACCATTCGCCAGCTCGGTGCCCAGACGGCGCGGTATGGGTCGTTCGGGTCGTAGGCGATCTGGCTGACCGTCTCCTGGGCCCCGCCGACCCGCAGCCGCCGGTTGAGGAGGCGGTGCAGGAGCGGGTTGGCTTCGCCCAGCGCGTGCGGGAACTCGAGCTCGTGGACGACGCCCCAGCGCCAGGCCTCGGGGTCGGGGCCGAAGCGCTCGGTTAGGTCGTCGAGGGCGCCCGCCAGCGCTTCGGTCGCCAGGTCTTCCCAGGGGCGGCCGATCAGCCGCGGGTCCTCTTCCTCCCAGAGCGCCATCAGGTGAGACTGCCAGCGCCAGGGCGAGGTGCTGTGGGCGGTGAAGCCGTTGTCGGCGCGGTCGAGCCAGCGCTCGCCGAGGTCGCGGTCGCCGATCGCCGCCCGCGCCACCTCGCGGCCGAGCCGCAGGATGAAGGCCTGGTAGATCGTGCCGGCGACGGTGTCGGGGTCGAGGCGGCCGTCCCAGGCCCGCAGCCGCTCGATCGCCGAGCGCTCGCGCTGGCCGCGCGGGTGCAGGCGGCCGAGCCGCCGCGCCGTCTCCAGCCCCGGCAGCGAGAGGACGTCGGTCTGCATCGCCTCGAAGTCGTCGAGGTCGTGGCGCTCGCGCTCGCCGAGCATTTCCTCGATCCGCCGGGCGCGAAAGCCGTCGAGCCACTCGCTGGTGATGTGGTGCGGGTACTCGTCGCCGACGATGCGGTTGTTGGCGGTGACGATGAAGCCGCTCGGCGGGTCGACCAGCTCCGGCAGCTCCTCGTAGGGGATCGTCCCCTCCCACTCGAACTCGCCGTCCCAGCCCGGCTTCGGCAGGTCGGGGCAGTTGCCGCGGCGCAGCGGCAGGCGGCCGATCAGCTTGTAGCCGATCGAGCCGCCGCGGTCGGCCCAGACCATGTTCGAGGACGGCGCGGTGTGGTCGGCGACGGCGGCGACCAGCTCGGCGCCCGAGGTGACGTCGAGCATCCTGCCGGCGCCGGCGAAGGCGGTCGATTCGCGCAGCGCCGTCCAGGCCAGCGCCAGCGGTTCAGCCTCGTCGGCGCGCAGCGCCTCGTTGACGATCGGCCCGTGGTGGGTCTCCCGCACCGTCAGCCGCTCCGGCTCGGCCCGCCCCTTGACCGGAATCTCCTCGGCCCGGGTCTCGAGCGGCCGCCACTCGCCTTCGAACAGGTAGCGGTCGCCCTCGATCCGCTCGATGAAGAGGTCCTGGACGTCGCCCATCACGTTGGTGATCGTCCACGCCACGTCGTTGTTCTGACCCATGTAGATGCCCGGCATCCCGGGCAGCGAGGCGCCGCGGACGAAGCGGCCGCCGCTGCGCAGCTCGATCTCGTACCAGATGCCCGGCATGCTCGGCGGCAGGTGCGGGTCGCCGGCGATCAGCGGCGAACCGGTCGCCGAGCGCTCGCCGGAGACCGCCCAGTTGTTGGAGCCGCTGGCCTCGGCGGCGAGGCCGAGCGAGCGCCGCACCGCGTCGATCTGGCCGACCAGCGCCATCCCGTCGCCCTGCCACATTTCCTGGCTGACGATCGGGTTATCGCGCGGGTAGGTCGGGTCGAGGCGCGCCGCCGTCTCCGGGCCGAGCTCGCGGACCATGTCGGCGCGGACCAGCTCCCTCTCCCAGTTGGTCGAGAGGCCGAAGGCGAGCAGCTTGCCGAGGCTGAGGACGTCGACCGGCGCCCACGGCTCGAAGTCGAGCCGCAGCAGCTGCATCTCGAAGGGCGGCGGCGCCGCGGCGGCGGCCGCGTTGACCCCGGCGCAGAGGTGCTCGAGCTGGCGCCGCAGCTCCGGCTCCAGCGCCGCCGCCTCGCGTTCGGCGATCCGCCGGATCCCCAGCGTCAGCATCAGCCGGTCGGCCGGCAGGGTCGTGGGGCCGGCGAACTCGGAGAGCCGGCCGCGGACGACGCGCCGGTAGAAGTCCATCTGCCAGAGCCGGTCCTGGGCGTGGCAGAAGCCCTCGGCGAAGGAAAGGTCGTCGATGTGCTCAGCCTCGACGTGCGGCACGCCCCAGCGGTCGCGCCGGATCGTTACCCGGCCCTGCAGCCCCGCCAGCTCGATCGTCCCCTTCGTCCGCGGCAGCGGGCGGCGCGCCAGCCAGTGCCAGGCCGCGGCGGTGGTGGCGGCGAAGAGGCCGGTGCCAGCCAGCCCGGCGAAGGCGCCGACGCGGGCGGCGCGCTTCGGGAGCGAGCGTCGCGAGCGGTTCCCAGCCGAGCGCTTCATGCGTCTTGTGTATCAGGTTGGCCACGCGGCCAGGAACCGCGGGGCGCCCGGTCGAATAGCTTTGCCGGGTGAGCGCGAGGAGGCCCGAGGACCTGCCGCTGCCGCCGGACCGGCTCCTGCAGCGGATCGGCGCCACCGGCGAGGACGGCGCCACCACCTTCGAGGAGCTCGGCGAAGAGGACCGGCGGACGATCGAGGCGGCGCTCCCCGACGGCTGGGACTGGCACGGCAAGCGGGTGCTCGACTTCGGCTGCGGGCCGGGCCACGTCCTGCAGCAGTTCGTCGCCGAGGCCGAGGAGGCAGAGTTCTGGGGTGCCGACGACGACGACCCGAGCATCGACTGGCTGCGAACCAAGCTCGAACCGCCCTTCCGCTTCATCCTGGCTGGCGAGGAGCCGCGGCTCGACCTCGAGGACGGCAAGTTCGACCTGATCTACGCGATCAGCGTCTACACCCACCGCACCGCCGACTGGGCCGCCTGGCTCTGCGAGCACCACCGGCTGCTGGCCGACGACGGCGTCCTCGTCGCCACCGTCCTCGGTGCGGGGATGTCGGAAGTGCTGGTCGGCGAGGAGTGGGACGAAGACCGGATCGGCCACAACACGCTCCTGCACGGGATGCCGACGGAGCACGGCGGCCCGATCGCCTTCGACTCCCCCTGGTGGATCCGCGCCCACTGGGGCCGCGCCTTCGAGATCCTCGCCCTCGACCCCGGCGAGCGCGGCGTCGAGCGCCACGGCTGCGTCACCGCCCGCAAGAAGCCGGTCGCGGTCAGCGTCGCCGAGCTGGAGCGGCTCGAGCCCGACGAGCCGCGCGAGCTGGCCGCGATCCGCCACCAGGTCGTGCAGCTGATCGCCGAAACCGAGCGGATCCGCGGCGCCCACGCCAGCCAGCACGAGGCCCACATGCGGATGCTGCAGGAGCGCGACCTGAAGGAAGAGCGCGCCCTCGAAGAGTTCCGCGGCTCCCACTCCTGGAAAGTGACGGCGCCGCTGCGGGCGATCCGCCATCCGCGCAAACAGTGAGTTGGGGTCGGATGCGAGCCGCCGGCTACTCGGTCAGCCCCTCCGGCAACCGGCCCTCCTCGGCGAGCTTGTCGAGGTGGGCCTCCATCGCCATCGCCGCCATCGGCAGCAGCACCGGCGGCACGTCGTCCCAGGCCTCGGCGAGGAGTGCGGCGCGGGAGCGCTCGCCTCGCTCGAGGGCGGCGAGCAGGCGCGCTTCGCGCTCCTCGCGATGGCGGATGTATTCGTCGAGCTTGGCGACCGGATCGGTGATCCAGGGGCCGTGGCCGGGGCAGATCAGCTTCAGCGGCTCGGCGTGGAGCAGGCGCAGCGACTCCATGTAGGCGGCGAGGCCGCCGCCTTCGGGGCCGACGATCGTCGAGCCGAGGCCGAGCACGAGGTCGCCGGAGAAGCAGACCTCGCCCTCGGTGAGGAAGCAAACGTGGTCGACGGCGTGGCCGGGCGTGGCGAGGACGCGGACGCCGGCGCGCGGGTCTTCGCCTTCGCGCGGCACCACCACTTCCTCGGTGCCGAGCTTGTGGGCGCCGGCGGCGTGATCGGCGTGGGAGTGGGTGAGGAGGACGACGCCGATGCCGCCGCGCTCGTCAGCGGCGGCGCGGATCGCCGCCAGGTGGCCCTCGTCGTCGGGGCCGGGGTCGATCACGACACAGGGATCGGCCCCGTAGAGGTAGGTGTTGGTGCCTTCGAGCGTCATCGGCCCCGGGTTCGGCGCGACGATTTTCAGGATCTCGGGATGCCCGGGGGCGACTTCGGAAGACATGTGCATTCACCCCCCTCTCGGTGGTCGATGCACGAGCCTCAGCCGTCGATCTCTTTGGCGATCGCCTCGCGCGCGTCCGGCGGCTCGAGCACGACCAGGTCGCCGGCGCCGCGCAGGATCTCGCGCACCAGCCAGGGCTTGCCCGCGTAGGGCAGCTCGACGACGACGGCGCCGTCGGCGAGCTCCTCGACCACGGTCCGCTCCTCGCGCAGCCAGCGGGCGCGCTCGGGCGATACCCAGACCCTCGCCACCTCGGCGTTCGGCACCTCGCCATGGGTCATCCAGCCCTCGACCCCGGCCAGCTCCTCGACCTCGGGCCGCGGCTCGAAGGCCTCCCCGGAGATCTCCGCCTCTTTGATCCGATCGAGCTTGAAATGGCGGACGCCTTCTTTGCCGAGGTCGTAGGACTCGACGTACCAGCCCTCGCGGCCGTTCTCGAGCCGGTAGGGCTCGACCCGGCGGTCGGTCAGCTTGTCCTCGTTCTCCTTGTAGTAGGAGAGCTCGAGCACGCGGCTCTGGGCGATCGCCTCGTTGACGAGGCGGGCGACGGCGGCGTCGCCACCGCCGGCGGGGACGATCTCGAGGCCCTCGTGGGAGGGATCGTGGCCGAGCGCGTCGACGATTTTGCGGCGGGCGCTGTCGAGGTTCGACTGCGGCAGGTGGTCGCCGAAGAGATCGATCGCCGCCACCAGCGCCTTCGCCTCGAGCGGCAAGAGGCGCGCCGGGCGGGCGAAGTTGTCGCCATAGGGCTCGGAGTCGACCTCGATCTCGTCGCCGACGATTTCCGCGTAGAGGACGTAGGTGCCGCCGCCGAAGTTGACGACGTTCAGCAGGTCGATGTCCTCGCGCAGCTCCTCGTCGGTCAGCTCGAGGCGGGAGCGCAGCTCGGCGACCGAGAGCCGCTCGCCGGCTTTGGCGGCTTCGATCAGCATTCCGGCAAGGGTGACGAGGCGGGCGAAGCGCTCGGGCCGGATCGCCGCCTCGCCGCGGCCGTTGGAGCGGTTGCGACGGGGGACGTCGCGGAGCGGCCGGTCGACGGTCTCGGCCGGCTCGAAGCCGTTGGCGTGGTTCTTCAGCAGCAGCCCGCGGCGGCGCTCGGCCTCCTCGCGGAGGTCGTCGGGGGCCAGCACCTCGGCGTTGGCGCGCCAGCGCAGGACCCAGGCGATCAGCTCGCGGGTCGAGGCATAGGGCGTCTCGAAGACGCGGCCCTTGCCGGGGGCTCCGTCGGCCTTCCTCGTGTTGCGGAGCTCGCCGTAGCGGCCGTAGTCGCGCTCGATCAGCCAGGCGATCCGCTCGCGGATGAAGATCTTCGCCGTCCCCGCGGTCTCGCCCAGCTGCCAGTCGGCGCGGCTGCCGTAGTCGCGGCGATCGAAGTCCTCGGGCGGCGAGAAGTCGTGCTCGGCCTTGGAGGCGTAGCCGACCTTGCCCTGGATTCGCGAGAGGCGGAAGACGCGGACCGCCTCGCGCTCGTGCGAGAGGCCGATCAGGTAGAACTGGCCGCCGCGGAAGACCAGGTGGTAGGGGTCGACCTTGCGCTTCTCGGTCTCGCCCCGCTCCATCGTGAAGTAGGTGAACTCGATCGTCTTGCGGCGCGAGATCGCGGTCTCGATCTTCGATAGCCGCTGCGAGAGGTCGCGGCCACCGGCCGAGGCGGTCATCGCCATCTCGACCGGCGCCCGCTCGCCTTCGCTGAGCGGGTTCGGGTGGCCCCAGGCGACCTGCTGCAACGCCAGCCGCAGCGGCTCGGCGTAGGCGAAGCCGCCGTCGGTGAGCAGCAGCAGCGCGGTCGAGAGGGCGGCCAGCTCGTCGTCGGAGAACTTGATCGCGTCGAGGTAGAAGTTCTCCGGCGGCAGCGAGTACAGCTCCGCCTCGAAGAAGCCCTCGCCGGGCTTCTCCACCCCGAGCTCGATGCCAAGGCTCTCCAGCTCCGCGCGGTCCGCGTAGAAGCGACGCGCGAAGGCGTCGTCGTTCATGTCGCTATAGCCCTCCACCTCGCGCTTGATCTCGAGGGCCGACACCGGCCTTCCCTGTGCCATCAGGAACGAGATCAACGAGAGCTGGCGGATCAGCTTCTCGGTGTCCTTCGCCACGATCCGCAGGATAGTCCGCGGCCGCCGCCGCATACATTGCGCTCCACCCCACGCCCAGTGCCGGAAAGCCGCTATTTGGGCGTCCGGCGGACAACTGTTGACCACCGTTCCCAGCGGCCGCTGGGCGGGATAGGCTGCCCGCGGCGTGGAACTACTGCGCAACCTCCTGGGGAATCTCTCTTCCGGCGTCATCCGGCTGATCGTCGCTGTCGGAATCCTCGCCGCGGTGGGCATCTTCGTCGTCCGCCCGGTCCTCGACACCACCGAAAAGGTCGCCCACGAAGGCTTCGAACGCTCGCGCCAGATCAACCGCGAAGTGAACAGGAGCATCCAGAACAGCACCCGCGGCCTGAACGGGCCCGGCGGCAGCCTGACCACGATCAACAGGACGCTGAAGGAAGTCAACAAGCAGGTCCAGGCGCAGATCCGCCAGTCCGTCCACGTCGCCAAGGTCCACGGCGCCGGCAGCCCGAAACGGCTGCTCAAGTGCATCGAGCGGGCCGATGCCGACGTCCACAAGATCACCCGCTGTACGGCGAAGTTCTAGGGAACCACCTGCGGCGGCTCAGATCTGGGTCGCGATTACGCCGATCAGGGCGGCGATGATCAGCCCCAGGCCGGAGATCAGCGTCAGCTGCAGCGAGTGGAACCGCTCCTCCATCTTCTCGAAACGCGCGTCGACCTTGTCGAAGCGGGCGTCCATCCGCGCGAAGCCGTTGTCGACCTTGGCGTTGAGGTCGTCGAGTCGCGCGTCCGTCCAAGCTTCGCGGGGAGTCATCGTCGTCGCCACGAGCATAGCGTAATAACTTGTCTGCCATACAACAAGTTTCACCGATGTCGATCGCGCGCCTTGCGGAGAGCAGCGCTCGCGTGGGCAACTCAGCGCACGCGGGAAGGGGTCGGGCGGCGATTCAACGGTCGGCGGCGGCGCCGTCATTCACGATTGACGCTCTGGAGGTATGACCGGGGGACCTGGCGGCGGTGGCCGTCAGGCGGCTCGGCGGCCAAAGTACGCCGACCCCGATAACGCCCGGTCGAAGCCGGACCAGGACTCCCCCGCGGGGAGGTTGCGCTCGAGGCGGTCGAAGGAGCCGAGGCGGCCGCCGAGGTTGTCGAGCATGTGGACGAGGACGGCCTCGCGGGTGGCGGGGACGACCGGCGAGCCGTGTTCGAGCGAGCCGTGGTGGCTGAGGATGATGTGGAGGACGGCCTGGGCGAGGGCCGGGTCGAAGCCGGGGATGTCCTCGATCTCACGGCGGACGGTGTAGTAGCCGAGCGGGATCTCGCCTTCGAGGCGGCCGGCATCGGTGAGGTCGATGGCCAGCGGGTCGTCGTTGTAGGCGACGCACTTGCCGATGTCGTGGAGGAGGGCGCCGGCGACGGCGACGTCGCGGTCGATGCCGGGGAAGAAGTTGGCCGAGGCGGAGACGGCCTGGGCGACCGAGAGCGTGTGCTCGAGCAGGCCGTGGCGGTAGGCCTGGTGGTAGGTCTTCGCCGCCGGCGCGTCGCGCAGCCGCAGCCAGGTCGCCGAGTCCTCGCCGAAGAAGCGATCGAGCAGCTGCCGCAGCTCGGGATCCTGGACGGTCGCCAGCAGCTGCCGCAGCCCGGCTTCGAGGTCGGCGACGTCTACCTCCGACTCGGGCGCCAGCTCGTCGGCCTCGAACTCCTCGGGCTCGGCGCAGCGCAGCTTGGCGATCTTGATCTTCGGCCCCCAGCGCTCGCTGATTTCGAAGACGCCGGTGACGTGGACGGCGCTGCCGTTGCCGCAGACCGCGTAGAGCTCCTCGGCCGCCTCCCAGCAGACCGCCTCGGCGGTCCCGGTCGCGTCGCCGACCGAGAGCCGCAGCCAGGCGTCGCCGTTGCGCTTGCGCCGCAGCTCGCGCGCCCGGACCGCGTAGACGCCGCGCACCCGCTGCCCGTCCTCGAGGTCGCGGAGGGGGATCCGCGCGAGCTCGATCTCGACCTCCGCGGACGCCTCGGGTGCGGGCTGCTCTGCCGGCGCGGGCTCGAGCAGGGCCGGCGGCTCCTCGAGCGGCGGCCGTTCGATCGCGGGCTCGGGCTCGGCGGCGGCCGACGGCTCAGGCGCCTCGATCGGCTCCGGCTCGGGAGCCGGCTCGAGCGGCATCGTCAGGGCCTCGATCTGCGTTTGCGCGTCCATCCCGATCCAAGGTAGAGACGCGGCCGGACGGTTTTCGGACCCGCTCCCGAGCTCCAAAAACCCCCAATTAGCTCGACTTTTGTTCCGCCGGGCGCGGTGCTAAAGGAGTCCGCCGAGCCACTGGCCGAGGGCGACGGCGGCGAACCCGGCGATCACTGAGAGGCCGACGTTGAGCCAGGCGAGCTCGACCCGCCCGGCGCTCGCGAGCCGGTGCGAGTCGAGGACCCAGGTCGAGAAGGTGGTGAAGGAGCCGATCACGCCGCCGGTAACGATCGTCGCCGTCTCGCCGTCGAGGGTCGAGCCCGCCACCACCCCGATCGCCAGCGCCCCGAGCAGGTTGACCGCCAGGATGCCGAGCGGAAACGGGCCCGGGTTGCGGATCGAGATCTCGTAGTCGAGGACGAACCGACCCGCGGCGGCGACGCCGCCGAGCAGCCCGATCGCGACCCAGGCGGCGACGCTCATCCGAGCTCCTCCCCCAGCTCATCCTCGAGCGGCGCCCGCCGCGGCCGCCGCGCCTCGAGCGCGATCCCCAGCCGCAGCAGCAGGTAGCCGGCGGCGAGCGTCGCCGCCAGGTAGGCGACCGCCAGCCCGCCCTCCCCCTCGTCGACCAGCTGGTAGAGCTCGAGCTGGAAGGTCGAGAAGGTGGTCAGCGTGCCGCAGATGCCGGTGCCGAGGAGGGGGTGGTGGAGGCTCTCCGCCGGGCGGTCGCGGAAGAGGGCGAAGAAGTAGCCGAGCAGGAAGGCGCCGGCGAGGTTGACGGCGAAGGTCGGCCAGGGCCAGCTGCCGGCGCCGGCGGGGAAGGCCTGCGCGAGCCCGACCCGGATCAGCGCCCCGGCGACGCCGCCGGCGTAGATCACTAGGAGCTTGCGGCCGGGGTGGCGGGTGACTCGCATCATTTCTCGCAGCCTCCTATCAGCGTCGGTTGACGTTGTAGGAGCTATCAGCGGTCGCGCCGCGGTTATGAAGGAGCGAGCCCCATCGCTCGCCGCGGATGATAGCCGCGTTCGGGTATCTGCCCGACCACTTCCTGAGCCGGAGTCTCAGGTTCACTAACCTTCGATAAGTGGAAGCGATAACCGTCTGGCACTTCACCGACCCGGGCTGTCCCTGGGCCTACTCCTCGCGGCCGGCGATCGCCCGCCTGCGCTGGCGCTTCGGCGACCAGCTCGACTGGCGGCTGGTGCTGATCGGGCTGAGCGAGGACGCCCGGCGCTACGAGGAGCGCGGCTACACGCCGGGCCGCCTTGCCGCCGGCCACCGCAAGTTCCAGCGCCGCTTCGGGATGCCCTTCGGGACCGGCGTCAAGCCGCGGATGGCGGGCACCTCGCCCGGCTGCCGGGCGATCGTCGCCGCCCGCGAAGTCGACCCCGCGCTCGGCTACGCGGCGCTGCGGGCGCTGCAGCTGATGCAGTTCACGACCCCGGGGCTGCTCGACGATCCCGACGACCTGCGCGCCGCCCTGGCGACCGTCCCCGGCCTCGACGCCGAGGCGATCGTCGCCAGCATCGACACGCTCGGGGTGCGAGCCGCCTACGAGGGCGACCGGGCCCGCGCCCGCGCCGCCGAGGGCACCCCCACCCACGTCCAGGGCCGCCACGCAGAAAGCGACGGCCCGGTCCGCTACACCGCGCCCTCGATCGTCTTCGAGCATCCCGACGGCCGCACGATCGAGGTCGGCGGCTTCCAGCCTTTCGAGTCCTACGACACCGCGCTCGCCAACCTCGACGGCGCGCTCGCCCGGCGCCAGCCGCCGAGCGAGGTGGCCGAGGTGGTCGCCGAGATGCCGATCGGCCTGACCACCGCCGAGATCGCCGCGATCATGCGGCCCTCCGACCTCGAGGACGCCGACCTGCCGGCCACCGAGCGGGAGCTGATCGCCGCCGTCGACGCCGGCACCGTCACCTACGAGCCGCACGGCAGCGACGCGGTCTGGCTCCCCGCCGGCGCCGCGACCGCCGACCCGCCGCTCGCCGAGCGCGCCGCCGCGTAGCGCTTTCCGGCCGGTCGCCTAACCTGCGGCCGGGTGAGCTCCCGCCGTTTCGTCATCCCCGCGCTGCTCGTCGCGCTCCTGCTCGGCGCCGCGACCGCGCCCGTCCCCGCCGCCGCCGCACCACGCTACGCGGCCAGCGTCCACCGGATCGGCCCCGAGCTGCGGCAGCGGATGACCGGCGTCTCCTGGCACCCGGGCTGCCCCGTCGGCTTCCACCGGCTGCGGCTGCTGAAGCTGCGCGTCTGGGGCTTCGACGGCCGCGTCCACCGCGGCCGCCTGGTCGTCAACGCGGACGCGGCGCGGCCGCTGGCCGCCGCCATGCACCGGCTCTTCGCGCTCCGCTACCCGATCCGCCGCATGCGCCTGGTCGACGCCTACGGCGCCGTCGACGACCGCAGCATGGAAGCCGACAACACCTCCGCCTTCAACTGCCGCTTCGTCGCCGGCACCAGCCACTGGTCCGAACACGCCTACGGCCGGGCGATCGACCTGAACCCGATCGAGAACCCGTACGCCGACTCCGACGGCTACGTCTCGCCGCCGCAGGGCGCTCCCTACTTCGACCGCTCGCAGCGGGCGAAGGGGCTGATCCACCGCGGCGGTCCGGTCATCGCCGCCTTCGCCGCGGTCGGCTGGGGCTGGGGCGGCAGCTGGGATTGGCCGAAGGACTACCAGCACTTCTCGGCGACCGGCCGCTAGTCGCGGCTGAGCCAGCGGGCGACGCGGGAGCCGGGGCGGAGGCCGGAGAGGTCGCCGTCGTCGCGGATCCGGACCGCGTTCTCGGCCATCGCCTCGACCGTCGCCCAGGCCAGCGAGCCGCCGACGCTGATCCGCTGCGCCCCGGCGGCGCCCAGCTGCTCGACGCTCAGCGAGGGCACGGCGAGGACGTTGAGCGGCAGCTCGGTCGCCGCCGCGACCGCTTCGATCTCCTCGACCTCGCGCAGCCCCGGCGCGTAGACGACGTCGGCGCCGGCCGCCGCGTAGGCCTGCAGGCGGGCGATCGTGTCGTCGAGGTCGGGGTTGCCGCGGATGTGGTTCTCGGCCCGTGCGGTGAGCACGAAGGGGAACGGCAGCGCCGCCGCCGCCTCGACCGCGGCGGCGATCCGCTCGCTCGCGGCGCCGGCCTCGTAGAGGCCGTGCTCGGGGTCGAAGTCCTCGATCGAGCCGCCGACCGCGCCGACCGCCGCCACCGCTTCGATCGCCCGGGCCGCCTGCTCCGGCGAGGCCCCGTAGCCGTTCTCGAGGTCGACCGAGACCGGCAGCTCGGTCGCCGCGGTCAGGTGCTCGACGTGGCGGACGACGTCGTCGAGGCCGGCGTCCGCCGTCGGGCCGGCCGAGGGTGAAGGCGAGGGCGCTGCTGCTGGTCGCCAGCGCCTCGAAGCCGAGCGCCTCGAGCACCCGCGCCGTGCCCGCGTCCCAGGGGTTGGGGATCACGAACGGGGCCCCGCGGTGAAGCTCCTCGAAGCGCTTGCCCAGGTCCGTCTGATCCATCCCCTGGGAATGTAGCTAAACGGGGTTATACTGGGTAAGTATGACCCAGCGGGTAGGAGCGAAAGGCCAGGTCGTGATCCCGAAAGAGATGCGCGAGCGGGCCGGCCTGGGACCGGGGGCCGACGTCGATTTCGAAGCGACCGACGACGGGATCGTCGTCCGCCGGGCGGCGCGGTCGTCCGCCCTCCGGGGCCGGTTCGCGAAGAGCGGAATGGCGCAGCGGCTGCTCGAGGATCGTCGCGAAGAGCCCCGGTAGCGGCGGGTGAAGCGTTGCCTCGACTCCTGGGCGGTTCTCGCCTGGCTCGACGGCGAGGAGCCGGCCGGGGCCGCGGTCGAGCGGGCGGTGCGCCGCGAACGGCCGGCGATCAGCTGGATCAACCTCGTCGAGGTCCATTACCGGACGACCCGCGACCACGGCCGGCGCGAGGCCGACGACGTGTTGGAGGAGCTGCGCGGGCTGGTGACCGAGAACCTGCCGGGCATCAGCGCGATGCGAGCGGCATCCAATCTGAAGGCGGAGCATCCGATCGCGCTCGCCGACTGCTTCGCCCTCGCCCTCGCCGCCGCCGAAGGCGCGGAGCTGCTGACCGGTGACCCGGAGATCATCGATCTCGCCGAGCGGCTGCCGTGCGCGGTCGTCGACCTGCGCCCGAAGAGCTGACGCGATCGAGGGCGGCTCGGCAAGGAGAGATCTCAGGGAAATGCGCGAGATCGGAACCGAGCCGCCCTCGATCGCGTCAGCGGCGCTCCGGCGGTCGTCTCCGGCGCGCCTGGCTCGGCAGGCGCGCCGGTATCTGGCTCAGCCCTTCGGGGTGCAGCTGCGGAGCACTTCCACAGCCGCCTTCGTCCCTTCCGCGAACTTGACTTCGGCATGGGCCTGCAACTTGCCGTCGGTGCATTTGGCCATGATCGGGTGGTAGGTCTTGCCGCCCGCGCCCTTGACGTTCTTGTTGATCGTCAGGTTGAAGCTCGTCACCGAGCCGCTGCCGCCGGCGATCTTCGGAACGGTGGCGACCGCTTTGGTGCCGTAACGGCCGTGCCGGTGTTTCTTGATCTTCACGGTGGTGACGATCGCCCCGGTGATCGGCGCGTTGAAGTACGCGTGCACGAACCAGGTGGTGGTGCCGCCCGCGGTGCCGCCGTTGATCAGCAGCAGCTTCGAGTTGACCATGATCGGCCGCTGTTCGGGGAAGGCGACCTCGACCGTCGTCTTGCCGGTGCCGATGATCGCTGGGCCACAGGCCGCTTCGGCGGCCTTGGTGTCACGCGACTGCAGCTGACCCGAGGAGCAGGTCGGGATGCCCTTCGCGTTGACGACCGCGTTCTTGTCGCCTTCGATGATCACTTCCTTGGTCGCCGGCGGATGGGTCCCGTCGGTCGTCGCCACCTTGCCCGAGATCCGCAGCGTGATCGGTTCGAGCTTCTTCTTCGACAGGGCGCTGGGGATGAAGTCCCCGTCCGCCGTCACCTTGATGTTCCCCACCTGCACCGTGACCGGGCCTTCGTTGGCGGCGCTCGCGAACCCGACCGCGGTCAGTGCGACCAACGCGCAGACCGTCACGATCAGCGTCAAGAACTTCCCCATGTTCCCTACCCCCTGCCTCAGGCCCGACGCGAACGGCGGGCAGTCCATTGATCAAACGCCAGGACTGGAGCGTTCCCGGAGCAGACGCTACCAGACCGATGTCAAGGCCAGGCAGGCGGGAGTGGCTGGGGCCGGAATCGAACCGGCGACACCACGATTTTCAGTCGTGTGCTCTACCAACTGAGCTACCCAGCCGCGACGTGGGATGGTACCGGCGGAAGCTGGTCAGGCGCCGTGCGTGCGGGCCGGGTCGGTCAGGCGCGCGGTGCCGAGGATGCGCGGGGCGACCGGGTAGGCGCGCGCCGCCGGCGGGAAGCCGAATCCGCGGCAATGCTCGATTCGGAAACCTCCCTGCTCGATCGCTGCGAGCGTCTCGCGGTTCGGCATGCAGCCGCCCATCAGGCGCGGCCAAAGGGTGGCGACGGCGTCCTGGTAGCGGGCGAAGGCGGGCCGGCGCGAGCGCACGTGCTCGTAGAAGCGGAGCTCGCCGCCGGGCCGCAGCACGCGGCGGAACTCGGCCAGCGCGGCGCCCTGGTCGGGCACCGAGCAAAGGACGCCGGCGACGACCACGGCGCCAACCGAGCCGTCGGGGAGAGGCAGCGCTTCGGCGCCGCCGGCGAGGACGTCGACCGCGACCGGCGCCGAGCCCGCGGCCTGCTCGGAGCGGCTACGCAGGTACGGCTCGGGCTCAACCGCGATGAGCCGCTCGACCGTCGCCGGGTAGTGCTCGAAGTTGATCCCGTTGCCCGGCCCGACTTCGAGCACCGTTCCCGACAGCCCCGCCAGCAACTCGCGCCGCAGCTGGTCCTCGCCGCGCCCCCTGTCCTTCGCCGCGAAGCGATCGAAGAGCCGCGCGAAGACCGGATTGCTCATCTGCTTCGAGGGCACGCCCCCGACCCTAGCTAGGCGATCGCGAACAACCGCCACTCGCCCGGCACGCCCTTGAGGGAGCGGACGCCGCGGTCGACGAATTCGAGGCCGGAGCCGACGACCAGCTCGCGGACGGTGCTGGAGACGAGGACTTCGCCGGAGCCGGCGGCGGCGCCGATGCGGGCGCCGATGTTGACGGCGATGCCGCCGACGTCCTCGCCGATCAGCTCGACCTCGCCGGTGTGGATGCCGGCGCGGACCTCGAGGCCGAGCGGGGCGAGCTCGTCGCGGAGGGAGGCGGCGCAGCGGATCGCGCGGGCGGGGCCGTCGAAGGTGGCGAGGAAGCCGTCGCCGACCGTCTTCACCTCGCGCCCGCGGTGGAGGGCGAGCTGGCGGCGGACGGCGGCGTCGTGGCGCTCGAGCAGCTGGCGCCAGGCGCGGTCGCCGAGCGCGGCCGCCTTGGCGGTCGAGTCGACCAGGTCGGTGAAGAGGATCGTCGCCAGGGCGCGCTCGGATTCGACCGCGTCGCGGCTGCCGACCAGGAACTCCTCGACCTCGGCCAGCAGCTCCTCGGATTCGGTGAACGGCAGGTGGTCCTCGCCGGCCAGCTCGACGATGCGGCTGCCGGCGATCCGCTCGGCCAGGTAACGGCCCTGGTCGACGCGGACCATCCGGTCGCCGCGGCGGTGGAGGACCAGGGTCGGCGCCTCGATCGCCGGCAGCGCCACCCGCACGTCGAGCTCGCGGTAGAGGTCGAGCAGCGCGACCGCGCCGGCGGGGCTGGTGCCGAAGCGTAGGAGGCGCGCCCACCACTCTTCGAAGCCGGCGTCGCCGACCGCGCTCGGGGCCCAGTACCCGATCCCGACCGGGCCGCCCCACTCGTCGCGAATCAGCTCGCCGAGCCGGTCGATCACCCAGGCGGGCACGCCGAGCGGATAGTCCGGGCCCTCGACCATCCGCGCGTAGGTCCCATAGAGGACGAGCGAGCCGACCCGCTCCGGGTGGCTGGCGGCGAACAGCAGCGACATCGGGCCGCCCTCGGAGACGCCCATCAGCGCCGGCCGCTCGCAACCGGCGGCGTCCATCACCGCCCGCAGGTCGTCCATCGACTCCTCCAGCGTCGGCGGCCGCCCGAGCCGGTCGGAGAGACCCTGGCCGCGCTTGTCGAAGACGACCAGGCGGGTGAAGGAGGCGAGGCGGCGGAAGAAGGCGGCGACCGCCGGCTCGCTCCAGAACAGCTCGACGTGGGAGACGAAACCGGGGACGAAGACGAGGTCGAGCGGGCCCTCGCCGTGCACCTGATAGGCGATGCTCACCCCTGCCGAGTCAGCGTATTGCGTCGTCGGCTCCATCGGGTCACGGCTCGTGCGAGCGCACCCCGCCCGTCCGCGGCTTGAACTGCCCGACCAGCAGCACGATCACGTTCTTGAAGATGAAGAAGGCCGAGCGCAGGGGCGTCAGGAAGGAGGTGCCGCCCTCGCGGGGCAGGAACCGCACCTGCATCTCTTCGACGGTCAGCCCCTCGCGCAGCGCCAGCTGCAGCGACTCGATCTCGCCGAAGTCGGGCGAGTAGCTGTCGGCGAACAGCTCCATCACCCGGCGGTTGCCGGCCCGCATGCCGCTGGTCGTGTCGGTGAAGCGCTGGCGGGTGGTGAGGCTGAGCAGGGTCCGGAAGAGGCTGATGCCGATCCGGCGGCTGAAGGTCGGCTTGTACTCCTCGGCGTCGGCCTCGCCGGGGGTGTGGTAGCGGGAGCCGATCATCAGGTCGGCGTCTCCCTCGGTCAGCTGCACCAGCAGCCGCTTGACCTCGGCCGGCGGGTGCTGGCCGTCGCCGTCGAGGTGGGCGCAGTACTCGTAGCCGCCCTGGTAGGCCATCCGGTAGCCGGTCTGCAGGGCGGCGCCGAGACCGAGGTTGAAGGGGAGGCTGGCGACCCGCGCCCCGGCGGCGGCGGCCCGTTCGGCGGTGCGGTCGGTGGAGCCGTCGTCGACCACGAGGACGTCGGCGTCGGGCATCTGGGCGCGCACGTCGGCGACCACGGCGGCCACCGTGTCCTCCTCGTTCCAGGCGGGGATGAAGATCAGGTCCACGCGAGGAGCATGTCAGAGATACGGGCGGCGCCTGCTTGCATTCGGGCATGGCAATCGCCCGCGCAGCGCTGCTCACCGTCGCCGCCCGGCGCTGGCGCTGATCCTCGTCTCCGGCGGCTCGAACGCCGATCCGCGCACGCCGCCGGCCCTGCCGGGGCTGCCGCCGCCGTTCCTGGGGACCGCGGTGAGCGGGAGCGGCGGCATGACGGCGGCGGTCGACGCCTACGGCGACGTGGTCGACCTGCGGGCGCCGGGCCCGGCGGGACGGGCGCTGATCGACAACCCTTCGGCGCGGCAGGCGGCCGGGACGGTGCCGGCGGCGACCGGGGTGGTGCCGCGGGTGCGGGTCGGGGGCGGCGACGCGGAGCCGCTCTGGCGCGCGGACTCGGTGCGGCAGACGTACGTGGCCGGGACGAACGTGGTGCGGACGGTGGCGGGCTTCGGGCGGGTGCGGGCGGTGGTGCGGACGGCGGCGAGCGGCGAGGCGCTGGGGACGGTGGTGACGGCGCGGGCGCCGGCGGGGGTACGGGCGTCGGCGTCGGTGAGCGTCGACGTGGCGGCGGGGGTGCGGTGCCGGCAGCGGGGGACCGGGGCGGTGCGTGAACTGCTCTGCTGGGTGGGGAGGCGGCCGCCGGGCGGGAGCGCGGTGTCGGTCATCGGCGCGCGCCGCGGGCGCGGACCGCGGCTGGCTGGCGCGGGCGCGGCCGCTCGGCGCCGGGGCGCCGGCGTGGGCGCGGGCGATGTACGGGCGTTCGCTGCTGGTGCTGCACGCGCTCACCGACCGGCACATCGGGGCCGTGGCCGCGGGGGCGCGGGACGGCTGGGCCTACGTCTGGCCGCGGGACGCGGCGACGGCGGCGATCGCCTACGCGCACGCCGGCTACCGCGGCGAGGCGCGCCGCGTCGCCGGCTTCCTCGACGCCCTCGCGGCGCCAGCGGCGCCGGCTGCCCGCTTCAGCGGCGAGGGCGAACCCGTGCCGGGGCGCGCGGCCGAGGGGGACGCGGGCGGCTGGACCGCCGCCGCGGACCGTGCCGCCGGGCTCGGGGCCCCAGCCGGCGGGGTTCCCGACCGCTGGCGCGACCGCGCCGATTACCAGGAGGGCCCGCCCGGCGAATTCCTCGGCAACGCCCTCGCCGCCAACTCATCTGGCTGTTCCTTATGCCGGAATAGCGGGGAAAAGGAACAGCCCGGGACGGGCGAGGCGGCGGGCGCGGGCCGCGCGGGCAACGAGGTCTTGATCGCCCGCGAATTCGGCACTCCGCGCGGCCTCGTCCGCGAAGCGGGCAACCCCTCCTCCGGCCTCGACTCGGCGGCGGCCTGGGCGGTCCGGCCCTTCTCCTCACCCAGCCTCTACCCCGCGGCGCGGCGCACCCTCCTGCACCTCGCCGCGAACGCCACGCCCTACGGCATCACCCCCGGCGCCGGCTGGACCGGCGGCGCCGACCCCTGGACCGCGCCGACCGCCTGGAGCGCCTGGTCGCTTGCCGCGCTCGGCGAACGCGCCGCCGCCCTGCGCCTGCTCGCCGACCTGCGCCGCGCCGCCACCCCGGCCGGCTCCCTGCCCGAGCGCGTCGACGCCCACACCGGCGTCCCCCGCTCGACGACGCCGCTCGCCTGGTCGCACGCCCTCGCGATCCTGGCGCTGCGCCAGCTCTGGCCGGGCCGAGCCCGCTGAGCTGTTCCTTATGTCGGTATAGCGCACAAAAGGAACAGCTGGCTGGTCACGAGCGGCGCCAGCGGAACAGCATGTTGCGCAGCAGCAGGCGCCGCTCGGCGCCCTCGCCGAGGACCCGGAACGCTTCGGCACCCGCCGGCGCCTCCTCCAGCAGCCGGTCGATCAGCTCCGCCGCGCCGGCACCGCCGGAGCTGCGGTCGCGCCAGCCCTCGAAGCCGAGCTCGAAGGCGATCAGCTCCTCGCGCTCCAGCTCGAGCCCGGCGCCCGCGCCGATCGCGGCCAGGCGACCGGGCGCGAGGCAGGCCCAGTGGGTCGGGTCGCGCAGGCGCTCGATCTCCTCGGCCCAGGCGGCGACCGCCGGGTCGTCGTCACGGGCATGGTCGCTGACGACGACGTAGCCGCCCGGCCGCACGACCCGCGCCATCTCCTCGATGACCCG
Organism: uncultured Actinomycetes bacterium; assembly: GCA_963744725.1. Taxonomy (GTDB): domain Bacteria; phylum Actinomycetota; class Thermoleophilia; order Solirubrobacterales; family 70-9; genus VAYN01. Next base: position 863,683 of record CAVUUQ010000002.1, read on the forward strand.
CTGCGGAGCCGGGATGTGGTGGAGGCTGAAGCGGGTGAAGGCGCCGTCGAAGCTGGCGTCGTCGAAGGGGAGCGCGGTCGCGTCGCCGACCTCGAACTCGGCGTTGGTGATCTCTTCGCGGGCGGCCTCCTCGCGCGCCCTGGCGACCATCGCCGGGGTCAGGTCGACGCCGTGCAGCGAACCGACCCGCGGCGCCACCGTGCGGCCGACCATCGAGGCGCCGCAGGCGACCTCGAGCCAGTGGGCGGTCGGGTCGGTCGGCACCAGCTCGACGATCGCGCCAAGGATCGCCTCGGTCCGCAGGCCCGGCTCGCGGGCGAAGGTGTCGGCCTGCTCGGCGAACTCCTCGCGGATCGACTCCTCGTACATGGCCTCATCGTAGGACAGCGTCCCAGGCCGCCTATCCTGCGGCCGGATGCAGGTGCGGCGAGCGACGATCGACGATTGCGAGGCGATGGGCCGCGGCATGAAGGTCGTCGCCGACGAAGGGCGCTGGCTGGCGACCGAGGGTGGTGCCGGCGCCACCCAGCTCAGCGAGCGCTTCCGCAGCGGCCTGAAGAAAGGCGACCTGCTGTTCGTGCTCGAGGACGAGGGCGAGGTCGTCGGCATGCTGGGGCTGCCGCCGACCGGGGTCGCCGGCGTCCTCTCGGTCGGGATGTGGGTGCTGCCGACGCACCGCGGACGCGGCGGCGGGCGGCTGCTGATGGAGGCGGCGATCGCCGGCCGGCCGGCCGACGTCCACAAGATCGAGCTCGAGGTCTGGCCCGAGAACGAGGCCGCGATCGCCCTCTACGAGTCGATCGGCTTCGCCCGCGAGGGACTGCGCCGCAACCACTACCGCCGCCGCGACGGCACGCTGCGCTCCGCCGTCCTCATGGCCCGCCTGTTCGAGTGACGCAGTGCGGCGGCGTTCGTCGTTTGGACGTCATCTGCACACAAACGACGAACGCGGTGCCGAAGCGCGCTGGCCTAGAGCGCGGCGAGGGCGGCGGTGACCGCCTCGGCCGCGGTGTCGGCGGGCTCGACGCCCGGTGCCTCGGCCATGCCCTCGCGGCCGGTCAGGGTCCAGCTGCGCAGCGCGATCACGGTGCGGCCCAGGGTGCGGGCGTGGCCGATCTCCGAGAGCGTCCCCCACTCGCCGCCGATCGCGATCACCGCTTCGCCGGAGGCGACGACCGCGAGGTTGCGGGCCTGGCCGACGCCGGTCGCGATCACCCGCGTGCAGAACGGGTTCGCTTCGCCGAGCTCGTGGCCGGGCAGGATCCCGACCGCCTCGCCGCCGGCCGCCGCCGCGCCCCGGCAGGCCGCCTCCATCACCCCGCCGCGCCCGCCGCAGACCACCACGACGCCCGCCTCGGCCAAGCCCCGCCCGACCGCTTCGGCCAGCTCCCAGGCCTCGCTCCCCGGCACCGCCCGGCCGGCGCCGATCACCGCCACCTGCCGCGACCGCACCGCCGCGGCCGCCCCGCCTGACGCCGCCGCGCCAGCACCCGGCTCGGCCGCCCCGCCCGACGCCGCCGCGCCGCCCCGCTCGGCCGCCCGCCGCTCGCCGCGCCGCTCAAGCCGCCCGCCGCTCCCGGGCCGCGGGCGCCGACCCCGCCGCCGCCAGCATCAGCCCGATCAGCTCCAGCGCCCCCGCCTTGTGCAGCGGTTCGTTCAGGTTCCCGCACTTCGGGCTCTGCACGCAGGAGGGGCAGCCGGACTCGCAGGGGCACTCGGCGATCAGCCGCTCGGCGTCGCCGAGCAGGCGCTCGAACTCGCGGTAGCCGCGCTCGGCGATCCCGACCCCGCCCGGGTAGCCGTCGTAGATGAAGATCGTCGAGCGACCGGTCTGGAAGTGGACGTTGGTCGAGAGGCCGCCGATGTCCCAGCGGTCGCACATCGCGATCAGCGGCAGCACCGCGATCTGGCTGTGCTCGGTCGCGTGCAGCGAGCCGAGCAGCGCCTCCGGCGGCAGCGCCCCCGACAGCCCCTGCGGCAGCACGTACCAGAGCGCCTGGGTGACGAAGCTCTGCTCGGGCAGCTCGAGGGCGACGATGTCGATCGGCTCCTGCTCGGAGATCGAGACCCGCTGGAAGGCGATCACCTGCTCGGTCACCGAGACCTCGCCGAAGTTGAGCTCGACGCCGGCCACCTGGCGCTGCTCGCGGGTCCGTTCGATGTAGATCTCGGTCTCCTTCTTCGGCCGCGTGTACCAGTCGCCGTCGAAGCGGTGGACGATCGCCCGCCGCTCCTCGACGTCGAGCCGCTCGACCTCGTAGGAGCGCCCGAGGTGCAGGTAGACGGCGCCGGGATGGACGGTGGTGAAGGCGCGTTCGGCCTCGACCAGGCCGAGCATCTCGCCCGAGTCGCGGTCGATCACCGCCACCGCGTCGGCCGAGGCCGAGCGCAGCGCGATCCGCGAGGCGACGAACTCGGGCCGCCGCGGCGACACCTTGCCGCCCAGCTCGCGCAGCTCGCCCGCCGCCACCAGCCGTTCCGCCCGCTCGCGCCACTCCGGCCCGAAGACCTCGTCGTCCTCGGCGGTCAGCGGCAGCTCGTAGGCGGCCGCGATCAGGTGCCGGGAGGCGATCTGCTCGTTGCCGTGGTCGAGGATCGCCGCCTCGACCGGCCGCCCGAGGAACTCCTCCGGGTGGCGGCAGAAGAACTGGTCGAGCGCGTCCTGGCCGGCGACGTAGACCGCCAGCCCCTTCTGCCGCCGCCCCGCCCGGCCCCACATCTGCCGCAGGCTGGCGACGGTGCCGGGGAAGGTGACGCAGATCGCCGCGTCGAGCTCGCCGACGTCGATCCCCAGTTCGAGCGCGTCGGTGGCGACCACCGCCAGCAGCTTGCCGTCGGCCAGCTGCGCCTCGATCTCGCGCCGCTGCTGCGGCGTGTAGCCGCCGCGGTAGGGGGCGATCCGCCGCGCCAGCTCCGGCTTCCCGCGCCGTTCGAGGTTTTCGCGGGCGAAGCGCTGGATCAGCTCGATCCCGCGCCGGCTTTTGAGGAAGCAGATCGTCCGCACGCCCTGGCTGACCAGCTCCGCCAGCAGGTCGGCCGCCTCGCCGAGCGCCGAGCGGCGGGTGCCGCTGCGCTCGTCGATCAGCGGCGGGTTCCACATCGCCAGCTCGCGGCCGGCGCGCGGGGCGCCGTCGTCGTCGACCAGCTCGAACGGGGTCCCGACCAGCCGCTCGGCCAGCTCGACCGGGTTGGCGATCGTCGCCGAGGCGAGCAGGAAGCGCGGCTCGGCCCCGTAGGCGCGCGCCAGCCGCCGCAGCCGCCGCAGCACGTTGGCGACGTGGGAGCCGAAGACGCCGCGGTAGGTGTGGGCCTCGTCGACGACGACCCAGCGCAGGTTGGCGAGGAAGTCGCCCCATTTCTTGTGGTTGGGGAGGACGGCGACGTGGAGCATGTCCGGGTTGGTGAGGACGAGGTTCGATTTGCGGCGGATCGCCGGCCGCTCCTCGCGCGGCGTGTCGCCGTCGTAGATCGCCTCGCGCAGGCCCGGCGGCCGCAGCAGCGCCAGCTTCCGCGCCTGGTCCTGGGCGAGCGCCTTGGTCGGGTAGAGGTAGAGCGCGCGGTGCTTGGGCTGGGCGGCGATCCCGTCGAGCACCGGCAGGTTGAAGGCGAGGCTCTTGCCCGAGGCGGTGCCGGAGGTGATCACCAGGTTCGAGTCGGCGGCCAGCTCCCAGGCGCGCAGCTGGTGCGTGTAGAGCGTCTCGACCCCGGAGCGGCGGAGCGCCTCGGCGAGCCCCGGGTCGAGCTCGGCGGGCAGCGGCGCCGGCCGCGAGCGGCGCTCCGGCTCGACGCTCTCGGCGACGACGCGGCCGTCGCGGCGCGCCGGGTCCATTGCAATGGCCCAGGGGCTGCCGAGCAGCGAGGCGCCCTTCGCGGCCCTAGCCACGGGCGATCAGCCCCGCCACCCGCATCGCCTGCACCGCGCTGCGGTCGTGCAGCCGCAGGACGTCGGCGCCCTCGCGCACCGCCAGCGTCACCGCCGCCACCGTCCCCCACTCGCGCCGCTCGGGCGGCCAGCGCTCCTCCCAGGAGCCGGCCAGCACGGCGCCGATGAAGTCCTTGCGCGAGAGCGAGACGTAGAGCGGCAGCCCCAGCGCCCGCAGCTCGCCGAGCCGGCGCAGGATCTCGAGGTCCTGCTCGGGGCTGAGGTCGAAGTCGAGGCCGGGGTCGATCGCGATCTGCTCGGGATCGACGCCGTGCTCGCGGGCCAGCTCGACCCGCGCCTCGAACCAGGCCAGCAGATGGGCCACCACGTCGTCGTGCTCCCGCCACGGCCGGTCGCGCCGCGGCGGCCCCTCGATGTGCATCAGCACATAGCCGCATTCGCGCTCGCCGACCAGCTCGAACATCTCCTCGCCGCCGCCGGAGATGTCGTTGACCGCGTCCGCGCCGGCGTCGAGCGCCCGCCGCGCCACCGCGACCGAGAAGGTGTCGGCGGAGAGCGGCAGCTCGGTTTTCGCCGCCAGCCCTGCGAGCGCCGGCACCAGCGCCGCCGCCTCCTCCTCGGCCGGCACCGGCGGCCCCGACTTCGCCGCCACGGCGCCGACGTCGAGCATCTCGAAGCCCTCGGCGGCCAGCGCCAGCCCGTCCTCGATCGCCTGCTCCGGGGTCCCCGATCGCGCCCCGGCGAACATCGAGTCGACGGTCACGTTGACGATCCCGGCGGCCAGCGGCCGGTCCAGGTCGAGCGTCGTGTCGGCGAGTCGCCAGCCCACGCCGCTACGGTAGCGACCGCGCGCACCGCGCCCGCCGCCCTCGAAATGGCACTCCGCGCTGTTTACACCGATCTCGACGGGACCCTGCTCGGCCGGGGCGCCTCGCTCTACCGCGACGCCGAGGGCGGCTTCTCGATGGCCCAGTCGCGGGCGATCGAGGCCTGCCACCGGGCCGGGGTCGAGATCGTGATCATGTCCGGCCGCCGCGAGCCCCAGGTCCACGAGCTGGCCCGGATCATGGGCCAGACCTCCTACATCTACGAGGCCGGCTGCGCCTTCGCCCTCGACGGCGAGACGACGATCCTGACCGGCGCGATGGAGCCCAGCGAGGACGGCACGATCTACGAGCAGATCGAGGCCCGCGGCGTCCCCCGCCGCCTCTTCGACGCCTTCCCCGAGCACCTCGAGTACCACTCGCCCTGGCACCACGGCCGCGTCCTCTCCCACCTCTTCCGCGGCAAGGTCGACGTCGAGGAGGCGAACCGGCTGCTCGCCGAGTGGGGCGACGACGACCTGCGGCTGCTGGACAACGGCGCGATCGGGGCGCCGATGGCGGCGATCGAGGGACGGACCCACGCCTACCACCTGGTCCCGCGCGAGGTCAGCAAGGGCGCCGCCGTCGCCGCCCACGCCCGCGCCCGCGGCTACGACCGCGAGCAGTGCATCGCGATCGGCGACTCGGTCGAGGACCTCGAGGTGGCGCCCGCGGTCGGCCGCTTCTTCGTCGTCGCCAACGGCCCCGAGCGCGACCCCGGCCTGCGCTCGATGCTGGCCCGCTGGGACAACGTCACCGTCACCGAGGGTGCCAACGGCGACGGCTTCTACGAAGCGGTCGTCTCGACGTTGGTCGAGCGAGCCTGAGGCGTGCCGCCCGCCGGCGACGCCGCCTGCCGCGCCAGCGCCCGCTCGCGCGGCCGCCGCACCCGCAGGTACTGGGCGCCGAAGTAGGAGCCCAGCACCAGCCCCGCCGCCAGCACCTGCGCGAGCAGCCCCTCGACGGTCGGGAAGACCGCGAACCAGAGGCCGACCCAGCCGGGGATCGCCAGCGGCACCGTCGTCGTCGGCAGCCAGCCGGCGAGCTGCATCTCCTGGACGCTCTCGCCGACCATCACGATCAGGACGACGCCGAGCATCACCCCGGTGAGGACCAGCATCCGCTTGTAGTGGAGCTTGCGATGGGCGAGGAAGGTGAGGCCACCGACCAGCAGGGTCAGCGCCAGCCCGATCGCGGCGCCCTCCAGCACCACCCCGGAGCCGTAGCCGAGCCGCAGGTTCTGGAGGAAGAGGACGACCTCGAAGCCCTCGCGGTAGACCGAGGTGAGGCCGAGGACGAGGAGCCCGATCAGCGTCGCCCGCCGGCCGTCGATGCCGGCGTTCTCGACGATCCGCTTGCGCTGCCGGTTGCGGTTCTGGATCCAGCCGGTCCAGTAGACCTTGTGGAAGAACCAGTTCATGACGACGAGCAGGACGAGCACCGCCAGCAGCCCGGTCGCCGCCTGCACCGCGAGGCCGCCGGCGCCGAGCTGGCCGAGCACCCAGACCGCCGCGAACCAGGTGACGACCGTGAGCAGGAAGCCGGCCCCGGCGCCGATCGCGATCGGGCGCCGGTAGACCGCCGCCGCCCCGGCCATGCTGGCGATCACCGCGGCGAGCACGAGGATCGTCTCCAGCCCCTCGCGGAAGACGAGCAGGCCGCTGTCGAGGATCACCGCGCCGTGGCTGAGGTGGCCGCTGTCGGTCGGGTCGGGAGTGCCGCCGTGGGCGCTGATCGCGCTCCAGGCAACCAGCCCGACGAGCACGCCGCCCAGGTAAAGTGGCCAGCGCTGGCGCAACGAGTGGGCGACCGGGTTCACCGTCGCACAGATTAGGGAAGCCTCATTAGGTAGGCCTTAAAGACCGAAGGAGCAGCAGTGTCCGCCGAGACCGCGACCGTCGCAGAGCAGGAGTACCTCGAGATCATGTTCTGGATCGAGGAGGCGGGGCTGCCGATGACCGGCGCCAACATCGCCCGCGCGATGCAGCTCTCGCCGCCGACCGTGCACGAGATGGTCGGCCGCCTGGTCGGCGACGGCTACGTCGAGCGCAACCCGGACAAATCGCTCGCCTTCACCGAGTCCGGCCGCGAGCACGCCAGCTACATCGTCCGCCGCCACCGGATGATCGAGCGCTTCCTCACCGACGTCCTCGGCATCCCCTGGGACGAGGTGCACGAGGAGGCGGAGCGGATCGAGCACGCGATGTCACCGGTGCTCGAGGAGAAAATGCGCCTCGCGATCGGCGACGCGACCACCTGCCCGCACGGCCACCCGATCGTCGAGGGCATCCGCGAGCAGGGATCGCTGTTGGCCGACGTCGAGGTCGGCGCCGACGTCGTCGTCCTGCGCTTCGAGAACGAGGCCGAGGAGCTGCTCCACTACCTGCGCGGCGCCGGCCTCGAGCCGGGCCTCGAGGGCAAGCTCGACAGCTCCGACGAGGAGACGGTCGTGATCGCCTCCGCCGACGGCAAGCACGAGGTCAGCCGCAGCGTCGCCGAGACGGTCTCGGTCCGCGCCGACCCGGCGCCGCCCCCCCGCGCCGCGATCCCCGAGCAGCTCGTTCTCAGCAACGACCGCTACGGCCGCTAACTCAAGCCGCCGCGACGGCGACCAGGGGGCGAAAACCAAGCCTGGGTAGGACGCAGGGAGCGAGACGAGGGGAGCGCACTTTGGTGCGTGACCCGAAGGCGAGCGACCGAGGACACCCCCAGGCGCAGGTTTGCAGCCGCCTGGTCAGGCCGGGGAGCCGGAGCGGACGCGCTCGAGGGCGGTGGCGATCCGCCGCACGCCCTCGGCCGCCTGGTCGGCGGGCACCGGGGCGAAGGAGAGGCGGAGGCTGTTCTCGCCGCCCTCGATCATGAAGTCGGGGCCGGCGACGAAGGAGACGCCCTCGCCTTTCGCCTCGGCCAGCAGCGCCGGCGTGTCGGTGCCCTCGGCGAGGTCGAGCCAGAGGAAGTAGCCCCCCTCGGGGACGACGAAGACGGCCTCCGGGATCTGCTCGCGGAGGGCCTCGACCAGCGCCTCGCAGCGCGCCTTCAGCTCGCCTTTGACGAACTCGATGTTGCGGTCGAGCTCGCCCGAGCGGCAGAGCTCCAGCACGATCGACTCGGCCAGCATGTTCGGCGAGATGTAGGTCTCGTTGGCGTGCTTCGCGAGCTTCGCGATCTCCTCCTGCGGCCCAGCCAGGTAGCCGACGCGGACGCCGGGGCTGACCGTCTTCGAGAACGAGGAGGCGTGGAGGACCTTGCCGGCCTCGTCGAGCGAGGCCATCGTCTCCAGCGGCTCGCCCGCGAACGGCAGCTCGCGGTAGGGGTCGTCCTCGAACAGCCAGAAGTCGTGCTCGGCGGCGAGCTGGACCAGCCGCCGCCGCTTCTCCGGCGAGAGCGTGCAGCCGGCCGGGTTGTGGGCGTTGGGAATCACGTGGGCGAGCTTGATCGGGCCCTCGGCGAGCGCCGCTTCGAGCGCCCCGACGTCGAGCCCGTCGGCCTCCAGCGGCACCGGCACCAGCTCGGCGCCGAGCTGCTTCAGCAGCAGCAGCGTGCGGTCGTAGGTCGGCTGCTCGACCACCACCCGGTCGCCGGGCGAGACCTTGGCGGCGAACAGCATCGCGCCCGCCTCGAGCGAGCCGTTGGTGATCATCACCTGGGCCGGGTCGTAGTGACCGTGCCGCTCGGCAACCCACTTGCAGAGGCCCGGGTGGCCGATCCCGACGCCATAGGAGAGCGCCGTCTCCCAGTCGTCGGCGAGCGCCCGCGCCGCCGCCTCCCGCACCTGCTCGTGGGGGAGGATGTCGGCGCTCGGAGCGCCGCGCGCGAATGAGATCGTGCCGCCGGCCATCACTTCGACAGTAGCAATGCGCCGACCCGCTCGGCCCTCAGAGCGAGCGGAGGAGCTCGGCGGCGATCGCGGCGGCCTCGGTCGGGCTTTCGCCGACCCGGACGCCCTTCGCCTCGAGCGCCTCCTTCTTCGCCGCGGCGGTGCCGGAGGAGCCGGAGATGATCGCGCCGGCGTGGCCCATCTGCTTGCCGGGCGGGGCGGTGAAGCCGGCGATGTAGGCGACCACCGGCTTCGAGACCTCGCTGGCGATGAACTCGGCGGCCCGCTCCTCGGCGTCGCCGCCGATCTCGCCGACCATCACGATCAGCTCGGTGTCGGGGTCGGCCTCGTACAGGGTGAGGATGTCGATGAAGTCGGAGCCGACGATCGGGTCGCCGCCGATGCCGACGATCGAGGAGTTGCCGGTGCCGGCCTGTTTCAGCTCGTTGCCGATCTGGTAGGTCAGCGTCCCCGACTTGGAGACGACGCCGATCGGGCCCGGGTCGAAGAACTGGGCGGGGATGATGCCGACGTTGGCCTTGCCCGGCGAGAGGATGCCGGGGCAGTTCGGCCCGATCAGCCGCACGCCCGCCTGCTTCGCCTTCCAGTAGGTGTTGAGCATGTCGAGGACCGGGATGCCCTCGGTGATCGCGATCACCGTCTCGACCCCGGACTCGATCGCCTCGTCGATCGCCGGCGCCGCGAATCGCGCCGGCACGAAGATCATCGAGGTGTTGGCGCCCGCCTCCTCGACGGCCTCCTTGATCGTGTCGAAGACCGGCGTGCCCTCGACGTCCTGGCCGCCCTTGCCGGGGGTGACGCCGGCGACCAGGTCGGTCCCGTAGGCCTTGTTGCGGAGGCCGTGGAAGGAGCCCTCGCGGCCGGTCAGCCCGGAGACCGCCAGCTTCGTGCGCTCGTCGACGATGATGCTCATGAGCCGCTCCCGGCCAGCTCGACGACCCGGCGGGCGGCATCGAGCATGGTCCGCTCCTGGGTCAGGTTCGGCAGGTTCGCCTCGGCGAGGATCGCCAGCCCCTGCTCGGAGTTGGTGCCGTCGAGCCGCACCACCAGCGGCAGGTCGAGGCCGATCTGCTGGGAGGCGGTGATGATGCCGTTGGCGATCTCGTCGCAGCGGGTGATGCCGCCGAAGATGTTGAAGAGGATCGCGTCGACCTTCTCGTCAGCGGTGATCACTTCCAGGGCGTTGACGATCGCCTCGGCTTTCGAGCCGCCGCCGGCGTCGAGGAAGTTGGCCGGCGCGCCGCCCGCCTGGGCGACGACGTCGAGCGTCGACATGCAGAGCCCGGCGCCGTTGGCGAGGATGCCGACGTTGCCGTCGAGTTTGACGTAGGTGAGGCCTTTGTCCTTGGCCATCTGCTCGAGCGGGTCCTCGGCGGTGTCGGCGACCTCGGCCAGGTCCTGGTGGCGGAAGAGGGCGTTGCCGTCGATCGTCACCTTGGCGTCGAGGGCGACCACGTCGCGGTCGGCGGTGACGATCAGCGGGTTGACCTCGATCAGCGTCGCGTCCTCATCGCGCGCCACCTCGACCAGCTTCACCAGCACCTCGGCGGCGCTGTCGAGCGCGTCCTCGGCGAGCTTCGCGGCGGCGGCGATCTCGCGAGCTGCGGCGGCGTCGAACTCGCGGGTCGGGTCGACGTGGACTTTGATCAGCGCCTCGGGGCTCTCGGCGGCGACCGCCTCGATGTCCATCCCGCCCTGCGTCGAAACCATGGCCAGCAGCTTCTTCTCGCCGCGGTCGAGGATCACCGAGGCGTAGTACTCGGCGGCGATGTCGGAGCCGCCCTCGACCCAGACCGAGTCGACCCGGAACGGCCCCTCGCCGTGCGGGCCGACGATGTCCATGCCGATGATGTCGGCGGCGAACTGCTCGGCCTCGGCCCGGTCCTTGGCGATCTTGACGCCGCCGGCCTTGCCGCGGCCGCCGATCAGCACCTGGGCCTTGATCGCACACGGGTAGCCGATTCGCTCGGCGGCGGCGACCGCCGCGGCGACGTCCTCGGCGACCTCGCCGCTCGGCACGGCGATCCCGTGCTTGGCGAAGAGCTGCTTGCCCTGGTATTCGAGGAGGTCCATGGGGAGGGCCGGATGGCGCGGCCGGGGACCCTATCCGAGTCGGGCAGCGGGCTGCACGCAGGTGGGCGCAGACCCTGCAAACGGGGGTATTGGCATAATGCCGCGCCCAATGGCACTGCCCAGCCTCAAAAACATCGAGTGGGTCACCACCGACTGCTACGGCACCCTGATCGACTGGGAGAAAGGCATCGTCGAAGCGGTCAAGAAAGAGGCCTCGAAAGACGGCTTCAGCTTCGAGGAGGGCCCGTTCCTGCAGCGCTTCTTCGAAGTCGAGGCGGAAATCATGGCCGGCTCCTACGAGCTCTACGCCGAGGTGCTGCGCCGCACGATCGTCAAAGTCGCCGGCGAGCAGGGCTGGGAAATCGAGCCCTCGCGGGCCCAGTTCCTGCCCAACAGCGTCGCCTACTGGCTGCCGTTCCGCGAGGCCAACGCGGCGATGGACCGGCTCGGGAAGAAGTACGAGATCGGCATCGTCTCCAACATCGACGACAAACTGCTGGGGATCTCGCGCCGCCACCTGCGCACCGAACTCGACCTCGTCGTCACCGCCCAGCAGGTCCGCAGCTACAAGCCGGACCCGGTCCACTTCAAAGAGGCCGCGCGGCGGATCGGCGGCAAGAAAAGCTGGATCCACATCGCCTCCGGCTATGCCAGCGACGTCGCGCCGCTGCTGAAAATGAACGTGCCGGTGATCTGGGTCAACCGCCACAACGAGAAACTCGAGGGTCGCAAAGCGCCCAGCGCGACCGTCAAGAACTTCCGCGACGCAGCGAAAAAACTCGGGGCCGGTTGAGGCCCGATCGGGCCGCATCCGGGCGCTGGCCCGACCCCGTCTCCTCCGTTTTCTAGCGTTCACTGCGCAACTCCGGCCCTCAGAGCCGGTTTTGCACCCTAGGCGCCGTTACCCATGCAGAAGTTCGCGCATTCCAGCCAAACCTCGGTTCCGCGTCCACTCGCGGTCGCCGCGCTCGTCGGCGCGGTCGCGGTGCTGGCCGCGCTCGCGACCCTGGTCCTGCTGCTCGACACGCGCGCCCAGGCGGCCGAAGTGCCGGGCGAACCGACGACCACCAAGCCGCGCCCCAGCTTCGTCGTCATCCAGACCGACGACCAGACCCTCGACCAGCTCTACGCGGCGATCTCGCCGGCCGGCGGCGTGCCGGTCGCGGCGATGCCCTACACGCTTTCCGAAATCGCCGAAAAAGGCATCACCTTCGATCGCTACTACGACTCCTACCCGCTCTGCACCCCCTCGCGGGCCAGCCTCCTCACCGGCCGCTACGCCCACAACGACGGCGTCAAAGGCAACGTCGAGCCGAACGGCGGCTACAGCGGCTTCCGCTACCGGGCCGCCGCCACCCACAACCTCGCCACCTGGCTGCAGGGGGCCGGTTACCGGACGATCCACGTCGGCAAGTTCCTCAACGGCTACGGCGAACCGCCGTACGGCACCCCGACCGAAGAGCCGCCGGGCTGGAGCGCCTGGCACACGGTGCTCAACTCCGACACCGACCACTACTTCTACGGCTACTCGCTCAACGACAACGGCGTCGTCGACGGCCCCTTCGGCGATTCCGGCAGCTGGGAAACGCGCGAATACGGCGAACGCGACGACGCCGGCTGCCCGTCGGCGCCGACCAACGGCAAACCCTGCCTCTACCTGACCGACGTCCTCAACCGGATCTGTGCCGAAGAGCTGCTCGGCACCCCGGCCGAACAGCCCTTCTACCTGCAGCTCGACTACACGGCCCCGCACGGCGACTTCCGCCGCCCGGCCGGGCCGGAGCCGGCGACGCGCCACTACGGCAGCTTCGCCGGCGCCCCCTACCCGCACAGCCGCTCGCAGGGCTTCAACGAGGGCAACGTCAACGACAAGCCGCGCTTCATCCGCGAAGCTCCCTACCTCTCGCCGCAGGAAATCCACACCTACCGCGTCTACTACCAGAAGGGCCTCGAGTCGCTGCGCTCGGTCGACGACGGGGTCCACGCGATCATGCAGACGCTGGGGGCGATGCACCGGCTCCGCAACACCTACGTCATCTTCACCTCCGACAACGGCTTCTTCTACGGCGAGCACCGCCTGACCGGCGGCAAGTTCCTCGCCTACGAGCCCTCGACCCACCTGCCGCTGCTGATTCGCGGCCCGGGCATCAAGCCGAACACCAGCACCGGCGAGCTGGCCTCGGTGACCGACATCGCGCCGACGATGCTCGAACTGGCCGAAGTGACTCCGGACAAGAGCATCGACGGCCGCTCCCTGACCCCTTACATGAAGGATCCCGAACTGCGGACCCGGCGGCCGCTGCTGTTCGAGTCGTTCGTCGAAACCGCCGACGTCCAGCAGAACGGCGGCGCCCCGGAGACCGAAGGCACCACCTACGCGCGCCCGGCCAGCGCCTCGGGCGCCACCGGGGGCAGCGGGCCGAGCGCCAACGCCTCGATCGTCGCCCCGCCCAAGGACTACGAGGGAATCCGCCTCGGCCCCTACAAGTACATCGAGTGGCCCGACGGCGAGAAAGAGCTCTACGACATCAACAAGGACCCCTACGAGCTCAACAACATCGCCCGCGACCCCAACTACTTCCCGATCCGCGCCTTCCTCCACGCCCAGCTGATCCGCCTCGAGGCCTGCGTCGGCAAGAAATGCTCCGAACCCGCGCCCAAATTCCCGCTGACCAAGGAACAGCAGCAGAAGGTCGACAAGGAACGGCGCGAAGAAGAAGCGCGCAAACAGAAGGAACGCGAAGAAAAAGAACATCACAAAAGGGCGCCTAAACCGGGGAAATAGGGCGGCAGTCCTAGGAGGGAGGAGGTGGGTGACCCTCCTCCCGAAGTAAGCCCACCATCAGCGGGCGACGCCCCCACGTGAGTAGGAGAGCTGCCGGTACACGGGCGCTCGCCCAGGGTCAATCAGCTTTTAAACAAGTGTGGGTGGCCTTTCTTCCTCCGGGGCTCGTGTCGTTGGGGGGATCCGGCAAGGGTCCTCCTAGCCTCCACAGCTCGTGAATATTCCTCGCGCCGAAGGCGCGATCTTGGTTCCACCGGCTCTGCCGGTGGTAGGCGTAGAGGACCCTTGCCGGATCCCCCTCCTCGAACCCGCTACGAAGCGAGTCGTCAGCCGCTAACCGCTACTCGATGACCGCAATAACGTCGCCGCTACCAACCGCGCCGCCCTCGGCCACATTCACCGCGGTCACTTTGCCGCCCCGGTGGGCCGTGATCTCGTTCTCCATCTTCATCGCCTCGATCACACAGACCAGGTCGCCCTCGGCGACCTCCTGGCCCTCGGAGACGGCGACTTTGAGGACGGTCCCCTGTAGGGGCGAGGGCAGCGACGTGCTCGAGGCAGACGGCCCGCCGCCGCCTTTGCGCTCGCGTTTGGGCGGTTTGCGGCCACCGGCGGCGGCTGCTGCGACGCCGCCGGCCGGTGCCTCGCCGATCACCTTGACGTCGAAGAGCCTGCCCGAGACCTCGACCTTGTAGTCGCGCTCGAGCAGCTCCTTGTCCTCGGCTTCGGCCGGAGCGGGTGCGGTCTTCGGCGCGGTCGATTTGAGCCAGTCGGCGTCCTCCATCAGGTCGCGGCAGGTCTCGCCGTCGCGCCACTGGTCGGTCGCCAGGATCGCCTCGTGGAAGGGGATCAGGGTGGTGAGGCCGCCGGAGTCATATTCGCCGAGTGCGCGCAGCATGCGGCGCGTCGCCTTCTCGCGGTCGACGTCCCAGACGATCAGCTTGGCGACCATCGGGTCGTACATCGGCGTCACCTCGGAGCCGCCCTCGACGCCGGAGTCGACGCGGACGCCCGGCCCGGAGGGCTCGCGGTAGGAGTCGCCGATCGGTCCCGGCGCCGGGGCGAATTTCTTCGCCGCGTTCTCGGCGTTGATCCGGCACTCGATCGACCAACCGCGCATCTCGAGGTCGTCCTGGCCGAGCGAGAGCGGCTCGCCGGCGGCAACCAGGACCTGCTCGCGGACGATGTCGACGCCGGTGACCATCTCGGTCACGCAGTGCTCGACCTGGACCCGGGTGTTCATCTCGAGGAAGAAGTACTCCTCGCCGACCTGCATCCCCTCGATCGTGCCGGCGCCGCGGTAGCCGACCGCGGCCGCCGCGTCGGTGGCGATCTTGCCGATCCGCTCCCGCATCTCCGCGTCGACGTGCGGGCCCGGAGCCTCCTCGATCACCTTCTGATGGCGGCGCTGGATCGAGCAGTCGCGCTCGCCGAGGTGGATCACGTTGCCGTGCGAGTCGGCCAGCACCTGGACCTCGACGTGGCGCGGGTCCTCGAGGTAGCGCTCGACGTAGACGCGGTCGTCGCCGAAGAACTTCTCGCCTTCGCGGCCCGAGCCCTCGAATGCCTCCTGCAGGTCAGTCGGGGGTCATCGCGACGCGGAAGCCCTTGCCGCCGCCGCCGCCCGCGGCCTTGCAGGCGACCGGGTAGCCGGCCTCCTCGGCCTGCCGGCGCGCGTCGTCGAGGTCCTTGGCGACCTCGGTCGCGCCGGGGACGATCGGCACCCCGGCCTCCTTCATGATCTCGCGCGCCCGCGTCTTCGAGCCCATCGCTTCGATCGCCTCCGGCGGCGGCCCGATCCAGGTGATCCCGGCGTCGGCGCAGGCGCGCGCCATCTCGGCGTTCTCGGCGAGGAAGCCGTAGCCGGGATGGATCCCTTCGGCGCCCGCCTGCTTGGCCGTCTCGATGATCTTCGAGATGTTCAGGTAGCTCTCGGCCGGGACCGCGGGGCCGATCAGGAACGCCTCGTCGGCCTCGCGCACGTGCGGCGCGTCGCGGTCGATCTCCGAGTAGACGGCGACCGAGGTGATGCCCATCTCGCGCAGGGTGCGGGCGACGCGAATGGCGATCTCGCCGCGGTTCGCGATCAGGACCTTCTGGAACATCGAGCTCACGGCGGCGCAGTCTATTTGGCTGCGCCGCGGATCGTCCGCAGAGCGAGGCGACTCGCCTCTCAGCGCGGAAGCAGTCGCAGGATGGGAATCGCGCGGCCGCTGCGGGCGGCCCGGCGGCGGTATTCGGCGGTGGCGGGATGGAGGCGGTCGGCGAGATCCCAGAGCCGCCGCCGCTCCGCCTCCTCGGCGACCGGCTCGGCTCGGAAAGGCCGCGATTCGAAGCTGACCTCCGGTTCCGCGAGGGCGTTCCGGTACCAGTGCGGATCCTCGGCGGCGCCGCCCTTGCTGGGGATCACGACCAGGCCCTCGCCGTCGTCGAAGTAAACGACGCAGCGGCGGTGGCGCCTGCCGTTGCGGAGGTCGCGCGTATCGATCACGCCGACCGGCATCGGCAGGAAGGCGGCGATACGCCCGCCGGTCAGGCGCATCAGGATCGGGGTGAGGTGCCAGACAACGAGGCGGAAGGGGGCCGTCCCCTCGAGCGTCACCGCCAGCGGCGCGCCGAGCAGGCGCAGCGCGGCGCGGCGCGGTTGCGATTGCGGTGCGAGCGGATCGGCGTGCGGCAGGGTGCGCTGGAGTTGCATCGGAGCCCCTCAGGATCGGTGGCGGAAGCGGTCGAAGCGGTCGGGATTCATGAAGTTGCGGATCGCCAGCACCTGCCCGTCGGCGATCTCGAGCGCGGTGATCGCGAACAGCGCCCCGGTCGGGTCGTCGAGCTGGACGCCGAGCTCGCCGTTGACGAGCACGGGCGTCGCCCGCAGGTCGCTCGGCATCCGGCCACTGCGCCGGGTCGCCGCGTAGAAGCGGGCGATCCTCTCGGCGCCGCGGACCGGCTTGCGAGCCGCGACCGACCTGCCGCCGCCGTCGGAGTACTGGACCGCGTCGGCGGCGAGCAGGTCGCGCAGGCCGTCGACGTCGCCGTCGCGGGCGGCGAGCAGGAAGGCGCCGGTCAGCTGCCTCTGCTCCTCCGCAGCGACCGGCCGGCGGCGGCTCTCGTCGCCGGCGTGGGCGCGAGCGCGGCTGGCGATCTGCCGCGCGTTGGCCGGCGAGACGTCGATCACGTCGGCGATCTCCGCGTACTCGACGTCGAAGACGTCGCGCAGCACCAGCACCGCCCGCTCGACCGGGTCGAGGCGCTCGAGCGCCACCAGCAGCGCCAGGCTCACCTCTTCCGCCTCGATCGCGAGGCTCTCGGGATCGTCGGGGTCGGCGACCAGCGGATCCGGCAGCCAGGTGCCGACGTAGGTCTCCCGTCGCACCTGGGCCGAGCGCAGGCGGTCGATCGCCAGCCGGGTGACGACGGTGACCAGGAACGCTTCGGCGTTGGCGACCTCGACCCGGCCGGCGCTCTGCCAGCGCAGCCAGGCGTCCTGGACGACGTCCTCCGCCGCACCGACCTCGCCGACGATCGCGTAGGCGATCCCGAGCAGTCGGGGGCGACAGGCTGAGAAGGGATCGCTGCTCTGCATGTCCATTAGACGAGACAGGTGCCGGTCCTGTGACGACCAGGGTCGCATCCGCAAAGCCATTAGCCTGCTGCGGGTGCTGATCGAGCTGCAGAGCCATTCGACCGTCTCCGACGGGCAGCTGGCGCCGGCCGGGGTGGTGGAGGCTGCCGCGGAGGCCGGGGTGACGACGTTGGCGTTGAGCGACCACGACGCGGTTGCCGGCGTGCCGGAGGCGGAAGCAGCGGCGGGGCGGCTGGGGCTGGAGCTGGTGCCGGCGGTTGAGATGTCCTGCGTCCACCAGTACGCCGAAGACCTGCACGTCTGCGGCTACTGGATCGATCTCGAGGCGATCGCCCCGACCACCGAGCGGGCCCAGCAGGAGCGCCGCGCCCGGGCCGGCGAGATCGTCGAGAACCTGCGCCGCGAGGGCTTCGAGCTGACCCTCGACGACGCGATCCGCGAGGCCGGCGGCGCCGACTCGATCGGCCGCCCCCACATCGCCCGCGCCGCCGGCGCCAGCGGCGACCTCGGCCCCTTCTTCGAGGAGTACCTGGTGCCGGGCGCGAAGGCGTTCGTGCCGCGCCGCTGGCCGACCGCCGAGCAGGCGGTCGAGCTGATCCGCGGCGCCGGCGGCGTCGCCGTCGTCGCCCACCCCTACTGGGACGTCTCCGATCCGGCCCAGGTCGAGGACCTCGTCCGCTCGCTGCGCCCCGACGGGATCGAGACCTTCTACCCGAGCCACGACGAAGAGCAGACCCGTCACCTGCTGGCGCTCTGCGAGGAGCTCGACCTCGTCCCCACCGGCTCCTCCGACTACCACGGCCCGACCCACAAGACGTTCTCCCGCTTCGGCGCCTATGAGACCTACGGCCTCGGCGAGCCCCAGGTCCCCGCCCCGCCGCCGCGCTGACCCCTGCTGGCTGTACGGGGAGGGCGCCGCGCGCTAGCCGAGCAGGCCGATGACCTGACGGACCGCGACCTCGAGGTCGGGGTCGGTCGTCAGGGCCGGTGAGGCGGGTGCCTCGTAGGGGCTGCCGACGCCGGTCAGGTCGGTGATCTCGCCAGCGCGGGCCTTGGCGTAGAGGCCCTTCGGGTCGCGGCGTTCGCACTCCTCGAGCGGGGTGTCGACGAAGACCTCGAAGAAGGGGATGCCGGCCTCCTCGTGCGCCGCCCGCACCTTGTCGCGGTCGGCCGCGTAGGGGCTGACCAGGGAGACGATCGAGACGCTGCCGGCTTCGGCCAGGGTCCTCGCCAGCTCGCCGGTCCGGCGCACGTTCTCGGCCCGGTCCTCCGGGCTGAAGCCGAGGTTCGAGTTGAGGCCGTGGCGGAGGTTGTCGCCGTCGAGCATGAAGGCCGACTGGCCGGAGCTGACCAGGGTGTGCTCGACCGCGGTCGCGATCGTCGACTTGCCCGAGCCCGAGAGGCCGGTCAGCCAGATCGTCGCCCCGCTGGTGCCGAGGGCGCTCCAGCGTTCCTCGCGGCTGAGCTTGCTCGGGTGGAAGGTGATGTTGGTCGCGACCGGCGAGTCGGCCTCGGCGTCGGCGACCACCACCGGCGCGTCGGCGGCCTCGCCGGCGGCGCCGATGATCATCCCCGCGGCCACGGTCAGGTTGGTGGCCGGGTCGACGAGGATGAAGCTGCCGGTGGTGCGGTTGAGCCGGTAGGTGTCGAAGAAGAGCGGCGAGGCGGCGTGGATCGCGACCCGGCCGATCTCGTTCACCTCGAGCGTCGCCGCCGTGCGATCCGAGTGCAGGGTGTCGACGTCGAGCTGGTAGCGCAGCGTCTCGACCTCGGCGGCGACCCACTTGGTCGTGTGCTTGAGCTGGTACGGGACGCCGGTCCGCAGCGAGGTCGTCTCGTCGAACCAGCAGAGCATCGCCTCGAAGGTCTGGTTCGCGCTCGGCTGGTTGGAGGGGCGGCAGATCATGTCGCCGCGCGAGACGTCGATCTCGTCCTCGAGCAGCAGCGTCGCCGCCATCGGCGGGAAGGCCTGGGCGACCGGGCCGATCGGGGTGTCGATCGCGGCGATCCTCGATTTCCGTTTCGAGGGCAGGACCATCACCTCGTCGCCGGTCGAGAAGATGCCGCCGACGACCGAGCCGGCGAAGCCACGGTAGTCGCGCTGCTCGGCGGACTGCGGGCGGATCACGTACTGGACCGGGAAGCGGTTGTCGACGAGGTTGCGGTCGGAGGCGATGTGGACCTCCTCGAGCGCCCCGAGCAGCGGCTGGCCTTCGAACCAGGGCATGTTCGGCGAGCGGGTGACGACGTTGTCGCCCTCGAGCGCCGAGATCGGGACGAAGGAGAGGTCGGTGATCTCGAGCTTGGCGGCGAAGGCGACGAACTCCTCGCGGATCTCGTCGTAGATCGACTGGTCGTAGTCGACCAGGTCCATTTTGTTGACGCAGAGGACCAGGTGGGGGACCCGCAGCAGCGAGGAGAGCAGGGCGTGACGGCGGGTCTGTTCGAGCACCCCTTTGCGGGCGTCGACCAGGAGCAGGGCCAGGTTGGCGTTGGAGGCGCCGGTGACCATGTTGCGCGTGTACTGGATGTGGCCCGGCGTGTCGGCGATCACGAACTTGCGTTTCGGCGTCGCGAAGTAGCGGTGGGCGACGTCGATCGTGATCCCCTGCTCGCGCTCGGCCCGCAGGCCGTCGGTGAGGAGCGCCAGGTCGGTCTGCTCGTCGCCGCGCTTCTCCGAGGTCCGCTCGATCGATTCGAGCTGGTCTTCGAAGATCGATTTGGTCTCGAACAGGAGCCGCCCGATCAGCGTCGACTTGCCGTCGTCGACCGAGCCGGCGGTCGCAATCCGCAGCATCTCCGCCATCAGTGGTGACTTCCCCGTGCGACGCGCACTAGAAGTAGCCCTCGCGCTTGCGGTCCTCCATCGCCGCTTCCGAGAAGCGGTCGTCGCCGCGGGTCGCGCCGCGCTCGGTGATCCGCGAGACCGCGGTTTCCTCGATCACCGCCTGGTAGTCGGTCGCGGTCGAGCTGACGGCGCCGGTCGAGGTGGCGTCGCCGACCGTCCGGTAGCGGACCATCTCGGTCCGCGGCTCGGCCCCCTCGGGCAGCGGGAAGAACTCGTTGACGGCCATGATCAGGCCTTCGTGGTCGACCACCTCGCGCTCGTGGGCGAAGTAGATCGGGGGCAGGTCGATCTCTTCCTTGGCGAGGTAGCGCCAGACGTCGAGCTCGGTCCAGTCGGAGATCGGGAAGACCCGGATGTGCTCGCCCTTCTTGTGGCGGCCGTTGTAGAGGTTCCAGAGCTCGGGGCGCTGGTTCTTCGGGTCCCACTGGCCGAAGCGGTCGCGGAACGAGAAGACCCGCTCCTTGGCCCGCGCCTTCTCCTCGTCGCGGCGGCCGCCGCCGAAGACGGCGTCGAAGCCGTTCTGCTGGATGCCCTCCAGGAGGGCGACGGTCTGGTGCCGGTTGCGGCTTTCCAGTTCGTGGCCGACCTGGATCCGGCCGCTGTCGATCCGATCCTGGACCGAGGCGACCTCGAGCCGCAGCCCGTACTCGGCGACGACCCGGTCGCGGAACTCGATCACCTCGGGGAAGTTGTGCCCGGTGTCGACGTGCATGATCGGGAACGGCACCGGCGCCGGCGCGAACGCCTTGCGCGCCAGCTGCAGCATCAGCACCGAGTCCTTGCCGCCCGAGAACAGCATCACCGGGTGCTCGAACTCGGCCGCGACCTCGCGGATGATCTGGATCGACTCCGCTTCGAGCGTCTCCAGGTCGGAGAGCTCGAGGGCGGAGGCGCGCACCGGCGCCGCCTGGTCGCTCACGCGCGGAACCTCACTCCGACGTCAGTTGATTCCGCACTCAGTCTTTTCAAGCCCCATCCAGCGCCCCTCGCGCATGTCGCCGCCGGGGACGACGGGCTTGGTGCAGTGGGTGCAGCCGATCGACGGGTAGCCGTGATCGTGGAGCGGGTTGTAGGGGAGATGGTGCTCACGGATGTAGTTCCAGACGTCGCGCTCGGTCCAGTCGGCGATCGGATTCAGCTTCCAGAGCCCGAATTTCCTGTCCCAGGCGAGCTTCGGGGTCTTGGACCGGGTGCTTGAATCGCCGCGCCTGACGCCGGCGACCCAGCAGTCTACGGAAGAAAGAGCGCGGCGCATCGGCTCCACCTTGCGGACCCCGCAGCAGGCATCCGGGTCGCGCTTCCAGAGCTCGTCGCCGTACTCCGCCGCCTGCTCCTCGAGGGTCAAATTGTGGTACCGGTCGAACTCGATTCCGAGCGCCTCGGCGAGGCGGTCGCGGGTCTCGTAGGTCTCCGGGAAGAGGACCTCGGTGTCGAGGTAGAAGAAGCGTGCCTCGGGGTTGATCCGGCTCGCCATGTGGGCGGTCACCGAGCTGGTTTTCTGGAACGAGCAGGCGATGTAGTGGTCGGCGCCGAACTGCTCGAACATCCACTCCAGGGCATCCTGGGCGGTGCCCTGCTCGAGCTCGGCGGCGATCGCCTCGTGGTCGAGGTCCTCGATCGTCGGCACGTTGCCGGAGAGCGTGACGGGCGGCGGTTTCATCTATTCAATCCACTCGCGGGCGCGGGCCGGTTAGATCGCGCACTCTCCCTCGCCACGCTCGACCTTATACGGCGTCGCGCGGTTCCAGTCGATGAACTGTTGCATGGTCTCGAGGCTGAACTCGGCCGGCAGGGTCAGGTCCTTGACCTGCGCTTCGAAGCTGGCGGCGCCGGTGCGCTCGGCGAAGGCGTTGAACTCCTCGCCCTCGTTGCGCTCGGCCTCGTAGAGGCGCACCCAGCGCTCGACCGCCTCGGGCACCCGCTTGGCGGGCAGCCGCGATTTGAGCCGCGTCCCGAAGATGACCTCGCCGCCCTCGTAGTTGCCGCCGATGTGCGGGATGTAGGCGGGCATCTGGCGGCCGCCGACTTTCAGCGAGGCGCCGTAGAAGCCGATGTTGGCGATGTGGTGCTGGCTGCAGCCGTTCGGGCAGCCGCTCATCTTGATGTGGATCCGCTTGGTCAGCTCGTCCTCGATCTGCATCGAGTCGACCCGCTCCTTGATCGCCCGGTTGAGCCCCATCGAGCTGGTGATCCCGAGTTTGCAGCTGTCGGTGCCGGGGCAGGAGACGACGTCGGTGATCTCGCGCGGGCCGGGCTCGCCGAGGCCGAGCTCGACCAGCCGCTGCCAGACCTCGTAGAGCGACTCGTCGCGGACCCAGCGCAGGACGAAGTTCTGCTGCACGGTGCTGCGGGCGTTGCCGCCGCTGAAGTCGCGCATGATCTGGGCGAGGCCGCGGAACTGCTCCGGGGTGAGGTCGCCGCGGTCGATCTTCACCTCGACCGCCGAGAAGCCCTCCTGGCGCTGCGCCTGCACGTTGGCGGCGACGTAGCGCTCGAACTCGGAGCGGTCGCCGTTCGGCGAGGCGAGCGCGGGGCCGGCCTCCGGGGCGCGGCTCTCCTCGTCGTCCTCGAAGCTCAGCCGCTCGACCAGCTCGGGGCCGAATTCGCGCTCCGCCACCCAGTCGCCCTCGAGCTCGGCGTCGAGCTGCTCGCGGAAGGCGTCGATCCCGATCTTGTCGATCAGGACCTTGATCCGGGCCCGGGCGCGGTTGACGCGCAGCCAGTCCTGGCGATCGAAGATGCGGAAGATCCCCTCGGCGACCTTCAGGTAGTCGCCGTTGTCGGCCTCGACGAAGTCGTAGACGGTCGGCGCGACGCGGGCCATGATCGAGGTGCCGCCGCCGACCCGGACCTCGAACCCCTTGACCCCGTCGCGTTCGCGCGAGAGGAAGGCGATGTCGTGGATGCCGGTGATCGCCCGGTCCTCGTCGGACCCGGTGAAGGCGGTCTTGATCTTGCGCGGCATCAGCTGCGTCGTCGGGTGGCGGACGAAGTAGCGGACGTAGGCGCCGGCGTAGTTGGTCGGGTCGAAGATCTCGTCGGGGTGGACGCCGGCCCAGGGGTCGCCGGTGACGTTGCGGACCGTGTTGCCGCAGCCCTCGCGGCTGGAGAGGCCGGCTTCGGCGATCTCGCGCAGCAGCAGCTCGGTGTCGGGCAGCGGCACGTGGTGGATCTGGATGTTCTGCCGGGTGGTGATGTGGCCTTTGACCAGCGGCGCGTACTTCTCGACGACGCTGCCGAAGGTGTCCATCTGCTCGGGGGTGACACCGCCGAAGGGAAGCTTGATGCGGATCATCTGGACGTCGGGCTGGCGCTGCCCGTAGACGCCCTGTTTGAGGCGGAAGCCGATGAACTGGTTCTCCTCCAGCTGCCCGGAGAGGAACTGCTCGGCTTCGTTGTCGAAGTCGTCGAACTCGCGCTCGATGATCGGGATGATGTGTCCCGGGACGTTCTCGTAGGTCTCCGGGTTCTCCAGGGTGCCGACGCGCCCTTTGCCCCGCTGCTCCTTGTCGACTGCGGTCGCTACCTCCATGTGGAGGAATGTAGCAAAACCTGACAGGGATTCAGGTATTTAGCCCTGAGCGGCCTTTTTACGGGCCTCGATGACCGCCGCGGCCTCGCCCGACTCGGCCACGTAGCCGCCCTCGGGCTCGATCGGCAGGCCCTCTTCCTCCCAGCCGGTGATGCCCTCCGAGAGCTTGGCGGCGTCGTAGCCGGCCTCGGCCAGCGCGGCGGTCGCCATCGAGGAGCGGTTGCCGCCGCGGCAGTAGAGGACGACCGGCCTGTCCTTGTCGATCTCGCCGGCGCGACCGGCCAGCTCGTCGAGCGGGATGTGGGAGGAGCCGGCGATCCGCCCCGCCTCCCACTCGTGATCGGCGCGCACGTCGACCAGCTGGGCGCCCTCGTCGATCAGCCTGCGGGCCTCCGAGCGGTCGACCTCGCGCACCTCGGGCGCGTCGGCGTCGGCCATCAGTCGACGTCCGTTCCCTCGACCAGGAAGGCGACCCGCACGTGGGCGCGGAACTCGTCCAAGTTCTCGCCGCGAATCCCGGTCGAGACGATGTCCACCGCCCGGATGTTGCGCAGCGTCCCTTCCGCCTGGTGCAGCGCCTGTTTCGCCGCGTCGTCGGTCGAGGTCTTCGAGCTTCCGACCAGCTCGATGATTTTCACGACTGCCATTTCGCTCCTCCTGGCTCGATGATCGTGTCCTTCGCGCTGACCCCCTCCAGCAACGCGGCTCGCTGCCAGGCACCGGGGGCCTGCGACGGAGCCGCCGGGGCGGCCGCGAGCTCGGCCTCGAACTGCGCCACGGCGGCGGCGATCGCGGCCGCCTCGTCACCCGTCGCGGTCTTCGGTGCCATGGGTCGGAGCCTAGTCCAACGCGCGGGTTCGCCGCCGCCGGTCGAGGTGGGCCGCCAGTCGCCTGATCACGGCATCCGGTTCGCGCTCGAGGCGGACGTCGGTGACCCGCATCACCTCGATGCCCGCCAAGAGGAGATCGTCCTCGCGTTCGCGGTCGGCCTCGAAGGAGCGGCGCGAGCCGTGGGTGTGGAAGACGTCGAGTTCGACGCAGAAGCGCTCCGCCTCCCAGTAGCAATCGAGCTCGTAGGGGCCGACGATGAAGTTCTGGCTGGGTAGGGGGAGGGATGAGGCGCGGATCAGGGCGCGGAAGTCGCGCTCGAGGTTCGAGCGGAGGAAGGCGGGCTCGGGCCGGTAGATGCGGAGGGCCGCGTCGAGGCGGGCCTTGCCCGGATGGCCCGCGGTGCGGGCGAGGAGGGATTCGAAATCGCGCAGGTCGAAGGGCTTGCGACCATCGTCGTCCTCGAGCTTCTCGGCGCGCTCGAGGAGGGAGGCGAGGCGCTTCGCGTCGACGAGCGGGGCGAGGTCGAGGATGGTGCGGGCGAGCGAGGTGAGCGGGATCGACCCGGCCATGCGAACGTCCTCCGGGGCCAGGGGCGCGTAGTGCACGCGGACCCCGTGGCGGTGGTGCCGTCGCGAGGGCGCCGTCAGATGGATCGCCGTGTTGGTGCGGAAGAGGCCCCAGAGCCAGCCCGCGGTCCAATGGCTGGCGACGGCCGGGTGATGGGCGAGGACCGCCGCCATCACGCGTCCGTGGTGCGTCAGGTCGGTGTGGCCGACCGCGTAGACGCCGCGGTGGAGACGATGCAGCCGCCCGGTGCTCGCCCAGTCCGCGACGGTGCTCTTGGCGTAGCCGAGCCGCGCCAACTGCTGCGTCGACACCACTCCGTGCTGCTCCGCCGCCAGTGCAGCGAGGTCGTCATGTGGGCGCGTTCGTCGTTGGTCCGACATATGCGTTCTAAGGACGAACGCACTGCGGTTCGCCCCCCGGGCGGGGCGGCGAGGGCGCTGTTTGGGGGTTAGCCGTTGAGGCCGGGGACGGGGGTGCCGTGCTTCGTGATCGTGCAGTTGAACGGTTGCGGGTCGAAGGGGTCCGTCAACGCCCTGCCTTCCGGGTGGCCGGTGGGTTTGGTCAACCCTTTGCCGCGCGACTTCGGTTTCGGGTGCGGGGGGACGCCGCGGGCGCACTGGATGGAGTGGTCGCGGACGCCGTCGCGGGCGTCGATCACGTCGTCGCCACCGTTGCCGATGAAGGTGTCGCGGCCGGGCTGGCCGAGGATCGCGTTGGGGCGGGCGTCGCCGACAAGGATGTCGGGGCCGAAGCTGCCCTCCATGTCCTCGTCCGTGTGGGAGAGGTGGACCGGGTGGCAGCCCGCGACCTGGGGGATCCAGGCTTTGTGGGCGGGGAAGGAGACGGTGAGGATGCCGGGGTGGGCGCCGGTCTCGGCGAACGAGGCGTCGTCGCGGCCGGGACCGCCGACCAGGGCGCCGCCGGCGCAGCCGCCGCCGGCCGCCACCAGGTCGCCGTCGGCGCCGCCGTAGAGGAAGGTCGGGCCGGGCTCGCCGCCGACCAGGCCGTCGGCGCCGGGGCCACCGTAGAGGCGGTCGGCGCCGGGGCCGGCCTCGAGCAGGTCGTCCTCGGGGCCGCCGCGCAGGGTGTCGTCGCCGAGGCCGCCGGCGAGGCGGACGTTGCCGACGTCGACCAGGGAGCCGACGACGCGGATGCTGTCGTTGCCGGGGCCGAGGTCGGCCATCAGCCAGCGGCCGTCGCCGTTCGCCGGGCAGCTGACCCGCCGCGGATCGCCGCCGTCGTGGCTGCAGCCGAAGCCGGCCGCGATCGCCGCCTTGGCGCTGACGCCGAAGGTCGAGGTGGCTTCGTCGTAGGCGACGGCGAAGTGGTCGGCGCCGGTGCCGCCGACGACCTGCAGGCCGGCGCCGCCGCCGGCCGCCGGGTCGAGCTGGACGTAGGCGCGGCCGAGCGGCGGTCGTTCGCGGCCGCAGGAGGTCGTCCGCCCCTTGGCGCCGCTGCAGCGGTCCGCGCCCTGGCCGCCGTCGATCACGTCGCGGCCGCCGCCGCCGAGCAGGCGGTCGTCGCCGGGGCCGCCGAAGAGCGTGTTCGCCCGCCGGGTGCCGATCAGCGTGTCGCGGAAGGCCGAGCCTTCGAGGCTCTCGAAGCCGAACAGCCTGTCGTGGCCGTCGCCGAGCGCCCGGTGGGCGCCGAGCGAGGCCCAGACGCCGCTGCCCCTGCCGCCGGCGACCGTGGTCGCGAAGGAGGCGATGTCGCCCCTGCCGGCGCCGCCCGACATCCGGTCCCAGCCGTAGTCGCCGTGGACGAGGTCGAAGTCGCCGGGGCCGCCGTTGACGATGTCGATGCCGAGGTCGCCGGCGACCTCGTCGTAGTTGCCGGCGCCGCCCAGCACCCGGTCATCGCCGAGGTCGCCGATCACCCGATCGCCGTCGCCGGCACCGCCGTCGACCAGGTCGTTGCCGCGGCCGCCGTGCAGGAGGTCGGCGCCGGGGCCGCCGCAGATCAGGTCGTTGCCGAGGCTGCCGTAGATCGTGTCGTCGCCGTCGCCGCCCCAGATCACGTCGCGGCCCGGCGTCCCCCGCAGCACGTCGTCTTCAGCGCTGCCGACGATCGTCGCCTGCCGCCCGTGGCAGCGCGGCGCCTCGATCCCTTCGTTCTGCGACACCGCGCCCATCGCGCTGCCGACCAACAACAACGCGAGGAGCGCGGCCCCCACCACCGCGGCTCTCCTCATCTACCGGCTAGCCCTCCTAGGCGCTGCGAATCAGCTTCTTGTTGACGAACTCGTCGGCGCCGTAGCTGCCGAGCTCGCGGCCGAAGCCCGACCGCTTGAAGCCGCCGAAGGGCAGCTCCGGGCTGTCGGCCCCGACCAGGTTGACGTAGACCATCCCCGCTTCGATCGCGTTCGCGACCCGCTCGCCCTGCTCCTTGTCGGTGGTCATCACGTAGGAGCCGAGCCCGAACGGGGTTTGGTTGGCGAGCGCCAACGCCTCGTCCTCGTCGGCCACCCGGTAGACCTGGGCGACCGGGCCGAAGAACTCTTCCTGGGAGGCCTCGTCGCCGGGCTCGATCCCGGTGAGGATCGTCGGTTCGAAGAAGTTGCCGTCGCGTTTGCCGCCGACGACCACCTCGGCGCCGGCGTCGATCGCCCGCTTCACCTGGTCCTCGAGCCGGTCAGCCGCCGTTTTCGAGGAGAGCGGGCCGACCGCGGTGTCCTCGGAGGTCGGGTCGCCGGTCTTGGCGGCGCCGACCTGCTCGGTGAACTCCTTCATGAAGTCGTCGTAGAGATCGTCGACGACGATGAACCGCTTCGCTGCGTTGCACGACTGGCCGGTGTTGTCGAGCCGCGCTTCGGCGGCCGCCTCCGCCGCCGCAGCGACGTCGTCGGAGCCGAGCAGGATGAACGGGTCCGAGCCGCCCAGCTCGAGCACGACCTTCTTCAGGTTGCGGCCGGCGATCTCGGCGACGGCGGCGCCGGCCCGCTCGGAGCCGGTCACCGAGACCCCGTGGACGCGCGGATCGGCGATCACCCACTCGATCTGCTCGTTGGTCGCGTAGATGTTCTCGTAGGCGCCCGCGGGGAAGCCGGCGTCGTCGTAGATCTTCTGCATCGCCTCGGCCGATTGCGGGCACTGCGGCGCGTGCTTCAGCAGGATCGGGTTGCCGATGATCAGGTTCGGGCCGGCGAAGCGGGCCACCTGGTAGTACGGGAAGTTCCAGGGCATGATCCCGAGCAGCACCCCGTAGGAGCTGCGGCGGACGATTGCGGTGCCGTCGCCGCCGAGCAGCTTGATCGGTTCGTCGGCCATCAGATCGGCGGCGTTCTCGGCGTAGAAGCCGTAGATTTCGGCGGCGAAATCGACCTCCATCAGCGCCTGCTCGATCGGCTTGCCCATCTCGCCGACGATGATCTCGGCCAGCTCCTGGCGGCGCTCTGAGTGCAGGTCGCTGACCTTGCGGATCAGCGCCGCGCGCTCGGACACCGTCGTGGTCTGGGCCCACGACTTCGAGGCGCGGTCGGCGCGGTCGATCGCCTCGCGCAGGTCGCCGTCGCTGATCTCCGGGTACTCCTTGAGCGTCTCGCCCGTGGCTGGGTTGACTACCGCGTAGGTGCTCATTCAGTTCTCCTGTAGTTGAGGTTCCAGTCCGAGCGCCCGCTCGACCGGCACGTACTCCGTACCCACTCCCTCCGCAACCGCCGGGTGGGTGACCTGACCGGCGGCGACGTTGACGCCCATCCGCAGGCCCGGGTCCCGCCGGATCGCGCCGGCAACGCCCTCGTCGGCGAGCGCGATCGCGTACGGCAGGGTCGCGTTGGTGAGCGCGCCCGTCGCGGTGATCGGCACCGCGCCCGGCATGTTGGTGACGCAGTAGTGGGTGATCCCGTCGACTTCGAAGGTCGGTTCGCGGTGGGTGGTCGGCCGCGAGGTCTCAAAGCAGCCACCCTGGTCGATCGCGACGTCGACCAGCACCGCGCCGGGCTTCATCAGCTTCAGCTGCTCGCGGCGGATCACGTGCGGGGCCCGCGCCCCGTGCAGGAGCACCGCGCCGATCACCAGGTCGGCCCGCGGCAGCATCTCTTCGATCGCCAGCGTCGTCGAGTAGACGGTCGAGCAGCGGCCGTTGAAGGTGACGTCGAGTTCCCGCAGGCGGTCGACCGAGCGGTCGAAGACGAAGACGTCGGCCTCCATCCCGATCGCGATGAAGGCCGAGTTCATGCCGACCACGCCACCGCCGATCACCAGCACGTTGGCGGCCGCCACGCCCGGCACGCCGCCGAGCAGGATGCCGCGGCCGCCGAGCGGCTTCTCGAGCATGAAGGCGCCGGCCTGGGTCGCGATCTTCCCCGCGACCTCGCTCATCGGCGCCAGCAGCGGCAGCCGCCCGCGCGCGTCCTCGACCGTCTCGTAGGCGATCGCGGTCGCCTCCGAGGCGGCGAGGCCCCGGGTCTGCTCGGGGTCGGGCGCCAGGTGCAGGTAGGTGAAGAGCAGCTGGCCGGGGCGCAGCAGGTCGATCTCCTCCGCCTGCAGCTCCTTGACGTGGAGGATCATCTCCGCCTCGCCGAAGACCGCCGCCGCGTCGGGGACGATCGTCGCCCCCTGCGCCTCGTAGTCGGCGTCTGTGATCGCGCTGCCCTCGCCGGCGCCGGCCTGGACCAGCACCTGGTGGCCGTGCTCGCGCAGCTCGCGGACGCCGGCCGCGGTGATCGCGACCCGGTACTCGTCGGCCTTGATCTCGGTCGGGACGCCGACCTTCACGCGGCCACCAGCTCCCGCGCCCGCAGCGCCAGCCAGAACTCGATCCGGTCGTGGGCGCGCGAGAGGTCGCGCCCGGTCAGCTCCTCGACCTTGCGCATCCGGTAGCGCAGCGTGTGGCGGTGGCAGTAGACCTCGCGGGCGGCCCGCTCCCACTGGCCGTTCTGCTCGATGAACGCCTCCAGCGAGCGGACCAGCTCGCCGCCGTACTCCTCGTCGCCGCGTTCGATCGGCCCCAGCACGCTGTCGCAGTAGAGCGTCAGCGCCTCGTCGTCCTGGATCGAGAGCAGCAGCGTGAAGGCGCCGAGGTCGCGCCAGGAGGCGACCTCCGGGGCCGAGCCGTTCTCGAAGGCGGTCGCCTCGAGCGCGCAGCGCGCCTCGTGGAAGGAGTGGCGCAGCCCGTCCGGATCGGCCGGGCGGCTGGCGGCGGCGCGGATGCCGGGATGCTCGCCGGCGAGCGCCCGCCGGGCCGCGGTCGCGGCATCGATCGGGTCGGTGTCGGCGGCGTCGACGACCGCGCAGAGCAGCTCGCGGTTGCCGGCCGCATACGGCGCGACGACCGCCGCGCAGTCGGCGGCGGCGAGCGCTCGCTCGAGCGCCACGGCCGCCGCCCCCGGCTGCTCGAGCGCGAAGACCAGCACCGCCGCCTCCTCGCCGATCCCGAACGGCTCCAGTCGCCGCCGCACCTCGGTCTCGTCCATGGCGCCGCCGAGCGCGGCGGCGACGACGTCGCCGGCCAGCCGCCGCTCGGTCTCGCGGGCGACCCGGCGCCGCATCAGCTCCAGCGCCACCACCGCCACCGCCTGCTGCAGGATCAGCCGCTCGAAATCGCCGAGCCCGCCCGAGTCGCGGACGATCACCACCCAGGCCTGCGGGGCGCCGCCTCCCGGCGAGATCACCGGGTGCGCCAGCGCCCGCCCGGCGACCGACTGGTGCGAGGGCACGAACGGGTGCCCGTCGCCGGCGTGGCCGAGCGCCTCGCGGCGGATGCCGGAGATCGCGTCGGCGGAGAGCTGGCGGCGGAAGCCGCGGCCGGCGAGCCGCTCGCCGCGGCCGTCGAGGATCGCCACCGTGCCGCCGACCGCCGAGGAGATCGTCGCCGCGATCTCCTCCAGCCCGCGCTCCTCGAGCACCAGTCGCTCGAGCCGCCGCTGCACGGCGATCCCTCGCTGCAGCACCTCGTACTGCTCGTTGACGAGTCGCGCGAAGGCCTTCTCGGTGATTGCGATGAACGGCGTCGAGTAGGGGACCTCGAAGAGCGGGAAGTCGCGTTTCTCGGCCTCCTCGCGCAGCGCTTTCGGCAGCTCGGCGTGGCTGAAGCCGGTGCCGAAGCCGAGCCCGGCGAGGTTGCAGTCGGCGAGGATGCGGACGAAGGCGCGCTGCTTGGCGGCGGTGTCGAGTGGGATGCCGGTGGTCAGCATCAGCTCGCCGCCCGACAGCCACGGGGTCGGGTCCTGCAGCTCGGAGATGTGGACCCAGCGGACCGGGGCGCCGGTGCCGCTGGCCCCCGCCGCGAGGTCGAGGCCGAGCTCGTCGAGCAGGCTCTGGACGGTCAGCACGGGTTCCTCCTAGCGCCCCTGCCGCCGCGGTGACCAGCTGGTCCCGGAGCCCGGCGCCGAGCTGGTCACGACCTGGTCCCAGGCGTCGGTCAGCACCCCGCTCAGCACCTCGTGGATCTCCTCGAACTGCTGCGTGTCGGCGATCAGCGGCGGCGCCAGCTGGATCACCGGGTCGCCGCGGTCGTCGGCGCGGCAGATCAGCCCGCGCCGGTAGAGCTCACCGGAGAGGAAGCCGCGCAGGAGCTTCTCGGCCTCCTCGTCGTCGAAGGTCTCCTTCGTCTCCTTGTCCTTGACCAGCTCGATCGCGCAGAAGTAGCCGGCGCCGCGCACGTCGCCGACGATCGGCAGCTCGCGCAGGCTCTCCAGCATCTGCCGGAACTCATCCTCCTTGGCGAGCACGTGGCCGCAGAGGTCCTCGCTCTCGAAGACGTCGAGGTTGGCCATCGCGATCGCCGCCGCCACCGGGTGGCCGGCGAAGGTGAAGCCGTGGGCGAAGGAGGCGTCGCCCTCCATGAACGGGGCGGCGACCTCGTCGGAGGCGATCACCGCGCCCATCGGCGCGTAGGCGGAGGTCAGCGCCTTGGCGGTGGTGATGATGTCCGGGACGTAGCCGAAGCGGTCGCAGCCGAAGTAGTGGCCGAGCCGGCCCCAGGCGCAGATCACCTCGTCGGAGATCAGCAGCACGTCGTGGCGGTCGCAGATCTCGCGGACCCGCTGGAAGTAGCCGTCCGGCGGGACGAAGCAGCCGCCGGCGTTCTGGACCGGCTCGAGGATCACCGCAGCGACCGTCTCCGGCCCTTCGAAGACGATCCGCTCCTCGATCGCGTCGGCCGCCCAGAGCGGCTCGCGGTCCTCGGGCCAGCGGTAGATGTTCGTGTTGGGGACGTGGGAGACGCCCGGCACCAGCGGCTCGAACTGGGTCCGCAGCTCGGTGATCCCGGTCGCCGCCAGCGCCCCCAGCGAGGTGCCGTGGTAGGCGACCTCGCGGGCGATCAGCTTGTGCTTCTGGCCTTTGCCCTTGATCCGGTGGTAGTTGCGGGCCAGCTTGATCGCCGACTCGACCGCCTCCGAGCCGCCGTCGGTGAAGAAGACCCGGTTCAGGTCGGCGGGCGCCAGCGCCGCGATCCGCGCCGCCAGTTCGATCGCCCGCGGGTGGGCGTAGCTCCAGAGCGTGTAGAAGTCGAGCTCCTCGACCTGGCGCGCGGCCGCTTCCCCGTACTCGGTGCGGCCGTGGCCGGCGTTGACGCAGAAGAGCGCCGAGAGGCCGTCGAGGTAGCGGTTGCCCTGGTCGTCGTAGACGTAGCAACCCTCGGCCCGGGAGATCACCGGGATCGGGTGGGCGGCGTCGTAGCCGCCCATCCTCGAGAAGTGCATCCAGAGGTGGCGCTTCGCCATCTTCTGCAGCTCGATCCCCGACGGGGCCTGCGACACGGTGGACATCCCGCTCATCTCCCTTCGACCGAATGTGGCACTACGACGATCTGGACAAAGCTAAGACCAAGGATGGCACGAAAGCAAGTGGTCTTACGGTAGAGCGCGGTCCGAGCACTTGTACACAGCGTATAACCGTCCGCTGTGCTTTTGGGACATTCGCCACTTGCAACGCGCTCCGCATGGGCTTACCGTCGCTGCAAGTCGGCCGACCCGTTGGGAGCGGGAAGCCGGGGAAAAGAGAGGAGACGGATCGGTGGAGAGTGCCGCAGTTCCCGCGCCGGGCGCCGACGCTCGCGAGGCCGGCCACGACACCGGGGTCGAAGACAAGGGCCTGAAGAAGAACGCGATCGGGTTCGTCTCCAGCGTCGTCATCGGCGTCGCCTCCACCGCCCCGGGCTACAGCCTCGCCGCGACGCTCGGCTTCGTCGCCGCCGCCGTCGCCCTGCAGTCGCCGGCGATCCTGCTGATCAGCTTCGTCCCGATGTTCCTGGTCGCCGGGGGCTACTACTACATGAACAAAGCCGACCCGGACTGCGGCACCAGCTTCTCCTGGGTGACCAAGGCGATGGGCCCGCAGCTCGGCTGGCTCGCCGGCTGGGCGATCGTCGTCGCCGACGTGATCGTGATGGCCAACCTGGCGCAGATCGCCGGGCTCTACAGCTTCGAGCTGTTCGGCTGGACCGCGGCGGCCGAATCGACCGTCGCCGTGACCCTGGTCGGCGTCGCCTGGATCGTCGTGATGACGGCGATCGTGGTGATCGGCATCGAGCTCTCCGCCCGCACCCAGGTCGGCCTGCTGGCGGCCGAGCTCTTCACCCTGGCGCTGTTCGCGATCGTCGCCCTGATCAAGGTCTACAGCGGCGACGCCCCCGCCGCCTCGATCCACCCCGACATCTCCTGGCTCAACCCGTTCTCGCTGAGCCCGTCGGAGATCTCCGCCGGGATGCTGCTGGCGGTCTTCATCTACTGGGGCTGGGACACGACCGCGACCGTCAACGAGGAGACCGAGGACCCCGGCGAGGCGCCGGGCAAGGCGACCGTGATCAGCACCGTGATCCTGCTCGCGATCTACCTGATCGTCGCCGTCGCCGCCCAGTCCTACGCCGGGGTCTCCGACCTGGTCAAGAACCAGGAAGACGTGCTCTCCTCGCTCGGCACCGAAGTCTTCGGCTCGCCGCTCGACAAGCTGCTGATCATCGCCGTGCTGACCTCGGCCGCCGCCTCGACCCAGACGACGATCCTGCCGACGGCGCGGACGACGCTCTCGATGGCCCGCGCCCACGCCCTGCCGGAGAGCCTCGGCAAGGTCCACCCGCGCTACCTGACCCCGCACGTCTCGACGCTCTTGATGGGCGGGCTCTCGATCGTCTGGTACGTCGGGTTGACGCTGATCAGCGAAGACATCCTCTTCGACAGCCTCGCCGCGCTCGGCCTGATGATCGCCTTCTACATCGGCATCACCGGCTTCGCCTGCACGATCTACTACCGGCGCGAGCTGCTGCGCAGCGTCAAGAACTTCTTCTTCATCGGCGTCGGCCCGACCGTCGGGGGAATCATCCTCTTCTACCTGCTGATCAAGAACGGGATCGAACTCGCCGACCCGGCGAACTCGGAATCGGGCAACAGCTGGGCCGGCGTCGGGCCGCCGCTGGTGATCGCGGTCTTCTTCCTGCTGCTCGGAGTCGTCTTGATGTGGGTCCAGTGGCGCAAGGTCCCGGGCTTCTTCAAGCGCAAGCCGTCGGTCGTCCCGGCCGGCTTCCTCGAGGGCGAAGCGCCGCCTCCAGGCCCGACCGGAGTGGCCGACTGATGGGCGAGATCGTGGTCGGCTACGACGGCTCGGAGTGCGGCAACGCGGCGCTCGACGAGGCGCTGGATCTGGCGGCCGCGCTGAACGATCACGTCACCGTCGTCTTCGGCTACGCCCCGCCGGGAATCTGGGGCGGCGAGATCGCCGATCACGAGCAGGCGATCGAGGAGCTGGGCGAGCGGGTCACCGCCGACGCCCGGCGGCGGGCCGAGGCGCGGGGCACCGAGGTCGCGGTCGAGCTGCTGCCGAAACGCTCGGTCGAGGCGCTGATCGAGGCGGCCGACGAGCACGACGCGCGGCTGATTGTGGTCGGCAGCGGCGGCGAGGGCACCCTCAAAGGCATCATCCTCGGCGCCACCCCGCACAAGCTGCTGCAACTATCGGAGCGACCCGTACTGGTGGTCCCAATCGATGAGTAGCGAGGCAAGGGAGACGAATGTGAGCGAGCCCGCGACGGCCATCGAGGTGAACGAAGCGACGGCGACCACGGAGGCGAGCGTCGAGCTGGTCGGGGTGACGAAGCGCTTCGGCGAGTTCACCGCGGTCGACGACATCGACCTGACCCTGGGACGGGGCGAATTCTTCACCCTGCTCGGCCCGAGCGGCTGCGGCAAGACGACGACGCTGCGGATGATCGCCGGCTTCGAGCAGCCGACCGAGGGACACATCCGGATCGAGGGCGACGAGGTCGCCGGGATGCCGCCGCACAAGCGGCCGACCAACACCGTCTTCCAGAGCTACGCCCTCTTCCCCCACCTGAGCGTCGAGAAGAACGTCGCCTTCGGGCTGAAGCGCAAGGGCGTCGGCAAGGACGAGGTGGCCGAGCGGGTGGCGGCCGAGCTGCGCCGGGTCGGGCTCGCCTCGGAGGCCAATCGCCGCCCCTCGCAGCTCTCGGGCGGGATGCAGCAGCGGGTGGCACTGGCCCGGGCGCTGGTCAACCTGCCGAAGGTGCTGCTGCTCGACGAGCCGCTCGGCGCCCTCGACCTGAAGCTGCGCAAGGGCCTGCAGATCGAGCTGAAGCAGATCCAGCGCGAGGTTGGGATCACCTTCGTCTACGTCACCCACGACCAGGAGGAGGCGTTGACGATGAGCGACCGGATCGCGGTGATGAACCGCGGCCGGGTCGAGCAGGTCTCGAATCCCGAGGAGGTCTACGAGCGGCCGAACACGAGCTTCGTCGCCGGCTTCATCGGCGTCTCCAACCTGATGCCGGCGACGGTCGCCCGCGAAGGCGTCGTCAAGCTCGACAGCGGCCCGGAAGTGCCGGCCTCGACCGGCGTGCTCGGCGCCGGCGAAGGCTGCGCCGCGGTGGTGCGCCCGGAGAAGCTGCGGGTCGAGCT
This sequence comes from uncultured Actinomycetes bacterium, assembly GCA_963744725.1. Lineage (GTDB taxonomy): Bacteria > Actinomycetota > Thermoleophilia > Solirubrobacterales > 70-9 > VAYN01. The sequence continues at coordinate 899,338 of CAVUUQ010000002.1, forward strand.
GAGCGACGGCGGGCCGCCCGCCAACGGCACGCCGTCGGTCGACGGCGTGGTCGAGAGCTCGGTCTACCTCGGCACCTCGACCCAGCTCGTGGTCGACGTCGGCGACGGAGTGCGGATGACCGTCCTCGTCCCCAACGCCGACGAGTCCGAACGGCAGCGGCTGCCCGGCGGCGGCGCCCGGGTGCGGCTGAGCTGGGAGCCCGAGCACATGCACGTGGTGATCGACGAGGACGAGCCGGAGGTCGAGAGCGAGGAGGAGGGTGAGCGCGATGCGGTCGGTCAGGGTGAGTAGGACGCAGCTGGTCCGGTTGGCGCTGGCGCTGGCGGCGCTGGCGGCGAGTGTCGCGATCGCGGCCTGCGGCAGCGGCATCGAAGAGCCGCCCGCAGCGGCGGCTGGAGTCAGCGGCGGCAACGAGGTGACCGTCGAACCGAAACCGAGCGGGGAAATGACGATCTCCAACTGGCCGCTCTACATCGACAAAAAGACGGTCGGGGACTTCGAAAAGGAAACCGGCGTCTCGGTCAAGTACGTCGAAGACGTCAATGCCAACGAAGAGTTCTTCGCGAAGATGCAGCCGCTGCTGGCGAACGGCCAGTCGGGCGGTCGCAGCCTGTTCGTCGTCACCGACTGGATGGCGAACAAAATGAACGAACTCGGCTACCTGCAGGAATTCGAACCGGCGGCGATCCCGAACTTCGAGAAAAACCTCGCCGACAACCTGCGCGGCGCCTCCTACGACCCCGGTCGCGACTTCGCCGCACCGTGGCAATCGGGGATGACCGGGGTGATCGTCAACAAGGAACTGGCGCCGGACATCCACTCGATCTGCGACCTCTTCGACCCCAAATACAAGGGCAAGATCGACATGCTGAACGAACTCCGCGACACCGTGCCGTTGGTGATGAAGTGCGAAGGCGTCGACGTCGAACACGCGACCGAAGCCGACTGGCTGAAAGCGATCGAAAAAATCAAGGGCGCCGCCGAAGAAGGGCAGATCCGGCGCTTCACCGGCAACGACTACAGCGCCGACCTGACCAACGGCAACGTGGTCGCGGCGATCGGCTGGTCGGGCGACGCGGTGCAGCTGCAGGCCGACAACCCGAACATCGAATGGCGGATGCCCGAAGAAGGCTGCATCCTCTGGTCGGACAACATGGTGATCCCGGTCGGCTCGCCGAACCCGACCGCCGCCGAGGCCTGGATCAACTATGTCTACGACCCGGTCCACCAGGCCCAGATCGAGGCCTACGTCAACTACGTCAGCCCGGTCGAAGGGACGAAGGAAGTCCTGCTCAAAGAAGAACCGGAAATCGCGGAAAACAAGCTGATCTTCCCGCCGGCCTCGTTCACCAAGAAGTGCTCGATCCAGCCCTCGCCGACCGGCGAAGAAGAACGGAACATCAACCGGGCCTTCAACGCGGTGCTGAACGGCTAGGCCGGTGGCGGCGCTGAAAAAACGCGGGATCCCCTACGCCCTGCTGCTGCCGGGGACCGCCTGGCTGATCGTCTTCTTCCTGATCCCCCTCTACTTCATGGGGAGGCTGTCGCTCAACGTCAACCTCGGCACCTACTACCCGTTCGACTGGCACTGGCAGAACTACTCCGACGCGCTCAGCCTCTACGACACCCAGTTCGTCCGCAGCTTCATCTACTCGGGGCTGGCGACGCTGATCTGCCTCCTGCTCGCCTACCCGCTGGCGTACACGATCGCCTTCAAGGCGGGCAGGTGGCGCCACGCGCTGCTGCTGGCGGTGATCGCGCCGTTCTTCGTCACCTACCTGATCCGGACCATCTCCTGGGTGACGATCCTCTCCGACGAAAGCCCGGTGGTCGACGTGCTGCACGCGATCGGCCTCGCCCCGGGCCATCGCGTCCTCGCCACCGCCCCGGCCGTGATCTCGGGGCTGGTCTACAACTACCTGCCGTTCATGGTGCTGCCGATCTACGCCAGCCTCGAGCGGCTGGACACGCGCTTGGTCGAGGCGGCCAAGGACCTCTACTCGAACGCCGCCACCGCCTTCTTCAAAGTCACGCTGCCGCTCTCGGCGCCGGGGGTGGTCGCGGGGACGCTGCTCACCTTCATCCCCGCCACCGGCGACTACGTCAACGCGGCGTTCCTCGGCGGCACCGACAACCAGATGATCGGCAACGTGATCCAGTCGCTCTACCTGAAGCAGAGCGACTACCCGGCGGCGGCGGCGCTCTCCTTCGTGCTGATGGCGATCATCCTGATCGTCGTCCTCGTCTACATCCGCTTCGCCGGCTCGGAGGCGCTGATGGGCGAGGAGGCGGCGGCGGTCCCATGAGCGCGGCGCGCGGAGGCGGCTTCTCGAAATGGCTGCGCGAGCACGCGGTCACGATCGTCGGCATCCTCGTCATCGTCTACCTGCTGGTGCCGATCGCGGTCATCTTCGTCTTCTCCTTCAACGATCCGGCGGGCCGCTACAACTTCACCTGGGTCGGCTTCACCCTCGCGCACTGGAAGAACGTCTTCGGCATCCCGGAATTGAACGAAGCCCTCTGGACTTCGATCAAGCTGGCGGTGCTGGCGACGGTGATCTCGACGGTCCTCGGCACGATGATGGCGATCGCCCTGGTCCGGCATCAGTTCTTCGGGCGGCGGGCGGCGAACTTCCTGATCGTGATCCCGATGGCGACCCCAGAGATCGTGATGGGCGCCTCGCTGCTCTCCTTCTTCCTCATCCTCGGCACCCCGGCGCTCGGCTTCGAGACGCTCCTGATCGCCCACATCATGTTCTGCATCAGCTTCGTCGTGGTCGTCGTCCGCTCGCGGCTGATCGGCTTCGACCGGCGGCTCGAGGAGGCGGCCAAGGACCTCGGCGCGACCGGGCTGGAAACCTTCCGGCTGGTGACCCTGCCGCTGATCATGCCCGGCATCTTCGCCGGCGCGATGCTCGCCTTCGCGCTCTCGATCGACGACTTCGTGATCTCCAACTTCAACTCCGGGACGACCGTCACCTTCCCGCTCTACATCTTCGGCGCCTTCCAGCGCGGCGTCCCGGTCGAGGTCAACTGCATCGCGATGATCCTCTTCGGGGTGACGGTGGCGGCGATGGCGTTCACGACCTGGCAGCAGCGGCGGGCGGAACGGCTGGCGGCGGTGCGGCCCGACCAGGAGGAAATCCCGCTGGCGGCCGTCCCGGCGCAGGCCGCGGCCTGAGCAGTCCCATCTGAGAACCTGGAGGTTGAGATGTCTGACCTGATCGAGACCGCGGTGGCGGCGCCGCAGCTGCGCAACTTCGTCGGCGGCCGCTGGGTCGAGCTGCCGGGGGCGGAGACGCTGCCCGACGTCGACCCGGCGAGCGGCGAGACGGCGGCGCTGGTGCCGCTCTCGACCGCCGCCGACGTCAGCGCCGCGGTGGCGGCGGCGCGCGGCGCGCAGCCGGCCTGGCGGGCGACGCCGGCGCCGGTGCGGGCGCGGGCGGTGCTGGCGCTGCGCGAGGAACTGCTGGCCCGGCGCGAGGACCTGGCGGCGATGGTCTGCGCCGACATGGGCAAGACGCTCGCCGACGCCGCCGGCGAGGTCGGCCGCGGGATCGAGTCGGTCGAGTCGGCGGCCGCGGCGCCGCACCTGCTGAAGGGCGAGAACCTGGAAGGGGTGGCGCGCGGGGTCGACGTCGAAATGGTGCGGCAGCCGGTCGGCGTGGTCGCCGCGATCACCCCCTTCAACTTCCCGGCGATGATCCCGCTCTGGTTCCTCCCCTACGCGATCGCCTGCGGCAACTCGTTCATCCTCAAGCCCTCGGAGGCCGACCCGCGGCCGGCGCAGCTGATCGTCGAGGCGGTCGAGGCGGTGCCGGAGATTCCCGACGGGGTCGTCAACCTCGTCCACGGCGCCCGCGAGGCGGTCACCGCGATCCTCGACCACCCGGGGATCGACGCGGTCTCCTTCGTCGGCCGGGCCGAGACGGCCCGCTTCGTCGCCGAGCGGGCGGCCGGCAACGGCAAGCGGGTGCAGGCGCTCGGCGGCGCCAAGAACGCGCTGGTGGTGATGCCCGACGCCGACCTCGAGAAGTCGGTGCCGGCGATCATGGGCTCCTCCTTCGGCGCCGCCGGCCAGAGGTGCCTGGCGGGCTCGGTCTGCGTGCTGGTCGGCGACGAGGCGCGGCGGGCGGAGGTGCGCGAGGCGCTGGTCGCGGCGGCGCGCGAGCTGAAGGTCGGGCCGGGCGCCGAGGCTGACGTCGAGGTCTGCCCGATGGTCTCCGCCGCCGCCCGCGAGCGGGTCGTCGACGCGCTGGCGCGAGCCGAGCGCGAGGGCGCCGAGGTGCTGCTCGACGGCCGCGGCGACGGCGGCCCGGCGGGGACGGTGCTGGCGCCGACGATCGCCGTCGCCCCCGGCCCCGAGTCGGAGCTGGCGCGCGAGGAGCTGTTCGGGCCGCTGCTGGCGCTGGTCGACGCCCCCGACCTCGACGCCGCGCTCGAGTTCGTCAACGGCTCCCGCTACGGCAACAGCGGCTCGATCTTCACCCAGAGCGGCGAGGCGGTACGGCGCTACCGCTACGGGGTCGAGGCGGGGATGCTGGGCGTCAACATCGGCGTCCCGGCGCCGGTCGCCTGGTTCCCGTTCAGCGGCTGGAAGGACTCGATCGACGGCGACCTGCACGCCAACGGCAGCGACGCGGTCGAGTTCTACACCCGCAAGAAGGTCGTCACCACCCGCTGGTGATCGTCTGGCTCGCCGGGCTGGGTGGCGCTAGGGCAGGTGCTCGAGGCGCCAGGGGAGGTCGGGCGCGGGCAGGTCCTTCGCGGCGCGGACCGGGACGTGGACGGTGCTGGTGCCGATCGCGGTGAGGATGCCGAGGCGCTGGCGGGCGCTGAGCGAGGAGCCGGGGTGGGCGGCGCGGACCTTGACCCGGACCGGCATCCCCGGCCAGCCGAGCTGGCGGACCGGGGCGGCGGTGACGACCGCGACCCGCTTGCCGTCGGGGCCGCGGGCGGTCATCACCTTGAATCCCTTCGGAATCACGGTCCGCACCCGGACCGCGTCGGCGACCGAGGCGGCGAGCTGGTTGGCGCTCGCCAGCGCCGCTTCCACCAGTTCGCCTTCGCGCTGGCCGAAGACGGCGCCGAGCACGGTCAGGGTCTTGCCGCCGACTTCGATTTCCTTGGCGAAGAGGAGGCAGCCGCCCGCCGCCGAGTCGGAGCCGGTCTTGATGCCGACGAAGCCTTCCTCGCCGACCAGCCCGTTGTAGTTGGCGACCAGGCCGGCGACCGGCAGGACCGTCGAGGGCAGGGCGACGATTTCGGCGAAGGTCGGGTCGCTCATCGCCTCGCGGGCCAGCTGCAGCTGGTCGGCCGCGGTCGAGACCGTGGTCTCCTCGAAGCCGCTCGGGTCCGTGTAGTGGGTGTCGTCCATGCCCATCTCGGCGGCCGCTTCGTTCATCTGGGCGGCGAAGGCCTCGATGCTGCCGGCCTCGTGGACCGCGAGCATCGCGGCGACGTTGTTGGCCGAGGGGAGCAGCAGCGCCTCGAGCGCCTGGCGCTCGCTGAGGACCTCGCCCGCCCGCACCTCGACGACCGACTGGTCGGTGGCGATCCGCGCGTGCAGGTCGTCGACGTCGGCTTTGCCGACGCGCATCTCGAACCCTTCTTCGCCCGGCGCCAGCGGGTCATCCTGGAGGACCAGGTAGGCGGTCATCACCTTGGCGACGCTGGCGATCGGCACCGGCGTCTCGCCGCCCGAGGCGCCGACGCTGCCGAGCCCCTCGACCGCCACCGCCGCCTCGCCTTCGGCCGGCCATTCGGGGTGGAACGGCTTGCCCGGCTGCGGCACGGCCCTGGCGACGGTGCGGTGGAGGACGACGTCCGGGGTCGGCTTCGTCTCCGCCCGCACCAGCGCGGCGACGAGGAGCGCCAGCACGACCACCACCCCCACCACCCAGGGCCAGACCGGCCGCTGACGGGGCGGCGGTTGCGGGCGGCGGTAGGTGAGCGGTTCGACCGTGCTCATCGACCGCCCTGACGGTAGCGACGTAGGCGGGCGAACCGCAGGCCGCCCGCCGCCCGCCGCCGCCCCGTCAGCGGCCGATGTGGAAGCCGATCAGTTGAGGGACCTTGGCGACCGCGGAGGCGACCCTGCCCGGCTCGCGGCCGGCCATCTCGGCCTCCTCCTTGGCGAGGATGCCGAGCCGGATCGCCTCGCCGCCGATCCAGTGGAACGGCTCCGGCGGCACCCGCGGCGAGGCGGCGTCGACGAAGGCGAGGCGGCTGGCGTCGTCATCGCGGCCGAGGGCCAGAGAGGCGAGGGTGCGACCGACCATGTTGGTCGGGCCGACGCCGTTGCCGGTGTAGCCGGCGGCGGCGAAGGCGCGGCCGCCGGGCAGGGTCACGACGGTCGGCAGGTGGGTCGGCGAGGCGTCGATCGGGCCGCCCCAGGCGTGGGTGATCCGGCGGCCGCGAAGCGCCGGGAAGTAGTCGTAGAGGTGCTGCTCGTTGGCCGCGACCACGGTCGCGTCGACCTCGGCGTGGCCGTGGGTACGGGCGCCGAAGGCGATCCGGCCGCCCCCCCAGCCGAAGGCGATGCGGCCGTCGGGCGTGGTGCGGAAGTAGTGGACGAGGGCGCGGGAGTCGATGATCGCGTCGCCGCCGGTCCAGCCGATCTCCTCGATCACGTCGGGGACCGGCTCGGTGAGCACGATGTGCGAGGAGGCGACCGTGAGCCGGCCGCGCAGCGGCCCGCGGCGGCCGCGGGCGGCGGCGCCGATCGCCAGCACCGCCCGCTCGGCCCGGACGGCGCCGCCGGGCGTCCGGGCCCGCACCCCGCCCGGCGCCGCTTCCAGCCTGCGGACCGGCGTCGACTCGAAGATCTCGACCCCCTGCTCCCGCAGCACCCGGCGGATGCCGAGCGCCAGCCGCGCCGGCTGCACGGTCGCCGAGTCGGGGCAGACGACGCCGGCGCGGAAGGCCGGCGAGGAGCAGCGCGCCTGCACCTGCTCGGGGCTCAGCTCCTCGATCGCCTCGGGGACGCCGAGCTCACCGCAGGCGGCGACAGCTCGCTCCCAGGCGCCGTCCTGGGCGGGCGCGGTCGACATCTCCAGGTAGCCGCCCGGCCGCCACCAGGCGTCGACGTGGTGGTCCGCGCAGAAGGCGCCGATCCGCGCCACCGCTTCATCGCCAGCCCGGCAGATCGCCAGCGCCGCGGCGTCGCCCCAGCGGTCGCGCAGGGTCGCCGCCGAGAGCCACATCCCGTTGCAGAAGCCGCCGTTGCGGCCGCTCGGGCCGTGCCCGCAGACCTGCTCGGACTCGAGCACGACGACCCGCGCCGCGGGCTCGAGCTGGCGCACGTACCAGGCGCTCCAGAGGCCGGTGAAGCCGCCGCCGACGATCACCACGTCGGCCTCCAGCTCGGCGCTGAGCGGCGGCGCCGGCTCGACCGCGCCGGCCTCCTCGATCCAGTAGCCGAGTCGCGTGTGCTTCATCGACCCAGTCTCGCTGACGGCGCACCTCGGCGCGAGGTCCGGGCTCTACTAGGCTCAAACGATGCCCGATCCGAAGCAGGTCACGACCCCGTACGTGGACGCGCTGCTCGCCTACTCCGAGCTGGAGACGGGCCGCTTCCAGGTCCCCGGCCACAAGGGCGGCCTCGGCGCCGACCCGGCGATGCGCGAGCTGGTCGGCGAGGTCGGCCTCCGCAACGACATCCCCTCGGTCACCGAGGGCGTCGACATCGGCCCCGAACCGACGCCGTTCCAGCAGGCGCAGCTGCTCGCCGCCGAGGCCTGGGGCGCGCGGCGCTCCTGGTTCCTCGTCAACGGCGCCTCGCAGGGGAACCACGCGACGCTGATGGCGCTCGCCCACATGGGCGGCGAGCTGGTCGTCCAGCGCAACGTCCACTCCTCGGTGATCGACGGCCTGGTGCTGAGCGGGCTGCGGCCGACCTTCGTCTCGCCGGAGGTCGACCCGGAGCTGGGGATCGCCCACGGGCTGACGCCGGCCTCGCTCGAGGCGGCGCTGGCGGCGACCCCGAACGCGGTCGCGGCGCTGGTCGTCTCCCCCACCTACTTCGGCGCCTGCGCCGACGTCGCGGCGCTGGCCGAGGTCGCCCACGAGCGCGGCGTGCCGCTGGTCGTCGACGAGGCCTGGGGCGCCCACATGCACTTCCACCCCGACCTGCCCCAGGACGCGCTGGCGGCGGGCGCCGACCTGGTCACCTCCTCGACCCACAAGATCGTCGGCGCCCTGACCCAGGCGGCGATGCTGCACCTCGGCCACGGCGGCCGCATCGACGACGCGGTCGTCGACCGCTGCGTCAGCCTGGTCGAAACGACCAGCCCCAGCGGCCTGCTGTCGGGCTCGCTCGACGCGGCGCGGCGGCTGGCGGCGGTGCGCGGCGAGGAGCTCCTGACCGAGACGCTGGCGGCGATCCGCGAGACCCGGGAGGCGATCAAGGCGATCCCCGGCCTCGACGTGCTCGACGAGGCGATGGTCGGCCAGCCCGGGATCGCCGGCTGGGACCCGCTGCGGCTGGCGATCGACGTGCGCGGCACCGGCTCCGACGGCTACCGGCTCGCGAAAGCCGCCTTCTACGACGCCGGCCTCGACCTCGAGCTCTACACCACCAACGTCGTGGTCGCGATCTTCGGCATGGGCGAGCCGGCGGCGCCGGCGGGCGAGCGGCTGGTCGCCGGGCTGCGCGAGGCGGTCGCCCACCTCGAGGAACGGCTCGGCTCGCCAGACGAGAAGCTGATGCCGCCGCCGCCCTGGGGCGAGCTGGTCCTCACCCCGCGCCAGGCCTACCTCGGCCCGCAGGAAGTGGTGCCGTTCGACGCCGCCGCCGGCCGCGTCGCCGCCGAGGGCCTGGCCGCCTACCCGCCCGGAATCCCCAACGTCCTCCCGGGCGAGCGGCTGACCGCCGAGACCCTCGCCTACATCCGCGAGAGCGTCGCCCACGGCGGCTACGTCCGCGGCGGCTCCGACCGGGCGCTGCGGACCCTGCGGGTCACGCGCGACTGAACCGTTAGGGTCCCTGGCGATGGCCTCCTACGACGCGATCCGGGACCTGCCGCTGACGGTCGAGGGGTGCGAGTTCGAGGGGCTCGGCGTCACCTTCGGCGAGTTCGAACGGCTGACCACGGTGGTCAAGCTGCAGGGCGGCGGCGAGGAGGGCGTCGGCGAAGACGTCATCTACGACGCGATCGACCACGTCGGCCAGCAGAGCCACGGGGCTCCCGATGGCCTCGCCCACTCCGGGACCTTCGACGAGTTCTCGAAGCAGCTGGGCGAGATCGACCTCTTCCCGGCCGGGGCGCCGGAGCGCGAACAGGTCTCCCGCGACTACCGCCGCTGGGCGTACGAGTCGGCGGCGCTCGACCTGGCGCTGCGCCAGGCGGGCACCAACCTCGCCGCCGCGCTCGGCCGCGAGGCGCGGCCGGTGACCTTCGTCAACTCGATGCGGCTGGCCGGCTTCGACCCGGAGGAAAAGTCCTCGATCGAGCCGGTGCTGAAGCGGCTCGAGGCCTACCCGACGCTGCGCTTCAAGCTCGACCCGGTGAACGACTGGGACGACGAGCTGATCGCGGCGCTGGTCGCGACCGGGGCGGTCGACTCGCTCGACCTCAAGGGCTTCTACAAAGGCACGCCGGTCGACGTCGAAACCGATCCGGTCCTCTACGCGAAGCTGATCGAGGCCTTCCCCGAGGCGTGGCTCGAGGACCCCGACGTCACCGAGGAGACGAAACCGCTGCTCGACCCGGTCTCCGAGCGGGTCACCTGGGACGCGCCGATCCACTCGATCGCCGACATCGAGGCGATGCCGTGGTCGCCGCCGCGGACGATCAACATCAAGCCGTCGCGGTTCGGCCCCGTCTCCAACCTCTTCGCCGGCTACGACTACTGCGAGGAGCGCGGGATCGGCGCCTACGGCGGCGGCCAGGGCGAGCTCGGCCCCGGTCGCGGTCAGATCCAGTACCTGGCCTCGGTCTTCCACCCCGACACCCCGAACGACGTCGCCCCCTCCGGCTTCAACGACCCGGAGCAGGCGACCAAGCCGGGGCTGCCTTCGAGCCCGCTGGCGCCGGCGATCGAGCCGCTCGGCTTCCGCTGGGCCAGCTAGCCCGGCCCCTCGAGCCGTAGACGCGTCGGCTTCGGCCAGCCGAATCCCGGCTTTCGGCTACGTTGGGCGGCGACCGGTCCAACCCAGCTGGCGACCAAAGGAGCCCAACTCGATGGCCGACAAGTCCTTCGCCGACGCCCTCAACGCGCAGATCTCGAACGAGTTCGCCGCCTCCCAGCAGTACGTCGGCGCCGCCGTCTACTACGACGCCGAAACGCTGCCCCGGCTCGCCGCCTTCTTCTACCGCCAGGCGCTGGAGGAGCGCGAGCACGCGATGATGATGGTCAAGTACCTGCTCGACGTCGGCGAGGAGGTCCGGATCCCGGACATCAAGGCCCAGCAGACCAGCTACGCCGACGGCTCGCAGCCGGTGAAGATGGCGCTCGACCAGGAGAAACGGGTCAGCGAGGAGATCTTCTCCCTCTTCGAGCTCGCCCGCGACATCAAGGACTACCGCGCCGAGCAGTTCCTCACCTGGTTCCTCAAGGAGCAGGTCGAGGAGGTGGCGCTGATGGGCGACCTCCTCAACGTCGTCGAGCGCTCGCGCGAGAACCTGCTGCTGGCCGAGGACTACATCGCGCGGGAGAAATTCGGGGACGAGGGTGAGGATCCGACGGCGCCGCCGATGGCTGGTGGAGGGGACTAGGGATTGGGGTTGGCGGCGGGGGGTGAGCGTCGGTGGGACCCCCTCACTCGGCCTGTCGTCGATGGAAGTGAGGAGGCTGTCGCCCGGAGCGCCGTTCTCCTCAGCCGCAAAACGTTCGGGGGTCCCACCAACGCTCACCCCAGAATCCGAAACGTCCCAGGCTTCGGGCCACCCCCTCTCTCTTTTAGCTGACGAGGGACGGGGGCTGGCCGGGGAGAACCGGGGCGGCGGCAGCCAGCTGTTCCTTTCGTCCGCCAGTCGGACATAAGGCACAGCCCCACCCCGCTTCGTCCCTAATCAGCTTCAAAAAGGGGGGTCGGGCCCGATCCGGTTTCCGTGGGGAGGGGCGTCGGGTCCCTCCCCCGGACACTCGAGAAACCACGCAGTGGCGTTTCGTCCGGGGGAGGGACCCGGCGACCCTCCCCGCCAACCCTGATCCCTCGCCATCCCGCGCCTACCCCAACCACCCCGCCCGCTTGCGCATCGTCTTCAACCGCCGAAACTCGGCGATGTCCTCGCGCAGCGCCGCCGGGGCCGGCGCCGGCAGGAAGCGGGCCGGCAGCGGCGACTCGGAGACGTCGCCGTCGCGGGCGGCGACGCGGTAGGCGCGGGCGCCGCGGCGGGCGGTGAAGGCGGAGGGGTCGCCCTCGCCCTCCCAGAGCAGCCCGGCGTAGTCGTCGAGGCCGTAGCCGGCGGGCATCCCGGCGGCGACCGCCTCGAGGTAGGCGGCCCGGCGCTCGGGCTCGTTGTTGTAGTGGACGCAGAGGCTGCCGCTCAGCAGGCCGAGGCCGGCCGCCGCCAGGGGGCGGCCGGAGGATTTGGTGATGCCGGCCTCGAACCAGCACATCGCGCCGGCGCTCTGGCCGGCGAGGACGATGCCCCGGCGCCAGGCGAGGCTGAGGATCGAGGCGATGTCGTGCGCCTCCCAGACCGCCAGCAGGTTGAGGAGGCTGCCGCCGCCGACGTAGATCAGGTCCTGCGAGAGCAGGTGGTCGCGGAGCGCCATCGGGCGGCGGCCGAGGCGGAAGAGGGAGACGTCGGAGGGCTCGCAGGAACGCTCGCCGAAGGCGGCGTAGAAGCGGCCGATCTGCTCGGAGGGGTCGCCGCTGGCGGTCGGCAGCATGCAGATCCGCGGCCGCTCGCCGCCGCGCTCGCCGGCCAGCCGCAGCAGCAGCTCGCAGACGGCGCGGTCGGGCGGCCGCGAGGTGAAGTCGTGGCCGCCGAGGGCGAGGATGCGGCGGACCGCGGTGCTCGGGCCGCTGACCGAATCGACGCTGCCGTTGACGCCGGCCAACGGCTTGAGTGACTGTCCCGGGACACTCACTTAAGCGGGGACCGCGGTCGAAAGCGCCTCCGGGAACGGGGCCGCGGGCGCAGCGCCTTTGTCGCCGAGGAAGGTGGTGGCGATCCGCATCTCCACCACCCGCTGGCCGGTCACGTCGAGCCGGTAGCCGCGCGCCTGCGGTCGCGAGGAGACGACCTGCGAGAGCTCTTCGCCGGTGAAGTGCAGGGCGGCGCCGTCTTCGGCGGCGTAGCCGCCCCGCATCCCCTCGCGCAGGAAGCGGTGGTAGGCCTCGCGCCGCTGGCCGTCGCGCTCGTAGTGGACGCAGTTGCTGAACGGCAGCAGCCCGAGCCCTTCCAGCCGCTGGGCGGGACCGTGAAAGTTGGTCACCGCCTCGGCGAACCAGCAGAGCGAGCCGGCCGAGAGCCCGCAGAGGATCACCCCCGCTTCCCAGGCTTCGCGCAGGATCGCGTCGATCCCGTGGGCGCGCCAGACGCCGAGCAGGCTGATCACGCTGCCGCCGCCGACGTAGATCAGGTCCTGCGAGAGCAGGTGGCGGCGCAGGTCCTCGGGTCCCTGCTCGCGGCGGAAGAGGGAGATGTGGCTGGCCTCGCAGCGGTGGGCGGAGAAGGCGCGGTAGAAGCGGACGATGTAGTGGTCGGCGTCGCCGCTCGCCGAGGGCAGGAAGCAGACCCGCGGCCGCTCCGCCTGACAGAGCCCGAGCACGTAGTCGTCGAGCAGCGGGTTGCCCGACTCCATCGAGAACCCACCGCCGCCGAACGCCACGATCTGCCGGGGAGCGGTCTTCATGTACCTAATGGTCGGCCGTCAACCCCAGTACGTCGTTGTACAGCGGTCCGAACTTCCCGCCGTCGCCCTCGCCCCCGTGTACAGGCGACCTGCGACGGGGTCTCGCGCTACTGGGCCGCGTAGGCGCGCCGCAACTTGTTGCGGGCCCGGTGCAGGCGCACCTTGACCGTCCCCTCGGGGATGCCGAGCCGGCGCGCGATCGCCCCCTGGGTGAGGTCCTCCACGTAGCGCATCGCCAGCAGCTTGCGGTCGCGCTCGGAGAGCCCCCGCAGAGCCGCCTTCAGGTCGGCGTGCTCGACGGTTTCGACCATCCGGTCGTCCTCGGCCCCCTCCCAGTACTCGATCGACTCGCTCGGGTCGGGGCGCAGCCGGGCGTGGGCGCGGAAGGCCTCGTTGCGGACGATCGTCGCCAGCCACTGGTTGCGACGCTCGGCGTTGCGCAGCGTCGAGCGCCGCCGCCAGGCGCGGAGCAACGCGTCCTGGGCTATGTCCTCGGCCTCGTTGCGGTCGTTCGCGTACCGATACGCCGTGCGGAGACAAACCCTTTGGACCTCGCTCCACTCCCAGCCGTCCTCGTTCCCAGCGAGATGAGCCATTGGAGTGTTGATGAAACGAACTTACAGCGCCCGAGAATGCGCTGCCGCAATTAATTGCTGGAGGGCCGCTGAGCGCCGATCGGGAACCGTTATTTGCGGGTTCCGAATCAGAGACAAAACCCCTCGCCCCACAAACACTCACGTCCCAGATCGGAACCGGAGGGGGCGCGGGCGTCCTCTGCCCGCGCCCCCTGCTGAGCTACGCCGCCTCCGAGGAGAAAACCGGCTCGGCAAGCTCCTCGCCCTCCGCGGCCGGAGCCGGGACCGCGGCGCCCTTCTGGAGGACGAAGGCGGCGATCGCGACCGCCCCGACCAGCAGCGCCGCGCCGACGCCGAAGGCCAGCTGGTAGCCGCCGGTCAGCGCCGCGGCATTGGATTCGCCGCTGGCGAGGAGGCTGCTGGTGCGGCTGGTCGAAAGCGTCGCCAGCACCGCCAGGCCGATCGCGCCGCCGACCTGCAGCGTCGTGTTGACGAGGCCGGAGGCGAGCCCCGCCTCCTCGGGCCGGACCCCGCCCATCGCCAGGGTCATGATCGACGGGAAGGAGAGCCCGGCGCCGATGCCCATCAGCACCATCACCGGCAGCACTTCCGACCAGTAGTCGCCGGCGACCGCCACCTGCGACATCAGGCCGAGGCCGGCGGCGATGAACAGCAACCCCGGCAGCAGGGTCGCCCGCGGGCCGAACCGCATGTTCAGTTTCGCCGAGAACCCCAGCGAGAGGATCCCGATGATCGCCGTCAGCGGCAGGAACCCGAGCCCGACCTCGAGCGAGGTGAAGCCGAGCACCCGCTGCATGTACAGCGCCCCGAGGAAGAAGAGGCCGAACATCCCGGCCACCATCAGGGCCTGGATCGCGTTCGCGCCGGAGAGGTTCCGCGAGCGGAAGATCGCCAGCGGGATCAGCGGGTTGGCCGCCCGCGCCTCGCGGACGAGGAAGGCGGCGAGCAGGGCGACGGCACCGGCGCCGAAGCCGAGCGTGTGGGTCGAGCCCCAGCCGTAGTTGCTGGCCTCGACGATCGTGTAGACGCCGATCATCAGCGAGGAGACGATCAGGAGCGCACCGGGGACGTCGGCGCCCTGTCCGATTCCGGCGCCCTTGTCGCGGCTCAACACCCGCAGGGCGAAGAGGCCGGTGACGACCGCGATCGGCAGGTTGACGAAGAAGATCCAGTGCCAGGAGATCGCCTCGGTGAGGACGCCGCCGAGCAGCAGGCCGACGGAGCCGCCGGCGGAGGCGACGAAGCTGTAGACGCCGATCGCCTTCGCCTGCTCGCCGGGCTGCGGGAACATCGTCACGATCATTCCCAGGATCACGGCCGAGGTGAGGGCGCCGCCGACGCCCTGCACGAAGCGAGCGCCGATCAGCATCGCCTCGCTCTGCGCCAACCCGCAGACCAGCGAGGCGGCGGTGAAGAGGACGAGGCCGACGAGGAAGACGTCGCGACGGCCGAGCAGGTCGCCGAGCCGGCCGGCGAGGAGGAGCAGACCGCCGAAGGCGATCAGGTAGGCGTTGACGACCCAGGCGAGGCTCGACTGCGAGAAGCCGAGGTCGTCCTGGATCGAGGGCAGCGCGACGTTGACGATCGTCGCGTCGAGGACGATCATCAGCATGCCGACGCAGAGAACGACGAGGGCGGTCCAGCGGGACCGGTCGGAGGAGTTGTCTTGGGTTAGGCTGTGGTTAGTAAGCTGTGCCATGATCGTCACTGTATCAGGGATTATCCTGAGATGTATTACGGTCACTAGGAGATACACGGAAAGACCATGAATCCCACCACGGCACCCACCCAGACGACCGGCTCGATCGGCCTCCTCACGAAGCTCTCCAAGGTCGTCTTCCGCCGCGCCACCGAGGACAAGATCGGGATGCGGCTGAAGCAGCTGATGGCCCTCGAACAGCTGCGCGACAACGAAAACGAATGCCTCCAGCAGGGGCTGGCCGAGATGCTGATGCTCGACGCCAACAACTGCGTGCTGCTGCTCAACGAGCTCGACGAGGCCGGCTACGTCGAGCGCCGGCGCGACCCGCAGGACCGGCGCCGCCACATCGTCGTCATCACCGACGCCGGGCTCAACGCCCTGTCCGAGGGCGAGCGGCGGCTGGAGGACCTCGAGGACGAGGTGCTCGGCAACCTCAGCGCCGCCGAGCGCGGCCAGCTGCACGGCCTGCTCGCCAAAGCCATGGGCGTATGAGCCCGGCGACCGAGGTCGGCGGGGTCGACTTCGTGACGATCTTCGTCAAGGACTACCCGGCGGCGGTCGAGTTCTACGGCGAGACGCTCGGCCTCGAGCACACCGTCGACTACGGCAGGATCCCGGCCGGCGAGTTCGAGACCGGCAACCTGACGCTGCAGGTGATGGACGCCGCCTCGATCGGGCGCGAGTTCGAACCGAGCAAACACCCGATCGCGCTGCACGTCGACGACGTCGAGGCCTCGCGCGGGCAGCTGGAAGCGGCCGGGGTCGGCTTCCACGGCGAGACGATCGACAGCGGCGTCTGCCACATGGCGATGTTCAACGACCCCGACGGCAACGCCCTGATCCTCCACCACCGCTACGCGCCGCGCGGCGGCTGAGGGGCGGCGCTTCGGCTCCTCAGTCGACGGTGCCGAAGCCGACGTGGCTGTCCCCGCCGATCGTCCGCACGAAGGCGACCTTGGGGAGGTAGAGGGCCACGCTGGCCCCGTCCTCGGTGTGGAGGTCGTGCCAGCCGCCCCGTTCGAGCTTCTCGCGCAGCTCCTTCAGGTCGGCCTCGGCGAGCCGCGCGGAGATCACCTGGCCGCCTTCGAATCCGATCTCGACGCGCTGTGCCTCGGCCATCAGTGTCCTCCCGCAGGTTCGACGATCTCGGTCAGTACCCCGCCGGTCGAGCGGGGGTGGAGGAAGGCGACGCGGCTCTCGCGGATGCCGACCCGCGGCGTCTTGTCGATCTGCTCGATGCCGGCCGCGGCGATCTGCTCGAGCGCCGCGTCGATGTCGTCGACCGCGTAGGCGACGTGGTGCAGGCCGGGGCCGTTCTTCGCCAGGTACTTGCCGACTGGCGTGTCGGGGCCGAGCGGCGCCAGCAGCTCGACGTGGCCCTCGCCGACGTCGAGCAGGACCGCCTCGACCCCCTGCTCCTCGACCCGTTCGCGGTGGACGAGCGGCATCTCGAACTGGGACTCATAGAGGGCGACCGCGGCGTCGAGGTCCTCGACGGCGACACCGACGTGATCGATCCTTCCAAACACGCGGCGCAGTCTATGCGGCGGGCGGAACCGGGTCCTCGCCGGCCGGCTCGGGGCTCTCGACCCGGAGGATCTCGGCCATCGCGGCCGCTCCCACCTCGAGCTGCTCGGCGGTCGGCTCCTTGGTCGCCACCAGCCGCTGGATCTCGCGGCCGGGGGTGTGGAAGGCCTCGGCCAGCGGCTCGCCGTGGTGGCGGTCGCTCCAGGCGAACATCTCGACCGCGACCGAGGCGCCGGCGAGCCCGGTGAGGCCGCGGGCGACCGGGCCCGGCTCGGGCACCAGCCGCTCGAGCAGCAAGGTGCCGGCGACCGAGAGCGCCATCATCGGCACCACCAGGTTGGAGCCGCAGCGGTCGTGCTCCTTCGGCACCGCGGCGACGTCGGTGGTCCCTTTTTCATACGCGGCGATGTTCTTGTGCTCGACCCCGTGGTAGGCGGCGAGGTCGCGGTCGAGCAGCGCCACCACCGCCGGCACCGCGCCGATCGCCTGCACCAGCCCCTCGCGCAGGGCCGAGGAGGGGCCGCGCCTGCGCAGAGCCGAGGAGGCGGCGAGGGTCGCCGCCACCGCCGCCACCACGCGCCAGTCCTCGAACGGCATCCGCGCCGCCGGCAACCGCCGGCGGGCCAGCGGCAGGACCAGCATCGACTCGGCAAGTTTGATCGGCCCGCGCAGGCCGGGCAGCCGCGAAACCAGCCCTGGAGCCAATTCCGGCTTGCGCTCGGAGGCGACCTGGATGTTCCCGTCGCGATCGCGGGCGGCCGCCGCCCAGTGGGTCGGGCCGTGGATCAGCAGCCCGTTGCGGAGCGCCATCCCGCCCAGTCGCAGCTTCTGCTCGGATGCCATCCCTCCACGATACGGCAGTCGCGGGGGACGCCGGAACGATCGCTCCGGCGCCCCTTTCCCCCGCGGCTAAACCCGACCCGAGACCCCCAGTCCGGGCCCCGGGTCGGAATCGGCTCTCCCTGGCATAGCTTGGAAAGCCAACTCACAAAACACCGCGATACCGGAGGAGTTGCGCTGCGGTTTACGGCCGTCCGAGCCGCTCGCGCAGGGCGGCCAGACGGCGGCCGAGCTCGGCCTCGAAGCCGCGCTCGGTCGGCTCGTAGAAGCGGCGCCCCTGCAGCTCCTCGGGCAGCAGCGGTTGGTCGTTGACGCCGCCCGGGTCGTCGTGCGGGTAGCGATAGCCGCTGCCGCGGCCGAGGGCGGCGGCGCCGGGATAGTGGGCGTCGCGCAGGTAGTCGGGCGGGGTCTTGGCGCCGTTGGCGCGGACCTCGGCCCGGGCGGCGGCGATCGCCTCGGTGCCGGCGTTCGACTTCGGCGCCAGCGCCAGGTGGATCGTCGCCTGCGAGAGGTTCAGCGCCGCCTCCGGCAGGCCGACGCGGTCGACGGCGCGGGCGGCGGCATCGGCGACCAGCAGCGCCTGCGGGTCGGCCTCGCCGATGTCCTCGGAGGCGAGGATCACCATCCGGCGGGCGATGAAGCGCGGGTCCTCGCCGCCCTCGAGCATCACCGCCAGGTAGTAGAGCGAGGCGTCGACGTCGGAGCCGCGGGTCGCCTTGATCCAGGCCGAGATGAAGTCGTAGTGGCGGTCGCCCTGGCGGTCGTAGTCGACGGCCTTGCGCTGCAGCGCGTCCTCGACCTCCCCCACCCCGACGGCGCCGCCGGGGCCGGCCCGCTCGGCGGCCCGCTCGAGCGCCGAGAGGGCGACGCGGGCGTCGCCGCCGCTGCGCTGCGCCAGCATCTCGAGGGCGTCGTCGGCGACCTGCGGCGGCCCGGCTCCGAGCCCGCGCTCGGGGTCGCGCAGCGCCCGCCGCAGCAGCTCCTCGACCTGGCCCGGCTCGAGCGGTTTCAGCTCGTAGACCTGGGCCCGCGAGAGCAGGGCCGAGTTGACCTCGAAGTAGGGGTTCTCGGTGGTGGCGCCGATCAAGGTCAGCAACCCGTCCTCGACCGCCGGCAGCAACGCGTCCTGCTGGGCCTTGTTGAAGCGGTGGATCTCGTCGAGGAAGAGGATCGTCGGGCGGCCGGAGGCGCGCCGCCGCTCCCGCGCCCGCTCGATCACGGCGCGGATCTCGGCTTTGCCGGCGTTGACCGCCGACTCCTCCTCGAACGCCCCCTCGGCACCGGCGGCGGCGATCCGCGCCAGCGTCGTCTTGCCGGCCCCGGGCGGCCCGTAGAGGATCGCCGAGTGCGGCCGGCCCGACTCGATCGCCGCCCGGAGGGCCGACCCCGGCCCGACCACGTGCTCCTGGCCGACCATCTCGTCGAGCGTCCGCGGCCTCATCCGGACCGCCAGCGGCGCGCCGGGCGGGACCGCGTCGGTGGTCGAGGGCGCCGCGTCGCCGGCGCCACCGGTGTCGAACAGCTGGTCGCTCATTGCCGCCAAGTATGAGGGTGAGTCCCGCCGGCGCCCCTAAGATCGGTGCATGGAGAGCGCCACGCAGGTACGAGAGTCCGTGTCCACCCTGGAGTCGTTCAACCCAGCCACGGGGGAGCTGGTGGGGACGGTGCCGACGATCGCGCCGGAGCAGGTGCAGGGCGTGGTCGACGACGTCGCCCGCGTGCAGCCGGCCTGGGCCGAGCTGGCGCCGCGCACCCGCGCCACCTACATGCTGGGGGCCGCGCAGGCGCTGCTCGACGATCTCGACGAGGTGGCCGAGCTGCTGGTCCGCGAGCAGGGCAAGCCGCGGGTCGAGGCGTTGACGATGGAGCTTTTGCCGACGATCGACGCGCTGCACTGGGTCGCCAAGGCGGGGCCGAAGATCCTCGCCGACGAGAAGGTGCGGATGACGCAGGCCTTCACGCTCACGAAGAGCGCCCACTTCTCCTATGAGCCGATCGGGGTGGTCGGCGTGATCGCTCCCTGGAACTACCCCTGGTCGATCCCCTTCGGCGAGGTCGCGATCGCGCTGATGGCTGGCAACGGCGTGGTCCTCAAGCCGGCCAGCCTGACGCCGCTGCTCGGCGAGCGGATCCGCGACGTCTTCGAGAAGGGCGGCCTGCCGGAGGGCCTGGTGCGGGTCGTCCACGGCGGCGGCCCGGTCGGCGAGGCGCTCTGCCGCTCCTCGGTCGGCAAGGTCTTCTTCACCGGCTCGGTCGAGGTCGGCCGCCACGTCGGCGAGGTCTGCGCCGGCCAGCTGAAGGGCTCGGTGCTCGAGCTCGGCGGCAAGGACCCGATGATCGTCTGCGCCGACGCCGACCTCGACAACGCGGTCTCCGGGGCCGTCTGGGGCGGCTTCGCCAACGCCGGTCAGACCTGCTCGGGGATCGAGCGCGTCTACGTGCTGCGCGAGGTCGCTGACCGCTTCGTCGCCGGCGTCGCCCGCGAGGCGGAGCGGCTGCGGGTCGGCGACCCCCTCGCCTGGGAGACCGAGATCGGGCCGATGACCTCGGCCGATCAGTACGAGACCGTGGTCGAGCTGGTCGAGGACGCGGTCGCCAGCGGCGCCCGCCAGCTCGGCGGCGGCCCGCTCGAGGTCGCCGGGCTGCCCGGCAGGTTCATCGCCCCGGTCGTCCTCACCGACGTCACCCACCAGATGCGGATCATGCGCGAGGAGATCTTCGGCCCGGTCCTGCCGATCGTCGTCGTCGACTCCGAGCAGGAGGCGATCGACCTCGCCAACGACTCCGAGTTCGGCCTCGGCGCCTCGGTCTGGACCGAGGACCGCGCCCGCGGCGAGCGGCTGGCGCGGCGGATCGAGTCGGGGATGGTCTGGATCAACGACCACTCCTTCAGCCACGGCGCCTGCCAGTGCGCCTGGGGCGGCGTCAAGAGCTCCGGCCTCGGCCGCTCGCACTCCAAATTCGGCTTCTACGAGTGCGTCAACATCAAGCAGAACGCCTGGGAGCCGGGGCTGGCCCGCGACTTCTGGTGGCACCCCTACGACCGCACCCTGGGCGAGGCGGTGCGCGCCTCGGCGAAGCTGCTCTACGGCCGCGGCGCCGATCGCGCGGCGGCCCTGCGCGGCGGTGCGGCGCCGCTCCTGAAGGTCGGCCGCCGCACCCTGCGCAAGCGCCGCTGAAGCGCGTTCAGCCGCCCTGGATCGTCCTCGTCTTCGATTTCGCGCCGAGGCACTTGTAGATCGTGCCCGCGGTGCCCTGGGTGACCGGCTTGACTTCGGCGTAGACCTTGAACGGCACATCCCCCTTGTAGGCCGGTTCTGCCTTCCAGGAGCCGGTGCTCGAGGTCATCGCCGAGCCGATCTTGCCGACGCCGACCTCCTTGACCACGACCTGCCGCGACTCGGTGCAGTTGGCGTTCGCGGCGCTCACCTTGCCGGCGCTGCCGTAGGGGTTGATCGTGATCGTCGACTTCAGTTCGACCGTCTGGCCGGGCTGCCCGGCCGCCAGGCCGGTGACCGGGACCGCCAGGGCCAGGGCCGTGACCGCCGCCGCGGCGAGCGCCGCGAACCGCTTGCTGCTCTTCATCCGATTTCTCCTTCGAAGCGCGGGGGTGATGTGAAGCGGGGCCGGAGGCCCCGCGGCCGAACTGGGGACCGCGGCAGCCTAGAGCGGAGCGCCCGGAACCCGCAAGGCGGGAAAATGCCCCAGATGCCGGATTCCAACTCAGATGCCGCGCCCGCGGGCGGGCCGGCGATCGCCGCCCGCGGCCTGCGCCGCGACTTCGGCGAACGGCCGGCGCTCGACGGCATCGACTTCGAGCTCGGCGCCGGCGAGACGATGGTCGTGCTCGGCCCCAACGGCGCCGGCAAGACGACGCTGCTGCGGATCCTGGCGACGCTCCTGCGCCCCAGTGGCGGCACGATCGAGGTGCTCGACTGCGGGTTGCCGAAAGAAGCCTGGAAGCTGCGCGGCCGGATCGGCTACCTCGGCCACGAGCCGCTCCTCTACCGCGACCTCTCCGGGCGCGAGAACCTGCGCTTCCACGCCAAGCTGCACGGAATCGCCGGCGAGCCGGCCGAGGCGCGGATCGAGGAGCTGCTGGTCGCCGCCGGGATGGACCGGCGCGCCGACGACCGCGTCGCCGACCTCTCGGCGGGGATGCGGCAGCGGCTCGCGGTCTGCCGCTGCGTCCTCCACCGGCCGGCGCTGCTCCTGCTCGACGAGCCCGACTCGAACCTCGACGCCGAGGGCCGCGAGGCGGCCCGCGAGCTGATCGGCCCCGGCGCCGGCCAGACCCGCGTCGTCGTCACCCACGACCCGGAGCGCTTCCTGCCCGAGGCCGACCGGGTGCTGCGGCTCGGGATCGGCGAGATGGCGGCGGTCTCGTGACCCCCTCGCGAGTCGCCTTCGCGGCGATCCTCGGCAAGGACCTGCGCTCGGAGCTGCGCACGCTGCAGTCGCTGCCGGCGATGGCGCTGTTCGCCGTCACCGCCTTCATCATCTTCCGCTTCGGGCTCGACCGCACCCAGCTCTCCGGCTCGCTCGCCTCCGGGGTGCTGTGGGCGACCCTCCTGTTCGCCGCTGTGCTCGGGATCAACCGCCTCTTCGTCGCCGAGCGCGAGGAGGGCGGCTTCGACGCGATCCGGCTGGCGCCGATCGACCGCAGCGTGCTGTTCGCCGCCAAGGCGGCGGCCCTGATCATCTACCTGGCGGCGCTGGAGCTGGTCGCGGTGCCGATCTTCGCCCTCTTCTTCCTCGACTCGCCGGCGGCGCTCGGCCCGCTCGTCGCGGTCCTGATCCTCGCCGACCTCGGCCTCGCCGCGGTCGGCACCCTGATCTCCTCGATGGCGGTCAACTCCCGCGCCCGAGACCTGCTGGTGCCGCTCGTCCTGCTGCCCCTGGTGGTGCCGCTGATGATCGCCGCCACCGGTGCCAGCGAGCCGCTGCTGGCCCTGGGCGGTCCCGGTTACCACCGCTTCGGAACCTGGCTGATGGTCCTCGGTCTATACGATCTGATCTTCGCCCTCGTCGGATGGGCCGTCTTCGACTTCCTCCTGGAGGATTGACGGCCCCGGCGGGTGCGGCAATCCCCCTTGGAGCACGGATGTACGGCAAAGGACTGAGACCACTCTCGATCGCGACCGTCGTGATGTTCGCGGTCGGCTTCGGGCTGGTCTTCTTCTACGCGCCGCTGGAAGCCGACCAGGGCTTCATCCAGAAGATCTTCTACCTGCACGTGCCGCTCGCCTCGACGGCGCTGATCGGCTTCGTCGTCGGCGGCATCTTCGCGATCGCCCACCTGCGCACCGACAACGCCAAGTGGGACGCCTACTCCTACGTCGCGATCCACATCTCGATCATCTTCGGGGTCGGGGTGCTGATCACGGGCGCGATCTGGGCCAAGGCCTCGTGGGGGCACTGGTGGGTCTGGGACGAGCCGACGCTGGTCAGCTTCCTGATCGTCTTCCTCCTCTACTGCACCTACTACCCGTTCCGCTACGCGATCGAGGACCGCGACCGCCAGGCCCGCTACGCCTCGGTCTTCGCGGTCACCGCCGGCGCCTTCGTGCCGCTCAACTTCCTCGCCGTGCGGATGGCGCAGAGCCTCGTCCACCCGCGCGTCTTCGCCACCTCCGAAGGCGGGCTGCCGAACTCGATGCTGATCACCTTCCTCGCCTGCTTCGCCGCCGTGGCGCTGCTCTGGGTGACGCTGGTCAAGTTCGAGCTGACCGCGAAGAGCGCCTCCGGGCAGCTGAAACGGCTGCGCCGCGCGCTCGACGCGCCGGGCCCGGCCTCGAACTCGCGGATCGCCCCGGAGGTGAGCTGATGCTCGCCGCTCTGCTGCCGCTCGGTGCGCCGGCGCTGCCGCTCGACGAGGCCGGCAAGTACGTCGCCGGCGCCTACATCGTCTTCGTCCTGCTGCTGCTGATCTACGTCGGGATCATGGCCAGCAAGCTGCAGCGGATCGAGAAGGAGCTGCGCGAGGTGGCGAGCATCGCCGAGGAGCGCAAAGCCGAGGCGACCGAGGACGCGGGCGCCGACCGCGAGGTGCGGGCGTGAGCGAGCTGCTCGGGCTTGGCGTCTCCCACAAGACGGCGCCGCTCGAGCTGCGGGAGCGCCTCTCGCTGACCGAGGGGCGCGCGGTGTCGGCGCTGCGCGACCTGACCGCGGCGAGCGGGATCCACGAGGCGGCGGCGATCTCGACCTGCAACCGGACCGAGCTCTACCTGATCGTCTCCGACCCGGTCGAGGCCGAGTCGACAGCGCTCGGCGTGCTCAGCCGCCAGGCGGAGATCCGGCCGACCGAGCTGCTCGGCCACCTCTACTCGCACCGCTCGGCGGAGGCGGCGCGGCACCTGCTGAGGGTGACCGCCGGGCTCGACTCGATGATCCTCGGCGAGGCCGAGATCCAGGGCCAGGTCAAACGCGCCTACGAGCTGGCGCTGGTCGAGGGCGCGACCGGCCCGATCCTCAACCGCCTCTTCCGCGCCGCGCTGACCGCCGGCGGCCGCGTCCGCGACGAGACCGCGCTCTCCGAGAAGGGCGTCTCGATCCCCTCGGTCGCGGTCGCGCTGGCGCAGCGATCGCTCGGCGAGCTGCAGGAGCGGCGGGTGCTGGTGGTCGGCGCCGGCGAGACCGCCGAGCTGGTCGCCCGAGCGCTGATCGCCCGCGGCGTCCGCACCGTCTTCGTCGCCAACCGCCACTACGACCGGGCGATCGGCCTGGCCCAGCGCTTCGACGGCACCGCGGTCCGCTTCGACGAGCTGCCGGCCCAGATGGAAGAGGCCGACATCGTCGTCACGGCGACCACCTCGCCGCACCACATCATCGAGCGCGAAGGACTGGAGCAGGTGATGGCCGACCGCGACGGCCGGCCGCTGCTCCTGATCGACATCGCCGTCCCCCGCGACATCGAGCCCGAGTGCCGGGAGATCGCCGGGGTCAGCGTCTACGACATCGACGACGTCCAGCAGATCGTCGAACGCAACGCCAGCGGCCGCGAGGCGGAGGCGCGCGGCGCCGAGCTGATCATCGAGGCCGAGCTCGACCGCTTCGAGCGCTGGCTCGCCTCGCTGGCGGTGGTGCCGACGATCGCGGCCCTGCGCGGGCGCGGCGAGGAGGTCGTGCGGCGGGTGCTGGCCGAGAACGAGAACCGCTGGGAGAGCCTCAGCGAGGCCGACCGCGAGCGGGTCGAGGCGATGGCGCGGGCGGTCGCCTCGCGGCTGCTGCACGAGCCGACCCTGCGGGTGCGCCGCGCCGCCGGCTCCGAGGACGCCTACGAGTACCTGAGCGCGCTGCGCGAACTGTTCGGCCTCGACGTCGGCAGCGAGCCCGACGCGGCGGCCCCGGCGGCGCGCGACAACGTCACCGAGCTGCGCCGCAAGAAGTCCAGCTAGGGCACCCCCCGTGGCGTTGCGGCTGGCTACCAGGGGGAGCGCCTTGGCGCTGACGCAGGCCCGCTGGGTCGCCGAGCGGCTGGGCGGCGGCGAGCTGGTCGAGGTCACCCAACAGGGCGAGGCCGGCGACAAGTCGCGCTTCGTGCGGGGGGTCGAGGCGGCGGTGCTCGCCGGCGAAGCCGACGTCGGCGTCCACTCGGCGAAGGACCTGCCGGGGGAGATGGCGGCCGGGCTCGAGATCGCCGCGGTGCCGCTGCGCGAGGACCCGGCCGACGCCTGGATCGGAGTCGGCGGCGCGCTGGACGAGGTGCCGGAGGGGGCGCGGGTCGGCACCGCCAGCCTGCGGCGGCGGGCGCAGCTCCTGGCAGCGCGGCCCGACCTGCGGGTCGAGGAGCTGCACGGCAACGTCGACACCCGGCTGCGGAAGCTGGCCGAGGGTCCGCTCGACGCAATCGTGCTCGCCGCGGCGGGGCTGCGGCGGCTCGGCCGCGAGGACGAGATCGCCTTCCCGCTGCCGGCGGCGGCGATGGTGCCGTCGCCGGGCCAGGGGGCGCTGGCGCTGCAGATCCGCGAGGGGGACGAGCAGACGGCGCGGGCGCTGGCGGCGATCGCCGACGACGCCGCCCTGCGCGAGCTGACCGCCGAGCGGGCGACGGTGGCGCCGATGGACGCCAGCTGCGCGACCCCGGTCGGGGTCCACGCCCGGCGCGACGGCGAGTCGCTGGCGCTGACCGCGTTCGTCGGCCTGCCGGACGGCAGCGAGTGGCTGCGGGACGAGATCGTCGCCGACGCGGGCGAGCCGCTCGAAGCGGGCAGCGAGCTGGCCGAGCGGCTGCTGGCGGCCGGCGCCGCCGAGCTGGTCGCCCGGGCGGCCGAGATGGCACCGTGGTTCCAGGGGGAGCGATGAGCGCCCGGGCCGGGGTCGTCTACCTGGTCGGCGCCGGGCCCGGCGACCCGGGGCTGATGACGGCGCGCTCGCTGCAGCTGATCGCCAGCGCCGACTCGATCTTCTACGACCGCCTGATCCCGCCCGGCGCCCTCGCCGGGGCGCGCGAGGACGCCGAGCTCGTCTACGTCGGCAAGGCGCCGGGCGTGCCCTCGGTGCCGCAGGAGGAGATCGGCGAGCGGCTGGTCGCAGCGGCGCGTGCGGGCCGCAGCGTCGTGCGGCTGAAGGGCGGCGACCCGTTCGTCTTCGGCCGCGGCGGCGAGGAGGGCGAAGCGCTGCGGGCGGCCGGTGTCGACTTCGAGGTGGTGCCGGGAGTGACCGCCGGCGTCGCCGCCAGCGCCTACGCCGGCATCCCCGTCACCCACCGCGACGACGCCAGCGCGGTCGCCTTCGTCACCGGCCACGAGGATCCGGAGAAGCCGGAGTCGGCGCTCGACTGGGAGGCGCTCGGCCGCTTCCCCGGCACGCTCGTCTTCTACATGGGGGTGAAACGGCTCGGCGAGAACGCGGCGGCGCTGATCGCGGCGGGCCGCGACCCGGAGGAGCCGGCGGCGGCCGTCGAGCGCGGCACCTGGCCGGGGCAGCGAACCGTGGTCGCGACCCTGGCGACGATCGCCGCAGCGGTCGCCCGCGAGGAGATCGGGGCGCCGGCGCTGATCGTGGTCGGCGCCGTCGCCGGCCGCCGCGAGGGGCTTGCCTGGCTCGAGCGGCGGCCGCTGCACGGGCGCCGGGTCGTCGTCACCCGCGCCCGCGCCCAGGCCAGCGGCCTGGCGGCGGCTCTGCGCGAGCTCGGCGCCGAGGCGGTCGAGCTGCCGGCGATCCGGATCGAGCCGCTGACCGCGAGCGAGGAGGTGCGCGCCTCGGCCGCCGCGATCGAGGACTTCGCGCTCGTCTGCCTGACCAGCCCGAACGGGGTTCGGCTGCTGTTCGAGGCGCTGGCCGCGGCGGGCCGCGACGCGCGGGCGCTGGCCGGCGCCACCGTCGCCGCGATCGGGCCGGGGACGGCCCGCGAGCTCGCCGCCCGCGGCATCCGCGCCGACGTCGTCCCCGAGCGCTTCGTCGCCGAGGCGCTGGTCGAGGCGCTCGCCGGGGTCGAGGTCGCGGGCCGGCGGGTGCTGGTCGCCCGCGCCGCCGAGGCCCGCGACGTGCTGCCGGAGGCGCTGCGCGAGCGCGGCGCCGAGGTCGACGTGGTGGCGCTCTACGAGACGGTCCGCGAGGCACCCGAGGAGGAGGCTGTCGCCGCCGCCCAGGAGGCGGACTACGTCACCTTCACCTCCTCCTCGACGGTCCGCAATCTGGTCGAGGCGCTCGGCGACCGCTTCCCGGCGCGGGCCCGGGTCGTCTCGATTGGCCCGGTGACCAGCGAGACCGCCCGCGATCTCGGCCTCCGCGTCGACGTCGAGGCCGAGCGCCACGACGTCGACGGCCTGCTCGCCGCCCTGCTCGCCGACGCCACCCGATGACCAGTCCCGCTCACCGCCCAGCCGTTCGCCCTTTGTCAACCTGTGGTTGACAAAGGGCGAACGCTCTCCGGGTTCGGGGCGCCGTGGCGGCACTACGCGCGGACCGATTCGACGAATACGCGGGCTCGCGAGCTGGCGGCCGCGGGGGTGCCGGGGGGAACCGTCGTCACCGCCGCCGAGCAGACCGCCGGCCGCGGCCGCCAGGGCCGCACCTGGACCGCGCCGGCGGGAAAGGCTCTGCTCTACTCGGCGCTGCTGCGGCCGCTCGAGGAGCGCCACGTGATGCTGCCGCTGGCCGTCCCGCTCGCCGTCTGCGAGGCCGCCGAGGCGCTTCGCCCCGGCCTCGAGTGTGGCGTCAAGTGGCCGAACGACGTCCTCACCCGGGGCCGCAAGCTGGCCGGCATCCTGATCGAGGCCCGCCCCAATGACGGCTGGGCGGTGATCGGCATCGGCCTCAACCTGACGATCGCCCCCGCCGAGTTCCCGCCCGACCTGCGCGAGACCGCCACCTCGATCTGGCCCAGCGCTGCAGCCGCCGACGCTGGAGCTGTTCCTTATCCAGGCTATTCCGGGATAAGGAACAGCTCGACAACCGGCGGCGCGGCGGAGGCGCTGAGCGAGCGGCTCGCGCGCTGGGTGGAGGCGGAGCCTGGAGACGTGCTCGCCGCCTGGCGCGAGCGCGACGCGCTGCGCGGACGTGAGGTCGCCTGGGACGGTGGGGCCGGAGTCGCCGACGGGGTCGACGAGCGCGGCTACCTACTCGTCCGGCTCGCCGACGGCGACCGCGTCGCCCTCGGCGCCGGCGAGGTCCACCTCACCCGCTCCTGAGTCGCCGCCGGCTTTCGCCGCGTCCCGCTTTTTGCTGCGGCGTTTGCGCGCTTTCGCTTTCGCCGCCTCTTTGTCCACGGCCCCGGCCTTGTCCTCGGCCGCGGCCTTGGATTTGCGTTTCGCTTTCGGTTTCGCTTTTTTCGCTTTCGCTTTCGGCGCGGCGCCGTTCTCACTCACGGTCGGCTCCTCACCGCCGTCGGCGGCCACCTCGGGCTCAAACCCGTTCGCGCTCGCCGCGCTGCCGTTCGGCGACTCGTCCGCCAGCGGCGGCTCCTCGGCCGGCGTCGACTTCCTGCCGCCGTTGCCGTTCGCCTCGCCGTTCTCGCCGCCGCCGCGCTTGCCGCGCCGGCGCCGGCGCTTGCCGCCTTTGGGGAAGTTCCGCAGCAGCTCGCGCGCCACGCCGGACGGTTTCCGCGCCATCCGCATCCGCGCCCCGCGCAGCACCTCCTCGCCCTCGGGCGTGTGCGAGACCGCCGCCGCCAGCAGCGAGACCGCCAGCCGACGGTCCTGTTTGCGCGCCGCGTGGACCAGGCGCCGCGCGTTCCGCCCGTGCGCCCTCCCGCTCGAGTTGACCAGCAGGCCGAGCAGCCGCTTCGTCTCCGGCCAGCGCTGCACCGCGTACTCCTCGTGCAGCTCGCGGGTGTAGGAGGCGAGCCGCCAGACCCACGCCTGCGCCTGGTCGCGGCGGCCGATCCGCTTGTCGACCAGCGCCTGCAGCAGGGTTTTGGTGCCGGCCCGTTTGTCCTCGCGGCTCCAGGTGCCGACGATGTCGATCGCGTCGTCGAAGGCGTCGGCGTCGCCGAGGTCGGCGATCTCGCCGAGCGCTTTCAGCCGCAGCTGCGCGTTGCGGTTGCGCTGCACGCAGGTGAGCAGGAAGCGGCGCCGCAGCTCTTTGGTGCGGTCGTTCTGCAGCATCGCCCGCGCCCGCCGCCAGCCCTGGGTGTTGACCCGGGCCCCGGCCAGCGCCGCCCAGGCGTGCTGCTCGGGGTAGTTCAGGTTCTCGACCGCGATCCGCCAGATCTCGCGTTCGAGCACCTCCATCCGCTTCTCCTCCGAGTCGGAGACCGGCACGATCCGCCGCTCGACCCGCACCTTGCGGCCGCGCCCGCGCCGCACCGGGCCGACGACGATCGCCCCGCCGCGGTAGACGTCGCGGTCGAGCAGGCTGTGCAGGGTGACGATCGACTCGTCGTGGGTGGTCGCCGGGTGGACGAAGTCGAGCACCAGGCCCGCCTCCTTGCCCGGCGCCCGCCGGGTGACGCGGCCGACCCGCTGCTGGTAGATCCGCCGCGAGGCGGTCGGCGCCAGGTGCATGCAGATCGTCGCCCGCGGGCTGTTCCAGCCCTCGGCCAGGAGCTGCGCGTTGCAGAGGACGTCGACGTCGCCGCGCTCGAAGCCGGCGAGGATGTCGGCCAGTTCGCGCTTCGGGGTTTCGCCGGAGACCGCCTGGGCGTTGATGCCGGCGGCGCGGAAGGCTTTGGCGACGTTGTGCGCGTGCTGGACGCCGGCCGTGTAGACGACCCCCGGCACCTTGCGGAAGCGCGAGCGGTAGAGGTCGGCGATCGCGACGTTGAACGGCTCCTGGTCGAGCAGCGCCGCCAGCTCCTCCTGGTCGAAGTCCTGGTCGACCTCGCCTTTGCGGAGCGGCACCTTGGCGATCGTCCGCACCCCCGGGCCGGGCGGGATCCGCAGGCAGCGGAGCGGCGCGATCACGCCGCGACGGGCCGCCTGGGCGAGGTCGAAGCGCGAGGTCTGGGTCGGGAAGAGGTCGGCGACGTGGCGGGCGATCAGCGCCCCGGTCGCGGTCATGCCGATGTAGACAGGGCCGACCCACTCGCGGATGCAGGCGCTGGTTTTCTCGCCGAGCGCGGTGTGGGCCTCGTCGCAGATCACGATCGAGTAGGCGTCGGAGACTTTCTTGTGGTTGCGGACGAACCACTGGTAGGTCTCGACCGTGACCGGGCCTTCGGCGTCGTCGCGGGTGCCGAGCAGCGGCGGTCGCAGCCGCTCCTTGTAGCCGCGGTCGGAGATCTCGCCGATGAACTGGTCGACGAGGTTGCGGCGGTGGGTGAGGATCAGGACGCCGCCGGTCCGGGTCGCGTCGATGAAGCCGACCGCGGCGACCGTCTTGCCGGCGCCGGTCGCGTGCTCGAACCAGAAGCGGCGCGCGGCGCCGGGGTCGTCGGGCGCCTCCTCGACCACCTCCTCGTCCTCGTCGACCGGCGCTTCCTGCCAGTCCTGCGGCTCCTCGTCCTCCTCCTCGTCCTCGGCGTCGACCTCCGCATCGGCCTCGCCGTCGTCGTCGACCAGGCTCGCTTCCTCGGTCTCCGGCTCGGCGGCCGCCTCGGGTTCGGCGGCCGCGGCGTCGCCGTTGCGGCGCTCGGCGTCGGTCACCTCCTGCTGCTGGGCCATCAGCTCGGCCAGGGTCCCGGAGAGCGCGTCGACCTGGTGCGGGTTCAGTTCGGCGCCGTCGCGCAGCTTCGGCGGTTCGTCCGCCAGCAGCCGCTCCAGCCCGAGCAGCAGCGAGAAGTTCCGGCGCCACTCGATCGAGGGGTGCTCGGCGCCGGCGTCGATCTCCGCCAGGGCGGTGTCGAGGGCGCGGCGGCGGGCGGTTCCGGGCGCCAGCGCCTCGGGGCCCTCGCCGTCGAGCAGGAACGGCTCGCGGGCGAACGCCGCTGCCCGCTCGATGTCGGCGCTTGAGGGAACTGCCGCGTGCGCGGCAACGTCGCTGGTCTTGGCCATTAAGGCTTCTGGGTTGCGCCCAAGCCGCGAGCACGAGACGTACGGCGAGGGCAAAGTGTGTCGAGGGCTGCCGGAGGAGCGATTCCCGTCCCCCCGGAGATCTCAGGCTGTCCGCGAACCGCGGACCTTTCGCCTACGTATTGTAATCAGGCGACGGATGTACAGGCGAGCCGCACCACTTCTGAGCATCTCCGCGCTGTTGATCGCGGCGCTGCTGGTCGCCGGCTGCGGCAGCTCCGGCGGCTCGGGGACCGAGGGTACGCACCCCGACTACGCGAAGGCGCTGAAGGGCTCGCCGGCACCGCTCGCGGCCCTCCACGAACAGGCGAACGACCTGCTCCCGGGCGGCACCGAAGCCTTCGAAAAGCAGATCGCGGACCTGCGCGGCTACCCGGTGGTGGCCAACGTCTGGGCCTCCTGGTGCGGCCCCTGCCAGTTCGAGTTCCCGGTCCTGCAGAAGCTCTCCGCCCGCTACGGCAAGCAGGTCGCCTTCGTCGGCGTCAACTCCGAAGACTCCGAAGCCGCGGCGAAGACCTTCCTGCGCGAAGAACCGGTCCCCTACCCGAGCTACTCCGACTCCGACCGCAAGATCGCCCGCAGCCTCGGCGCCGACGTCGGCCTTCCCGACACCGCCTTCTTCGACAAGCAGGGGAAGCTCGTCTACCTCAAGCAGGGTCCCTACGCGCACGATTCCGAACTGGAAGAAGACGTGCGCCACTACGCCCTGCAAAGCGGATAATCGAGCGATGGAAGCCTACGTCGTCATCGCCCTCGTCGCCCTCGGCCTGATGCTCGCCGAGTTGGTGCTGCCGACCGGAGGGATCCTCGGCGCGATCGGCGTCGCCGGCGTCTTCGCCGCCGGAATCGTCGCCTTCGCCGAGGGCGGCAGCACGGCCGAATGGGTCGGCGGGGCGCTGATCGCGGCCGGCGTCGTCGGGGCGATCACCCTCTACTTCGTCGCCCGCAAGGTCTACGCCGCCCAACGCAACCAGCCGCCACGCGCCGGCACCGAGGAAATGATCGGCAGCCTCGCCGAGGCGCGGACGGCAGTCGCGGCGAGCGGCCAGGTCTTCACCCGCGGCACGCTTTGGTCCGCCCGGCTCGCCGACGGAGCCGAGCCGGTGCAGGCGGGCGATAAGGTGGTCGTCGAGGCGATCGACGGGTTGACCCTGGTGGTCCGCCCGCAGGCGCAAGTGAAAACTAGTGGAGGGAGCGCGGTCTGATGAACGTGGTCATCGGGATCGTCGTGGTCCTTCTTTTCCTCGGGTTGATCGCCGCCGCCGCTTCGGTACGGGTCCTGCGCGAGTACGAGCGCGGCGTCATCTTCCGCCTCGGCCGCCTGATCGCGACCAAGGGCCCGGGCCTGATCCTGCTGATCCCGTTCATCGACCGGATGGTCAAGGTCGAGCTGCGGACCGTCACCCTCAGCGTGCCGCCGCAGGAGGTGATCACCCGCGACAACGTCCCCTGCCGCGTCAACGCCGTCGCCTACTTCCGCGTCGTCGACCAGAACCGCGCCGTGGTCGAGGTCGAAAACTACCTCGTCGCCACCTCGCAGATCTCGCAGACGGCGCTCCGCTCGGTGCTCGGCAAGGCCGAGCTCGACCAGCTGCTGGCCGACCGCGAGCGGCTCAACGAAGAGCTGCAGAAGATCATCGACGAGTCGACCGAGCCGTGGGGCGTGAAGGTGACCGCGGTCGAGATCAAGGACGTCGAGATCCCCGACCAGATGCAGCGGGCGATGGCTCGCCAGGCCGAGGCCGAGCGCGAGCGGCGGGCGAAGATCATCAACTCCGAGGGCGAGTACCAGGCGGCCCAGAAGCTCACCGACGCGGCCGACATCATCAGCACCAACCCGGCTTCGCTGCAGCTGCGCTACCTGCAGACGCTGCTCGAAATCGGCTCCAACCAGAACACGACCGTGGTCTTCCCGCTGCCGATGGACATGCTCGAGCCGTTCCTCGGCCGCGGCGATCACGCGGCTGGCGGCAGCAAAGCGAAACCGCGGCCGCCGGCGCCGCCCGTCGAGGTGCCACCGGACCCGCTGCACGAGGTGCCGCCGGACCCCGTGGCCGGCGAGGGCGGTGAGGACGCGCCGCCTCCTCCCGCGGATCTGCCACCCTCCCGCTCCTGAGCACCACCACCGCCACCGCAACCCCCGAGATCCGCCTCGACCAGCTGACCGGGCTGAGGACGATCCTCGCCCCGGGCCGCGCCGCGCGTCCCGACAACTTCAAGGTCAAGCGCAGCGAGGCGAAGGGCGCCGACGGCTGCCCCTTCTGCGAGGGGCACGAGGACCGGACGCCGCCGGAGGTCTACGCGCTGCGCCCGGGTGGCGGCGGCGCCGACGGCGGCGGCTGGCTGACGCGGGTGGTGCCGAACCTCTACCCGGCGCTGGGCAGCGCCGGGGCGGCGGCCGCGGACGGTGGCGCGGGCTCCGGGGCGGCGCCGGCGGTCGGCAGCCCCGGCGCCGAGGGCGGCGCCTTCGCCTCCGGCGGCGACCCGCTGCTCGCCTCGCGGCGGGCCGGCGAACCGGACCTCTTCTCCTCGCGGCCGGCGCTCGGCGCCCACGAGGTGATCATCCACTCGCCCCGCCACCTGACCGCGATGGCCGAGCTCGACGACGCCGGCTTCGACGCCGCCGTCGGCACCTGGCGCGAGCGGATGCGCGCCCACGCCGACGCCTCCTACCTGCAGCTGATCGTCAACGAGGGCGGCGGCGCCGGCGCCTCGCTCGAGCACAGCCACGCCCAGCTCTACGCGCTGCCGTTCGTGCCCGCGGCGGTCGCCCGCGAGCGCGAGCGGGCCGGCGCCTACGCCGAACGGACCGCCGGCTCCGGCCTGCTCTCCGACGTCCTGGTCGAGGAGGTGAGGCGGGGAGAGCGGCTGGTCGCGATCGACGACGAGGCGGCGCTGATCTGCCCCTGGGCCTCGCGCGGGCCGTTCGAGCTGCGGGTGGTGCCGCGCCGCGAGAGCGCCAGCTTCGAGGAGGACGGCGTCGGCGCCGCGATGATCGCGACCGCGATGCGGCTGCTGGCGAAGCGCTTCGACGGGCCGCCGGAGCTGAACCTCTGGGTCCGCACCGCCCCGCGCGGGGCCGAGACTTTCCACTGGCACGTCGACATCGCCCCGCGGCTGACGATCAAGGCGGGCTTCGAGCTCTCGACCGGGATCGACATCAACATCTACCCGCCCGAGCGGGCCGCCTCCGACCTCAAGGAATGCCTGCCGGTCTAGGGCGCTAGGCCGGCACCGGCGCCAGGATCGCGTCGAGCAGGCCCGGGAACCTGGCGTCGATCTCCGCCTTGCGCAGCGTCGTCAGCTTGCGGGTGCCGTCGCGGCGCTGCTCGATCATTCCCGCTTCGCGGAGGACGCGGAAGTGATGGGTGCGGGTCGATTTGCCGACGCCGAGCTCGATCTGGCCGCAGGGCACCGGCTCCTCGCAGGCGGCCAGCTCGCGGATGATCGTCCGTCGCTGCGGGTCGCTGAGCGCGTGCAGGACGAGCGAGAGGTCGAGCTCGAAGCTGTCCAAATCGCCCCGCTCCATGCGTCGATTATACGAGCAAATGGCCCTTGGTACGATGACCATCGAACTATCTCCTGGGACCCGCTCTCACGTCCCACCCGTCCCATCTCGTTGAACCAGTAATGAGACTCCGCCGCTCCGACGCCCTGCTGATCACGGTCTGCCTCGCGCAGTTCATGGTCATCCTCGACATCTCGATCGTCAACGTCGCGCTGCCCTCGATCCAGGACTCGCTGCACTTCTCCGACAACGGCCTGCAGTGGGTCGTCAATGCCTACACGCTGGCCTTCGCCGGCTGCCTGATGCTCGGCGGCCGCGCCTGCGACCTACTGCCGCGGCACCGGGTCTTCCTGGTCGGCACCGCGCTGTTCTCGGTCGCCTCGCTGGTCTGCGCCGTCGCCGACAGCCAGGGGCTCCTGATCGGCGCTCGCTCGCTGCAGGGGCTCGGCGCCGCGGTGATCTCGGCCGCCAGCCTGGCGATCATCACCTCCTCCTTCGCCGAAGGCGCCGAGCGCAACCGCGCGCTCGGGCTGTGGGCGGCGATGGGCGGGATCGGCGGCACCGCCGGCGCCCTGCTCGGCGGCATCCTCACCCAATCCTTCGGCTGGCCGGCGATCTTCTTCCTCAACGTCCCGGTCGGGATCGCGGTGGTGATGGCCGGGCGGCGGCTGATCCCGGTCCTCGGCGCCGCCGACCACGAGCGCCAATTCGACTTCGCCGGCGCGGCGCTGATCAGCGGCGGCCTGACCGCGCTGGTCTTCGGCATCGTCCGCACCGACGCGCTCGGCTGGGGGGCGCCCGGCGTGCTGCTGCCGATCGCCGCCGGCCTGGTGATGCTGGCGCTGTTCGCGCTGGTCGAGGGGCGGATCGCCCGCGACCCGCTGATCCCGCTCGACGTCTTCAAGATGCCGCAGCTGCGGGCCGCCAACCTGATCGTCGGCCTGCTCTTCTTCGCGATGTTCGGCATGTGGTACTTCGTCTCCCTCTTCCTGCAGAAGGTGCAGGGCGACGACGCGCTGATGGCCGGCGTCTCCTTCCTGCCGATGACGCTGACGATCTTCGTCGCCTCGGCGACCGCGCCGAAGCTGGTCGCCCGCTTCGGCGTCCGCCCGACCCTGATCTTCGGGATGTCGCTGGTGACGGTCGGCTTCCTGGTCCTGGCGATGGTCAACGCCGACAGCGCCTACGAGGCGGCGATCCTGCCCGGCGGCCTGCTGACCGCGCTCGGCACCGGCTGGTCGCTGGTGCCGGCGACGATCACCGCCGTCAAAGGCGTGCCGCCGAAGCAGAACGGCCTCGCCTCCGGCGTCGTCAACACCAGCCGCCTGGTCGGCGGCACCTTCGGCATCGCCGTCCTCAGCACCCTCGCCACCTCCCACACCAACGGCCTGCTCGCCGGCGGCACCTCCCCCGGCGACGCGCTCACCGAGGGCTACAAGCTGGCCTTCCTGGTCAGCGCCGGCATCTGCGCGCTCGGCATCCTCGCCGCCGCCACCCTGCTCCGCCGCACCCCCGACGCCGTCCCCCAGACCGCCTAGCCCCACTGCGGTCCGAGGCCCCGCCGGCGCCCCTCCGGCGTCCCTCCGACGCGCGCCCGGACGCCCTGGCCCAGCTCCTGGGCCGGGCGAAAATATCGGGGTACCGATCTTTTCCACCCTGGGGTGGCTAAAAGATCGGTATACAAGTCACGGCCCCGGCCGAGGCCGCGCGTGTAGGGTCACCGCGTGCCGCCGGACCCGCGCCCGATCCCCCGCTTCATCGCCGATACCAGCCAGGAGGGGATCGCGCACGGCCGCTTCGCGTCGCGGCTGCGCGAGGAGCTCGTCCGCGCCTGCGACGCGATCGAGGACCTGCCGGCGGGCGCCGTCGTCGCCGACGAGGTCGACTGGTTCCCCGAGCGCGCCTGGGGCGGCCGCGTCTGGGTCCCCGCCTCCGTCCGCAGCGAGAGCGAGGAGGGGCGGATCGAGATCTTCGGCCACGTCTCCTACGTGCAGGCGCCGGGTGAGGAGCCGGCCGACTTCGCCGCCACCGCCGACTTCACCGACGTCCTCGCCGAGGACAACTCGGACTGGAAAATCGACCTCAACGACGACGTGATCGGCCGCTGGCGGGGCGAGAACGGCCGCGCCGGCGCCGTCACCCTCGTCTGGGGCCGCCCCCTCGTCCGCGGCGCCGTCGCCGCCACCGCCGAGCTCGACGGCCAGACCGTCGACCAGGAACCGATCTCCCAGAGCCGCTTCACGTTGGTCGCCCTCGACGCCCTCGAGGGCTACGGCGACGACATCTTCATGGAGGTCCGCCTCTGGACCGGCCGCGGTCTCGCCCTCGCCGCCGAGAGCCTCTACGAAGGCTGACCGCGGAGCAGGCCCTCACGGGCCCAGGCGGCGGTCTTCTGCCCGGCGCGCTGCTTGATCAGCCCCTCCTTGGCGACGGCGCGGACCAGCACCCGGCTGCCGCCGCCGGCGAGCGGCTCGGCGATCACCCGCACCAGCGCCGGGTTGAGACCGCCGGCGCCGGCGCCGACCAGCGCCCAGAGCTGCGGCGGCTCGGCCGGAATCTCCTCCGAGTCGAGGATGCTGCCCGCCGGCGCACAGGTGTCGCGAGCCGCCTGCAGCACCTCGCCCGGCGTCAGCGGCAACTCGAGCGCGTGCTCGCCCCGGTCGACCTTCAGCAGCGCCGCCGCACTGGCGGCGCCTCGCCGCACGCCGCGACGACCGCCCAGCCCGCCTGCCAAGCCGCCGCCGAAGAGCCCACCGAAGCCACCGGCCGTCTCGCCCAGATCGCCCAGCGCCGCGACCAGGATGCGCTCTTCGAGCGCCGACTCGTCCGCTTCAGCCCCTGAAGACACTGCGTCTATTTAAGCCGTCGGCGGCGCTGGGCGACGGGCGCCTCGAACCGCATCCGGCCGCTCTCGTCGAGCAGCGCCAGCGCCGCCGGGTCAGGCGCCACGACGACTTCCGATTCGAGGTACTCGGGGTAGATCGGGCGGCGGCCGAGCGCCCTGCCGAGCGGCCCGAAGACGCCGGTGATGAACCGCTGGACGGGGATCGGCGGCGACTCGGGGACCATCGTGTCGCGGTACTCGGAGACGGTCACCGCCAGCTGCAGCAGGTGCGGCAGGCCTTCCCTGTCGACCTTGCCGTCGCGGGCGAGGCCGAAGAAGGTGCCGATCATCTCGACGAAGCGCTCGCCGGGCGCGACTTCGACGAGCACGCTCGCCTCCTGGTCGCCCAGCTGCCACCAGTCGTGGACGGTCCCGGTCGGCACCTCCGCCTGGTCGCCGGCCGTCAGCGTCCGTTCCTCGGAGCCGAGCCGGAAGCCGAGCTGCCCGCCGAGCACCCGGAACCGCTCGCGCGAATTGGGGTGCCGGTGGGCCGCCGACACCCGCCCGCCCGGCGAGACGAAGAGATGGGCGACGAGCACCTGCTCGGGATGCTCGCGCGGATCGGTGAGGACGACAGCCCGCTCCCCCGTCACCGGGTTCTCGAAAACTTCCCCCATCCCAGGCACGGCCCGATCCTCTCACGCCGAACCCGCCCGGAGTCGCCATTTCGCTCACGTCGCGGGGCCCGCTCCCGGGCGCGATAATCCGCCGACCCCGCCCCGATAGCTCAGCCGGATAGAGCGTCCGCCTCCTAAGCGGAAGGCCGCTGGTTCGAATCCAGCTCGGGGCACTGAGCGCGAGTAGTCGAGGAACCTCTGAAAGGAGAACGGATGGAAGCGCGGATTGACGTAATCACGCTCGCGGTCGCCGACCTCGATCGGGCACTCGCCTTCTACCGGGACGGCCTCGGGCTCGATTCGCGCGGAGTGGTCGCCACCGAGTTCGAGGGCGACGACGTCGCGCCGGCGGGCGCGATCGCCATGTTCGAGCTGGACGGCGGGTTGCTGCTGGCCCTCTATCCCCGTTCCGAGCTGGCGAAGGACGCCAAAGTCGCCCCCGCGCCACCGCAGACCGGCGAGTTCAGCATCGGCCACCTGGTCTCCAGCAAAGCCGAGGTCGATGCTCTGCTTGCGCAGGCCGAGGCGGCTGGCGCGACGCTCACCGATCAACCGCACGATCGCCCCTGGGGCATCTACTCCGGCTACTTTCGCGATCCCGATGGGCATCTCTGGGAGATCATCTGGAACTCCCGACGGGCAGCGGAGACCTAAGCTCCGGCGGCTCCGGCTCAGCCCGCCGCAGCGAGAACAGCGACTTCGTCGTGGGCGATCGCGCCGCGCCTGCGGGCCTTGGCGTTGACGAACGCCGGTGGGCGGTCTGCCGGTGCCACGTCCAAGACGAACTCGATGCCGAGTCGACGCACCGCGTTGATGATCGTGTCGAGCTCGGGGTTGTGCTCGGCGGACTCCAGCTTGGCCACGCGCGGCTGCGAGACACCTAGCTCCCTGGCAAGGGCGCGCTGGCTCAGGTCGTGCTCGGCCCGGTAGCGCAGGAGAACTGCCGCGAACTCGCGGGCCGGAGCCAGCCGCTGCCACTCGGCGCGGAAGCTCGGATCGGCCTGCTCCTCGTGCGCGATCAGCTCCTCCAGCGTCTTGTTCTTCCTGGTTGCCATTTAGTTATCCGTAGTGATGATAACAAACCTATTATCGATAGCGCTCGAGGCGGATCCTGGCCTCGGCGACGGCAGCTTCGAAGCGGTTCTTCCTGGGTGCCACGGCCAAGACGACGAACCGATCACCGTCGCGAGCGAAGATCGGGCGAACCGCGGATCTACCCTGTTTGGGGCGCAACTCGAAGAGATCGGCCTCTCCCTTCAAGGACTTCATGTGGGGAGTTGGGAGATCCGGGCCGAGAGCCTGGAGCTTGTCGACCACGGTGAGAAGCGCCTTTCGCTCACCCCGACTCTTGACGTCCTCGAAATCGAGGATCGCGTCAGCGTCGAAGAGAGCCACCCAGCTTTTCGGAGCCCCCGCCACGGCCGACGACCTTACGCCCGGGAGGCTGGCATTTCCGCTCCTTTTTGGCTCGGTCAGCCGGGAACAGGAATCTGCCGCCGGCAGAAGTGGCCGTCGAAGGGGACGATCGGAGAGGTGGCCAGCCGGCTCCCTCGCGCCTCAGGCCTCGAAGGGACGGTGCAGCGTGCCGGCGAGGAACGATGGCAACGGTCAGCGTGCGATACATCGTCGACGACGTCGATACCGCGATCGAGTTCTACTGCGGGCAGCTCGGGTTCAGCGAGGTGATGCCCCGGCGCCGACCTTCGCGATGCTGAACCGGGGCACTGCGCTTCATCCTCAGCGCGGCGGGCCCGGAGGCGGCGCGCGATGGCCGACGGCAGTGAGCCGCGGCCCGGCGGCTGGAACCGGATCCAGCTCGAGGTCGAGGACCTCGACGCGACCGTGGCGGCGCTGCGGTCGGCGGGCGCCTCGTTCCGCAACGAGATCGTCGAGGGCGTCGGCGGCCGCCAGATCCTGCTCGAGGATCCGGCGGGCAACCCGATCGAGCTGTTCCAGCCGACGATCGAGGAGGCGCGGCTGTGAGCAATCTGGCTTTCGTCGCCTAAGCAGGGCACAACTTCCGGGCGCCGAACTCGTTAGCAGACAGAGGTGGAGGTCCTCCGAAGGCAGAGACGATCGACGGTGCTCGTGGCGGTTGCCGCGCTGGCGCTGGTCTGCGCCCTCTCGCTCGCTCCCGGCGCCTCCGCCAAAGTGCTCCATTTCCAGGGGAAAACGGTTGAGGTGCCGAGCTCCTGGCCGGTCTACCGGCTCGCCCAGCACCCGGGAATGTGCGTGCGGCTCGACCGCCGGGCCGTATATCTGGGCGCGCCGGCCGAAAACCAGCGCTGCCCGGCCGGGGCGATCGGGCAGGCGGCGGGCGATCGTGGTCGAAGGCCGGGCCGCGGCGGCCCGCGAGTCGGTGATCCCGCAGGCGCCGCGGGTCGCGACCGCCTCGGCCGGCGGCGCCGTCT
This sequence comes from uncultured Actinomycetes bacterium, assembly GCA_963744725.1. Lineage (GTDB taxonomy): Bacteria > Actinomycetota > Thermoleophilia > Solirubrobacterales > 70-9 > VAYN01. The sequence continues at coordinate 939,628 of CAVUUQ010000002.1, forward strand.
TCACCGGCCTCGGCTTCGACGCCTGCGCGGCGCCGTCGTCGAAGTCGATGGCGGCCTGGGCGGAATCGCCGTACCGGGCGATCGGCGTCTACATCGGCGGCGCCAACCGGGCCTGCTCGCAGCCGAACCTGACCGCGGCCTGGACCGAAGCGCAGACCGCCGCCGGCTGGCACCTGATCCCCACCTACGTCGGCCTGCAGGCGCCGACCTCGGCCTGCTCGAGCTGCGCCAAGCTGACCACCACCGGGGCGGTCAAGCAGGGCGAAGAAGCGGCGATCGACGCGGTCGCCAGCGCGACCGAAGCGGGGATCGGCCCCGGCAGCCCGATCTACTTCGACATGGAGGCCTACTCGCCGACCACCAGCGCCACCAGCGCGACGCTCGCCTTCCTCGCCTCGTGGACCGAAAAGCTGCACGCGCTCGGCTACCTCTCCGGCGTCTACAGCTCCGCCTCCTCGGGGATCGCCGACGTCGCCGACCAGTTCGGCACCGGCTACGTGATCCCCGACAACCTCTGGATCGCCAACTGGAACGGCGCCCGCAACACCGTCGACGCGGTCGTCCCCGCGACCGCCTGGGCGAACCACGAACGGATCCACCAGTACGCGGGCGGCCACGACGAGACCTACGGCGGCATCACGATCAACATCGACAACGACTACGTCGACGCGGCGACCGCCGGCTTCGGCGCCGCGCCGGTGGCCGGGGCCGAAGACCCGATCGGCGAACTCAACCTCAGCTCCGCCCCCGAACCGGGCACGGTGCGGGTCAAGGGCTGGGCCTTCGACCCCAACTCGCCGACCACCACCCTGCCGATCCGGGTCTGGGTCGGCGGCCGCGCCGGCACCTCCGGCGCCAGCGAATACGAACTGGGGACGATCGCCAACCTGGCGCGCACGTCGGTCGGCGTCCAGCACCCCGAAGCCGGCCCCAACCATGGCTTCGACAGCCGCTTCGCGACCGCCCTCTCGGGAGCGCAGCCGGTCTGCGTCTACGCGGTCGGGATCGCCCCCGGCGAAGACACGCTGCTCGGCTGCAAGGCGACGACGATCGGCGTCGCGGTGACGATCTCCAGCCTCACCGCGGGCCGCCGCGGCGTCCACGTCCGCCTCAACTGCGCCTGGCCGGAAGGGACCAGCTGCCCCGGCTGGCTCGGCCTGCGGACCCACTTCAAGATCGCCACCCCGCGCCGCCACAGGCCGCCGCTGATCCACACCGTCACCCGCACCATCGGCCGCCGGCCCTTCCACCTCAGCGGCCGCCGCTCGCACGGCTTCCTGATCCCGCTGACCCGCACCGGCCGGGCGCTGCTGGCGGAACGCGGCCACCTGCGGACCTGGCTGACCGCCTCGATCCCGGGCGGCAAACGGATCGCCTCGCTCAGCCTCGAGCGCCCGGCGGCTCGGGCGCGCTGAGCCCCGCGCCTCAGCCCTTGTCGGGCCGGTCCGGGTAGATCTCGTCGATCGTGACCAGCGCCGCGTAGGGCGCCTCGGCCGCCGCTTCGATCCGCTCGCCGCCGCCAGCCAGCCGGTCGACCACGGCGACGACGCCGGCCACCTCGAGCCCCTCCTCGCCGATCCGCTCGACCGCCGCCGCCGTCGAGCCGCCGGTCGTCACCGTGTCCTCGACGACCAGGCATCGCATCCCCGGCTCGACCGGCCCCTCGACCCAGCGCTGCAGCCCGTGTTCCTTTTTCGCGCCGCGGACGAAGAAGGCGACCAGCCCTTCCCCCTCCGGCACCGCGATCGCCGCGCACGAGGGCGGGATCGCCGCCGTCGCCGGCCCGCCAACCGCCTGCGCCCCGAGCTCCGCCGCCCGCGCCGCGATCAGCTCGCCCGCCGCCCGGAACCCGGCCGGCCGCATCAGCGCCCGCCGCGCATCGACGTAGTACTGCGCCACCGCCCCGCTCGCCAGCGTCACCTCGCCGAGGATCAACGAGTGCTCGCGCAGCTCCGCGACCAGCGTCTGCTTGGCGGCGTCGAGGTTGCTCATCGGCCGTTCTGAGGGTGTGTGACCAAGCAGATCAAGCACGCAGGGAGCGAAGTGTGCTCTGCACACGAGCGACCGAGGACGCCGATATGCGCCGCGTCACACACCCTCAGAACACGAAGATGGACTCGCCGAAGTGCAGCTGTTCGTAGATCCGCGGCTGGTCGGCGATGAAGGTCCGCACGCAGCCGTGGCTGGCGGCGTAGTCCGGCACTTCGTGGTAGCCGTGGACGGCGTAGCCGTTGTGCCAGTAGAACGAGTAGTACATGCCCTCCGAGTTGTAGCCCGGTTCCTGGCGATAGAACTCGTAGTGGCCGGTGATCGTCGGGGTCGAGGGCTTGCCGGTCGAGACCGGGTAGATCGCGAACGGCTTGCCGTCCTTGATCAGCACCAGGACCTGCTTGGCGAGCGGCACCTCGGCGTGTTCGCCGGCGCTCGGGTACTTGACGTGGTAGCCGCCCTTGCCGCCGTAGACCGCCTTGACCAGGCTCGGGCCGGCCTTTTTGGTGCGGTCCATGTCGTTGACTTTGCGGTACGCGAGCACCTCGCGGGCGAGGCGGCCGTTGAAGCACTTGCCGCCGCCGGAGACGTAGCCCATCGTCGCCATCGCGTCTTTGAAGCCATCGACCACCTGGGAGCATTCGCCGCGCTTGAGGCCCGGGAACTCCACCTGCCAGCTCTTGCGGACGGTTTCGTCGGCGCCCAGCTCGGGCGTCGCCGCGTGCTTGGCGGAGACCGCGTACTTGCCGTCCTCGCGGAGGATCACGCTCGATTCGAACTTGCCGCTGCCTTCGGGGCCCGGCTGCACCGCGACCTTGTGGCGGACCAGCGGCTTGCCGTCGAGGTAGAAGACGACTTCGACCTGCTGGCCGGGCGCGTAGGGGGAGACCGTGCCGGTGACGGGGACCGTGTCCCAGATCGTCGCCTTGCCGCCGTGCAGGCCGCCGACGTCGATCTTCACGGTCGCGTTCGGCGCCGGTTCGGGCTTCGGCGGCTTCTGCTGCTGCGGCGCCGCATGGGCGGGCGCGCAGAACGCGGCGAGCAACGCCGCGAGCGCGAGGAGGGGAGCGAGGCGGCGGATCAAGTCGTGAACTTTACTGGCCGAGCAGGGCGACGGAGTTGTTCAGCATGTGCAGCACGATTCCCGGCACGACCGAGCCGGTCTTCTCGTAGAGCAGGCAGAGGAGGAAGCCGAAGACGATCAGCGGCGGTACCGCGGTGATCCCGGTCAGCGCGTGCAGGGCGCCGAAGACGAGGCCGCCGACCAGCGCCGCCGGCAGCGCCGGCAGCTTGGTCCGCAGCCCGCCGTAGAGCATCCCGCGGAAGCAGATCTCCTCGCTGATCGGCGCCAGGATCACGATCAGGAGCACCTGGATCGGAACCGCGCCGAACCCCTCGGCGATGTCCTTCTGGTGCGGTTCGCCGAACACGGCGACGTAGACGGCGTTGAAGACCAGGTAGGCGACGATCGTCGCCCCGATCCATTTCAGCGCCGTCACCGCGCCGAACCTCCGCACCCCGAGCCGGGCCAGGATCAGCGCCAGCGTCGAGGCCCCGTAGTGGGCGGCGATCGCCATCGGCACCAGCAGGAAGCCGAGCTCGGTCATCGCCTGGACGCCGATGTTGCCGAAGGTCGTCAGTTCGTCGTGGCCGGTGTTGCCGATGATCGAGAACGGGATCGCCAGCGCGACGCCGACCACCAGCGCCAGTACGACCCCGAGCAGCGCCGTCCCGGCACCCCAGTTGGCGTAGGGAAAGTCCCCGGGGCGCGGCTCGTCGACGGGGCTCGCCGCTAAGTTCGTGGCCATGTCGCCGGCAGTTTCCCAGGTCTCACGCTCCACCCGGACCCGGCTGCGGCTGCTGCGCCGCCTCCTGTTCGTCGTCGTCCTGATCGTTCTGGCGATGATCGCGCTCAGCCAGTTCACCGAGTTCAAGCGGGTCGCCGCCGGGGTGCTCGCCTCGACCGCGGTGATCGGCCTGATCGTCGGCTTCGCCGCTCAGCACACGATCGCCAACATGGTCGCCGGGATCCAGATCGCGGTCTCCCAGCCCTTCCGGATCGGCGACACGATCGACTTCGAAGAAAAAGACGGCCGGGTCACCGACATCACCCTCTCCTACACCTACGTCGACCCCGGCGACGGCAGCTCGGTGGTGATCCCCAACCAGCTGCTGGTCGAGGGGATCGTCCACAACCGCTCGACCGGCGACACGCAGGCCTGAGGCGTACGCTTCGCCTCGATGAAGCAGCGCATGCGGCGCCGCCAGCGGCGCCGAGCGGGGAAGGGAGCAGGGCTGATCGCGGTGGCAGGGGCTCTGCTGGCGGCGATCGCGATCGGCGTGATCGCGGTCACCTCCTGGGTGCTGAACGTCGCCGCCGACGCGCCGTCGCTCGGCTCCTGCAAGCCGGTCGGCAAGGGCGGCGACTCGGTCGTCTACGCCGCCGACGGCAGGCGGCTGGGCCGGATCGCCGCCAGCGTCGCCCGCTCGCCGGTCGCGATCGAGAAGATCCCGAAGCCGCTGCAGCTGGCGACGGTCGCGATCGAGGACCAGCGCTTCTACGAACACGGCGGCATCGACGACCAGGGGATCATCCGCGCCGCGATCACCGACCTCGAAGCCGGCGAAGCGGTCGAGGGCGGCTCGACGATTACCCAGCAGCTGGTCCGCAACCTCTGCATCCAGAACCCGGAACGGACGCTCGAACGGAAGATCGTCGAGGCGAAGCTGGCGCAGGAGTACTTCCAGCACCACAGCCGCAGGGAAATCCTCGGCTCCTACCTCAACATCGCCTCCTACGGAACCGTCGAAGGCTCGACCGCGGTCGGGGTCGGCGCCGCCGCGAAGATCTTCTTCTCGCGACCGGTCTGGAAGCTCGGCCTGCCCGAAGAGGCGCTGCTGGCCGGGCTGCCGCAGGCCCCCTCCGACTACAACCCGATCGTCAACCCCGGCGCCGCCCGCGCCCGCCGCGACGAGGTGCTGGCGAAGATGGCGAAGCTCGGCTACATCAGCCGCGAGCGGGCCAGGGCGGCGGAGCGGGCGCCGCTCGGGCTGCGCGTCTCCGACAGCTTCTTCGAGCACCGCCAGCCCTACTTCTTCGACTACGTCGAGGACAAGCTGCTCGAGCACTACGGGGTGAACACGGTGCGGCGCGGCGGCCTCGCGATCCACACGACGATCGACCTGCACCTGCAGCGGGTCGGGCTGGAAGCGATCCGCTCGACCCTCCCCTACGAAACCGACCCCGCCTCGGCGCTCGTCTCGATCGACCCCCGCGACGGCCAGATCCGGGCGATGGTCTCCAGCACCCACTACGCGCAGAGCCAGTTCAACCTGGCGGCGCAGGGACACCGCCAGCCCGGCTCGACCTTCAAGGCCTTCGTCCTCACCACCGCGATCAAGCAGGGGATCGACCCCTACTCGACCTACTACACCTCGAAACCGCTCGACCTCAACCTGCCGCGCTGGGGCCACTGGGAAGTCCACACCGCCGACGAGGGCTACCAGGGGACGATCAACCTGCAGCAGGCGACGGTCACCTCCGACAACACCGTCTTCGCCCAGCTCGACCTCGACGTCGGGCCCGAGAACGTGGCGAAGACGGCGGAGTCGATGGGGATCACCAGCCACCTCGACGGGATCCCGGCGGAGGGGATCGGCGGCCTGCGGATCGGCGTCTCGCCGCTGGAAATGAGCGACGCCTACGCGACCCTCGCCTCCGGCGGCGTCCACCACGACCCGGTCGCGATCGAGAAGGTCGTCTTCCCCAACGACCACGTCGACCACCCCGAAGGGCCGCAGCCCGAACGGGTGCTCTCGCGGCCGGTCGCCTGGGAGGTGACGCGGCTGCTGCACGACAACATCACCGAAGGGACCGGGACCGCGGCCTACACCGGCTGCGCCGGCGAGGCCGGCAAGACGGGAACCACCGACCGCTACACCGACGCCTGGTTCTCCGGCTACACGCCGCGGCTGGCGACCGCGGTCTGGGTCGGCTACCCCGAATCGAACGAGATCGAAATGACCGACGTCCACGGGATCATCGTCTTCGGCGGCACCTTCCCGGCCGAAATCTGGAACCACGTGTATGCGAACGGCGGCATCCCCTGCGAAGAATTCAGCGAACCGTCGCAGCAGATCAGCTGGGCGGCCTACTACGGCGCCTTCACCTCGGGCGGCCCGAACGACAAAGGCAGCGGCGTCAAAACCGACGCCGCGGCGGCGGCCGAAAGCGGCGAAGAACTGCCGGGGCAGGCCGCGGTCGGCGGCTACGACCCGAACGCCTACGCGCCCGGCGTCGGCCAGGAACCGGCGCCGCTCCCGCCCGAACCGGCGCCGCCGCCGGAAGCGAGCCTGGGTGGCGGCGAATCGGCGGGCGGCTAGCCCGCCGGCGTCCGGCGGCGAACCGTCGCGAGGGCGAGCCGGAGAGGACGAACGTTGCCTGACCCAGCACTCGCTTTCGGCCTGATCTGGGCCGGGTTCCTCGCCTACCTCGGCGTGCTCTGGTGGGCGCCGGCGCTCGGGGCGCGGGTGGTCTGGGGGTTGATCGGCGTCTTCGTGCTAGCCGCGGCGGTCTGCCCGGTGCTGCTCTCCCACGACGTCTACAGCTACGTCGACTATGCCCGCCTCGGAGTCCGGCACGGCCTCGACCCCTACCTCACCCGCCCCGACGCCGTGCCCGGCGACCCCGCCTTCGCCCACGTCACCTGGACCGAGGCGAAGAGCGTCTACGGGCCGCTCTTCACGCTCCTCACCTACCCGCTGGCGTGGCTCTCGGTGGGCGCCGCGGTGGCGGTGCTGAAGGCGGTGGCAGCGCTCTCGGTGCTCGGCCTGGCGGCGCTCGTCGCGCGGCTGGCGGCCTGGCGCGGCGTCGACCCGCTGCGCGCCGCCGCCTTCGTCGCCCTCAACCCGCTGGTGGTCGTGCACGTGGTCGGCGGTGCCCACAACGACGGCCTGATGATGCTGCTGGCGACGCTCGCGGTGGTCGCGGTCGTCGCCCGCCGCGAGGCCGCCGGCGGCGCCGCGCTGGTGGTCGCGGTCGCGGTCAAGCTCGCGGCCGCCTTCGTCGCCCCGTTTGCGTTGGTGGAGACGGCGCGGCCCGGCTCGGGGCTCTCGCCGCGGCGGCTGCTCGCCGGCGCCGGCCTGGCGGCGCTCGCCGTCGCGCTCGCCGCCTACCTCGCCTTCGGCTGGGATTGGACGGGTGCGCTCGGCCTCGCCGGCGAGAACCAGGGCCGGACCAGCCACATGAGCATCCCGATCACCTTCTCCCGCCTCACCGGCCTCGACCCCGGCGCGGCCCGCGCCGCCGCCGTCCTCCTCTACGTCGCGGCCCTCGCCTACCTGCTCGTCTGGACCTGGCGCGGCGGCGACTGGGTCCGCGCCGCCGCCTGGGCCGGCCTCGGCCTCCTGCTCGCGACCTCCTGGCTCCTCCCCTGGTACCTGGTCTGGGCGCTCCCCCTCGCCGCCGTCTCCCGCGACCGCGCCCTCGTCCTCCTAACGCTCGCGTTGACCGCCTACCAACTCGGCGCCCGCATCCCCCTCTGAGCCGGAGACCGCCAGCTGGGATACCGATCTTTTCCCCACCCCGCTGGGGGAAATATCGGTACCCCGATTTTTCCGGCGCCTGGACCCCCGAAAGGTCGGTATCCCGACATTTTGGCCCCAGGCGGCTAGAGGATCTCGGGGGTGCGGCCGCCGGCGTCGATCCCGGCCTTTTCCTCCTCCGGGCTCGGGTGGAGGATGCCGGTGTGGATCGACCAGCCCTCGCGGCGGCCGAGGGTGGTGACGGCGGCCACGTAGAGCAATTCGCCGACCGTCATCACGCCGCGGACGACGATCGAGATCAGCGAGCCGAGGGCGAAGCTGCGGCTCGGCAGCGCCGCCTTCACCGCCCAGGCGAAGGCGGCGTCGCGAGCGCCGAGGCCGGCCGGAAGGACCAGCGTCACCAGTGCCGCGAAGTAGCCGATCGCCTGCGCCGAGCCGACCAGCAGCAGGTCGTTGAAAGGGATGAAGGTGACCGAGCGGGCGGTGAAGTAGATGCCGAAGGCGACCACCACCCAGTTCAGCGAGTAGTAGACGATCAGCAGGATCACCCCGTGCAGGGGGATCAGCGTCGGCAGCGGGTCGCGGCCGAAGGCCGCCAGCAGCCGGTTGGCGAGCGGGCCGAAGACCTTCGGGTGGAGGACCGCGATCGCCGCCGGGATCAGCAGCAGCACCGCGAAGCGCAGCGGGGTCCCCTGCAGGTCTGGGTGCTTGATGATGAAGTAGGCGGCGACGACGATCGCCGAGGTGGCCGAGATCGCCTGTTCGTAGACGATGCTGGCGACGGTGATCCGCCGCGGCACCCCCGCCCGCTCGGAGAGGAGCACCCGCCCCAGCACGTAAAGGACGCTGCCGGGCACGTAGCGCGCCAGCAGCGGCTGACCCCAGGCCACCTGAGCGCGGCCGAAGCCGATCTTGTAGCCGAGGAAGCGCAGCGTGAAGTCCCAGCCGATGGCGCTGAAGACGTAGAAGCTGGAGAGGATGATCACCGCCGGGATCAGCCAGATGACGTGGAAGTGGACGCCTTCGGCCTGGATCTCAGACCACTGGTCGATGACGGTGAGGACGAGGAAGCCGAAGATCAGAACGGCGAGGCCGATCTGCAGGGCGAGACGCACCCCGCGGCTGCGGGGTGGCTTCGATCCGATCTTCGCGCCTGCCTCGCCGATGCGGTGCAGGAGTGGTTGGCGGCGCTCCACGTCCATCCGCAGGTTAGTGACGCGTGCAGAGCCGATTAGTTGCGGCGTGCATGCCGATCCGCCTACCCGCTGTTTGGGATAGTCGGACAATGGGCGATTCGATGGGCGAGTTCGACCTGATCGCGAGGCTGCGCGAGCGGCTGCCGGCGCCGCCCGGCGAGCGCCTGCGGCTCGGCAGCGGCGACGACGCCGCGATCACCGTCCCCGGCGGCGCCACCGCGACCTCAGTCGACGCGCTGGTCGAGGGCGTCCACTTCCGCCTCGACGCCGGCTTCGCGCCGGAGGACGTAGGCGCGAAGGCGCTCGCAACCGCGCTCTCCGACCTGGCGGCGATGGGGGCGGCGGCGGGCGAGGCCTACGTCGTCCTCGGCGTTCCGCCGAGCGCCACCGAGGAGCTGCTGTTGCGCCTCGCCGACGGCCTCGTCGAGGTCGCCGCCGCCACCGGCACCGCGATCGCCGGCGGCGACGTCACCCGCGCCCCGGCCCTGACCCTCGCCGTCACCGTGGTCGGACATGCGTCGAGTGCCGAGGCGCTCGTCAGCCGCGGCGGCGCCGAGCCCGGCGACCTGCTGGTCCTGACCGGCGAGATCGGCGGCGCCGCCGCCGGCCTGCTCCTGCTCGAGCGCCCGGAGCTGGCGGCGGCCGTCCCCGCCGACACCGCCGCCAACCTGAAGCGCCGGCAGCTCCGCCCGACCGCGCGCCTGCGGGCCGGCGCCGCCCTCGCCGCGGCCGGCGCCCGGGCGATGATCGACCTCAGCGACGGCCTCGCCGGCGACGCCGGCCACCTCGCCACCCAGAGCCAGGCCGGCCTGCTGATCGACGCCGCCGCCGTCCCCCTCGCCAAGGGCCTGGCCGAGGTCGCTGCCGCCGCCGGCCGCGACCCGCTCGAGCTGGCCGCCTCGGGCGGCGAGGACTACGAGCTGCTGGCGGCGCTGCCGCCGGAGCGGCTCGGGGAGGCGGCGACCCGGATCGGCGAAGCAGCCGAAACCAGCCTCACCCCCGTCGGTGAGGTCGTCGCGGGAGTGGCTGCCGAGATCAGGCTGCCCGGGGGCGAAGCTTTGAAGACGACCGGCTTCGACCAGCTGGCTCGTCGACCGAGCTCGGGATCAGGAACTCCCTGACCGCGCGCCGGCGCAGCATCGCGACCGCCACACGCGACGGATCTGGCTTGTAGGAGCCGGATTCGATCAGGCTTTTCAGTTCTGCGGTCTGCATCTGGCTATTTATCGGTAGCCGGCGCGAGATCCTTAGTTCTTAGTAATCGCACATGCGTCCAAAGGAATCCGCTATCTAATCTAGACGGGTGGCAAACGGGACGGCGCGCATCTTGCTGGTGGACGACGAGCAGTCGGTTCAGACCCTGCTCAGCTACCCCCTGCGCAAGGACGGCTACCACGTCACCTCGGCGCTCGACGGCGGCGAAGCGCTGCAGCGCTTCGAGGAGGGCCGCTTCGACCTGGTCATCCTCGACCTGATGCTGCCCCGCCTCGACGGGGTCGCGGTCTGCAAGGCGCTGCGCGCGCGCAGCCAGGTGCCGATCATCATGCTGACCGCGAAAGCGAGCGAGACCGACAAGGTCGCCGGCCTCGAGGTCGGCGCCGACGACTACATCACCAAGCCGTTCTCGCTGCGCGAGTTCCGCAGCCGGGTCAAAGCAGCGCTGCGGCGCTCGCGGATGATGGCCGGCAGCGACGTGCCGGAGGAGCCGATCGAAACCGGCGCGCTGAAGATCGACTTCGAGCGGCGGATGGTCACCCTGGCCGAAGAGGAGGTCAAGGTCACCTACGTCGAGTTCGAGATCCTCGGCGCGCTGGCCCGCTCGCCGGGCCGGGTGCTGACCCGGGAGACGCTGCTCGAGCACGTCTGGGGCGACTCCGACTACCGCGACCCGCGCACCGTCGACGTCCACATCCGCCACCTGCGCGAGAAGCTCGAGGCCGACGCGAAGCAGCCCGAGTACCTGTTCACCGTGCGCGGCGTCGGCTACCGCTTCAAGGAGTAAGTGCCTGATGCGCCGCCGCCTGCGGCTCCACACGCTCGCCGGGCGGATCGTCTTCGCCGCGATCGGCATCTGCGTCGGCAGCGTCGCGATCGTCTACCTCTACGTGGTCGCGATCGGCGGCGCCGCCAGCGGCCTCGGCGACGTCAAGCGCCAGATCGCGATCGGCGGCCTGATCGCGCTGGCGATCGCCGCCCTGCTCGGCATCTACTACGCGAAGATCGCGGCCGACAGCGTCCGGGCGCTGCAGCAGGCGGCGCGCAAAGTCGCCGATGGCAACTTCGAAACGACGATCCCGGTCGCCTCGACCGGCCAGCTGGCGCCGCTGGCCCGCACCTTCAATCAGATGCAGGGGCGGCTGGCCGAGCTCGACTCGGCCCGCAAAGCGTTCATCGCCAACGCCTCGCACGAGCTGCGGACGCCGATCTTCAGCCTCGGCGGCTTCGTCGAGCTGCTCGAGGAAGAGGACCCGAGCCCGGCCGAGCGGGAGGAGTTCCTGCGCACGATGCGGGCCCAGATCGACCGCCTCACCAAGCTCACCGCCGACCTCCTCGACCTCTCCCAGCTCGACGCCGGAGCGATGGTGATGAACGCCGAGGCGGTCGACCTCAGCGAGCTGGCGCGCGAGGTGACGCTCGAGTTCGCCGCCCGCGCCGACCTGCACGGCTCGCGCCTGGAGCTGCGCACCCCCGAGCGCTCGGCGATCGCCCGCGCCGACCCTGATCGGGTGCGGCAGATCATCCGTATCCTCCTTGACAACGCCCTCTCCCACACGCCGGAGGGCACCAAGGTCACCGTGAACACCTACTTCGCCAATCGCCGCGCCGAGCTGACCGTCTCCGACGAGGGGTCGGGCATCCCCCAGCGCGTCCAGAAACGGATCTTCGAGCGCTTCTACACGGCCGACTCGGCCGGCGGCTCGGGGCTCGGGCTGGCGATCGCGCGCGAGCTGGCGCAGCGGATGGGCGGCCGGATCTCGATCAGCTCCAGCCGCCGCTACACCGCCTTCACCCTCGACCTGCCGCCGGCCCGCGAGGCGCTGGCGCCGCGACCCGCTCCGGCCGCGGCCGTCCGGGCCGCCTCGTGAGCCGCCGCCGGCCCGCCGGGCGCCCCCTGGCGGGGCCGCTGACGGCGCTGGCGCTGCTGCTGGCCCTGGCGGCGCTGGTCGCCGGCTGCGGCTCGGGCAACGCCAACCCGACCCACAAGGGCGACTCGACCACGGCCCACGCAGCCAACACCGAAGCGTCGATCCTCGAGGCCGAAGAAACCGAAGCGGAAGCCGAAGAAGCCGAAGCCCCCGAAGTCGCGATCGAGACCTCGGCGCCGGGCTTCAACGCGGCCGAAGTCTTCAAGGAGGCCTCGCCCGGCGTGGTCACGATCCGCTCGATCTTCGGCCCCGGCGCCGCCGCCGAGGGCTCCGGCTTCGTCCTCAACGACGAAGGCGAAATCGTCACCAACGCCCACGTCGTCACCGACGAATCGAGCGGCCCGCGGACGGCGGCGAAGGAAGTCTTCGTCGAGTTCCCCGACCACAACGTGGTCGAAGCGGAAATCGTCGGCTTCGACCCGTTCGCCGACGTCGCCCTGCTGAAGGTCGAACCGGACGGCTTCGAACTGCACCCGCTGCAGCTCGGCGACGACGCGACGATCGAGACCGGCCAGCCGGTGGCGGCGATCGGCAGCCCGTTCGGCGAAGAACAGTCGCTCTCGGTCGGCGTCATCTCCGCCACCGACCGGGCGGTCAAATCGCTGACCCAGTTCCAGATCGAGGGCGCGATCCAGACCGACGCCTCGATCAACCCCGGCAACTCGGGCGGGCCGCTGCTCGACGCCGGCGCCCGCGTGCTCGGCATCAACCAGCAGATCGAGACCAACTCGGGCGCCAACGACGGCGTCGGCTTCGCGGTCCCGGTCTCGGCGATCGAGCGCTCGATCAAGCAGCTGCGCGAAACGGGGACCGCCGAATACGCCTACATCGGCGTCTCCAGCCAGTCGCTCTACCCGCAGCTGGCGGAAAAGCTCAACCTCGACACCGAATTCGGCGGCCTGGTGGCGACCGTCGTCCCCGGCGGACCGGCCGACAAGGCGGGGCTAGAAGGCGGCGACGAAAACCTCGTCTTCCAGGGCCAGCCCTACAAAATCGGCGGCGACGTGATCCTCTCGGTCGACGGCGAAGACGTGGTCGAAGTCGACGACCTGGCGCGGCTCGTCTCCGAGCACCAGCCCGGCGACAGGGTGAAGCTCGAGATCCTCCACGGAGGCAAGCCGAGAACGATCGAGGTGACGCTCGGCAAGCGGCCGGACGCGCCGGGCGAAGGCTGAGGCCGGCGGCTCTGGCCGACTAATCGAGCCGGCGGCGCGGCTGGCACGCAACCCGCCGCCGATACCTGTAGAACTCCCGGCCTTGCTTCAGGAAGTCGCACTCGGACAGAAGAGCCTCTCCGACTACACCCACATCGTGGGCAAGGAAGTCTCGGAGCAGATCCGCGAGCTCGCCGAGCCGCTGAAGGGCAAGCGGGTGCTGCACGTCAGCGCCACGGCCTTCGGCGGCGGCGTCTCGGAGATCCTCTACACGATCGTGCCGCTGATGCGCGACGTCGGCCTCGACGCCCACTGGCACGTGATCTTCGGCAAAGAGGAGTTCTTCAACGCGACCAAGCTCCTCCACAACTCGCTGCAGGGGGCGCCGGAAACGCTGACCGAGGAGCAGTGGGCGCTGTTCGACGAGATCAACCGGATGAACGCCGAGGGCCTCGAAGGCGAATGGGACGTGGTGATCGTCCACGACCCGCAGCCAATCGGTTTGCGCCAGGGGGCGGGCGCCAAGGGCAAGCACTGGATCTGGCGCTGCCACATCGACCTCTCGAATCCCAACCCGGCGCCGATCGCCCACCTGCTGCCGCGGATCGAGGAATACGACGCGACCGTCTGGCACATGCCCGACTACGTGCCGGCCGCGATCGGCGAGACCGGCGACGGGGTCAACATCATTCCGCCGGCGATCGACCCGCTGTCGCCGAAGAACATGGCCTTCTCGCCGGAGGACGCGGCCTTCGTCTGCCGCCAGTTCGGGATCGACGTCGAGCGGCCGCTGCTGACCCAGGTCTCGCGCTTCGATCCCTGGAAGGACCCGATCGGCGTCATCGACGCCTACCGCAAGGTGACCGAGGAGGTCCCCGAGGCGCAGCTGGCGATGGTCGGCTCGATGGCGAGCGACGACCCCGAGGGGCGCGAGTACTTCCAGAAAACCTACGAATACGCCGACAACGATCCCGACATCAAGATCCTCAGCAACCTCAACAACGTCGGCGCGATCGAGGTCAACGCCTTCCAGTCGCAGTCCAGCGTGTGCTTGCAGAAGTCGATCCGCGAGGGCTTCGGGCTGACCGTCACCGAGGCGCTCTGGAAGGGGCGGCCGACGGTCGCCGGCAACGTCGGCGGCATCCCGCTGCAGATCGAGGACGGGATCTCCGGCTACCTCGTCAACTCGCCCGAGGAGTGCGCCGAGCGCTGCCTCGAGATCCTCCGCGACCCCGGCCTCGGCAAGGCGCTGGGCCGCGAGGGCAAGGAGCACGCGCGGCGCCAGTTCCTCTCGCCGCGGCTGCTGCGCGACTGGCTCGACCTGTTCACGCGGCTCGACCAATCCTGAGCCGGCGGCGCCGTCCCGGGCGCCCGCCTCTTCACCGGCGGCCGCCGGTGACCGCGTAACCTCTGCGGTTAGTGGACTCCTCGCCGCTGATCATCGTCTCGAACCGCGGCCCCGCCCAGTTCGAGCGGAATGAGGCCGGCGAGCGCACCGTGCGCCGCGGCGGCGGCGGCCTGGTGACGGCGCTCTCGGGGCTGGTCCGGCACCGCGACGCGCTCTGGATCGCCTCGGCGATGTCCGACGAGGACGTCGCCGTCTCCGAAGAATCGGGTGGCCCGACCGCCGAGATTGCGATCGACGGGCTCGACTACCGGGTCTGCCTGGTCGGCTCCGACCCGGAGGCCTACGACCGCTTCTACAACGTGATCGCCAACCCGATCCTCTGGTTCATCCAGCACTACCTCTGGGACCTCTCGAACGCGCCGGACATCCGCCAGCAGGAGCTCGACGCCTGGGACTACGGCTACCAGGAGGTCAACCGCGACATCGCCAACGCCGTGATCGAGCAGATCGAGGGGCAGCAGGACCCGCTGGTGATGCTCCACGACTACCACCTCTACACGGCGCCGCGCATGATCCGCGAGCGGCGGCCGGACGTCTTCCTCCACCACTTCGTCCACATCCCCTGGAGCCAGCCGGACAGCTGGCGGGTGCTGCCGACCCGGATCCGCCAGGCGATCTACGACGGCCTGCTGGCCAACGACATCATCGGCTTCCACACCGTCGCCTACTGCATCAACTTCCTCCGCTGCTGCGAAGAACTGATCGAAGCCGAGGTCGACTACTCGACCGGCGAAGTGCGCCACGAGGGCGGCCGCACCCTGGCCCGCGCCTATCCGCTGGGGATCGACGCCGAGCGGCTGCAGGCGGCGGCCGCCTCGCCGGAGGTCGCCGAGGCCGAGCGCGAGGTGCTCGAGCGGCGCCGCAAGTACCTGATCATCCGCGTCGACCGGGCCGACCTCTCGAAGAACGTCCTGCGCGGCTTCACCGCCTTCGACACCTTCCTCACCCAGCACCCGGAGTTCCGCGAAGAGGTGACCTTCATCGCCCACCTGCAGCCCTCGCGCCAGGACGTGCCCGAGTACGCCGAGTACCTGGAGCGGATCGAGGCGCTGGTGGCGGTCGTCAACCACCGCCACGGGACGACCGACTGGATGCCGATCGACCTCCGCATCTACGAGAACTTCCACGACGCGGTCGCTCGCTACAAGCACTTCGACCTGTTGATGGTCAACTCGATCTTCGACGGGATGAACCTGGTCGCCAAGGAGGCGCCGGCGGTCAACACCCGCGACGGGGTCCTGATGCTCTCCGAGAACACCGGCTCCCACCACGAGCTCTGGGACTTCGTGATCTCGGTCAACCCCTTCGACATCCAGCAGCAGGCCGACTCGATCTACCGGGCGCTGACCCTCGACCCCGAGACCAAGCGCCGCTGGTCGGAGGGCCTGCGGGAGATCATCTTCTCCCGCAATCCCGGCGACTGGGTCGACGACCAGCTGGCGGACATCGAGGAGCTTCGGCGAAAAACGGCCGCCTGAGCGGCTGACGGGGGGAGAGTCGGGCCGCCGCCGGGGCTTGGGTCCGGGTGCGGGCGCTGCGGATTCGGTGGACGGGGCTGGCCAAGCTCGGCGGCGGGATCGTCGCGGCGATCTGCGCGGCGTCGCTGCTGCCGGGCCTGCTGCGAGCGCCGGCGCCGGCGCCGCTCGAGCGGGACGTCGGCTTGCCACGGGCTGCTCGGAGTGCCTTTCGCTCGCATCCCGGGAGCAAGCCGCCCCAACCGCCGCGGCACCGCCCGCGAGCGAAGCGCCACCCCGTGAATGGCGCCTTTGTTCGGGATAGCCGAGCAAAGGCGCCAAAGCCCGGGCGGCAGCGCGCTCAACGTCGGCGCGGCGCGGGTGCGAAGCGGTCGCGGCGGCGGCGCGAGAGCGAGTCGCGGCGTCGGCGCGAGCCCGGGCGGCGGCACGGCCCGGCGGCGGCGCCTGAACCGGACCCGGCACCCGCACTCGCGCCCAGCCCGGCGCCCGCGCCGGGCCCCGAACAGGCGCCGCCGCGGCCCGAACCGACGACTGCGCCGCCGCCCGAACCGACCCCCGAACCACCTCCCGCGCCGCCGATCGAAGACGGCTCGGCGGAGTTCGCGCCGCACTGAGCGGTCCCCGAGGGCGCTGCGCCGCTATAGTCAGCCGCCGTTTTGGCAGCAGCACGCGAATATGAGCTGGTCCTGATGCTGGACCCCGAGCTGGACGCCCCAGCGCGCGACGCCTTGGCGCAGACCGCGCGTGGCGAAATCGAGGCCGCCGGCAGCCTCAAAGGGGAGAACTCCTGGGGCCTGCGCAAGATGGCCTACGAGATCAACCACCGCACCGAGGCGGATTACCGCTGGTTCCGCTTCGAGGCGCCGAGCTCGCTGCTCGACTCGCTCGACCACAACCTGAAGATCGCCGACGGCGTCCTCCGCTTCCGCGTCTTCAGAACCGACCCCGGCACGCCGACGATCGTGCCGCCGGCGACGACCGCCGCCCCCGGCCCGCGCGAGCGCGGCGCCCAGGGCGGCCCCCCCTCGGCTCCGCGCGAGGAGCGCGACGAGCCGCAGGCCACCGCGGCCGAGTAGCGCCTGCGCGTCTCGCCCGTCCCCGCGCCCGGTCTTTGCGCGGAAACTGCAGCACCGGGGGGAGAAGTCGCGCCGTCGCGCTGCTTAGACTGGAATCCAACTAACGATTCCATGAGGGAGTGAGTGCTTTGGCAGCTTCGAACGTAAACGTGGTGGTCATCACCGGGAACCTGACCCGCGACCCCGAGCTGCGGCACACCGGCGGCGGCACCGCCGTCTGCGAACTTCGCGTCGCCGTCAACAGCCGCCGCAAAGAAGGCAACGACTGGGTCGACAAGCCGAACTTCTTCGACGTCGTCGTCTGGGGCGCCCAGGGCGAGAACTGCGCCACCTATCTCGCCAAAGGCCGCCCGGTCGCGGTCGAAGGCCGGCTCGACTGGCGCGAGTGGGAGGCGAAAGACGGCGGCGGCAAACGCCAGGCGGTCCAGATCGTCGCCAACTCCGTCCAGTTCCTCGGCTCGCGCGACGGTGGTGGTGGCGGCGGTGGCCAGGGCGACGGCAACGGCGGCGGCTTCACCCCGCGCAGCGACGTACCCGCCGACACCTCCGACTTCGAAGGGGCTGCAGTCGGCGGCGGTGGTGGAGGCGGCGGCCAAGAGGACGACATCCCCTTCTAGCCCCGGCCGCGCACCTGCCCTGGCGGCGCCGTTTCTCGCAGCCATCGCGCCGGGCTGTTCCTTATGTCGGAATGGTCGACATAAGGAACAGCTGCGGGAGCTCGGCCGCGCCGATGGCGGCGTCAGGGCGGCCGCCGGGCAACATTCGTCGCGGCACCGCCCCTCGTGCGCGGCCGAGCCGCCGTCCGCGGCGCTCGGCCTGTACCATCGTCGGTCCTTATGCCACGAGCCAGAGAGAGTTCTTCACCTGCCGGAAACCGCCGCGGACGTCGTGGTGGCGATCGTGCGCGGCCGCGCAAATACACGCGCGTCAACGCCGAAGTCGTCGACTACAAGGATCTCAACCTGCTGCGGCGCTTCCTCTCCGACAAGGGGAAGACGCGCGGGCGGCGGGTCACCGGTCTCTCGCGCCGCCACCAGCGGCAGCTGTCGGTGGCGGTGAAGCGGGCGCGGGAAATCGCCCTGCTTCCTTACGTCGGAGAGCGCTGATGGCGCAGGCGATCCTGCTCGCGGACGTCGACTCGCTCGGCGCAGCCGGCCAGGCCGTCGACGTCGCCCCCGGCTACCTCCGCAACTTCCTGATCCCGCGCAAGCTCGCGCAGCCGGCGACGCCGGGCGCGCTGGAGGAGGCGCAGCGCCGCCTCGAGGCCGCCGAACGGGCCGAGAAAGCGCGCGCCGAGCGGGAAGCCCAGGCGGCCGGCCTGCTCTCGAAAACCGTGATCACGATCCACCAGCGAGCCGGCGAAGACGGCAAGCTGTTCGGCTCGGTCGGGCCGAAAGAGATCGTCGACGCGCTGCGCGACGCCCGCGACCTGCGGATCGACAAACGCAAAGTCAAACTCGACCAGCCGCTGCGCGAACTGGGCACCTTCATGGTCGAGATCGAGCTCGCCGACGGCGCCGCCGCCTCGGTGAAGACGATCATCAGCGAGGAGAAGTAGGTCCGACCGCTGCGGCGCAGGTCCGGCTGGACCCGCTCCGAGCGGGCGACGGTCGGGCTCGCCGCGCTGGCCATCGCCGGCGCCGGCGGCGTGATCGCCGATCAGTTCGGCCGCCTGCTCGGCCGCCGCGCCCGTGAGGCGCGCGAGCACCGCCAGCACGAGCAGCTCGAACTGGTGCCGGCCGCGCTCGACACGGTCGAGGCGGCGGCGATCGACACCGTCGAGGTCGCGGTCCGCGGCTACGCGGCGGCGCCGCGCGCCGAGACCGTCCTCTTCAACCTGCTCGCCGGCTTCCTCGGCTCCTTCGCCCTCGTCCGCCTCTCCACCTACGGGATCCGCGAGCGGCGGGGGCCGTTCCGCGACGTCTCGATCGGCGGCCGCCACATCCACCACTTCGTCCCCGGGATCCTGATCGCCTTCGGCGCCGGGATCGCCGCGGTGGTCAGCGACGACGACGAGCTCGAGCAGACACTGGCGGTGCCGATGGGCGCCGGCATCGGCCTCACCTTCGACGAGGCGGCGCTGCTACTCGACCTGCGCGACGTCTACTGGACCCGCGAGGGCCTGCTCAGCGTCCAGCTCAGCCTCGGCGCCACCGCGATCCTCAGCATCGCGATCATCACCCTGCGGATGCTGCGCCGCGGCGAGGCGCAGCTGCTCGAGGACTCCGATCTCGCCGCCGAGCTCGATCGCCCGCAGCCGGCCCCGGCGTGAGAGGCTCGTCCGCGTGAGCGCGGACGTCGAGAGCCTGCTGAACCGCGAGCGCCAGCGCTTCGCCGAAACCCATCCCCGCTCCCGCGCCCTCCGCGACGCCGCCGACGGCCCGCTCCTCTCGGGCGTGCCGATGAACTGGATGACCCGCTGGCCGGGCAGCTTCCCGATCGTCTTCGAGCAGGCCGAGGGGGCGCGACTCGTCGACGTCGACGGCCTCGCCTACGTCGACTTCTGCCTCGGCGACACCGGCGCGATGGCCGGCCACTCGCCGCCGCCGACGGTCGCCGCCGCCGAGCGGCAGCTGCGACGGGGGATCACGACGATGCTGCCGAGCGAGGACGCCGGCCCGCTCGGCGTCGAGATGAGCGAGCGCTTCGGCCTCCGCCACTGGCAGTTCACGCTGACCGCCAGCGACGCCAACCGCTTCGCGCTGCGGCTCTGCCGCGAGGTGACCGGCCGCGACAAGGTCCTGGTCTTCGACTGGTGCTACCACGGCAGCGTCGACGAGAGCTTCGCGACGCTCGCCGCCAACGGTGCCGTCGTCCCCCGCCACGGCAACTTCGGGCCACCGGTGCCGCTCGCCGAGACGACCCGGGTGGCGCAGTTCAACGACCTCGCCGCGCTCGAGCGCGAGCTGGCCGCCGGCGACGTCGCCTGCGTGCTGACCGAGCCGGCGCTGACCAACGTCGGCATCGTCCTCCCCGACCCCGGCTTCCACGCGGCGCTGCGCGAGCTGACCCGCGCCGCCGGCGTGCTGCTGATCGTCGACGAGACCCACACCCTCTGCTGCGGCCCCGGCGGCTACACCGCCGCCCACGGCCTGGAGCCCGACCTGCTGACGATCGGCAAGGCGATCGCCGGCGGGGTCCCGGTCGGCGCCTACGCGATGAGCGATGAGGTCGCCGCGCGGGTGCTGGCGCGGACGCTCTGGGAGGAGGCCGACGTCGGCGGCGTCGGCGGCACCCTGGCCGGCAACGCGCTCTCGGTCGCCGCCACCCGGGCGACGCTCGCCGAGGTCCTGACCGCCCCCGCCTTCGAGCGGATGATCGCGCTCGGCGAGCGCTTCGCCGCCGGGGTCGAGGAGGTGATCGCGGCCCACGGGCTGGCCTGGCAGGCGACCCGGCTCGGCTGCCGGGTCGAGTACATGTTCAGCCCGCTGCCGCCGCGCAGCGGCGCCGAGGCGGCGGCCGCCTTTGACCCGGCGCTCGACGAGCTGCTGCACCTGGCGATGCTGAACCGCGGCGTCCTGATGACCCCCTTCCACATGATGGCGTTGATGTGCCCGGCGACCAGCGAGGCCGACGTGGACGCCCATACGGCCGCCCTGGCCGAAATAGCGGTAGAGCTGTAACGAGACCGTCACGCGTTTCCTGCGAAATGCAGGACAGGGTGACGAGAGGCGCACGCCGTTCTGCTTTGATCGCAAGCGGCCTCGGTCTCCCGCCCCGGTCGCCGTCCCCTACTCCTCCGCTCCGCCGATCGGAGCCCTTAACTAACCCCCCATGCCGCAATCCGCAGCCACCCACGTCCCGCCCCAGAACATCGAGGCGGAGGAATCGGTCCTCGGCGCGATGCTGGTCGCCGAGCCGGCGCTGACCCGGGTGATCGACGAGGTGAAGCTGAACGCGGCCGACTTCTACCTCGACCGCCACCGGGCAATCTTCGAGTCGGCCCACGACCTCTACGCCGCCTCGAAGCCGGTCGACGCGCTGAGCGTCGCCGAGGCGCTGACCCAGCGCAACATGATCGATACCGCCGGCGGCAAGCACTACGTATCCGAGCTGGCGGCGAAAGTACCGGCCGCCGGCAACGCCAAGCACTACGCCGAGATCGTCCAGCAGAACTCGCTGCTGCGGCGGCTGCTCGGCGCCGGCCAGGAGATCCAGGGCTGGGTCAACGACCGCGCCGGCGAACCGCGCGAGCTCTCCGAGCGGGCCGAGAAGCTGCTCTTCGACGTCGCCCACAAAGAGCAGGCCTCCGACTTCAAACTGCTCTCCGAGATCCTCCACGACGAGATCGACCGGCTCGAGAAGCTCTCGACCGGCGAGAGCGAGATGACCGGCACGCCGGCCGGCTTCCGCGACATCGACGCGATCACCGGCGGCTTCCAGCCCGGCAACCTGATCATCGTCGCCGCCCGGCCGGCGATGGGGAAGAGCGCGCTGGTCGCCAACATCGCCGAAAACGTCGCGGTCAAGCGCGACCTGCCGGTCGCCTTCTTCTCGCTCGAGATGTCGGAGGTCGAGCTGGCCCAGCGCTTCATCGCCTGCCGGGCGCGAATCTCCGGCGACAAGCTGCGCAAGGGCCAGGTCTCCCAGCGCGACTGGCCGAAGGTGGTCCGCGCCTGCAACGAACTCGAGCAGGCGCCGCTCTGGTTCGACGACTCATCCGACCTCGGCATCCTCGACCTGCGCGCCAAGGCCCGCCGCCTGCACGCCCAGGAACAGGACCGCGGCGGCCTCGGCCTGATCATCCTCGACTACATGCAGCTGATGCGCTCCGACGACCCGCGCGCCAACCGGGTCGAGCAGGTCGGCCAGATCAGCCGCGGCCTGAAGATCCTCGCCCGCGAGCTGGAGGTGCCGGTGGTCGCGATCTCCCAGCTCTCCCGCGCCCCGGAGCAGCGGACGCCGCCGAAGCCGCAGCTCTCCGACCTGCGCGAGTCGGGCCAGATCGAGCAGGACGCCGACGTCGTCGCCTTCCTCTACCGCGAGGACTACTACCGCGACCCCGAGGAAGAGCCGGACGGCCTCGCCGACCTGATCATCGCCAAGCACAGGAACGGCCCGATCGGGACCAGGAAGCTGGTCTTCCTCGACCGCTATCCCAAATTCGCCGACCACTCCGGCCAGGAAGCGCCGATCGAGCAGCCGGCCGGCGAAAGCCCGCCGCTGGCCGACGCGACCGTCGCCGGCCCGGACTTCTAGATGCCCGCGATCGCCCGCTCGGAGCCCTTCCGCGAAGCGGCCTGCCCGCTCGGCGTCTGCGACGGCTCCGGCTGGATCCTCGGGCCCGAGGACGTCGCCCGCCCCTGCGACTGCCGCGCCCAGCGGCTGCGCAAGGGCCGGAGCCGCGGCGTCGCCTCGGCGATCCCGGCGCGCTACCGGGGCGTCTCCTTCGATCGCCCGCCGGTCTCCGACATGGCCCGCGACATGACCAGCCGCCACGTCGTCCAGGCCGCGCGCGACTACTGCGAGAACTTCGAGCGCAACCTTGCCGAGGGGAACGGCCTCTGGCTGATGGGGGACACCGGCACCGGCAAGACGACGCTCGGGATGCTGGTCGCCAGCCAGGCGCTCGCCGCCGGCCGCACCGTCGCCGTCTACTTCACGCCGAAGCTGCTCAACCGGATCCGTCAGACCTTCCAGGAAGCGCAGTCGGAGAACGCCTACACCGTCTTCTTCGAACAGGTGACCTCGGTCGATCTCCTCTACATCGACGACCTCGGCTCCGAGCGCCACACCGACTGGGTCGTCGAGCAGCTCTACGCGGTGATCAACGAGCGCTACGAGAACCGCCGCGCAGTGCTGGTCACCAGCAACGCGAGCGGCGACGTCGACCGCGGCACCCGCGAGCTCCGCGAGCAGATCGGGCCGCGCACGGTCTCGCGGCTGATCGAGATGTGCGGGGACCCGCTGCCGCTGTTCGGGCCCGACCATCGCGAGCAAGCGAAGGCCGCCCGCTAGCGCGCCGGCGGGCCGGCATCGTCAGAATCCAGCTCTTATGCCTGGCGTGGTCATAGTGGGCGCCCAATGGGGCGACGAGGGGAAGGGCAAGGTGACCGACGTCCTGGCCGCGGGCGCGACCACGATCGTCCGCTTCCAGGGCGGCAACAACGCCGGTCACACGATCGTCCGCGACGGCCGCGAGTACAAGTTCCACCTGATTCCGTCGGGGATCCTGCACGAAGACAAGACCTGCGTGATCGGCAACGGAGTCGTCGTCGACCCGCAGGTGCTGCTCGGCGAGATCGAGGACCTGAGGCGGGCCGGGATCGGCGTCGGCAACCTGCGGATCTCCGCCAACGCGCACCTGATCATGCCCTACCACGTGCTGCTCGACACGGCCGGCGAGACGAAACTGGGGAAGAACTCGATCGGGACGACGCGGCGCGGGATCGGCCCCGCGTACGCCGACAAGGCGCTGCGGCTGGGGATCCGGGTCCAGGACCTGCTCGACGAGAAGATCCTGCGGACCAAGATCCGCGCCGCCCTGGAGCCGAAGCAGCAGGCGCTGCGGGAGCTCGCCGTGCAGCAGCGCAAGGCGCGGCGCGAGGGCGACGACGAAGCGCGGGCCGCCGCCGCGGCCGCTCCGGACCCGCGGCTCGACGTCCACTCGATGGTCGAGGAGCACGTCAACTTCGGCCACCGGCTGGAGCCGCACATCGCCGACACCGCGAAGCTCTGCTGGGACCAGCTCGACGCCGGTGAGACGGTGATCTTCGAGGGCGCCCAGGCGACCCTGCTCGACCTCGACCACGGCACCTATCCCTTCGTCACCTCCTCCAACCCGATCGCCGGGGCGGCGACCGTCGGCGCCGGCGTCGGCCCGACCGACATCACCGAGGTCTGGGGGATCGCCAAGGCCTACGCCACCCGGGTCGGCGCCGGCCCCTTCCCGACCGAGCTCACCGACGAGGTCGGTGAGCAGATGGTCGAGGTCGGCCAGGAGTACGGGACGACGACCGGGCGGCGGCGGCGGGCCGGGTGGATGGACCTGGTGGCGCTGCGCTACGCGGTGCGGCTGAACCGGATGAACGCGCTGGCGATCACCAAGCTCGACGTGCTGCGCGGGCTCGGGCCGCTGCGGGTGGCGGTCCGCTACCGCTCCCGCGAAGGCGCGGTGCTCGAGAGCTTCCCCTACCACCAGTCGATCCTCCACTCGGCGACGCCGGAGTACGAGGAGCTGCCCGGCTTCGACGAGGACGTCGGCGGCTGCCGCAACGAGGCGGAGCTGCCGAGCGCCGCCCGCGACTACCTGGGCTTCATCTCCGAGTTCGTCGGCGTGCCGATCCGGCTGGTCGGCGTCGGGCCCGACCGCGAGCAGACCATCCTGATCGAAGACTGAGCCGGCCGCACTTCGGTACGGTGCGGTTGTGGCTCCGAGCAGCAGAGCTCAGGCTCGGCGCGACGGACGGCTCCCCCGCGGGAGGCACGGCCTGCCGCGCGAGACCGTCAGCGAATCGCAGCGGCGGCGGATCCGGGCCGGGATCGTCGCGGTGGTCTCGCGGCGCGGCTATCCGGAGACGCGGGTGGTCGACGTGATCGAGGTCGCCGGCGTCTCCCGCAAGACCTTCTACGAGCACTTCACCGACAAGGAGGACTGCTTCCTCACCACCTACGACGCCCTCTTCGGCAGCCTCCACGCGGAGGTCGCGGCGAGCTTCGGGTCACGACCGGGGGCGCCCTGGGCGGAGCGGGCGGCGGCGGGGCTCGCCACCCTGCTCGAGATGCTGGCGGCGAACCCGGATGGCGCCCGCTTCGCGATCGTCGAGGCGCTGGCGGCGGGTCCGCGGGCCCTGGCCCGGCGCGACGCGGCGCTGCGCCAGTTCGGTGGCTTCCTCGAGTCGGGGCGGGCCGAGACCTCGGTCGAGCTGCCCGGGATCACCTCCCTCTCGCTGGTCGGCGGCATCAACGAGCTGCTCTACAGCGAGATCCTGCACGGCGCGGCGGCCCGCCTGCCGAGCCGGCTGCCGGAGCTGGCCTTCTGGGTCGCGCTGCCCTTCCTCGGCGCCGAGGGCGCGAGCGCCGAGCGCGAGCGGGTGCGGCTCGAGGGGCTGCGGCGCTAGGCGGCCGGTCGCGCCTCGCCGGGTCCGAAGCGCGCCTCCCGCGGGGCCAAAGCGCTCCATCCCGGCCACTCGCGGGTTAATCGTGAGGAGCGGGCCGGGTTTAGGAACTACCAAAAGTTGGTAGTTTGCCGGCTCAGTGGGAGTTCTTCACTAATCCACGTAACGGTTTACGGCCGTCGCCTCGATCGAGGCCGGCCGCAAAGGAGAGATCAAGGGAAATGCGCAAGTTCTTGACGTTGACCATTGCCGCCTGCGCCGCTCTGGCGCTGACGGCGGTCGGCTTCGCCAGCGCGGCCGGGGAAGGACCCGTCACCGTGCAGGTGGGAAACCTGAAATTCACCGCCAACGGCCAGTTCACCCCGAAGGCGCTGTCGAAGACCAAACAGACGCCGATCGCGCTGACCGCCGAAGGCAAGATCGCGACCACCGACGGGACCCACCCGCCGGCGGTCAAGGAAGTCATCCTCGAAACCGACAAAAACGGCGAAATCAACGTCAAGGGCCTGCCGACCTGCAGCTCCGGCCAGCTGCAGTCGCGTGACACCAAGGCCGCCGAAGCGGCCTGCGGCCCGGCGATCATCGGCGAAGGCCAGACGCAGGTCGAGGTCGCCTTCCCCGAACAGAAACCGATCCAGGTCAACTCGAAGCTGCTGGTCATCAACGGCGGCTTCTCGGGCGGGACGACGACGCTCTACATCCACGCCTACTTCAGCGCGCCGATCACCGGGGCGATCGTCACCACGGTGAAGATCAAGAAGCACGTGAACGGGCGCTACGGCTACAAATCGGTGGCGACGATCCCGAAGATCGCCGGCGGCAGCGGCTCGGTGACGAGCTTCAACCTGAAAATCAACAAGGGCATCAAGCGCAACGGGAAGACCTTCAACCCGCTGACCGCGAAATGCACCGACGGCAAGCTGCAGGCGCACGTCGAAGCGAAGTTCTCCGACGGCACCAAGGCGACGACCGAAATCATCCGCGCCTGCACCTCGAAGGGCTGAGTCAGCGCGCAGGCGGTCACGACCGCTGAGTTGCGAGAGGGGCGGCCCGCGGGCCGCCCCTTTTCGTTGCCGGCCCGCCGATTCGCCACCCGCCCGGCGCGGTGCCGTAACCTGCCGCGAGCGTGAGACGGCTCCCGGCAAACATCATTCTGGTCCTGGCCGTCGCCATCGGTGCGAGCGGCGCACTGTCGGCGGCACCCGCCGCGGCGGCCGGGGTTCCGTGGGGGACCGGCTGCATGCCGACGCCCGCGGACGCGGTCCGCAGCAGCGAAGAGTGCGGCGCCGAACTGGTCGACGGGCGGGCGATCGCGCCGCCCGGGGCGCCGCCGATCGTCCAGCGGGTGATCGCCGCGGCGAACCACATCGACGGCCGGCCCTACGTCTGGGGCGGCGGCCACCGCAGCTTCGTCAGCCAGGGCTACGACTGCTCGGGGGCGGTCGGCTACGCGCTCCACGCCGGCGGGCTGCTGGCGACGACGATGGTCTCCGGCCAGCTCGAGTACTGGGGCGAAGCCGGCCTCGGGCGCTGGATCAGCGTCTACGCCAACCAGGAGCACGTGTTCATGGTGGTCGCCGGGCTGCGCTTCGACACCCGCGGCGACTGGCCGGGGGTGAGCGGGCCGCGCTGGAAGATGGGGATGCCCGACCAGCCGACGCTGGCGCGCTTCGTGGTCCGCCACCCGACGGGGCTGTAGCGCCTGCGCCAAATCGTCTGACCCGGCGCCGGTGTTTCGACAGAAAGGCGTCCCCACCCTTGATACGCAGGTATTTCTGTTCATATACTCGGAGCCGGGGAAAAGCCTGAGGGAGGCACGTGTGGGGTATGACGCAGCTGCAATAGCAGCGGCCGAGCTCCGCTTCCGGGAGGGGATCTGGTCGGCGGCGCCTCACGACGCTGTCGACGAGCTGGAAATCCGGAAGCAGTGGTTCGGCCCGATCTTGGCGACCGTCTGCGCCGGCCTGGCCGACGCGGCGGAGATGAACATGGTCCAAGGAGCGGCCGAGCCCAGCGCGGTCGCCGGCGGCCACCTCGCCAACGCGATCGAATGGCTGCGCTCCTGGGAGGTCGATTACCTCGTCCCGGTCGCCTCCGACCGACCGGAAAGCGAGGCCGCCGAGGCCTGGCTGGCCGACCGCGGCTACGAACAGGGCCACACCCTGCGCCGCTTCGCCCGCGCCCTCAGCAGCAACGGCCTCGAGCCCGAGACCGCCGTCGACATCCGCAAGCTCACCGCCCGCGCCACCGAAGGGATGTCGCTGATCTTCGCCGACGCCGTCGGCCTCTCCCACCTGGCCACCGTCCCCCTCCTCGATCTGCCCGAGATCGAGGGCTGGAACTGCTACTCGGCCTATCTCGAAGGGCGCGAGGTGGCGTGCGGGGCGATGCTGCTCGGCGCCGGCGTCGCGATGCTCGGCCTCGACGCGACCGCCGAGGAGGCGCGCGGGCGCGGCGCCAACACGGCCCTGATCCGCCGCCGCCTGCACGACGCCGCGAGCGCCGGCTGCCTCACGGTGTTCGCCGAGGCCTGCGAGATGCCCGGCGAACGCTCCGCCGGAGCGAGCAACCTGCGGCGCGAGGGCTTCGTCGAAGCGGGCCGCAGCATTGCCTGGCACCGGCCACTGCGATAGATACGTGCCGTGACCGACGGCTCGACGATCGTCTTCTTCCCAGAGGGAGCCTTCGGGCCGACCAACAACTGCGTCGGGATCGGCGACGTCCTCAAGCGCCGCGGCCACCGCGTCGTCTTCATCGTCGAGGAGTCGTTCGCCGGCACCCTCGAGGAGAAAGGCTTCGAGGAGCGCCTGATGCGCCTCACCCCACCTCCCGAGACCGAGGAAGTCCCCGGCCAGTTCTGGAAGGACTTCATCCGCGACACGGCGCCGGTCTTCCGCGAACCGACGATCGAACAGCTCGGCTCCTTCATCGCCCCGACCTTCCAGGCCCTGATCGACGGTGCCAAGTACGTCGACGACCGCCTCCTCGAGATCTTCGACGAGCTGCGCCCCGACCTCATAGTCGAGGACAACGTCGTCACCTTCCCCGCCCTCCTCACCTCCGGCATCCCCTGGGTGCGAATCGCCTCCTGCAACCCGGCGGAGATGAAGGACCACCTGGTCCCGCCGCCCTTCTCCGGCCTCCCCACCACAGACAACCGCGACTGGGACCCCTTCTGGGCCGCCTACAGCCACACCCTGCAGGACATCCACGACGACTTCAACGAGTGGTGCCAGGAGCGCGGCACCCCCGCCCTGCCCCGCTACGACTTCATCCACGAGAGCCCCTGGCTCAACCTCTACCTCTATCCCCGCGAGATCGACTACGCCCGCGCCCGCCCCCTCGGGCCCCACTGGCACAACCTCGAGGCATCCGTCCGTGCCACCGACTCCGCCTGGGACATCCCGGAAGCGATGCGCGACTCCACCGATCCCCTCCTCTACCTATCGATGGGCTCCCTCGGTTCCGCCGACGTCCCCCTGATGAAGAAGCTGATCGCCGAGCTCGCCGACCAGCCCTACCGCGTCATCGTCTCCAAGGGCCCCCAGGCCAAGGAACTCGATCTCGCCGCCAACATGGCCGGCGCCGAGTTCCTCCCCCAGACCTCGATCCTCCCCAAGATCGACCTCGTCATCACCCACGGCGGCAACAACACCGTCACCGAGTCCCTCTACTTCGGCAAGCCGATGATCGTCCTACCGATCTTCTGGGACCAGCACGACAACGCGCAGCGGGTCGACGAGACGGGCTTCGGCGTGCGGCTGGACACGTACGGGCACGAACCCGGGGAGATGCTCGGGGCGGTGGAGCCGCTGCTCGAGTGACCGAGAGCTCAGCGGCCGCCTGACGGCGCTTTCAGAGCACCTTCAAGCGGCGCGTGGCACCGGGCGAGCAGCGGAGCGAATCGGGGAAATCGCCCAGGAGAAATACTGATACGACAAAAAGGAGGCCCCGGGGCGTTCGCCCCGGGGCCTCCCAAACTGCCTTCCGATCCGGCCCTTTCGAGCCGCCGAAGGCTGCTGAATCAGTGGTTGCTACGGGTGAGCGTTCACGTTTTCAGCAGGCGACTCGTCGGCATCGCCGATGAGGATCGCGGTGTTCTTACCGCTGGCAGCCGGCAAGCCGGATGACAGGTTAAGGATCGGGTCGAGGAGCAGTTCCACTCCTGCGCCTCCGCAGCCAGTCGCCCCAGGGGCAGCCCAAGCGTTGTCGACGAGTTTGTTGTTGTGCAGCCTCAGGATTCCTTCGTCGGAACCTTTGAACTGGAATTCGCCCTTGGCTCCGCTGATCGATTTGTTCGGCCCCGGCGGTGCAGTTTTACCGGTGGTCAGTTTCCAGATGACGGGGGAACTGCTCGAGCCGACGTAGCAAGAGCTCCCGAGGAACGGGTTTTCCAGATGGAATCTGACCGGCATCTGGACGCCAATGCTTTCTTCAAACAGGATGTCGGTGAAGCTGACTTTGATTTCGCTCGCAGGTCTGGCGAGTTCAACCGTCGAGTTAACACCGGTCAGGCCGTTTTCGAAGGTCCATTCACAAGCGACCCTGAGAATGAAGTTGCTGATTTCTTTGCAGTTGACGAGACCCGCGAGCCCGCCCGGCACTGGCTGAGGGGCTTTGGTCAGTGATTCACCGTTTTTCGCGGCGTAGAAGGTCGAGAAGAAGGTTTCGTCAGGTTCTGAGACTCCACCTTGCAGGATGACCGGATTTACGATCGGGACTTTCTTGCTCCCGAGGACGACTTCACCGCTGGTCGTTTTCGAAAAGAGACAAGTGGCCACGTTCGGATTCGTCGACGGACACTGGTTGAACTCCGCGTATTCGCCGCTGAACGCCGACGCCCCTGGAGCCGCGATAAGCGCCCCAAAGACGATGAGCGCCATCGCGGCCAAGGCCACGCGCGCCGTTTTCAGTTTGCCGTGCATTCTGTTGATGCCCTCCTGTATTTAGAACCTGCTCTAAAGCGACGCGACATACCGGTTAGTCCACCGGCAAGCGGCTACGAGCAACACGGGCAGAGACCAGCCACCGCTCCTAGCGGCACCCTTGCGGACTCGACCTGCTTCTGCTCCCGCCTCCCGCGTTCGCATTCCCTTGAGCCGGCGCAGCTGCGCGGAACAAGCACAGATCAACACCGGTACAGGCACGGTATCACTGCACAAAGACATGTCAAGCACTCAGGCAATGGCCCCCCTAAAACTGGGTAGCCAAACGGTTTTCCCCCTCTTGGACGGCCGCGGTGTCGGCCGACCATCGAGCGCATTCGGGCAAGTGTGATCTATCGCCGGATCAACCCCGAAAGCGGGGGGATGGGACAGACCGGCCGGCTGCGGTTCCTCCCACGCACGGCCTGCTTGATTCGCCGGCGCCTCAGTGCTTTTTTCTTGTGGTGCTTCTTGCCCTTGTGGTGCTTCTTCTTGCAGCTATTCCCGATCAGCGGGTTCATCTGCTCCACGAGACCATTCTGGGCGACGAAGCGAGCACTGAGGCGCTGAGGTTTCTTGCAGATGTTTTCCGAGTTTTCGAGCAGGCCGTACTTTGGTCCACCCTTCATTTCCAGGACGAAGCGGCTGACCGGGGCGTCGGGGACCGCTTCGAAGGTGTTGCGGATCCCTTCGTGCTTGGTGGTGTCGACTTTGCCTTTGAGCAGGATCCGGACCTGGCCGTTCAGGTCGGCGACCAAGGCCGGCAGCTTGTAGCCGAAGCCGACGCCGAGGTAGACCGGGCCTTCGAGCGGCTTGTCGAGGAGTGGGGTCCAGGCTTTGGCATGCCCGTAGATCGACTTCTTCGGACAGGTGCCCGCCTTCAGGTCAGGCTGGGTGCAAACCTTGTCGAGGTTCCCCTGATCGAGGAACTCGGAGTGCGGCAGACCGACCTGGGCCCGCGCGATGTTCGAGTAGGCGCCCTTTTTCGGATAGGTGAGGACGGCCTTCAGAGCCGGATGCCCCGAGCGCTTGGTCTTGCCTTTCAGCGTCAGCTTCAACTTCGGCTTGAACTTGAGCTTGTTGCAGCCGCCAACCTGGAAGCGATTGGAGGGAGAAGCCGTCGCTCCATCCGAGCTGCCGATCTTGGCCGTGAATGCCATCACTTCGCAGCTCGTCGGGTCGAGCGTGAAGTTGGGGCGATTGAGTTCGACCGTCACCGAACGAACCTTGAGCGGAATGCCCTTGAGTATCGTCGGGAGATCTTCGGATTTGGCCGTGATCTGCGCCGTTTCGAGATTGAGGAAGAGCGGCGCCCTGACGACGACGTTGCCGAGGTCGAAGGGGCCGGCGACAGCCGGGACGATGACAACCGAGCTGAGCGGTGCACCGTCCAAAGGACCGGAGAGGTAGACGTGGCCGCCGACGTGGAACGGCTCCGGGCCGACGCCGGCTGCGGTGTCGACGGTGCCGATTTCGCTCGTGGCTGGGCAGCTCGGCGACGCCTGCTCGGCTTTGCCGGTCTTACCTTTCGCCGCTTTGATCTCATCTACAGAGCAGTAGGTGATGCCAGCAAGCTTCCCGGTCATGCCCTTCGGGAGCGTGAATTCGAGCGTCTTCAGCTCCTGTTCGCCATCCTTGCGGTTGATCTTGATCACCAGCGGGCTATAGGCGCCAGCTTGGGTTCCCTTCGTGCCGGCTTCGAAAGTCGGCGAGAAGCCCCGCTTATTGGCCGCGGGGGCGCAACCGCTGTTGACGTTGAAGCCCCCTTCCTTGATCTGGGCTGGCGGCCCCGATTCGGGAGCCGACCATGGAGTGAGTTCGCCGGTGGTCTTGTAGTTGCCGCAAACTTCCGGCGTCGCGAGCTCCGACCTGGGACCGCCACCGCGGAAGTGCAGAGTCAGGTCTTCGAAGGGAACCTGCGGGTTGTTGTCGAAGGTCGCGGTCAGCTGTCCGGTCTTGGGATCGGGCTCGACCTTGCCCGGCAGCTTGACTTGGAGGCCAAAGCGCGGGCTTTCGATCGCCACGTAGAGGCCGATCAGTGAGCCGAACGGATTCCTTTCCTGTTCAGCGAGGTAAACCGTGCCGTGGAGTTCTTCTTCGAGGAGCGGCGTGGAAACATCAACCGTCCCGAGCTTGGAGCCGTCCGGGCAGTGCGGAGGGTCTTCATTGAAGCGGTTTGGGTTCGGCAGGGCGCCGAGCCCGATGTAGCCGATCTGCTGCTCTGAGCAGGCTTCGAGGCCCTTGGCCGATGATGCGTTTACGTTCAACCCGGGAGGCAGGGTGACCACCGTGTCCTTCAAGGCAGGCTGGGCGAGTTTCGATGGATCGAGCAGGTTCGACTGCGGGATATGGAGATGAGCAGTCGCTCCCGTCCCGCTGGAGCCCTGTGACGAAGTCGGCGCGAGACTGAAAGAAGGCGTGAATTCCAGCCTGTCGCATCTGGTTACAGGTGGCACAGCCTGCACGATGGGCGACGAAAAGACGCCTGGTTCCTGCCAGGTATCTCCCGACGCCACCGCGATCGGCGCGAGCCGCGCCTCTTCAGCACAAGCCGCGGAATTGGTGAGGAACGCCGAACCGCCACCGCCTGCTGGCTCACCATTCAGCACGGTGAAGGCCCCGTAGACCTTCTCGTAAGTGGGAAGGTTCACTCCTGCCACTCGCACTCCGAAATCTTCGGAGCTACGTACCGAGGCCAGAATACTGATTTCTGGCGACCCAAGAAGGGTAGTGAACTCGGCCGCATAGCCCTCCGCGGGAACGTCATTATAAATCTTCTGAGCAAGCGGCGGTTCGGCCGCACCGAATTCCGTCAGAACGGCATTGAACCTTCCGACGTTCATGCTTTCGTTACACAACAAGGTGCCACCACCCTGCTGTGCATCATTCGAAAGCTGGCTCTGGGGACACCGTGGCGTGGCCATCGGATTTCCCGAGAACCCCGGAGGCAGATCAACGGCCACGTTCTTGGGATCCCCCACGGGAACGATACTTCCGGTAGCGGAACGCACAGTGTTCAGCAGGAAGTAAGCAGCCGCGTTAGCGGCGTGGGCGCCAGCCTGGGTTTCGAGATTTCCGTTCGCGTCGAAGGCCCCTGCCCAAAAGGCCTGCGCACCGAAGGCAGGTTGCTCAGTGGAAACGACGATCGACTCCAGGTAACTAGCCGAACCGCCGCCTCCCCCGGAGATGCTGACCGGGACGCTCGAGTTTGCGGGCGCATTCGGGCCGACTTTCACCGGCACCTGAATCGCGGGCAAGAGGTTCAAGCTCGGCATTGAGACTTCGGAGGTGCAGGTCACTTCGCTTTCGCCGGCCCCACCGGGACAGTTCCACGCTTTTTCTCTACCGATCGCAGGCCCGGCGGTGACGATTCCCGGCGGCAGTGGACCAAGCTTTATTTCGATTTTTCCGCTCGACGCCGCTCCGCCGACGTTGGCCGGCAGGATCGCCATTTCTCCGGTTCCCGGTCCTCCCGGAACCACGGTGAACACGTGCAGAGCAGGATGTGCACCCGAGAGACCGGAGCTAGCACCTTCCAGCTGTTCTACGTCCGATTCAGAGAGCGGTCCGTGGCCGCCGATCCCACCGTAGTTGATGAAATATGGATGAAGCGTATCGCCGCCGGGACCGCCGGTGACGGTCACCGCACCGGCACCCACTCGCGGCAGCAATTCCAGGGCCGCCTGGACTTCACCAGCAGTGGCATCGAATGGGAGCGGGCTAGTCTGCTCGGCGAGTACGCGCTGGATACCGGTCAGCAGAATTTGTCCTTCACCCGACAGATATTCGAAGCTGGTTGCTTTGGATAGCGTCAAGGTTCCGGCACCAACCGCGGTCACGAAGGTTTCCGGTGGAAGATAGGGAAATGGCCCGCCTTCAATTTCTTCGCCGACGCTGAAATTACCCGTGACCCCAGCCAGTTCCTTGGTGAAGATTTCGACCGGTGCGTTGCTTTCGGTCGTTGCTGCCTGGGTTGAGAGCGTTATCGTCGTCCCGGGCGTTTTGCAGTCCGCAGAACAAGACAGAACGGTCGTTTCGTTACCAGGTTCGTAGGCGCCTGGCGCAGTCACGCGGTAGCCGACTTGGAATGAGGCTCCTGCCGCAACGCTTTCGATCGTCGCGATTTCGCTACCGGCGATGTAGCTCAGATGGCCTTCGGTGACGACTGGCGTGCCCGAGCCTTCAATCGTCGAGACCAGTTCCGGAAGGCCAAGAGTGAAGGTACCGCCTTCTGCTTCGACCGTCACCCGCTGAATCTCCGATTGGGTCGGCGGAAGATTGGTGGGTCCCGTCACCGCCAATAGCTTCCATCCTGGAGAGGCAGCTTCGGCAGCGCCCGAGTGGGCGGCCATGGCCCCCACGAATGCCAAAACTGCACCGAGCACAACCAGGAACAACCTCGACCGCTCCCTCGCGTGATTCACTGTCCGGCCCTCCGGTTGTTGCTCGCATGTCGCCGCTGTTGCTTGTTGTGCTTCTTGCCCTTCTTCTGGTGCTTCTTGCCCTTCTTCTTGTGGTGATTTTTCTTATGCTTTTGGTGCTTCTTGTGTTTCTTGTTTCCCGGTCCCGTAAAGGTAGAGGTGCCGGGAGCAGGCGAGGGAGGCGGAGCGGAGGCCGGCCCGTTGCAACCGCCTTCTGCAAGCGTATTGCAAGGCCCGGGGCCCGCTGGCGGTTGCGCGAAGCCGCCCCCAACGCGCGCGTCATACATCGACCACCGATCGTCCCCGTCTTCCCAGGTCAACGAGCTGGGGGTGGTGAAGTAGAGATCGGTTCCGTCCTGATTAGCGCCGGCGAATTCGATGTGTACGCGACCGACACCTTGATTCACGGACGTCCCGCCAAGGGGTTCGGTCGACACGAAGAACACCTGGTCGTGCGACCACTCATAGAGATTCGCCTGCCCGGCAACCGCACCCGGTGCGAGCTGGTCGAATGAGGTGAAGAAGACCACCGGTTTACCGCCGCGTTCGGTGAGCCAGTTCCTCTGATGAAATCGGTTTCCCTTTTCAAGGGTCGTGGAGAATGGATCGTTGCCCGGAGGTGAGATCGATGGCAAGCCGTCCTGCCGGCAGGACAGGCAGACCGAGCTACCCGAATCTGCGTCATATAGATACGCCTCGGCCACACCGCCGCTGACATAGCCGGTCACGTTAGCGCGGGTCTCGAAGGAGAGAAAGCGGCCATCAGCACTTACCCTCGAAGTCAATCGAGCGGCATCGACGGTAGTCAGGCCGTTGGTGATCTCATCGCTGCGCGCTGCACCCACATAGCTTACGATCCCATCCGTCTCCCCATAGATGGAAAGGGTTTTCGCACTTTCATTTTCGGCCAGAGTGCTTCCCTTATGGGGCACGAGCTTGCCGCTGGCGGCAAAGTACACCGTGGAACCACTCCTGGACGCTCCCAGTACTCCGGCCACCTGCGCGCCGCCGCTTTCGGTCGTAGCGGTTAGATCAGTTAGTTCGTCGGTCTCGAGGTTGTATTCGTAAAGATCTTTGCCTACCGGGCTCGCGGTGACGGTGAGACCTGCGTTCGCCACGAAGAACACCCGCGATCCGTCGGGCGTTGCATATTGATATTTGGCACCTTCGTCAGCGGTAGGGGTCTCGGATAGAGAGAGATCCCTGGTCACAGTGCCGTTTTCTCGCACAAAGACGCCGGTCTTGCCGACCTCCGCGGGATTGGAGCTTAGTTGCCGTTCCGCCGTGAAGAAGACCCGGCGGCCGTCTTCGGAGACAGCATTCGAGTACGCCGCCCCGGACCCCGCGATCGCAGGCACTGCAACTTCACCGCCGGTGCCTGGAACGAACCCAGCGGATCGAAGCGTCCCTTCATTCCATTCATACAAAGTCTCTCCCGGCATGACGCCGGCAACCCCGGGGTAGCGGAAGCTGCTGCTGAATACGACCTTCTGGCAGGTTCGCGAGAAGCCCGCGAGCCCGTATCGGCCCTCGATACCTTCGTCTCCAACGATTTCGTCGGTGTTTTCCGGCGCCAGGCTGCTGATCGCCGTGTACGTTCCGTCAGCATTTCGCCGATAGAGGTTCGATCCGCCCGCTTCAATGACCAGGCGAGTGGCCGGATCAGGGCTAAGAAGCTGGTTGCTGGCCACGATGCCGCAAGACAGATCGGTCGACAGGCCCAGCGTCTTTGCCGTGCGGCTGGCCGGTCCCTTCGTTTCGTTCCGTTCGAGAATCGGCGGGCTGACCTGGGTCGACGCCCAGCCATCGACCCCGCGGCTTGCCTGATAGAGAACCTGCGCGCCCTTCGTCGCGTCTGGAAGTCCGTTGGCGATGTTATAGGCGAGCAATCCGGAACTCTGAGCAGCCTGGAAGAAGAGTTCCTCGTCCGAGATCAGTCCGGCTTGAGCGACTGGACCGACGTTGCGCGGCGATACTAGCTCCAGGCAACGCTGATCCGGCAATCCGCACGAGTCCAGAGTTTCGGCTTCGTGATCGGGGCTCATGACTGGGCCCTGACTATTGGCAGTGACGACACGGTAGTGATAGATCGTCCCAGGCTCGAGGCCTGACAGTTCGGCAGCGAGGAGCACCGGCGCGACGCCTCCGGCCGTCGGTTCGATGTCAGCCGGGACTCGGTGTCCGTAGGTTGCGGTCGGGCCCCATTCGAAACGGTATGAGGCCAAAAAGCCTCTCGGATTGACCTTTGCTTCGAGCATCACAGAGCTCTGGGACGCATCGCGCGCACGGACCTCGGTGATTTCCGGAACTCCCAGCGAGAACGAGTTGGGTTTGGTGACCGACGTGCCGTTGATGTTCCCTGCCACCAAACGGAAGCGATAACTGACATCTAATTGCAGGCCAGTGACGACGGCATGAACTTCATGCATGGCAGAATCTGCGGCGATGGCCGAGGCTTCTGGATCACAAGGCACTTGGCTGGTGAATCCCGAGCTGCTGGTTGGTCCGTATTCGAACGCGCATTCCGTCAGCTGGAGACCCTCCGGGTTCACCGAGCCATTCAGCCTTACGCTCGTCGGAGTAATTTCGGAGGGGGGGCTGGTCGCGACAGTAGGGGTCGGAACGTGATTCCAAACCTCGACCCCAGAGGCCAGCGAAAC
Organism: uncultured Actinomycetes bacterium; assembly: GCA_963744725.1. Lineage (GTDB taxonomy): Bacteria > Actinomycetota > Thermoleophilia > Solirubrobacterales > 70-9 > VAYN01. The sequence goes on from CAVUUQ010000002.1 coordinate 976,679, forward strand.
GTAGATCGCGTTGGCAGGACCTACGGCAAGGCCCTGGATTGCACTCGGAGCAGCCAGTCTCGACAGTTCGACGGCTTCTGAGGCACCGGATGCCTCATATTCGATGACTTCATTTTCATTTTCGTTCGTGCCGAGGACATTTCCGTTGCCCGGATCCACCGCGGTGGCGTTCCCACCGCCTTCGAACAGCGCGTAGGACAACTGCCCCGAAGTAGCGTCCCGCTTCTTTAGACCTGCGCCAGAGCCGGAAGCTGGGAGTGAGAGCGTAAAGATCGAACCCGCAGTTGGACCAACGCCGGCGCTCAAATTGCCGATTTCTTCGCCGGCTCCACTGGTTATCCGGGGAAAACTAGCGACGAAATCTGCGCCCGTTGGCGGATTTGCCGACGGAGAATATTTTTGAACTGCGTCGAAGTAGGCTATGAAAAGTTCTCCAGCGGGCCCAACGGCGACCCCGGTTGGTTCGATGGTGGCCGATCCCCCAGCTCCTTCGGTGCGCTGCAGCTGGCCGAGATATTCACCGGTGCTTCTAAAGACCGCAATGGAGCTCGGCAACGTGACGTAGATGTCCCCATCGGTGACGGTGCCGGAGTTGTCGACTGCAATCTCGAGCTTGCGAACGGCTCCGAAGGAGAATTTTTCGGGAGTCGACCCCCCGGTTTCTTCGATGACATTGGTGCCAAGCGCCGAAAAGTTCGCCGGGGTGCCGTCGGGGTTGAAGCGGCTGATGGTGTTGGCGCCTCTGTCAATTACGAGAAGATCACCGGTTCTGTCGACAGCGAGCGCCGAAGGTTCCGAGAAGACCGGTTGGGCGACACTGCCAAAATCTTCCTTGAATTTCAGTACCGAATCGGCGGTCGCCGTTGATGCCAGGACCGAGCCCGCCACCAAGAAGGTCACCAGCACGCAGAGACCTGCGAGATGCCGGCGTGGACGCGAGTCAATCACCTGCCCTCTCATCGAGTTCCTCCTGTTCTGCTGCGCAGACACGCAGACCTTCGACTAGAGGACGGAGTGCTCGGCCGTCCCTGGCGCGGCAACTTGCCTATTGACATCGGTCCCCTGTTCCTCTCTTCTCCTGGTCCCTAGGAACCAGGAACAGCTCCCCTGACGTAGCTCGCTCCGGACTCGATCAAGCCCCCGCTTTTCACGAGAAACACCGCAAATGCGGCCGGCGCGTCTTGGGAACGCTAGCGGTTTGCGGCCAGATGTCAAGCCTTCCGGCATCGGCTTCTTAGAAGCCTTTGGACGCTGCGCCCCTCGAAACACCTTGTCAAAAATCAGGGCCGGCGATACTCGCCGGCCCTGATTTCTAGCCGTTTCCGGCTCGAAACGCGTGCTCCAACTTAGTTTGTGACTATGTGGAGGAATCCGCCGCTTGGCGTTTCGTACTCGAGTGTAAATTCAGCATCGAGCGTAGCGTTCCCACATCCAGCGGGCGAGCCGTCGACGGTACCTGCTTTATTGAAGGTGAGAATGTTTCCACCCACCGTGTAGGTACCCGGGATGCTTGTTCCCGTGAAGGTGCAAGTCAGTCCCGCCACATCGATGATGCTCGTGAACGACGCGGTGGCTTTGCCTGAGACGGTAGACAGGAGATCGGTGACTTCGATTTTTGTCACCGTCACGGGATTGCCTTTATTGGTGCAGTTGGCGGAGGTGAAGGCACCACCGGAGGTATCTGTCACGGTGCCGCCGGAATTGGTGACGAGTTTGCCGGTGATTGACAGTGAATTACATTCGATCGTGCCGAGGATCGTGGATGTAAGCTTGGGGGTACCGATCGTGCCGGTGGTCACCGCTGTTCCTTTGATCACCGTTCCGGTCGGAACTGAGCCGGTCCCTTCGGCTGCGTTTTTTGTGGCTGTCGGCGTGGCGCTGGCCAGTGCCGGGATGGCAAAGGCGAAGACGGCGACGGCCGCCATGAGCAGGCTGAACTTCTTGGCCATGCTTGTACCCTCCTGTGAGTACGTACGGCCGAGGCGTGTTGTCGTAGTGGCCTCGGCCGTGGTTTGGAGCCGTGGTCTCGCCGGTCAATTGAGCGGCGGGACCATGGCTTTCTGGTCAAGCGGATTGATATCTCGGGGCGTAGTCCCAGTCAAGAACAAGTGAGTAACGGGTCGTGCGTTGCTCTCGATCAGCCTGAGCGGCCAGCAAAATGCCTGAAAATCTCGTCCGACCACGTGGCGCGCGCGCCCATTTGTACGCGCTTCGCGAGGGGCGCCGGTGAGACCTGGGGACCGGCGAGTCGCTGCAGCAGGCTCGGGATTTAGAAGCGTGCCTGGATGCTGCACCCTTTGAAGCACCTGCTAACGAATCAGGGCCGGCGATACTCGCCGGCCCTGATTCACTAGCCGTTTCCGGCTCGGAACTCGTGCTTCAAATTAGTCCATGACCACGGCGAGAAATGGGTGGCCTGCTTGGGTGGATTCGTACTCGAGTGTAAATTCAGCATCGAGCGTAGCGTTGCCGCATCCAGCGGGCGAGCCATCAACGGTGCCTGCTTTTTCGAATTTGATGATGTCTCCACCGACCGTGTAGGTGAACGGGATGCTTGTTCCCGTGAAGACGCAATTCAGGCCCGCCACATCGATGGTGCTCGTGAACGATGCGGTGCCTTTGCCTGAGACGGTAGACAAGAGATCGGTGACTTCGATTTTTGTAACCGTCACGGGATTGCCTTTATTGGTGCAGTTGGCAGAGGTGAAAAGGCCGCCGGAGGTACCTGTCACGGTGCCCCCGGAATTGGTGGTGAGGGTACCAGTGATCGCCAGCGAATTACATTCGATCGTGCCGAGGATCGTGGATGTAAGCTTGGGGGTACCGATCGTACCCGTGGTCACTGCTGTCCCCTTGATCACCGTTCCGGTCGGTATTGAGCCGGCCGGAGGATCGGAGGCGTTCTTTGTGAGTGTCGGCGTGGCGCTGGCCAATGCCGGGATGGCAAAGGCGAAGACGGCGACGGCCGCCATGAGCAGGCTGAACTTCTTGGCCATGCTTGTACCCTCCTGTGAGTACGTACGGCCGAGGTATGTTGACGAACTGGCCTCGGCCGTGGTTTGGAGCCGTGGTCTCGCCGGTCAATGGAGCGGCGGGACCATGGCTTTCTGGTCAAGCGGATTGATATCTCGGGTCGTAGTTTCAGTCAAGAACAAGTGAGTAACGGACAGCGCGTTGCTCTTGATCAGCCTGAGCGGCCAGCAAAATGCCTGCAAATCTCGTCCGACCACGTGGCGCGCGCGCCCATTTGTACGCGCTTCGCGAGGGACGTCGGTGGGACCTGGGGACTGGCGAGTCGCTGCAGCAGGCTCGGGAAGATGAGAGAGGCGGCGAGGCCATCCATGGCGATCGGCTGGACCGAGTTGCGCGCGTCCGAGCAGAACAGCGGGGTCAGACCACTGACAGACCGCGGGGAGGCTGGAGACGTGAGACCCGGCGCAGGGCTGCGACCAGCCCCTCTGCGAGCTCTCGGTCGCCTTGGAAAGAGATCCCGCTGTCGCCGCCGCCGATCAGCACCTCGAGCCAGGCGCGAGAGGAGCCCGCCGCCTTCGAGGTGACCTCGACTCGTAGGTCGGCCGCGCAAGATACGGGCCTGCCCCCCTCGACCGCGACCATAGCCCCGGCAAGTGCTTCCTGTCTGCCGTTCGAAAGGTCGACCACCAGTCGACAGGTGCCCTGCAACGTCGGATCGAGGCTGACGAGAGGCATTGCGAGCAGGAAGATCGCCTCTACGTCGATCCGTCCGAGTGGCTCTCGGTCATCCGGGTTGTCGTTGCTCTCCCAACTGGCGGCCGCCAGCAGCGGCCCAACCGCCTCTCGGAGCCACCGCGTCACCCGATATGGGGTGCTTCCCGCTCGGCCGGGCGTGGCCTCGATCAGGCCGGCGAAACGCATCGCGGTGAGGCGGCGCTCGAGGGCTGGGTAGTTGACGCCGGCGAGAAGGCGGTCGAGCTCGGTCAACGAGAGCGATTTGGCGGCGAGGGCACGCAGCATCTTGGTGGTCCAGGCGTCGACGAGAGATTTGATCGCGCTCTTGGCAGCGGGGCTTCCGAGCAGCAACGGGCCGTCGGGCGATATCGCCAACCAAGCTTCCGTCGCGTGGACTGCGGTGAGCAGCTCCAGCCCCGAAGAACTGAGCTCATAGGTGACCGCGGCGGGGAATTCGTGTTGGCGGGTCCTAACCAATACGCCGAGGTGGGCCAGCGCTTTCAGGTGCTTTCGCAGCGTCGTTTGCGGTGGCGAGCCGACCGCCCGCCTCAGGTCGGTGAGCGGCAGAGGTCCGCCCTCCAGGGCCCGGAGGACCTGCACGTCGAGAGGGTCCGAGAGCAGGGACAACCCGTAAGCACCAGCTCGCATTCAATTCCCCTTTCCTCGTTTCGAAGCTGCGCACTGCTATGCGGCCGCCGGAGCGAGTCGGCGGAACAACTCCGGTGAGGGGATCCCGATCACCTCACCCTGGAAGCGCTTGCGCGTCCCGTAGACCACCCAGGTGGTGTCGATTTCGCCAATCTCTTCGACCAAGCGCAGCTCGTCCGGGTGCCCGGCCAGGTGCTCGAGGTGGGTGAGACCCGCCTCATAGCGGCCGGCGAGGAGCTCCCGTGCGACGATCGGCTTCGACTGGACGTCGATGATCTGCTCCCAATCGCTGGGATCGATGTATCCGGAAGTGGCGGGAACGAGGCCGAGCGTCCTGGGTCGCTCGACCTCGCGGCGGCTGAGCACCGCCAGAGCCTTCGTCGGGTAGATGAACGTGTCGACGACGAACACCTCGGCCCAGTATCGCTCGGTGACCTCGTGGACCTTCGGGTGGGCGCTGCACTGGACGAGGAACGCGTTGTCTTTCCCACGGATCCGCTCCAGGCCGTCGAAGAAATCGTCGATCAGGTCGATCTCGAAGTCCTCGACTCCCTGGAATCCCATGTACTCGATCGCCGCTCGCTCGTGGCAGGTGCCCCCCGGGCCCAACGTCACCAGCGTGACCTTCCCCCGATGTGCGTTGGTCGGCTCCATCCCGCTTCGATCAAGACTAATAGAACAAACCGAGATGTCAATTTGTTAAGCGAGTTTTTTAGCCTCGGCAAAGATCTCGAACTGGGAGGCGCTCGGCTCGCGGGGCCGGCCGTTGCCGTGGTAGGTGCGGACCAGCTCCATGCCGACCGCGGCGTAGATCTCCTGCAGTTCCTCGACCGTGTAGAGGCGCTGGCTGAATTCGATGCCTTCCAGGCCGTCGAGGACTTTGCCGAAATGGGCGGCAACCATCAGGCCTTCGAGTCGTTTCTCGCCCTTGTTCCAGCGGTGCTCGACCAGTTCGACCATCGAGCTCGCCGGAATCCAGGAGCGCTGCGGCAGGTGCTCGCGCGCGTAGAGCACGTTGGGCAGCTGCACCAGGTTGCGGCCGCCGGAGCGCAGGGCGCGGGCGATCACCGCAAAGGCGCGCTGGTTCTCCTCGTCACTCTCCAGGTAGCCGATCGCGCCGTCGTTGAGGTTGAGGACGAGGTCGAACTCCGCCTCATAGGGGAGATCGCGGATATCTGCGAGGACGAACTCGATGTCGAGGTCGGCCGCCGCCGCCTCGCCGCGGGCGATCTCGATCAGCTCCGGCGAGATGTCGGCGCCGACGACGGCGAATCCGCGCTTGCGCAGCTCGAGCGCGTGGCGGCCGGAGCCGCAGGCGAGGTCGAGGATGCGCTCGTCGCCCCGCGGTCTGAGGATATTCAGAGCGCGGTCGACTTCGGCGGCGGTGCGGTCGGTCCAGGCCATGTCGGCGCTGGCCGCGTCGAAGGCAGTGGCGTACCAGTCCTCCGGAATCTCGGCTGAGAGCGGGGTCATCGGGCGGGCCTCAGAGCGCTTTGTCGCACTCTTTGAAGCCGTATTTCGCCGCCAGTTTGTCCGGTTCTTCGAATGGACCTTCGCCGAGCGTAATAAGTATTCCCGGTTTCTTTTCGACCGTTTTCAAGGCCGTTTCCCAGCCGCTGACGATCGTGGTCACTTCGGCCTCGTCGCCAGACGGGATGCCCAGCGCAGCGACCTTTTCCACCTCCACCGCGATCGGGGGTATAAGCACCTGGGTCAATGCTTCTTCCATTCCGCTGGTCTTCTTAAGCGCGCCAGGATGTTCTTTTTCATATGCGGCGAGCGCTACTTTCTGCACTTCGTCGGAATTGCGACAGATCGCGTCCGCCTGTTCGATCAGCGTCGCCTTGGTGATCGCCGGCGCCGAGGCGTTCGTCACTTCGCCGCTGCCGTCGGCGGAACTGCTGCTGCCGCAGGCGGCGATCATCGCTGCTGCGGCGATCGCAAGCAGCCCCGCAATCGCGAACCGCATCCCGCTGAAGTGGTCTACACGTCGTTTCACAAAGGCCCCCCTGATTGAACAGGAAGACCTTAATAGACGTGGGAGCTTTTGTCAGCTCTTCTGCTCGATCTCTTTGCGCCGAACGGCTAGAGCGCTTCTGCGCAGTCCTTGAAGCCGTATCGCTTCGCGAGCTGGTTGGGTTTCTCGAACGGCCCTTCGCCGAGGCCGAAAACTGAGCTCGGTTGGCGTTGCGCGGTGCTCAACGCACGCCCCCAGGCCGCGAGGATCGCATCGACGCTGGCCTTGTCGCCGGCTGGCACCGCCAGGGCCCCGACCTGGGCGATCTCAGCTCGGAGCGGTGGGATCTCGGCGCGAGATATGGCGTTTTCCATCTGCGGGCCGTTGGTCATCTCGACTTCGTGCCGCGCGAAGTAGGACGTGAGGGCGGCCTTCTGCGCCGCGTCGGTCCCGCGACAGATCGCGTCGGCTCGCTTGATCAGCTGCGCTTTCGCAGGCGGCCTCTCAGCCAGGTTCGAGGCCGCCGCGCCGGTTTCGGATCCGTCGCCGCCGCAACTCGCGCACGCAAGCAGCGCGGCTGCCGCCAGGCAACTCGCCGCCAGACCCTGCCGGAGCTCGCTGACACACCAGTTCACAAGAGTTCCCCTGATTGAACAGGGGACATTAATGGAGACCTGGCTCTGCCTGCCCGATCTCGTTTACTTCTTCCGCTCGATCTCCCTGGCGTCGACGGCTCCCTTGCGGGCGGCATTTTCCGTGCGCCGGTGGCGGATCAGGACCGGCGCTGCCCAGCCGATCAGCGCGCCGAGCAGGGCAAAGACGAGCAGCATCACGATCATCGGCGCGTCGAAGCTGATGAAGAGGACTTCGAAGGAGACCTGCTGAGAATTCTGCAGGGCAACGATGACGACCAGTGCGATCAGGGCACCGAGGATCCATCTGCGCCACTGGATCTCTTTGTCTTTCTGGGGGCCCATGGCGTGATCTTAGGTGCGAGCGCGGGTTGAACCGGTGAGGCGGGAGTCCCGTACCCCCGTGCTCACGCGGCAATCGAGTTGCCGCGTCTTGGCTCACTCGTCCGAACAAGGAGGCAGATGATGTTGAAGAAGACGCTGGGGACCGTTGCGGTGGCCTTAGCCCTCGCGGTCGGCGGCACCGGCATGGCATGGGCCGACCAAGGCGCCGACGACCCGGCCGGCCAGCACCAGGAGCACAAGAACGGCGAGAAGCACCATCACGGCAAGCACCACGGTCGCCATCACCACCACAAGGGCGACGACCACGGCGGCCACGGCAACGACGACGGCCCCAACCACACCTAGCGCGCCGGCCGGGCGGCTCGCTCGGCCGCCCCGGCTCGTCAGCTCGAATTCGCTTGTCGTCCCGGGCGCTTGAAGCGGATGCGCCGGCGGCGCATCCGCTTCTGCCTCATACCGTGGCTATTTGAATACCACCGGTTTACCTTTCCAGATCCATGTGTAGTTCCCGTTCAATTCGGCATTGCCACAAGTTCCCGGCGTGCCTTTGAGGACTCCGCCTGCGATCGTCATCGTGTCGCTGTTTGTGACGTAGGTGAAGCCGACTTCGCCTTCGAAATGGCAGGTGATGCCGGAGAAATCGACTTTCTCTGTGATTTTCGCGGTGCCGTTGTTGAAGGCGGGGAACACCTGCCAGCGGATCATTGTCACGTCTGTGAGTTTGATCGCTTTACCACCGACTTGGCAGTTTGAGGTGACGCCTTCTTTATTGCTTTCCGCTTCGCTCGAGGAGGAGTTGTTGACGGTTAGTTTGTCGAATATGGTTACTTTTTCGCACGTTACTTTTCCGAGTGCGGTTGAAACCGTCGTATTCGTACTCGTGCCTTCGAGTTCGGACCCGACGGGGATCGTTTTTCCTTCGCCTTCGGTCAGTTCCGCGCTCGCGACGCCCGGGATGGCGAGCGCGAGCACAAGCGCGACCACTGCCAACAGCGCTGACTTGCTGAACATCGGATACCCCCTTTGCTGCGCGCGGGCGGCGGCCAGCCGCTTGCCTTCCGCGTGACTCTCGGTCAAGGCCGCTTGCCGTCGCCCGACGCTTGCCTGATTGCGAGCCGCGAGTCTCCGCCCCCCCGCGCCGCTGTCAAGGAATGAACGCCAGGTTGGTTGGCGGCGATGACTTTTTGCCCGCATATCCAGGTTCGACCACTCCGAACGTGCGCGGATTCCGCACGCGCGGCGACCGCGAAACCTGCGCTTCGTCGCCGGTCAGCGCGCCGGCCAGCGACCCTCGGCCATGACGCCGTCGCCGCCCTCGGGCTTCTCGCCGCCGACGGCGAGCAGGACCAGGCCGTCGGGGCCGGCATCGAAGCCGCGGACGACCTCGGGGGCGACCCGGACGACGTCCCACTGCTTTAGCTCCAGCCGCTTGTCGTCGAGCTTGATCGCGCCCGAGCCCTCGAGGACCACGTAGGCCTCCTCCTGCTCGCGGTGGCTGTGGCCGTCGGTGGCGGTGTAGCCGGGGCCGAAGCGCTGGTAGGTGACGCCGAGCTGGCGCGAGTCGAGATATTTGCGGGAGAAGCGGACCTCGCGCCCCTCTTCCTGGGAGAGGTCGTCGATCTCCTTCAGGTTCTTGACCGCGTAGCGGGACATGCGGGGCAGTTTATGGGTGCGGGACGGCCGGCTCGCTCGCGGTCGGGAGGAGTAACCTGCCTATCCGTGGTACGGCGGCGGTATGACGCGGTGGTCATCGGCGGCAGCCTCGCCGGCTGCACCACCGCGATCCTACTGGCCCGCCAGGGGGCGCGGGTGGCGCTGGTGGAGAAACAGCCCGACCCGGCAGCCTTCAAGCGCATCTGCTCTCACTTCATCCAGGCCTCCGCGGTGCCGACGATCGAACGGCTCGGCCTGCTCGAGCCGATGCTCGCCGCCGGCGGCGTGCGGCCGCGGGCCCGGGCCTGGACCCAGTGGGGGATGGTCGAGCCGCGCGCGGACCGCGCCGCCTACGGGATCAACCTGCGCCGCGCGGTGCTCGACCCGATGCTGCGCGCGATGGCGATGGAGACGCCCGGGGTCGAGCTGCTGCTCGGCCACCGGGTGACCCGACTGCTGCGTGACGGCGGCCGCTTCGCGGGCGCGGCGGTGGTCGATCGCGAGGGCGAGGAGACCGAGCTGGTGGCGCCGCTGGTGGTCGGCGCCGACGGCCGCTACTCGGCGGTCGCGAAGCTCGCCGGGGTCCGCGAAAAGGTGCAGCGCCACGACCGCCTCGCCTACGGCGGCTACTTCAGCGGGCCGCTGCCCGACAGCGCCCCCGACGGGACGGCCTGGTTCGGCGACCCGCAGTTCGCGGCCGCCTTCCCGACCGACGGCGGCCTCACCTTCTACGTCGCGATGCCGACCAAGGACCGGCTGCCCGAGTTCAAGCGCGACCCGGAGCGGGCGCTCGTCAACTTCGTCTCCGACTTCCCCGACCCGCCGCCGATCCGCGAGTCGCAGCTGGTCGGCGAGATGCTCGGCAAGCTGGAGATGCAGAACCGGGTGCGGCAGGTGACGGCGACGGGCCTGGCCCTGGTCGGGGACGCGGCGCTGGCCGCCGAGCCGCTGTTCGGGGTCGGCTGCGGCTGGGCCTTCCAGTCGGCCGAGTGGCTGGCCGACGCGGCGGGACCAGCGCTGCTTGGCGCCGGCTCGCTCGAACGCGGGCTGAAGCGCTACCGCCGGGTGCACCGCTGGCGGCTCGGCGGGCACGCGTTCATCACCAACGACTACTCGATCGCCCGCCGCTTCAACCCGGGCGAGCGCCTCTTCTTCTCGGCCGCCGCTCGCGACCCCGAGGTCGCGCTGCGACTCGACCGCTTCGCCACCCGCCAGATCGGCCCCGTGCGGGCGCTGGCGTCCACGGCGCCGCGCGCCGTCCTCGTCAACGCCCGCCACGCGCTTGCACACCGATGAGCGTCCGTCGCCAGCGGCTCGCGGTCGGCCCGGTGCGGACCCGGCTCCTCGAAGCCGGCCCCGAGGGTGCCGCCGAGGCGCTGGTCTTCGTCCACGGCAACCCCGGCTCGGCCGACGACTGGGCGCCGCTGGCGGCGGCGGTCGGCGCGGCCGGCACCCGCGCGGTCAGCTTCGACCTGCCGGACTTCGGCGAGACCGAGGCGGCGCCAGGCTTCGAGCACTCGACCGACGGCTACGCGGCCTTCGTCGGCGAAGCGCTGGCGGCACTCGGGATCGAGCGGGTCCACCTCATCCTGCACGACTTCGGCGGCCCGATCGGGCTGGTCTGGGCGGCGGCGAACGCCGACGCGCTCGCCTCGGTGACCCTGATCGACACCGGCATCCTGCCCGGCTACAGGTGGCACCAGCTGGCGCGGATCTGGCGGACGCCGGTGCTCGGCGAGCTGTTCCAAGCGATCACCACCAAGAGCGGCTTCCGCTTCGTGGTCAACCGCAACGAGCCGCGCGGGCTGCCGCGCGAGTTCGTCGACGACATGTACGGCCACATCGACAGGCGGACCAAGCGGGCGGTGCTGAAGCTCTACCGCGCGACCGACGACCCGGGCGCCGCAGCGGCGGGGTTCTCGCAGCTGATGGCGCCGCGGGACATCCCGGCGCTCGTCATCTGGGGCGAACATGACGCCTACCTGCCGGCCGGCTACGCGTCCCGCCAGCGCGAGGCATTTCCCTCGGCCGACGTCCACGTGCTGCCCGCCAGCGGCCACTGGCCATACGCCGACGCGCCGGAGACGGTCGAGCGGCTGCTGGTCGAGTTCGTCGGCCGGGTCGCGGCGGCGCCCGAGCGTGCCGAAGCAGCCGCGCCCGAGCCGGCCGACTCCTAGCTAGTAGGCCGTGTTCCGCGAGCGGGGGCGGGGGCGCGACTTGTAGCGCTCGCCGCGGCCGCGGTTCCAGAGGGCGGCGTCGATCTCGGCCGGGATCAGTGGGTCGCCGGCGGCGGCACGGGCGGCCGCGAGCAGCTCGACCGCGTGGACGGCGCCGGCGCGCAGCTCGACCTCCTCCGGCGAGCCGTGCTCGAGCAGCTCGCCGGCGTCGATGCGGGCCTCGAGCGCCGGGTCGAGGCGGAGGACGCCGTCGACGCGGAGGACGTGGGGGACGAGGTTGTCGGCGAAGGCGGTGAGGCGGTCGCGGTCGCTGAGGTCGGCCACGCCGGCGCGGGCGACGTCGGCGGCGGCGATCTGGGCGCGCTTGAAGAACGGCACCTCGCGCTCCTCATACATGGAGACGTCGGCGAAGGCGTCCCAGCCGGCGAGCAGGTCCGCCAGCGCCGGGGCCGAACCGGCGGCGGCATCGATGACCGCGGCGAAGCTGCCGCCGTGGTCGGCGGCGACGTGGGCACCGACGTCGCGGAGCGCGGCGGCGAAATCGGCCAGCAGCGGGTGCTCGGGATCCTGGCCGAGAACTGCGGCGATCGCCGCCGCGTCGATCGCGGCGAGCTCGGCCGGCGACCAGGGACCGGCGCCGCGGAAGCGCTCGGTGAGGCCGGCCGCGACGGTGAAGTAGCCGCTGCGGCCGGGGCGCTTGCGGATCGTCGGCCACCAGCCGGAGCCGAAGTTGATCGCGTCGAGGCAGAGGACGAAGGCGGCGCGCGTCTCACGGTCGCCCTCCAGCAGGTCGGTCTGCGGGTCGGGAGATTCGAGCGGCGCCGTACCGGGCAGCGCCGCCGCGTAGGACTCGATCCGCCCCGCGTCGATCTTCACCGCGCCGGCGCGGCCGGCGACCCAAGCCGCCGCCTCGCGGACCTGCTCGCAGACTGGAGATTTCCGCACAACGCAGGAATTCTGACGAGGAGCGGTGGACACCTCTCCACCGTTGCATGAATACTTGGCGCATGGGAACGGGGCAGATGGACGAGGCCTTCTCGACCTACGAGAAGTTCGCCCACATCTACGACACCTTCAACTACCGCAACGACTACGAGATGTGGCTCGGCCGCAATCTGCTGCCGGAGCTGGAGCGGCGGGGCCTGCGCCATGGTCGGGTCCTCGACGTCGCCTGCGGCACCGGCCGCGCCTTCACACCGATGCTGAAGCGGGGCTGGACGATCCACGGCTGCGACATCTCGCCCTCGATGCTCGAGGTCGCGCGCGAGCAGTTCGGCGAGGAGATCGCGCTCGACGTCGCCGACATGCGCGAGCTGCCGGTCTACGGCGAGTTCGAGCTGGCGCTGATCTTGAACGACGCGGTCAACTACCTGCTCGGCGACGGCGACCTCGAACGGGCGCTGAGCACAGTCCGCGCCAACCTGGTCGACGACGGCCTGCTGCTCTTCGACACCAACTCGATGCTGATGTACCGGACCGCGTACGGAAGCGACGAAGAGGTGACCGAGATCGACGGGCAGCGCTGGACCTGGAGCGGGCTCGGTCGCCAGGACGAGTCGCGGCCGATCTACCACGCGCGGATCGAGGGCAGCGGAATCGAGGAGATCGTCAACCAGGAGCGCTACCTCCCGATTCCCGAGGTCGAAGCCGCCCTCGAGGGGGCCGGATTCGAGTGCTTGGCGGTGCTCGGCCAGCGCGAGGTGGACAACGAGGTCCAGCTCGGCGAACCGCCCGACGAGACGATCGACCCGAAGATCGTCTACATCGGCCGACCGCTGTAGATCCGGCCGCCCGCAGGAACGGGCGGCCGAACGGCGGCACCGGGATCAGGTGCCCTTGCCAGTGGCGGCGGCCGGGAGAACCGGGCCGGTCGTCTTGTCGATCTGCATGCGAACAACACCCCCTCTCTGCGGTTGTTCGGCTTTGCCGGATGCAAGAGGGGGACCGACGGTTTGGTAAAAGAAGTTACAGTAGTGGAGATTACCTCTCCGGTTAGGGGTAATCGAAAGAGAAAGGGACCGCGGCTCGCGGTTTCGGAATTGACGGACTAAGCTCAAACGTTCGGAGATCAGCCACCGCTATGGAAGGGCGCAAAATGCCATCGACCAGCGACCGACGCAGGCTCGAGTCAGAACGCCTGATGAAGGCGATGTCGCATCCGCTGCGAGCGTCAATCCTGCGGATCCTCAACGAACGCACCGCGAGTCCGGCCGAGCTTGCCCGCGAGCTCGGCGACCACCTGCACAACGTCAGCTACCACACCAAGCGCCTCGAACAGCTGGGCTGCATCGAGCTGGTCAAAGAGCGGCACGTGCGCGGCGCCGTCGAGCACTTCTACCGGGCGACACAGCGCCACCTGATCGACGGCAGCGACTGGGAAGCGCTCGACCCGGTGATCAAAGAAGACCTGGTCGGCGATTTCATGCAGAAGATCCTCGACGACTTCGTCGCCTCGGCGAAAGCGCGGATGGTCGGCTCCGACAAGAACTTCTACCTGGCGCGGACTCCGCTGGTGCTCGACGAGGACGGCTACCAGGAAGCGCTCGAGCTGCACGCGAAGGCCTACCAGGAGCTGCTGGAGATCCAGGCGCGGAGCACCGAACGGCTGCTGAAGGAGGGCGAAGACGGGATCCCGTCGACGTTCTCGCAGGGCCTCTGGAAGATGCCCGGGGCCTGACCTCGCGGTGAGCGAGCCGGCGCCGCAGATCCGCCGTGCGGCGGCCGCCGACGCGCCAACCGTCGCTCGCCTCCTGCACGACTTCAACACCGAGTTCGAGGACGAGACCCCCGGCGTCGCGGCGCTGACCGAGTACACGGCGCCGCTGCTCGACTCGGGCGAGATCGTCGTCCTGCTCGCCAACCAGGACGAGGGCGTCTCGCTGCTGCGGCTGCGTCCCTCGCCGTGGACCGGGCGACCGGAAGCGTATTTGCAGGAGCTCTACGTGGTCCCGGCGCGGCGCGGGAACGGCATCGGCCGGGTGCTGCTGGAGGCGACGATGGAGGCGGCGCGGGCCGCCGGCGCGACCGGGATCGACCTCAACACCGGCGAAACCGACGAGGCGGCGCGGGCGCTCTACGAGAGCGCCGGCTTCACGAACCTGGAAGGGGCCGGCGGGCCGCGGATGCTGTTCTACGAGCGCGAGCTGTAGCCGGACGCGCCGGGTGTCGCGACGGCGCGGCAAGCAAGCTGAGAGGCCGACCCCGGGACCTTGAGATAATCGGAGGGCCCCTCCCCTTCCCTCAGCCAAAGGAGGCTCCGTTGGCAGACGACGGCAACAAGGTCTGGTTCATCACCGGCAGCTCGAAGGGCTTCGGTCGCATCTGGGCCGAGGCGGCGCTCGGGCGCGGCGACCGGGTCGCCGCCACCGCCCGCGACCCGCGGACGCTGGAGCCGCTGGTCGAGGCACACGGCGAGCGCGTCTTCACCCAGGCGCTCGATGTAACCGACAAGGCGACGGTCGACGCCGCGGTGGCGGCCGCCCACGAGCGCTTCGGCCGCCTCGACGTGGTCGTCAACAACGCCGGCTACGGCTACTTCGGGACGATCGAGGAGGTCGACGAGGCCGGCTCCCGCGACCAGATCGAGACCAACGTCTTCGGCGCCCTCTGGGTCACCAAGGCGGCGCTGCCGATCCTCCGCCAGCAGGAATCCGGCCACTTCATCCAGGTCTCCTCGATCGGCGGCGTCACCGCCTTCCCCGGCATCGGCCTCTACCACGCCTCGAAGTGGGCGCTCGAGGGCTTCAGCCAGGCCCTCTCCCGCGAGGTCGGCAGGTTCGGCGTCAAGGTGACCCTGGTCGAGCCGATCGGCTACGCCACCGACTGGGCCGGCCCCTCCGCCGTCACCGCCGAGCCGATGCCCGAGTACGAGTGGGTCCGCGAAGCGCGCGCCGAGAGCGGCGTCCGCAGCCGCCGTGGCAACCCGAGGCGACCGGGCCGGTGATCCTCGAGCTGGTCGACGCCGAGGAGCCGCCGCTGCGCGTCCTCTTCGGCGACTGGGCCTTCGACCAGCTGATCCGCCCCGAGTACGAAGAGCGGCTGGCGACCTGGGAGCGGTGGCAGGACCTCAGCCGCCGCGCTCACGGCGACGGCTGAGGTTCCGGCCCTATTCGTACGCGGCTATTTCGCCAGCGCGACGAGCAGGTTGGCCACGCCCTGCATCCCGGCTTTGGTCGGGTGCAGCGGGGCGGTCAGTTCGCCCGGGATCAGCGGTTCGACCCAGCGGCTCGACTGCGACTTGCAGGCGTCGTGGCCGATGCTGGCGCTGTACCAGTCGACCAGCGTGGCGCCGTTGGCGGCCGCCTGCTGGGCGATCATCTGGTTCAGGCCCAGCTGCGTCGAGCGCAGGTAGGGCACGTCGCCGAAGCCGATCGGCAGCTGCGGCCAGCAGCCGGAGCCGGTCGGCGGGAAGATCGCCGGGTAGTTGGTCACGAATATGCGCGCTTTCGGCGAGCGGCTGTGGATCCCCTGCAGCACAGCCGCCAGCTTCGGCGCGGTGTTGGCGATCCGTTCGGCCAGCTGGTCTTTGCCGCCCGGGTCGTATTTGTCCTTGCACGGCGTCGCGAAGGGATTGAGCGTGATGCAGCTCTCGGCCACTTCGGAGAAGCCGATGTCGTTGCCGCCGATCGTCAACGAGACGACTTTGGTTTCGTTGTCGAGAGCATTGAACTGCGGCGGATTGGAGCCGAATTCGACGCTCTGTTCCGCAGTCATGTCGTTGGTCGTGGCGCCGCTGCAGGTCAGTTCGTGGAATTCCAAACCGATGCCCGGCGCCGCCAGGTGCCCGTAGTTGTGATCTGACTTCAGACACCCGACCGGCGACAGCTGGTTCGGGATCAGCGGCCCGGCGGCGTAGGAGTCGCCGAGCGCCGCGTAGTTGTCGGCCCGCGCGTTGGCTGCGGCCCAGCCGCAGATCAGCGCCAGCGCCGCCAGCGTAAGTACGAGCGGGCGCGGCAACCGCCGGGCCCCGCTCAGGTTGAGTCGATACATGTAGGTCTCCTCTCTGGGAAGGCCCCTGCCTCCCATTGCCTTTAATGCTCAACTTCCCTCGTTCTTAAACAGGGCGAAAGTGCCGGCCTGCTGGAATGGACGAAACGACGAGTGGAGGTGAGGCGGTTGAAGGTCGCGACGATCGGCCGGGGCAACATCGGCGGGGGGCTGGCGAAGCTGTGGCGAGCAGCCGGACACGAGGTGACCGAGATCGGCCGCGAGGGCGGCGACGTGGGCGACGCCGAGGCGGTGCTGGTGGCGGTGCCGGGCGGAGCGATCGCCGAGGCGCTGGCCGCGGTGAGCGGACTCGAGGGCAAGACGACGATCGACGCGACCAACCTCTGGGGCGGGCCGCAACCGCCGCCGGGCTTCGGCTCCAACGCCGAGTACGTGAAGTCGGTGACCGGCGGCCCGACCGCGAAGGCCTTCAACATCAACTTCGCCTCGCTGTTCGATCGGGTCGCCGCCGAGAGCACGCCGCCGGGCAACTTTTGGTGCGGCGACGAGGATTCGCGGGAGACGGTCGAGGCGCTGACCCGCGACGCCGGCTACCAGCCGATCTACGCCGGGCCGCTCGAGAACGCCGCGACGCAGGAGGCGCTGCTGCCGTTCATCTTCGCGGTCAGCCAGGAAAGCGGGATCGGCCAGTACTTCTACCGCTTCACGCCGCCCGAGTCGCCCTGAGGCAGCCTGGGCAAGCAGCTCAAGGACGCAGGGAGCGAAGCGTGCTCTGCACGTGAGCGACCGAGGACGCCGAGATGCGCCGCCCAGGGCGCCTCAGAGCTCGATCTGGGATCCCAGCGAGACAGTCCGCTCGCGCGGCAGCTTGAAATAGTCGACCGGGCTGGCGGCGTTGCGTGCGAGCACGATGAAGAGGTGCTTGCGCCAGCGCTGCATCCCGTGCTGGGCGCCGGGGACGATCGAGATCTGCGAGAGGTAGTAGATCGCCCCCTCGCAGTCGATGTCGCCCTCGACCCCGCGTTCCTCGGCCAGCTTCAGAAGTCGCGGCACGTCGGTCGCGTCCTGGAAGCCGTAGCGGGCGGTGAGGTGGGCGATGCCGTCGTCCTCGAAGCCGAGGTGGTCGACGGCCAGCCGATCCTCCTCCGAGACGTACGGGGCTTTGGTCGTTTCGATCGAGATGATCACCACCGTCTCGTGCAGGGAGCGGTTGTACTCGACCCCTTTGCGCAGCGCCAGCGGCGTCGTTTCGCGGCGCGCGTTGAGGTAGACGGCGGTGCCCGGCACCCGCGCCGCGGGCGGGTCGAAGCCGTGCAGCTCCGCGACGAAGTCGGGCAGTGAGCCCTCCGCCTCGACCCGCGCCTTGTTGACCCGGTCGCTGCCGCGGCGCCAGGTGCTGAGGACGATGAACAGCAGGGCGCCGACCGAGAGCGGGAACCAGCCGCCGTGCTCGGCCTTGGTCAGGTTGGCGCCGAGGAAGGCGAAGTCGACGGTGAAGAAGACGGCGGCGCCGATCGCCACCAGCCAGGCCGGTTTCTTCCACAGCACCCGGGCGACGACGAAGAAGAGCAGGGTGTCGACGGTGATCGTGCCGGTGACCGCGATCCCGTAGGCGGAGGCGAGCTTGCTCGAGGACTGGAAGCCGAGCACCAGCGCGATCACCGCCGCCAGCAGCACCCAGTTGACCGCGGGCGCGTAGACCTGGCCGATCTCCCGCCGCGAGGTGTGGCGGATCGTCACCCGTGGCAGGAAGCCGAGCCGGACCGCCTGGCGGGTGACCGAGAAGGCGCCGGAGATCACCGCCTGCGAGGCGATCACGGTCGCCACCATCGCCAGCAGCACCATCGGCACCCGGCCCCAGTGGGGGATGAGGAGGAAGAAGGGGTTGCTGATCGCGCTCGGCGTTTCCAGGATCAGCGAGCCCTGGCCCATGTAGTTGAGGATCAGCGCTGGGAAGACGATGGCGAACCAGGCGCGGCGGATCGGGCTGCGGCCGAAGTGGCCCATGTCGGCGTAGAGCGCCTCGGCGCCGGTGATCGTCAGCACGATCGAGCCGAGCGAGATGAAGGCGGTGCCGAAGTGGTCGGCGAAGAATTCGACCGCGTAGTGGGGCGAGAGCGCCTTGACGATCTCCGGGTGCTGGACGACGTGGCCGAGCCCGGCGATCGCGATCACCGAGAACCAGACGACCATGATCGGCCCGAAGACGCCGCCGACGACGTGGGTGCCGAAGCGCTGGATCGAGAAGAGCGCGACGAGGATCACGATCGTGATCGGGACGACCATCGACTCGAGCCCCGGCTCGACGACCTTCACCCCTTCGACCGCCGAGAGGACCGAGATCGCCGGGGTGATGATCCCGTCGCCGTAGAAGAGGGCAACGCCGAAGAGGCCGAGCCCGATCAGGATCATCTTCGTCCGCAGCGAGCGCAGCGGCGCGTCCTCGACCTTCGCGATCAGCGCCAGGATCCCGCCCTCGCCGTCGTTGTCGGCGCGCATGATGAAGACGACGAACTCGATCGAGACGATCAGCGTGATCGACCAGAAGACGAGCGAGATGACGCCGAAGACGTCGCCTTCGGTCGGCTTCACCGCGTGGTTGTCGGCGGAGAAGACGGTCTGCAGCGCGTACAGCGGGCTGGTGCCGATGTCGCCGAAGACGATGCCGAGAGCGCCCAGGGCGAGGGCGGCCATGCCGAGCTGACGGCGGCCCTGGGGCGAGGCCGATCGCGGGGACGGTGCCATCGAGGGCTCGATTCTCCCGATCAGCCCGCAGACCTGCCGAGATGGCGGACGGCGTCCTCGAGCACCGACCGCACGTAGGCGGGCCGGCGGAAGATCTGCAGGTGGTTGAAGCGCAGGGTGCGGAGCCCGCGACGGGCGTGTGCCTGGTCGCGCTCGAGGTCGGTCGCCTGCTCTGAGGCGGTGCGGTGATGGCGGAGGCTGTCGGCCTCGACCACCAGGCCGAGCGCCGACCAGAAGAAGTCGACCCGGTAGCGACCGAGGCGCTCCTGGGCACTGGGCGCGGGCAGGCCGGCATCCCGGGCGATCGGCAAGAAGCGCCGCTCGAGCGCGGTCTGGGAGCGACTGAAGGTCTGCGCGTCGAGGAGGCGCTTGAGACGGCCGACGCCCTGGCGGCGCGGTACCTCCTCGAGCGCCGAGCGTAAGCGCGGCGTCGGGACGAGGTCGCGGCGGTCGGCCTCGTTGACCGCGTCTTCGAGCTCTTCGTCTGAGACCGAGCAGGCGGCGAGGTCGATCAGGATCGTTATCGGGTCGCCTACCGGGATGCGGTGGACGAAGCGCGGAGCGGCGAGATCGGCGCGGCGGTGGAGCCGGATCCCGGGACGGCGGCGAAGTGAGCTGGCGGGGACAGCGATTTCGATCGGTCCTCGATGCCTCGGCCCACAGGCGAGAACTGCTGCGGTCAGCTCCCCGTGGCGACCGAGTTCCTCGCGGCCAACCGCATAGACGCCACGGTTCACTTCGTGCAGCCGGCCGGAATCGAGGCGGTTGCGAATCGCGGCCGGCGTCATCCCCAGCGCCAGGAGCTGCCGGCGGGCAACCGCTCCGTGCTGGGCGCGGACCAGCCGCCACGCCGCCGCCGCCCACGGCTGAAGCATTCGCGTCGTCATAGCAACGCCAATGCTTCAGCGACGCGATTCTCTCCCCCGGGGGCGGCGCGCGGTGCCCGCAGCGTGCGAGACTTGGGGGCGTGGGAACCGCGCAGATCCCAGACCCGACGGAGTCGGTCCGCCACCAGCTGCGGCCGCTCTTCGACCAGATCGTGATCAAGGAGCTCGACCAGGACCGGGTGCGGCGCTCCGGCCTCGTCGTCCCGCCCGGCACCCACGAGCCGCCGCCGGAACAGGGGATCGTGCTCGCGGTCGGGCCGGGGCTCGACTGGTGGGCCGGCGCCGGAGTCGAGATGCCGGTCTCGATCGGCGACCACGTCGTCTTCCCGGCCTCGGCCGGGGTCTGGGTCGAAATCGACGAGGAGCGCCTGCTCGTCTGCCGGGTGACGCAGATCCTCGGCGTGCTCGAGTCGGCGCCGGTCGAACGCTAGCTGCGCCAGTCGAGCCGCACGGTCGGCTCGCCGGGGACCGCCCGGGTGGTCTGCTTCTCGCGCAGCATGCGCTTGTCGGCGGTGCGGATCAGGCTGCCGTAGTCCTCGCCGTCCTCGGGGAAGACCGCCCAGCCGACCGAGGCGGCCGGGGCCGGCATCCCGGATTCGCCGGCGTCGGCGGCGAGGGCGATGCGGATCGTCTCGGCCAGCGCGTGGGCGCCGACCTCGTTGGCGCCGGGGGCGATCACCGCGAACTCGTCGCCGCCGATCCGGGCCAGCGAGTCGGTCGAGCGGAGGACGGCGCGGGTCCGGGTCGCCGCCTCGCGGAGGACCGCGTCGCCGACCGGGTGGCCGTGGGCGTCGTTGACGCCCTTGAAGCCGTCGAGGTCGACGATGAAGACGGCGAGCGGCGAGCTGTCGGCCTCGCGGCGACCGCTGGCGGGGTCGGTGCGGCGCTCGATCTCGAATCGCAGCTCCGCGTCGAAGGCGCGGCGGTTGCCGACTCCGGTGAGCGGGTCGCGGTTGGCGAAGTCGCGCTGGCGCGCCTCGGCGCCGAGCAGGCGCGCCTTCAGCCCCAGCATCACCGCGGTGGCGGCGCCGAACGTCGCGGCCAGCGCCAGGTAGCGGGGCAGGAAGGCGTTCTGGAGCGCGTCGGGGTCGTAGAGCAGCGGCGCCCCGGCGACCAGCGCCAGCTCGGCGGTCAGCGGCCAGGCCCAGCGCGGCGGGAAGTAGAAGGCGATGTAGAGGAGCGAGCAGAAGAGCAGCGGCTCGACGTAGCTGAGCGAGCCGCCGCTGAGGTAGATCGCGAGGCCGACCACCGGGATCGTGACGACGGTCCCCACCGCCAGCTGGTCGATCGTCGCCCGCTGCCAGGGGATCAGGCCGGTGATGCTGCCGATGCCGTAGACGAGGACCAGCCCGATCAGGCCCAGGACCCAGCCGAGCCCGGCGTGCTCGGATTCCGGGAGGAAGGTGCAGACGAGCGCGACGAGGCCGGAGACGGTCCAGAGGATGCCGGCGACGCGGCCCATCCTGACGCGCTCGCGCTCGAGCTCGTCGTTGCTTCTCTGGGCGGCGGCTAGTCCCATCCCGGACCTTCATCGGCCGCCCGGGCCGCGGAGATTAGCCTGGAAACGACGCTCTTTGCGGGAGGCCCCCGGAGGCGCTGCCTAGGCCTGCCCGGCGGCCGCCGGCTGCGGCTCGCGCTCGTCCTCGCCTTCGCCCGCCGGCGCGCCCGGATGGCCCGGGGTCGGTGCGGGTCGGATCACGAAGATCGCCAGCAGGACCGCGATCGCGGCGAGCCCGGCCCCCACCAGGTAGGCGAGGTGGTATCCCGAGGTGAGCGCCGAGGCCTGTGAGGCGCCGCCGTCGAGCAGGTGCTGGGTGCGCTCGGTCGAGAGCGTCGCCAGCACCGCCAGCCCGACGGCGCCGCCGACCTGCATCGAGGTGTTGACGAGGCCGGAGGCGAGGCCGGCGTCCTGCGGGGTCGCGCCCGACATCGCCAGGGTCATGATCCCGGGGAAGGCGGTGCCGATCCCGACCGCGATGATCAGGAACGGCGGCAGCAGGTCGGTCAGGTAGTTGCCGTCGACCGGCGTCCGAGCGAACAGCAGCAGCGCGACCACGACCAGGCTGACGCCGGGGATCACCGTCGTCCGCGCCCCGAAGCGCATGATCAGTTTTTCGGCGAAGCCGAGCGAGAGGCCGCCCATCACGATCGTCGTCGGCAGGAAGGCGAGGCCGACCTCGAGGGCGCTGTAGTGGAGGACCTTCTGCAGGTAGAGGGCGCCGAGGAAGAACATCCCGAACATGCCGGCGACCAGCAGCGCCTGCAGCGCGTTGGCGCCGGAGACGTTGCGCGAGTGGAAGAGGCGGAGCGGCATCAGCGGGTTGGCGATCCGCGACTGGCGGCGGACGAAGAGCACCAGCAGCGCCGCCGCGATCAGCAGGCCGCCGATCGTGCGCGCGTCGCCCCAGCCCCACTCGGTGATCTGGAGGATCGTGAAGACGCCGAGCATCAGCGCCAGCGTCACCAGGGCGGCGCCGGGGAAGTCGGCGCCCTCCGAGAGGCCGATGCCCTCCCGCTCGTCGACCAACCGCAGCGCCAGCCAACCGACCAGCACCCCGATCGGCAGGTTGACGACGAAGATGAAGTGCCATGAGATCGCCTCGGTGAGGATGCCGCCGAGCAGCAGCCCGATCGAGCCGCCGGCCGAGGCGACGAACCCGTAGACGCCGATCGCTTTCGCCTGGTCGGCGGGCCGCGGGAACATCGTCACGATCATCCCCAGGATCACTGCCGAAGCCATCGCGCCGCCGACCCCCTGGATGAAGCGGGCGCCGATCAGCACCCCCTGGTCCGGCGAAAGCGCGCAGAGCGCGGAGGCGATCGTGAAGACCGTCAGCCCGGCGAGGAAGATGCGGCGCTGGCCGAGCAGGTCGCCGAGCCGGCCGGCGAGCAGCAGCAGGCCGCCGAAGGGGATCAGGTAGGCGTTGACGACCCAGGCCAGGCTCGACTGGCTGAAGCCGAGGTCTTCCTGGATCGAGGGCAGCGCGACGTTCACGATCGTGCCGTCGAGGACGATCATCAGCATCGCCGCGCAGAGCACGTAGAGCGCGATCCAGCTGCGGCGCTCGGCGCGTGCCGGTTCCTGCTGGGCGGTTTGGGGGATGGCTTCGGTGGCGTTCATATGAGTTGGACCGCCGCGGCGGCCGAAACTCATCGGTGCCGCGGGCTCGGTTTCAGTCGAGGCGACCGGGAAGGCCGAAACGCTCGAAAACAGCGTGGACGAGCTCCGGAGACGGAGGGTAATCCGGCCACCGAGCATACCCATCCGGGGTGTTCGCCACCCGGACGACGAAGGCGGTGACGTCCTTGATCTGCTCCCCCTCCAGGGTGATCACGTCGAGCGAGAACGGCAGGTAGGCGGCCGCCGGCTCGAACCACGTATAGGTGCCAACCGCGAGCTGGCCGTTGGCGGTCGTCGGCCGGTGCTGCCAGTGCCACTCGCCCGACAGCGGGCCGTTGCGGAGGAAGGTCTCGATCTCGGCCAGGCCGCCCACCGGGCCGCCGTACCAGCTGGCCAGCGGCGGCATCGACCAGGCCATGTCCGCGGTCAGCATCGAGACGACCCGGTTGACGTCGCCGCCGCGCATCGCCTCCATGTACTCCTCGACGATCTCGCGCAGGCGCTGGTCGCCGAGCGCCCGCAGGGTGAGCTGCTGACTGCGCGCCGGCACCTTCTCGCCGACCGTCTTCCGCGCCCGCTGCAGGGCGCTGTTGACCGAGGGGACCGAGGTCTCGAGCGTCTCCCCCACCTCCTTGGCGGAGAAGCCGAGCACCTCGCGCAGGATCAGCACCGCCCGCTGCCGCGCCGGCAGGTGCTGCAGGGCGGCGACGAAGGCGAGCTCGACCGCCTCGCGCTGCTCGTAGGCGGCGTCCGGCGCCGCCGGGCCGTCCTCGATCGCCATCTCCCGGTCCGGGTAGGGCTCGATCCAGACCGACTCGGCGACCGGTTCGCCGGGCGGCTCCGCGGGGTCGGCGGCGAACGCGTATTCGAGCGGCAGCTGGCGCCGCTTGCGGCGGCCGATCAGGTCGAGGCAGGTGTTGGTGGCGATCCGGTAGAGCCAGGCCCGCAGCGCCGCCCGGTCGGCGAGCGAGCCGAGGCTGCGCCAGACGCGCAGCAGCGCGTCCTGCATCGCGTCCTCGGTGTCGTGGAGCGAGCCGAGCATCCGGTAGCAGTGGGCGTGGAGCTCGCCGCGGTAGGGGACGAGCAGGCGCTCGAAGGCCGCCTCGTCGCCGGCTCGGGCGGCGTCGAGCAGCGCCTGGTCGGGGACCTCGGTGTCGGGCCCGGTGGGCGGCACCGGACGAGGGTAACCGCAGTTGACCGGTTCAGGCGGTCGCTGCACTTTCAAGTCGATCGCGTTAATCGCTGTCGGTGGAAGCGCCGCCCGGGCTCCCATACGGTGACCGGCGGCGGGCCGGGAGCCGCCGCAGGGATCACGACGAGGGGAGGACGTATGCGGATTCGCATCCGGCGGCGACGTGAGCTGGCGGTGCTGCTGCCGCGGTGCGAGCGCGGTCGGGGTCGCGGGCGGTGCGGCGGTGGCGCTCGCCACAGCGGTGGCCGCCTGGCGATTGCGGCGACCGCGGGTCGGGGATGAAGCGGAACGCTGGCTCGGGGGCGGCTAGCGACCCTTCGTGCTCACCAGCCCCGGCCGTCCTCGCGGTCGAAGTAGGGGACGCCGCCCTCGCGGCGCCAGGTGCCGCTCGACTCGCGCTCGCCGGTCCAGATCCCGACCTTGTCGCTGTCCGGGTAGACGGTCCCGGTCGGGAGGACGACGGTGGAGAACATCAGCACCCGGGCCGTCTCCTCGGTTTCGTTGCGGATGCCGTGGGCGCCCGCGGGGCCGGTCGGGAAGCGGACCACGTCCCAGGGCTCGAGCACTTCGCTGCCGTCCGGGTGGCGCAGGGTCGGGCGGCCGGCGAGGACCAGCAGCCACTCCTCCTCGCCGAGCTCGTAGTGGTACGGGCAGAGCGCCTGGCCGGGCGGCAGCTCGTAGACGCTGATGCCCGAGTCATCGCCGCCGAGCACCTTGCCGAGCCGGGCGAGGCCGGAGCGGAACCCCTCCGGATCCTCGGGGTCGTAGCTGAACTCCGGGGCGGCGATGTTGACGCGCTGGGGGATCGGCCGACGCTACCAGCCGCTGAGCTGTTCCTTTTGCCCGACAGGTGAACAAAAGGAACAGCTCAGCGCGGGGCGCTCGTCGCCGAGCCAGTAGCGGGGGCCGGGACCGCGGCGGCCGGCGCGGTCGCCGGGGTTGGCGAGGCGGCATTTGTCGAGCGAGAGGCAGCCGCAGCCGATGCACTCGGTGAGGCCCGCCTTGAGCCGCTCGAGCTCGGCGATGCGGGCGTCGATGCGGGCGGTCCAGGTGGCCGAGAGGCGGGACCAGTCGCGGCTCTTGGGAGCCTGGTGAGGTGGCAGCTTCGCCAGCTCGGCGGCGATCTCCTCGAGGCTGAGGCCGACCCGCTGGGCGAAGACGATGAAGGCGATGCGACGCAGGGCCGGTCGCGGGTAGCGGCGGTGGCCGGAGCCTGCCCGCTCCGACTCGATCAGCCCCTTCTCCTCGTAGAAGCGCAGGGCCGAGGCGGCGACGCCGCTGCGCTTCGCGGTCTCGCCGATCGTCAGCAGCTCGGACATCGGGGGCCCCAGTTCGGCATCACCCAGAGGAAATCAGAGATCGGCCTTGACTTCAAGTTCACTTGAACTTGTAGCTTGTGCCTTCATGACCACTTCGAGCACCACCCCCAGCATCAGCCCGAGCGAGCAGATCACCGCTGAGGTCACCTCCTGGGACGGCGTCAGCGCCGGCCCCGGCACGCCGCGGCGAGTTCGCCTTCAAGCTCGGCCGCCGCGAGATCGGCCACCTGCACGGCGACCACGCCGCCCACTTCTTCTTCCCCCGCGAGACCTGGCGTGAGCTCTACGACGAGGGCCGGATCGGCCACCACCCGGTCTTCCCCGATCGCGAGGGGCCGGCGGCGCGGCAGATCGAGGGCGAGGAGGACGTCCGCGACGTGATCGCGCTGATGCGGCTGAACTACGAGGACGCGCTGGCCCGCGGCGCCCGCTGAGGGGAGTGATGAGCGCCTTCAGCGCCGCCGAGCGCGAGTACCTCGATGGGAGCGGACGGCGGCTGGCGCGATTGGCGACGGTCGGCTCCGACGGCACCCCGCACGTCGTCCCGGTCGGTTTCTCCTTCAACCCCGGCGAGGACGCGATCGAGGTCGGCGGACGCGAGCTCGAGGCGACGAAGAAGTTCCGCGACGTCGCCCGCAGCGGCCGAGCGGCGATCGTCGTCGACGACCTCGCCAGCACCGACCCCTGGCGGCCACGCGGACTCGAGGTCCGCGGCGCGGCCGTAGCGATCGCCGAGCCGACGCCGCTGATCCGCCTGTACCCGCGGCGGATCGTCTCCTGGGGGCTCGAGGGCGAGCGGCGAGCGCGCTCGGTTCCGGGCGCCGGCCGCTAGGCCAGCTCCTCGGCCTCGGCCTTGCGCGCCGCCAGCTCCAGCTGCTCCTCCCCCACCGCGCCCGCCCCGACCGCGTCGCCGTCGTAGGCGACCAGCTGCGGGAAGAGGACGGCGACGAAGCCGACCGAGGCGAGGCAGGCGAGGCCGCCGGAGACGACCGAGAAGCTCGCCGAGGTGAGCGCCGCGACCGTCCCCGACTCGACGTCGCCGAGGCGTGGGCCGCCGGCGACGACGAGGCCGAAGACCGAGCTCATGCGGCCGCGCATCGAGTCCGGGGTGAGGGTCTGCGACATCGTGCTGCGGCAGACGGCGCTGACGCTGTCGGCGGCGCCGGCGACGGCGAACAGCAGGGCGGCGATCCAGATCGAGTCGACGAGGCCGGCGAGGGCGATGAAGGCGCCCCAGATCGCCACCGCGCCGAGCACGATCCGGCCCAGGTAGCGGGCGTGCAGCAGCCAGCCGGTGGTCAGCGCGGCGACGGTCGAGCCGGCGGCGACCGCCGCGTAGAGGAGCCCGGTGCCGCTGGCGCCGGCGTGGTAGACGGTCAGCGAGAGGACCGGGAAGAGCGCCCGCGGCATCCCGAAGGTCATCGCCGAGAGGTCGATCACGAAGCCGCCCATCACCGGCTTCTGGCGGCGGACGAAGGCGAGGCCGGTGCGGATCGACTGCAGCACCGGCTCGTGCACGACGCCGGGCGCGACCGGCTGCGGCGACATCGCCCAGGCGGCGATCGCCATCCCGAAGCAGCTGACCGCGTCGAGCGCGTAGGGGACGGAGATGCTGAAGGCGGAGATCAGCAGCCCTCCCAGGCCGGGGCCGACGACCATCGTCAGCTGCTGCAGGCCGTAGGTGAGCGAGACGGCGCCGCGCAGCAGGCCCGGCGAGACGGTGTTGGGGACGATCGCCATGCGGGTCGTCTGTTCGAGCGCCGAGGCGCCGGCCATCGCCGCGGCGAGCAGGTAGAGGACCCAGACCGAGGGCTCGCCGGAGATCGCGGCGAGGGCGAGGAGGGTGGCGACCGCGACCAGCGCCAGCTGGCAGGTGAGCAGCAGGCGGCGGCGGTCGAAGCGGTCGGCGAGGGCGCCGCCGTAGAGCGAGCCGGCGGCGAGCGGGACGATCTCGGCGGCGCCGACCAGGCCGGTCTGGAAGGCCGAGCCGGTGACGACGAACACCTGGTAGGGGAGCGCGACCAGGGTCGCCTGGGTGCCGAGGCCGGTGATCACGGTGCCGGCGGTGAGGCGGCGGAAGTCCTGCGACTCCCGCAGGGGCCTGACGTCGACCGCGATGCGCCTGATCCAGGACAAGGGCGCGACGCTAGTCGATCCGGTTCGCCGCCCTCCCGGCTCCATAAGATCGGCCCTGGTGAAGGCGATCGTCCAGCACGAGTTCGGCGGCCCCGAGGTGCTGCGGCTGGAGGAGGCGCCGCTGCCCGAGCCGATCCCGACCGAGGTCCAGGTCCGCGTCCACGCCGCCGGCGTCAACCCCGTCGACCTGAAGACGCGGGCCGGCGAGGGGATGGCGGCGGTGCTCGGCGAGCCGCCCCTCACGGTCGGCTGGGACGTCGCCGGAACGGTCAGCGCGGTCGGCTCCGGGGTGACCCGCTTCGGGGTCGGCGAAGAGGTGATGGGCATGCCCTGGTTCCCGCGCGAAGCCGGCGCCTACGCCGAGTACGTGACCGCCCCCTCGCGGCACTTCGTCGGCAAGCCGCACACGCTCTCCTTCGAGGAGGCGGCGGCGCTGCCGCTGGCCGGGCTGACCGCCTGGCAGATCGTGGTCGAGACGATCAAGCTGCAGGAGGGGGACGACGTGCTGGTCCACGGCGCCGGCGGCGGGGTCGGGCACCTGGCGGTGCAGATCGCGCGGGCGCGCGGGGCGACCGTCTTCGCCACCGCCCGCTCCGAGCAGGCGGAGTGGCTGCGCGGGCTCGGCGCCGCCGAGGTGATCGACTACCGGCACGAGCGCTTCGAGGAGCGGGTCGGCGACCTCGACGCGGTGATCGACTTCCCCGGCGCCTACGGGGAGCGCTCGCTCGACGTGCTGCGGCCGGGCGGGATCCTCGTCTCGGTTCCGAGCGGGGTGCCGGAGGGGCTGCACGCGGCCGCCAAGGAGCGGCGGCGGCGCTCGACAGGATTCCTGGTCGAGCCGGACCCGGTCGGGCTCGAGGGCTTGGTCGGGCTGATCGAGGGCGGCAAGCTCGACGTCCACGTCGACACGGTCGTCGACCTCGAGCGCGCCGCCGACGCCCACCGCAGCGCCGAAGAGCACCACGGCGGCGGCAAGATCGTCCTCCGGGTGCCGGCGGCGTAGCCCCCGGGCTCCAGCTGTTCCTTATGTCTCAGTGCGCGACATAAGGAACAGCGGAGCGGAGGCGGGCCCTAGCCGACCGGGGTCAGGTCGGAGCGGCCGATCGCGTCGCCCTGGTCGTCGAGGGCGACGAGCTCGACGTCGGGGTCGCCGCTGCGGACCGTCGCCTCGGTGGCGAGGCCGTTCCAGTCGACGAGGCCGACCGGGTGCAGGCGGCCGTGGCTCTGGCCGGAGAGGACGAGCCAGCGGTCGACCTCGGTGGCGCCGTTCCAGATCGCCGTCACGTCGACGTGGGACGGGTCGACCCGGGTCGCCGTGGCGGTCGGATCGGTGAGCGGCTCCCCCACCCACGGCGAGCGGTAGGCCCGGTAGGTGTCGTAGCCGGCCGGGACCTGGCCGTCCCAGAGCAGGTTGCCGGCGCCGTCGAACTCCGAGAAGCGGCCGGTCTGGCCGTAGCCGACGAAGAGGCCGCCGCCCGGCAGCCGCTGCGCGTTGCCCTGCGAGCCGGCGGAGATGCCGTCGGGGTGGAGGACCTGGCTGACCAGGGTCGCGGTGCGGTCGCCGGTGTCGAGCTTGACGTCGATCACCCGCGACTGCGGCTCGTCGGCGTTGCCGGGGACACCCGGCAGGCCGGTGACGTTGGAGCCGTTGTCGAAGATGCGGATCGTGTTCGGCTGGCCGGTCTCCGGCAGGGCGTTGTGCTGCCAGGAGAATTTGACCCCGGGGCCGAGCTGGAAGTCCGACTCCTTGCCGCCGAGCCGCCAGATGATGTCGCCCGTCCTGTGGTCGATCTCGTAGACGGTCGAGGTGTGGCGGGCGGAGACCAGCAGGTTGCCGTCCTGGTCGAGGTTGACGGAGTTGATGTGGAAGTAGTCATACGGGGTCGAGGCGCTGGTCGGGACCGGCTGGTAGCTGTCGGTCAGCGGCACGTGCTGCAGGCTGCTCCACTGGAAGAGGACCTTGCCGGTGGCGACGTCGATCTCCTGGACGACCCCGTCGAGGACCGAGCCGTTGGCCGGCCCGCCGACCGAGCTGAGGTCGTAGGGGACCTGGTGGTAGATCGTGATCAGCGCGGTGCCATAGGGAGTGAGGGCGAACTCGTGCTGGTCGGCGGCGAGGCCGTTGCCGGCGCTGACCGTCGCAATCTGCTGGTAGTGCTGGTCGAGGATCACGTCCTCGCCCTCGCTGTGGCCGGGGCCGCCGCTGCTCTGGCCGACGGTGTAGGTGAGGACCGGCTTGCCGCGGTAGCTCTGGACGCGGAGGTCGGTGGCGGCGAAGGGCTGGTCGATCGGCTGGAACCAGATCGGCCGGCCCTCGTTGTCGATGATCTCCGGGCCCTGCTGGCCGGGCAGCGTGGTGGTTCCGACCCCGCCCTTCGGGGCGATGAAGATGTCGCCGGGGGCGGTGCCGGGGTCGTCGGTGAGGACGTTCACCTGCGGCGGCGCCAGCTCCTGCGGCTGCAGGGTGGTGTCGATGCCGGGCACGGTGCCGTTGGGCGGCTGGTGGCCGTGACCGGGGTTGCCGTGGCCGCCCCAGCCGGGCCAGTGCCACTGGTCGCGGGAGTCGTGGGCGGGCTTGGCGTGATGCTGCGACGCGAGCGCGGTGCCGGCGCCGAGCGCGGCGAACGCGGCCAGCGCAAGCGCCAGCGCGGCCAGCCGCAGGGCGCCGCGCGGCCGTCGAGGTTTCCTGGTGTCTCGTGGCATCTGTGCCTCCTTGGGGAACGGGGTTGGAGGCCGGTTCCCTGCCGGGAAAGGAGCGGGCCGATCGGGATGTGGACGAGGCGGGCGGCAATACTACATAAAGTTGATCGAGAAACACGACTTTTATCCTCGGGCAGACTTGTGGTTGTCCTTTCTCAACCCTCGGGGCCCGTGGTTGTCTTTTCTCAACCCATGGGTGAGGAAGGACAACCACACCGGACCGGCGAGCGAAGGAGGCGGCGATGGCGGGGCAGACGGAGCGGGTGGCGCTGGTGACCGGGGCGACCGACGGGCTCGGCCGTGGCGTCGCCGAGCGGCTGGCCGCGGCCGGGCTGACCGTCCACCTGCACGGGCGCGACGCGGCGAAGCTGGAGCAGGCCGCGGCCGAGATCGCCGCCACGACCGGCAACGACCGCCTGCCGACCCACCGCGCCGACCTCGCCTCGCTCGAGCAGGTGCGGGCGCTCGCCCGCGAGGTCGAGCAGTCGACCGAGTCGCTCCACGTCCTGGTCAGCAACGCCGGGATCGGCTCCGGCAAGCCGGACCTGCGGAGCCGGCAGGAGAGCGAGGACGGCTACGAGCTGCGCTTCGCCGTCAACTACCTGGCCGGCTTCCTGCTGATCCTGGAGCTGCTGCCGCTGCTGCGCCGCTCGGCGCCGGCGCGGATCGTCGAGGTCGCCTCGCTCGGCCAGGCGCCGATCGACTTCGACGATCCCCAGATCGAGCACGGCTACGACGGCGTCCGCGCCTACGGGCAGAGCAAGCTCGCCCAGATCTCGTTCGGGTTCGAGCTGGCGCAGCGGCTCGGGGCGGAGTCAGGGGTGACGGTGACGAGCCTGCATCCGTCGACGTTCATGCCGACCAAGATCGTCCTCGACGAGCGGGGCTCGTCGGTGGACTCGCTGGAGGACGGGGTGGCGGCGACGGTGCGGCTGGCGATCGGCGAGGACGTCGAGGGGGTGACCGGAGTGTTTTACGACCGGACGGAGGAGACGGCGGTGCAGGAGCAGGCTTATGACGGGGCGGCGCGGCGACGGTTGTGGGATATGAGCTTGGAGTTGACGGGGGCGCGGGATACGGCGAGGGACTGAGCGGCGTCCTTCGAAGTCCCCGCACACTTCGGGCGGTGGTCCCGGCGAACTGCCGAACCTCCGGGTTCGGCCAAATTTTTAAGTTCCAGCCCTTGACATTCCCGCCGCCCGACACGAACATACGTTCGTATGGAGATCGCCTGCGTCATTGACAGCCGTTTGGCATCTCCCACGCGCCCGGGTCGTTCCGGGGGGCCTCGGCCCGGGCGCGCTGAGCTTGACGATCCGCTCGCGGTGGCCGAGGCCGGGGAGCGGATGGTGCGGGCGCTGGAGGCGATCGGGGCGGCGGTCGAAGCGCCGCGGCCGGGCGAGGCGTTCTTCGGCGTCGACGGGTTGCGGGGGATCTACGGCGGTGGCGCCGAGGGGGTGCTGGCAGCGGCGCGGCGGGCGCTCGGGCGGCGGCCGCTGATCGGCACCGGTCCGACCCGCTTCGCCGCCTTCCTCGCCGCGGCCGGCTGGAAGAGCCCGGTGCGGGTGGCGGCGCTGCGCTCGCGGCTCGACGGCGAGGCGCGCGAGGTCGAGGTGCTGCTGGAGGCGCTCGAGCGGCTCGGGATCGAGACGCTGCCGGCGCTGGCGCGGCTCTCCGCCGACCAGGTCGCCGACCGCTTCGGCCGGCTCGGGCTGGCCGCCCATTCCCTCGCCCGCGGCGAGGACGAGCCGCTGCGGCCGCGGCCGCCTCATGAGGAGCTGGCGGAGTGGATCGAGCTGCCGGAAGGGACCGCGGGGCGGCAGCTCGACCGGGCGCTGGAGCTGCTCGTCGACCGCCTGCTGGCGCTGCCGCAACGGGCCGGGCGGACGCTGCTCGGGGTGCGGCTGGGGGCGCTGCTCGCCGGCGGCGGCAGCTGGAGCGTCGAGCAGGGCCTGGGCCGCCCGAGCGCCTCGGCGCGGGTGCTGGGGCGGCTGCTGGGGCCGCGGCTGGAGGAGCTGCCGGGGCCGGCGACGGCGCTGCGGCTGCGGGCGCTCGGCCTCGGCCCCGCCGCCAGCGACCAGCTCGAGCTGGCGGTCGGCGGGGAAGAGCCGCGTCGGCGACGGCTCGGGGCGGCGGTGCGCGAGGTCCGCGGCGCCCAGGGCGCGGGGGCGCTGCTGAAAGTGCTGCCGGTCGACTCCGCCTCGCGCGTCCCCGAGCGCTGGGCGATGCTGACGCCGTTCCCGGAGCTGTGAGCGGCCGGGGCATAGCCGGGAGCGGCGTAGTCGTCACCGGCGCGGGCAGTAGCAGAGCGGGAGCCGGCGGCGGCGCGGGGGCGGCGCTGAAACGACTCTACGCGCCGCAGCCGGTCGCGGTCCGGCTCGGGCCCGAGCGGGCGCCGGTCGCGGTGGCCGGCGTCGAGGTCGAGTCGGTGCGCGAGCATTGGGTGGTCGAAGACCGCTGGTGGGAGCCGGGGGAGCTGCGCCGCGCCTACTTCGAGCTGGCGCTCGCCGACGGCCGCGTCGCCGTCGTCTACCGCTGCGCGGTCAGCGGCCGCTGGTACCGGCAGCGGGCGTGACGAGCAGGTCCGTCTGAGGCGAGGAGAAGCACGCGATGTCGACGCCTCCGTACGTGGAGCTCCACGCCCACTCCGCCTTCTCGTTCCTCGACGGCGCCTCGACGCCGCTCGAGCTCGCCTACGCGGCCGAGGCGCACGGCTACTCGGCGCTGGGGCTGACCGACCACGACGGCGTCTGGGGCTCGCGCGAGCTCGCCGACTCCTGCGAAGGGCTCGAGCTGCGGCCGATCACCGGCGCCGAGCTGACCGTGAACCTGGCGCCGCCGGGGCCGAGCGCGCCGCGCGCGCCCGGCGACCGCAACCGCGAGGAGCCCGAGCTCGTCCATCTGACGCTGCTGGTCGAGAGCGCCGCCGGCTACCGCAATCTCTGCCGCCTCTTGACCGCCGCCCACTCCCACACCCGCGACAACACGCCGCGCACCGCGATGCGGCCGTGGGCGACGCTCGAGCAGCTGGAGGAGCACGCCGGGGGGCTCGTCTGCCTCTCCGGCTGCGCCCGCGACGGCGCCCTCGCCGGCGCCTGGGAGCGCGACCGGGCCCGCGGCGAGCGGCTCGGCCGGCGCCTGCTGGCGGCCTTCGGCCCGGGCCGCTTCCGGGTCGAGCTGCAGCGCCCCTACTGGCGGCACGACCGCGCCCGCAACCGCTGGCTGGAGACGCTCGCCGCCCGGCTCGGCGTCGCCACCGTCGCCACCGGCAACGTCCACGCCCACGCCCGCCGCCGCGCCCACCTGCAGGACGCGCTGGTCGCGGTCGGCCGCAGCGAGACGCTCGAGGAGTCCGAGCCGACCCGCCGCGGCAACGCCAGCTCGGTCCTCGTCGCGCCGGCGGCGATGGCGGCGCGCTTCGCCGAGCATCCCGAGGCGGTGGCGGAGACGGCGCGGCTGGCGGAGCGGCTCGAGTTCGACCTGCGCAAGGACCTCGGCTACCGCTACCCGGAGTCCGAGGACGCCGACTTCGTCCTCGCCGAGCTCTGCCGGGTCCGTCTCTTCGAGACATACGCGCGCGAGCCGCACTGGCGGGAGGCGGAAGGGCGGCTGCGGGAAGAGCTGGCGACGATCCGCGGCCTCGGCCTCTCCGGCTTCTTCCTCCTCCACCACGACCTGCTCGAGCTGGCCCGCGACGTCGCGGTCGAGGTGCGCGGCGACTCGGCGGCGCGGCGGCGGCTGCCGCCGGGGCGCGGGCGCGGCTCCAGCGTCAGCTCGATCGTCTGCTACCTGACCGGCCTCTCGCACATCGACCCGGTCAAGAACAACCTCTTCTCCGGCCGCTTCCTCAGCGAGGGGATCCGCTCGCTGCCGGACATCGACCTCGACTTCCCCCGCGACGTCCGCGAGGTGCTGATCCCGCGCGTCCACGAGGTCTACGGCACCGAGCGCTCGGCGCTGGTCGCCGCCTTCCCGACCTACCGGCCGCGCGGCATCGTCCGCGACTTCGGCAAGGCGCTGGGGCTGCCGCCGGAGGAGATCGACAGGGTCGCGAAGACGGTCGGCTTCCACGAGACCTCACGGGAGCTGGAGCGCGACCTGGTCGCGGCGCTCGGCGCCGAGCGGGCGCGGGCACCGCGCTGGCAGGCACTGCTCGAGCTCGGCGGCGAGGCGCTGGGGCTGCCGCGCCACGCCTCCCAGCACTCGGGCGGGATGGTGATCTCGACCGAGCCGCTGGTCGACGTCTGCCCGGTGGTGCCGGCGGCGATGGCCGGGCGCCAGATCGTCCAGTGGGACAAGGACTCCTGCTCGGACGCCGGCTTCCTGAAGATCGACCTGCTGGGGCTGGGGATGCTGTCGGCGGTCGAGCGCTGCGTCGACGAGATCGCCGCCGCCCGCGGCGAGCAGGTCGACCTCTCGCGGATCGACATGGAGGACGAGCAGACCTACGAATCGATCCGCGCCGCCGAGACCACCGGCGTCTTCCAGATCGAGAGCCGGGCGCAGATGCAGATGCTGCCGCGGACCCGGCCGCGCAACCTCGACGACATCACCGTGCAGGTGGCGCTGGTGCGGCCGGGGCCGATCCAGGGCGGCGCCGTCCACCCATATATAGAGCGGCGCAAGCTGCTGCGCGCGGACCCGAGCTACCGGATCCCCTACGAGCACGAGCTGCTGCGGGATGCGCTGCAGGAGACGCTGGGGACGATCGTCTACCAGGAGCAGGTGATCGAGGTGGCGATGGCGCTCGCCGACTTCGAGCCGGCCGAGGCCGAGGGGCTGCGGCGGGCGATGAGCCGCAAGCGCTCGCAGGAGGCGATCGAAGAGCACCTCGACGGCTTCCTCGTCGGCGCCGTCAGCAAGGGCGTGCCGCTGGCGACGGCCGAACGCGTCTGGGACCAGATCCAGGGCTTCTCCGGCTTCGGCTTCCCGAAGGCGCACTCGACCGCCTTCGGCCTGCTCGCCTACCAGTCGGCCTGGCTGCGGATGCACTACGGCCCCGAGTTCCTCTGCTCGCTGCTGAACGAGCAGCCGATGGGCTTCTACCCGCCCGACTCGCTGGTCCACGAGGCGCAGCGGCGCGGCATCCGCGTCGTCCCGCCGGACGTCAACCGCAGCCGCGTCCTCTGCCACGTCGAAGCGCCGCGCCAGGACCGCAGCCTGCGCGGCGGCCTGCTGGTGCGGGTCGGGCTCGGCTACGTCAAGGGGGTGAAGGCGGAGGAGATGGAGACGCTGGTCAGCGAGCGCGAGCGGGGCGGCAGCTACCGCGGCATCGCCGACCTCGCCTCGCGCTCGGGGGCGGGGCTGCCGAGCCTCGAGAAGCTGGCCTGGGCCGGGGCGCTCGACGAGGTGCCGCGCGAGCGCGGTGGCGACCGCCGGCGGGCGCTGTGGGCGGTCGGGGTGACGGCCAACGGCCGCGGCTCACGCGGCGGCACCCAGCTGGCGCTGCCGCTGGAGCCGCCGGCGGCTCCGGAGCTGGAGCCGCTCGGCGAGTGGGGCGAGTTGATCGCCGACTACCGGACCACCGGGATGGTTCTCGGCAGCCACCCGATGGAGCTGATGCGGCCCGAGCTCGACCGCACGATCCTCCGCAGCAGCGACCTGCAACGGACCGCCGACGGCGCCAGCGTCGAGGTCGCCGGCCTGGTCACCGCCCGCCAGCGGCCGGAGACGGCGAAGGGCATCGTCTTCATGCTGATCGAGGACGAGCGCGGCAGCGTCAACCTGATCGTGCCGCCGCGCGTCTACGACCGCTTCCGCCTCACCGTCCGCTCCTCCCCCCTGGTCCGCGCCAAGGGCAAGCTGGAGCGGCGAGAAGGGGCGATCAACGTGCTCGTCTCCGAGGTGGTCGAGCTGGAGCGGCCGCGGAGCGGTGCGAAGCCGGTCGACGAGCCGCCGCGGTCGCCGGCGCGAGCGGCGAGACCGGAACCGGCGATCGGGGCGCCGTCGCGGCGGGAACGGGAACTGGTGGTGGCAGAGCTGCGCGAGGTGGCGCCGGCCGGGCACAGTTTCGGGAGGCGGGGGCGGTGATGTGGCGGGGACGGAACGTTGATATCGGGACGTCCGCCCTAGATGCGCTTGGGGAGCGCCGGGGTGTCTCCCCCCGGAAGCTGGGTTGCTCGCCTGGATCGAGCTACGGCCGTCCGAGATCGAGCGCCGATGCGAGCAAGAGGACGCCGCGTCCGGGGGAAGACACCCCGACACTCTTCACTCTCGGATCGAACTCCCACAAACGCCCCAGGGTCCGCAACGCCCTCCCCCCGAGAAGGGAGACCACCCCCCCAAGGTTTTTTAGCTTCAAGAAGCGGTCCAAGACTCACGACGCTTGGTGTAGCCAGAAGCTCCCCGAAAGCCGCAAGCTAAAAGCAAGCGTGTGGACCCACTCGGCCCGAGGTTGAGCTTGCTTCGGGGTCGCGAACCCTGAGCGTGAGCGGGGATAAGGGGTTCCCCTCCCGGAGCGGCGTCCTCTTTTTCGCTCGGGCGCTCAACCTCGGACGGGCGGAGCACTCACCAGCGAAAAACCCAGCCCGGGAGGGGAACCCCCTAGCGCCGCCCCCGCATCCCTTCCGAACTACAAGCGCCGGTCCCTCAGCCCCGCGCCACCTTGGCCGCCTCGTCGCTCCCAACATAAGGAGTCAAGGCAAACTCAACCAAGTCCGGCAACAGCTCCTCCAACTCCGTCGCCTGCCCGGCGATGATCCTTCGCGAGATCAACGAGACCATCCCGCCGACCAGCGCCTCCTCGGTGGTCGGCGAGAGCCGCTCCAGCACCTCCTCCGACGCCCCCTCCCGGCCGGCCTGGAGGTAGGGGACGAGGCCCTGGATCGCCGCGTCGTAGCGCTCGACCACGACCGGGCCGGCGACCAGCGACTCGACCATGCTGAGGCGGGCGAGGTTGGGCTCGGCGGCGAGGAACTGGAGCATCGCGGCGAGGCCGGCGCGGACCGCCTGCGGCCACTCCGACTCTTCCTGGAAGGCGTTCTCGATCCGCTCGCCGAGCTCGGCCATCACCGTGTCGTAGGCGGCGACGAAGCACTCGTCCTTGGAGTTGAAGTGCTCGTAGAAGGTGCGGCGGGAGACGGCGGCGTGGCGGGTGATGTGGGCGATCGTGGTCGAGGCGTAGCCGTTTTCGGCAACCGCCTCGGCGAGGCCGGCGATCAGCCGCTCGCGCTGGTTGTGGACGACGAACTCGCGCGGCAGGCCGTGACGGCCCGGGGGCAGGCGCGAAAGCTCGGGCGGATAGTCGTGCGAGGGGTCGGCTGAATTGGGGGGATCAGCGGCCACGTGGGAGGCGACGATAGCGGGAGAAGGCATCAACCTACATGCGGGTTCGCTAAACCGTCTGTTCCGCTAGCGCCCGTTTTGCGGCCTCGGGACCGATGTAGGGGGTGAGCGCGAACTCGACCAGGGCCGGGCGCAGCTCCTCGATCCGATCGGTGTCCCCCTGGATGATCCGCTGGTAGATCACCCAGAAGATCCCACCGATCACCGTCTCCTCGAGGGTCGCCGGCAGCTCGTCGCCGTGCGGCGAGACCTTGCGGCCGATCCGGAACAGCGGACCGAAAGCCTGCAGCGACTGCTCGTAGCGAGCCAGCGAGTCGCGGCCGGCGGAGAGCGCCTCGACGATGCAGGTGCGAGCCAGGGCCGGCTCCTCGGCGACGTAGCCGAGGAAGGCGGAGATGCCGGCGTCGACGCGGGCCGGCCAGCTCTCGACCGCGCCGGCCGCCTCGACGACCCGGCGCAGCGCCTCCTCGACCGCGAAATCCTGGGCCGCCAGGAAGCAGTCTTCCTTCGAGGCGAAATTCTCGTAGAAGGTGTTGCGGGCGATTCCGGCGCGGCTGACGATGTCGGCGACGGTCACCGCGCGGTAGCCGCGGCTGACGGTCTCCTCGGCGAGGGCGGCGATGATCCGGGCCCGCTGGTGGCGGGCGATGAACTCGCGGGAGAGCTGCTGGCGACCGGGCGGGGGGCGCATGGTGGTCGGTCTTTGGGCCACGAACGCCAGAGTACCCCAGGGCAACTGGTGGAGGTGTTTCGTGTGCTCGAAACCCGTAGAGTCCTCGATGCGGGACCAACCGTTTCCCAGTCCAGACACGGAAGGTCCGAGAGGGATAGCGACGCCGCCCCCAATGGCTTTGAGACCGAAGAAATCGGCCAAGCGCCAGATCATCCTCGACGCGATGCTCGCCGTGGTCGGCGAGCAGGGCTACGAGCGCACCGCGGTGCAGACGGTGATCGAGCGGGCCGGCCTCTATCGCCAGGCCTTCTACGACGAGTTCGCCTCGAAAGAGGAATGCTTCGCCAGCGCCTACGAGACGGCGGCGATGCAGCTGGAAGCGGAGGTGCGGGAGGCGTCGCTGGCACAGAGCGATTGGGAAGGCCAGCTGCGGGCCGGCCTCGGGAAGCTGCTGGACCTGCTCGACGCGGACCCACCCCGCGGGCGTGCCCTGTTCGTCGAGGTCCATCCGGCCGGCGGCGTGGCGCTGATGCGGCGCCAGGAAATGATGGAGCGGGCCGCCCGCTTCCTCGCCCGCGGTCGTGAAGGCGCCCCGCTGCGGGCGCCGGCGCTGGCCCCGGAAGCGACGGTGGCGGGCATCCACTCGGTCCTCCACGCGCGGCTGGCCAGCGGCGGCGGCGGCCTGCGGGAGCTGCGCGGCGAGCTGATGTACGTGGCCGTCCTCCCTTACCGCGGCGCCGCTGGGGCGGCGGCGGCGATGGCGGCGGGTTGAAGGCAGAGCGAGCCGGCGAAGGCTGGTAGCCGCGGGTCGGCGGCCGGGCGGTCCTCGAGTGCAGCGGGCGGCGCCGCTCAGGCGCCCTCGCCGTGGCGGCCCTCGCCGGCGGCGAAGCGGGCGGCGCCGCGCATCGCCTCGGCCAGCGTCTCGCGGCCGAGCCGCTGCTCCAGCGCGAGGCCGTCGGCGAGCGGCAGGCCGCTGCCCTCGATCGCGGCGCGGCGGTCGGCGAGCATCGCCTCCTGCGGAAAGCCGGCGAGCCGCTCGGCCAGCTCGAGCGCCCGCGCCAGGTGCTCGCCCGGAGCGACGACCTCGGTCACCAGCCCGATCGCCAGCGCCTCCGCCGCCGCCACCGGGCGGCCGCTGAGGATCAGGTCGAGGGCGCGGCCGAGCCCGACGACCCGCGGCAGCCGCTGCGTGCCGCCGTCGATCAGGGGCACCCCCCAGCGCCGCTCGAGGCAGCCGAAGGTCGACTGCGGCGTCGCCAGCCGCAGGTCGCACCAGAGCGCCAGCTCGAGGCCGCCGGCGACGCACCAGCCGTCGATCGCGGCGATCGTCGGCTTCGCCGGGGTGAGCCGGGAGAAGCCAAGCGGGCCGGCCGGGTCGTCGACGTCGAGGCCGTCCGATTTGAGGTCGAAGCCGGCGCAGAAGGCGGCGCCGCCGGCGCCGGTCAGGACCAGCACCCGCGCCCCCTCGTCGGCGGCGAAGGCCTCGTACCCCTCGCGCAGCGCCCGCGCCGTGGCCAGGTCGACGGCGTTGCGATGCCCTGGCCGGTCGATCGTCAGCAGCGCCGCCGTCCCTCTGCGCTCGTAGCGAACCTCGTCCCCCACCGCGCCAATCCTCCCACGATTTACCGGTCACATTCACTGCAGTAAATCCCGTTGATTAAATGACGAACCTCATGTTCGGCCACCCCCGCACTCGCGGGAGCGCCGCGGAGCGTCCGACGGTGGGGCGCCTCGGCGGTCTCGCACCCGATGAAGTCGACCGCGGCGAAAAGGCGCTGTGGCTGGCCGGCGGCGGCTACCGGGCGGCGCTCTTCCATCTCGGCGCGCTGACCCGTCTGAATGAGCTCGGCCTGCTGGCGCGGACCGGGACGGTCGGCGCGGTCGACGGCGGCTCGATCGTCGCGGCGCACCTGGCGACCCGGGTGCCGTGGCCGCTGCACGGCGCCTACCGCGACTGGCCCGAGCAGATCGCCGAGCCGCTGCGCGAGGTCGCCCGCCACAACGTCCGCGCCCGCTCGCTGCTGCGGCGGCCACTCGGGTCCGGCGCCGGGGCGGCGGTCGCCGAGCGCTACGCGCGCGAGCTGACCGCCGAGCTCGGTGGCGAGTCCGAGTGGGGGCCGCGCTTCGTCTTCGGCGCCTCCGGTCTGACCCTGAGCGGGCTGGCTGCTGGCTGGGAGGAATGCCTCGAGTGGGCGCTGGAGACCGCGTCGCCCGGCGGCTACGACGAGCGCCTGGTGGCGGAGACGATCGCCGGGGTCCGCACCGACCTCGACGCCTTCGGCGAGGGCGAGCAGGCGGTGCTCGAGAACCACGGCTACCTGCTCGCCGACACAGCGCTGCGGACCACAGGCCTGACGGTGGCGGCCGGGATCGAGCCGCTGCCGCCGGCGCCGCCGTACCCGAGCTGGATGGACCCCGAGCGGGTCCGCGCGGCGCTCGGCGCCAGCTCGCGGCGGCTGCCGCTCGGCCGCCTGCGGGCGCGGCACGGCCGCCGCGTCGAGCGGCGGCCGCAGCCGCGGGACCCGCGGCTGACCAAGCTGCTCGAGCGCCACCGGCCGCTGCTCCGCTACGACTCGCTGGAGCCGCTGCGGGCCGACTCGGCGGCGACGATCTGCGCTCTGGCGATGCCGGGGCGCTGCAACAGCCTGCGCCGCGGCGACGGCAGCCTGATCGCAGCGGCGGGCCCGGCCGGAGAGGCGCCGCGGCTGGCGCTCGAGTTTCTCGGCTCGAGCAGCTACGCCGACGGCCGTGCGGCCGCCCCCGGCGACCACCTCGACGAGTGCGGCGGCAGCCTCGCCGCCGACGCCCTCGCGATCCGCCGCGACCCGGCCCTCGCCGACGTCGCCTACGGCCACGCCCGCCGCGACGACGACGGCACCGTCTGGCTGCAGTACTGGCTCTTCTCCTACTTCGCCGACCGCGGCTACCTCGGGGTCGAGGTGCACGAGGGCGACTGGCAGCTGGTGCAGCTGCGGCTCGGCGCCGACGGCGAGCCGAGGACCGCGATCCTGGCCCGCGACAGCGGCGCCGAGCGGCTCGAGTGGGACCAGGTGGAGACTGCCGCCAGCGACGACGGGCCGGTGGCGGTCATCTACCCCGCGCGCGGCTCCCACGCGCCGCTGCCGCGACCGGGGACCTTCGCCGCGCCCGTCGTCCCCGACCACAGCGACGGCGCCGGGGCGCTGGTGCGTCCGCGGCTGGAGCCGATCGGCGACGACGGCCCGGGCTGGGTCCACTGGCCGGGGCGCTGGGGGGCGACGCGGCGGCGCGAGTACTTCGAGGCCGACAGCCCGCGCGGCCCGGGACATTCCGAGGCCTGGTGGGATCCGGCCGAGCTCGAGCGCGAAGCGCAGCCCTGGAGCGGCGAGCAGCTCGCCGGCCGCGATGCCTTCGAGACGCCGGCGGCGCCCCGGCTCAGCGCCCGCCGCGAGGGCGGCCTGGCGCTGGTCGAGTACTCGTTCCCGCCGCCCGAGGACGGTGGCGCGCGGCCGGCCCGGCTGATCGCCGCGCCGATCGACGGCGGCGGCGAACCGGGGCCGGTGCAGGCGTTCGCGGTCGACGGCGACGAGGGCAGCTTCACCCTCCAGCTGCCCGCCGACGGCGCTGCGGTCGGGGTGCGCGCCGGCGCCGCCTCCGAGCACGGCGTCCCGGGTCCGACCGCCGCGGCGCTTCTCGACCGCGCCGCCGCCGTGGAATCCGAGCGACGCGGTGGGGAGCGGGCGGGCTAGTCGGCAGCGAGGCTCACGGGGTTCGCTGGCGACGCCCGACTCCCGGTGAGGTGGCGCCCCGGTCACCGGCGGGGAGCGGCAGGTACTCCCGAGCCAGGACCAAAGCTAGGCACCGGGTCGGACGCCCCGACCGGGTCCCCGACCCAGGTGAGGTTGCCCTTTTCCGCCGATATCGCGGCAGACGGCACCTCGACGGACGCTCGCGAAATACGGCACGAAAAAACGACCGGTGGTGGCGCTGGTGTGCCTGCCGTGCGCGTAGCCTTCGCGCTCAGAAGCTTCCTCGCGCCACCTCCGAGACCCTCTCTCCGCTTGGCTTTCGCGGGGGGCTGGTCTCTCCCGGTCGCAGGGAGAACTTACGAAGGCACTCCCCCCGGCGCAAGGGGTCACGCAGCCTCGAATCCGCAAAATCGGAGATTGGCAGCGTCCTCCGGTCGAGGTACGTTCCCGGCTGAGATGAGCGAGGCCTCTGAGGCGTCCGCGCGACGGGCGCGGCGCAACGTGGTC
The DNA here is from genome assembly GCA_963744725.1 of uncultured Actinomycetes bacterium. Lineage (GTDB taxonomy): Bacteria > Actinomycetota > Thermoleophilia > Solirubrobacterales > 70-9 > VAYN01. The sequence continues at coordinate 1,019,038 of CAVUUQ010000002.1, forward strand.
CTCACGGCCGCGATCGCCGGGCTCGGTGGGCTGCTGTTCGGCTACGACACCGGCATCATCGCCAGCGCCCTGCTGTTCATCAAGACGGACTTCGCGCTCGGCAGCTTCGAGCAGGGGCTGGTCGTCGCCGCGGTCCCGATCGGCGCCGTCGCCGGCGCCGCGATCGCCGGCCCCGCCGCCGACACCTACGGGCGCCGCCTGATGATCCTGCTCTCGGCCGTCGTCTTCATCATCGGCGCCCTGGCCAGCGCCGCCGCGCCGGACCTCTTCGTCCTGGTCGTCGCCCGCATCGTGATCGGCCTGGCGATCGGGCTCGCCAGCGCCGCCGCCCCGGTCTACATCTCCGAGGTGGCGCCGCCGGAGAGCCGCGGCCGGCTGGTCAGCTTCTTCCAGCTGGCGGTGACGGTGGGGATCCTCGTCGCCTACCTGGTCGGCCTCGCCTTCAACGGGATCGAAGGCTGGCGCTGGATGCTCGGCCTCGGCTGCGTGCCGGCGCTGGCGCTCGGCTTCGGGATGCTGCGGATGCCGCAGAGCCCGCGCTGGCTGGTGATGACCGGCGACGACTTCAAGGCGCGCGCGGTGCTGGCGAAGATCCGCGTCGACGACCCGGACACGATCGACAGGGAGCTGCACGAAATCGAGGAGAGCCTCGACGAGCAGCCGGGCTCCTGGCGGGAGCTGCTGCAGCCGGTCGTCAAAGCGGCGCTGGTGGTCGGCGTCGGGCTGGCGATCCTGCAGCAGGTGACCGGCATCAACACGGTCATCTACTACGCGCCGACGATCGTCGAATTCACCGGCGTCAACTCCTCCGCGGGCTCGATCCTGGCCGCGGTCGGGGTCGGCGTCATCAACGTCGCCGCCACCCTCGTGGCGCTGCGCCTGCTCGACGTCAAGGGCCGCCGGGCGATGCTGATGGTCGGCGTCTCCGGGATGGTCGCCTCGCTGATCGCGCTCGGCGCGGCCTTCATCGGCGGCGGCGGCTCGACCCTCGCCTCGGTCGTCGCGATCGCCAGCCTGATGGCCTACGTGGCCGCCTTCGCGATCAGCCTCGGGCCGATCTTCTGGCTGCTGAACGCGGAGATCTACCCGCTCAGCGTGCGCAGCAAGGCGGCCGGGATCGGGACGATGGCGAACTGGGCCTTCAACTTCATCGTCTCGCTCACCTTCCTGCTGCTGATCGAAGCGCTCGGCCGGACCGGCGCCTTCTGGTTCTACGCCGCGGTCGGCCTCCTCACCCTCTGGTTCTGCTGGAAGTACGTGCCGGAGACGAAAGGCAAACACCTGGAGGACATCCAGGCCTACTTCCAGGCCCGGGTCGACGGCAAGGACCCAGACCCCGATCCGGACTCGGGCAGCTTCGAGGCCGCCGGGCGTTAACGGCCGCCTCGGTACCCTGCCTGGATGCGCATCGACGAGATCCTCGCCACGCGGCGGCCGACCTTCTCGGTCGAGTTCTCGCCGCCGAAGACCGACGAGGCACGCGAGCAGCTGCTCGTGACCGCCGCCGAGCTGGCCAAGCTCGACCTCGACTTCGTCTCGGTCACCTACGGGGCCGGCGGCTCGACCCGCCAGGGCACGGTCGAAGTGACGAGGCACCTGAAGGAGGAGCTGGGGCTGGAGACGATGGCCCACCTCTCCTGCGTCGGCGAGACGACCGACGGGCTGGCGGCGACGCTGGACGAGATCGAGGCGGCCGGGATCGAGAACGTCTTCGCCCTGCGCGGCGACCCGCCGCGGGGCCAGGAGGATTTCGTCCAGCCCGAGGGCGGGCTCGGCTCCGCCGCCGAGCTGGCCCAGTTCATCGGAGCCAACTGGGACTTCGCGCTCGGCGGCGCCTGCTTCCCGGAGGTCCACCCCGAGGCGGCCGACCTCGACACCGACCTCGACTACCTGAAGCTGAAGGTCGAGTCCGGCGCCGGCTTCCTGATCACCCAGCTCTTCTTCGACAATCAGGTCTACTTCGATTTCGTCGCGGCGGCGCGCGAGAAGGGGATCGAGGCGCCGATCCTGGCCGGGGTGATCCCGGTCGCCAGCTACGCGCAGACGAAGCGGATCTGCGAGCTCTGCGACGCGACGATCCCGCCGCGCCTCGAGCGCGCCTTCGCGGCGGCAGGTGGCGACCCGGAGCGCGAGTTCGAGCTCGGCGTCGCCTTCGCGGCCCAGCAGTGCGCCGAGCTGCTGATCGCCGGCGCGCCTGGCATCCACTTCTACGCGCTGAACCGGGCGCCGGCGACGCGGGCGGTGCTCGGCTCGCTGCGGGCGTCGCGGCCGTGGGAGCGGACGCGCGGCGAGGTCGGCTCCCCGGTCGAGGCCGAATAGTCCCGCTTTAGGCAAGCCGAATAATCTTCCGGACCGATGGCCAAGGGGGATCGCAACCGAGACCAGCTGCGCCAGGAGCGCCTCGACGCCGAAGCGGCGGCGAGCAAGGGCGGGCGCAACCGGCTGCTGCTCGGCTACGGAATCGCCGCGCTGGTGGTGGTGATCATCGCCGTCGTCGTGATCGTCGTCGTCAGCGGCGGCGGCAGTGACGACAGCGGCGCCCCGGCCGGCAGCCAGCTCGACGAAGGTGGCGCCCACATCAACCTCAACCTCTCCTACGGCTCGACCAACGGCGTGACGCCGGACGAACGGGCCGGGATCGTGCCAGCGGCTTCGCAGGAAATGGACCTGCCGGCGGCGGCCAAGGCGGCGGGCTGCCAGGTGCGGCTGCACCTCCGCGACGAGGGCCACGAACACATCCCGCCCGGCTCCGAACCGCCCAAGTACGAAACCGAGCCGCCGAACTCGGGCAACCACGTCGAACCGCCCTTCCAGCAGGCCGACGGCGCCTACACGGAAACGCCGGAAGAGATCGACTTCGTCCACTCGCTCGAGCACGGGCGGATGGAGATCGAGTACCAGCCGAACCTGCCCGAAAAAGCGCAGCTGGAACTGAAGGGCCTCTACGACACGATGTACGGGGCGACGCTGATGTTCCCGAACGAAGGGATGCCCTACCAGGTGGCGGCGGTGACCTGGACCAACATCCTCGGCTGCAAGACCTACGAGGGGGCGAAGACGCTGGAAGCGATCCGCGCCTTCGGCAAGCAGACCTGGGGCCGCTTCGGCGGCGAGCCGGTCTACGCGTTCAAGTTCACCGGGCCGACGCCGAAGGAACCGGCGGACGGCTAGGGCGCGCGGTAGGCGGGGAAGTAGCCGCCGGCGTCGCGGCCGCCGCTGAGCCGCTCGTAGGCGGCCCGGTCGCAGACGACCTCCGAGGTCAGCCACTGCTCCTCGCGGTTGCCGAAGCCGCGCTTGAACTCCTCGAGCGCGTCGCCCGGCTCGATGCCGCCGCCGAGGTTGAGCGGCAGCCCCAGCTCGGCGGCGTGGTCGACCAGCAGCGCGACCACGTTCTTCATCGGCGAGTCGGAGAGACGGGCGTCGGCGCTGCCGCTCAGGTAGTAGTGGAGGTAGCCGTCGCTGACGGTGGCGATCGAGGCGGCGGCGAGCTCGCCCTTGGGGTCGCTGGCGAGCGCCAGCCAGGTGCGCTCGGCGGCCAGCACCCGGTCGAAGTAAGAGGGGTCGAAGAAGTAGCGGCGGGCGGCCTCGGTGCGGCGCATCGTCTGCTCGTAGAGGTCGACGAAGCCGGCCCGCTGGGCGGCGCCGGTCTCGGCGCCGGGGACGAGCTCCAGCGTGTAGCCGCGCTCGACGTTGCGGCGGATCTGGCGGCGGTCGGTGGGGCGGCTCTTGCGCGGCAGCTCCGGGTCGGCGACGAGGACCACGTTGCGCGGCGTGGCGCCGGCCAGCGGCGAGGGCCCGAGCCGGTGGCGGAAGAAGGCGCTGACCAGGCCGGTGGCGGCGAAGTCGACCGCGGCCGGGTCGAGGACGAGCTCCGGCGGCGCGGCGAGGCCGGGGAAGCCGTAGGGCGAGGTCGCGTCGCGCTCGGGGCCGGTGCCGATCGAGCGGACGATCAGCGGCGCCAGCAGCTCCTCCCCGGCCGCGGTCTCGATCCGCAGCGAGTGGGAGACGCCCTCGGCGGCGAGGAACTGCGGCGAGCGGAAGAAGTCGACCTCCGAGGCGGCGGCCGCGCCGCCGTCCTCGATCAGCTCCGCCCGCGCGGGCGCGCCGCTCACCCCAGCAGGTCCGCGGCGGCGGCGCGGAACTCGTCCGGCAGGACCCCCCAGACCTCGCAGTCGTCCGGCGGGCCATCCCTGCGCGCCAGGTGGGCGCGCATCGTCCCCTCGTGCTGCCAGCCGAGCCCGGCGACCGTCTTCTTGGCGATCTCGTTGCGGGCCGGGATGCGGCCGTAGACGCGGTGGGCGCCGAACTCGTCGAAGGCCTTGGCGATCGTCAGCGCCTCGGCCCGCCGGCCGACCCCCTTGCCGCGCACGTCGTCGCCGATCAGCGCTCCCAGCTCCGGCGCGGTCTGGCGGAAGAGTCCGTAGAGCGCAGTGAACCCAACCGGCTCCTCGTAGCCCTCGACGACGATCGCGTACTTGCGGTCCTCGCCCGAGTCGTCCATCGCCCGTCGCGCCCAGGCCTCCGCCTGCTCGGCCGTGAACTCGTCGCGCTGCTCCATCAGCGAGGCGGTCGCGGCCGGGTTGTTGAACCAGCGGTGGACCGCGGCGGCGTCGCCGGGCTCGAAGCGGCGCAGGCTGACCTCGGGGCGGTCGCTGGTCACCGCGCGAACCCTACGGAATCAATCGGGGGCAAGGCCCTGGCCGCTGAGGACGAGCTGGACGGTGCGGGCGAGGATGCGGGCGTCGAGGGCGGCGGAGCGGTGGTCGACGTAGGAGACGTCGAGCTCGATCCGCTCCTCCCAGGGGATGCCGGCGCGGCCCTGCACCTGGGCCCAGCCGGTGATCCCGGGCAGGACCTCGTGGCGGCGTCTCTGCTGCGGGGTGTAGTCGACGACCTGGGCGGGGATCGTCGGGCGGGGGCCGACGATCGCCATCTCGCCGCGCAGCACGTTGACCAGGTTCGGGACCTCGTCGAGCGAGGTGCGCCGCAGGAAGCGGCCGGCGCCGGTGACGCGGGGGTCGTCGCGGAGGACGGCGGTGCCGACGCCGACCGGGTCGGAGCCGAGCCTCATCGTCCGCAGCTTCAACAGCTCGAACTCCTCGCCGCCGCGGCCGACGCGGCGCTGGCGGTAGACCACCGGGCCGCGGCTGCCGAGCTTGATCCAGATCGCCGCCGCCAGCAGGAACGGCGAGAGGAGGAGGAGGCCGAGGGCGGCGGCCGCGAGGTCGAAGGCGCGCGGCATCAGCGCGTCCCCTCCGCCTTCTCCCAGCGGCCACTGGCGCCGTGGCGCATCCGGTCCCAGAGGCCGAGCGCGATCGAGGCGGTCGTCTCGACGTAGTAGCGGGCGATCCGCAAAGGCATCAGCGGGAAGCGGCGGGCGAGGAGGGCGGCGGCGAGCAGCGCCAGCTGGCCGGCGAAGAGGAGGTCGTAGACCCAGCCCTCGCCGAGCAGCAGCGCGTTGGCGACGAAGGCGACCACGTGCAGCAGGGGGCTGAGGTAGCGGAGGACGCGGTGGGAGAACAGCTCGAAGGCGTAGAGCGGCGGGTAGCGGCGCGGCGAGAGCATCCCTTCGCCGACGACGATGTCCCAGAGGCCGACCATCATCCGCCGCTTGCGGGCCAGCTCGCCGCCGAGGGTCGGGACCATCTTCTCGCTGGCCCGGGCGCCGGGCGCGTAGAGCGAGCGGAGGCGCCGCTTGGCGAGCAGGAAGGGGAAGCTGAGGTCGTGGCTGCCGCTGGCGGCGAGCGGCAGGTAGGCGTCGCGGCGGACCGCGTAGATGGCGCCGTTGCCGGCGGTCACCCCGGCCAGCGCCGACTCCATTTCGCGGACCGCCATCTCGTAGCGCCAGTAGGCGCCCTCGGGGTTGTCGCCGGCCTCGTCGACGAAGCGGACCTGGCCGCAGACGTAGCCGACGCCGCGGTCGGCGAAGGGGGCGACCAGGCGGCGCAGCGCGTCGCGCGCCCAGACGCTGTTGGCGTCGGAGAAGGCGAGGACGTCGCCGGCCGCCTGCTCGGCGGCGGCGTTCAAGGCGGCGACCTTGCCGCCAGGCGGCAGCTCGAGGACGAGGCCGGCGCCGGCGGCGCGGGCCAGCGCGGCGGTGCGGTCGCCGGAGCCGTCGGAGGCGACGATCACCTGCAGGCGGTCGCGCGGGTAGTCGAGCGCCAACGCGTTGGCGACCTTGGCGGCGATCACCTCCTCCTCGTCGTAGGCGGGGACGATCAGGGAGACGGTCGGCAGGTCCGCGGCGGCCAGTTCCGGCGCCTGCGTTCGTCGTTGGGACGAAATACGCATCCTTACGACGAACGCGAGCGCCAGCGGATAGCCGAGGTGCGTGTAGAGCAGCAGCGCGACGCTGAGCCAGAAGAAGAAGGCGGCGGCGGTCACGGGCGAGGCGCGAGCAGCTCGCGGTAGAGGTCGAGGGTGAGGCGGGCGGCCTCCTCCCAGGAGTAGGGGCCGGCAGCCGCGGCGCGGGCGGCGGCGGCCAGCTCGGCGCGGGCGGCCTCGTCGCCGATCAGCTCGGCGAGGACGGCGGCGAGGGCATCGACGTCACCCGGCGGGACGAGGCGGGCGGCGCCGGTCGCCGCCACCTCGGGGAAGCCGCCGACGGCGCTCAGCACGAGCGGCTTGCCGAAGGCGAGGCCGGTGTAGAGGACGCCGGAGTGCTCGGCGTCGAGGTAGGGCAGCGCGACGACGTCGGCGCGGCGGAAGATCGCCGGGATCTCGGCCTCGCCGACGAAGCGGGTGACGAAGCGGACCCGGCCCGGCGCCGCCGCCGCCAGCTCGCGCAGCGCGGCGACGTCCATCCGCGGGTTGCCGACGATCCACAGCTCCGCCCCCTCGAGGCGGGCGAAGGCCTGGAGCATCTGCTCGAGGCCCTTGTAGGGGCGGATCAGGCCGAAGGAGAGGATCACCGGGCCCTCGGCGCCCTCGAGCTCCGCCGGCAGCGGCTCCTGCGCCGCCAGCCGGGTCAGGTAGTCGAAGGCGCCGTGGGGGATCACACGAACGCGCTCTGCTGCCAGGCCGACCTCATCGCGCAGTCGCGCGGCGCCGTGCTCGGAGTGGGCGACGACGGCGTCCATGCGGCCGAAGACGCGGCGTGCCGAGGCGACCTGGCGGCGAGAGGGGTCGGGCGGCAGGACGTAGTGGGCGGTCATCACCCGGGGGCGGGTCGGCGGCAGGAGCAGCGCGTCGAGGCCGGGCAGGGTCAGCCACTGGTAGTGGACGACGTCGGCGCCGGCGGCGCGGCGGAAGCGCAGCATGTCGCCGATGTGCTCGGCGATCTTGAAGGGCAGCCGGCCGGAGGCGGCGAGGCCCCGCGCGGCGCTGCGCCGGTAGAAGCGCTCGTCGACCGCGTAGCCGTCGGCGGGCGGCACCTCGCCGTAGAGGAACTCGGTGGTGACCAGCTCGACCTCGGCGCCGGCGCGGGCGAGCGCCGCCGCGAGGGCGCGGTCGTAGGGCGGGGTGAAGGCGGATGGGTCGACTAGCTGGACGCGCACGAGGTAGACACCAGATGTCTAGTAATTGTCTAGCGGGCGATTATCGTGACCGACTTGCCGCCCGCGCTCTCCTACTGCGTCGTGAACACCAACGGCCGCGAGCTGCTGCTCGCCTGCCTCGAGACGATCGACCGCACCCACCCGCCGCAGCTGGAGCGCGAGGTGCTGGTCCTCGACAACGCCTCCGACGACGGCTCCGCCGCCGCCGTCCGCGCCCGCGGTGGCGATGCGGTCGTGATCGAACGCGAGCGGCGAACCGGCAAGGCAGAGAACGACTCGGCCCTGCTGCAGGAGGCGGGCGGCGAGTACTGCCTGCTGCTGAACGAGGACTCCGAGCTACGGCCGGGAGCGGTGGCGGCGCTGATCGCGGCGCTCGCCGCCGACCCGCGGGCGGCGGCGGCGACCCCGCAGCTGCTCGACTCCGGCGGCCGCCCCACCCCGTGCGCCTGGCGCTTCCCGGGAGTCGGCACCGCGCTCGCCGGCGCCCTCTTCCTGCACCGCTGGCTGACCGTGCAGAGCAAGGGCACCGCGACCCGGCGGGTCGACTGGGCTCAGTCGAGCGCGCTGCTGGTCCGCCGCACCGCGGCCCAGCAGGTCGGCTTCCTCGACCCCGACTTCTTCGTCTACTACGACGAGTGCGACTTCGCCAAGCGGCTCGCCGACGCCGGCTGGCACGAGCTGTTCGTCCCCGCCGCGGAGGCGGTCCATCACGACCAGCTGGCGACTGACCTCGCGGCCGGCCTGCCGCGGATAGTCGAATTCCACCGCAACCGCGACCTCTACATGCGCAAGCACCACGGCCGCCCGGCGGCGCTCGCGGTGCGCGGCCTCACCGCCTGGGCCTACGCCGTCCGCGCGGCCGTCGCCGGCGCCCGCCGCCAGCCGACCGCGCCGATCTTCCGCGCTCATGCCCGCCAGGCGCTGTTCCCGAACCGCGGCGAATCGATCCGCGACCGCGCCGAGTACCGCTAGCGGGGTCAGACGGCGCGGTCCTCGTCGGCGCGCTCGGCTTCGTAGACCTCGGGGAGCGCTCCCTCGACGGCGGGCGGCTGCGCACGCAGGGCGGCGATCGAGGCGGCCACCCGAGCCGGGTGCCGGAGGTGGGCGATCCAGCCGCGCTCCTCGGCGGTGAAGAAGCCGCTCAGCCAGAGCGCCAGCGGGTAGAGCAGCCAGAGCGCGCCGCGGCCAAGGAAGCCGAGGAACCCGGAGGTCGGCATCACCAGCTCGCCGATCGCAATCAGGGCCGCGGCCGCGAGGACGACCCGCGCCAGCCTCCCCCACTGGTAGGGCACCGGGAAGAGGCGCTGGGTGAAGACGTACATCAGCGCCGTCACCACCAGGTAGGAGGCGAGCAGGGCGAGGGCGGCGCCGACGATCCCGAAGGGCGGCACCAGCACCAGGTTGAGGGCGACGTTGACGACCAGGGCGGCGATCGCGGCGGGCAGGTTGAACTCGGTGCGGCCGGTCCTGCCGAGGATCACGACCATCACCATGTAGAGCGCGTAGAGGGTGACCGCGGCGGCGATCAGCCCGACCGCTTCGTAGGCGTCGAAGAATTCGGGGGCCGCCAGGGCGCGGAGGATCCAGCGCGAGTAGAGCCACATGCCGGTGACGACGAAGGCGCAGCCGCCGACGAAGAGCGTCACCACGGTGGCGTAGACGCGACGGGCCTCGTCGTCGTTGCGGATCGAATAGGCGAGCGGCGGCCAGGCGAGCTGGAAGCCGCGGACGAGGACGTTGACCGCCTGGGCGAACTTGACCGCCAGCGAGTAGAGACCGGCCTCGGTCAGCCCCGCCGAGCGGACGATGATGATCCGGTCGACGAAGTTGAGCGCGTAGAGGGAGACCTCGGCCGGCATCGTCGGCAGGCCGAAGCGGAAGAGGCGGCGCAGCAGCGGCAGGTCGAAGCGGAGGCTGAGCCGGCGCCAGTTGAGCGCGACGAGGGCGAGGACGAAGGCGGCGCCGGTCGCGTAGCTGCCGAGCAGGAGGCCCCGTGCCCCCTCCCCCAGGCCGACCACCAGGACCACGGTCAGCGCGATCGTCGCCAGCACGTTCAGCAGCGTGGTCAGGAAGTAGGCACGGGCCCGCTCCTCGACCCGGAACAGGGTCAGCAGGAATTCCATCATCGTCAGCACCCAGAGGCCGCCGATCGAGATCCGCGCCAGCTCGGTCGCGTGGATCCGCGCCAGCTCGGCCGGCGGCTGGTCGAGCAGCAGTTCGGCGAGCGGGGTCGCCAGCGGCAGCGCGATCAGGGCGCCGAGCGTCGAGAGCCAGAAGAGCCCGGCGAAGGTGCCGGCGACGACCCGCTCGGGGTCCTCGTCGGCCTTGTAATAGAAGCGCAGCAGCGCCTCCAGCAATCCGAAGCGGACGACGATGCTGGCGGTGACGACGGCGGCGAACATCACCTCGGCGGCGCCGTAGTCGGCGGGGCTGAGGTGACGCGTGTAGAGCGGCAGCAGGGCGACCGCGATCAGCTTCGAGAAGATGCTCGCCGCCGTGTAGGCGGCTCCGGTCGTCGCGAGGCGGCGCAGGTAGCCCGACACGGAGGGAGCCTAAGCGGGCGCGCGGACCCGGCCGGCGGGGTCCGCTGCCAGCGACGCGCCCACAGCGAGCAGCACCCAGGTGATCGGGTCCTCGAAGAAGCCGGCATAGGCGAGCGTGTGGACGAGCAGCGCGACGAAGGTCGCCAGCACCGCGGCGCGGGCCGCGTCGAGCACCGTCGGCGCCCGCCCGCGCGCCGCATCCGGCGCCCGCGCCCACATCCCGGCCCCCATCGTCCAGAGGGCGACCACGATCAGCGCCGCGTAGAGCGCGAAGCCGACGATCCCCTGCTCAGCGAGGACGGTGACCGGCTCGGTGTGGGAGATCGTCACCGGCGCCTTCCTGTCGTCGCGGTGCTCCCCGTAGGCGGCCTGGAAGGAGCCCGAGCCGTAGCCCTGCAGCGGCCGTTCGGCGAACAGCTTGGCGCCGCCGGAGACGAGGTTGCCGCGACCGCTGGTGTCGATGTTGATGCGCGAGAAGTTGACGCCCTTGCCGCCGATCAGCAGCACCACCAACACCGCCCCGACGACGCCGACGGCGACCGCCGCCAGCGTCCAGCGCCAGCTCCAGCGCAGCGCCGCCAGCACCGCCAGCCCGGCCAGCAGGGCGATGAAGCTCGATTGCGAGAAGGTCTCGGCGAGGCCGAGCCAGAGGACCAGAATCGTCCCCGCCAGCAGCCAGAACGGGCGCCGGTCCCGGACCCACAGCAGCGCCGTCGTCACCACCACCAGCACCAGCGCCAGGTAGCGGCCGTAGACGTTGGGGTCCCAGAAGACGCTGTTGACGCGGAAGTAGGTGTGGAATTCGTTCGAGCGGATCACCGCGTCGTTCCAGAAGAGGCTGCGGCTGACGTACTCGACCGAGCCGACGAGGACGAAGGCGACCGCCTCCGCCGCGACCAGGACCAGGGTGAAGGAGAGCAGCCGCCGGTCCCACTCGACGTCGCCGAGCAGCGCGTAGGCGACGGTGAAGGGGACGAGGAAGAAGCAGGTGTTCTGCAGCGCTTTCGAGAAGTCGTCCGAGTAGAAGGACTGCAGCGCGTAGAGGACGACGAAGGCGGCCAGCAGGCGCGGCAGCCAGAGCAGCGGCCCGTGGCGGCGGCCGCGGGAGGGCGGTGGCGAGCTCCAGTCGCGGAGCGCGGTGGCGAGGACCGCGCCGGCCAGCACCAGGTAGAGCGGCACCAGCAGGTTGGCGGTGTCGCCGCCGGAGTGGAGCGGCACCCGGAACGGCAGCGCCGCGACGATCGCCAGCGGCATCAGCAGCGGCCAGCGGCGGAAGATCGCCGCCAGGGCGAGCACCGCGACCGCCCCCGCCGCCAGCAGCGCGACCAGCCGGTCGGTGCTTTCGCGCAGATCGACGATCTGGTGGGTGTGCCACTGGTCGCCGAGGATCAGGATCGGGAAGAGGACGAGCGCCGCCAGCATCGCCGCCGTGCGGGCGCGGCTCGGCGGCAGGAGGATCGCGGCGGCGCTGGCGGAGGCGGCGACCAGGACCCCGGCGCCGGAGAGGACGTCGCTCAACCGGCCCCCCCGTCGCCGCCCTGCTGCGGCGCCGTGGCCTGCACGCAGAGGCGCCCCGGCTGCGGCGGCACGTCGTGCAGGTGGATCGTCCCCGGCAGCACCAGCACCCGGTCTTCGCCGAGCAGCGTCACCCGCAGCTTGTAGCGACCCCGCCGGGCGATGCCGCCGTCGCGCTGGCGGCCGTCCCAGTAGAAGGTGTGGAAGTGGTAGCGCTTGAGGAACTCTTCGCGCGCCAGCGTCACCACGACCTTGCCGCCGGGCTTGACGATCTGCACGTTGGCGTCGTCGGAGACCGTCGTCCGGAAGCGGACTCGCAGCTGGTCGTTGCGGCAGTCGCCGTTCGGGGTGAAGTTGTGGACCCGGTGCTCGGGATTGGCCGGCACCGGCGCGGCGACGAAGCTGACCTTGTCGACGACCAGCGGGTCGCGCTTCAGCCGCTGCGCGTAGGCGAAGGCGGCGAGCGTGGCGAGGACCAGCAGGGCGAAGACGACGGCGGCGGGGCTCAGCGAGCGGCGACCACTATTCGGCCGCTTCGGCATTGTCCTCGCCGACCACCACCGCGACGTTCGCTTTCTGCGCGACCTGCGCGATTTCGCCGCTCATCGGCTGCACTTTCGGGATGCCGACGCGTTTGCCGACCAGTTTCGCTTCCGGCTCGTGTCCGGGCTTGAACATCACCACCGAGGTTTCGAAGGTTTCGCTCGAGTTGGTGATCGGCCCGGCTTCGAAGCCCTTTTCTTCGACTTTGTCGCCGTAGGTGGCGGCGAGCCCGGCCGCCGAGGTGCCGTTCAGCACGGCGACTTCGATTTCGCTCGGCTTGACGGTCTGCGCGGTCCGCGTCGAGGTGTTGCCCTGGGCGCCTTCGTCGCCGCCCGAGGTGACCGCGTAGACGACGCCGGCCGCGATCAGCAGCGCGACCAGGAAGATCGCCGCCAGCACCAGCGGCTGCGAGAGCCGGTCGCCGAAGCTCGAGAAGCCCTCGCGGAGGCGCTCGCCGCGGGTCAGTTCGGGCAGTCCTTCATCGCGGCGCTGGCGCCGGATTTCGCGGCTCTCGATCGCCTCGTGCTCGGCCGTGCGCGCTTCTTCCAGCGCCCGCAGCTCCTCCGCCCGCTGGGCGGCGATCGCCGAGGTCTGCTCCTTGCGCTCGGCTTCGCGCTCCGGCGCCGACCCCGCCCAATCGCGGAGGCGACGGATGTCGCGCCCGTGGGCGAAGGAGAGCAGGGCGAGCACGGCGAGGCCCAGGAAGGCGGCCAGACCGGCGAACGCGCCGATTTGTTCGATCACATGGACCAAGAGAGTTGCGAGAGGCTACTCGTCGTACATGACCGTCGCGGCGTCACCACCGCGGGCGGAGACCAAGTCCACTACCCGCTCCGCCAAATTAGCCTCGTCGCCGGCCAGAACCAGGTGCTCGAGCGAGTTGAGCGTCGATTCGACCCAGTCGACGTCGAGCGGCGTCTCGCGGACCGCCCGGTTGATCCGTCGCGCCGCCGTCGCCTGCGGCGTCTCGCCGGCCGAGAACAGCACCTCGTGCAGCTTCTCCCCCGCCCGCGGGCCGACGAACTCGATCGCGATGTCCCGTTCGGGCTCATAGCCGGCGAGCCGGATCATGTTCTCCGCCAGGTCGACGATCCGCACCGGCTCGCCCATGTCGAGGACGAAGACCTCGCCCTTGCCGGCGCCGATGTCGCCCGCCCGGATCACCATCTGCACCGCCTCCGGGATCGTCATGAAGAAGCGGGTCATCTCCGGATGGGTGACGGTGACCGGGCCGCCACGCTCGATCTGGCGGCGGAAGATCGGCACCACCGAGCCGGAGGAGGCGAGCACGTTGCCGAAGCGGACCGAGGCGAAGCGGGTGCCGGGGTGGGCGACGCCGGCGGCCTCGACGATCCACTCGGCCATCGCCTTCGAGGCGCCCATCACGGTCTGCGGGTTGACGGCCTTGTCGGTCGAGATCAGGACGAAGCGCTCGACCTTCGAGGCGGCGGCGGTCTCGGCGGTGACCCGGGTCGCGATCGCGTTGTTGCGGACCGCCTCGAGCGGGTTCGACTCCATCAGCGGCACGTGCTTGTAGGCGGCGGCGTGGAAGACGACGTCGGGCTTGAAGCGCTGCATCACCTCGAGCATCCGATGCGGCTCCTTGCAGTCTGCGAGCACCGCCTCGACGCTGGTGAAGTGGCGTTCCTCGACCATCTCGCGGTCGATCTGGAAGAGGTTGTCCTCGGCGTGGTCGAGCATCACCAGCAAGCGCGGCTTGACCTGGGCGATCTGGCGGCAGAGCTCGGAGCCGATCGAGCCTCCGGCGCCGGTGACCAGCACGATCCGGTCGCGCAGGTAGGCGGCGACCCGGTCGAGCTCGCGGACGATCGGGTCGCGGCCGAGCACGTCCTCGACCCGCACCTCGCGCAGCTGGCGGTTGAGCTGGACGCCGCCGCGCAGCAGCTCGAAGACGGTCGGCAGGGTGCGGACCCGGATCTCCCGCTCGCGGCAGGCGGCGACCACCTGGCCGCGCAGGCTGCCCGGCGCCGAGGGAATCGCGATCACGACCTCGTCGGGCTCGGTCTCGTCGAGGATCGCTTCGATGTCGCGGGTCGAGCCGAGCACCTTCAGCCCGAGCATGCGCATCCCCCGCTTGCGCGGGTCGTCGTCGACGAAGCCGATCGCGGTGGCGCCGAGGTTGGGGTTGAGCTGCAGCTCGCGGACCACCATCTGGCCGCCGGAGCCGGCGCCGACGACCAGCACCTCGTGCTTCGGCAGCCGCTCTCCGCGTGTCGGCCGCTCGACGATCAGCCGCACCGCGAGGCGGCCGCCGGCGATCAGGATCAGGGTCATGATGAAGTCGATCACCTCGACCGAGCGCGGCAGTTGCGGGTGCAGAGCCAGCACCGCGAAGACGATCACCAGGATCGCGCTGGCGACGGCGACGGCGCGCAGGATCTGCATGAAGTCGCGGCCGCTGACGTAGCGCCACCACTTCTGGTAGAGGCCGAAGGCGGCGAAGATGATCAGCTTGCCGGCGATCACGAAGCCGACCGTCTGCGCGAACAGCACCTCGTAGCGGTGCGGCCAGCCGTGGGCGTCGTCGAGGAATCGCAGCTGGAATGCGATGAAGTAGGCGAGCGCGATCAGCAGCGCGTCCGCCAGCACCTGGATGACCCGGATGCGGTAGACGGGGTGGTTCAGACGACTCATCTGACGCCGTCCAGTCTACGGGCGCAATCTGAAGCGCGTCGATGCTGACGGTGCGACGGGGAGCGGCTTGCGTACGATGGCCGCTGAATGGGGCTTCTCTACCTCGCCACCATCACCGACAAGATCGTCGAACCGATCGTCGACGTCGCCACCGAATTCATCGGCTCGGCCGGCGCCGCCGGCGTCTTCGTGCTGATGATCTTCGAGTCGGCCTGCATCCCGATCCCCAGCGAGGCGATCATGCTGTTCGCCGGCTTCAGCGTCTCCAAAGGCGAACTGACCCTGTTCGAAATCGTCGCCGCCGGGGTGCTCGGCAACGTCGTCGGCTCGACGATCGCCTACGCGGTCGGCTACTACGGGCGGCTCGACCTGCTGGAGAAGAACCGCCTCATCCACATCAACCAGAAGCACCTCAAATGGGCCGACGACTGGTTCGCCAGGTACGGCAATTGGGCGGTCTTCTTCAGCCGCATGCTGCCGATCGTCCGCACCTTCATCTCGCTGCCGGCCGGCGTCGCCAGGATGCCGTTCTGGCGCTTCCTGCTGCTGACCCTGGTCGGCTCGATCCCCTGGGTGCTGGGGCTGGCGCTGCTCGGCAGGGGCGTCGGCTCGAACTGGGAACACTGGCGCCACAACCTCGGCTACCTCGACTACGTGATCGCGGTGGCGATCGTCGCCGGCATCGTCTACTGGATCGTCAGGCGGCGCCGGCGCGGCGCCGAGCCGACCGGCGCCAGCGAGGCTTGAGCGGGGTTTGAGCGACGCCGGAGAGTCGCTCCGGGACGGCTCCGGCGAGGCGCCGATCCCGGTGCGCCGGGCGCTGGCGCTGGGAATCGTCCAGGGCCCGGCCGAGCTCTTGCCGATCTCCTCCTCCGCCCACATCGTCCTCCTCCCCTGGCTGGCCGGCTGGGACTGGGAGGAGATCGACCCCGAGGTGCGCAAGAGCTTCGAGGTGGCGCTCCACACCGGCGCGGCGGCGGCCCTTCTGATCGGCCAGCGGCGGGTGATCGCCGAAGAGCTGCGCAGCTTCGAATGGCGGCGCGGCCTGCTGCTCGCCCTCTCCTTCCTGCCGGCCGCCTTCGTCGGCTACTTCTTCGAGCGGCCGATCGAGGAACGCCTCGGCGGCCCGCGGGCGACCGCCTGGGGCCTGCTCGCGGGGGCGAGCGCGATGGCCGTCGCCGACACCCGGCCGCAGCAGCGCGGCCGCGGCGAGGCGACCCCGCTCGACGGCCTCGCCCTCGGTCTGGCCCAGGCGACGGCGCTGGCACCGGGCGTCTCGCGCAACGGCGTCACCCTGGCGGCGGCCCGCGCCCGCCGCTTCTCCCGCGACCAGGCGAACCTGCTCTCGCGGACGGTGGCGCTGCCGATCATCGTCGGCGCGACGGCGCTGAAGGGCGCGCGCCTGGCGCGGCGCGGGACCACCCCGGAGCTGCGCCGCTCGCTCGGCCTCGGCATCGCCGCCTCCTTCGCCTCGACCATCGCCTCGCAGCGCCTGATCCGCCTCGTCGAGCGCGACCGCGCGCTCTGGCCCTACGCTGCCTACCGCGGCGCCCTGGCCGCGGCGGTGTTCGTCAAGTTGCGTCGCTCCCCCTGACTCCAACTCCAAATCTTGGAGAAACTTGGAGTTGACTTGGAGTTGGCTACAATTCCAAATCTTGGAGAAACTTGGAGTTGACTTGGAGCTTCGTTGTACCTGCAGAAACCGCCTTCATACGCAGACGTAGCCGTAAAACTCGGAGGGAAGAGTCTCCTCCAGGCGATTGACGCCCCTGCCGAGATCGTCGAGCGGGATCGCTACCTGCACTGGGACAAGCTGCGCCACCTGGATCCACCGGCCAGCCTCACCAGCGAGCAATGGTGGGTCCGGGTCAAGTTCGCCCGTAAAGACGAGTTCCGCGAGCTGCCGCTGCGAGATCCCCTCGGCGAGGCCTTCGTCTACACCACCCCCGACCTGATCCTTCGTCGTCTCCACCGGGTCGACCAGCGCGTCGCCGGCGAGATCGCGATGGAGGAGGTGGTCGCCTCCGAGCGCGACGCGCGCCAGCGCTACCTCGTCAACTCGCTGATGGAGGAGGCGATTCGCTCCAGCCAGCTCGAGGGAGCGACGACCTCGCGGCTGGTCGCCAAGGATCTGCTGAGGAGCGGCCGGCCGCCGCGGGATCGCGGCGAGCGGATGATCGCCAACAATTACCAGGCGCTCCAGTTCATGCGCGAGGAGATCGGTGACGTTCTCACCCCGGAGAAGATCCTCGACCTGCACCGGATCATCTCCGACAGCACGCTGGAGGATCCCTCGATGGCGGGGCGGATGCAGACCGCCGACGAAGACCGGGTGCGGGTGTTCGACCGCGATGACGACCAGCCGGTGCACGTTCCGCCTCCCGCCGACCAGCTGCCGGGTCGCCTCCAGGCGCTCTGCGATTTCGCCAACGAGGACGAAGGCGGCGAGCGCTTCGTCCATCCGGTCGTCCGCGCGATCCTCCTTCACTTCTGGCTCGCCTACGACCACCCCTTCGTCGACGGGAACGGCCGAACCGCCCGGATTCTCTTCTTCTGGCAGATGCGGCGGCGCGGCTATTGGCTCGCCGAGTACCTGCCGATCTCGAGGCTGCTTCGCAAAGCGCCGGCGCAGTACGTCCGCGCCTTCATGGAAACCGAGACCGACGAAGGAGACACCACCTACTTCCTGATCCACCAGCTCGGCGTGATCGAGCAGGCAATCGACGACCTCCACGAATACCTGCAGCGGAAGATCGCCGCGACCAGGAACGTCGAGGCGCTGCTGCGCGGAGACGAGGTTCTCAACGGCCGCCAGCTTGCTCTGCTCAGCGATGCGATCCGCCGGCCCGACGCCCTCTATTCCTTCGGCAGCCACGCCGCCAGCCACCGCGTTTCCCACGAGACCGCTCGCTCCGACCTGCGGATCCTCGCCGAGCGCGGCCTGCTGACGCGGCGGCGGAGTGGTCACCGCTACGTCTTCTCTCCCGCGCCCGATATCGATGCGAGACTGCGGGGCGCGGATGACTGACGCCTACGCCAAAGCCGGAGTCGACCAGGGCACGGCGGACGACGCGGTGGCGGCGCTGGTGCGGGCGCTGGGCGGGATCCGCCTCGACCGGCCGAGCGCGCAGGTGCCGCTGCCGGGGCACTACGCGAGCGTGATCCGGATCGCCGACAACCTCGGGGTCGCGCTCTCGACCGACGGGGTCGGGACGAAGCTGGTGCTGGCCGAACAGCTGGGGAAGCTCGACACGGTCGGGATCGACTGCGTGGCGATGAACGTCAACGACGTGATCTGCGTCGGCGCCGAGCCGCTGGCGATGCTCGACTACGTCGCGATCGACCGGGCGAGCGTCGAGGTCTGCGAGCAGATCGGCGTCGGGCTGGCGCGGGGCGCGACGCTGGCCGGGATCGAGATTCCCGGCGGCGAGCTGGCGCAGCTCGGCGAGATGGTCCACGGGGTCGACGTCTCCGGTGCCTGCTTCGGGACCGTCGCCCTCGACGCGATCGTCGACGGCGGCGCGGTCGCGCCCGGCGACGTCGTCATCGGCCTGCCCTCCTCCGGCCTGCACTCGAACGGCTACACGCTGGCGCGGGCGGCGCTGGCCGGGCTCGACTTCGACGCCGACCCCGGGGGCCGGCTCGGCCGGCCGCTCGGCGAGGCGCTGCTGGAGCCGACCGAGATCTACGTGAAGCCGATCATCGAGCTGCTGCGCTCGCCGGTCGCGGTCCACGGCCTCGCCCACATCACCTCGGGCGGGGTCAACAACCTGCTGCGGCTGGCGGCCGAGGTCGGACTACGAGATCGACGCGCCGCTGCCGGTCCCGGCGATCTTCGAGCTGATCCGGGAGCAGGGCGACGTCGCGGACGAGGAGATGCACGAGGTCTTCAACATGGGCTGCGGCTTCTGCGTCGTCGTCCCGGGCGGCGACGAGGAAACGGCGCTCGAGATGCTGCGCGGGCACTACCCCGGGGCGGCGCGGATCGGCCGCGTGGTCGCCGGCGAGCGGCGCGTCCACCGTTAGCTTTTCTGCACGGTGGCCTGCCGTGCTCTCCAGTTCATGGACTTGGCATGGTCCGGGGCCGTAACGTTCGGCGACTGATCCGATGGACCCCGCCTCGACCAGCTCGCAGATGATCGGAACGATGCTTTCCGGCCGCTACCGGCTGGAGGCGAAGCTCGGCAGCGGCGGCATGTCGACCGTCTACCTGGCGCGCGACACGACGCTCGACCGGCAGGTGGCGGTCAAGGTGATGCACCGCGAGATGTCCGAGCAGGCCGACCAGCTCGAGCGCTTCCGGCAGGAGGCGCGGGCGGTGGCGAAGCTCTCGCACCCGAACGTGGTCGCGGTGATCGACGCCGGCGAGGACAAAGGCCACCCCTACATCGTCTTCGAGTACGTCGAGGGCGAAACGCTGAAGCAGCGGATCAGCCGGGTCGGCGCCCTCGACGCCCAGGAGGCGCTCGCCTACGCGATCGAGATCGCCCGTGGCCTCACCGTCGCCCACGCGCGGCGGATGGTGCACCGCGACATCAAGCCGCAGAACGTCCTGATCGACGCCGAGGGCCGCGCGAAGCTGACCGACTTCGGCATCTCCCGCCAGCTCGAGAGCGACGGCCTGACCGCGACCGGCCGCGTCCTCGGCACCACCGACTACGTCTCCCCCGAGCAGGCGATGGGCCACCCCGTCGACCAGCGCTCCGACATCTACTCGCTCGGCGTCGTCCTCTACGAGATGCTGACCGGCCAGGTCCCCTACCACGCCGACAGCCAGGTCGGGGTGGCGATGAAACACGTCAACGAGGAGATGCCGGACGTTCAGCAGCGGCGCCCCGAGCTCTCCGCGGCGGCGGCGCTGGTGGTCGAGCGGGCGACCTCGAAGGACCCGGACCAGCGCTACCAGGACGTCGGCGAGATGATCGACGACCTCTCGACCGCACTCGAGGTGGAGGCGGCGCGGGCCGGCTCGACCACCGGCGAGGCGACCAGCGTGCTGGAGGCGGTGCCGGCGGCGAAGCGCAAGCTCTCCAGCCGCGCCCGCTGGTCGTGGGCGGCGATCCTGCTGATCCTCGTGGTCGGCGGCGGCGCCGTCGCCGCGACGCAGCTGATCGGCTCCGGCAACAGCCCCGTCGGTGGCGGCGGCGGCGGAGGCGGCGGTTCGTCGCAGGCGAAGGGAACTCCCGTCGACATCACCGAAGCGAGCGCCTACGACCCGCAGGGCGACAGCGAAGAGAACGACGAAACGATCGGCCTCGCGGTCGACGGCAACCCGACCACCACCGCCTGGTCGACCGAGCACTACGACACCCCCACCTTCGCCGGCACCAAGACCGGTCCCGACCCCGGCGTCGGCCTCTACGTAGACACCGAGCCGAGCAAGCCGACCGAGATGATCATCAAGACGCCGACGCCGGGATGGGATGCGCAGATATTCGCGACGTCTGGAAGCCCCCCGGAGAAGTTGCAGGAATGGGGCGATCCGGTGGGCGAAGTGAAGAAGGCGAACGGGACGGCGGAAATACCCCTGGAAGTGAGCTCGCCGGCGCAGCACTTCCTGATCTGGTTCACGAAGGCGTCGCCGGCGCGGGATCAGGAAGGGCGGTACCAGGTGGAGATCTCGGACGTGAAGCTGGTCGAGTAGCACGATCTGCGCGTGCCGATCTGCGCGCGCGGGCATTCGTCCAGCGAGATTTGCGGGGAGACCCCGTCGAGGGCCGGCCGCCGCCGATTTCGCGGGTTACCTTGACCCCCGGTCTCGGCCGAACAACTTCATCGGGGAGGAACGAAGATGGCCAGAAAGCTCTGCCTGCTGATGTCGGTTGCCGCACTGCTCGCCGTCGCAGCTCCGGCAACCGCCAGCGCCACGCAGTTCACAAACGCAGGCGGCGGGCTCGTCGCCGTCGGCACCTCGGTCTCCGGGACAAACGTCGGAACCTTCACGCTGACAAGCTCCCTTGTCGGCTCGATCACCTGCCAGACGGTGACCCTGAAAGGCAAAGTGGTCAAGAACACCGGGTCCGAAGCCGAAATCGAAGGGGTCGGCCAGTCCGCCACCAGCAATTGCCTCTGGATGGGGAACGCGGTGACGGCGACAGACTTCACACTGTTCACGATCAAGCACGGCGCCCCCGCGGGCACCTTCACCATGAGCTTCGTCGTGACCATGGACCTCCCCAAAGTCACCTGCACCTTCACCGGCACGAACGTGCCCTACAGCTACACGGGCGGCGGCAGCACGATCACCTTCAGCAATGCGGCCGGCGTCACCAGCGCGACCTGTGGCGCCACCAAACTCGACGCGGTGTTCGGACTGGAGACCACCGCCGGGTCGAGCATCCTTCTCGACTAGGGCGTTCGGCAGACCCTAGAACTCGTACGAACGGGCTTGGCGGTGGCGGCCCACCGCCAAGCCGACCAGGCGATCGCAGAGGTCGGGGTAGGCGATCCCTCCCGCCTCGAACAATTTCGCGTAGACCGACGTCTCGGTGAAGCCGGGCATCGTGTTGATCTCGTTCACCAACACCCTGCCGTCCGGCTCCAGGAAGAAGTCGCAGCGGGCCAGGCCGGAGCAGCCGGCGAGGGTGAAGACCTCGGCGGCGAGGTCGCGGACGCGGGCGGTCTCGAGCTCGGAGATCGGGGCGGGGACGGCGAGGTCCATGCCGCCCTCCTCGTACTTGGCCTCGTAGTCGTACCAGTCGGCGTGGGCGAGGATCTCGCCCGGCTGGGAGGTCTCGGGGTCCTCGTTGCCGAGCACCGAGCACTCGACCTCGCGGCCGCCGGCGGAGGCCTCGATGATCACCCGCGGATCGTGGCGGAGGGCGAGCTCGACCGCCGCGTCGAGCTCAGCGAGGTCGGCGACGCGGGTGATGCCGACGCTCGAGCCCATCCGCGAGGGCTTGACCCAGAGCGGCAGCCCCAGCTCGCGCTCGGCGCGCGCGGCGCCAGCCCGGCTCGCCGACGGCGACGAACTCGACCTGGGGGATGCCGCGGTTGGCGAGCAGGCGCTTCAGCGTCAGCTTGTCCATGCAGGTCGCCGAGGCGAGGACGTCGGAGCCGACGTAGGGCAGGTCGAGGAACTCGAGCACGCCCTGCAGGCTGCCGTCCTCGCCGAAGGAGCCGTGCAGGACCGGGAAGGCGACCTCGGCGCCGAGCAGGCCGCCGCCGGGGGCCAGCGCGACCGGCTCGCCCCCGGTACTCCAGCCGCCATCGCGGTCGAGCAGCACCTCGACCACCTCGTGGCCCGCCGCTTCGAGGCCGCGGGCGACCGAGGCGCCGGAGCGGAGCGAGACCTCGTGCTCGGAGGAGCGGCCGCCGCTCAGCACCGCGACCCTCACGGGCCTTCCCCTTCTTCGAGCCCTTCTTCTTCGGGTTCGATTTCTTCTTCTTCGGGTTCCACCTGCGCCCGCTTGCCGACCGTCAGGGTCACTTCGGCGCCTTCGGGAAGGCGCGTGCCGGGTGGCGCCGACTGGTCGAGGACGCGGCCGATCTGGCCTTCGACTTCGGTTTCTTCTTCTTCGACGAACGGCGCCAAGCCGGCGGCGCGGATCGCTTCCACCGCGGCTCGCCGTTCCTTGCCGATCACGTTCGGGACCTTCGCCTTCTGCTTCGCCTTGGCGACGACGATCGCGACCGTCGAGCCCGGTTCGACCTGCTGGCCGGCCGACGGCGTCTGCTGCAGCACTTCGCCCCCCGGCGCCGATTCGGTTTCTTCTTCGCCGACTTCGGGGACCAGGCCGCGCGAGCGGATCAGCTGCACCGCGGTGCGCCGGTTGGTGCCGACCAGCACCGGCACCCTGGCCAGCTTCGGGCCGCGGGAGACGAAGATCACCACGGTCGAGCCGTTGGTCGCGCTTTCGCCGCCACCGGGCTCGGTGTGGATCACCAGCCCTTCTTCGACCGAGTCGGAGTTCTGGCGTTCGACCGCGACCTTGAAGCCCGCTTCTTCGAGCGCTTCTTCGGCTTCTTCGGCGGGCTCGCCGGCGACGCTCGGAATCTGGCTCGAGCCGGGGCCGGCGCTGACCGTCAGCGTCACCGCCGGCTTCGAGCAGAAGAGGGTGAGGAAGGAGCAGTCTTCTTCGGCCTCGGGGCCCGGCGGCGAGGCGGTCGGTTCCTGCTCGAGCACGACCCCGGAGCGCGTCTGCCGGTGGACTTCGACGATTTTCGCGACCTTGAAGCCGTTGCGTTCGAGCCGTTCGGTGGCGGCGCTGCGCTCTTCGCCGGTCACGTTGGGGACTTCGGTCGAGGTGTCGCGGGTCAAGAGGAAGGCGACCAGCAGGCCGACCACGACCGCCGCCGCGAGGCCGATCAGCCACCACCGCTTGCGCTTGCGCTCCTCCTCGCCCTCGGCGACCTCCTCGCCCTCGATCGGGACGACATAGGCCGGCGGCAGCGCCGCGAAGTCGGCGGTGGCGGCGCCGACGCCGGGGTTGCGCATCGCCTCGGTCAGCGCCGCGATGAAGGCGTCGGCGTTCTGGAAGCGCTGGCCGGGGTCCTTTTCGAGCGCCCGCATCACCACCGCGTCGAGTGCCGGCGAGACCCGCGGGTTCAGCGAGCTCGGCCGCTGCGGCACCTCGGAGACCTGTTTCATCGCCACCGCGACCGCGCTTTCGCCGTCGAACGGGACGCGGCCGGTGAGCGCCTCGTAGAGGATCACGCCGATCGAGTAGAGGTCGGAGAGCGCGGTCACCTCCTGCCCCTGCGCCTGCTCCGGCGAGAGGTAGTGCGGCGTCCCCATCACCGAGCCGGTCTGGGTGATCTCCGAGACGCCGGCGCGGGCGATGCCGAAGTCCATCACCATCGCCTTGCCGTCCGGGTCGACGATCACGTTCTGCGGCTTCAGGTCGCGGTGGACGATCCCGTGGCGGTGGGCGAAGCGCGCCGCCTCCAGCACCTGGCGGACGATCGCCACCGCCTGCTCGATCGAGAGCCCGGCGTCGATCAGCTCGCGCAGGGTCGGCCCTTCGACGTACTGCATCGCGATGTAGTAGGTGCCCTCGAACTCGCCGCGGTCGTAGACGGCGACGATGTTCGGGTGCGCCAGCTTCGCCGCCGACTCGGCCTCGCGGCGGAAGCGCTCGACGAACTCGCGGTCCTGGGCGAACCGCCTGTGCAGGACCTTGAGCGCCACCTGCCGCTGCAGGTGGGTGTCCTCGGCCAGGTAGACGTCGGCCATGCCGCCGCCGCCGATCCGCCCGAGGACCCGGTAGCGGCCGTCGAAGACGCTGCCGTCGGCGATCTCAGCCACGCCCGCCGCCGCTCATTCTTCGCCCGCCAGGATCGTTTCGGCGACGTCGCGGAAGATCGGCGCGGCGACGTCGTTGCCGAACTGTTCGGTGCACTCGACCGAGGCCGCGATCGCGATCTTCGGGTCGTTGGCCGGGACGAAGCCGATGAACCACGCCTGGTTCTCTTCGGCGCCGCCGCCGCAGGCTTCGTTGCCGGGCGTTTCCGCGGTGCCGGTCTTGCCGGCGACCTGGACGCCGGCGATCGCCGCGTTGGTGCCGGTCCCTTCGGAGACCACGCCTTCCATCGCCGTGGTCAGCTCTGCGGCGGTCTTGGCGGTGACCGGCTGGCTGTAGGTGTCGGGGTCGAGGCGCTTGACGACGCGGCCGTCGGGGTCGATCACCCGGTTCCAGATCTGCGGCTTCATCAGCTTGCCGCCGTTGGCGACCGCAGCGGCGACCATCGCCATCTGCAGCGGCGTCGCCAGCAGCCGCTCCTGGCCGATCGCGACGCGGCCGAGGTCGACCGGGTCGTGCCGGTTCAGCGTGTGCCGCCCTTCGTAGACGCCGGAGTTGTAGACCTCGTCGTCGGGCAGGTCGATCGGCGGGGTCGCGTTGAAGCCGAACTTTTCCATCGTTTCGAAGAGCCTGTCCTGGCCGACCTTCTGGCCGAGCTGGGCGAAGTAGGTGTTGACCGAGTTGGTCAGCGCGAAATCGAGCTGGATCGGGCCGAAGTCTTCGTTGAAGTCGTTGGCCAGTTCGTGGCCTTCGTCGATGATCGAGCCGGGCGCGTCGATCGTCGATTCCGGCGTGATCGCCCCGCTTTCGAGACCGGCGGCGGCGGTCACGACCTTGAAGGTCGAGCCCGGCGGGTAGAGGCCCTGGGTGGCGCGATTGACGAGCGGGGTCGAGATCTTCTCCTTGAACAGCTTGCCGATGTTGGCGGGGATCGAGTTCGGGTTGTAGGGAGCGTTCGAGGCCATCACCTTCACCTCCCCCGTGCTCGGTTCGATCGCGACCACCGCGCCGAAGCCCTGTTCTTCGAGGTCGGACAGGGCCACCCTCTGCGCTTCGGCGTCGATGTTGGTGACGATGTCGTTGCCTTCCTGCTTCTTGCCGGTGATCTCGTCGAGGATCGATTCGAATTCGGAGTTTTCGCCGACCAGTTCTTCGTTGTGGTACTGCTCGAATTCGGTGCTCCCGTATTCCGCGTAGCTGTATCCGATCGGGTGGCCGTAAAGCGGCCCTTCCGGGTAATGGCGGACGAAACGCCGGCCGGTGCCGCGGCCGATCGGGTTCGACTTGGCGATCACCGTGCCGTCGGCGGCGAGGATGCGGCCGCGACGGATCTGCTGCGACTCGAACAGCGGCCGCTTGTTGACGTGTTTTTCCTTCAGCGCCTTGGCGTCGAAGACCGACCAGTAGGACGTGAAGCCGACCAGGACGCCGAAGAGGACGACGATGAAGGCGAAGAGCTTGATGATCTGGCGGTTCATCGCGCGTCGTAGAGGGGCTCGAGGGACGCGGCCTGGCGGCCGCCCGGTTCCTGCGCCTCACGCCGGGCCCGGTTGGAGACGAGCAGCAGCAGCGCGACGAGGACGAAGTTGGCGACGATCGAGGAGCCGCCGTAGCTGACGAAGGGCAGGGTGACGCCGGTCAGCGGGATCACCCGGGTGACGCCGCCGATGATCACGAAGGCCTGGATCGCGAAGACCGCGGTCAGCCCGGTCGCCAGCAGCTTCGAGAAGCCGTCGTTGGCGAGCAGGGCGATGCGGAAGCCGCGGGCGGTGACCAGCAGGTAGACGAGGATCAGCCCGCAGGCGCCGAACAGGCCGAGCTCGTTGACGATCAGCGAGTAGATCGTGTCGGTCTGCGCCGCCGGCAGCAGCGCCTGGTTCGGGTGGCCGGGGATCGTGATCAGCGCCTGCCCGAACCCTCTGCCGAAGAGGCCGCCGTCGGCCTGCGAGAAGATCGAGTTGAGGATCTGGTAGCCGGTGCCCTGCGGGTCGCCGTAGGGGTGCAGCCAGACCTCGACCCGGTCGTGGACGTGGGGCACGGTGGTGGCGAAGAACCAGGCGCCGACGACGAACATCGCCATCCCGATGACGACGAAGCTGAAGCGGCCGGTGGCGACGTAGAGGAGCGCCAGGAAGGCGGCGAAGAACATCAGCGAGCTGCCGAGGTCGCGGATGAAGACGAGCATGAACATCGAGGCGCCCCAGACGACCAGCATCGGCCCGAAGTGCTTGAGCGGCGGCAGGGTGACGCCGAGGATCCGGCGGGCGCCGATCACCAGCATCTCGCGGTTCTCGCGCAGGTAGCTGGCGAGGAAGACGACGATCGCGAGCTTCGAGAACTCGGCCGGCTGGAAGGCGATCGGCCCCAGCTTGACGCCGAGGTAGGCGCCGTTGACCTGCTGGCCGATCCCCGGCAGCCGCGGCGCCAGCAGCAGCAGCAGCCCGCCGGCGGCGATGAGGTAGCGGTAGCGCTCGAGCACCTCGTAGTCGCGCAGGAACTGGATCGTCAGGGCGAAGAGGATCAGCCCGAGGACGAACCAGTTGGCCTGGTCGCGGGCCAGCGTTTCGTCGATCCGGTAGACCATCACCAGGCCGATCGCGGTCAGCAGCGCGACCAGCGGGAAGAGGTAGGGGTCGGCGTCGGGGAGGCGGATCCGCAGGTAGATGTGGGTCGCCAGGCAGACCGCGAAGAAGTAGGCGCCGTAGATCAGCGAGGCGTTGCCGAGCTGCGAGTTCTCCTGGGCGAAGACGCCGGCGAAGCCGGCGGTCAGGAGCGCGGCGACCGGGATCAGCGCCAGCAGCTCGCGGTTGCGCGCGCCGGACCTCATCTCTGCGCTTCCCGCTTGCCTTTGGTCGCTTCGGTTCCCTGGTTCGCCGGCGCTCCGCCCGCGCCGGCGCCGCTGCTGTTGGTTTCGGTCTTGGCCGGCGTTTCAGGTTCGGCTGCGGCGCCGCCGGTGCCAGCGCCCGCCGGCGTTTCGGCCGCGGCGCCGGAGCCGGCTGCGGCGCCACCCGTTGCGCCCGCTTTCGCCGCCGCGTTCTCCTGGGTCTGCTCGATTTCTTCGATCAGGTCGACCGCGTCGGAGCGCGAGCGCAGGTCGTGGCCGGTGACCGCGTCCTGGCGGCGGCCGGACAGCGAGTCGGTCTGGATCGGGATCGAGTAGCGCTCGCTGTAGAGCTTGATGCCGAAGGGCAGTTCGTAGGGGACGCCGCGGTAGAGGGCGACGCGGCCGGCGTCGTCGCTGCCGAGGAACCAGACCTGGCGGTTGCCGTACCAGGCGCCGAACAGCAGCGCGGCGATGATCAGCAGCGGCACCAGGATCTTGACCGCGGTCCGCAGCCGCCGCCGTTTCGGCCGCGCTTCGAGCTCTTCGCGGCGCTTGCGCGCCGCCTCACCGGCCGCCCGTTTTTTCACCTCGGTCGCGGTCAGCCCCGCCTCCTCGGCCGAGGGGCCGATCAGCGTCGCCCCCTCGGCTCCAGCCGGCGCCCGGTCGCCGGAGCCGAGCTTGAAGACGAGCACGGTGATGTTGTCGCGGCCGCCGGCCCGGTTGGCTTCGTCGACCAGCGCCCGCACCGCCGCCGACATCGAGGAGGCGCGGCCGAGCAGCCGCCCGATGTGGTCGTCGTCGAGCATCGTCGTCAGCCCGTCGGAGCAGATCAGGAAGACGTCGCCGGCCTGGGCGGGAACCGTCTGCAGGTCGACCTCGACCTCCGGTTCGGGCCCCAGCGCGCGGGTGATGATCGAGCGTTGCGGGTGGTCCTCGGCCTGGGCCTCGGTGAGCTGCCCTTTGCGCCGCATCTCCTCGACCAGCGAGTGGTCGCGGGTCAGCCGTTCGAGCCTGCCGTCGCGATAGCGGTAGGCACGGCTGTCGCCGACGTGGCCGATCGCCACCTCTTCGGCGATCGGGTCGACGATCGCCGCGGTGGTCGTCGTCCCCATCCCGGCGAGGCTCGAGTCGCGCTGCGCCTGCGCGTGGATCGAGCGGTTGGCGGCCTTGATCGTCTCCTCCAGCACCCGCTCCGGCGGCCCCTGCGGCAGCTCGCCTTCGAAGGCGGCGACGGCTGTGCTCGAGGCGACCTCGCCGGCCTGGGCGCCGCCCATCCCGTCGGCGATCACGAACAGCGGCGCCCGCGTGTAGACCGAGTCCTCGTTGGCGTTGCGCTGGCGGCCGGTGTCGGTGCGGACCGCCGAGTCCTCGATCCGCACGCTCATGTTTCGAACCGGAAGACGGTGTCGCCGATCTGGATCGTGTCGCCGTCGAGCAGCTCGGCCTCCCCCTCCAGGCTGGCCCCGTTCAGCAGCGTGCCGTTGGTCGAGCGCATGTCCTCCACCAGGAACCGATCTCCGCGGGGAAAGACGCGGACGTGGATGCCGGAGGCGTAGCGGTCGTCGATCGGCACGTCGGCCTCGCGCGAGCGGCCGATCGAGAGGCCGCCGATCAGGTCGAAGCGAGCCTCGGCCTCGAGGCCGCCGCCACGCTCGACGACCAGCCAGGCGTCGGTCGAGCGCTGCTGGTCGGCGTAGGCGGGCGCGGCGTGGAACCCGGTGGCGTCAGGGGCGGGCGAGGCCGTCCGCCGCAGGTCCTTCAGCGCGCTCCGCGCGATCACCAGCACGAACAGGTAGAGGACGGCCAGGAAGCCGAACTTGAGCGCTACCGATATCGGGTCGTATTCCATTGTTAGCGCACCTTAATGACGCGCCCAGGCGCCTTCCGGCCCGGCGTTTTGGGTTACTGCTCGATGTCGAACATGAAGGTCGTCGTGCCCACGGTCACCTGGTCGCCGGGAGCGAGGCGGGTCGAGGAGACGCGGCGGCCGTTGACCTTGATCCCGTTGGTCGAGCCGAGGTCGACGATCGCCCAGTCGCCGTTCTCGGCCCGCCGCAGCTCGGCGTGGCGGCGGGAGACGTTGGGGTCGGCCAGCACGCACTCGACCGACTTCGAGCGGCCGATCGTCGCCACCGGCCCGTCGAGCACGTAGCGGCGCTCGTCGAGGGTGACGACCGCGCGCGTCGAGACCAGCGCCCCGACCGCCTGCTCGGGCCGTTTCGGGCGGCTGCGGTCGCGCTCGCGGACCGCCGAGTAGACCATCGTGTGGCCTTCTTCGCCCTGGCTCGGCGCTTCCCCCTCGCGCGCCGGCGGCTTCACCAGCCGCGCCTGGATCCCGAACTCGCCGAGCCGCAGCCGCTCGTCGGTCTCGAAATCGACCGCCGGCCGGGTCAGCAGGTCGTAGTTGCGGCGCCGCGCGTGCTCGAGCAGGTAGCCGGAGAGCTCCTGCTCCAGCGAGCGCTCGTAGCCTTCGAGCTTGGAGCGGTCCTGGCGCGAGAGGAAGACCGTGTACTCGTTGGGGACGTAGACGCGCTGGACCGAGGCGGTCTTGTGGGCGTCCATTTCCTTCGCCAGTTTGCGGGCCAGTTCGACCGGCTGCACCTCGGAGCTGAAGGCGCGGCTGAAGACGCCCTCGACCAGGCCTTCGATGCGGGACTCGAGGTTTCGCAGGACGCCGATCTGATCGTTCCTTCGAAGGTAGGAGGTCGCCTCCCGCAGGCGGGAGGCCGAGCGGGAAATCCTAGATGGTTGGTTCCACGACGGGGTGCGACTGGGGGCGCGCCCGGCCGAGCGGACCAAGGACGCAGGGTGCAGCCTTTGCCGGTTGGCAAAGGCAAACCCGAGGACGCAGGGATGCGAAGTGTGCCGGGCGCGTCATCCAGGTGGGCCCCGTCGTGGAACCAACCATCTCGATGGCGAGGGTGAAGACGAGGGCGCTCACAGCGCGCCGTGGCCGATCACGAGGAACAGGCCGACCGCGGCGGCGACCGCGAGGCCGGCGGCGCGGGCCGCGAGGTGGCGGCGGTGCTCGCCGCGGAGGTCGTCGGCGAGCTCGTCGAGCGAGTCCTCGATCGCCGTCCCCAGCTCCTCCAGCGAGGGGCGGCGGTTGGGGCGGGCGGCGAGGCAGCCGTCGATCTGCTCGCTCAGCTCGCGCGGCAGGTCGGGGCGGACCTTGCCCAGGCTGCGGGCGCGGCCGCCGATCGCCCGGGCGGTGGCGGCCGGGGTGGCGCGGCGGTGCGGGTTCTCGCCGCTCCAGCACTCGTACAGGGTCAGCGCCAGCGAGTAGACGTCGGCCTCGGGGCCGGCCTCGCGGCCCTCGGCCTGCTCCGGCGACATGTAGGCGAGGGTGCCGACGACGTCGCCGGCGGCGGTCAGCGAGACCCCGTCGGCGAGCCGGGCGATGCCGAAGTCCATCAGCTTGGCGCGCGGCTCGGAGTCGGTCACCTGGACGTTCTCCGGCTTGATGTCGCGGTGGACGACGCCGCGCGAGTGGGCGTGGTCGAGCGCCTCGCAGAGATCGGCGCCGATCTCGCCGATCTCGCGGTCGGAGAGCTCGCCGGCATGGGCGAGCCGGGCCAGGGTCGAGCCCTCGACCAGCTCGGTGACCAGCAGCGCGTTGCCGTCCTCCTCGCCGAGCTCGTACAGGGTGACGATGCCGGGGTGGTTGAGGCGGGCGGCGGCCTGCGCCTCGCGGAGCACCCGGCGCCCCGCCTCGCCGCGCTGCTCGATCGCCTTCACCGCGACCGGGCGCTCGAGGCGACCGTCCCAGGCCTCGTAGACGACGCCGAAGCCGCCGCTGCCGATGCGGCGCTCGATCAGGAACCGGTTGAGCACTAGCGAGCCGACCAAAGCACTCGCTGATGTTCGCCGCGGCGAAGGCCGATCCTGCCCCCGCAAGGCGCGCCTGCAGGACGCCGGAGACTGCGCCCGAAGTTGGGAAAAAGGCACCGTTTGCGGCCGCTCTTGGCGTGGCAACGGCCTTAGTCTTCATACTCTCCGGCCAGCCCACCAGCTGGAGAAAGCTTCTTGGAGAGTTCCGCCGCCCGGCGGCCGCCGCGACGGCCGCGACCCAAACCCCGCGACAAACGCCAGCAGATCATGCTGCGGCGGGCGCTCGCGCTCGGAGCCGGGCTGATCGTCCTGATCCTGATCGTGCTCGGCGTCAAGGGCTGCCTCGACGCCCGCGCCCACCGGGCGCTCAGCGACTACGCCCGCAACGTCGAACAGATCGCCGTCGCGACCGACCAGACGAGCAAAGAATTCTTCGGAATGCTCGAAGACCCGGGCAACCTGACCGTCACCGACTTCGTCACCAAGGTCAACGCCGACCGCAGCGCGGTCGACAGCTACGCCTCGCGGGTCGAAGGCCTGAGCGCCCCCGACGAAATCGGCCACGCCCAGAGCACGCTCGAACTCGTCTACGAGCTGCGGCGCAACGCGATGGACGAAATCGCGGCGCAGATGCGGACCGCGCTCGGCGCCGAAGGCTCGGCGAAAGCGATCGCCTCGATCACCAACCAGATGCAGAAGCTGCTCGCCTCCGACGTCCTCTACGAAAACGTGGTGCGGCCGGAAATCGACCACGGCCTCGAATCGAACGGCGTCAGCGGCAGCAACGTGCCGAAGAGCAGCTTCCTGCCGAGCCTCGAATGGCTCGAAGAATCGAAGGTCGAAGAAGCCCTGGGGACGGTCAGCGGCTCGACCGGCGCGGCGACGCCCGGCGTGCACGGGCTGGAACTGGTGGGCGTCACCCTGAACGGCGCCGAACTGACCACCGAAGGCGCCAACTCGGTCGCGGTCGAAGAAACCCCGGAACTCGAAGTGTCGGTGGAAAACCAGGGCGAATCGACCGAGAACGGGGTCAAGGTCGCGGTCGCGGTCGACGGCGGCAAAGCGACCGAAAGCAGCATCGACCAGATCGGCGCCGGCGAAACCGGCACCGCGGTGATCCCGCTGACGCCGGCGCCCGAAGGCGAAGCCACGCTCGAAGTGAAAGCCGGCCCGGTGCCCGGCGAGCACATCACCGAAAACAACGAAGCGAGCTACACGGTCGTCTTCGAATAGGCGGCGGGCGAGGGCCGGCCGCTTTGCGGCAGAATCGACCCGATGCGGATCGCCTACCTGGGACCGGCGGGGACCTTCACCGAGGATGCGCTCGGCGAGGCGACCGGCGACGCCCGCTTCGAGCCGCTGCGGACGGCGACGATCGAGGAGGCGATCCTGGCGGTCGAGCGCGGCGAGGCCGGCCGGGCGCTGGTCCCGATCGAGAACTCGATCGAGGGCTCGGTGCGGCAGACCCTCGACACGCTCGCCTTCGAAGCGCACGGCGTGACAATCGCCGGCGAGCACGACTACCGGGTGCGGGTCCACCTGATCGGGCGCGACGGCGTCGCCCTCGGCGACGTCGAGGCGGTCCTCTCCCATCCCCAGCCGCTCGCCCAGTGCGCCCGCTTCCTGCGCGACAACCTGCCCGCGGTCGAACGGCGCGCCGTCTCCAGCACCGCCGCGGCGGTGCGGATGGTGAGCGAGTCGGAGCGGCCCTGGGCGGCGCTCGGGGCGCGCGCGGCGGCGGCGCTCTACGACTGCACGATCCTCCGCGAGGGGGTCGAGGACGAGGCCGAAAACGTCACCCGCTTCGTCTGGATCGCGCCGCAGGGCGAGCAGGTCGAGGCGCCTGCGGGCGCGCCCCGCAAGACCTCGCTGGTCTTCTCCGAGCTCGGCGAGGACCACCCCGGGGCCCTCGTCAACGCCCTCGCCGAGTTCTCCGAGCGGGGCGTGAACATGAGCCGGATCGAGTCGCGGCCGCTGCGCCAGGGCCTCGGCCGCTACATGTTCTTCTGCGATCTGGAGGGCGGGATCGACGACGCGCCGGTGGCCGCGGCGATGCAGGCGCTGCGGGCGAAGGCCGAGTCGGTGCGGGTCCTCGGCTCCTATCCGGTGGCCTAGCCGTCCGTCTCCTTCACCCCGCGCACGCCTGCCCGCCGTCGGCGCCCCCTACAATTCCTCGCGTTATGGCACGGGTTCTGGTGCTCAATGCGACTTACGAGCCCATCAACGTCTGCACGTTGAGACGCGCCGCTGTGCTGCTGCTGAAGGAGAAAGCCGAACTCCTCGAGCGCCGCGAAGGCGCCGTCCTCCACTCCGAGCACATGGCGATGGACCACCCGACGTGATCCGCCTCACCAACTACGTCCGCATCCCGCGCGAGGCGCACCGCCGCAAGATCACCCGCCGCGCCGTCCTCGCCCGCGACTCCTGGACCTGCCAATACTGCGGCTCGACCAAATCCGGCCTCACCGTCGACCACGTCATCCCCCGCTCCCGCGGCGGCCAGTCGGTCTGGGAGAACATCGTCGCCGCCTGCGCCTCCTGCAACCGCCGCAAGGGCAACCGCCTCCCCCGCGAGATCCACATGCACCCCGCCAACACCCCCAAGGCCCCGCCGCCGACCGTCTTCATCCAGGTGGCGTCGCCGAAGATTCCGGTGGCGTGGCAGCAGTACTTGCCTCAGGCGGCGTAGCTACCTGCGAGATTTCATGGTTGGTTCATCTGTGGGGGGATCGGGCAGTCCCTCCCGTACGCCTACCACCGGCAGAGCCGGTGGAATTCGCTTCGAACCGATGCTGCGCTCTTCGAAGCGCGAGGGGTATTCAGCTGAAGCTGTGAGAGATGTTAGCGGGACCGGGACTCGCCTCGATCCCTCTTCGCCAGGAGAGCGAGTGAATCGCGCTAGCGTCGACCTCGCTAGAATTCGCTTCGACCGAAGCTCCGCTCCTCCTGGTGGAGGTTCCACCGGCTCCGCCGGTGGTAGGCGTACGGGAGGCTTACCCGCCCTCCCCTACCGAACCGTCCCCGTCAGCCGACGCTCCATCAGCCGCGCCCTCCTCGAGAGCCGGCGGCGGATCCGTCTCCACCAGGTCCACCGCGTCCCCATCATCACTCTCCACGACCAGCGCCACCGCGCTGACCCGATCGTCGTCCTTGATGTTCATCACCCGAACGCCCTGGGTCGAGCGGCCCATCTGCGAGATCCCGGAGACGGAGGTCCTCTGCACCATGCCGTTCTGGCTGATGAACAGCAGGTCCTGGTGTTCGCCGACGATCAGGGCGCCGGCGAGGCCGCCCTTCTTCTCCGTCAGCCTGGCCGTCAGCACGCCTTTGGTGCCGCGACCCTTGACCGGATATTCGGAGACCGAGGTTCGCTTGCCGTAGCCGTTCTTGGTGACGACGAACAGTTCGGTGTCGTTGCGGGCGATGTCCATCGCCAGGACGCGGTTGTCGGCGCCGCCGACGTTCATGCCCTTGATGCCGCTGGTGTCGCGGCCCATCGAGCGCACCAGCTCCTCGGAGAAGCGGGCCGCGTGGCCGGACTGGGAGACCATCAGGATGTCGTCTTCACCCGAGGTGAGGCGGACCTGGACCAGCTCGTCGCCGTCGCGGACCTTGATCGCGATGATCCCGTCGGCGCGGATCGGCGTGTTGTAGGCGAGGAACTCGGTTTTCTTGATCAGCCCGTCGGCGGTCGCGAAGACGAGGTATTTGTTCTCTTTGAAGTCGCGGGTCGGGATCACCGCCATCACCGACTCGCCTTCGCGCAGCGGCAGCAGGTTGCGGAGGCTGGAGCCTTTCGAGGTGCGTGAGCCCTCCGGCAGCTCGTAGACCTTGAGCCGGTAGACCTTGCCGCGGTTGGTGAAGAAGAGCAGGTAGTCGTGGGTCGAGCTGATGTGGAGGTGGGCGATGTAGTCGTCCTCTTTGAGGTTCATCCCCATCACCCCGACGCCGCCGCGATGCTGCTGGCGATAGGTGCCGAGCGGCAACCGCTTCACGTAGCCGGAGGCGGTCAGGGAGATCACCATCTGCTGGTCGGCGATCATGTCCTCGATCCCGACGTCGCCCTCGAAGTGGATCAGTTCGGTGCGCCGTTCGTCGCCGTAGGTATCGACGATTTCGGCCAGCTCCTCCTTGACCAGGCCCATCACCTTCGCCTCGTCGCCGAGGATCGCCCGCAGCTCGCCGATCCGCTCCATCAGGTCGGCGTGCTCGGCGCGGACTTTGTCGGCCTCGAGCGCGGTGAGGCGCTGCAGACGCATGTCGAGGATCGCCTGCGACTGCTCGCGCGAGAGCTCGAACTGCTCCATCAGCCCGTCGCGCGCCGCGTCCGGGTCTTTCGAGCCGCGGATCAGTTTGATCACCGCGTCGAGGTTGTCGAGCGCGACCAGCAGCCCCTCGAGGATGTGGGCGCGGGCCTCGGCGCGACGCAGTTCGTACTGGGTGCGGCGGGTCACCACCTCGCGCTGGTGCTCGACGTAGTGGTGGATCAGCTCGAGCAGGCTGAGGGTCCGCGGCACCCCGTCGACCAGCGCCACCATGTTGGCGCCGAAGGTCGACTGCATCGCGGTTTTTTTGTAGAGGTTGTTGAGGACGACTTTGGCCGGCGGCCCGCCCCGTTTGAGCTCGATCACCAGCCGCATGCCGGAGCGTTCGTCGCTCTCGTCGCGGAGGTCGGAGATCCCCTCGAGTTTCTTGTCGCGGGCGAGTTCGGCGATCTTGGTGATCAGGCCGCTTTCGCCGCCCTTCTTCACCATGAACGGAAGCTCGGTGACGACGATCGCCTCCTTGCCCCCTTTCAGCGGCTCGACGTGAGCGCGGGCGCGGACCCGGATGCTGCCGCGGCCCGAGGCGTAGGCGTCGCGGATCCCCTCCATGCTCATCATCCCGCCGCCCGGGAAGTCCGGGCCCTTGATGTGCTCCATCAGGCCCTCGAGGTCGATCGCCGGGTTGTCGATGTAGGCGACGACCGCGCCGGCGACCTCACGCAGGTTGTGGGGCGGGATGTTGGTCGCCATCCCGACCGCGATCCCCGAGGTGCCGTTGACCAGCAGGTTCGGGAAGCGCGACGGCAGGACCAGGGGCTCCGAGGTCGATTCGTCGTAGTTGGGGCCGAAGTCGACGGTGTCGGCGTCGATGTCGCGCAGCAGCTCGGTCGCCAGGCGGCCGAGGCGGGCCTCGGTGTACCGCATCGCCGCCGCCGGGTCTTCGTCGATCGAGCCGAAGTTGCCCTGGCCGTCGACCAGCAGGTAGCGCAGGGAGAAGTCCTGCGCCATCCGCACCAGCGTGTCGTAGATCGCCGAGTCGCCGTGCGGGTGGTATTTGCCCATCACCTCGCCGACGATGAAGGCGCACTTGCGGTACGGCCGGGTCGGCTGCAGCCCGAGGTCGTGCATCGAGTACAGCACCCGCCGGTGAACCGGCTTCAACCCGTCGCGGACGTCCGGCAGCGCCCGCCCGACGATCACGCTCATCGCGTAATCGAGGTACGACGAGCGCATCTCCTGCTCGAGCCCGCGGTCCTCGATGTTGCCCGTCAGGGCGTCGAGCGCCATTACCGAACCTCCACTTTCACACCGTTACCAGTACGTACGAAGTCGCGGGCGAGACCTTTCGGTTTGCAGCGTCCGCGCTCAGACGTCAAGGAACTTCACCTCCTTGGCATGTGCCTCGATGAAGTTTCTTCGCGGTGCCACCTGGTCGCCCATCAGCATCGAGAAGATGGTGTCGGCGGCGGTCGCGTCTTCGAGGGTGACCCGGGCGAGCGTTCGCGAGGCGGGGTCCATCGTCGTCTCGCGCAGCTGTTTCGCGTTCATCTCGCCGAGTCCCTTGAACCGGGTCAGCTGGACGCCCTGCCGGGCCAGCTCCAGCACCGCGCCGCGCAGCGCCTCGAAGGAGAGGGCGATGCCGCGTTTCTCACCGCGCTTGACCTCGAACGGCGGTCGGCCGACCTGTTTGAGGAGCGCCGCGTGGACTTCGGCGAAGTGGCGGTAGTCGTTGTGCTCGAAGAGCGCCACCGGCAGCCGGTGGGTGCGGGCGAGGCCGGAGTTGCGCTCGATCGCCTTGACCACGATCAGCTCGTCGGTGCTCTCGACCAGCTGGGTCTCGAACGGCTCTTTCGGGTCGTCCCGTTTCAGCACCTCGCGGGCGGCGGCGATCGTCGCCACCCCTTCGTCGAGCAGGCTCGACTCCTCGAGGAAGCGGACCACCTCGTGGCCGAAGTCGGCCTGCAGCGATGAGCCCCAGCCCTCGTACTCCTTCGAGCGCCGGATGTAAGCCTGCCAGCGGCTCGGGGTCAGCTTGCGCGACTCGCCGGTCGCATCGACCAGCTCGAACTGCTCGAGCTTGTCGCGCAGCAGCAGCTCTTCCAGTTCGGACTCGCGCTCCAGGTAGGTCTCCTGGTTGCCCTGTTTGACGCGGTAGAGCGGCGGTTTGGCGATGTAGACGTAGCCGCTGGTGATCAGCTCCGGCATCTGCCGGTAGAGGAAGGTGAGGACCAGGGTGCGGATGTGGGCGCCGTCGACGTCGGCATCGGTCGCCATCACGATCTTGTGGTACCGCGCCTGCTCGATGTCGAACTCCTCGTGAACGCCGGTGCCGATCGCCGTGATCAGCGCCTGGATCTCGTTGTTGGCGAGGACCTTGTCGATCCGGCTCTTCTCGACGTTGATGATCTTGCCGCGCAGCGGCAGCACCGCCTGCGTGTTGCGGTCGCGGGCCTGCTTCGCGGAGCCGCCGGCGGAGTCACCCTCGACCACGAAGATCTCGGCCAGGGCCGGATCCTTGACCGTGCAGTCGGCGAGCTTGCCGGGCAGGGTCGAGTTCTCGAGCGCCGACTTGCGGGTCAGGTCGCGGGCTTTGCGGGCCGCGGCGCGGGCACGGGCGGCGTCGATCGTCTTGCCGATGATCCGGCGCGCCTCGGGCGGGTTCTCCTCGAGGTACTCGGACAGCTTGCGGTTGACGATCTCCTCGACCAGGCCTTTGATCGGCGGGTTGCCGAGTTTGGTCTTGGTCTGGCCCTCGAACTGTGGGTCGTGAAGCTTGACCGAGATCACCGCG
Source organism: uncultured Actinomycetes bacterium (assembly GCA_963744725.1). Lineage (GTDB taxonomy): Bacteria > Actinomycetota > Thermoleophilia > Solirubrobacterales > 70-9 > VAYN01. The sequence goes on from CAVUUQ010000002.1 coordinate 1,056,743, forward strand.
GTCAGCCCCTCGCGCACGTCCTCGCCGGCGAGGTTGTCGTCTTTCTCTTTCAGCAGCCCTTTGGCCCGCGCGTAGGCATTCAGCGTCCGCGTCAGCGCCGCCCGGAAGCCGGACATGTGGGTGCCACCCTCGTGGGTGTTGATGTTGTTGGCGAACGAGAAGATCGACTCCTGGTAGGTGCTGTTCCACTGCATCGCGATCTCGACTTCGCCGTCGTCCTTTTCGCCCTCGAAATAGATCGGCTTGCGGTTCAACACCTCCTTGTTGGAGTTGAGGTGGACGACGAAGTCCTCGATCCCGCCCTCGTACTGGAAGGTGATGCTGTTGGTCTCGCCGCGCTCGTCGACCAGCTCGATCTTCAGGCCGCGGGTCAGGAAGGCGGTCTCGCGCAGCCGCTCGGACAGCGTCTCGAAGTCGAAGTCGATGTCTTCGAAGATCTCGAGGTCGGGCAGGAAGGTGATCGTCGTGCCGTGCTCGTCGGTAGCCGCGCCGCGCTCGAGTTTCGTCTGCGGCTTGCCGCGTTCGTAGTCCTGCTCCCAGACCGCGCCGTCGGTCTGGATCTTCAGGTGCAGGCGCTCGGAGAGCGCGTTGACTACCGACGAGCCGACGCCGTGCAAGCCGCCGGAGACCTTGTAGCCGCCGCCGTCCCCGAACTTGCCGCCGGCGTGCAGGACGGTGAGCACGACTTCAGCCGCCGGCCGACCCTCTTTCTCCATCGTCCCGACCGGGATGCCGCGGCCGTTGTCGGCGACCGTGACGCTGTTGTCCGGGTGCAGGACGACCTGGACGCTGTCGCAGTAACCGGCGAGCGCCTCGTCGACCGAGTTGTCGACGATCTCGTAAACGAGGTGATGGAGTCCGCGGGGCCCGGTCGAGCCGATGTACATACCGGGTCGTTTGCGGACCGCTTCGAGGCCCTCGAGGACGGTGATGTCCTCTGCCCCATATGAACCGGCGGCGTCGGTTTTTTTCTTAGGCAATGCTTCCTTCCGTTGGCATGGGTCGCCCGTCTGGCGACGCACAAAGCCCCGATGCCTGGAGGCCGATCTCCGGGCAGGTCGGGGCCTAAATCGGGTTGACATAAGGATAGCATTTCCGCCGCACGGATCGGGAATCAGGACAATACGAATTCCCTGCAAATCGTGACAAAAATGGAACGCGCGGACTACTTTTTCACGCGAAATCGGAGCGCCTTCCGGAGCCCGCTCGCCCAACTCGCTCCGCAGCCGCTCCAGCAGCGTCTCCTGCATCAGGTCCAGCTCCTGCGCCCAAACGCCGTCGACGCACTCGACGGTGACGGTGCCGTCGCGCTCGGAGACCGGCTGGGCGGCGAGCGCGAGGCGCTCGCCGAGGGCGCTCGACCAGGCCGCCTGGACCGCGGCCAGCCCGGTCTGCGGGGCCGCCATGGCGCGCGCCGCGCGCAGGGCGTCGGCGGCGGGCCGGGGAGCGCGGCGCCGACTCACGCCGCCGCCGCCTCGGCGTCCTCGGGCGGCATCGGCACCACCGAGGCGAGCGCCGGCGCCGGCAGCGACTCGCGGTCGGCGGCGGTGATCAACGCCTGGCCGCCATCCTGGAGGCGGGCGACGAGGCGCTCGCGGCGGCCGGGGTCGAGCTCGCTCATCACGTCGTCGAGCAGCAGCAGCGGCGTCACCCGGCGAGCCAGCAGGAGCGCCTCGCGCTCGGCGAAGAGCAGGGCCAGGAGGGCGGCGCGCTGCTGGCCCTGCGACCCGTATTTGCGCAGCGACCGACCGCCGACCTCGAGCTTCAGCTCGTCGAGGTGAGGGCCCCAGCTGCTGCGCCCGAGGTTGACGTCCGCCTCGCGTCGCTGCTCGAGCCCGGCGCGGATCTCCTCCTCCCCGCCCTCGGCCCGCGGCGCGTAGGCGAGCTCGGCGGCGCCTTCGAGGCCGAGCTCGGCGGCGGTCGCGGTGAAGGGCCCGGATAGCTCCGCCACGGCCTCGGCCCGCGCCGCGACCAGCGCTGCCGCGGCGCTCGCCAGGCCGGCGTCCCAGACGCCGAGGTCGGCCGGGTTTCCATAACCCGCCGCGAGCCTCGCCAGCAGCGCGTTGCGCTGGGCGAGCGCCTGGCCGTAGCGCTTGCGCAGCTCCCCCCGCGCCGGCCAGCGGGCGGCGAGGAAGCCGTCGAGGTGGGCGCGGCGGTCGGCTGGCGGCCCCTTGACCAGCGTCAGCCGGTCCGGCGCGAAGACCGCGACCGGTGGCCGGCTGCGGGCGATCGTCGCCGGGTCGGCGGGGTTGCCGTCGAGCAGGTGCCGGCGGCCTTCGGTGCGGCTGACCGAGGCGAGCAGCCGCCGCTCGATCCCGTCCTCGTCGCGGACCGTTACCTCGGCCCGCGCCAGCGAGCCGCCGAAGGGGATCAGATCGCGGCGATCGGAGGTGCGGAAGGAGCGGCCGGTGAGGGCGAAGTAGAGCGCCTCGACGAGGTTCGTCTTGCCGGCGCCATTGGGCCCGACGACGCTGACGATTCCCGGCGGCAGCTCGACCCGGACCCGCTCGAGGCTGCGCAGCGGCCGCGCTTCGATCGCTGTGACGAGCACCGGCCCACCACCTTCAGGCGTCGGCGGCGAAGGTCATCAGCGCCTAGACGTTGAGCCGGATCGGCATCACCAGGTAGCGGAAATCGTCGCCCTCGACCGGCTGCAGGAGGCCGGGTCGCAGGGGCGAGATCAGCCGCAGCAGCACCTCCTCGCCGGCGATGCTCTCGATCCCCTCCTTGAGGAACTCGGGGTTGAACCCGATCTCCAGCGGCTCGCCCTCGAAGGAGGCCGGCATCGTCTCGCGGGCGTCGCCGACGTCCGGCGTTTCGGCAGCGACGGTCAGCTCGCCGGGGGTGAATGAGAGCCGCAGCGGCGCGTTGCGCTGGGCGAGCTGGCTGACCCGGCGGGTCACTTCGAGGAATTCGTCGCGCGGCAGCCGCACGTCGTGCTCGTAGGACTCGGGCAGCAGCTGGCGGAAGTTGGGGAACTGGCCGTCGATCAGGCGGGTGCTGAGCGTGATCGTGCCGGCCTCGAAGACCGCCTGATTGGGAAGCAGCGTGATCGTCGTCGAGTCGGCCTCCTCGGAGGCAAGGACGCGGCCGAGCTCACGCAGCGCCCGCGCCGGGATGTTCGACTCCAGCTCGCCGCCGAGCTCGGACTCGAGCTCGGTCCGTTTGACCGCCAGCCGGTAGGAGTCGGTGGCGACCATCGTCAGCTCGTTGCCGCTGGCGACGACGAAGACGCCGGTCAGGACCGGGCGCATGTCGTCGCGCGAGGCGGCGCGGGCAACCAGGTCGATGCTGCTCTGCAGGGCGTCGGCGGGGAGGGTGAGCCCGGGCTGCTCGCGCCGGCGCCGGCAGTTTCGGGAAGTCCTCAGCCGGCAGCACCCGCAGGTGGAAGCGCGAGCCGCCACTCTGGATCTCGACGTCGTGCTCGGCCTCCCGCGTCTCGATCTGGACGGTCTCGTCGCCGAGCGAGCGCACGACTTCGGCCAGCAGGCGGCCGGGCAGCAGCGCCTGGCCGGGGTCCTCGATCTGCGCCTCGAGCGTCGTCTCCAGCCCGAGGTCGAGATCGGTGGCGGCGAGGATGAGCTTGCCGTCGGCGGCGTTGAGCAGAACTCCGGAGAGCGCCTGGGTGGCGGCCCTGGTCGAGACGGCTCGCGAGACGATCGAGAGCTTGGAGACGAGTTCTTCCCGTTTGATCGTGAGCTTCAAGAGGTGATCGCCTTTACGAGTTGGATTAGGTCTTGTGGAAAAGTGCGGGCCCGCGGATGGATCGGCGTAGTAAAGCCGTTTGGCGCCTGTGGAGGAGGTTGTGGGCGGCTGAGGATTCTTGCAGCGTCGTCGGCCGTCAGCGGCCTCCGGCGGCAGGGCTGTGGATTGCGGCGCGCAACTCGTGGACACGGCGGGAGAGGTCCTCGTCCTCGCCGAGGCTGGCTTCCAGCCGGCGCAGCGCGTTGAGCACGGTCGAGTGGTCGCGGCCGCCGTAGAGGCGGCCGATCTGGGGCAGCGAGAGGTCGGTCAGCTCGCGGGTCAGGAAGATCGCGACCTGGCGGGCCCGGAGCGGGGTGGCGGCGCGGCTCGCGCCGACCAGCTCGGCGCGGGAGATCCCGAACCCCTCGGCTACCCGCTGCTGGATCTCCTCGACCGAGGTTGCGGCGCGAGCGCGGGAGGAGCCGGGGATGACCTCGGCGATCAGCTCGCTGGAGAGCGGCTTCGCCATCAGCGAGGCGTGAGCGAGGACGCGGGTGAGGGCGCCATGCAGCTGCCGCACGTTGGCGTCGATCCGCTGGGCCAGCTCGGCGAGCGCGCCGGAGTCGGCCACGTCGATCCCCGACTCCTGCACCAGCCGCCGCAGGACCGCGAGCCGGGTCGCCAGGTTGGGCGGCTCGACGGCGATGGTCAGGCCCCACTCGAAGCGGTCGCGGAGCCGCGCCGCCAGGGTCGAGAGCTCGCTCGGGATGCGGTCGGCGGAGAGGACCAGCTGGCTGCCCGCCTCGTACAGCGCGTTGAAGGTGTGGAAGAACTCCTCCTCGGTCGCCGGCTTGCCCTCGAGGAACTGGACGTCGTCGATCAGCAGCACGTCGATGTCGCGGTAGCGGGCCTTGAAGGCGTCGGCGCCGGTCGAGCGGAGGGCGGCGACGAACTCGTTGGTGAACGACTCGGCGGTCGTATAGCGGACGCTGAGGCCGGGAGCGTTGGCGTTCAGGTAGTTGGCGATCGCGGTCAGCAGGTGCGTCTTGCCGAGCCCGGGAGGGCCGTGCAGGAAGAGCGGGTTGTAGGCCTCCGACGGCGCCTCGGCGACGGCCAGGGCGGCGCCGTGGGCGAGCCGGTTGCCGGGGCCGATGACGAAGCGGTCGAAGGTGTAGTTCGGGTTCAACTCGACCCCGCCGCCCCCTTCGCGACCGGGGACGGCGGCGCGGTCGGCGACGAAGGCGACCTGCGCGAGCGGCGTCCCGGCTGCCTCCATCGCTTCCGCGATCAACGCCGAGTAACGGCGCTCGGCCCAGGTCCGGATCCCCTCTGGGGCGGTCAGGAAGAGCGTCTCGTCGTCGGCTCCGGCGGGGCTCAGCGGCTCGAGCCAGAGGCGGTAGGTGGAGTCGGGGACCGAGGCCTTCAGCCGGTCCTGGATTGCCCTCCAGAGGGCGTCGAGATCTTGTCGTGGGGAGTCATCAGACACCTGGCCGGCGACCATAGCGGCGTGCCTGACCGACCCGCTCGGGCACCCAGCAAATCCCGGGGAAAAGATTTCCAGGAGCCCTGCCGCAAGATTTGCGCCGCGACCGCGCGACATCCTCAAGGCGCGTCCGTATACTCCTCGGCCCTATGAAGCGCACGTACCAGCCGAAGAAGCGGAAGCGGGCCAAGACCCACGGTTTCCGCGCGCGGATGAGCACCCGCGGTGGCCGCGCGATCCTCAAACGTCGCCGGCGCAAAGGGCGGAAGCGCCTAACCCCATAACCGTGGCGTCGAAACGACGGCGCCTTTCGCGCAGCGGCGAGTTCGACCGCGTCTACCGCGACGGCTCCTCCCATGCGACCCGCTATCTCGTCCTCTACACGTTCCCCCGCCGCGACGAGGAGGGGGAGGACGTGAGGTTGGGCGTCTCCGCGAGCCGCAAGGTCGGCGGCGCCGTCGAGCGCAACAAGGTGAAGCGGGCGCTGCGTGAGGCATTCTGGGAGCTGTCGGAGACCCTGCCCCCGCGGCACGACTTCGTGATCGTCGCCCGCGCCGAGATCGGCGACTTGGTCGATCGCGAGGGCACCAACGGGGTCAAGGCTTCGCTGGAAGAGGCGATCGCCGCCGGCTCGAAGGAGCGTTCCACGTGAAACGGTTGGTCCTGGCGCCGGTGCGCGCCTACCAACGCTGGGTCTCGCCGGGGCGGCCGCGTCGCTGCCGCTACGAGCCAACCTGCTCCGCCTATGCGGTCGAGTCGATCGAACGGTTCGGAGTCGCCCGGGGCGCGCTGCTGGCGGCCTGGCGCCTGCTGCGCTGCAACCCGTTCAGCCACGGCGGCTTCGATCCGGTCCCCGACCGCTTCACGCTGCGCGGCCTCGGCCACGTCCACCCGGCTGACTACCACGGCGAGGCGCGTCCCTGATGTTCATCCCCGAGGCGAACATCCTGCAGCCGCTGATCGACGTCGCCAACAGCGTCCTCCAGTTCTTCCACGACAACCTCGGCCTCAGCTGGGGCCTCTCGATCATCGCGCTGACCGTCTGCACCCGCGCGCTGCTGATCCCGCTCACCTACAAACAGCTGAAAGGGATGCGGGCGATGCAGGCCCTGCAGCCCCAGATCAAAGAGCTGCAGGCCAAATACAAAAACGACAAACAGCGCATGCAGCAGGAAATGATGCGCTTCTACAAAGAGAACAAAGTCAACCCGTTCGCCTCCTGCATCCCGCTGATCGCCCAGCTGCCGGTCTTCATCACCCTCTTCTACGTCCTCCGCCACGAGCTGCCCGAAGACATCTGCGGCTCCCCCGGCTGCAACCCCGGCCATGAAGCGTCGTTCCTCTTCATCCACGATCTGACTGCAAAGGCGACCGGAGCCGAACTGATCGTCCTGATCGTCCTCTACGTCGGCACCCAGCTCGCCTCCGGCTTCTTCATGTCGGCCACCGCCGACAAAAGCCAGCGGATGATGATGTTCCTGCTGCCGCTGATCTTCGTCCCCTTCATCCTCAACTTCCCGGCGGGCCTGATCCTCTACTGGATCACGACCAATTTCTGGACGATTGGGCAGGGGTTGGTGGTGAAAAAGGTCATACCGGTGCCGGTGGTGGCGACGCCGGAGGGGGCGGCGGCGATTCAGGCCGCGAAACCTCCTCCGCCTCCGCCTAAAAAACGGAAGAAGAAGCGCCGCTAGCGGCGTTCGATCTCGAAGCTTTAAATAAGGGGTGTGGCCCGACCACCCCATCCGCCACAAGAACCGGGACCGTCCTACCGACCGCCCTTCGGCCGCTTCTTCGCCATCCCAGGACGCCTGGGCAGGTCCTCTGGCGTCGGCCCGGCCTTCGCCAGCACATGCAAATGCCTGTGCTGGCTGCCAGCCCGGTCGCCTACCTCCAGCACCTGCTCCGGCCGCATCGCCAGCACCTCCGCAGCCCGCTCCAGCTCGGCCTCCTCGTCCGGGTCCCGTTTTCCCTTCCAGGCGACCAGGATGCCGTCCTCGCGCAGCAACGGGCTGGCGAGCTCCGCCAGGGTGGAGAGGCGGCCGACGGCGCGGGCCGTGACGGCGTCGTAGGTCTCTCGGCTCGAGCCGCTCGCGACCTCCTCCGATCGCGCATTCACGGCCCTCGCGTTGGCGATTCCGGCCTCCGCCGCGGCCCGCTCGATGAAGGCGGCCTTTCGCGCGATCGACTCGATCAGGTCGACCTGGGCCTCGGGCAGGGAGACGGCCAGGACCAGGCCCGGAAACCCCGCTCCGGCGCCGATATCCGCGATCCGGCGCGCCGCGCGCAGCCTGGCTACGTCCAATCCGGTGAGGCTGTCCTCGACGTGGACCTGCCAGGCGCGCTGGTCGGTGATCGAGCTGAGCGAGGCGGGGTCTTCGCGGAGTAGCCGCAGGACCGTCTCGAGGGCGGTGCGGCCTTCCCTGGTGAGCGCCGCGTCGGCGCCGGGGGTCACTCGGAGACCAGGGGCGCGACGACCACGCAGCGGCGCGGCTCATCGCCCTCGCTGTAGGTCTCGACGCCGGCACGCTCTTTCAGGCGTTCGTGGACGACGCGCCGCTCCTGGGCGCTCATCGGGTCCATCTCGACGACGCGGTTGTTGCTGAGCGCCTGTTCGGCGGCCCGGTCGGCGCGTCCCTCGAGCGTCTCCCGGCGGCGGCTGCGGTAGCCGGCGGCGTCCAGGATCACGCGCTTGCGCTCGCGCATCCCACGAAACGCCGCCTGGTAGCAGAGCAGCTGCAGGGCGTCGATCGTCTGCCCGCGTTTGCCGATCAGCAGGCCGTAGTCCTCGTCGCCCTCGACGCTGAGCGAGATCCGGTCGTCGTCCTCCTCGACCACCACCTCGCCGTCGAGGTCGAGTTCGTCGAGCACGCCCTCGACCAGCTCCTGGGCGCGCTCGGCAGGGGTGTCGGGCCAGTCGTACGAATCGGACACGGCGCCAGGCTATCCGACCATTCGCCAGCGCGCGATGGTGAATCGCCGCCGCCGCGCGGTAAATAGTCTGCCGAGTCGATGGGCACGGTCTACGCGGTCGCGAATCAGAAGGGCGGGGTCGGCAAGACGACGACCGCAGTCAACCTCGCCTCCTGCGCGGCCGCGGCGGGCAGCCAGACGCTGCTGGTCGACCTCGACCCCCAGTGCAACGCGACCACCGCACTCGGCATCGGGTCCGACTCCCACCCCTCCTCCTACGACTGCCTGACCGGTGAGACCTCGGTCGCCGAGGCGGCCCGGCCGGCCGGCCCCGACAACCTCTGGCTGGTCCCCGGCAGCCGCGACCTGGCCGGCGCCGCCGTCGAGCTGCCGCGGATCGAGGGCTCCGAGACGCGGCTGCGGGAACGGCTCGGGCCGGTGCGGGAGCGGTTCGAGTCGACGCTGCTCGACTGCCCGCCCTCGCTGGGGCCGGTGAGCGTCAACGCGCTGACCGCCGCCGACCGGGTGATCGTCCCGGTCCAGGCCGAGTACCTGGCGCTCGAGGGCCTGGTCCAGTTCCTCGAGACGTTGGGGCTGATCCGCCGCGAGCTGAACCCGAAGCTCGAGGTGGCGGGGTTGCTGATCACGATGTACGACGACCGCACCCGGCTCGCGCTCGACGTCGAGTCGGAGCTGCGCGAGCACTTCGGCGAGATGGTCTTCGAAACCGTGATCCCGCGCAGCGTCCGAGTCGCCGAGTCGCCGAGCTATGGTCTGCCGGTGACCGAGCACGCCCCATCGTCCCGCGGCGCCGTCGCCTACCGGGCGCTCGCGAAGGAGCTGGCCGGTCGTGCCTAAAGCCGGCCGCCGGGCCGGGATCGGCCGCGGCCTCTCGGCGATCCTGCCGGAGTCGGCGGGCGGCGAGGCCGGCGAGCTGCGGGAGCTGCCGGTCGAGCTGATCAAGCCGAATCCCGACCAGCCGCGGACCAACTTCGACCCCGAGGCGCTGACCGCGCTGGCCGCCTCGATCGAGGTGAGCGGCGTCGTCCAGCCGCTGCTGGTCCGCCCCCTCCCGGACGGCAGCTACGAGCTGGTCGCCGGTGAGCGCCGCTGGCGCGCGGCCCAGCAGGCCGGCCTCGAGAGGGTGCCGGCGGTGGTCCGCGACCAGGCCGACGCCGAGCGGCTGCAGGCGGCGCTGATCGAGAACATGGTCCGCGAGGACCTCAACCCGGTCGAGGAGGCGCGCGCCTGCGACGCGCTGATCCACGACCTGAAGCTCTCCAAAGAGGACCTCGCCCGCCGCGTCGGCCGCAGCCGCCCCTCGATCTCGAACCTGATCCGGCTGCTCGAGCTGCCCGACGAGGCCCTGGCGATGCTCGAGTCCGGCGAGCTCTCCGAGGGCCACGGCCGGGCGATCCTCGGTGCCAGCGGCAACGACGTCCGCCGCCGCCTGGCGCGCGAGGCGGCGCGGGGGGGATGGTCGGTCCGCGAGACCGAGAACAGGGTTCGGCTGGCCAGCCAGCCAAAAGCGAGGCCGAGCCGCAAGGCGGTCGATCCCGACGAGGAGGCGGCGCTCGCCGAGGCCGGCGACAAGCTCGAGAAGGCGCTCGGCCACGAGGTCAGCGTGCGGCCGAAAGGGGAGGGGATCGCGGTCGAGCTGCGCTTCGAGGACCTCGACGAGGCCCGCTCGTTCGCCCGCGCCCTGTCCCGCAAACGGCGCTAGGGGCGGCCTGGCCGCCGAGCGCCCCGGGGGCGGCCCGGGCGCCGCCGCTATCATCGCGGCCCCGGGCGATTAGCTCAGTTGGTTAGAGCGCGTCTCTGATAAGGACGAGGTCCCTGGTTCGAATCCAGGATCGCCCATTGTGCAGCAGATGCAGATCTATGGAGTCAGCTTCGACATGGTCGGCAAGCAGCCGATCGTGCTGCTGAAGACGGTCGACGGGAACCGCTTCCTGCCGATCTGGATCGGCCACCCCGAGGCGGCGGCGATCCTGATGAAGCTGCAGGGCGCCTCGACGCCGCGGCCGATGACCCACGACCTGCTCTCCGACGTGCTCGAGAACCTCGACGCGAAATGCGAGCGGGTCTCCGTGACCGAGCTGCGCGACAACACCTTCTACGCCTCGATCACGGTCTCGGTCGGCGGCTCGGAGGTCGAGATCGACTCGCGGCCGAGCGACGCGCTGGCGCTGGCGGTCCGGGTCTCGGCGCCGATCTTCGCGGCCGAGGAGGTGATCGAGGAGTCGGCGATCGAGTTCGAGCACGAGGTCGAGGACACCGAGGAGGTCGTCGACAAGTTCAAAGAGTTCCTCGACGAGGTGACCCCCGAAGATTTCGCTTCCGGGGGCGAGGGCTAAAGGCAAGATCCCTTAAGCGTCGGCGCTCCGCGGTCGATTCAGATCGCAGTGATCCGCCGTCGCCTCAGCTTCGCCAACGTCGTCTCCTGCATCGCCCTCTTCGTCGCCCTCGGCGGGGTCGGGTACGCCGCGACCCAGCTGCCGAAGAACTCAGTCGGGACCACGCAGCTGAAACGCGGCGCGGTGACCGGCGCCAAGGTGCGGGACGGCACCCTGCGGACGGCGGATTTCGGTGACCAGCTCCCGGCGGGGCCGCGTGGCCCGGAGGGCCCACAGGGACCGCAAGGTCCGCAAGGCGCGCCGGGCGACCGCGGACTCCAGGGAGACCGCGGTCTCCAGGGGGAACCCGGCCCGCGCGGCGAATCGGTGCCGCAGACGCTCCACGTCGTCACCCGGTACGGGCCGCTGGTCAGCTTGGCCTCGAGCAACGGGTCCGGCTCCTACGCGGCCTGCGAAGCCGACGAGGTGGTGACCGGTGGCGGCTACGAGTTCGAAGGCATTCCCCCCGAAGAAAAATTCCGCCTCGCCAGGATGCGGCCGAGCGTGAAAGAACCCGGCGCAAAACCAGGGATGTTCTTCTTCCCGGCTCCCGCCGCCGGCGAATCCGCCACGGGCTGGCTGACCGCGATGGAAAACCGCGGCACCGCGACCTTCGAATTCCGCAGCTACGTGCTCTGCGCGACGGGCTGAGGCGCCGGCGCCAGCTCGAGGATCCGCTCGACCAGCCGCTCGAACGACATCCCCGCCGCCTCTGCGGCTTGGGGGAGGAGGCTGGTGTCGGTGAGGCCGGGGATCGCGTTCGCCTCGAGCACCCAGGGGCCGTCGGCGGCGAGGATCAGGTCGACGCGGGCGAAGCCGGCGAGGCCGAGCGCCCGGTAGGTGCCGAGCGCCGCCTCGACCACCGCGGCGCGCTCGGTCTCGGTGAGCTCCGCCGGGCACTCGAAGCGGGTGCGGCCGATCTCGTAGCGGGCCTCGAAGTCGTAGCGGTCGCCTTCGGCGGGGATCGCCTCGACCACCGGCAGCGCGTCGGTGCCGACCACGCTGACCGCCATCTCGCGACCGTCGACGAAGCGCTCGATCAGCACCTGCTCGTCGTAGCTGAAGGCGGAGACGAGCGCCTGCGGGACCTCGTCAGGCGCCGCGGCGAAGCGGACCCCGAGCGAGGAGCCGCCGCGGCTCGGCTTGACGACCAGCGGGAAGCCGAGGCTGGCCTCGAGGCCGCCGAGCGCGTCGGCGGCGCCGAGCTCGCGGAAGGCTGTCTGTTTGAAGCCGAACCAGTCGGGGGTCGGGATCCCGGCCTCGCGGATCGCGTGCTTGGCGAGCACCTTGTCGATGCAGCGGGCACAGGCCGCGGCGCCCGGTCCGGTGAAGGGGACGCCGAGGATCTCGAGCAGCTCCTGGGCGGTGCCGTCCTCGCCGCCGGCGCCGTGCATCGCGACGAAGGCGACGTCGGGGCGCTCCGACCCGAGCCGCCGCACCAGGTCGGCGCCGACGTCGATCGGCACCACCTCGTGGCCGAGCCGCTCGAGCGCGTCCTCGACCCGCGCCCCGGAGCGCAGCGAGACGCCGCGCTCGAGCGAGCGGCCGCCTTTGAGGACGGCGACCTTCACGCCGTCCCGCCGTCGCCGGACTTGCGGAAGGGGACGACGTTCTCGTCGCTTCCCGACTCGGCGTCCGCGTCTTCGGGACGGTCCGGCAGCCGCCGCTCCCCGGTCAGCGCCCCGTAGAGCCCGACCTGCTCCTCGATCACCGTCCCGATCCTCGAGATCCCCTCGCGGATCTCGTCCTCGCCGACGCCGGAGAAGTTCAGCCGCATCGAGCTGGCGCCGCGGCCGTCGACGTAGGCGCCCTGGCCCGGCACGAACGCGACGTCGGCGCGCAGCGCCTTCGCCAGCAGGTCGCCGGTGTCGATGTAGGAGGGCAGCGTCGCCCAGATGAAGAGCCCGCCTTCGGGCTCGGTCCAGGTCGCCTCGGCGGGGAAGTGCTCGCGCAGCGCCTCCAGCATCACGTCGCGCCGTCGGCGGTAGATCCCGACCAGGTCGGAGACGTAGTCGCGCCAGCGGCCTTCGCTGAAGTACTCGCGGACGAAATACTGGGTCAGGGTCGAGGTGCAGAGGTCGGCGGCCTGCTTGCCGAGCACGATTTTCTCCATCACCGGCGGCGGCGCCACCGCCCAGCCGAGGCGGATGCCCGGCGAGAGGATCTTCGAGAAGGTGCCGATGTAGATGACGAAGTCGCCGCCGTCGAGCTGGTAGAGCGGCGGCAGCGCCTCGCCTTCGTAGCGGAGCAGGCCGTAGGGGTTGTCCTCGACGACCAGCATCTCGTGCTGGGCGGCCAGCTCGCAGAGGCGGACCCGGCGCTCGAGCGACATCGTCACCCCGGCCGGGTTCTGGAAGCTCGGCACCGTGTAGACGAATTTCGGCCGCCGCCCCTCGCGGCCGAGCCGCTCGAGCAGCTCTTCGAGGACGTCGATCCGCATCCCGTCCTCGTCGGTCTCGATCTGCACCACGTCGGCCTGGTAGCTGCAGAAGACCGGCACCGCGCCCGGGTAGGTCGGTGCCTCGCAGACGACCACGTCGCCGGGGTCGACCAGGGTCTTGCAGACGAGGTCGATCGCCTGCTGGCCGCCGGTGGTGACGATCAGGTCCTCGGGGTCGGGCAGCATCCCCTCGGCCGCCATCACCTCGCCGATGCAGTCCTTGGTCTCCTCGAAGCCCTCGGTCGGCCCGTACTGGAGCGCCTCGGCCGCCGACTCCTGGGCGATCCGGGTCATCTGGGCGGCGAAGCTCTGCGGCGGGAAGGTCGAGGTGTCGGGCAGCCCGCCGGCCAGCGAGATCACTTCCGGGCGGGCGGTGATCGCCATCAGGTCGCGCATCGCCGAGGAGCGCATCACCGTCGTCCGCTCGGCGAACAGGCCGGCGTAGCGCTCGAGGTCGCGGGCGCTCGAGTGGGCGCGGCGGCGGTGCCGGGGTCGCGGAACTTCAGCCATTGGTCATCGAAGTGTGGCGGATCGCTAGGTTTCCGTCCGTGGACTTCCTGACCGACCTTGGCATCGGGCTGGCGATCGGCATGCTCGCCGGGACGACCGGCACGCAGGGATCCGCCCGCGGGCGGATGACGATCCTGGCCGCGGTGATCGGCGTGGTCGTCGGCTTCCTGATCGACGGCGGGCTGGGCGCGATCATGGGCCTGGTCGGCGCGGTCGCGGCCTGCCTGATCATCTCCGACCTGGTCGCCGGCGCCGGTCGTCGCGAGGGCTCGGTCGCCGGGGCGCTCGCTTTCTTCGTCGGCCTCGCCGCCCTGGCGGTCGCCGGGATCGCGCTGTTGGTCCCGATCGTGATCATCGCCGTCGTGCTGGGGTTGCTCTGGCTGGCGATCTCGCGGCGCCGCCGCGCCCAGCGCAAACACGCCGGGCTGCGCGTCCTCCGCTAAGCCGACCGCGACCGCCCACCAGTCGGGCGGCCGCGTCCACGATGATCCGCACGAGATGCCCGCGCTAGGGAGGCCCAAGAAGCTGATCCTCACCTACGTCGACTCGCTGCGGACCGACATGCTGCAGCGCGCGGTCGCCGAGCAGCGGGCGCCGACCTTCGGCGCCCTGCTCGAGCGCGGCGTGCTGGTCGGAGACTGCGTCTCCAGCTTCCCCTCCGTGACTCCGGTCGCCTGCTCGGAGATCGTCACCGGGGTCGGCGCCGAGCGCCACTGGATCAGCGGCATGAACTGGTACCACCGGCTCGAGCGACGCTACGTCGATTACGGCTCCTCGCTCGAGGCGACCCGCGCCGTCGGCGTCTTCCGCGCCCTCTACGACCTCGTCTTCAACATGAACCTCGGTCACCTGAGCCCGGAGATCGAGACCCTGTTCGAGAGCCTCGACGACGCCGGCGCCCGCACCGCCTGCACGCCGTTCCTGATCTACCGCGGCCGCCACCGCCACGAGGTCTCCCTGGACGGGCTGCTGCGGCGGGCCGTCGAGGCGACCCGGCTGCACTTCCGCCACCACACCTGGGGCCCGCGCGACCTCTTCTACGGCGACCTCTACGCCAGCCGCGAGACCGCCTGCAAGTCGACCTCGATCCCGGGTGTCCGCGACCCCTACGCCGCCTGCTGCGCGGTCGAGCTGATGAAGGACTCCGACGGCTTCGACTTCCTGCTGCTCTCGCTGCCCGACAACGACAACTACTCGCACCGGCACGGGCCGGAGGCGACGGTCGAGTCGATCGCCCGCGCCGACGACTGCTTCGCGCAGCTGGTCGAGCAGGCGGGAGGGATCGACGCCTTCCTCGCCGAGCACGCGGTGATCCTGATGGCCGACCACGCGCAGACCGACGTCCACCGCGGCCTGCCGCTGGCCGAGCTGCTGGCGACCGAGTGGACGGTGCTGCAGCCCTCCGACGACCACCCCGAGCTGGCGCAGCTGGCGGTCAGCCCGACCGGCCGCGCCGCCCACGTCTACCTGCTGCCGGGCCAGGGCGAGCGGGCCGAGGCGGCAGCGGTGCGGCAGCGGCTGACCGAGATCGAGGGCGTCGACCTGGTCTGCCGGCTGGTCGACGAGCGCGGCGAGCAGCTGCGCCGCGAAGCGCCGGGGATGCCGCCGCGGGGCGGCGAGTGGGCGGCGGTCGAGCGCGGTGGGGAGGAGGTGCGGTTCCGCCCGGGCGACGGCGTCGAGGACCTGCGCGGCGGCAGCTGGGAGGTGGCCGGCGACCCGGCGGTGCTGGCGGCGACGGTCGAGGACGGCCGCCTCCGCAGCGACGCCTACCCGGACCCGCTGGCCCGGGTCTGGTCGGCGCTGACCGCGCCGCACGCCGGCGACTTCGTGCTCTCGCTGGCGCTCGGCTTCGAGGCTCTCGACTGGGGCGGCGTCACCCACGTCGGCGGCGGCAGCCACGGCGCCCTGCACGCCGGCGACAGCCTCGGGCCGCTGCTGTTCGTCGGCTGCGGCCCGGCCTCGGCGGCGGAGAAGGAGCAGTGGACGCTGCGCGACGTCGCCCCGGTCGTCCGCGCCCACTTCGGCCTCGACGGCGACGGGGCGGACGGCGAGCGATGAGGGCGAGGGCGCTGCTGGCGCTGGTCGCGGTGGCGGTGCTCGCCGCCGCCCTGTTGGCGCCGCCGGCGCTCGCCGACTCGACCACGGACGAAGACGTCCCGCCGCAGAACGGCACCACCGAACTGGAGGCGACCCGGCTCGCCGGCAAGGCACCCGACGCCGAAAAGGAGCGCCGCGAGAACGGCAGCCTCACCTCGACCACCACCTATCAGGAAGGGCATTGGCAGGTCGCCTACTTCGCCGCCGACGAGGAGGTAGCGGTCGTCTACGTCGACGGGCGGAAGGCCGAAGTGACCGAGGAATGGACCGGCTTCCAGGTCGCCTGGAAGATGGCGCGCGGCTACTCCGGCGCCTTCGGCCACAGCCTCAACTCGCCGTTGATCTTCGTCCCCCTGTGCCTGGTCTTCCTGCTCGGGTTGTTCGACTGGCGGCGCTGGCGGCGGGCGGCGAACCTCGACCTCGTCTTCCTGCTCGGCTTCACCGCCTCCCACTTCTTCTTCAACCGCGGCGACATCGGCGTCTCGGTGCCGCTCCAGTACCCGCCGCTGATCTACCTGCTTGGCCGCGCGTTGTGGATCGGTTTCCGCGGCCGCGGCGAAGGGCTGCGGCCGGTCTGGCCGACCACCTGGCTGATCATCGCCGCGCTGTTCCTGATCGGCGTGCGGGTCGGGCTCAACGTCGCCAACGCCGGCGCGATCGACGTCGGCTACGCGGGCGTGGTCGGCGCCGACAAGATCGTCCACGGCGAACCGATCTACGACAACTTCCCGGAGGACATCCACTCCGGCGACACCTACGGCCCAATCAACTACCTGGCCTACGTGCCGTGGGAGCGGATCTGGCCGTGGACCGGCGAATGGGACGACCTGCCAGCCGCCCACATGGCCTCGGTCGTCTTCGACCTGCTGACGCTCGGCTTCCTGGTCCTGCTCGGGATCCGGGCGCGGCCCGGACCCGAAGGGGTGAGGCTGGCGGCGATCCTCGGCTTCGGCTGGGCCGCCTATCCGTACACCGCCTACGTGCTGGAGTCGAACTCGAACGACGCGCTGATCGCCGCCCTGCTGGTGGCGACGCTGCTGGTCCTGGCGCGGCCCTTCGCCCGCGGGGCGATGCTCTCGCTGGCGACCTTCGCCAAGTTCGTGCCAGCGGTGCTTGGCCCGCTGCTCCTCACCTACCGCCCGGACGGCGAGCAGCGCAAGCTGACGCGGACCGCGCTGCTGTTCGCCGGCGGCTTCGTCGCGGTCGGCGTCGCGGCGATGCTCTGGCCGGCGATCGACCCGGGCCTGAAGACCACCTTCGAACGCTCGCTCGGCGCCCAGACCGGCCGCAGCTCGCCGTTCAGCGTCTGGGGCCAGGCCCCGCTCGAATGGCTGCACACGATCCTGCTCGTCGCGCTCGCGGCCCTGGCGGTGGCGCTCGCCTTCGTCCCCCGCCGCAAGTCGCTGCTGCAGGTGGCGGCGCTGTCTGCCGCGCTGGTGATCGGCGTCCAGCTCACCCTCCACCACTGGTTCTACCTCTACATCGCCTGGTTCTTCCCGCTGCTGCTGGCGGCGCTGGCGCTGCTGGAGCGCTGCCCCGAGCCCGGTGGCCGCGAGACTCCGTTCAGCCGCCGGGCGCCGGAGCCGGCACCATCACCTGCTCGAAGCGGTCCGCCAGCCCCCGTTCGTTGACGTCGGCGAGGGCGCCCATCAGCCAGACGTCCTCCTCGGCGGTCTCGAAGCGGGTCGGCATCTGGGTGATCATCTGCCGCAGCACCTGCTCGGGCTTGACGCCGAGGACGCTGGTCCGGGCGCCGGTCATGCCGACGTCGGAGATGAAGGCGGTGCCGCCGGGGAGGACGCGGCCGTCCGCCGTCGGGACGTGGGTGTGGGTCCCGAAGACGGCGGCGACGCGGCCGTCGAGGTGCCAACCCATCGCCACCTTCTCGCTCGAGACTTCGGCGTGGAAGTCGACCACTACCACGTCGGCGTCGAGCCGCTCGAGGATCGCGTCGACGGCGTCGAACGGGGTGCGGGCGACGGTCAGCCGGATGTAGCCGGAGAGGTTGATGACCGCCACCCGCCGGCCCGCCGCCTCGACCACGATGTGGCCCCGGCCGGGGTTGCCGGCCGGGTAGTTGGCCGGCCGCACCAGCCGCTCGCAGCGGTCGATGAACTCGTAGGCCTCGCGGTGGCGGTAGACGTGGTTGCCGGTGGTGATCACGTCGGCGCCGGCGGCGAAGAGGTCGTTGGCGGTGCGCTCGGTGATCCCCATCCCGCCGGCCGAGTTCTCGCCGTTGACGACGACCAGGTCGGGGGCGTGGCGCTCGCGCAGCGCCGGCAGCGTCTCGCGGACGGCGCGGCGGCCGGGGCTGCCGACGACGTCGCCGATGAAGAGCACCCGCATCGGCGGACCCTATCCGGCCGACGACCCGCGACCCGCTTGTGCGAGATTCGAGAAGTGGAGGAGAGACCCGGCCCCGCTGAGATCCTCGCCCGCGCGGCGGCCTACCCGTACCCGGCGCCGCTGCGCTCGTTCCTGCTCGAGGGCGACCGCGTCCATGACCTGCCGGCGGACTTCGACCGCAGCGGCCGACGGCCGCTGCTCGCCTACGGCGCCAACGCCTCGCCGTCGGTCCTCGCCCGCAAGCTCGCCTCGCTGCTGCGCCGGCCGCTGCCGGTCCTCCGCGCCCAGCTGGCCGACTTCGACGTCGTCTACTCCGCCCACGTCTCGGCCGAGGGCGCTGTCCCCTCGACCCTGCAGCGCAGCCCCGGCACGCGGGCGCCGGTCTACGTCGCCTACCCGACCGCCGAGCAGGAGGACGCGCTGACTGCGACCGAGGCGAACTACGAGCTGCGCCAGCTGGAGGGGCTGCGGGTGAGCACCGAGGAGGGTGAGGAGCTGGCGCTGCTCGACGCCTTCGTCAGCCGCCACGGCTGCCTGGCGCTCGACGGCGGCGAGGTGGCGCTGGCGGCGATCGAGTCGGCCGGCCGCCGCTTCCCGGTCCTCGGCGAGATCGAGGTGCTCGAACACGTGCGCCGGATCGTCGCCCCGGAGCTGGAGCTCGAGCGCTTCGTCGAGTCGAGCCTCGACCCCGGCCTCGCCGCCGCCCGCACCGCCGTCCTCCACGGCAACGCGATCCCGCTGGCGCTGTAGGCAACAGGCCCGACCAGGCCCGGGCCAAAATTCCGGGGTACCGATCTTTTGGCCCCTATGGGGTCGAAAAAATCGGGGTACCGACATTTTCCCCAGCGGGATGTGGAAAACGTCGAAGTCGTGGCGCGGTTGCGGTTCAGACCGCGGTGAAACGGCGCAGGGCGAGGCGGGCGATGGCGGTGTAGGCGACGAGCAGGATCGCCAGGTGCAGGAGCGGGCCGCCGAGCGACGGACCGGAGGAGTCGAGGGCGCCGGTCAGCGCGTCGAGCGCCGGCTTGAACGGGAACAGCGCCGCGATCACCTCGATCACCGAGTAGAGGCCGCCGCCGACGGCGCCGGAGGGGACCAGCGAGAGGAAGGCGACCGGCAGCGTCACCATGAAGGCGAGCAGGGAGACGGCGCGGACCTCGCGGGCGAGCGCCCCGAGCGCCGCCCCGGCCGCTGCCAGCGCCGCCCCGCCGACCAGGATCGCCGCCAGCCAGAGGCCGATCCGGCTCCATTCGAGCGGCACGAAGATCTGCATCCCGGCCAGCATCAGCAGGGTGACGACGAGCCCGACCGCGACCCCGAGCAGGACCTTCTCGGCGAGCAGCGCCTCGCGTGAGACGAGGCCGCGAACCAGTCGCGAGAAGGCGTTCTCCTCGCGCTCGAGCGCCAGCGAGCCGGCCACCAGGAGGACCGTGACGAAGGCCAGGGTGAAGGTCGCGGCGACCGCGATCGCGAAGATTTCGAGCGGCGGCGAGGAGCCGCCGACGACGACCTTGTCGACCTTGATCGGTTCCGCCAGGCGGTCGAGCAGCGGGCCGGCGATGTTCAGGTTGTCGCCCGCCTGGTTGGCGAATTCGGTGACCAGCCCGAGCGAGCTGCGCAGCGGCCCCGCTTCGAGCGCCGGTTCCAGCGCTTCGAGGATGTGGGCGCTGGCGCGCAGGCCGAGGATGTGGATCCGAGTCCCCAGCACCGGCAGCTCGCCGCCCCTGATCACCAGGTCCAGGTAGTGGCCGCCTTCGGCGGCGATCCGCCGCGCGATCGCCAGGTTGGCCTGCGCCAGCAGCGAGGTGATGCGGTCGTTGACGAGCCCCGCCTTGACCGGGTCTTCCTCGTTGACGATCACTTCGACTTCCGGCGTCCCCGGCGCCAGGGTCGAGAGCGAGTTGATCTTGTTGATCAGGTCTTCGGGCAGGATCAGCGCCGCCAGCACGTCGCCCGAGGAGACCTTGGCTTCGGCTTCGGCCCGCGAGTGGACGTGGACGCACTCGACCTTGCCGCAGATCCGCTGCTGCACGTTGGCCTGCGGCAGCTTCTGGCCGCCGACCTCGATGCGGCTGCTCGGCGGCACTTCGTTGACGAAGGCGACCCGCGGCTTCTCCGGCCCGCGCGAGATCGCGAAGCCGACCAGCACCGCGATCAGCACCGGGTAGAGGACGAGCAGGGTCGACTGCAGCGGCGAGCGGCGCAGGATCTGCAGGTCCTTGAGCAGCAGCCAGCGCATCCCGGTCAGTGCCCCCGGTGGTGGAGGAAGGCGACGAAGGCCGTCTCGAAGTCGCGGTCGGCGGCCTGCGGCGCATCGGCCTCGCTCCGCACCGCCTCGCGCAGCTCCTCGGGGGTGCCGTCGAAGAGCGCCTCGCCGTCGGCCAGGACCAACAGGCGGCCGCCGTAGCGCTCGGCCTCCTGGATGTCGTGGGTGGAGAAGATCACCGTCGTGCCGCCGCCGGCGAGGCCGGAGACGAACTCCCAGAGGCGGGCGCGCTGGCGCGGATCGAGGCCGACGCTCGGCTCGTCGAGCAGCAGCACCGCCGGCCGCGCCAGCAGCCCGATCGCGATGTTGATCCGCTGCTGGTTGCCGCCGGAGAGGCGGGCGACGATCTCGCCGCGCCGCTCGCCGAGCCCGGTCAGCTCGAGCATCTGCTGGCAGGAGGCGTGCGGGTCGGGGTGCCGCTCCAGCCGCGCGAACAGCAGCAGGTTCTCCTCGACCGTCAGCCGCCGGTAGAGCGCCGCCTGCTGCGGCACCCACCCGACCGCCCCGTTGCCAACGTCGAGCGAGCCCTCGTCCGCCGGCAGGATGCCGGCCAGGATCGAGAGCAAGGTCGTCTTCCCAGCTCCGTTGGGCCCGATGATCGCCATCAGCTCCCCGGCGCTCGCCTCGAAGCTGACGCCGCGAAGAGCCTCGCGATCGCCGTACCGCTTGACCAACTCCCGTGCCCGCACGGTGGAGAAGCTAGCGGCCGCTGGGGAGGGGTCGGGGCGACCCTCCCAACGAACCCGCCCCCTAAACTCGCCCTTGATGTCCTTCCCCGCCACCCGCATGCGCCGCCTGCGGCGCACCGACACGCTGCGCGGCCTCGTCCGCGAAACCGAGCTCTCGCCCTCGCACCTGATCCAGCCCCTCTTCGTCGTCGCCGGCGAGGGGATCAGCGAGGAGATCCCGACGATGCCGGGGATCTCGCGCTACTCGATCTCCAACCTGGTCGAGGAGGCCGGTGCGGTCGCCGAGGCCGGGATCGGCGCGGTGATCCTGTTCGGCATCCCCGCCGTCAAGGACGAGGTCGGCTCCGGCGCCTACGACGGCGAGGGGATCGTGCAGATGGCGGTGCGGGCGCTGAAGGAGGCGCATCCCGACCTGACCGTGATCACCGACGTCTGCCTCTGCGAGTACACCTCGCACGGCCACTGCGGCGTCTTCCGTGATGGCGCCACCGAAGTCGACAACGACCTCTCGGTCGAGCTGCTGGCGAAAACCGCGATCTCCCACGCCGACGCCGGCGCCGACGCGGTCGCGCCGAGCGACATGATGGACGGCCGGATCGGCGCGATCCGCTTCCAGCTCGACGAGGAGGGTCACCCCGACACGCCGATCATCGCCTACAGCGCCAAGTACGCCTCGAGCTTCTACGAGCCGTTCCGGGTCGCCGCCGACTCGACGCCCGAGTTCGGCGACCGCCGCGGCTACCAACTGGACCCGGCCAACGCCGAGGAAGCGGTGCGTGAGTCGCTGCTCGACCTCGAAGAGGGCGCCGACATGCTGATGGTGAAGCCGGCGCTCCCTTATCTCGACGTCGTGCGCCGGGTCAAGGACGCGACCGGGGCGCCGCTGGCCGCCTACCAGGTCGGCGGCGAGTACGCGATGCTGAAGGGAGCCGTTGCCAACGGCTGGCTCGAGGAGCGCCGCGCGGTGCTCGAGACCCTGACCGCGATCCGCCGCGCCGGCGCCGACGCGATCATCACCTACTACGCGAAGGAGGCCGCAGCTTGGCTTCAGTGAAGTCGCCGAAAGTGCCGCAGTCGAAGGCACGCAGCCGTAAGGACGGCGCCGCGATCCCCCTCGACGAGTCCGACAAGCGGCTGATGAACCTGCTGCAGTCGAGCTTCCCGCTCGACCCGGAGCCCTTCGCGCTGGTCGCCTCCGAGGCCGAGCTCGAGACCGAGGAGGTCCTGGTCCGCACCCAGCGGCTGCTCGACAACCGGATCATCCGCGAGATCACGCCGATCTTCGACACCCGCGCGCTCGGCTACGAGTCGATGTTGGTCGCCGCCAAAGTCGACGCCGAGAACCCGCAGCGGGCGGCGAGGATCGTCAACGCCCACCCCGGCGTCTCCCACAACTACCTGCGCACCCACGACTTCAACCTCTGGTTCACGATCGCCACCCCGCCCGACTCGAAGCTCGGCCTGCAGGGAACGCTGCGGGCGCTGATCGCGGAGACCGGCGCCACCTCGATGCGCGAACTGCCGACCCTGACCCTGTTCAAGATCAACATGAACCTGGAGATGGAGAAGGGGACCGACGCACTGGCCGCAGCGGTGGAGGCGGCCCCGCCGCGAGAGCTGGAAGCGCAGCCTTATGACGAGCGCGACATCGCCGTGATCAAGGCCCTGCAGGGGCCGATGCAGGCGATCGAGCGCCCTTATGACGAAGCCGCCGCCGATCTCGGGATGGCGACCGAGGACCTGCTCGCCCAGCTGCAGGAGATGATCGACCGCAAGCTGCTGCGCCGGGTGGCGGCGATCCTCTTCCACCGCCGCGCCGGCTTCTCCGCCAACGGGATGGGCGTCTGGAAGGTTCCCGAGGACAAGATCCTCGAGGTCGGCGGGCGGATGGCCGCGACCCGCGGCATCTCCCACTGTTACGAGCGCCCCACCTATGAGGACTGGCCCTACAGCGTCTTCACGATGGCCCACGGCCGCTCGAAGGAGGAGTGCGACGCGGTCCTCGACTCGATCGCCGAGAAATGCGAGATCGGTCCCGACGACCGCGCCACCCTCTACTCCTCGACCGAGTACAAGAAGATCCGCCTCCACTACTTCACTCCGGATTACGCCGAGTGGGAGGCGGCTCATTCCTAGCGGTGGGGCCGGGTCGGCGCGCCTCTTCGAGCGCGCCCAGCGGGTCCTGCCGGGCGGCGTCAACTCGCCGGTCCGGGCGATGCGGCAGATCGGCCGCGAGCCGATCTTCGTCGAGCGCGGCGAAGGGGCGGAGGTCGTCTCCGTCGACGGCGACCGCTACCTCGACTGGGTCGGCTCCTGGGGGCCGCTGATCCTCGGCCACGCCGAGCCGAGCGTGGTCGCGGCGGTGATCGAGGCGGCCAAGCTCGGCACCAGCTACGGGGCGGCCACCGCCGGCGAGGTTGCGCTGGCCGAGGAGGTGGCGGCCCGCTTCCCCTCCGTCGAGATGGTGCGAATGACCAGCTCCGGGACCGAGGCGGCGATGAGCGCGGTGCGGCTGGCGCGGGCGATCAGCGGCCGCGAGGTCGTCGTCAAGTTCGCCGGCGCCTACCACGGCCACTCCGACGGGTTGCTCGCCGAGGGCGGCTCGGGGCTGGCGACGCTCGCCGTCCCCGCCAGCCCCGGGGTGATCGCGGCGCAGACCGCGGCGACCGTGGTGGTGCCCTGGAACGACCGCGAGGCGGTGACCAGAGCGCTGGCCGAGCATCAGGTGGCGGCGCTGCTGGCCGAGCCGATCGCCGCCAACATGGGCGTCGTTCCGCCCGCGGAGGGCTTCCTCGAGTTCCTCCGCGAGGCGACCCGCACGGCGGGCGCGCTGCTCGTCTTCGACGAGGTGATCACCGGCTTCCGCGTCGCCCGCGGCGGCGCCCAGGAGCTCTACGGGGTCGAACCGGACCTGACCGTGATGGGCAAGGTGATCGGCGGCGGCCTGCCGGCGGCCGCCTACGGCGGGCCGCGCGAGGCGATGGAGCGGATCGCCCCGGCCGGCGACGTCTACCAGGCGGGGACGCTGTCGGGGAACCCGCTCGCGGTCGCCGCCGGGCGGGCGACGCTCGCCGCGCTCGACGCCGCCGCCTACGCCCGGCTCGGCGAGCTGACCGAACGCCTGAGCGAAGGGCTGCGCCGGCTCGCCGCGGGGCGGCCGCTGCAGGTCGCCGCGGCGCCGGGCCTCGTCACCCTCTTCTTCAGCGAGCGGCCGGTGCGGAACTTCGCCGACGCCAGCGCCTGCGACCTCGACGCCCACGCCCGCTTCTGCCGGGCGATGCTCGACCGCGGCGTCTACCCGCCGCCTGCCCAGTTCGAGGCCTGGTTCGTCTCGCTCGCCCACGACGAAGCGAGCGTCGACCGCACCCTCGAGGCCGCCGCCGAGTCGCTCGACGAGGCGCTCGCGTGAGCTGGCTGTTCCTTATGTCGACCCCTGCGACAAAAGGAACAGCCCGGTGAGCGCCGCCGCGCCGGCGGCGGCGCTGCGCGAGCTGGCCGCCCTGCTGCGCGAGGAGGGGACGCCGATCTCGCCGCACGTGGTCGAGCCGCCGGCCCGTCCCCGGCTCGGCGAGCTGGCCGCCGCCGGCCCGCGCGCCGCGGCGGCGCCGGGCGAGTACGCGTTCGTCGTCGAGGCGGTCCGCGAGGGCTACCTGCTCCACTACGGCGAGCCGCGACTGCTCGCCGGGCACGACCCCGACCTCGGCCTGCTCGCCGGCGACTACCTCTACGCGCTCGGGCTCGACCGTCTGGCCCGGCTCGGCGACACCGCGGCGGTCGCCGTCCTCTCCGAGCTGATCGGCCGCTGCGCCCAGCTCCACGCCGAGGGCCGCGGCGCCGAGGTCGAGCCCCTGTGGTCGGCGGCGGCCTACGAGATCGCCGGCCGCTGAGCGGGCTGGCGGCCGGCATGTCTCGAATCGCACTTTGACCCGGCTGCTGGGGGAGCCGCTGATCACGCCGAGGGAATAGACTTCGTTGCCCTAAGTGGAACGACTGTGGCAGCTGAGAACGGCGACAAAGTAAACGGGGCCGAGGGCACCTTCAGGCAGAGGCCCGAGCCCGGACCACCCGGCTATTTCGAGGGTGAGTCGATGACCCGGCGCAAGGCGCTGACGATCGGCTCGCAGGCGATTGGCGGGCTGGCCGGCGCAGCAATCATCCTGCCCGCGGTCGGCTTCGCGGTGGCGCCGATCTTCCACCGCGGCAAGGAGCGCTGGGAGAAGGTCGGCCCGGTCAGCGACTTCGTCGAAGACACCTACCGCCAGGTCGTCTTCACCGAAACCGAGGGGATCGGCGACGCCGGCAAGACCACCGCCTACATCCGCAAGAGCTCCAAGGAACTGGGCGAAGAACCCGGCAAGATCGTCGCCGTCTCCAACCGCTGCGCCCACCTCGGCTGCCCGGTCCGCTTCGTCGAATCCGCCGGCAACTTCATCTGCCCCTGCCACGGCGGCGTCTACGACTTCCAGGGCAAGCGCATCGGCGGCCCGCCGGTGCGGCCGCTCGACCAGTTCCAGACCCGGGTCCGCGACGGCCAGGTGGAGGTCGGCCCTCGCTACAGCGTCACCAACCAGATGGACCCGGTCCGCGCCCGCGACCCCGGCGAGTTCACCGGCGGGATCTGGGAATACCTCTACCCGCCGCGTCCATCCACCTTCCCCGCGCCGTGAGCAGCTGATGTCAAAGCTTCGCGACGCGATCATCCCCGCGCCGCTGCGCAAACCGGCCAAACCGGGCAGCGGCGGCGTGCCGAAAGGCCCAGCGCCCAGCGACCTGAAGACGGCGCCGCCGCAGCGGCCGAGCACGCTCGAGAAGCACGGCGAGAAATTGAAAGAGGCGCCGATCGACACGGTCGCCTGGCTGGACCAGCGGCTCGGCGCCAGCGGCATCCTCATGTACCAGCTGTTCCGGAAGGTGCCGAAAGGGACCAACTGGTTCTACACGCTCGGCTCGGCGACCCTGATCGCCTTCATCTCGCAGGCGATCACGGGCATCTTCCTGGCGATGTTCTACACGCCCTCGGCGACCCAGGCTTACGCCTCGATCTCGCACATCAACAACGACGTCCCGCTCGGCCAGTTCGTCCACGGCATGCACAAGTGGGGCGCCTCGGTGATGGTGATCCTGATCTTCCTGCACATGGGGCGCGTCTTCTTCTTCGGTGCCTACAAGTACCCGCGTGAGCTGAACTGGGTGATCGGCGTGGTGCTGCTGATCCTGACGATGACGATGGCCTTCACCGGCTACCTGCTGCCGTTCGACCAGCGCTCCTTCTGGGCCTCGATCGTCGGCATCAACATCAACGGCACCGGTCCGATCGTCGGCCCGTACCTGAGCGACTTCCTCAGAGCCGGGCCCGAGCTCGGGTCGACGACGCTGGCGCGCTTCTACGCGATCCACATGCTGCTCCTGCCCGGGGCGATCATCGCCCTGATCGGCGCCCACCTCTATCTGGTGGTGAAGCTGGGGACGACGGCGCCGCCGTGGGTCAAGCTCGAGCGGCCGAAAATCGCCTCGCCGCTCTCCGAGCTCGAGGCGGGGGCCGAGAACGGCCGCGTCAACGGACACGTCAACGGCTACGAGCCGGCTGACGGTGGCGGCAACGGGACCGGGACGGCGTCCGCATGAAGCCGAAGGACAAGCAGGAGTACCTCGAACAGTACGAGCTGGCGAAGAAGAAGGGGAAGCCGTTCTTCCCCTACGCGGTGACGAAGGACGCGACGATGGCGCTGATCGTCGTCGC
Source organism: uncultured Actinomycetes bacterium (assembly GCA_963744725.1). Taxonomy (GTDB): domain Bacteria; phylum Actinomycetota; class Thermoleophilia; order Solirubrobacterales; family 70-9; genus VAYN01. Next base: position 1,083,307 of record CAVUUQ010000002.1, read on the forward strand.
CGTGATCATCCTCATGTCGCTGGTCCTCGGCGCCGAGCAGGGGCCGAAGGCGGACCCGACGACGACCACCTACGTGCCGCGCCCCGAGTGGTACTTCTTCTTCCTCTTCGAGCTCCTCCGCGTGATCAAGCCACCGGAGCTGGTCCCGATCGCGACGATCGGGATCCCGACCATCTGCATGGTCCTGCTCCTCTTGCTGCCGTTCTACGACCGCAACCCCGAGCGGCGCCCGGAGCGGCGGCCGCTGGCGACCACCGCCGGCTGCCTGACGATCGCGGCGATGGCCTACCTGACCTTCCTCGGCGCGACCGGCGGCTCGCCGACCGAAGTGGACATGAAGGTGGCACCGCAATACGAAGCCGGCAAAGAGGTGGTCGCCGGCTCCGGCTGCCTTGCCTGCCACAAGCTCGGCGAGAACGGCAACAACGGCCCCGGCCCGGAACTGACCCACATCGGCAGCCGCATCCCGCGCCAGGCGATCCTCCGCTCGGTCGAAATCGGCCCCGGCATCATGCCCTCGTTCCGCGAATTGCCCGAAGAAAAGCTGAACGAGCTTGCCGACTTCTTAGCATCGCTGCACTAGCCTGGTCCGGGCGGGAGCGGTCGCGCCGCTCCTGAGGGCAGAGGGCCCGCCGCCCATGGACACGATCAACGACAACCGTCACTCGCCGCAGTTCGCCGGCCAGGTGAACCGGATGTTCGACCGGATCGCCGGCCAGTACGACGCGCTGAACACGGTGATGACCGCCGGCCTGCACCACCGCTGGCGCCAGCGAGCCGCCGACCGGGCCGAGCTGGCGCCCGGCGACGCGGCGCTCGACGCCTGCTGCGGCACCGGCGACCTGGCGCTCGAGCTGGCTTCGCGGGTGACCCCGGGCGGCTCGGTGGTCGGCTGCGACTTCTCCGAGCCGATGCTCGACCTGGCCCGCGAGAAGGTGGCCGCCCGCGGCGTCGAGGGCGTCCGCTTCGAGTGGGCGGATGCGCTGCAGATGCCGTATGACGGCGGTCGCTTCGACGCGGTCACGGTCGGCTTCGGCGTCCGCAACCTGGCCGACCTCGACCGCGGCCTGCGCGAGCTGGCCCGGGTGCTGAAGCCCGGCGGGCGTCTGGTGATCCTCGAGATCACGCAGCCGCAGCGGCCGCCGCTCTCGACCTTCTACTCGCTGTGGTTCGACCGCGTCGTCCCTCTGCTCGGCCGCTTTGCCGCCGACCCGGAGGCCTACTCGTACCTGCCGCAGTCAGTGCACAGCTTCCCGAGCCCACTCGGGCTCGCCGAGAAGATGGACCGGGCCGGCTTCGAGCGGATTCGCTACACGGTGCTGGCCGGCGGCATCATCGCGATCCACAGCGGCATCCGCGGGTGAGCGAGCGCTCCGCCGTACCGCCGCCGGTGACGGCGGTGCTCGACGCCTCCAGCCGCTGGCTGCCGACTCGGCTCGGCGAGGTGGAGGACCTGCTGCGAAGAGCGATTTCGCCCTGGGGCGATTCGCCGATCGGCGCCGACGCCGCCGCGACGCTTGCCGCCGGCGGCAAGCGGCTGCGGCCGATGCTGGTCCTGCTCTGCGCCGGCGAGGGCGGGGGGGAGGCGGCGGTGCGGGCCGCGGCCGCGATCGAGCTGGTCCACATGGCGACGCTGGTCCACGACGACGTCCTCGACCAGGCGCCGCTGCGGCGCGGGGTGCCGACGGTCGCCGCCACCTCCGGCCGGCAGCGAGCGCTGGCGACCGGCGACCTGCTGCTCTCGCGCGCCTTCGCGCTGCTGGCGGAGGCGGGTGACGGGCGAGCGGTGGCGCTGCTCGCCGACGCCGCGGTGGCGCTGGCGCGCGGCGAGCTGGCGCAGCGCCAGGACGCCTTTGACCTCGGGATCGACGAGCAGCGCTACCTCGAGCGCTGCCTGCTCAAGACCGCGACCCTGTTCGAATGCGCCTGCCTGCTCGGGCACGACGACGAACGCCTGCGACGGTTCGGGAATGAGGTCGGGCTCGCCTTCCAGCTGCTCGACGACGTCCTCGACGTGACCGGGCCGCCGGAGCGGACCGGCAAGGCGCGCGGCACCGACCTGCTCGACGGCACCGTGACGCTGCCGCTGATCCTGGCGGCGCGCCACGACCCGGCGATCGCCGCCGCCGACCTGCACGGGCTCGACCCGCCGACGGCCGAGGCGCTCTGCGAGCGGATCGCGGCGACCGGGGCGCTCGAGGAGGTGCGGGAGCGGGCGCTGGCGATGGTCGCGGCCGGCAAGCGGGCGCTGGCCGGGCCGGGCCTCGAAGCCGAGCAGCGGCAGCTGCTCGAGCTGGTCGCCGACGGCGTCGTCCAGCGCTACAGCTGATCAGCCCTGCTCGGTCGGGCGGATCAGGACCTCGTTGATCGCGATGTGACGCTCGCGGGTGACGACGTAGGCGATCGCGTCGGCGATGTCGCCGGCGGCGAGGTGCTCGATCTCGCCGATCCGTTCTTCGATCACGCCCTGGATCTCCGGGCGGTTGTGGCTGACCAGCTCGGTCGCGACGGCGCCGGGCTCGATCAGCGAGACGCGGACGTGGCGGTTGGTCACCTCCTGGCGCAGCGACTCGCTGAAGGCGCCGACCCCGTGCTTGCTGGCGTTGTAGACGCCACTGCCGAGGCGGACGATGCGACCGGCGACGGAGGAGATGTTGACCAGGTCGGCGACCCGGCGCGGCTCACCCTCGGCGGCGCCGAGCAGGTGCGGCAGCGCCGCCCTGGAGACGTAGAGGAGGCCGAGCAGGTTGACCTCGATCATCTGCTCCCATTCCTCGACGGGGGCGTCCTGGATCGAGCCGAGCAGCATCACGCCGGCGTTGTTGACGACGGCGTCGAGACGCCCGAGCTCCGCGACGGCGCGGGCGACGGCCGCCTCGGCCTGGCCGCGTTCGCTGACGTCGGCCTCGATCGGCAGGGCGCGGATGCCGGTTCCGCGCAGCTCCTCGGCCAGCGCCTCGATCCGCTCGGTGCGGCGAGCGAGGAGGGCGACGTCGGCGCCGAGGCCGGCGAGGGTCCGCGCGGTCGCCTCGCCGATGCCGCTCGAGGCACCGGTCACCAGGGCCACGGTCCCGTTCAGCTGCCGCTCGCTCGCCACGTGGCCAGCCTACATCGGCCGCGGTCTCGCCCTGCTCGGTCGGCGCGTCTAGCTCGGCCGGGGCTTGGCGGCGCGCCGGGCCGCCCGCGGGGAGAAGTCGTCGGCGCCGATCAGGTCGGCGGCCAGCGCGGCGACGAAGGAGGCGGTCATCGCCGCCATGTTCTCGCGCTGGCGCTCGCGCAGTTCGGCGGCCAGCGCCTGGGCACCGCGGTCGAGCTCCTCGTCGTAGGCCTCGATCTCGGTCTCGCCGTAGACGCCGTCGTCGCGCCATTCGCATTCCGGGCAGCGGCGCCAGACGCGCCAGTTGTGGCGGTCGCCGGCCGGCTCCCAGGCCAGCGGCTGGACCATTCCCGAGCCGCAGCTGGGGCAGAGATGGAGCGCCGCGGCAGGCGGGGTCGTGTCGGGACTGGTCTCGGGCATGGGTATCTATCGAACCCGAGAAGCCGGGACTTGATCCGATCTTTCACGAACATTTAAGTGCCCAGGCGCAAATGCGTGATCCGCCGAGGCGCCAACCGCGTTACCATCCAACGAGATGCCTGGAAACATCGGACCCCTTGAGATAGCGATCGTCCTGATCATCGCCCTGCTGGTCTTCGGCCCGAAGCGGCTTCCCGAACTGGGCAAAAGCCTCGGCAAAGGAATCCGCGAGTTCAAAGGCTCGATCACGGGCGAGGACGACGACGACAAGCCCGACGAAAAGGCGCAGATCGCCGCCGCCGACCCGACGCCGACGCCCTCCTCGCAGACCGAGGAGAAGCGCGAGGCCGAGGTCGTCCGCGACAAGTCGTAGGGAGCAGCGGCCGTGGCGCGCCGCGTCAAGTCGGTCTCCCACGAAGACCAGCTGACGCTGGTCGAGCACCTCGACGAGCTGCGGGCACGGCTGATCGTCTGCCTGATCGTCGGCGCGGTCGCCCTCGCCCTCTGCTTCTGGCAGAACCACCTGCTGCTCGAAATCGCCTCCCACCCGCTGCCCGATCACCACAAGCGGCTGATCACCTTCGGCGTCACCGAGCCGTTCACGACGACCCTTACCGTCTCCGCCTACGGGGCGCTGATCCTCTCGCTGCCGATCTGGCTCTGGCAGCTCTACTCCTACGTGCTGCCCGCCTTCAGCCCGGCCGAGAAGCGCGTCGTCCTGCCGATCCTGCTGATGTTCCCGATCCTCTTCCTGGCCGGGGTCGCCTTCTCCTACTTCGTCGTCATGCCGGCCGCGGTCAGCTTCCTGCTCAACTTCAACGACAGCGCCTTCAACGTCCAGGTGCGGGCCCGCGACTACTACAGCTTCTTCTCGATGACCGAGCTTGCCGGGGCCGTCGTCTTCCAGCTGCCGCTGGCGATCCTGGCCGTGACCCGGCTCGGAATCGTGCCGGTCGAGTGGTTCGGCAAGAACCGCCGCTACGCCTATCTGGTGATCGCCATCGTCGCCGCCGCGCTGCCGGGCGTCGACCCGATCTCGATGATCCTGGAGATGGTCCCGCTGCTTGTTCTCTTTGAGTTGAGTATCTTGATCGCACGGGTTTGGGGCAGACCCAGCGAGCGCGGGGGAGCGGTCGAGCCCTCGACCCAATAGAGAAAGCATTCAGATGGCATCAAGCAACGAGCACAGGATGGTCTTCGACATCCGCGGCAAGCGGCGACACGTCGTCAAAGCCGTCTACGCGGTGCTGGCGATCCTGATGGCGGCCAGCCTCTTCCTCGTCGTCGGCCCGGTCAACATCGGCAGCCTGCTCGGGACCAACTCCGGCACCAGCGACCTGGCCAAGGAATACGAAGAAAAAGCCGAAACGGTCGAAGTCGAGCTGAAGAAAAGCCCGGGCGATGAAGAACTGCTGGCGCGGCTGACCAAGAACCGGATGCTGGCGGGCCAGCAGTCCTACGCCGCGGGGCCCAGCGGCGAACCGCTGCCAACCACCGAAACCCGCACCCAGTACCAGAAGGCGAGCTCGGCCTGGAGCGAATACCTGAAAGCCTCGAGCGAACCGAACGGCAGCCTTGCCCAGCAGATGGGCGGCACCCTCTTCACCCTCGCCCAGCTCTCGCGCAGCTATCCGGAAGCGGCCGCCAACCTCGACGCGGCGGCGGAAGCGCAGAAGATCTACGCCGAAAAGCAGCCGACCCTCAACTCGCTCAGCACCCAGGCCCTCTACACGGTCTTCACCGGCAACTTCAAAGAAGCCGAAACCGCCAACGAGGAAGCCGAAGCGAAGGCGACCTCGAAGTTCCAGCGCGAACAGGTCGGCAACCAGTTCGACTCGGCGAAGAAAACCGCCGAAACCTTCCAGAAAGAACTGAAGGAAGCCGAAAAAGCCGGCAAGGAAGCCGCCAATAGCGGCGGCGAAGGCAGCTCGCAGGCCCTGCAGAACCCGCTCGGCACGAGCCTCGGCGGCGGCGGCCTGGCTGAATAGCGGCCGCTGCCACTATTCAGCGTCGAGCGCCTCCTCGACGCTGTCGTAGATCAGCCCTCTGGCGTCCAGCCCGGTCACTTCGAGCACCCGCCGAACCTGGGCGGTCGGCTCGCAGAGGACCAGGCGCCGCCCGTTCTCGGCAAAACGACGGTGAGCCGCGACCAGCACCGCCAGCGCGGTCGAGTCGATGAAATCGCAGCCCTGCAGCCCGACCAGGATCCCTGCGCTCCCCGCCGCCTCGTCGTCGAGCGCTCGCTGCAGCTGGTCGGCGTCGGCGAGGCCGAGCTCGCCTTCGACCTCGACCAACCGGTACCCGGCCCCGACATCGCGCGCCGAGACGCGGAGGTCACTCATCGAGGCATCTTCTCGCCAGCACCGCCACCAGGTCAAGCGACGGAGGGCGTTGACGCTAGTGCCGCCAGCGGGTCAGGCGCCGTGGGAGCAGAGGGTGTCCCTCTTCGTAGCGGAAAGCGACGATGAAGAGCAGGATCGTGACCGGCAGGAAGAGGAGCAGCAGCAGGAACGGGAATTCCGAGGCCGTCCGCCCGAGGCTGTCGACGAAAGGCTCGGCATCTGACGCCTTCGATGAACCTTCCCCTGCCGCCCGGCCAGCTTCCCCGATCGCGACCGAGCTCGGCCCCGAGCTGCTGCTGCCGCCTTCTTCGGCGAGCGCCAGCGCCGCCTGCGACCAGCGATCGAGGAATTCTCCCAACGGGCCCCTCGCCAGGAGGGCGATGGCCGGCCAGACGTAGACGAAGGGCTGCCGACCGGCGGGCACGCCCGCGAACACCTCCGGGGAGTCGGCGCCGCCGGGCGGGTGCGAGGGGCCGGCGTTGGTGTTCCCGGTTCGACTCGACGCGCTTTGACTCGGAGCGCCCGAGGTCGCGCCGTCGGCCGAAACCCGGCCGGCCGCCGGGCTTTCGCCTGCCGCCGACGAGCGGGCTTCGACGGCCGCTCGCGTGCTACCGGCGGCGCTCGTCGCCCGGTCGACGGCCCCAGCCGCGCCGTCGCCCGCTTCTCCAGCTGCCTTCCCACCAGCCGAGGCGACGGTCCCGGTGGCCTTGGCGGCCGTTTCCGTGCCCGTCTCGACGGTCTCTTCGACCGCCTGCTTCGCCGTTTCGAGAACCTGGGGTGCGGAGGCGGCGCTGCCGCCCGAGGGCACGCTCGGCACCCTGACCGGAGGCGTCGGGACCTCGACTTCGGGAATCGACACCGGCGGCGGCGATTCAGCGGCAGGGGGCGCGGGCGTGACCACCGGCGGGACGACCGTTTCGACGGTTTCCTGCACCGGCGCCGCCACTTCACCGACGAGGTCGGCGCTGGCGGGCGTGGGCGCGAGCGAGAGACCGGCAAAGAGAAAGCAGATCGCGAGGCCGGGGAGCGACGGGAGGTGGCGGACTTCGGGGCGCTTGATGAGCATGGCCGGGTCTCCTGACTGGGCCGTGTGGGACGAGAACCTCCCGAGTACCCGCAAACTTCTGGACGAATGTCTGGCCGGAGTTGGAAATTCGACCTAGCCCGTCCCGGCATCATCCGCGCGCTCGCTGGGTAGGGGTGGCACCGTGAGCGACCTGACGCCCCAACTCGAGCAGCTTCGCCGCAGCCTCGACGACTTCGGCGACTCCGACGCCGTCCCGGCGAGCATCGGCGACGTCTTCAACGCCCTGCTCGCCGAGGCGAAGAGGGAGCACCCGACGGACGCCGTGATCGCCGCGATCGACCCGGTCGACAAGACGTTCGCCGAGTCCGAGTTCGCGGACATCGATTGCCGCTCGCTGAAGGCGCTGGTCGACCAGCTCCTCACCGCTCTCTGAACCTCTACCTCGACGGCGCCTCCGCGGCTTCCGCTGGAGGCGCTCATCAGGAGCGATCGGCACCGCCAACGGCGTGCTGATCCCGGCCTTCTAGCGGCGACGCGCTTTCGAACGTTGCGCGAGATGCTCCACGAGCCCTTCGTGCTCGGCGCCGAAGTATCGAACACGGTCGACCAGGCCGGCAGGCGGACGTCCTGCGGCCAGCCGCTGTGCCGGGATGGCGGAGGCGACGCCGGTCCTCGCGTCCCATTTCACTTCCACTCGAGGCCCAAAGAGGGTCAGGTTGATGCTGCCCGGCAGAGCCGCCGAGGGACTGAGGACGCCGCCAGCTCCCAGACCGAGTAGGCGCTGAGCCTCTTGCTGGCATCGCTCGTGATCGTCGTCGACCAGCGCCTCTGGCGGAAAGCCCGCATCTTCGGCTTTCTGAAACGTGCCGTAGTCCACAACGAAACCCTCGTTCACTTGAAGCTCCCAGAGGGTGGTCGTGTACATCGCGGCGTCCGCCTCAGTCTTGAGTTCCTCATGACGGAGCTTCTCCGCAAAGGGACCTTCAGAGTCGAGGCAGAGGTATTGAGCGGTGCCAGATCTCGCCAAGTTCCAGCGCCCGGGACGTCGATTCGCAGCCACCCTCAGCGGCACGTCATAGCTCGTAGCTCGGTAGGCGCGAGCTTCAAGCGAGACGTGCGGCGGAAGGGGCTTCTTAGCCATCTTGCGATCGTCCGGCCCTCGCCTCGGACAGCAGGCTCTCTTCGGCGCCGGGATCGTCGAGAAGAGCGGCTGGCCTTCGACCGCTGAGTCCTCGCCGCGGTCGCTCGAACCAAGCGATGACACCCTCCTCGGTCCAGTTGTGGCGAAGGATGGCAACGAGATGGGCTACGAGTTGAAGCTGCCGTGGTGCAGGCCGGCTCATCTTCGTCCATCGGGCCAGCGTCTTTCGGTTGACGCCAACGAGACCGGCGATGGTCTCGTTGGACGTATTCGGAAGCCATCGCTTCAACTCCCCGACCACCAAGCCTGCATCGTCCGGAAGTCCGACGACATGCTCATCGAGCGCATCACGGATGACGTGCCTCACACGCTCGATGGCGACCAGCAGCTGGTCGATGACATCGAGGTCGTAGGAGGTCTCCCTCTCGATCAGAAGCCGATTGATCGCCCACAGGGCTTCGTGGAACTCAATTACCTGCGCCTTGTCCAGGTCATCTTCGGGACGAAGCCCTTCACGCAGCGCCGAAAGCCGGGCGCCGATTCCCTCCATGCGCTCATCGAACGAGTTGTCAATCTCGGGATGTTCCTGAAGTTGGGAAATCGCCTCGACAAACCCGTTCTTCAGGTCGAGCAGTTCCTCGTCAGCGTGTCCTAGACGCTCCTCCGGGGTGAGAGTGGCCGTCACCGCCTTTGTCTCCTTTCGCCTCACAAATGCCCGGTCGTTGGGACATTATAGGGACACGAATTGGACAGACAGGGAGAACCGCTTGCCCAAGCGGTTTTTACGGGCTTCCTCTGTGCCTGCCCGAACTAGGGGCAAGCATGCCGGCGGTGGGGAGGCTTGGTTCTAGGAGCCGCCACTCGGAGTGGGCCGTGTTGGGCTCGAACCAACGACCTTGAGATTAAGAGTCTCCTGCTCTACCAACTGAGCTAACGGCCCGGGACCGGCGATTATAGGAATGCGGGGCGGGCGGGGGAGGGCTGGCGGCTGCCGCGGTGGCTACTTGGCGCGGCAGTACTTTTCGACGCTGCCCCAGATCACGGTGCCGTCGCTGAAGAGGAAGCGGCCGCGGGTCTGGAGGATGTTGTCCGAGCAGCGGGCGGAGACGTAGCTGCGGGAGTGGCCGCCGGCGGTGAAGCGGCGGCCGACGTCGACGCTGATCCGGGTCAGCGAGCCGAGGCCGCCGGCGATCAGCGGGACGTGGATCGTCACCCGGTAGCGGAAGCGGCCGGGGATGCGTTCGATCGGCGCCGTGATCGCGAAGGTCTGGCCAGCGGGGGCGCCGAGGTTGGCGTGCAGGACGACGGTCGGGACGCCGGCTTCCGGCGGGCCGTTGAAGAGGGTCAGCGGCGCTTTGACCGGGACCGGCGCGGCGCCCGGCGACGGTTCGACCAGCGCCCCGATTTCGCCTTCGCCGACCATCGCGCTCCGGCAGGCCGACCGCGCCTGGGCGGTGCTGAGGGTCGCCACCTGGGAGGCGGCGCAGGTCGGCAGGCCGGCCACGTCGAGGTGGCCGTCGCGGTCGAAGTCGATCACCGCTTCGACCAGGGCCAGCGGCCGGCCGACGCCGCTGCGGGTCGAGATGTCGACCTCGCCCTGGAAGCTGATCGGCGCGAAGCTGCCGTGCGGCAGGGTCTGCGGCTGGAAGCCGCCGACCGCGTGCAGGACCAGGTTCTTGTAGGTGACGGTGGCGGCGCGGGCACCGCCGGCGCCGCCGAGCGGGACGATCGCGAGGCAGGCGAGCAGCGTCGCGAAGGCGGCGCTCGCGAGGAGAGCGCGCTTGGCTCGGGCCCGGTGTCTCAGCGCGACACGTGGCACGGCGAGGTCAGGGTCGCCGGGAAGAAGTCGCCGTTGACGAAGGTCAGTTTGCCCTCCACCTGCAGGCGGCCGCCGCTGCAGCGGGCGTTGATGAAGCCGACTTCCCTGCCGCCGTGCTTGTAGGTGAGGCCGAGTGTCGCCTGGGCGAGGATCGGTGCCCCGTGGCCTTCGGCGATCGGCGGCAGCTCGGCTTCGGCGCGGAAGCCGTAGCGGCCGTCGTTGACCTTTTCGATCACGATCGGGACCAGCAGCGTCTTCGGTTTCGGGATCGTCTCGTAGGCGTGGGCGATGATCGTCGGCTTGCCGCCGGTCGGCGGTGCGTTGAAGAAGGAGAGCGGCGAGGTCTCCTTGACCGGCGCCTCGCCCGGCATCTGCACCCGCGCCTCGCCGGTGCCCGTGCCGACCAACGCCTTGGCGCACCTGCTGCGCGCCTGCTGCGGCGTCGTTCCTTCGAGCTTGGCGATCGTGCAGGTCGGCAGGCCCTTGGTTTCGACGAAGCCGTTTTTGTCGAGCTCGAAGGTCAGCGATTTGAGCGGCGGCGGCACCGAGCCGTCCTTGGTCCCGATCCGGACCGTGGTCGAGAGGGTGACCGGGGCGCCGCCCTTCACCGGCAGCTCGCGCGGCTGCAGTTCGGCGGTGGCGCTGACCACGGTCTTGCCGATTTCGGCGCGGATTGCGTAGGCGCTGGCGCAGGCGACCAGCGCACCCAACGCCGCCAGCAGCAGCACGATCCGCAGGCGCCTGCCCCTCACCTGCCGACGCAGCCTTTGACCAGCGTTCCTTCGAGGGCCGTGCCGTCTTTGAATTTGAATTCTCCTTTGCCCTGTAGGTGGCCGTCGGCGCAGCCGGCGTTGGCGTAGCTCAGCCGCTTGCCCTTGTAGGTCCATTCGCGGCCGATCTTCAGCCGCCCGTAGAGCGGCGTCCCGGCGCCGCCGGCGATCTTCGGGATCTTCGCTTCGGTCTTGAAACCGTAGCGGCCGTCGTGCACGCGTTGGATTTCGACTGGGACGATGTAGGTGGTCGGCGCCGGCACGCTCAGGTAGGCGTGGGCGAGCACGGTCGGGTTGCCGTGCTTTGGCGGCCCGTTGAAGAGGGTGATCGGCGAGGAGGCCATGATCGGCCGCTGTTCGGGGAAGTTGACGACGGCGGTGCCGTAGCCGGTGCCGACGATCGCGCCGCGGCAGTTCTTGCGGGCGACGGCCGGGGTCGTCGCCGCCAGCTTGCCCGCCGTGCAGACCGGCAGCCCTTTGGTGACGACTTCGCCGTGTTTGTCGAACCAGAGGGTGAGGGTTTCGAGGATCGGCGGCGTCTTGCCGTCAGTGGTCGAGATCTTGCCGTAGCCGTGCAGCTTGATCGGCGCGTAGCCGTGCTTCGGCAGCGTGGTCGGCGTGAAGCCGCCGTCGGTGACGACGAGCACGTCGCCGACCGTGATCCGCAGCGCCGCCGCCGACGCCGCAGCGACCAGCAGCACGACCACCGCGATCAAGCCCGCCTTTTGGAAACGCCTTAACGCCCGCAAAATCCTCTCGTCCCTCCCATTGGCAAACTACCACTGTGGGAAGGAATCGAGGCCGCGAGGGACGGCGGCGGGGCAGGGCGGGCTCGTGGACTGTGCTGGCGTTGGCCGGCCTGGTGCTGGCTGCGCTGGGGGTGATCGGCACCGGCGTCAACGCCCGGCTCGACCCGACGACGCTGAACGTCCCCGGCACCGAATCGTCGCGGGCCGCGGCGCTCCTGCACGAACACTTCGGCGACTCGGCGCCGTTCGCGATCCTGCTCGAGGGGCCGCCGCAGGCGCTCGAAGAACAGGGGCCGGCGCTGGTCGAAGCGATCCGCAAGAGCGATCCCGACGTCAGCACGCTCTCTCCCTGGGACTACGGAGAAGTCGAAGGGCTGCGGCCGAGCCCGCGCCGGGCGCTGATCCTCGCCGACTTCCACACCGATCTGAAAACGGCGGTCAACGACACCGTTCCCGAACTGGAAGCGCTGCTGGAAGAAGAAGTGAAGCCGCCGGTGAAGGTGACCCAGACCGGCTACGCGACGCTCTCGCGGGCGATCCAGACCGAGTCGATCGACGCCGCCGAGCGGGGCGAGCTGCTGGCGATCCCGTTCCTCCTGATCGTCCTGCTGCTCGTCTTCCGCTCGCCGGTCGCGGCGGCGATCCCGCTCGCCTTCGGCGCGGTGACGGTGATCGCCTCGCGCGGGATCCTCTACTTCTTCGCCCACTGGTTCGACATCGACGCCTTCGCGTTGACCGTCTGCACGATGATGGGGCTGGCGCTGGGGGTGGACTACGCGCTGCTGATGGTCTCCCGCTTCCGCGAGGAGCTCGCCGCCGGCACCGATCGCTACGACGCCGCCCGCCGCACCCGCCGCACCGCCGGCCGGACGACGGCTTTCGCCGGCAGCACGCTGGTCCTCTCGATGCTGGTCTCGCTGTTCATCCTGCCCGGCTCGCTGCTGATCTCGCTGGCCGGGACGCTGGCGATGGTGGTGATCCTCAGCGTCGCGGTGGCGACGATCGTCGGGCCGGCGATCCTCAACCTGCTCGGGCCCAACGTCGACCGCTGGCGGATCGGGCCGAAGCAGAGCGACCGCTCGCGGCTGATGGCCTTCATCGCCGCGGCGTTGAAGCGGCCGACGGTGGCGGCGCTGATCATCGGCGCGATCCTGCTGGCGCTGGCGACGCCGGCGCTGGGGCTGAAGACCGGGCCGCCGAGCCCCGAACAGCTCTCCCGTGACGCGCAGCCGCGGAAGGACGCGGAAATGATCGACCGGGCGATCGGCCCCGGCTGGGACGCGCCGTTCCAGGTCGTCGCCGCGACCGACGAGGGCCCGATCACCACCGAAAAGGACCTGGCGGCGCTGGAACGCTTCCAGCAACGGCTGGCGAAGCTGCCGGGCGTGAAGCTGGTGGTCGGGCCGGCGAAGATCGCCAAGCGGGTCGAACCGCTGCGCAACACCGGCAACGCGCTGCTGACCACCGAAGGCAACATCGGCCCGGTCAAGGAAATCGGCAAGCTCGGTCGCAGCCTGCAGGTCGCCGCCGGCGGGGTCGGCGAACTGAGCGCCGGCATCTCCGAAGCGAGTGACGGGGCGGGGCTGCTGGCGCTGGGCGCCGGCCGCGCGGCGCAGGGGGCGAAGCTGATCGCGGTCGGGCTGGGGCGGGCGACGAAGGGCAGCACGCGGGCGATCTCGGCGCTGGAAAAGTTCGCGAAAGGCGCGCGGCGGTTGGAGGAAGCCGAGCTGAGAGCGGCGGTCGGGGCGGCTGAATTGAAGGCCGGGTTGCTCAGCGCCGGCGGCGCGACGATGCGCAGCTTCGGCCTCCGCAACGCGACTAAGGCGTTGAAAGGGCTCGAAAAGGAGGCGCAGGAAACGCTGCCACGCCTCGAAGCGCCGGCCGTGGCCGCCGACGAAAAGCTGAAAGCCGGCCTGGCGGCGCTGGAAGCGATGACCGCCGGCAAGTCCGACCCGAGCTTCGGGGCGGCGCTCGAAGCGGTGCGCCAGGCGGAGGCGGCGGTCTCCGGGGTCGACCCGGCCACCGGTGCTCCGTACGCCGAAGGCTATGCGGGGCTGGCACCGGAACTGGCGGCGATGAAGGAACGACTCACGACCTACACCGAAGCGGCGCTCAAATCGCGCCAGTTCTACGAATCCAGCCTGAAGACGCTGGCCAAGATCCGCGACGGCGCCGCCAACCTCCAGAAAGCCCTCTACAAGATCCACAAGGGCGGCAACCAGCTCGCCTTCGGCGCCGAAAAACTGTCGAAGGAAGCGCAGCGGCTGGGCACCGGCATCGACAAGCTGAGCGGCGGCGCGCTGGCGCTGGTGGGCGGCATCAAACGGCTCGAAGGCGGCGCCGAGGCGCTCGAAACGGGCCTCGCCGAAGGCGCCGAAGAAGTGCCGGCGCTGCAGAACGGACTCGAAGAAGCGAGCGTCCAGGTGCTGTCGGGCAAGGCCAAAATCCGGCGGCAGGCGCGCAAAGTGCGCCGCGAAACGCCCGGGGTCTTCAACTCCGGCTACTTCGTGCTCTCGGCGCTCGACGGGGCGAAGCCCTCGACCCGCGAAAAAGCCGGGCAGACGATCGACCTCGAAGGCGGCGGCCAGGCGGCCTCGATGCTGGTCATCTCCGACTACAGCTTCAACACGCCCGGATCGATCCGGCTCAACAAGGTGCTGAACGAAGAAGCGAAGGCGTTCGCCGACAACGTCGACCTGCGCACCGGCGTCGCCGGCGGCGCCGCCCAGCTCAACGACTACAGCCACGTCACCCGCGACCGGATGCCGCTGGTGATCGCGGCGATCACCCTTGTCACCTTCCTGGCGCTGATCCTGATCCTGCGGGCGATCCCGCTGGCGGCGATCGCGGTCGGCCTCAACCTGCTCACGGTCGGCGTCGCCTTCGGCGTCCTCACCCTGCTCACCGACCTGCCGAAGGACTTCCCGCTCGGCGGCCACTCCTACGTCGAAGCGGTGGGGGCGACGATGATCTTCGGGATCGTCTTCGGGCTCTCGATCGACTACGCGGTCTTCCTATTGATCCGGATGCGCGAGCACTACGACCGCCACGGCGACAACGCCGCCGCGGTCCGCTTCGGGCTCGAGAAGACCGCCCGGGTGATCACCGGCGCGGCGGCGATCATGCTGGCCGTCTTCATCGTCTTCGCCGGCGCCTCGATCGCCACCGTCAGCCAGCTCGGCGTCGGCCTCACCGTCGCCGTCGTGCTCGACGCGACCGTGGTCCGGATCGTGCTGTTGCCGGCGCTGATGCTGCTGCTCGGCGACCGGGTCTGGTGGCTGCCGAAGCCGCTGCAGCGGGCGCTGCCGAAGCTCAACGTGTAGGCGGGCGGCCCGGGTTCGAGCCGCCCGCCTCTCACGGCTACTTCTTCGGTTCCGGCTTCTGGGTGCAGGACTGGGTGTTGACGGGGCTCAGCGTCGACCCGTCGAGGAAGGTGAAGACCGAGCGGGTCTTGAACGACTTGTCGTCGCATTTGGCGGAGATAAAGCTCACCTTTTTCCCTTTGTACTGCCATTTTTTGTTGATCGTCACTTCGAATCGGGTGAGCGCGCCGGAGCCGCCGGCGAGCAGCGGGACCTGGACCTCGAGGCGCGGCCCGAAGCCTTCCTTGTTGAGGTTGGTGACCGTGCCGGTGAGGACCAGCGTGGTCTGGAACGGCGTCGTGCCGTAGCTGTGCAGGAGCACGGTCGGCTTGCCGCCCTTCGGCACCCCGTTGAAGGCGGTGACGGTCTGTTCGATCGGCAGGATCCGTGCGCCGGTGTTGAGCAGCGCACCCGATTTGCCGCTGCCGATCTTCGCGTCGCCGCATTTTTCTTCGGCGATTTCGGTCGAGACGTTCTGCAGCAACGAGGCGTTGCAGGTCGGCAGGCCCTTGGTGAAGATCTGCGCGCCCTTGTCGAAGTCGATCGAAACCGTCGTCGTCGGGTTCGGGACCGCGTTGGCGAGGGTGGTCTCGGTGTCGGTGACGACCTTCAGCGTCGCCGGCGCGAAGGTCTTCTTCGGCAGGCTCTTCGGCGAGAGCACGGTTTCCACCGACTGCGTGTTGCCGTTGGGCCCCGAAACGATGGGCCCGGCGAGGGCTGCCGAGGCGGTTACGGCAGCCGTCGCGGCGAGGGCCGCCGCAGCGACCGAAATTGAACGTTTGCGCATCTAGTTGGTCCTCCAGTCGAGATTGATGCGGCGCCTCCGTTCCCCAAACCGCTCCCGGCCGCAGAGTAGCGCCTTGCAAGCGCGTTGATTTGGAGTTAAGTCCCTGCTCCAGCCGTTCTTGGCCGGGGAGGCAACGGATACGATTTCGCCCGTTCCGTCGGTAGGAGGGAGCGGCGGATGGACGAGCAGACGGATACGTGGCTGCCAAACCACTAGGCGAGGAAAAGGGGCCGGCCGCTGGCCGGCGGACCTCCCCTGCGCGAATCGCGGCGGTCGGCGCCCTGGCGGCGATCGTGATCGTCCTCGTGATCGTCCTGATCTCGGGCGGCGGCGGCCACAAGTACACGCTGATCTTCCAGAACGCCGGCCAGCTCGTCCCCGACAACCAGGTCCTGGTCGGCGGCTCCCCGGTCGGCACCGTCGAAAGCATCGACCTGACCGACAACAACCTCGCCGCGGTCCACGTCGAAGTCGAACAGGAGCTGCACGAAGGGACGACCGCGACGATCCGGGCGACCTCGCTCTCCGGCGTCGCCAACCACTACGTCTCGATCAGCCCCGGCCCGAACAGCAGCCCGGCGCTCGACGAAGGGTCCGAGCTGGGGCTCGCCTCGACGACGACGCCGGTCGACATCGACCAGTTCTTCAACACCTTCCCGCCGCCGGTCCGGCAGGGGCTGCGCCACTTCATCGAAGGCAACGCCGAAATCTACGCCGGGCAGGGCGAAGCGGCGAACGAAGCCTACAAATACTTCGGCACCGCGCTCAACCGGACCGGCGCCTTCGTCGGCGAACTGAACGCCGACGAAGCCCTGCTGGCCCGCTTCATCAGCAGCGCCAGCCGGCTGACGACGGCGGTCGCCGGCCGCGGCGAACAGCTCTCGAGCGCGGTCAACAACGCCAACCACGCGTTCGAATCGATCGCCAGCGAGAACGTCGCCCTCGACCAGTCGCTGGAACGGCTGCCGCCCGTCTTCCGCCAGAGCAACACGACCTTCGTCAACCTGCGCGCCGCGCTCGACGACCTCGAACCGCTGGTCAACACGGCCAAGCCGGCGACCAAGGAACTGGCCCCGTTCCTCGCCGAACTGCGGCCGATCTTCCAGAAACTGGTGCCGTTCACCGAATACCTGCACGAAGCGACCGACAAGCCCGGCCCGGCCAACGACACGATCGACCTGCTGAAGCTGCTGCCGTCGGTCGAGCAGCGGATCTCGAAGACCTTCCCGCACGCCGAAAAATCGGTCGCCGACTTCCAGCCGAACCTGAACTTCATCCGCGCCTACACGCCCGACCTCTTCAACGCGATCGGCAAGATCGGCCAGGTCACCGGCTTCTACGACGGCAACGGCCACTACGCCCGCACCGACGTCGCGATGGCGAACCTGTTCGCCAACGAAGGCGGGACGCTGAAACCGATCACCAAAGGCGAACAGATGAACGCCTTCGGCGGCTCCGCCCCCGTCCGCCGCCGTTGCCCGGGCGGGGCGACCCAGTCTGCCGCCGGACGGCTCCAACCCGTTCGTCGGCGAAGGCAGCGTCAGCAGCTCCGAATGCAACCCCGGCGACGCACCCCCCGGCGGATGATCCGCCGCCTCCTACCCGTCGTCATCCTCGCCGCGATCGTGGTCGGCATCGTCCTGCTGGTCTCCGGCGGCAGCTCGGGCGGCGGCTACCAGGTGCGGGCGATCTTCGACAACGGCGCCTTCATGGTCTCCGGCGAGCAGGTGCGGGTCGCCGGCGCCAACGTCGGCACGATCGAATCGGTGAGCGTCTCGCGGCCGGGAGAAGTCGTCGCCTACAAGGACGGCAAGCCGGTCTCGGTGCCCGGCAAGGCGATCCTGGTGATGGACATCGCCGATCCCGGCTTCCAGGACTTCCGCGCCGACGCCAGCTGCCAGATCCGGCCGCAGTCGCTGATCGGCGAGCGCTACGTCGACTGCCGGCCGACGCTGCCGCGGGCGCCCGGCTCGCCGCCGGCGCCGGCGCTGAAGAAGGTCGAATCGGGCCCCGGCAAGGGGCAGTACCTGCTGCCGCTCGGCAACAACGGCACCAGCGTCGACCCGGACCTGATCAACGACATCAACACGCTGCCCTACGCGCAGCGCTTCCGGCTGATCTTCAACGAACTCGGCGCCACCCTGGCCGGCCGCGGCGAAGACCTGAAGGTGCTGATCAAGCGGGCGAACCCGGTGCTGCGCGACGTCGACACCCTGTTCGGGATCCTCTCGGCACAGCGCAAGCAGCTCTCGCAGCTGGCCGCCGACTCCGAGGAAGTCCTGCGGCCGCTGGCGCGCGAACGCGAACACGTCGCCGGCTTCTTCGCCAACGCCGGCACCGCCGCCCAGGCGAGCTCCGAACACGGGGCCGAAGTCGAAGAGTCGCTGCAGAAATTCCCCACCTTCCTGACCGAATTCAAGAAGACGATGTACAGCCTCAAGGGCTTCTCGGATGCGGCCCGGCCGGTGTTCGAAGAATTCGGCCGGGCGGCGCCGTCGCTGACCGACGCGACCCGGACCCTGACCCCGTTCTCCGAAGCGACCACGGTGGCGCTGAAGAGCCTCGGCAAAGCGGGCGAAGAATCCGGTCCGCTGTTCGAACAGGCGACGCCGGTCGTCCGCAAGGCCGCGACGCTGGCGAAGACGGGCGCGCCGTCGACCAGCGAACTGGCGAAGCTCCTGGTCAGCCTGCGCAAGACCGGCGGTTGGGACGGCCTCACCGAATTGATCTACAACACCGCCGCCTCGACCAACGGATTCGACCAGTACGGCCACTTCGGGCGGACGTACGCGGCGCTGACGGTCTGCAACGAATACATCGCCGGGCCGGGCGGCTACTCGGGCGGCGGCTGCACCGCGCGCTTCCACGGGCCTCACGCCAGCGAAGAAGCCTCGACGAGCGCCGCCTACGTCCGGCGGGTGCTGTCCGAACTCGAAGCTGAAACGGGCGAAGAAGCCGGCGGCACCACCGCCGAAACCGGCGCGAAACGGGGGCCCACCACCAACCTCGGCCAGTCCGAAAGCACCGAAGGCGAAACCGGGCTCGGCAGGGCCTCGGCGACCGGGGGCACCGCCCCGCTAATCGACTACCTCCTCGGGCCATGAGCAGGAACCGCGGCGGCATAGGCGGATTCGCGAGCAGCCCGATCCTGGTCGGGGCGGTGACGGTGCTGGTGATCATCCTCGCCGTCTTCCTCGCCTACAACGCCAACAACGGGCTGCCGTTCGTCTCGACCTACAACCTCAAGGCGCGGCTGCCGAACGCCGACGCGCTGGTGAAAGGCAACGAGGTGCGGATCGGCGGCGTTCGGGTCGGGGTCGTCAAGTCGGTGGTGCCGGTCAACGAAGGCGACGGCAGGATCGCCGCCGAAGTCTCGGTGGCGCTCGACAAGACCGCCGAACCGCTGCCGAAGGACTCGACGATCATGGTCCGGCCGAAATCGGCGCTGGGGCTGAAGTATCTGCAGATCACGCCCGGCGAGGACTCGCAGGGGTTCGAACCCGGGGAAACGATCCCGCTCGTCCAGGCGAAACCGGAACCGGTCGACATCGACCAGTTCTTCGACATGTTCAGCAAACCGACCCGGGACGCGATCAAAAAAAACCTGGCCGGGTTCGGCAACGCGCTCGCCGGTCGCGGGCCGCAGTTCAACGAAGCGATCGGCGTGCTGCGGCGGCTGGTCGAAGAAGGCGCGCCGGTGGCGCGGACGCTGGTCGCCCCGAGCACCAACTTCGGCGGCTTCTGGGAAGCGCTCGAGGCGCTCAACGCGACGGTGGCGCCGGTGGCGGAGATCAACGCCAGCCAGTTCGTCGCCCTCGACCAGACCTTCGCCGCCTTCGCCCGCGTCTCCCGCCCCTACATCCAGGAAACGATCGAGAAGAGCCCGCCGACGCTCGACGAGGTCAACTCCGACTTCCCCGTCCTACGTCCCTTCCTGCACGATTCCGAACGCTTCTTCACCGCCCTGCAGCCAGGGGCGAAAGCGCTCGGCGACACCTCGCCGGTGATCGCCGAAGCGCTGCACGCCGGGATCCCGGCGCTCAACAGCTCGCCGGCGTTGAACGCGCAGCTGGCCCCGACCGCGCAGGCGCTGGTCGACTTCCAGGAAGCGCCGGGGACGCTGACCGGGCTCGACCTGCTGACCGACACCAACCGCCTGCTGGGACCGCCGCTGCGCTTCATCACGCCGTCGCAGACGATCTGCCAGTACTGGTCGCTGACCTTCAAGCAGGTCGCCAACTCCTCCGCGCAGGGCAACCAGTTCGGCAACCACCTGAACGCGATCACCTTCGCGCCGCCGGAAGGCCCGAACGCGGAGAGCGGCCAGGCCAGCGCTCCGGCCAACGGCGGCGGGCCGCGGTCGGAAGAAAACCACCTCCATTACAACCCGTATCCGCGCACCGCTGCTCCGGGCCAGGACGGCGTCTGCGAAGCCGGCAACGAGAAATACGTCAGAGGCAAGACGGTGATCGGCAACGCGCCTGAACTGTTCGCGACCACGACGGTTCAGGAATCCCACGAAAAGGAAGGCGGCGAAGAAGAATGAGCCGCCTGCCCGAGCGCGATCGCCGCGCCCAGGAATCCGGCAAGGGGCTGCTGCGCTGGCGTCCCGGCAACGTCCTGATCGCGATCATCTTCATCCTGATCTTCACGATCGGGCCGTACCTGGCGTTCACCAAACACGTGCCGTTCACCAGCTACGGCTACGAAGTCAAGGCGACCTTTGCCAACTCGGCGAACATCGCCACCAACTCGCCGGTGCGGATCGCCGGCATCGAAGTCGGCAAAGTGGTCTCGACCGAACGCGACGGCAACGCGACGACCGTCACCTTCACCGTCGACGAAGCCGGGCAACCGATCCACGACGACGCCTTCGCCACGGTGCGGCCGCGGATCTTCCTCGAGGGCAACTTCTTCATCGAACTCAGCCCCGGCAGCCCGAGCGCGCCGAAGCTGTCGAGCGGCGGCACGATCCCGGTCAGCCGGACGGCGACCGCGGTGCAGATCGACGAAGTGCTGAGCGCGCTGCAGTCACCGGTCCGGGCCGACCTCTCGAAGCTGCTCGAGAGCTACGGCAACGCGCTCACCCACAAGCCGACCGCGGCCGAAGACGAAAACCAGCTGCCGGAGATGCGCGGCGTGACCGGGGCCGGCGCGCTCAACGGCGCCTTCAAATACGGCGGCGACGCCGGCCGCTACAGCGCCCAGGTGACCAACGCCTTCCTCGGCACCGAAACCCACGACCTCTCGCGACTGGTGACGAGCGCCGGCCGCACCTTCGGCGCCCTCGCCGCCAACGAAAAGGACCTGCAGGGCCTGATCGTCAACTTCGACACCTTCACCGGCGCGCTCGCCGACCAGTCGAGCAACCTGGCGACGACGATCCACCTGCTGGCGCCGACGCTGACGGTCGCGCACAGCTCGCTGGTCAGCCTCAACCGGACGCTGCCGCCGCTGCGCACCTACGCGATCGAGCTGCGGCCGGCGGTGGCGGAGCTGCCGGAACTGATCAGCGCCTCGAAACCGTGGCTGGCGCAGATGCGGCCGCTCCTCAGCGGCAAGGAGGGCCTCGGCCTGGCGAAGCTGCTGGCCAAGGCGACGCCCGGGCTGGCTGGCGCGGCGCGCGAAGGCAAGCGCAACGCGCTGCCGCAGCTCAACCGCCTCAGCCTCTGCGGGTCGCAGGTCCTGATCCCGACGGGCAACGAGGTGATCAACGACCGCTTCAGCACCGGCGGCCCCAATTACCGCGAGTTCCTCTACCTGCTGACGGACTTCGCCGGCGCGGCTCAGAACTACGACGGCAACGGGCCCTACATCCGCGCCCAGCTACCCAACGGGCCGAAGCTGGTGGCGGAGCCGAACCCGGAAGGCAACAGCGCCACCCTGAGCGACCAGATCGTCTACTCCCACGTTGCCGTCGAGCCGCTGGGAGTCCAGCCGCAGGTCGGCAAGAAGCCGCCGCTGAAGCCGAACGTCCGCTGCGACACGAACCCGGTCCCCGACGTCAACGCCGGCCTCGGCCAGCCCGGCCCAGCCTCTCCGAGCGTCGCGGGGGTGGCCCCATGACCGACGGCAGGCCCGAAGGCGTGAGCCGCTTCAAACACTTCCGTGCCTGGCTCACCCGGCAGGCGCGCGGGCGGCGCAAAGACACTCTCGCGATCATCGTCCTCACCCTCGCCGGGCTGCTGCTGCTGCTGGGGATCTTCACCCAGCAGAAGGCGACGCTGCCCTCGTGGCTGCCGTTGGTCGGCGAAGAATTCGAACAGATCACGGCCGAGTTCTCGACCGCCCAGGCGGTCACGCCCGGCCAGGGCCAGGCGGTCGACGTGGCCGGCGTGCAGATCGGGAAAGTCACCTCGGTCAACCTCGACGACGGGCATGCAGTCGTCGGGATGGACATCGAGCCGAAGTACATGGAACTGATCCACCCCAACGCGAGCTTCCTGCTGCGGCCGAAAACCGGCCTCAACGACATGATCGTCGAGGTCGAACCGGGTACCGGCAAGAAGCACGTCGAGAGCGGACACGAATTCACGCTCAGCCAGACCCAGGCGAACACGAACCTCGACGCCTTCTGGGCCAGCCTCGACTCCGACACCCAGCAGTACATCCAACTGCTGGTCGCCGGCGGCGCCCAGGGGCTGGGCGGGAAGGGCCAGAGCCTGAAGCTGTCGAACGCGCTGCGTCGCTTCCAGCCCTTCGTCCACTACGTCGCCAAGCTGAACAAGGCGGTCGCGGCGCGCCACGTCGCCCTGTCGCGGGTGATCCACGACTTCGGGCAGCTGACCGGCGAGCTCGCCCAGCACGATTCTCAACTGCGCCAGTTCGTCAGCGGCTCCGATCAGGCGCTCGGCAACTTCGCCAACCAGCAGGCCTCGATCCAGGACGCGCTCGAACGCTTCCCGTCGGCGCTGCGGGCGGCCAACGAAGGGCTGGCCGCCTCCGACCGCTTCTCGCAGGTCGCCTACCCGTCGCTGACCAAGCTGCTGCCGCAGACCGCGGCGCTGACGCCCGCCTTCAAGTCGAGCACCGAACTGTTCAAGCAGACGACGGCGCCGATCCGCGACGGCATCCGGCCGTTCACCAAAGAAATCCGTCCGCTCCTGACGGCGACGGCGGAAACGGCGGAACCGTTCGAAAAGAGCATCCGCAACTTCGGCAACTCGCTTGGCGCGCTGAACAGCTGGTTCAACGAGCTCGCCTACAAGCCGAAGGGCTCGACGCCGGGGTATCTCTTCTACCTGCCCTGGGCGAACCACAACTTCAACGCCTCCTTCAACCTCCAGGACAGCAACGGGCCGGCGGTGAGGGGCCTGCTGCAGATCACCTGTACGGGCGCTGAACTCGGCTACGGATACGCGGGCCAGCTGCTGACCAAGGATCAGCCGTACTTCAAAACGCTTCTGCAGGTTCTCAACGTGCCCCGTGCGGAAGAAATCCCGATCACCACCTTCCCAACCGAAAAAGGTCACTGCGAACAGGTGGAAAAGTGAGCAAGCGCGCTCCCAGCACCGCGCAGCTCCTGATCATCACGGCGTTCGCGCTGTCGTGCTTCGGGATCCTGCTCTTCCTCTGGGTCACCTTCGGGGGGCCGACGCCGTTCAGGGCCAAGCCCTACCAGGTGAAGATCCCCTTCAACGAGGCAGCCCAGCTGGCCGAACAGTCGGACGTGCGGATCTCGGGCGTCAACGTCGGCAAAGTCCAGGCGATCGAACTGGCGCCGAACCGCAAGCAGGCGCTGGCGACGGTCAACATCGAAAACCAGTACGCGCCGCTGCCGGAAGACACGCGGGCGATGCTGAGGACGAAGACGCTGCTGGGCGAGACCTACGTCGAACTGACCCCCGGCTCCGACCAGGCCAAGCAGCTCGTCGACGGCGCGACGCTGCCGGAGGCGAACATCAACAAGTCGGTTCAGCTCGATGAGATCTTCCGCACCTTCAACCCGAAAACGCGCGCCGCCTTCCAGGCCTGGATGGAGGAAGCGGGGGTGGCGATCCAGGGCCAGGGCCAGAACCTCTCCTACGCGATCGGCGAATTGGAACCGTCGTTGACCGAATTCGAACGGCTGTTCCGCACCCTCGACAGCCAGCAGCAGGCGGTCGCGCAACTGTTCAGCAACGGCACCACCACCTTCAGCGCCCTGCGCGGGCGGGAAGGGGAGCTGGCCGACCTGATCCGCAGCTCGAACGCGGTCTTCTCGACCACCGCCAAGCGCAACCGCGACATCGAAGCTCTGTTCCGCGCCTTCCCGACCTTCCTCGACGAGTCGCGGCTGACCCTGCACCGCCTGCGCGGCTTCTCCGAAAACGCCGATCCGCTGATGAAGCAGCTGGTGCCGGCGGCCGAACAGCTCTCGCCGACGCTGATCTCGATCGCCAAGTTCTCGCCGCCGGCGCGTGAATTCTTCAAGGGGCTGGTCCAGGTCAACGCGCTGGCGCCGACCGGCTTCCCGGCGCTGCGCAAGATCTTCCGCGACGAATTCCCGCCGCTGCTGCGAGCCACCGAACCGTTCCTGCGCAACCTCAATCCGATCCTCACCGGGCTCGGCCTCTACAAGCACGAGGTGGCTGCCGCCTTCGGCAACCTGGCAGCCACCTTCCACGGCGAACTCACCGAAGTGACCCCACGCGGCAAGCATCCCAACTACCTGCGGGCGATGGGGCCGATCAACGCCGAAACGCTGTCGACCTACGGCAACCGCCTGGCGATCAATCGCAACAGCGCCTACAGCCCACCGAAGTGGGCGGAAATCCTGAAGTCCGGTGCGCTGCCAGGGTTCAGCACGGTCCAGTGCAGCTCGGGCGGCACCGCCACCCTCGACGCCGGCACCGCCACCAACCCCGCCTTCAACGAACGGGTCGTGATCCAGGAAGCGTTCGGGGTGACGCGCACCCCCGAAGAGACCGAAAAACTGACCAAAGAAGAACAGGAACTCTTCTACAACTCGATCAAGAACTACGCCTTCGCCGGTGGCACCTCGACCTCCGGCGCCCCGGCCCCGCCCTGCAAGCAGCAGGCGCCCTTCAAGCCGATCTACGGTGGCGGCCCCGCGACCTCCTATCAGCACACGTTCGAACAGCCCGCGCCGTAGGGGCGCCCGCGGGGCCCTCAGATGTCGTCCTCGATCTCGTCCCTGGGCCTGGCGGTATTCCTCGGCGAAATCGCCGGAGAAGCGCGGCAGCGGGCTACGATGGCACGATGAAAGACATCGAGAGGCCCGGGACCTGGAGACCCGACGGATTGGTTGAGCGGGCCGCCATGCGACGGGCTTTCCGGGAGCTGACTCCAGCCCAGCGGGCCGAAGAGGTGTTCAAGTTGTCGCGATTCATGTCCCGCGTAGCCGAGGCGGGACAGCGGCGTCGCGTTGCCTGAGCTGATGCCAGGCCGATGCCGAGGGCGTCGGCAGGTTGCTGGAGCAGACGGCCGGCTGAGCCCGAGGGCCTCGAAGTCCGGGAACTGAGGCCCTCGGGCTGCTATCTCCAGGTTCTAGCGCCGGGCGTAGGTCTGGATCTGAATGCCGTCGCCGACGGTTTCGGTGGCGGTCAGCCGCAGCGGCAGCTTGCCGGAGGCGCCGAACAGGCGCTTGCCGCTGCCGAGGACGACCGGGAAGACCATCAGCCGCAGCTCGTCGACCAGGTCGTCGGCGAGCAGGCCCTGGACCAGGGTGGCGGAGCCGGCGACGAGGATGACGCCGTCGACCTCGTCCTTGATGCGGCGGATCTCCGCGGCGAAGTCGCCGGAGAGGACGGTGGTGTTGTTCCAGCTCGGGTCCTGGAGGGTGTTGGAGAAGACGTACTTCGGCATCGCGTTCATCTTCTCGGCGAAGCCGGCCTCGTCTTCCATGCCCGGCCAGGCGGCGGCGAAGCCCTCGTAGGTGCGGCGGCCGAGCAGCTGGGCCTCGGCCTCGACCAGCTCGTCGAGCTTGAAGCGGTCGCCCTCGGCGCCGCGCTCGATCTCGAAGGTCCAGCCGGCGTGCTCGTAGTCCTCGCCGCCCCCGGGGGCCTCGATGACTCCGTCGACGGAGATGAACTCGGTGACGACGATCTTTCCCATGACTTGCTCCTTGCTCGAGATTGCGGTTATGCCAGGGCGACGAGCGGCGGCGACGAAAATCGACAGCGGAGCGGGATTCTTTTCAGACGGCCGACTGGCCTGGTAGGAAGCCCGCCTACGCATGGAGGCGCACCGGTCATTCGAGCGCTATGAGCGCAACCACGAGGTCGCGGGGGGTGGCGGCCATCCCAGCTTCGCCCACACCGCCGCCTTCGCGGTCGCGGTGATGGCTGCCTTCCTCGCCCTCGCCGCCTTTCTCTCCAACGAGGCGGTGAAGGAGGTGGTGACCGGCGAGACGCACCGCGCCGACGCCACCGCCCAGCTGGAGAGCAACCGGGTCAAGATCGACGTCGCCGGCGGTGACATCGACCTGCTGCGCGTGCTCAGCGTCGGCAGCCCTGCGGAGGCCGGGGCGGCGGAGAAGGCCCGCACCCACGAGAGCCACGTCGCCCACGACCTGAAACCGGTCGACCTTCGCCTCCAGGAGAAGATCGAGGAATACAGTCACCACGTCGACGACGCCGACACCCAGCACGTCCTCTACGAGATCGCCGAGGTCGGCCTCGAGGTCGGCATCGTCCTCGCCTCGGTCTCGATCATCGCCCGCCGCCGCTGGCTGCTGGCGGGCGGCGCGGGAGTGGCCGCGGCCGGGGTCGTCGTCCTCGCCATCGGTCTTTTCGTCTAGGAGGTCGTTCGCGACGCCTGGCGCTCGGATACGCTGCCGCGCGAGGGAGCGAGCCGTTCCAGCCAGATCCGGCGGGAGCGCACAATCAAATAGATCCCAGTCTCGGCCGAGCGGCTTCCGCTCTCATTTGGGCTGGGTGTACCAGCAGGAGGGGTATTGATGAAGTCGATCAAGAAGTCGGCGCTGCTGTGCGCAGCGCTGGTAGCCGTAATGGCTTTTGCCGTGCCGTCCGTCGCGAGCGCGGCACGGTTGGAAAAGCCGGCGGGGACGCTGGTGCCCACGGGCACGACGTTGCTGTTGAAGAGCAGCCACCTGCGTTTTGAAGGCCGTCTCTTCGGCGGGGCCGCCTTCACCTGTGAAAACGTCGTGCTAACCGGTCGGGTGACCGAAAACTCCGGCTCGTCGGTGAAGGCGGTGGCCGCGGGTCCTGGCACGTTCTCGTGTCATTCGACCGTCCCGGCGCAGTACTTCCACATCGGGAGCATCGACCTCCTCGGCCTCTCGATCACCAGGGACGCCGGTGGGGTCAACCATGCGCTGATGGGCATGAGGGTGGTCGAAGTGGAGACGACCGAAGCCGGCACCTTCCCGTGCGTCTACGAAGGGAACGAAGTCCCACTCACCTACACCAACGGAGCGAGCCTGCTCCACATCGGGGGCTCGCAGAACGCCGCGTTCCTGCCCGGCCTCCGCGGCTGTCCGAAAGCCACTGTCTCGGCTGACTTCAGCGTCACCGACACGGCCGGCAATCCGATCGTGGTGAACTAGCTCAAAGCGTTCGTTCCGGGGCGGCGATCGATCGCGGTCGCCGCCCCGGCCCTCGCGGCGCTACCGTTCCCGCATGGAACGGGACGCGGCTCTGGAGGCGGTGTTCATGCCGGTGCGGCCGCCGAGCACGTTCGAGGAGACGGTCGAACGGCTCGGCACGGCGATCCGGCTGGGGCTGCTGGCACCGGGTAGCCAGCTGCCGCCGGAGCGGGAGCTGGCGCGGCGGCTGCGGATCTCGCGCTCGACCCTGCGGCAGGCGCTGAGGACCCTGGTCCAGAGCGGGCACCTGGTCTCCCTGCGGGGGCGGAAAGGCGGCACCTTCGTCGCCGCCCAGCCGCCGCTCGCCGAGCACGGCGGCGAGGCGCTCGACCAGCGGGCCTGGGCGGTGCTCGACTACCGGGTCGCGATCGAGTGCGGGGCGGTGGTGCTGGCGGCCGAGCGCGGCGGCGAGGGCCTCGACCGGCTCGAGGAGCTGGTGGCGAAGATGGCCGGCGAGGTCGAGGACTTCGAGGAGTACCGGCGCACCGACGTGCGCTTCCACATCGGCCTCGCCGAGGCGGCCGGGTCGCCGCGGCTGGCCGGGGCGATGACCGACGTGCAGGCGCAGATGACCGACCTGATCGCCCGCATCGCCCATCCCTCCGAGGTTCTCGAGCAGGCCAACGAGCAGCACGGGCGACTGGTCAAGGCGCTGCGGAAGGGCGATTCGACGCGGGCGGTGAAGCTGGTCCGCGAGCACCTCGAGGGGACCGAGCACATCCTCGCCGGGTTGCTGCCGGCACGCTCGCGCGAGCAGGAGGCGCTGCCGGTGCCGGAGATCGCGCCGGCGATGACCACTCTCCCCGGTCGCTAGCCGGGCAGCATCATCCGGCGAGGAAGTCCGCGGGCGAGCAGACTGGGATCCTGTCGGCCAGCACCAGCAGGTGGTTGTCGCCGGAGACCAGCGCGGCCTTGGCGCCGTGAGCCAACGCGATCAGGTAGTCGTCGTCGGGATCCTCGCAGCGAAGGGGCGGTGGCGTATCCGGGTCCGTCCCGATCTCGGCGTCGCGCCGGAGGTCGTCCAGATAGGCGTCGACGGCATCGAGGTCGACCTGGCGCCGGAACTTCTCTCGTCTCAGCACCGTACCCAGCTCGTCGAGCAACAAAGGCGAAACGATCAGCTCGAAGCTGCCGTCGCGCGCGGTACCCAATAGCTTTGCCGAAACCCCGGCCGGCGCGATCAGTGCGGAGACGAGAACGTTCGGGTCAAGAACCGCCCTCGCCACGCCTCTCCTTGCGCATCGCATGGAGCTCTGAGAGGGCCAGCTCCATAGCCTCCTCCTCACCCAGCGGCCTCACCTTCGCCCAGATTTCCTCGAGGCTGCCGAGGCCGAGGTCGCGGCGCAGCGACTCCTCGATCACCTGAGAATCGCGTTTGCCGGTGCGGGCTGCCTTGATCTTGACGGCGCGGAAGACGTCGTCGTCGAGCGTGACGGTGGTACGGGATTTGGGCACCAGCGCATTATTGCATCGTGATGCGGAGGTGCGCTCTAGGCGCGAATCCGCTCGCCCTGCGGGTCGTAGAGGGGCTCGCGGCCGACCTCGCCGCCGACCCAGCGGCCGAAGACGTCGATCTCGATGCCGGTCCCCGGCTCGACCTCGGGCGGCAGGTAGGCGTAGGCGATCGAGCGCTCGACGGTGTAGCCGTAGCCGCCGGTAGTCACCCGGCCGACCAGCTTGGCGCCGTCGATCCGGACGGGCTCGTTGCCGAGCGCGATCGAGTGCGGGTCCTCGAGGACGAGGCAGGCGAGGCGGGTCCGCGGGCCGCGCTCCCTTGCCTCGGCGAGGGCGTCGCGGCCGAGGAAGCCGCCCTCCTTGTCGAGCTTGACGCAGAAGCCGACGCCGCCCTCGTACGGGGTCTCGTCGGGGGTGATGTCGGACCCCCAGACCCGGTAGCCCTTCTCCAGCCGCATGCTGTCGATCGCCCGGTAGCCGCCGGCGACGATGCCGTGCGGCTCTCCCGCCTCCCAGAGCGCCCGCCAGAGCCCGGCCCCGTACTCGGTCGGGCAGTAGATCTCCCAGCCGAGCTCGCCGACGTAGGTGACCCGCAGGGCGCGCACCGGCACCCCGGCGACGGTCATGTCGGCGCGCAGCGTCATGTAAGGGAAGGCCTCGTTGCCGAGGTCCTGGGGGGTGAGCGGGCCGAGGACCTCGCGGGCGCGCGGGCCCCAGATCCCGAAGCAGGCCCATTGCGAGGTGACGTCGGCGAGGTGGATGCCGCCCGCGGCCGGCAGGTGACGGCGCATCCACTCGCGATCGTGGTTGCCGAAGGCGGTGCCGGTGACGATCTGGAAGCGGTCCTCGGCGAGGCGGGCGACGGTGAAGTCGCACTCGATGCCGCCCCGCGGGTTGGTCATCTGCGTGTAGGTGATCTCGCCGACGCCGCGGGCGACGCGGTTGTCGCAGAGCCATTCGAGGTAGGCGGCGGCGCCGGGCCCGGCGATCTCGATCTTGGCGAACGAGGTCTCGTCGAAGATCGCGACCGCCTCGCGGGTGGCGCGGTGCTCGGCGCCGATCGCCGGCGACCAGTTCTGCCCCGCCCAGCCGCGCGGCCGCAGGCCCTCGTCGCCGGCGGCTGCATTGCGCTCGTACCAGTTGACCCGCTCCCAGCCGGACTTCTCGCCGAAGGCGGCGCCGTGCTCGCGGTGCCAGGGATAGGCGGGCGAGGTCCGCAGCGGCCGCCCCGCCTGGCGCTCGTGGTTGGGATAGCGGATGTCGTAGTAGGTCTCGTAGCTCTCCTGGACCCGGGTGTGGGTGTAAGCGGGCGAGCGGTACTGCGGGCCGAAGCGGCGGACGTCCATCTCCCAGAGGTCGAGGCTCGGTTCGCCGCCGACGATCCACTCGGCGACGACTTTCCCGATCCCGCCGGCACCGGCGAGGCCGTGGGCGCAAAAGCCGGCGCAGACGAAGAAGCCGCCGACCTCGCTCTCGCCGAGGCAGAACTCGTTGTCCGGGGTGAACGCCTCGGGGCCGTTGATCAGCTTGGTGATCGTCGCCTCCTCCATCGCCGGCACCCGGCGCCTGGAGTTCTCGGTGATCTCCTCGAAGCGGCCCCACTCCTCTTCCAGCAGGCGGCCGTTGAAGTCGGGCGGGATCGCCTCGAAGCCGGCCGGGCCGTGGGGGAGGAAGGCGGGTTCGCTCTGCCGCTCGTAGCCGCCCATCACCAGCCCGTCGCCGTCCTCGCGGTAGTAGACGAGCAGGTCGGGATCCCGCAACGTCGGCAGGTGCCCCCTGACGTTTGTATCCCTGTGGGTTACAAACGTCAGCTTGGCGCGCGCGTCGCGGACCGCGTCGAGCGGCTGCGTGACCAGGTACTGGTGGCTCATCGGGATCAGCGGCACCCGCACCCCGGCCAGCCGGCCGATCTCGGCCGCGAACATGCCGCCGGCGTCGACCACCACCTCGGCGGCGACGTCGCCGCGGTCGGTGCGCACGCCGCGGACCCGCCCGTCGCGGACCTCGATCCCGGTCACCCGGGTCTCGGTGAAGACCCGGCAGCCGCCGCGGCGGGCGCCGTCGGCGAGCGCGTAGGTGAGCTGCGCCGGGTCGATGTAGCCGTCGCTCGGCAGCCAGGCGGCGCCGAGCACGCCGTTGGTCGACATCAGCGGGAACAGCTCCTGCGCCTCGGCGGCGGAGATCAGCTCCAGCGGCAGCCCGAAGGTCTTCGCCCAGCCCGCCTGGCGGCGCAGCTCCTCGAGCCGCTCCTCGCTGGAGGCGAGCCGGATGCCGCCGCACTCGACCCAGCCGGGGTCGAACTCGGACTCGTCCCCGAGCCGCCGGTAGAGCTCGACCGAGTGCATCATCATCTTCGTCAGCGAGACCGAGCCGCGCAGCTGGCCGACCAGGCCGGCGGAGTGGAAGGTCGAGCCGGAGGTGAGCTGCGAGCGCTCGAGCAGGACGACGTCCTCCCAGCCCAGCTCGGCCAGGTGGTAGGCGAGCGAGGTGCCGCCGACGCCGCCGCCGACGATCACGCAGCGGGCCGACTCGGGCAGCTCAGCCCGCGGCACGGGCCTCCCCCAGCAGCGGCTCGAAGCTCGGGTCGCGGACGGCGGCGAGCAGCCGCTCGAAGTGCCGGTGGGCATAGCCGTCGAAGTCGAAGTCGAGCTTCGAGACGGTTCGCTGCACGACGCCCCACATCGCCTCGCGGAAGTCGGACATCACCCGCATCAGCCGCAGCTGGGCCAGCTCGCGGGGCAGCGGCTGGTGCTCCAGGTAGGCGGTCAGGAAGGCCTCCTCCTGGGCCGGCTCGAGGCCGTTGTTGATGGCGAAGTTGGCGAGGTCGAAGTAGCGGTAGCCGGAGCCGGCGTACTCCCAGTCGACCAGCTTCAGGGTGCCGCCGTCGACCAGCAGCAGGTTGGCGGCGAGCAGGTCGTCGTGGCAGAGGACCGGCGCTTCGCCGCCCGGGAAGGGCCCGCCGGCGGCCAGCGTCGCCTCGATCCGCTTCGCCGCCGCAGCCGCCTCCTCGTAGGCGTCGGGGACCTCGCCGCCGTGCTCGCGGGTCGCCGCCGCGTAGCCCTCGACGAGGCGGAAGGAGTCGAAGGTCACGGCGATCGGGGCGCAGGCGTGGAGGGTCCGCAGCGCCGCCGCGCAGGCGGCGGTCAGCGCCGGCTCGCGCAGCCGCTCCGGCGTCATCGTCTCTCCCTCGATGAACTCGAAGACGAGGCAGGGCGGGTCGTCGAGGCTCGCCAGTAGCGCCGGCGCGACCCCGGCCGCGGCGGCGTGCGAGCTGGCTTCGCTCTCCGCCGCCCGGTCGGCGCCGAGCAGCTCGGTCCGCACTCCCGGCAACCGCAGCACCACCTCGCGGCCGTCGAAGCGGGCGCGGTAGTTGTGGTTGGTGAGGCCGCCGTCGAGCGGCGCCGGCTCGCCTTCGAGCTCGCCGAGCAACGGCGCCAATTGCTTCACGGTGTTTGCCGGCAGGGCCAAGGGTCTGGGGAGAAAATTCTCCAAGTTGGCATTGACACGATCCCGAGCGCAAGACTAGGCTCGCCCCGAGAGCCGTTAGGTCGGTTCAGCACACCTTTTATCGCAAGTTACGAGGCCGTAGAGAGGGAGGGCCGGATGGAGAGCAGTGTCACGTCCCCGGATCGCGACGAACAACGCCTCGCGGAATTGGGTTACAAACAGTCGCTGAACCGGGCTTGGAGCGGTTTCTCCAACTTCGCGATCTCGTTCACGATCATCTCGATCCTGGCCGGCTGCTTCACCACCTACGGCCAGGCCTGGAACAACGGCGGCCCGATCGCGATCTCGATCGGCTGGCCGCTGATCTCGATCCCGATCCTGATCATCGGCTTCTGCATGTCGGAGCTGGTCTCCGCCTACCCGACCGCCGGCGGCATCTACTGGTGGTCCGGGCGGCTCGGCGGCCCGGCCTGGGCCTGGTTCACCGGCTGGTTCAACCTGATCGGGCTGGTCGCGGTCCTCGCCTCGGTCGACTACGCCGCCGCCACCTTCCTCAACGTGGTGCTGAGCCTCTACGAAGTGAACCTGCTCGGGGTCAACTTCGGCGACAGCGCCCACGTCCTCACCGAGACCTTCGGGCTGTTCGTGATCATCCTCCTGATCCACGTGACGATGAACGTCCGCAACACCCACCTGCTGGCGAGGATCAACAGCGTCTCGGTCTGGTGGCACGTGATCGGAGTGATCGCGATCGTCGTCGTCCTGATCCTCGTCCCGGACGGGCACCAGAGCTTCAGCTTCGTGTTCGGCCACCGGATCAACAACAGCGGCTTCAGCGACGGCATGTACTGGTTCTACGTGCTGCCGCTCGGGTTCCTCCTCACCCAGTACACGATCACCGGCTTCGACGCCTCGGCGCACATCTCCGAGGAGACGCACGGCGCCTCGACCGAAGCGGCGAAGGGCGTCTGGAGATCGATCTTCTACTCGGCGGTGATCGGCTGGGTGGTGCTGCTGGCGATCACCTTCGCGGTCACCAACGTCGACGGCGCCAACGAAGCGGCCGGCTTCGCGCCGACCCTGCTGGTCGAAGCGCTCGGCAGCGGCTGGGGCAAGTTCGTGCTGATCATCTCGGTGGTCGGGCAGCTCTTCTGCGGTGCCGCCTGCCTGACCAGCGCCTCGCGCATGTGTTACGCCTTCTCGCGCGACAACGGCTTCGGCAAACGGGTCTCCTCGAAGATCTCGACCGTCAACGACAAGCGGGTGCCGGTCTACGCGGTGCTGCTGATGGCGGCGCTGGGGCTGATCATCACCCTGCCGGCGCTGAAGGGCAACGGCGAAGGCGTCCCGTTCGCCTTCTTCGCGGTCGTCTCGATCGCCGTGATCGGGCTCTACATCGCCTACGTGATCCCGATCTTCCTGCGCTGGCGAAAAGGCGACGAGTTCGAGGTGGGGCCGTGGAACAACGGCAAGAAGTACCGGTGGATGAACAGCTTCGCGACCTTCTGGGTGGCGTTGATCTCGATCATCTTCTGCCTCCCGTTCGTTCCCGCGGCGGTGCCCTGGAGCGACGAATTCAGCTGGGAGTCGTTCAACTACGCGCCGCTGATGGTGGCGATCGTGCTGCTCGGGGCGGCGATCACCTGGTTCGCCAGCGCCCGCAAGCACTTCACCGGCCAGATTCGCGAGACCGACATCGAGGAAGCGCTCGGCGAGACCCCCGACCCGCACACCTCGGCTCCGTAGTCTTCGCCGGGTGACCGTCGAGGAGCTCGAGAAGGCGGTCGCCGATGGCACGGTCGACACCGTGCTGCTGGCGATCGCCGACATGGAGGGCCGCCTGCAGGGCAAGCGGCTGACCGCGTCCCACTTCCTCGGCGAGGTGCTCGAGCACGGCGCCGAGGGCTGCAACTACCTGCTCGCCGTCGACGTCGACATGGACACCGTCGAGGGCTACGCGATGTCCTCCTGGGAGACCGGCTACGGCGACTTCAAGATGGTCCCCGACCTGGAGACGCTGCGGCTGCTGCCGTGGCTGCCGGGGACGGCGATGCTGCTGGCCGACCTGGAGTGGGAGGACGGCCGCGAAGTGGTCGCCTCGCCGCGGCAGATCCTGCGCCGGCAGCTGGCCCGGCTGGCCGAGCGCGGGCTCGGCGCCAACGCCGCCACCGAGCTCGAGTTCATCGTCTTCCAGGACAGCTACGAGGAGGCCTGGAAGAAGGGCTTCCACGAGCTGGCGCCGGCCAACCTCTACAACGTCGACTACTCGCTGCTCGGGACGGCGCGGGTCGAGCCGCTGATCCGGCGGATCCGCAACGAGATGTCGCGGCGCCGGCCTCGAGGTCGAGAACTCGAAGGGCGAGTGCAACTTCGGCCAGCACGAGATCAACTTCCGCTACTCGGACGCGCTCGACTGCGCCGACGGCCACGCGATCTACAAGAACGGAGCCAAGGAGATCGCCGCCCAGGAGGGCTGCTCGATCACCTTCATGGCCAAGTTCAACGAGCGCGAGGGCAACTCGTGCCACGTCCACATCTCCCTCGCGCGGCGAGGACGGCGGCAACGCCTTCGCCGCCGACCAGCAGCTGTTCGAGCGCTTCCTCGCCGGCCAGCTCGCCTGCATGGAGGAGCTGACGCTGCTCTACGCGCCGCAGGTCAACTCCTACAAGCGCTTCGCCCCCGGCTCCTTCGCGCCGACCGCGATCGCCTGGGGGCGGGACAACCGCACCTGCTCGCTGCGGGTGGTCGGCCACGGCGAGGGGCTGCGGGTCGAGAACCGGCTGCCCGGCGCCGACGTCAACCCCTACCTGGCGCTGAGCGCGCTGATCGCCGCCGGGCTGCACGGGATCGACGCCGAGCTGGAGCTGGAGCCGGTCTTCGAGGGCAACGCCTACACCTCCGACAAGCCGCGGGTGCCGCGCAACGTCTACGCGGCGCGCGACGCCTTCGCGAAGTCCGAGGTCGCGGCGGCGGCCTTCGGCGCCGAGGTGGTCGAGCACTACCTGAACCGGGCGGCGGTCGAGATCGCCGCCTTCGAGGCGGCGGTGACGGATTGGGAGCGGTACCGCGGGTTCGAGCGATTGTGAGCACGGGGAGCGCGTAGTGAGCGGGGTCCCGGCGATCGGAATCTGTGCCGCCGTCGAGCGCGTCTCCTGGGGAGTCTGGAACGGCTACGAGGTGACGCTGGCGCCGCGCAGCTACGTGCGCGCGGTGCAGCGGGCCGGCGGGCTCGGGTTCGTGCTGCCGCCCGACGACGCGGTCGTCGAGGACCCGGACCTGCTGCTCGACCGGGTCGACGGGCTGATGCTGGCCGGCGGCGCCGACATCGACCCGGCCAGCTACGGCGCCGAGCCGCACCCCGAGACGCGCAGCACCTGGCCCGACCGCGACCGCTTCGAGATCGCCCTGGCGCGGCGGGCGCTGGAGCGCGACATGCCGCTGCTCGGGATCTGCCGCGGCATGCAGCTGCTGAACGTCGCCCTCGGCGGCACCCTCGACCAGCACCTGCCGGACTCGGTCGGCAACGAAGTCCACCGCGCGGTCGGCGGCACCTTCGGCGAGCACCACGTGCGGCTGGCGCCGGACTCGCTCGCCTGCGGCGCCGCCGGCCTCGACGGCTTCGTCGTCCTCTCCCACCATCACCAGGGGGTCGAGCAGGTGGGGGAGGGGCTGCGGGTCAGCGGCTGGTCGGCCGAGGACGACCTGGTCGAGGCGATCGAGCTGCCCGAGAAGCGCTTCGCGCTCGGCGTCGTCTGGCACCCGGAGGAGGACCCGGACAGCAAGGTGATCGCGGCCCTGGTCGAGGCGGCCCGCGGAGCTGTTCCTTATGTCGCAGGGGCGGGCAAAAGGAACAGCTCGTGAGCGTGCTGGAGGTGATCGAGCCGGCGACCGAGCAGGTGATGGCGACCCTGCCGCGGGCCGGGGTCGAGGAGGTCGACGCGGCGGTGGCGGCGGCGAAGGCGGCGTTCCCGGGTTGGCGGGCGGTGGCGCCGGCCGACCGGGCGCTGCTGCTGCGGCGCCTGGCCGAGGCGATCGACGGCCGAGCGCGAGGAGCTGGCGCGGCTCGAGGCGCGGAACGCCGGCAAGCCGATCGGCGACGCCCGCGGCGAGATCGGGATGGTCGTCGAATGCTTCCACTACTACGCCGGCGCCCCGGAGCGGCTGCTCGGCCAGACGATCCCGGTCGCCGGCGGCGTCGACATGACCTTCCGCGAGCCGCTCGGCGTCGTCGGCCTGATCGTCCCCTGGAACTTCCCGCTGACGATCGCCATCCTGGAAGGTGGCGCCGGCGCTCGCCGCCGGCAACTGCGTGGTCCTGAAGCCGGCCGAGCTGACGCCGCTGACCGCGGTCGAGCTGCAGCGGATCGGCCGCGAGGCGGGCCTGCCGGAGGGGGTGCTGAACGTCGTCGTCGGGCCTGGCAGCGTCTGCGGCGAGCGGCTGGTCGAGCACCCCGACGTCGCCAAGATCGCCTTCACCGGCTCGACCGAGGTCGGCCGCGGGATCGCCGCCGGCGCGGCGGCGACGATCAAGCGGGTGACGCTCGAGCTGGGCGGCAAGTCGGCCAACGTCGTCTTCGCCGACGCCGACCTCGAGGCCGCCGCCGCGGCGGCGCCGGGCGCGGTCTTCGCCAACGCCGGCCAGGACTGCTGCGCCCGCTCGCGGATCCTGGTCGAGCGCTCGGCGCTCGACGAGTTCATGGCGGCGCTGCGGCCGCACGTCGAGGGGATCGCGGTCGGCGACCCGCTCGCCGAGGCGACCGAGATGGGGCCGCTGATCTCGGCCGGCCAGCGCGAGGCGGTGGCCGGCTTCGTCCCCGACCGAGCGCTCCGGTCGCGATCCAGGGCAGCGCTCCCGCCGGCCCCGGCTACTGGTTCCCGCCGACCGTCCTCGCCCCGGTCGGCAACGAGGAGCGCGCCGCCCGCGAGGAGATCTTCGGCCCGGTCGCCTGCGTGATCCCCTTCGACGGCGAGGCCGAGGCGGTGCGGCTCGCCAACGAGACGATCTACGGGCTCTCCGGCTCGATCTGGACCGGCGACGGGGCGCGGGCGCTGCGGGTTGCGCGGGCGATCGAGACCGGCGTCCTCTCGATCAACTCGAACAGCTCGGTCCGCGTCTCGACCCCGTTCGGCGGCTTCAAGCAGTCGGGCGTCGGCCGCGAGCTCGGCCCCGACGCGCTCGACCACTACACCGAGCTGAAGAACGTCTTCTACGCGACCGAGCAGAAGGAGGGCTGAGGTGGCGGGACGGTTGGAGGGCAAGGTCTGCGTCATCACCGGCACCGCCAGCGGGATCGGCGCCGAGGCGGCGCGGCTGTTCGCGGCCGAGGGGGCGCGGGTGGTCGGGATCGACCTCGACACCGAGCAGGCGGAGGGGGCGCTGACGATCGCCGCCGACGTCGCCGACGAGGAGCAGGTGCGGGCGGCGATGGCCGAGGCGCGCGAGCAGATGGGCCGGATCGACGTGCTGATCAACAACGCCGGCATCAACCCGACCGACGACGGCTCGGTGCTGGAGACCACGCTCGAGTCCTGGCAGCGGGTCCAGGACGTCAACCTGCGCGGCGTCTTCCTCTGCTGCAAGCACGGAATCCCGCACCTGCTCGAGGCCGGCGGCGGTTCGGTGATCAACGTCGCGTCCTTCGTCGCGGTGATGGGCGCCGCCGTCTCGCAGGGCTCCTACACCGCCTCGAAGGGCGCCGTCCTCTCGCTCTCGCGCGAGCTCGGCGTCGAGTTCGCCGGCCGCGGCGTCCGCGTCAACGCTCTCTGCCCGGGGCCGGTCAACACGCCGCTCCTCAAGGAGCTGTTCGCGAAGGACCCCGAGCGCGCCGCCAAGCGCCTCGTCCACGTGCCGATGGGCCGCTTCGGCGAGCCGGAGGAGATCGCCAAGGCGGCGCTCTTCCTCGCCAGCGACGACTCCAGCTTCGTCACCGCCTCGACCTTCCTCGTCGACGGCGGCCTCTCCGGCGCCTACCTGACCCCGGGCCAGGTCGACTGAGCCGCGGTAGGGTCGGCGCCGTGACCGGGCGGGTCGACTACGAGCGAGTGGGGCTCGGCTACGCGCGGCGCCGGCGCGAAGACGCGCGCTTCGCGGCGCGGATCCACGCCGCCCTCGGCGACGCCGAGACCGTCGTCAACGTCGGTGCCGGTGCCGGTTCCTACGAGCCGCGCGACCGCTGGTTGCTGGCGGTCGAGCCGAGCGCGACGATGCGGGCGCAGCGGCCGCCGGACGCGGCCCCGGCAATCGCCGCCAGCGCCGAGGCGCTGCCGCTCGACGACGACTCGGTCGACGCGGCGATGGCCTGCGTCACGATCCACCACTGGCAGCCGCGGGCGGCGGGCTTGGCGGAGCTGCGCCGGGTCTCCCGCGGCCCGGTCGTCGTCTTCACCTTCGACCTCGACCATCTGCCCGCCTGGCAGCGCGATTACCTGGCCGAGCCGCTGCAGCTCGAGTACCAGCGCTTCGGCAGCCCCGAGGAGGTCGCCGCCGAGCTCGGCGGCCGCACCCGGATCGAGTCGATCCCGACCCCCGCCGACTGCGCGGACGGCTTCTTCGAGGCCTTCTGGAACCGCCCCGAGGCGCTGCTCGACCCCGAGGTCCGCGCCTCGCAGTCGCTCTGGGCACTGCTGGCGCCGGGCGTCGAGGAGCGGATCGTCGAGCGCCTCCGCGCCGACCTCGCCTCCGGCGCCTGGGACGAGGCCCACGGCGAGCTGCGGGAGATGGACGAGCTCGACGGCTCGTTGCGCCTGATCGTCTCCGAGCCCTAGCGCCAGACCTTCCTAGTCGGCGCCCCGTCGGCGACCGCCAGCCAGCGGTCGCAGAGATCGCGGCCGAGCTGGTTGAAGCGGCCGATCTTGGCGGCGGTCTCGGCCGCCAGCGCCGCCGGGTCGAGGCCGATGCGGACGGCGTCGGGGTCGGAGCGGTAGTCCTCGATCCAGGCGCGGGCGTCGGCGGGGCTGACCTCGGGGTGGAACTGCAGGGCCCAGGCGCGCTCGCCGACCCGCGCCCCCTGCAGGCAGGCCTCGCTCTCGGCGAGGGCGACGGCGCCGGCGGGCAGCGGGAACTCGTAGCTGTGCCACTGGAAGGCTTCGAAGCTCGGCGCGAGCGGCGCCAGCAGCGGATCGCGGCGGCCCTCCTCCGTTACGCCGACCCGGTGCCAGCCGATCTCCGGCGCCGCCGACCGGCGCGGCGTCGCACCCGCCGCCGCCGCGACCAGCTGGCCGCCGAGGCAGAGGCCGAGCAGCGGCGTGCCGCCCTCGATCAGCGCGGCCAGCAGGCGGTCCTCATCGGCCAGCCAGGAGTGCTCGTCGCCCTGGTCGGCGTTCATCGCCCCGCCCAGGGTCAGCACCGCGTCGTAGCCGAGGGGGTCGGCCGGCGGCTCGCCGCCGGCCGGCAGCAACCACTCGTCGAGCCGGTGGCCGCCGCCGGCGATCGCGGCGCCGAAGACGCCGGGGCCGGCGTCCGCCTGGTGGACGATCGCGAGTACGCGCACCGTGGCGGCGCCTATTCGGGAGCCGGTACCTGGGCGGCCATCTCGGCGTAGCCGGCCGCGCTCGGGTGGATGCCGGTGTCGCCGCTGATCACCCACGGCGGCCCCGGCGGCACCGGGCCGGCGCAGAAGGAGAAGGGATGGAGGACTTCGAGCTCGTCCTGGGTCGGTTCGCTCTGCACGCTCGGTCCGTCGACGTCGAAGCCGAAGCGCGAGCAGCTGTAGCTCGAGGGGTAGACGGGTGAGACGTCGACGCCGACGTTGAAGTGGGGCGGGGCGACGACCCGCAGGCGGGCGGGGCTTACTTCGCCGGCGACCTTGGCGATTTCGCGGTCGAGGATGGCGCCCATCTGGGCGATCTGGGTGCTGGTGTAGGCGAGCGCCACCGAGGGCACCGTGAGCGGGTACT
Source organism: uncultured Actinomycetes bacterium (assembly GCA_963744725.1). Lineage (GTDB taxonomy): Bacteria > Actinomycetota > Thermoleophilia > Solirubrobacterales > 70-9 > VAYN01. Next base: position 1,123,168 of record CAVUUQ010000002.1, read on the forward strand.
GCATGAGGAAGACCGTCGCTTTCGTGTGTTCGACCAGGTCGCTGTAGAGGTTCCGCAGGTTCGTCGCCAGCTCGACCTTCGCGAACGCCTTTTCGACGCATTCGGCGAAGTCGCCGAAGAGGTCGGAGTAGATCGCGCAGCCCATGTTGTCGGTGCCGAACAGGACTTCGGAGAGCAGCGGGTTGGCGCCGATCGTCATCAGGATGTAGTCCGGGTCTTCGGACTCGATCTGGGCGGTCGTTTCGTGGAGGATCCCGCCGGGCGCCCATTCCTTCGGTTCGGAGCCGCTGATCGCGAGGTTCTCGTAGTTGGTCACCCCGTACCGGTTCGCCCACTGGGCCGCCCAGGAGACGTTGTTGGCGAGCCCGTAGTCGGCGGCGTACTCGAAGACCTTGGAGCCGTTGGAGAGGACTTCGGAGTTCGAGGAGCAGGAGTCGTTGTAGGGAGGACCGGCGGGCCGACATTCGGGGAGCGCGAGGATCGGCATCGAGCCGCCGCTGCCGTAGTAGCCAAAGCCGGCCGTGACCGAGTCGCCGATCGCCCGGACGACGGCGCCGCTGGCCGGGCCGACGAAGATCTGGACCGGCGCCGGCACGCCTTCGCCGCCGCTCGAGCCGGTCGCGGAGATCGAACCGACCCCGCGCGGCCGGCCGCGCAGCACCAGCGCGGTGGCGCCGCGGAAGTCGCGCGGGGCGCTGTAGACGAGGCGCCCGTTGCGGATCCGCGCCCGGCCCTGGCCGGGCCGCTCGTCGATCCGCCAGCCGACCGAGGAGGTGCAGGCCGGCAGCGGGATCGAGACCCGCTGGCCGTGGTCGACACGGATCCGCGGCACCGAGCTGCAGAGCCGTCCGTTGCCGGGGGTGAGGAGCGGCGCGGCCGGCGTCGTCTGGTCGCTCGAGCGCAGCTCCGGCACCCCGTCTTCGTTGACGTCGAGGGGACCGCCGGCGTGGACCCGCACTTCGAGGCCGCCGCGCACGGCGCGCGTCATGCCCGGCTTCAGGTCGACCCGGTGGACGAAGGTGAAGCGCCGCCGCGGCTCCGGGGTGCGCAGGCGGTCGGCGCCGACCCGTTCGTGCAGAACCCACGACTTCACCCTGCCGCCGTCGGGGCGGCTGAGCTGCACCCGCAGCGGCACCACCCTGCCCGAGAACGCGATCGGGTAGTGGACCGGGATCAGCAACGCGCCGCCGCCCGCCGGCTTCGGCGCCGAGAGGGCGACGTGGCCGATCTCGACCCGCGCCGGCCGCTGCTGCTTCGGCGCCGCCCCGGCGCTCGGCGCCGCGACGAGCAGCGCCAGCGCGGCCGCCAACGCGACCCACCGGCGAACGGTCACGGCTTGCCCGGGGTGAACAGCCAACGTTTGAAGAACGGGCCGAGGCCCTTGCCGGTCACCCGTTCGGCGAGGGCGATGAATTCTTCGCTGTCGCCGTTCGCGTGCCGGTGGCTGATCGCCCAGCGGCGCAGCGTCTTCAGCATCGGCTTCGTCCCGACCTTCTCCCGCAGCGCCTCGAGCGTCATCGCCCCGCGCACGTAGACCGAGGTCCCGAACAGGTGCTTGGGCTTGCCCGGGCGGCCGGTCGGCGGGTTCCAGAAGTCCGTCTTCGCGGCCGGCACCCGGTAGAGCTTGTGGAAGATCGCCGCCGCGCTGCGGCGCCCGTGCTGCTCGGCGTAGTACCACTCGGTCCAGGTCGCGAAGCCCTCGTTCAGCCAGATGTTCGGCCAGCGCTTCAGGCTGACCGAGTCGCCGAACCACTGGTGGGCGGTCTCGTGGACGACCGTCGTCAGGTCGGGGACGTAGGGGTAGATCGGCCGGCTCTGCGTCTCCAGCGCGTAGCCGAGCTCGGGCGCGTCGTCGACGATCGAGCCCGCGGTTTCGAACGGATAGGGCCCGTAGAGCCTGCTCTCGAAGCGGATGATCTCCGGCAGGTGGGCGAGCACCCGCCGCGAGCGCGGCGCCAGCTTCGGGTCGAGGATCGTCCAGCTCGGGTGACCGGCGAGCGTCTGGTGGACGAGCTTGCCGCGGCCGATGTCGGCGACCGCCAGGTAGGTCGCCATCGGCGCCGCTTCTTCCCACTGGAAGCTGGTGCGGCCGGCTTCGCGATCGACCTTCACGAGGCGCCCGTTGGAGACCGCGGTCAGCCCTTCGGGGACGATCAGATCGGCTGCGAAGCTGGCCTTGTCGCGGGGGACGTTGTTGCAGGGGATCCAGGCCGCGGTCCCCTCCGGCTCGCCGACCGCGAGGGCGCCGTCGGCGGTCGGGTACCAGCCCTCCGAGGAGCCGTCTTCGTCGACGACGGTGCGCGGCCGGCCGGAGTAGAAGACGGTCAGCTTGAAGCTCTGGCCCTGCGGGATCGGATCGAGCAGGTGGACGACGAGCTTGTCGCGGCCGCGGCCGAAGCGCTCGCCGCCGCCGTCGACTTTGACCGTGCCGACGTCGAGCCCGTCGAGGTCGAGCTTGACCTGGTGCAACCGGGCCCGCGCCCGCGCCCGCATCGTCAGCACCGCCTTGATCGTCCCGGCCTGCGAGTAGACGAGCCGCAGGTGGTAGTGGAGGGCGTTGTAGCCGCGGTCGCCGGCGTTCGGGAAGAACGGTTCCGGGGACGGCTTCTGCGGCGCCGCGGCGGCGCCGACGGCGGTCGCGAGCAGGGCGACGAGCAGCACGCCGAGGAGGGGACGGATCAGCTTGCCGGGTCTCAGGCGCACATCGTAGGTCGTCGCGGGGGTCCTTCCAAGCCGGCGAGGCGACCTCCATAGACTTGTCCAGGTGGCGTTGACCGAGTTCGGCATCTGGGTGAGCGGCCGCCAGCTCGGCGAGGAGGGCGGCGAGGCGGCCCGGCTGGTCGAGGAGCTCGGCTTCGGAGCGCTCTGGATCGGCGGCTCGCCGCGGGTCTCCGACCTGCGGCCGCTGCTGGAGGCGACCGAGACGCTGACCGTCGCCACCAGCATCGCCAACGTCTGGCGGTACGGGGCGGCGGAGATGGCGGCCGAGTGGCCCGAGCTCGAGCGCGACTTCCCGGGCCGGGCGCTGGCCGGGATCGGCGCCGGCCACCCCGAGCAGGACGGCGACTACAGCCGGCCGTTCAGCGCCGTCCGCGAGTACCTCGACAGGCTCGACGGGTCCGGCGGGCCGCCTGCCGAGCGGCGCCTGCTGGCGGCGCTGGCGCCGCGGATGCTCGACCTCGCCGCCTCGCGCGCGGCGGGCGCGATCCCCTACTTCGTCCCGGTCGGCCACACCCGCTTCGCCCGCGAGCGGCTCGGCGCCGGGCCGCTGCTGGCGCCCGAGCTGGCGGTCGTCCTCGACGAGGAGCCCGAGCGCGCCCGCGCCACGGCGCGCGACTACGCCGAGCTCTACCTCGGCCTCTCCAACTATCGCCACGCGGTCCTGCGCGGCGGCTTCGAGGAGCAGGACCTCGAAGACGGCGGCTCCGAGGCGATGATCGACGCCGTCGTGCCGCAGGGCTCGGCCGAGCAGGTCGCCGCGGTCGCCCGCGAGCACCTCGAGGCCGGCGCCGACCACGTCGCCCTGCAGGCGGCCGGCGTCGACGGGGTCCCGCGCGCCGAGTGGACGGCGCTGGCGGCGGCGCTGATCGCCTGAGGCCGGCATGGAGGGGATGGTCGAGCTCGACGGCGGCGCCTTCCTGATGGGGAGCGACGACCGGGTCGGCTACCCGCAGGACGCCGAGGGCCCGGTCCGCGAGGTCGTCCTCGAGCCGTTCGCGATCGACCCCTGCGCGGTCACCAACGAGCGCTTCGCCGAGTTCGCCGCGGCGACCGGTCACCTCACCGAGGCCGAGCGCTTCGGCTGGTCCTTCGTCTTCGCCGGCCTCCTCCCCGACGACTTCCCGGAGACGCGGGCGCTGGTCGGCGCCGAGTGGTGGCGGCAGGTCTTCGAGGCCGACTGGCGCCGGCCCGAGGGCCCGGGCTCCTCGCTCGCCGGCCGCGAGGACCACCCCGTCGTCCACGTCTCCTGGAACGACGCCCGGGCCTTCTGCGCCTGGTCGGGCACCCGCCTGCCCAGCGAGCCCGAGTGGGAGTTCGCCGCCCGCGGCGGCCTCGTCCAGAAGCGCTTCCCCTGGGGCGAGGAGCTGGAGCCGGGCGGCGAGCACCGGATGAACGTCTGGCAGGGCAGCTTCCCGGACCGCAACACCGAAGCCGACGGCTACTACGGCACCGCCCCCGTCGCCGCCTTCCCGGCCAACGGCTACGGCCTCCACAACACCAGCGGCAACGTCTGGGAATGGTGCGCCGGCGACTTCCATGATCGCCACGGCCGCCTGCTCGGCAAGGCGATCCGCGGCGGCTCCTACCTCTGCCACGACTCCTACTGCAACCGCTACCGCGTCGCCGCCCGCACCTCGAACACCGCCGACAGCTCCTCCGGCAACACCGGCTTCCGCTGCGCCGCCGACCTCTAGCGACGGCCGGGAAAACATCGGTACCCCGATCTTTTCCCCACTGGGTTGAGGAAAACATCGAAGTCGAGGCCGGCCCGAGCGCGCTAGTAGTCGATCAGGGCGCCGGCGCTGACGTTGACGGTGGCCGCGGTCATCGTCCGGGCCCGGTCGGAGGCGACGAAGGCGGCGACCTGGGCGACGTCGTCGAGGCTGGCGGCGCGGCCGAGCATCGTCGACTCGACGATGCCGCCCTCGATCCCGTCGCGGTCGCCGCCGAGCTCGGCCGGCAGGGTCTCGGGGATGCCGCCGGTGCGGAGGGTCACGAATCGCACGCCCTTTGCGCCGAGCTCGGTGCTGAACTGGCGCCGCATCGCCTCGACCGCCTCGAAGGCGACCAGCAGTCCGCCGAAGTCGTGGCCGCGCAGGTCGGCGCCGGCACTGCTGCCGCCGAAGGCGAGGATCGCGCCGCCGTCGCCGGCCGCCATCCGCCGGGCCGCGGCGCGGGCGGTGAGGAAGGTCGAGCGCAGCGCCTTGACCACCGGCTGCGCATAGTCCTCGTAGGAGATCTCGGTCAACGGGATCCCCTGGATGTCATCGATCGCGATCAGGTTGAAGGAGACGTCGACCGAGCCGGCCTCGCTCGCGACCCGCTCGACGAAGGCCTCGACCTGGGCCTCGTCGGTCGCGTCGACCGCCGCCGCGGTCGCCTTGCCGCCGTCTGCGCGGATCGCGGCGGCGAGCGCCTCGGCCTTCTCCGCGGTCCGGCTGGCGACGAACACCGTCGCCCCCTCGGCGGCGAATCCGCGCGCCACCGCGCTGCCGATCGCGCCGGCCCCGTAGATCACCGCGTTCTTTCCCTCGAGCAGCATCATGCAAGCCTCCTTGGTTCGGGTTTGGTCCCCCTTGAGACCGATACGGCCGCGCGGGATAATCGGTTCGGGTCGCGTCGGACGGGTAAGGGAATGCAGTCCAACCCGACAAGGAGGAAGCCAAATGAGTTCGAGGGCAGATAGAGGCGGGGTCGGAGGGATCTCCGTCGGCGGGATCCTCGTCATCATCGGGATCGTCCTGATGATCGTCTGGAGCTTCTGGATCGGGCTGATCATCCTGCTGATCGGGCTGATCGCGTTCGGCGGCTTCGCCCGCGGCAAGTGGTACTGAGGACGGTCGCGCGGAAGACCTCCGCGCTCCCCGCGCTCAGAGCTGGAACTGGGCGCGCTGCGTCGCCGGCACCAGGTCGAGGTACTCCCGGTGCCGCTCGATGTAGCCCTGACGAAGGGGCAGAAGGGCAGCACCGCCAGACCGCGGCCGCGCACGTCGTCGAGCGCCGCCGAGATCAGGCGGCCGCCGAGGCCATGGCCCTCGAAGCGGCCGTCGATCTCGGTGTGGACGAAGGCGATCGCGGCGCCGCGGTCGCGGTACTGGGCGAAGCCGGCGGCCTCGCCGTCGACCGTGATCACGAAGCGCCCGGCCGCGCGGTCGTCGGCAACCTCGATCTGCGGCTCGCCGCTCGCTGCAGGGGCCATCGATGAAATCCTAGGGCCAAGATGAAGCTGCTCGACTCGGAAAAGCTGTTCGCGGGCCACTCGCTCGACCTCTCGCGCAAGACCTACCGGCGCGAGGACGGCACCGAGGTCGTCCGCGAGGTCGCCGAGCACCCCGGCTCGGTGGCGATCCTCGCCCACGACGAGGAGCTCGTCTACCTGGTCGCGCAGCCGCGCGAGGCGGTCGAGGAGGACCGGCTGCTGGAGATCCCCGCCGGCACCCTCGACCGCGAGGGCGAGACGCCGCTGCAGGCGGCCCAGCGGGAGCTGGCCGAGGAGGCCGAGCTGCGGGCCGAGGAGTGGCGCCAGCTGCCGCCCATCTACACCAGCCCCGGCGTCCTCGACGAGAAGGTCTGGATCTTCGCCGCCACCGGCCTGGCGCCGGCGAGCGGGGTTCGCGACGAGGACGAGGCGATCGAGATCGTGCGGCTGCCGATCGCCGAGATCCCGGCGGCGCTGCCCGAGCTGCGCGACGCGACCACCGTGATCGCCCTCCTCTACCTGCTCCGCGAACGCGGCTGACCCTGCTCAGCGGGCGGCGCGGAGGCGGGCGGCGCGCATCGTCAGGTAGTCGCGCTCGGGGATGCTGTTGGTGAGCCGGGCGGCGGCGTCGTACTCGGCGATCGCCTCCTCCTCCTCGCCGCCCCGCTCGAGCAGATGGGCGCGGGTCGAGTGGAGGCGGTGGTTGCCGGCCAGCTCCGCGGCGAGGTCGTCGAGCAGCGCCAGCCCGGCCGCCGGCCCCTCGACCATCGCCGCCGCGATCGCCCGGTTCAGCCGCACCAGCGGGTTGCCGGTGACGCCTTCGAGCAGCCCGTAGAGGGCGAGGATCTCGGGCCAGTCGGTCTCCTCGGCCCGCGCGGCGCGGTCGTGGGCGGCGGCGATCGCCGCCTGCAGCTGGTACTCGCCGACCGCGCCGCGGGAGACCGCCGCGGCGAGCAGCGCGTCGCCCTCCGCGATCGCTTCGCGATCCCAGCGGGTACGGTCCTGCTGCTCGAGCGGGACGATGCCGCCGGCCGCGTCGGTGCGGGCCGGGCGGCGGGCGTCGGTCAGCAGCATCAGCGCCAGCAGGCCGGTCGCCTCCGGCTCCTCCGGCGCCGCCGCGTGGACGATCCGCGCCAGGCGGATCGCTTCGGCGCTCAGGTCGACCCGCACCAGCAGCTCGCCACCGCTCGCCGCGTAGCCCTCGTTGAAGATCAGGTAGAGGACCCGCAGCGCCGCCCGCAGCCGCTCGCCGCGCGCGGCCGGCTCCGGCACCCCGAACGGCTCCGGCGAGCCCTTGATCGTCTGCTTGGCGCGGCTGATCCGCTGGCCGATCGTCTTCTCGGGGACGAGGAAGGCGCCGGCGATCTCGCCGGTGGTGAGGCCGCCGACCGCACGCAGGGTGAGCGCGATCGCCGAGGCGGGGGAGAGGGCCGGGTGGCAGCACATCAGGATCAGCGCCAGGCTGTCGTCGGAGTCGCCGGCGTCCGGGTCGCCCGGCGCCGGGATCGCCGCCGCGACCACCTCGCTGCGGTCGGCGGCGACCGCGTCCTCGCGCTGCCGCCGCGCCGCCTCGCTGCGGATCCGGTCGGTCATCCGCCGCGCGGCGACGTGGACGAGCCATCCGGTCGGGTTCTCCGGCAGCCCCCGCGCCGGCCACTGCCCGGCCGCTTCGATCATCGCCTCCTGGACCGCGTCCTCGCAGTCGGCGAAGTCGCCGAAGCGGCGGACCAGCGCGGCGAGGACCCGCGGCGCGCTCTCGCGCAGCAGGTCCTCGGTCGTCGCCCTGGAGTCCATCGTCGCCTCAGTCGACCAGCGAGACCATCACCTCGCGCACCTCGATCTCCTGGCGGACCGGCGCCCCGCCGGGGCCGGGCGCCGCCGAGGCCCGGGCGGCGATCTCGAGTGCTCGCTCCGGCGAGTCGACGTCGATCATCCGGTAGCCGGCGAGCAGCTCCTTCGACTCCGGGTAGGGACCGTCGGTGACGACCGGCGCGCTGCCGTCGGAGACGACGAACCTGGCCAGCTCGGGGGCGGTCAGCGCCTGCGCGTCGATCAGCTCGCCGCGCTCCTTCAGCTCCGCGTTGATGTCTTTCTGGAATTTGATGTGGGCTTCGACCTCGTCCGGCGTCCACTCGCCCATCGGCGGGATGCCCTCGGGGACGCGACCGTAAGCCTGCAGCAGCATGAACTTCATCGTCGGACCTCCTCGTTCGTGCGCCTTCCGTAACGGGCGCGTTCAGGAGTCTGTCGAAGCAGGTGCGAAGATTTCGACATCGAGCCGAAGAAATCTCGATGTCGCTGTGTGGTGCCGTCCAGGCGAGGTGAGGAGATGCAGAGATGGAGATGAAGCTCGAGCTGGTGGCGATTCCGGTCGCGGACGTCGACCGCGCCAAGTCCTTCTACGTCGAGAAGGTCGGGTTCGAGGCCGAACACGACCACCAGCTCGGCGAGATCCGCTTCGTGCAGCTGACCCCGCCGGGCTCGGCCTGCTCGATCGTGATCGGCGACGGCGTCACCGAGATGGCGCCGGGCTCGGTCGAGGGGGCGCTGCTGGTCGTCGACGACATCGACGCGGTCCGCGCCGAGCTGGCCGAGCGCGGGGTCGAGATCAGCGAGGTGCAGGAGATGCCGTGGGGCGCCCGCCACGCCTTCTTCGCCGACCCCGACGGCAACGGCTGGCAGCTGCAGGCGCCGGCCGGCTGAGGCTGGCGAGTGGCGACCTGGGACGACGTGCGGCGGCTGGCGCTGGCGCTGCCGGAGACGGCCGAGAAGCCGGCCCACGGCAACACCGCCTGGCGGGTCCGCGACAAGCTCTTCGTCTGGGAACGGCCGCTGCGCGACAAGGAAGCGGAGGAGCTCGGCGCCGCGGCGCCGGACGGGCCGATCCTCGGCGCCCGGGTCGAGGACCTGGGCGCCAAGGAGGCGATGCTGGCCGCCGAACCCGAGCTCTACTTCACGACCTCGCACTTCGACGGCTACCCCTCGGTGCTGGTGCGGCTGGAGCGGATCGGCGCGGACGACCTCGAGGAGCTGATCGCCGAAGCCTGGCTCTGCCGGGCGCCGAAGAAGCTCGCCGCCGCCTACCTCGAGCAACGCGGCGCCGGCGGCGCCTGAGGATTCCTAGCCTTTGATCGCGCCGACCGACAGCACCGGCTGGATCGGTTTGGCGCAGGTTTCGAACGGGAGCGGCACGACTTTGGCGCCGCCGCCGCCCGGCGGCGCGACCCGCAGCCCGGCCGCCATCGTCGGGTGGCAATCGGAGGGCGAGAAGTTGCCGGCCTGGACGATCCGCAGCTGGAAGCTCGCCGAGGCGCCCGCCGCCAGTTTCACCGCGCCGCCTTTTTTGCCTTCGTGGGAGGCCGGTTTGCCGATCGGGCTCCCTTTCAGGTTGACGGCGCTGACCGCGGGGAAGCCGGAGACGGTGCAGGCTTTGCTCGAGCCGTTGGTCAACCACACCTTGTAGAAGACACTGCCTGCGGCGCCGCTGCCTCTCCCGTTCGGTAGCCAGATCACCAGGTTGGCGGTCTGGCAGCGGGGCGCGGCGGCGGTTGCCGTGGCGCCGCCGGCGCTCGCCAGCGGCGCGGCCAGCGCCAGCGCGACGCAGCAGGCCGAGACCGCCAGCGCTCCGCTTAGGCCCCGGGTGCTCATCGCCGCCAGCCTACATCGCAAGCCCGGCGGGCGCTAGCGTCTCCGGCGTGCTCTCGGCCTCCGCATCGGCCCGGCCCGGGCTGGAAGCGCTGTTCAGCGATTAGGATGCACGCCGTGCGCGTCTCGTCCACCCGCATCCTCGTCGCCGTCGTGGCGGTCGCGCTGCTCGGCCTCGCCACCGCGGCCTCGGCCTCGGCCCTGAAGCTGTTCGAATCGCCGAGCGGCAACATCGGCTGCGTGATGTCCGAGGAAGGCGTCCGTTGCGACATCGCCCAGCACTCGTGGAAGAGCCCGCCGAAGCCGAAGAGCTGCGACGTCGACTACGGGGGCGGCGTGGCGGTCGATACCAAGGGCAAGGCCGGGTTCGTCTGCGCCGGTGACACCACGCTCCACCAGGGCCCGGCTCTGCCCTACGGCTCGGCGATCACCAAGGGCCGCTTCCGCTGCCTCAGCGAAGAAGCCGGGATGCGCTGCGTCAACCGCCGCAACGGCCACGGCTTCTTCCTCGCCAAGCAGAGCTACAGGCTCTTCTAGCCGGCGGTCAGCCCGGCGCGCGGGCGGAGACGATCCAGGTCGAGGCGGGGCCGTAGACCCCGTCCGGGGTCTGGAAGTCGGCCAGCGCGGCGGAGATCTCGGCGGCGATCTTCGGCCGGATCTCGTCGACCCGGTCGCCCCAGAGGCGCAGCACCTCGCCGGCCGGGCCGAGCGCCATCGTCAACTCGACCGCCTCGTCGAGGTCGGCGCCGAGCTTGAGCGGCAGGTCGCAGCGCTGCAGGGAGACCCGCTCGAAGCCGGCCAGCGTCAGCTGCTCGCTGAGCGTGTCGGCGTCGGCCATCGAGAAGGGGCCGGGGCCGCAGGTCGGCTCGTCGCTCTCCTCGGGGTGCTCGAGGTAGTCGGCGACGACCAGCTCGGCCCGGTGGACCCAGTCGTTGTCGAGCTTGCGCCGCCAGACCACCGCGCACAGCTCGCCGCCGGGCCGCAGCGCTTCGCGGACATTGCGGAGCGCCGCCACCGGGCCGGCGAAGAACATGATCCCCATCCGCGAGAAGGCGTAGTCGAAGGGGCCGCCGAGGTCGTCGGTCTGGACGTCGAGGACGCGGAACTCGACGTTCGCCGCGCCCGCTTCCTCGGCCTCGCGGCGGGCCAGCTCGATGAACGGCGCCGAGACGTCGACCCCGACCGCCGAGCCGCCGGCGCCGACCAGGGCGGCGAGGCGCTGGGTGGTGTCGCCGAAGCCGCAGCCGAGGTCGAGGACCCGGTCGCCGGGCGCCGGCGGGTGGGCGGCGAGCGCCGCCTCGCCGTGGGCGCCGAGGCCTTCGGCGACCAGCGGCCGGAACTGGACGAAGCGCTCGAACAGCGGCCCGCTCCAGGCCTCGGCCGCCTCGGCGTTGACGTCGCGCAGCTCCGCCATCACCGGTCCTCGGCGATCGGCCGGAAGCCGGAGCAGAGCACCCGCATCCAGCCGATGCGGCCGTCGCGCTCGCTCAGGTAGGCCTGCTGCTCGACCAGGAAGAGCCCTTCGGGGTTGCGGACCCGGAAGCGGTAGGCGACCCGCTCGCGGTCGGCGAAGGCGTCGGTCTCGACCTGCTCGAGCGCCTCGATCTCGTCGGAGTCCTCGAACCACTGCCGCAGCACCCCGGCGACGACGTCGGCGGGCGCGCTCGCCTCCCAGAAGCGGCGCGGGGTGAGCGCGCGGAAGTCGACGTCGGGCGCGAGCAGGCCGGCGAGGCGGTCGAAGTCCTTCGCCGCGAGGGCGCGAGCGAACTCGCCGCCGAGGGTCGCCGCCTGCGTCGTCATCGCGCCGCCGCGGTCAGGCCGCGGCCGCCTCGGGCTCGGGGTCGGGGCGGACGATCACCGTGTCGGCGACCTTGATCACCTCGGTCGCCGGCATCCCGACCCGCTGCGCGTGGTCGCGGATCGCCTCCGGGCTCGACGCCTGGTAGATGCAGACGGTGCCGACCGTGCCGTCCTCCTCGGCGAGCGCGTAGCTGCGGATCCAGCGGATGTCGTCGGGCATCTCGTCGTCGGCGATCTGCGCCGATTTCTGCCCGGCGGCTTCCAGGTCCGCCGCCGTCTGCCAGCCGTTGCGGCGGAGGATCACGTACGTATCCATATCTGCTCCTGCTCCTTCGATTGCGGGGCCATTTCGACTCTACGTCCGCGCATACGGCTGTCAAGGCGCTTTCGTTCGGTGGCCCGGGCGTCGTCGATCGCCCAGGCGAGCCGCTCGACCAGCAGCCTGCCGGCGTGCTCCCCCTCGACGTGGACGGGGCCGATCTGCTCGCTGTAGACGACCTCCCCGGCGTCCTCGCTCGAATCGGTGACGATCAGTATCCGTGGCATCGTGCCCTCCCTTTTTCGTTCGCCTGCCCAGGGTGGCGCCGCAACCTTCAGCGCGAGTGAAAGGCGGGTAAAACCTCAGGGAGAGTCGGCCGCCGGCGTCGAGCCGCCCGCCGGCGGCGTCGCGCCGCGCGGCTGGCGCCACATCGGATACATCGTCGGTCCGCGTCCGGGGAGCTTCAGCTGGCGGGTGACGCGGAAGCCGTGGCGGGCGTAGAAGGCGATGTTCGACTCCTTCGAGGACTCGAGGTAGGCGGGGACGCCGTCGCTGTCGCAGAGGTCGAGGATCGGCCGCAGCAGGCGCGAGCCGAGGCCCTGGCCCTGCAGCTCGGGGACGACTCCGAGGGTCGGCAGGTAGAAGTGCGGCGGCGCGGGCGGGTGGATGCGCTCGAGGCCGAGCAGGCCGCGGCCGATGGTCGGCCCGCGCCGCCAGTGGCGCGGGTGGGCGAAGGCGCGGGCGATCCGCAGGTCCTGGCGGACGGTCGTCCGCCAGCTGCCGGGCAGCGCCCAGATCGCGGCGCCGCAGCGCTCGGCGTCGACGTAGATCGTCCCTTCGCCGACGTGGTTGTCGAAATAGCAGCCGAAGAAGTGGCGCAGGACGGCGGGGCGGTGGCGGTCGGACGGGGTCGCCCAGTTGGTCACCGGGTCGTCCATGAAGGCGGCGGCGAGCGCGGCTGCGACGACCTCGCGGTCGCCGGCCTCGGCCAGCACGATCTCGCCCCCCGCCACGGCCGGGAGGCTACGCCAATCGCCGCCGATGACCGGCAGGAACCTCCGGACGGAGGGTTCACGCGGTTCGGTGGGTGCCGCAAGCTCCGGCTCGTGAGCACGGCTGACGGCGACGGCAAGCTGCGCGGGCGGACCGCCTTCATCACCGGCGCCGGCTCCGGCATGGGCAGGGCGATCGCGCGCCGCTTCGCCGCCGAGGGAGCGAAGGTCGCGGCGACCGACATCGTCGCGGCGCGTGCCGAGGCGACCGCCGCCGAGCTGCGCGACTCGGGTGCCGAGGCGGCGGCCTTCGCGATCGACGTCGCCGACTCCGCCTCGGTCGCCGCCGCCACCGAGGCGGCGCTCGCCGAGCTCGGCCGGGTCGACGTCCTCTGCAGCAACGCCGGCATCCTCGACGACTACCACTCGGTGCTCGAGACCCCGGAGGAGGAGTGGGACCGCGTCCTCGCGATCAACCTGAAGGGGATGTACCTGACCTCGCGGGCGCTCCTGCCGCAGATGATCGAGAAGGGCGGCGGCGTGATCGTCAACACCGCCTCGATCGCCGGCCTCGTCGCCGGCGGCGGCGGCGCCGCCTACACGGCGGCCAAGCACGGGGTGATCGGGTTGACCCGCCAGCTCGCCTTCGACTTCGGCGCACAGGGCGTGCGGGCCAACTGCATCTGCCCCGGCGCGGTCGAGACCGGGATGACCCACGACCTCTTCGAGGCCGGCGAGGCTGAGGTGATGGACTCGGTCAACTCGGTCCCCGCCGGCCGCTACGCGCAGCCGGAGGAGATCGCCAGCCTCGCCCTCTTCCTCGCCAGCGACGAGTCCGACTTCGTCCACGGCGCCGCCTACGTGATCGACGGCGGCTGGACCGTCCGCTAGGCGCTGCAGCACTTTCACCCCCTATCAGGGGTGAAAGGCTTGCAGCGAAGGGCGGCTAGTTGGTCGGCCAGGCGGCCTGCGTCGTTTTCGACCGCGACGCGTCCCAGCCGTGCCAGCGGTCGATCCGCACCCAGGCGGTGGTGCGCGGGGAGTCGCGCGTTTCGTAGTCGGCGCCGGTGTAGCGGCGGGCGAGGCGGTCGATGTCGGCGAGGCCCTCGTCGCCGTGCATCTCGACGACCTCGCCGAGCAGGCTGATGTGCCGGTACCAGTCGTCGGTGTCGATCACGGTCATCGCGATCCGCGGGTCGTTGCGCAGGTGGCGCAGCCGCAGCCGCGAGTCGTCCATGCTGAGCAGGACGCGGCCGTCCTCCCAGTCGTACCAGGTGGCGGCGGTATGCGGCGAGCCCTTGCTGTTCAGGGTCGCCACCACGGCGATGTTGGGTTCGGCGAGGAACTCGGAGACGTCGTTGGGAACCGGTGCTTCTGGCATCGCTATCGAGCCTTTCCGTTCGTGTCGTTTTCAGTGTGCCGCCGACGTCTCCTCATCGCGGCCCGTGGATTATGACCGGCCACGCGCTCGGCCCGGGCCTCAGCGCCAGTCGGTCCGTAGCCGGCTCAGCTTCATGTAGGAGATCCGCCACTCGCCGTCGACCCGGCGGTACTCCTCGTGGTAGTAGCCGTAGCCGTGGAAGGCCTCCTCGCCGTAGTCGAGGCAGTCGTACATCGACCAGATGCCGCGCGCCTCGTCGGCGCCGAGGATCGTGATCTGCGGGTCGTGGCCCTGGTGGCAGGAGACGATCTGGCCGACGATCTCGGCGATCTTCTCGGTCCCCTCGGCGCCGCCGTGGAGGATCCAGTCCTGCGGGTCGTCGGCGGTCTCGACCCCGTGGTGGCCGACGTGCAGCTCGACCTCGCCGCTGAAGTCGAGCACCGCGTCGTCGGTGAGGGTGGCGCGCAGCAGCTCCCAGTCCTTCTCGTCGATGCCGTGGAAGTAGCGCGACTTCAGCTGCTTGATCTGCTCGATCGCCTGCGGGGACTGCTCCATGCGGCGCAAGCCTGGCGGCGGGCGGCGGATGCGGCTACCTCCCTTCGGAGGTAGTTGGCGGCTGGCGGCCCGGTCAGCCGCCGACGCGGTCGTCGCCGCTGCGGCCGATGATCGTCCAGGTGGCGGTCACCGGCTCGTCGCCGACGGTCCACAGCCGGTGCGGGACGTCGGCGTTGAAGACGATCGAGTCGCCGGGGCCGAGCTCGAAGGTCTCGAAGCCGACCGCGGCGCCGAGCCGGCCGGAGAGCACCAGCCCGTACTCGCGGCCGTGGTGGCGCATGAAGGCGCCGGGGGCGCAGGAGGCGCCGCCGACCTCGTAGATGACGTAGAGGAAGTCGACCCCCTGCTCGTGGGTGGGGGTGAGGCGATCCCACTTGACGCCGGTCGCCAGCTCGATCTCCGGCCGCTCGGCCTTGCGGACGACGCCGGTGGCGCCCGGCTGCGGCAGCGGCTCGCCGGCCTCGACCTCGACGTCGAGGAAGAGCTCGTCGAGCGAGAGCCCGAGCGCGGTGACCAGCGCGACCAGCGTTTCGACCGAGGGGTTGACCTTGCCGTTCTCGATCTGGGAGACGAGGCTGGGGGAGACTCCTACCTGGGAGGCGAGGGCGCGGACGCTGATCCGGTTTGCCTGGCGCCGCTCACGCAGCGCCTCGCCGAAGGACGGACGCGCCGTCGTCGCCGTCCGCGCGTCGCTATCTGCCATGGATGCCCGCCATTCGCCAATTATGCCTTTTGCGGGCCAACTCCCACAGCGTCCCTAAATATCTGTGCAGCCTCAGTAACTATGTAGTACAGTCGCGATGATCACGGTGGTGGGCGTACTGCCGAGGGACGGAGGAGAGAAATGTCAGATTTGTTGACCTTGGATGCGGTCCCGCCGGCTCTGGGCGAGGGCGACGCGGAAGCGATGATTGGCGCCTCCGAGGCGTTGAGCGTGACTGCCCAGCCACGGCTGCGCCGGATCACCCTGATGCTCGTCGATGAACAGCCGATCGTCCAGCTCGGCGTCTCCATCGTCGCCCGCGAGAGCGTCCGGCCCTGCCGGGTGATCGAGGCGACCAGCGGCGAGGACGCGGTCGAACTGGCCCGCCAGGAGCGCCCCGACGTCGTCCTCCTCGACCCCGCCCTCGGCGACATCCTGGTCAGCGAGGCGGTGCGCCGGATCGGCGCCGTCTCCCCGGCCTCCCGGATCATCATCTTCGCCGCCCACATCACCCCCTCGATCCGCGAGGAGGCGGCCGGCCTCGGCGTCCACGGCCTGCTCGGCAAGGACGCCACACCGCCCCACTTCCTCGCCGTCGTCGAGGCGGTCGCCCGCGGCGAGCGGATGCTCGAGGCCGAGCAGCGCGACGCCCTGCGCCGGGCGGCGGCGAAGCTCAACTGCGCCCCGCTCACCCCGCGCGAGCACGAAATCATCCGCCGCGCCGCCCGCGGCGAGTCGAACGCCGAGATCGCCAAGGCGATCTTCCTGGCGCCGACGACGGTCAAGTCCTACGTCCAGAGCGCCCTCGGCAAGCTCGAGGCCCGCAACCGGGTCGAGGCCGTCTTCAAGCTGAGCGAGCTGCGGTTGCTGTAGCGGTTTGAGAGGGCCGCCTTCGGCCTGGGAGCCGGCCCTGCGGCTGGCTCCCAGGCGACGGCCCGCGACGCCCGCTAGTCGAGGATCACGTCTTTGAACGTGCCGCCCGCAATTTCTTGCTCGACTGTGAATTCAGCGTCGAGGGTCGCATTTCCACACCCGGCCGGCGAGCCGTCCACGGTCGCTGCTTTGTTGAAGGTGATGACGCTTCCTCCGACCGAGTACGTGAACGGGATGCTTGTACCGGTGTAAACGCAAGTCAATCCGGCCACATCCACGGTGCTGGTGTAGGACATGGTGCCTTTGCCAGACACCGTGGATACGAGGTCGGTAACTTCCCATTTTGTGAGAGTTGTTGGGTTCCCTTTGTTGGTGCAGTTGGAGGAGGTGAAAAGGCCTCCCGAAGTGGATGTAACGGTTCCGCCAGAGTTGGTGGTTAGTTTTCCGGTGATCGACAGTGAAGTGCATTCGAGCGTGCCGAGGATCGTGGATGTGAACTTTGGGGTCCCAATCGTGCCGCCCGTCAACGCTGTCAACTTGATCACCGTGCCGGTCGGAGTCGACGTGCCAGCCGATGATGTCATTGTGGGTGCTCCACTTGCCAAAGCTGGAACAGCGAGGGCAATCATGACTACTGCCGTCACGAGTAAAGTGAGCTTCTTTCGCATGGTTGTCATCCCCTGAGTAGCCTCGGCCGGCGGAATTCCAGCACCGACCCAGCCGAGTGATTTGTCGAGGCTTCGCGGCCTGGCTTCGGTGCGCCCGGCTGCGCTTCTCGAACCATTACACGAACAGAGCTGAGAGATCAGCCGCTCTCGACCGGCGATCGGGGTTTCTTCGATGGTGAGTACGAACGCGGCGAGCGGCCGATCTCAGCGTGCGCGGCTCCGCGCGCGCGGGGCACGACCGCGGGGCCTCCGAGACCGATGCCCGGTGGGCTGCACCATCTCGACCGCGGAGGGCCACGGCAACCGGCGCCGATCCAGCGTCCAGAGCGCCCTCGGCAAGCTCGAGGCCCGCAACCGGGTCGAGGCCGTCTTCAAGCTGAGCGAGCTGCGCCTGCTGTAGCAGTTTGAGCGGGGCCGCGTTCGGCCTGGGAGCCGGCCCTACGGCTGGCTCCCAGGCGACGGCGAGTGACCCCTGCTAGTCGAGGATCACGTCGATGAACGTGCCGCCCGTAGTTTCTTGCTCGACTGTGAATTCGGCGTCGAGGGTCGCATTTCCACACCCGGCCGGTGAGCCGTCCACGGTCCCTGCTTTGTTGAAGGTGATGACGCTTCCTCCGACCGAGTACGTGAACGGGATGCTTGTACCGGTGAAAGTGCAAGTCAATCCGGCCTGATCCATCACGATGTTGTAGGACATGGCGCCTTTGCCAGACACCGTGGATACGAGGTCAGTAACGGTCAATGATGTGACAGTTGTTGGGTTCCCATTGTTGGTGCAGTTGGCGGAGGTGAAAAGGCCTCCCGAACTGAATGTAACGGTTCCGCCGGAGTTGGTGACTAGTTTTCCGGTGATCGACAGTGAATTGCATTCGATCGTGCCGAGGATCGTGGTTGTGAACTTGGGGAGCCCCGTCGTGCCAGTCGTCAGCGCTGTCAATTTGATCACCGTGCCGATCGGCGTCGAGGTGCCAGCCGATGATGTCATTGTGGGTGCTCCACTTGCCAAAGCTGGAACTGCGAGGGCAATCACGGCTGCTGCCGTCACGAGTAGGGTGATTTTCTTCTGCATGTTTGTCATCCCCTGAATAGCTTCGGCGGGCGGCAATCCAGCGCCGACCCAGCCGAGTGATTTGTCGAGGCTTCGCGGCTTGGCTTCGGTGCGCCCGGCTGCTTCTCGAGCATTACACGAACGGCGCTGATAGATCAGCCTCTCTCGATCGGCGATCGGGTTTTTCTCGATGCTGAGTACGAACGCGGCGGGCGGCCAATCTCAGCGTGCGCGGCTCCGCGCGTGTGGGGCACGACCGCGGGGCCTTCCCTCGCGGCCCCGCGCAGCCGATCGAGCCTTTCCATTACCTCCGTTCGGACGGTTTCGACCGCCCCGCCCCAGCCATAGCTTCTGAGCGATGAGGCAAGACATCGAGTTCAAGAGTGGGGACGACGTCGTGCGGGGCTGGCTCTACACGCCCGACGAGGGCGAGGGGCCGTGGCCGTGCATCGTGATGGCGGGCGGCTGGTGCTACGTCAAGGAGCTGGTGCAGCCTCACTACGCGGAGATGTTCGCGGCGGCCGGCCTGGCGGCGATCCTCTTCGACTACCGGAACTTCGGCGAGTCGGGCGGCGAGCGACGGCAGCACATCGACCCCAGCTGGGAGCTCGAGGACTACCGGAACGCGATCTCCTTCGCCGAGACCCTGGACGAGGTCGACCCCGAGCGGATCGGCGCCTGGGGCCTCTCCTACAGCGGCGGCCACGTGCTGATCCTCGGCGCCACCGACCCGCGGCTGAAGTGCATCGCCTCGCAGATCCCGGTCGTCGACGGCTACCGGAACATGCGCAGGGTCCACGGGACGGTCGGCTTCCGCGCCTTCGAGGAGCTGCTGCTGGAAGACCGGCGGCGGCGGTTCCGGGAGGGCGAAGGGGGGACGCTGCCGCACGCGGCGGCCGACCCGACCACCGAGGTCTCGAGCTGGCCCTTCCCGGAGACGTACGAGACCTTCGTCGAGCTGAAGGCGCGGGAAGCGCCGAACTACCAGAACCTGAGCACGATCGAGTCGGCCGAGCTGCTGATGTCCTACAACGTCGAACCGTTCCTGGCGCGGATCCTGGAGACGCCGACGCTGGTGGTCGTCGCCCAGAAGGACGACCTCACCCTCTGGGACCTCGAGATCGGCGCCTACAACCAGCTGCCGACCACGCGCAAGAAGCTGGTGATCGTCGGCGACTCGACCCACATGACCCTCTACAGCGACCGCTCGCTGCTCGAGCAGGCGGCGGTCGCGGCCCGCGACTGGTTCGCCGAGCACCTGCTGGCGCCGGCCGAGGTGAGCGCGGCGGCACCATGAAACCCGCAGCCTTCGAGTACCACCGGCCGGCGGACGCCGAGGAGGCGGTCGCGGTGCTGGGGCGGCTCGGGGACGAGGGGCGAATCCTCGCCGGCGGCCAGAGCCTGGTGCCGCTGATGAACTTCCGGCTGGCACAGCCCGAGCACCTGGTCGACATCAACCGGCTCGCCGAGCTCGACTACGTGCGCGCCGATGACGGCGCGATCCGGGTCGGGGCGCTGGCCCGCCAGGCGCGGGTTGAGGGCGACGCCGAGGTGGCGGCGCGGGCACCGCTCCTGCGCGAGGCGCTAGGGCTCGTCGCCCACCCGCCGATTCGCCACCGCGGCACCGTGGTCGGCAGCATCGCCCACGCCGACCCGGCCGCGGAGCTGCCGTCCGTCGCCCTCGCGCTCGACGCGACGATCACGGTCCGCGGCGAGCGCGGCGAGCGCCAGATCGCCGCGGGCGATTTCTTCCTCGGCCCCTTCGAGACCGCGCTCGAGC
Organism: uncultured Actinomycetes bacterium; assembly: GCA_963744725.1. Taxonomy (GTDB): domain Bacteria; phylum Actinomycetota; class Thermoleophilia; order Solirubrobacterales; family 70-9; genus VAYN01. The sequence goes on from CAVUUQ010000002.1 coordinate 1,142,792, forward strand.
CGGGCGAGCTGGTCGCCGAGGTCGCCTTCCCGGCCGCCGCGCCGGGCAGCGGCCACGCCTTCGTCGAGTTCGCCCGCCGCCACGGCGACTTCGCGATCGCCGGCGCCGCGGTGACGCTGGCGCTGCGCGACGGCGCGATTGCCGAGCCGCGGGTGGTGCTCTGCGGGGTCGGCCCGGTGCCGCTGCGGGCCGCGGGCGCCGAGCGGGCGCTGGCCGGCCAGCAACCGGGCGAGGAGGCGATCGAGGCGGCCGCGGCCGATCGCGGTCGAGGGCCTCGAACCGCCAGGCGACATGCACGGCGGCAGCCGCTACCGCGTCGGCGTCGCCCGCGCCCAGGTGCGGCGGGCGATCGCCAGGGCGCTGGGGCGGGCGGAAGGAGAGGGCGATGGCTGACACCCGGACCGGCGACGGCACCTCGGTTGCCAAGCAGACGGTGCGGCTGACGGTGAACGGCGAGCGGCACGAGGTTGAGGTCGAACCGCGCAAGCTGCTCGCCGACGTGCTGCGCCAGGACCTCGGGTTGACCGGGCTCAACCTCGGCTGCTCGCACGGCGTCTGCGGCAGCTGCACGGTGCTGCTCGACGGCGAGACCGCGCGCAGCTGCATCATGCTCGCGGTCCAGGCCGACGGTTCCGAGATCACGACGATCGAGGGGATCGCGCCCTCGAGCGAGGAGATGCACCCGATCCAGGAGGCGTTCTGGGCGAACCAGGGCCTGCAGTGCGGCTACTGCACGCCGGGGATGGTGCTGCGGACGGTCGAGCTCTTGCGCGAGAACCCCGACCCGACCCGCGAGGAGGTGCGCGAGGGGATCGCCTCGAACCTCTGCCGCTGCACCGGCTACCAGTTCATCGTCGACTCGGTGCTCGACGCCGCCGAGCGGCTGCGGGAAGGCGAGCCCGACGGCCACGTGCGGCCGCTGATCGGGGTCGAGGAGGCCGGCGTCGAGGACGACCACCCCAACCCGGCGCCGGCGGCGCACCCCTAGATGGAGGGCGACGTGGCCAGCAACCCGAGGACCAACACCGATATCGAGAAGGTCGAGCGGCCCTCCGACCTGAAGTGGATCGGTAAATCGGTGAAGCGGGTCGAGGACCCGAAATTCCTCCGCGGGATCGCCAAATACGTCGCCGACCTCGAGTTCCACGGGATGCTCCACGCGGCGGTCGTCCGCAGCCCCTACGCCCACGCCCGGATCACCGGCATCGACACCGCCGAGGCGAAGGCGATGCCGGGGGTGCGGGCGGTGGTCACCGGCGCCGAGGCGGCGGAGCTGATCGACCCGCTGCCCGACTCCGGCCCGGCGCCCGACAAGCATGTGCTGCGGCTGCTCGCCGTCGACAAGGCCCGCTACGTCGGCGAGGGCGTGGCGATCGTCTTCGCCGACAGCCGCTACCAGGCCGAGGACGCGCGCGAGATGGTGCTGGTCGACTACGAGCCGCTGGCACCGATCGTCGACCCGCTGGCGGCGCTCGCCGACACCCGCAACCTCGTCCACGACGACCTCGGCACCAACATCGCCTACGAGCGCACCTTCACCTTCGGCGAGGTCGAGCGGGACTTCGAAGAGGCGGAGATCGTCGTCAAGGACAAACTGCACTGGCACCGCTGCGCCGCCCAGCCGCTCGACAACGCGGGCGCGATCGCCATCTACGACCCCGGGTCGAAGGAAATGACGATCCACTGCAACAGCATCAGCATCACCTCGTTCTCGTTCGGGCTGGCGGCGACGCTGCGCATCCCCTCGAACAAGCTGAACCTGGTTCCGTACCCCTCCGGCGGCAGCTTCGGGGCACGCTTCTCGAACTGGCGGGCGCTGATCACCGCGGCGCTCGGGGCGAAAGTGACGGGGCGGCCGGTGAAGTACTCCGAGGACCGCCTCGACCACATCCTGAACGGCGACCAGCACTCGAGCGACCGTTACTACGAGCTGGAGCTGGCGATGTCCGCGGACGGGATCTTCAAGAGCTACCGCACCGACGTCGTCGACGACTACGGCGCCTACATCTACCTCGGCGTCGGCACCCACGGCAACGCGATGGCGCAGGTGGTCGGCCCCTACCGGATCCAGAGCACCGAGTACCGGCTGCGAGCGGTGCTCACCAACAAGTGCCAGCAGGGCGCCTACCGCGGCTTCGGCGCCGAGGTCGCCAACTGGGCGATCGAGCGGATCGTCGACAAGGCAGCGCGGGAGCTCGACATGGACCCGGCCGAGCTGCGCCGCAAGAACTTCATCCAGCCCGAGCAGTTCCCGTACCACATCCCGACCGGCAACCTCTATGACTCCGGCGACTACGAGCGGGTCCTCGACCACGCCCTCGAGGAGTTCGACTACACCGGGATGCGGGCCGAGCAGGAGCGGATGCGGGCCGAGGGGCGGAAGGTCGGGATCGGCCTCGTCAGCTGCCAGGAGCGGAGCGTCTACAGCGCCACCGAGTTCTGGTTCTGGTTCGACGAGCCGGCGGCCGAACCGACCAGCACCGCGGAGGGGGTGAAGCTGGTCGTCGACCCGATGGGGAACCTGGCGATCACCCTCTACTCGACCCCGTTCTGGGGCAACTCCTCCGACACCATGGCGGCGATGCTGCTGGCCGAGGATTTCGACGTCGACCCGCAGAGCGTCAGCTTCGAGTACGGGGGGACGAAGGGCGGGTTGCCCGCGGCCGGTCCCGGCGGCAGCCGGTTGACGGTGATGTACGCGGGGGCGATCCGCGGCGCCGCCGGCAAAGTCAAGGACAAGGCGAAGCGGATCGCGGCGGAGATGCTCGAGGTCGACGCCGACGACCTCGAGTGGGCCGACGGCGGCTTCCAGGTGGTCGGCTCGCCCGGCACGCAGAGCCGAGTTCAAGGACGTCGCGATGACCGCCCACCTTTTCGCGACCAAACTGCCCGACGACCTGCAGAGCGGGCTCGAGGCGACCCACGTCTACGACCACCCCTACACGACGATGCCCTCCAAGGACCGCTCCGACCTTGGCGTCTTCTACCCCTGCATGGGCCACGCCTGCCACCTGGCGATGGTCGAGGTCGACCTCGAGACCGGCGCCGTCGAGATCCTCCGCTACGCCGCCGTCCACGACGCGGGGACGATGGTCAACCCGCGCTCGCTGGAGGGGCAGATCATCGGCGGCACCGCCCAGGGGGTGGCGACGGCGCTGCTCGAGGAGCTCGTCTACGACGACCAGGGCCAGCTGCTCTCGACCAGCTTCATGGACTTCCTGATGCCGACCGCGATGGAGGTGCCGGAGCTCCTGATCGGCCACGAGGAGACGCCTTCGCCGATCACCGAGTACGGGATCAAGGGCGGCGGCGAGGCCGGCCGGATGATGGCGCCGGGGGCGATGTCGGCGGCGATCGACGACGCGCTGCGCGAGTACGACGTCCACGTCACCGACCTGCCCGCCACCCCCGAGCGGATCCTCGACTGGGTGGGGGAGCAGGGGCAGCGGTGAGCCCGGCCGCGGGCGGGCTCGCGGCGACCCGACCCAACCCCGAGGCCGACGCCTACCGGGCCGCCGGCGAGTGGCTGGCCGGAGACCCTGGAGGAGCCGCTCCGCCGGGGCGCCGCCGCGCATCCAGAGCGCCTGGCGCTGGTCGACCGCGAGCGGCGGCTCTCCTACGGCGAGCTGTGGGAGCTGGTCGAGCGGGCGGCGGGGATGCTGGCGGCGCGCGGGGTCGGCCGCGGCGACGTCGTCTCCTTCCAGCTGCCGAACTGGGCCGAGGCGGCGATCGTCCAGCACGCGGTGGCGCTGCTCGGCGCGGTCAGCAACCCGATCATCCCCATATACAGGGGGCACGAGCTGGGCTTCATCCTGCGCCAGACCGGCAGCCGGGTGCTGGTCGTCCCGGACGCTCTTCCGCCGCTTCGACTACCGCGAGATGGCGGCCGGCCTCGTGGCCGAGTGCGAGGCGCTCGAGCACGTGCTGGTGGTCGGCGAGCCGCTCGCCGGGATGGAGTCCTTCGCGGCGGCGCTGGCCGGCGCCGAGCCGGCGGCCGCGCCTGCGCGCGACCCGGGCGAGGTCGTCCTCGTCCTCTACACCTCGGGCACCGAGGCGAACCCGAAGGGCGTCCTCCACTCGCACGAGACGCTCGCCTATGAGAGCCGCAGCATCATCGATCTGTACCGGCTGGGCGGCGAGGACACGGTATTCATGCCCTCGCCGCTGACCCACATCACCGGCCTTCTCTACGGCGTGCTCCTGCCCTTCATGCTCGGGACCAAGGTGGTGCTGCAGGACATCTGGGAGCCGGGGGCGGCGGTCGAGCTGATCGAGCGCGAGCGGCTCAGCTTCACGGTCGGGGCGACGCCCTTCCTGCACGGCATCGTCCACGCCCCGCGGCGGGCTGGGAGCCTGCGGGTCTTCGGCTGCGGCGGCGCCGACGTGCCGCCGGCGCTGATCGCCGCGGCGCACGGGATCGGCATCCACGCCAGCCGCCTCTACGGCTCGACCGAGTGCCCGACCTCGACCGGGACCCCGATCGACGCCCCGCTCGACCGCCACGCGACCACCGACGGCGCCCCGATCGGCGCCGAGCGGCTGCGGATCGTCGACGAGGACGGCGCGGAGCTGCCGGCCGGCGAGCGCGGCGAGCTGCAGGTGCGCGGACCGGACCTCTGCCTCGGCTACCTCGACCCGGCGCTGAACGAGAGGGCGTTCACCGCGGACGGCTGGTTCCGCTCCGGCGACCTGGCGGTCGCCGACGAGCAGGGCTACCTGCGGATCGCCGGGCGGGCCAAGGACGTGATCCTGCGCGGCGGCGAGAACCTCAGCGCCAAGGAGATCGAGGACCTGATCTTCGAGCACCCCGAGGTCGAGGAGGTGGCGATCGTCGGCTATCCCGACGCAGTGATGGGCGAACGCGCCTGCGCGGTGGTGGTGGCGCCGCGGCCGCTGGAGCTGGCCGACGTCGTCGACTACCTGCGCACCCGCGCGGTCGCCAACCAGAAGCTGCCGGAGCGGCTGCTGCAGGTCGCAGGCGCTGCCGAAGACCGCCAGCGGCAAGGTCCAGAAGTACCGCCTCCGCGACGAGCTGCGCCGCTCCGTCGAGGTTGCCGAATGACCCGCATAGCGGGCGAAAAGGCAACCTCGATGGTGGAGGAGCTGGAGGACCTGCGTGAGATGGCGCGGATCCGCGCCTTCGAGACGCGGGTCGCGCGGCAGTTCCGCGAGGGCAACATCCCCGGCTTCGTCCACGTCTCGATCGGCCAGGAGGCGGTCGCCCGCGGCGTCTGCTCGGCGCTCTCCGAGCACGACTACATCACCACCACCCACCGCGGCCACGGCCACTGCCTCGCCAAGGGCGCCGACCCGGTGGCGATGATGGCCGAGCTGTTCGGCCGCGCCAGCGGCACCTGCGGCGGCAAGGGCGGCTCGATGCACATCGCCGACCCGCGCTTCGGGATCCTCGGCGCCAACGGGATCGTCGCCGCCGGCCTGCCGATCGCGGTCGGCGCCGGGCTGGCGGCGCGGCGACGCGGGAACGGGGCGGTCGCGGTCGCCTTCGCCGGCGAGGGCTCGGTTCACAGCGGCCCCTTCCACGAAGCGCTGACCCTGGCGGTGCTGTGGCGCTCGCCGGTCGTCTTCGTGATCGAGAACAACCAGTTCTCCGAGTTCACCCGCAGCGAGACGATCTGGCGCGGCGCCTCGCTGGTCCAGCGGGCGCTCGACTACGGCGTCGCCGGCGCCGAGCGGGTCGACGGCCAGGACGTCGGCGCGGTGCGCGAGGCGACCGCGCGGGCGGTCCGGGCGGCGCGGGCGGGGGAGGGCCCGTCGCTGATCGAGGCGCTGACCTACCGCGTCCACGGCCATTACGAGGGCGACGCCGCTCCCTATCGAGACGAGGAGGAGTTCCGCGAATGGCTCGATCGCGACCCGCTTGAGCTGGCGCTGCGGACGCTGCGCAGGGACGGGCTCGAGGCGGAGGCCGAGGCGGCGGTCGCCGCCGCCGAGGAGGAGATGGACCGCGCCGTCGAGCAGGGCCTGGCCGCCGACTACCCGGGGACCGAGCGGGTGCTGGAGGACGTCTATGCCGGCTGAGGCGGCCGCCGCGATCCGCGACCGAGGAGCGCCCGCCGCGCTACGTCGACGGCATCCGCCGGGCGCTGGCGGCGGAGCTGGAGCGCGACGAGGACGTGGTCGTGATGGGTGTCGACGTCGGCGCCGGCGGCGGCGTCTACGGGGCGACCCGGGGGCTGCAGGAGCGCTTCGGGCCGGAGCGGGTGATCGACTCGCCGATCGCCGAGGCGGGCCTGCTCGGGGCCGCGGTCGGGGCGGCGATGGCGGGGCTGCGGCCGGTCGCCGAGATCATGTACATGGACTTCCTCACGGTCTGCCTCGACCCGATCGTCAACCAGGCGGCGAAGCTCCGCTACATGACCGGCGGCGGGGTCGAGATCCCGATCGTCTTCCGCACCCAGACCGGCGGCGGCCGCTCGAGCGGCGCCCAGCACTCGCAGAGCCTCGAGGGCATGGTCGCCCACGTCCCCGGGCTGAAGGTCTTCCTGCCCGCCAACGCCCGCGACGTCGAGGACCTGCTTGACGGCGGCGGTCCGCGACGACGGCCCGGTCGTCTTCGTCGAGAACCGGCGCCTCTACAACCGGCCCGACCCGGAATACCACCAGCGCGAGTCGCTGCCGCCGGGGAAGGCGCGGGTGGTGCGCGAGGGCGGCGACCTGACCCTGATCGCCTGGGGGCGGATGGTCGAGGAGGCGACCCGCGCCTGCGAGGAGGAGCTCGGCGACCTCGCGGTCGAGTTGGTCGACATGCGGACGCTGGTCCCGCTCGACATCGAGACCGCGGCGGCGAGCGTGGCGCGGACCGGGCGGGCGCTGGTCGTCCACGAGGCGGTCGAGGCGTTCGGGCCCGGGGCGGAGATCGCGATGCAGCTGACCGAACGGCTGCTGTACGAGATCGAGGGGCCGATCCGCCGCCTCGGCGCCGTCACCGCGCCGACCCCCTACAGCCCGCCGCTCGAGGCGGCGGCGCTGCCGGCCGCGAAGTCGATCGCCGCCGCCACCCGCGAGCTGCTGGAAATCTGAGACTCCGACCCGGAGAGGAACACGCATGGAGCTGAAAGACACGTTCACCGTCGAGGTCCCACCGGAGCGCCTCTGGGAGGTGCTGACCGACGTCGAGCGGATCGCCCCCTGCGTCCCCGGCTTCGAGCTGGAGGAGGTCGACGAGCCCGATTACCGGGGGAAGATGAAGATCAAGGTCGGCGCGATCCAGATGACCTACGACGCGACGATCACCTTCGCCGAGCGCGACGACGCGGCGAAACGCGCGGTGCTGAAGGTGAAGGGGAAAGAGCGGCGCGGGCCGGGGGCGGTCGACGCGACGACGACCGCGACCCTCTCCGGCGACGGCGGCCGGACGACGGCGGAGATGGTGACCGAGGTCCAGGTGACCGGCCGGATCGCCCAGTTCGGGCGTGGCATCATCGCCGACGTGAGCACGCGGCTGACCGAAAAGTTCGTCGACAACCTGGAGCAGCAGGTGCTGGTGCCGAGGGCGGGCGAGCGCGCCGAGCCGGCTGCCGCCGCGCCGAACGGGGCCGAGACTGAGGGGGCGGAAACGGCGGTCAACGCGGCCGAGCCGCTCGACCTCGCCGCGGTCTCCGCGGTGCCGGTCCTGAAGCGGGTCGCGCCGCTGGCGATCGTCGCCGTCCTCGCCTTCCTGCTGCTGAGGTGGCGATCGCGCTGACCGTCGCCCCCTGGCCAGGCGCCGAGTCGCTCTCCTCGCCGCGCGAGGTCGCCGCGGCCCTGGCACGCACCGGTTACCTCGCCGACGAGGAGCTGGCGGTCTCGCTCTTCCTCGCCGGCCGCCTCGCGAAGCCGCTGCTGCTCGAGGGCGAGGCGGGGGTCGGCAAGACCGAGGTGGCGCGGGCGCTGGCCGAGGTCAGCGGCTCGCGGCTGGTCCGGCTGCAGTGCCACGAGGGGATCGACGCCGACTCCGCCCTCTACGACTGGGACTACCGGCGCCAGCTGCTCGCCTCGCGCGGCGAGGGCGTCGGCACCGCCGAGCTCTACTCGCGCGAGTTCCTGCTGCCGCGACCGCTGCTGGAAGCGCTCGAGAGCGAGGGGCCGGTGGTGCTGCTGATCGACGAGGTCGACCGCAGCGACGAGCACTTCGAGGCGCTGCTGCTCGAGCTGCTCGCCGATTACCAGGTGACGATCCCGGAGGCGGGAACGGTGCGGGCGCGCTGGGCCCCGTTCACGGTCCTCACCTCGAACCGCACCCGCGAGCTGCACGATGCGCTCAAGCGCCGCTGCCTCTACCACTGGATCGAGTACCCGGACCGCCGCCGCGAGCTGGAGATCGTCCGCAGCCGCTGCCCCAACGTCGCCGCCACGATCGCCGAGCGCGTCTGCGCCGCCGTCGACCGCCTGCGCGGCGCCGACCTCTACAAGCCGCCAGGGGTGGGGGAGACGCTGGCCTGGGCGGAAGCGCTCGAGGCGCTCGACGAGCCGGCCGAGCTCGACTCGACGCTCGGCGTCGTCCTCAAGGTCCGCGAGGACATCGAGCGGGTGCGCGAGGCCGACGTCCTCGGCGGCGCCTGACCGAGCGGGCGGCCGCCGTGACCGAGACCCCCGCCGAGCGCCGCCAACGGGTCGCCGCCGGCGTCTCGCCACGGCTCGCCCAGCTGGCCGCGGGACTGCGGGCCGGCGGCGTCGAGTGCGGCCTCGACGAGCTGGTGACCGCCCACCTGGCATTGGCCCAGCTGGAGCCGAAGCGGCGGCTGGCCCGGGCCGCCCTGCGGGCGTCCCTCTGCTCGAGCCCCGCGCGACCTCGAGGTCTTCGACCGCGTCTTCGAGGAGCTGTTCGGCCAGGACCAGCCGATGCCGGTCGACCCCGGCAAGACCGAAAGCGAGAGCACCGCCCCCGAGCCGTTCGCCGCTTGTCAACCACAGGTTGACAACGGGCGAACGGACGCCGAGGACGAGGAGCCGGCGCAGGTCGCGGAGTGGAGCGCGATCGAGCTGCTGCGGGAGAAATCGTTTCGCGCCTACACGGCGAGCGATCGCCGCCTTGCTCGTGCCGAGCTGCGGCGGCTGGCGGCGACGCTGCCGCAGCGAGCCTCGGCCCGCTGGCGCCGCACCCCGGCCGGCGGGCCGCGGCTCGACCTGCGCCGGACGATGCGCGGCGCGGTCCGCCACGGCGGCGACCCCCGCGACCTGGCGTACTTGCGCCGCCGCCAGCGCCCCCGCCGCCTGGTCTTCGTCTGCGACGTCTCCGGCTCGATGGGCCCCTACGCGACGATGATGCTCGAGTACGTCCACGCGATCCTCCGCGCCGGCGGCCGCGCCGAGGCCTTCTGCTTCGGCACCCGCCTGACCCGGGTCACCACCGAGCTCGCCTCGGCCGACCCCTCGGCCGCCCTCGCCGCCGCCGAAGCCAAGGTCCTCGACCGCGCCGGCGGCACCCGCATCGGCGCCGCGATCTCCGCCCTCAACCGCGAGCACCGCCACCGCCTCGGCCGCGGCGCCGTCGTCGTCGTCCTCTCCGACGGCTGGGACCGCGGCGAGCCCGGCCTGCTCGGCGCCGAGATGGACCGCCTCCGCCGCACCGCCCACGCCGTCCTCTGGCTCGACCCCCATCAGGCCGACCCCGGCTACGAGCCCCTCACCCGCGGCATGCGCGAAGCCCTACCCCAGGTCCGCGCCACCTTCGCCGGCCACAATCTCACCGGCCTCGCCGAGCTCACCGCCGCGGCTCGCGCCCTCGCCTGAGGGCGCCGTTCGCCCGCCACTCCTCCTACGGCATCGTGACCGCGCGGGAACGGGCGCCGAGGCATTCCACCGGCCGCGACGGCAGGTGGTAGGCGAGCACTTCGGCGTAGACGCGTTCGCCGCGGAGCTTGGGCGTCGACTTGATGTGGAATTCGCCGCCGTAGGGAGTCAGGCGGGCGACGAGCTCGTCCTTCCCGGGCGTCACGGCGAGCACCCGGATCGTGCTCGATTCGCAGAACTCCGACGGCGCCTCGGTGCTGATCGTGCCGTTGATCTTCGCCGCCGCCCGGTCGACCGAGATCGCCACCGAGACCGGATAGACGTGGGTGGTCTCGGCAGCAGCCGTGGGCCCGACCATCAGAACCAGCCCGGTCAAGGCGACGATGGACGCCGACAGTCGTTTCATCTCGTCACTCTCCCCACAGCCAGCCTAGGCCGGGACTGGCTGGGGCGCAAGCGGAGGCGTCGGGCTCAGGGTCCCAGCAAGGCCGCCGGGACGATGCCGATCCCGTCCGGCCGTCGGTAGGCGGCCTCGCCGGTCGTCACCACGATCGCATCGGCGAGCTGATCGCCGATCTTCGAGCTGAGCCAACGCAGGCCGCGCAGATCGTCATCATCGACGGTCCGCTTCAGCTTCACCTCGACCGCGACCACGCGCCTGTCCTGGCCCTCGACGATCAGGTCGACCTCGTGGTCGCCGCTGAACGTCCGCAGGTGCCCGGTAGTCGCCTCCGCGCTCTGCGCATAGACCCGCACGCACAGCGTCACCAGCGACTCGAAGAGCGCCCCGAGCAGGGTGCCGTCCCTGGGGATCGGCGGGCCGAGGTCGGCGTTCTCGAGCAGCGCCTCCCGGCTTGCCCCGAGCAGGCGGGCGGCGAGCGCCGGGTCGGCCAGATGGTGCTTGGAGGCGGCGGAAAGGCGGGAGAGATGGCGGCGGGTTGGCTGCCACGCGGGGACCGGATCGAGGAGCCAGAGGCGCTCGAGGATTGCCCGGTAGGGGAGGGCCGCGGATTTCGAGAGCCGCTCGCCCTCGCCGCCGGTCGCCGCCAGCCGGATCTTCTCGAACGAGGTGGTCGTCGCGGTTGCGGCCGCATACGCGGCCATCCAGCGCCGCAAACCGGCGGGATTGCGGACGGCGTGTCCGAGCTCCGGGAAGTCGCGATCGACGACTCGCTCGAGGTAGCCGTCGAGCTGTAGCCGCAGCGGCCGACCTGACAGCGCGCGCAGGCCAGGGAAGCCGGAGGCGAGGATCTCGTCGACGTAGCGATCGAGGCCGATCGTCGTCGCGCCCGTCAAGTTCGGTCGGTCGCCGCCGAGCAGCCCCGCCAAGCTGACCGACGGGGTCTGGTCGAGGCGCTCGACCAGCGTCAGCGGCCGCATCCGGATCGTCGGTATCCGCCCAGCACCGGAGTGGCGACCGGTTCCCTCTGGAGACGCAGAGCCGGTCAGCAGGAAGCTTTCCGGCTGGGCGCCGTCGTCCACCGCCCGGCGAACCAGGTCCCAGGTCTCTGGCAACAGCTGCCACTCGTCGATCAGGATCGGCTTCGGGTCCTTGAGCAGTCGGCTCGGATCGGCCTCCGCGACGCTCCGGCGAGCGGGATCGTCGAGTCGGTGGACCGTCGCGGCCCGCCGCGAGGCGGTGGCGGTCTTACCCGTCCCTTTGGGTCCCTCGACCGCGAGCGCGGACAGCGAGCCGAGGACCTCGTCGAGCTCCTTGTCGATTATTCGCGTGGTGTAGGGCATGGTGCTAGAGAGGTCGGTTTCGCAGCACTTTATCAGTCGCTTTCGCAAATAGACAAAGGTCTATTTCGCAGATATTTAGAGGTCACTTTCGCACAAAACTTGATTTTTAAGTCAATATATAGATGATGAAGATCAAGAAATGGCGGAAACGAAGGAGGAATCCATCGCCGCGACTCTGGCCGACACCGTCGCCATTTGCCGCCGAGAACGCGGCATGACGCAGGAAGCCCTCAGCGCGCTGAGCGGCTTCGATCCGACCTACCTCTCCCGCCTCGAGCGCGGCAGGTCCAACCCGACGCTCAACACCCTCGAGCGGATCAGTCATGCCCTCGACATGAGGCTTTCCGAGCTAGTGGCTCGCGCCGAGGAGATGAGAACCTTGCGGTCGGCCGGCACTCACGGCGCCCCGGGCGGTCGCCGGCAGCCGTGAGCCAGCCTCGATCAAAGTGGAGCTGGCCGGCGCGTTGGCGAGTGGCATTCGCCGGCGCGGGCCCGACGCCGTTGGCGTATTGCTCGTCGGCCTCGCCAGGCTGATCGTCCTGGTCGCGACGATTGCCGCAGTCCTCGGTCTCGCGGCTGCCTTCGGCTACGAGCCCAGTGTCACTCGTCTCCTCGGTCTCGGCGGATAGGCCGAGAGGAGGGGCCGCGGACCTCTCACATCTACCTCCGACCGGAGGGTGGGCGCGGCTCCCCGGCGCACCTACAGTCGATCCCGATTCGTCTCTCATCGAAGGAGGAACATGGGACTGGTCGGAGATTCGGCGATCGTCACCGGCGGCGCACAGGGCATCGGGCTTGGCATCGCGCGGCAGCTGATCGAGCGGGGCGCCTCGGTGCTGCTCTTCGATCTGAACGAGGACGCGGTGAAGGAGGCCGCCGCCGGGCTGCCGAGTGGCAAGGCCGCCGGGTTCGCCGGCAGCGTCACCTCGGCCGACGACTGGGCCGCCGCCTTCGAGGCGGCGAGCGAGAGCTTCGGGCCGGTCTCGATCCTCGCCAACAACGCCGGCTGGGCGAGCATGGCGCTGGTCGTCGACCTCGACGAGGGCGACTGGGAGCAGTGCTTCGACGTCTGCGCCAAGGGCACGTTCCTGGGGACGAAGGAGTTCGCGCGGCGGGCCGGCGACTCGGGCGGCGCCGTGGTCAACACTTCTTCCCTGAACGCCGAGGCGGCGACCGACGGGCTCGCCCACTACTGCGCCGCCAAGGCCGCGGTCAGCCAGTTCACCAAGGTCGCCGCCGCCGAGCTGGCGCCGAGCGGGATCCGGGTCAACGCGGTGGCGCCGGGGATCACCCGCACGCCGATGTCCGAAGGCGGCTTCCTCGCCGGCCGGATGGGCGAGGAGTTCATCGCCCACACGCCGATGGGCCGTTTCGGCGAGCCCGACGACATCGCCCGGGCGGTCGCCTTCCTCGCCTCCGACGACGCCGGCTGGGTGACCGGGGTGACGCTGCCGGTCGACGGCGGCGGGCACATCCGGGGGCTGCAGAACTACTGGGCGACGATGCAGGAGACCGCGCCCGCCCAGTGACCCGAGAGCTGCGCCGGCCCCCGCCGGCGACGAGTCGTAACGAATCCAAGGAGAGCTAATGCCCGAGTCAGTTGAGTTCCAGAGCGGCGGCGAGACCGTCCGCGCCGACCTCTACCTCCCCGATGGTGAGGGTCCGCACCCGATCGTCGTGATGGCCGGCGGCTGGTGCTACGTGAAGGAGCTGGTCCAGCCGCGCTACGCCGAGCTCTTCGCCCAGGCGGGGGTCGCCGGGCTCGTCTTCGACTACCGGCACCTCGGCGCCTCCGACGGCGAGCCGCGCCAGCACATCGATCCCAACAAGCAGATCGAGGACTACCGCAACGCGATCAGCTACGTGACCCGGCAGGACATCTTCGACGCCGACCGGCTCGGGGTCTGGGGCATCTCCTACAGCGGCGGCCACTCGCTGGTGATCGCCGCCACCGACCGGCGGGTGAAGGCGGTCTGCTCGATCGTGCCGGTGATCGACGGCTGGGAGAACATGCGCCGCGTGCACGGGATGGAAGGCTTCCGGGCGCTGCGCAAGGCCGTCGAGGAGGACCGCGAGAAGCGCTACGACGGCGAGCAGGGCGGCTACATTGCGATGTCGACGCTGAACGTCGGACAGGAGCTCTGCACCTGGCCCTTCCCGGAAACGTACGCCGCCTTCAAGACGCTGAAGGAAACCGTGGCGCCGCGGCACGAGCACCGCAACACGATCGCCTCGACCGAGATGCTGATGAGCTACAGCGTCTTCCCGTTCGTGCCGCGAATCCTGAAAACGGCGGTGATGATGATCATCGCCGACGAAGACGACCTCACCCTCTGGGACAAGGAGACCGAGGCGTTCAAGGCGATCGGCAGCCAGGACAAGGAGCTGTTCGTCACCCCGACGGTCTCCCACATGGAGCTCTACAGCGACAAGACCTCGCTGGAGCTGGCGGCCGAGAAGGCGGCCGGGTTCTTCGAGCGCAAGCTGCTGGCCCGGCAGCCGGTGCCCGCCTGAGGAGCTGGGGAGAGGCGACCGGATGAGAGGGCTAGAGGGACAGATCGCGGTCGTCACCGGGGCCAGCTCCGGGCACGGCCGGGCGACCGCGCTGCGGCTCGCCGAGGAGGGCGCGGCGCTGATCTGCGCCGACCTGCGGCCGGCGGCGCGCCAGGACGGGTTCGAGCCCGATCTGGACGTCGACACCCACGACCTGATCTCCCGCCGTGGCGGCCGCGCGCGGTTCGTCGAGGCCGACGTCACCGACGAGGCCAGCCTCCGCGCGGTCGCCGACCTCGCCGCCCGGGAGTTCGGCCGCCTCGACGCCTGGGTCAACAACGCCGGCGTCTTCCTCGGCCTCGAGCCGCTGCTCGAGGAGTCGCCGGAGCAGTACCGCAAGACGATGGAAGTCAACCTCGACGGCACCTGGTTCGGCTGCCGGGCGGCGGTGGCGAAGATGGCCGCGCAGGAGCCGCGCGGTCGCTCGCGGGGGCGGATCGTCAACATCGGCTCGGTCGCCGGCGAGTTCGGCCAGGCCGACATCGGCGGCTACTCGGCCTCCAAGGGCGCCGTCCACAACCTCACCCGGGCGCTGGCGATCGAGCTGGCGCCGCAGCTGATCAACGTCAACGCGATCGCCCCCGGCTACTTCCCGACCGGGATGAACCGCGGCTTCTGGGACGACCCGGAGGCGCTGCAGGCGGTCGAAGATCTGCACCCGCTGCCGCTCGGCGTCCCCGACGACATCGCCGCCGGCGTCGCCTTCCTGGCCTCCGACGACGCCGCCTTCATCACCGGCACGATCCTGCCGATCGACGGCGGCGTGCTGGCGAAGTAGGGGGCGAGGGCGGTGGCCGAGGCGGGCGGGACGGCGCAGCCGCAGCCGCACGTCGGCGGCCTCGAGATCCGCCGCCCGGCCGCGCTCGACGCCCCGGCCCGCGCCCTGCTCGAGGCGAACAACGTCTGCACGGTCTGCACCCAGGCCGCCGACGGCACGATCCACGCGCAGGCGGTCTGGGTCGACACCGACGGCGAGGCGGTGCTGCTGAACAGCGTGCCCGGCCGCGCCTGGGTCCGCAACGTCGAACGCGACCCCCGCGTCACCTGCATGATCGTCAACCTGGGGAACCCGTACGAGTTCCTCGAGGTCCGCGGCCGGGCCGAGCTGCGCGGGCGCGAGGCGGGCGAGCGCCACATCCACCAGCTCTCGAAGAAGTACCTCGACCTCGACGTCTATCCGTTCTCCTCGCCCGACGAACCCCGCCAGCTGATCGCCGTCGTCCCCGAGCGGATCGTCCACGTCCAGCCCGAGTCGCAGGACCTCGACGCCTGAAGCATTGATGTCGGCGGCCTCAAGCAGTCAACGCAACAGCTCCTCCATCTTCTCAGCCGGAGTCGCCCAGCCCAGGGTCTGGCGGGGACGTCCGTTTAACTCCGCGGCGATCTCGTCAAGCTCGACCTGGCTGCGAGCAGCCAGGTCGGTGCCCTTCGGCAGGTACTGGCGCAGCAGCCCGTTGGTGTTCTCGTTGGAGCCCCGCTGCCAGGGCGAGTGGGGATCGCAGAAGTAGACGGCGACCCCGGTTTTGGCGCTGAAGCGGGCGTGCTCGGCAAGCTCGTTGCCCTGGTCCCAGGTCAGCGAGAGGGCCAGGTGGGCGGGCAGCCGGGCGATTGCCTCAGCCAGGGCGGCGGTCACGTGGGCGCTCTTTCGCTCGCTCCCCAGGCGGGCCAGCATCAGGTAGCGGGTCTGGCGCTCGACCAGGGTGGCGACGAAGGAGCGCCCGGCCTTGCCGACCAAGAGGTCGCCCTCCCAGTGGCCGGGAATGGCCCTCTCGTCGACCTCGGGGGGACGCTCCGCGATCGGCACCAGGTCCGCGATCCGCCCGCGGTGCTCGGCCGCCCCGCGGGCGCGCCGGCGTTTGCGGGCCCGCCTCAGGTTGGCGGCGAGCTGCGAGCGCAGCTCGCCTCGGGACTGGACGTAGAGCGATTGGTAGATCGTCTCGTGGCTGATCTGCATCTCCGGGTCCTCGGGGTGCTCGACCCTCAGTCTGGCCGAGATCTGCTGCGGGGACCAGCGCCGCTCGAGGCCGGCCGCAACGGCGGCCCGAAGTCGCGGGCAGCGCGAGAGTTTGCCCGGCTTGGGCCGCGAGAGACGGGCGATCGCAGCCCGCTCGGCGCTCAGCGCCCGGTAGCGGCAGCGGCCCCCGCAGCGCTCGATCTCGCGGCTGACCGTCGAGGGGGCGCGGCCCAGGGCACGGGCGATCGCCCGCGTCGACTCGCCGCCGGCGATCCCGCGGCTGATCCGCTCGCGCTCCTCGAAGCGCAGGCGCAGGTGCGAGTGATCCACGCGCCTGCGGCGCAGCTGCGCCTGGCTGCCGATCCGCCAGATCGTCACCGGATGGCAGCCGTAGCGGGCGGCGAGGTCCTTGACCCTCGCCCCCTCTCGCAGCCGCGCCGCGATCTGCCGACGCTCGGGTGGCGGCACCTGCCGCCCGCTGGGCTCGGGCCCTCGGTTCTCCTGCATTCGGTCTCCTTCTCTCATCGCAACTTGCAAGCGCGTTGCGATGATCGGTGGAGACCACCGTGGCTATAGCGACGCGAATGCTTCAGGCAATCGGCAAACCCTCCGATCGGACGTATCGGGATCGCCGCCCCCGGCGTAGCTTCGAGCGTGTTCCGCTCGGCGGCGCCCGCTCCGGCGCCCCGGCACCTGCCGTGGATTGGAGGAGAGGTTGTCTGATTACAAGGTCAAAGCAGCTCAGCACGAGCCGGTAGCCGAGCGCGAGTCGGCGCTCCCATCCCGCGACGCCCGCTTCGACGTCGAGGTCGACGTCGCCGTCGTCGGCGGCGGCTGCGCCGGGTTCTCCTCGGCGCTCTTCAACGCCTGGAACGGCGAGGACGTGATCCTGCTCGAGAAGGCGCCGGAGGTCGGCGGGACCTCGATCAAGGCCGCCTTCATCTACTGGGTGCCGAACAACGGCCCGCTGCGCGAATCCGGCGAGGTCGACGAGGAAGCCGACTTCCTGAAGTACGCGGCGCGGATCTCGCGGCCGGAGAAATACGACCCGAACAGCCCGACGCTGGGCCAGACCCAGTGGGAGTACGACCTCTACAAGGCGATCTACGAGAGCGGCTGGCCGGCGGTCGAGCGGCTGCACGAGAAGGGCGGCCTGCGCTACGAGCACGCACCGAACTGGGTCGACTACTGGGCCAACCTGGAGGAGGACAAGGTCACCGCCGGGCGGGCGCTGGTCCCCGAGGGGATCAACGACGACCAGACCGACGGCGGCAAGCTGGCGATCGAATCGTTCAGCAAGGCGGCCAAGGAGGCGGGCGTCGACGTCCGCACCGGCCACCGGGTGCAGCGGCTGATCGTCGACGACGACAACGCGGTGGTCGGGTTGGTGGCGTCGACGGCCGACGGCGACGAGGTCCGGGTCGGCGCCCGCAAAGCGGTGGTCTTCGGCTCCGGCGGCTTCACCCACGACCAGGACCTGCGCGAGAACTTCCTCGCGGTGCCCTGCTACGGCGGCTGCGCGGCGCGCACCAACGAGGGCGACTTCGTCCGCATCGGCTCCGCGGTCGGCGCCCAGCTGCGCAACATGCAGTACGCCTGGAGGACGCCGATCAACCTCCACAAGGCGGTCGAAAAGGACCCCGACATGCAGGGCACCTTCGCGGTCGCCGGCGACTCGATGATCTGCGTCAACTACAAGGGCGAGCGGCCGCTGAACGAGAAGCTCCCCTACAACGAGTTCATCCAGCGGATGTATGACTGGGACCCGCTCAACTGCGACTTCCCGAACCGGGTCCTGATCCAGATCTGGGACCAGCACTCCCAGGACGGCTCGGCGATCGACTACTTCGGCAACAGCATCGTCCCCGAGGGAGTCGACGACTCGCACGTGATCAAGGGCGAGACGCTCGAGGAGCTGGCGACGAACGTCGGCGAGCGGCTCGAGCGGTTCCGCGGCGAGACCGGCGACGTCACCCTGGCGGCTGACTTCCTCGACAACCTGCAGGCGACGGTCGCCCGCTGGAACGAGATGTGCGCCGACGAAGTCGACGAGGACCTCGGCCGCGGCAGCCGCGAGGTCGAACAGACGGTGTTCGCCGGGCCGCTCGCCGACGCCGACAAAGAGTCGAAGAACCCGGTCATGCACACGATCTCCGAGCAGGGGCCGTACTACGCGTCGCTGCTCACCGGCGGCACCCTCGACACCAAGGGCGGCCCCCGGATCAACACCTACGCGCAGGTCGTCGACGACCGCAACGAGCCGATCCCCGGGCTCTACGGCGTCGGCAACTGCGTCGCCTCGGCCTCGGCGCGGGCGTACTGGGCGGGCGGCGGAACGCTCGGCCCGATGATCGCCTTCGCCTACCGCGCCTCTCAGGCGATCGCCGACCAGCCCGCCCGCGAGCTGGGCCAGAAAGCGGCGACCGCCTGAACCTCCTCTGGGGCGCGGTGCGGGGAGCAGGGGCCGATCCGACGGCGCCTGCTCCCCGGGCCTGACTACGTGTCGGCTAGGGGTCAGGGTTTGGTGGGGGAGTGGTGGGGCACCCCACCACTCCCAACGAATCCGGCTGAAAACCACGCAACGTCTCGCAGCTAACGAGAGAAGCTGCGGGCCGTCCCACATCTCAGAAGCTGACGACCGAAGCTGCGGGCGTACCCGGTGTGAGCTTCCATCCCCTAAGACGGACCTCTGTCTAGCCCGAGGCTCGCCCGCCCACCAAGGTCAACGGTCGCCGAACGCATTGAGGGTTTCGCCGGCGCGCCCGATGATCGTCCAGACGACCACCGCCGGCTCGTCGCCGATCGTCCAGAAGCGGTGTGGGCTGCGGGCTTCGAAGACGATCGAGTCGCCGGCCTCGAGCTCGTAGGTCTCGAAGCCGACGGTGGCGCCGAGGCGACCCGCGAGCACCAGCCCGTACTCGCGGCCGCGGTGGACCATCATCGCGTCGGGCGGGCAGGACTCGCCGCCGACCTCGTAGACGACGTAGAGGAAGTCGACTTCCTCCTCGGAGTGGGGGGTGAGCCGGTACCAGGTGACGCCGGTCTCGAGCTGCAGCGCCGGCCGTTCGGGCTCGCGCATCACCGGTGAGCCGGGGCTGCCGGCGCCGACCCGGCGGCCCGGCGCGGGCGCCTCCGCGGGCGGGTCGAGGAAGAGCTCGTCGAGCGAGAGCCCGAGCTCGGTCGTCAACGCCACCAGGGTCCCGACCGAGGGGTTCACCTTGCCGGTTTCGATCTGCGAGACGAGGCTGGGGGAGACGCCGACGCGGCGCGCCAGGGTGCGGATGCTCATGCCTTTCTCCTCGCGCCGCGAGCGCAGCCGCGCCAGCGCGGGCAGCAGCATCAGCTCACTCCTGCGACCACGAGACTCAGTCTGAGCCATCGCACCGACCCTATGCCGCGGCGACCGCCCGGCATACCTCCGAACGGACCTTTGTGACTCCGATCGTGCCAGTGCAGGCAAAACCTCCGATCGGAGGTGCCGCGGCTCCGGCGACCCGACCTAAGCTCGCCTTGGTCCCCCGAATCGCCGGCTGCCCGTGTGCCGGCGAGTGGGGGGACTACCGAGGAGGAGGACGTACAGAGAGTGTTCTACCAGTACGAGAAAGAGAGCCGGCGGTGAGCGACCCGAAAGGGGGCGGCATCGACGCGAGCGTACTGCGGACCCTCACCGAGTTCCGCTTCACCCCGGCCTGGGTGATTACCGGCGTCGTGGTACTTCTGCTGCTGGTCTCGCAGTTCGTCGTCACCAGCAACTTCTTCTCGCAGGGCACGCTCTCCACCCTCACCCCATCGATCGGGATCCTGATCCTGGTCGCCACCGGCCAGGCGTTCGTGATCAGCACCGGCGGCATCGACCTCAGCCTGCCGGCGACCATGACCCTGATGGGTGCGATCGTCCTCAAGCAGTCCGAAGGCCAGAGCGACAAGCTGTTCGGCGCCCTCGTCTTCTGCGCCGTCGCCTGCATCGTGATCGGGCTGATCAACGGCATCCTGGTCGAGGGCCTGCGGCTGAGCTCGCTGGTCGTGACCCTGGCGGTTGGCCAGCTGGTCTCCGGCTACACGCAGCTCTACCGCGGCGACGTGCCGAGCATCCAGCACGTCCCCGCCAACATCTCGAGCTGGGCCAGCGCCGACCTCGGCGGCGTCAGCTACATCCTGATCTTCTCCTTCGTTCTCGCGGTGCTGGCTACCTTCTTCCTGCACCGGGTGGTGATCGGTCGGCGCCTGGTCGCCAGCAGCACGGCCGAGCGGGCGGCGGTGCTGGCCGGCCTGAAGGCGCCCGCTTATCGGATCGCCGCCTACGTCGTCGCGGCTCTCGTCTACGGGGTCGGCGGGGTGCTTGCGGCCGGCCAGATCCAGACGCCCGACCTCACCCTCGGCGAACCGTACCTGCTGACGAGCGTGGTCGCGGTGGTGCTTGGAGGTGCGGTGTTGACCGGTGGGCGGGTGAGCCCGATCGCGACCCTGATGGGTGCCGTCTTCATCACCGTGCTCGACTTCGATCTGCGCGTGGAAGGTTACTCGAACGGTGCCCGCATGATCATCCAGGGCGCCGTCTTGGTGATCGGTCTTTCACTCATCTACGTGATTCGCAATCGGGCCTCGATTGGCAGAGCGCTGCGGCGGTCTGGGCAATTGAACCCTGACCGTACGGAAACTGCCAAATAGGGAAATAGGAGGAGAATATGTCGTTCAGCGAAAAGTTCGCCCGGCGGAGGGGGTGGCTGAAAGTGACCCTGGTGATCGGGGCCGTCGTCGTCTTTGCCGCCGTGCTCGCCGCCTGCGGCGGCTCGTCGAGTGACTCGACGAGCGGCGGCGCGGAAACCGCGGCGGAAGCCGAACCGGCCGAAGAAGAAGGCGCGGCGGAAGAAGCCAGCTCCGAAGAAGGAGCGGCGGAAACCGAAGTCTCCGAAGCCGAACTGCAGAAAACCGTCGATCAGGCGCTGGAAACGAACACGATCAAAGCGTCTTCGCTGCCGCCACTGATGCAGGAAGCGCTCGCGAAAGCGACCGGCGAACCGTCCCAGGAAGAAATGGACAAAGCCTTCGAATGCTGGAAAGGCAGCTCCTGCACGATCGGTGACGGTCCAATCACCCTCGGCCTGGCTGACGGCTTCGGCGACAACACCTGGCGGCAGTTCTCGAAGATGAACGTGATTCTCCAGGCGATGAAAGACCCCGAAGTCGGGAAGATCATCCTCACCAACGCACACGGTGAATTGGCCACCTTCCAGGCCAACCTGCGGACCCTGACCGCACAGGGAGCGGAAGCGATCGTCGTCTACAACGACTTCGGTCCCGCCGCCTACCCGGCGATGGAGGCAGCGCAGCGCGAAGGGGCAGCGATCTCGACCTACGTCAGCCCCGGCGACGGCGCTCCGACCTCGGCGATCACCACCCGCGTGCAGCCGGACATCTGCGAAGCCGGCAAAGAAATGGCGAAAGCCACCGAAGAAGCGATCGGCGCCCCCGGCCCCGTCGCCTACTTCGAAGGCACGCCCGGCAACCCGCAGGACGAAGGCTGGAAGAAGTGCGCGACCGAAGCCGGCATCGAATCCGAATTCGAATCGGAAACCGAATGGACCCCGGCCGGAGCCCAGAAAGCCGCCTCAGCGTTGGTCGCCTCGGGCAAGCCGGTGAAAGCGATCCTCTACAGCTACTCGAACCCGGTTCCGAGCATGGTCAACGTGTACCTCAAAGCCGGCAAGGAAATCCCGGCAATCGTCACCTGGACGCAGAACAACGAAACCACCTGCCAGTGGATCGAACACCCGTACAAGCTCTACCAGACGAATGCTCTGAACTGGGCGGCGCGGGTCTCGGTCGACGCGGTGGTGAAGGCCACCGAAGGTGAAGAAGTACCGCCCGAGGTGATCTACCCGTTGCCGTTCTCGGAAGCGAAGAAAAGCAGTTGTGAAAAGAGCAAACCGGCCGAATATCCAGGCGCCTCCGCTCTGGTGCCGGAAGCTCTGACCGAGAAAATGCTCGCGGGTCAGTAGGAGCGAGAGAACCCGATGCCCGATCCCACGGTCCCTGGGAGCAGCACCGAGCCCCGCGCCGCCGTCGCCCCGGCGGCGGCGGCGGGGCCGGCGCTGCGGGCGCGCGAGGTCTCGAAAAGCTACGGCGTCGTCAAAGCGCTGCAGCCGGCCTCGCTGGAGCTGGCGGCGGGTGAGGTGCACGCGTTGGTCGGCGAGAACGGCTCCGGCAAGTCGACCTTCGTCGGCATCGTCAGCGGCACCGTCGTCCCCGACACGGGAACGGTCGAAGTCGCCGGCAGGCAGTGCCGCAAGCACACTCCCTGGGAGTCGCAGCGCCACGGCGCCCTGACGGTCTTCCAGGACGGCTCGGTGATCCCCGAGCTGACCGTGGGACAGAACCTGTACCTCGGCGCGCCGGCCGCGCGCCGGCCCTCCTATCGCGAGGTCAACGGTTGGGCCCGCGAGCGTCTCGAGGAGTTCGGCCTCGACCGGATGTCGCCGAAGCTCGCCGCTTCGAAGCTCTCGGCCGCCGACCGGCAGCTGCTCGAGATCACCCGCGCGATGATGGCGCAGCCGGCCGTCCTGCTGCTCGACGAGGCGACTTCGGCGCTCGACGCAGCCGGCGTCGACGCCGCTCTGGAGCTGATGCGCAAAGCCGCCGGCGAGGGGTGCGCCGTCCTCTTCGTCACCCACCGCCTCTCCGAGGTCTTCCGCGTCGCCGACCGCATCTCGGTCCTCCGCGACGGCCAGTACCGCGGTACCCACGACCCGCGCTCGATCGACCAGGCCGGCCTGGTCGAGCAGATGGCGGGCCGCAGCGTCACCGTCGAGTTCCCCGAGGGCGCCGGGCAGGTCGGCGCGGCGATCCTCGACGCCAAGCGGCTCGCCGGCCAGGGCTACGGCCCGATCGACCTGCAGCTGCACCGCGGCGAGATCCTCGGCATCGCCGGCGCCGACGGCAACGGCCAGCTGGCGCTGCTCGGCGGCCTGGCGGCGATCGCCGATCCGAAGGGCGACCTCGCCGTCGACGGCGCCGTCGTCAGGACCTTCGGCCAGGCCACCGACGCCGGCGTCTCCTTCCTCTCCAGCGATCGCCGCGAAGAGTCGCTCTTCCAGACCCTGGCGATCCGCGAAAACCTCGTCGTCAGCGTGCTCGGCAAGCTCTCCCAGGGAGGCGTGATCACCTCCCGCCGCGAGGATCAGCAGGTCGAGGAGAGCATCGACCGCTTCGGCATCCGGCTTGGCTCGCCCGAGGAACCGATGACCTCGCTCTCCGGCGGCAACCAGCAGAAAGTCGCGCTCGGCAAGGTGCTGGCGACCGAGCCGCGGGTGCTGCTCTGCGACGAGCCGACCCAGGGCGTCGACGTCCGCTCCCGGCTCGAGATCTACCGGATGCTCCGCGACGGCGCCGCCGCCGGGCTGGCGGTGGCGATCGTCTCCTCCGACGCGGCCGAGCTGGCCGGGCTCTGCGACCGGGTGATCGTCCTCTCGCGCGGGCAGATCGTCGCCGAGCTCTCGGCCGAGCGCTCCTCGGAGGAAAGCATCGTCCACGCCTTCACCGGCCACGAGTCGCGCCGCGACGGCGCCCCCGCGGCGGTCGCCGCCGAGGCCGAGGCGCCGGAATCGGGACCTTCGCCCTGGACGCGGCTGCGCGAGCTCGTCGATCGCCACGAAGACCTCGCCCGGCTCTCGCTGCTGGCCCTGATCCTGGTCCTGCTCGGGGCTTACACGCAAAGCCGCGAGAGCACCTTCCTCACCCCGGCCGGCGTCTACAACGTGCTGCTGCTGGCGTTGCCGCTGGCAGCCGTCGCCGCCGCCGAGTTCGTGGTCATGTTCATCGGCGGCATCGACATCTCGGTCGCTGGGACGATGGGGGTGACGGTCGCCCTGCTCTCCTTCTGGGTGCAGAGCGGCTCGACCGTGCCGTCGCTGATCCTGGCGCTGGCGATCGGAATCGGCGTCGGCATCCTGATCGGGATCGGCAACTCGACCTTGATCGAGCGATTGCAGATATCGCCGGTGATCGCGACGATCGCGACCCTCGGCATCCTGCAGGGGGTCGGGTTGACGCTGCGGCCGACCGCCGCCGGCGTCATCGACCTCAACCTGACCGAACTGATGACCAAGAAACTGTGGGTCTTCCCCTGGCCGCTGGTGGTGATCGGCGTCCTCTTCGTCGTCGCCGACTGGCTGATGCGTTCGACCGGCACCGGCCTGCGCCTGCGCGCGGTCGGCCTCAACTCCCAGTTCGCCTACCGGCTCGGGGTCAACGCGCCGCGGCTGCGTCAGCTCAGCTACGTGGCCTGCGCGGCGCTGGCGGGGGTGGCGGGAGTCATCCTCGCCGGACAGGTCGGAATCGGCGACTCGACGGTGGGCAACCAATACATCCTGCTGGCCATCGCCGCTCCGATCATCGGCGGGGCGAGCCTGCTCGGCGGCCGCGGCACCTTCGTCGGCTGCGGCCTCGGCTCCGTCCTGCTGGCGCTCGGCCTGACGCTGCCGACCACCCTCAGCCTCGGCGAAGGCTGGAACTTCATCCTCACCGGCGGCCTCACCCTGATCGCCCTGACGATCTACACCCAGGGCGTCTGGACCGCGGTCAGCCTCCGCGCCCGCAGCTTCGTCCGCTGGCTCGGCAGCCTCGGCCGCTCCCGCCGCGCCGAGCCGGCGGGCTGACGGCGTTCGTCATCACGCGAACTGCGTAGAGCGCTTCGAGGTCACCGAGCCGGCGAGCGTAGGGTCTGCACAGTGCAGACGATTGTCTACGTGGACGGCTTCAACTTGTACTACGGCGCATGCCGCGCCAAGGGCCGCAAGTGGCTCGATCTGGCCGCGCTGTGCTCGCGCCTGCTCCCCAACGACGAGATCGCCGAAATCGCGTACTGCACCGCGAACATCAAGAAGGACCACTCCGATCCCGGGAAACAGGATCGTCAGCGGCTGTATCACCGTGCCCTGACCACCATCCCGCATCTGGAGATCTACCGGGGGAGGTACCTGCCGAAGCGGGTGACGGGAGCCATCGTGGATCCCGCTCCGGGAGAGCGCCTCGTCCGAACCGTCGAAACGTTCGAGGAGAAGGGGACGGACGTGAACATCGCTTCCTTACTACTTACCGATGCGCATGACGGTCGCTTCGAGTCCGCGGCCGTGATCTCCAACGACGGCGATTTGAAGATGCCGATCGAGATCGTGCGAACGCGCCTGCAGCTTCCCGTCACCGTGGTCAACCCGGTGCTCCATAGCCGGCGCCGCAGCGCTGCCCTTTCCCCCGATCCCCTGCCGGCGAACGCCGCCTTCATCCAGCTGAAAGCGGTGGACGTCGAAGAGTGCCAACTTCCGGGCGAGATGAGGTCTCCCAAGGGAGCGAGGCTGGTCAAGCCGGAGGAGTGGTAGCCGCTGGAATCCTTCCCCGGCTGTATAGTCGAGCGCATACCCCCTCGCCGTTTCGTCGGCGGGGCGCGAGGCCGCCGATGGGCGGCCTCAGCATTTCTGGGACTTCCGCGCGGGTTGGGTCCAGCACCTAACGGGCGACGAGGATCGTGCCGGCGACGAGGAGGGCGGCGCCGAGCAGGCGGCGCGAGATCGAGCGGGCGCGGCTCGAGGTCGAAGAGGCCGGCGCGGTCGATCGCCAGTGAGGCGAGCAGCTGGCCGGTGACGGTCGCGGCGGCGACGGTGCCGGCGCCGATCTGGTCGACGAGGCTGAGGGCGACGAGGGCGTTGACGGCGCCGCAGAGGCCGCCGCCGAGGTAGACCCAGCGGACCCTGGTGACGCCGGCGAGGCCGCGGGCGGTGCCGGTGAGGAGGAGGGCGAGCAGCAGGAGGGTGCCGCCGGTGATGAAGTTGAGGAGGCCGGAGGCGAGGTCGCCGGTCGATTCGGCGAGCAGGCCGTTGAGCGGGATCTGGATGCCGACCAGGGCGCCGGCGACCGCCATCGCGGCGAGCGGCAGGAGGGTTTCGCGGGCCGGGTGCGGGCCGGAGTCGCGGTGGCTGCGCCAGGGGATGCCGGCGACCAGGTAGGTGCCGAGCAGGACCGCGGCGGCGCCGAGCAGGACCCGCCATTCGAGCGAGCGCTGCTCGATCCCGAGCAGGCCGCCGGCGTCGATCGCGACCGAGGAGAAGAGCTGGCCGGTGACGGTGCCGGCGGCGACGCCGCTGGCACCGATCCTGCGAACGACGAGCAGGCCGACGAGCACGTAGCTGGCGCCGCAGAGGCCGCCGAGGGCGTGCCACCAATCGGGGCCGATCCGCCCGAGGCCGCCGAGCTGGCCGGCGAGGAGGCAGGCGACGAAGATCAGCGCCAGGCCGACGGCGAAGTTGACGAAGGCGGCCGGGACGGCGCCGGTCGCCCGGGAGAGGCCGCGGTTGAGCGGTGCCTGCTGGGCCAGCAGCACCCCGACCAGCGCCATCAGCGCGGCGCCGGTCTCCGGGCTCAAGGAGCGCTCGCCTCGGGATCGTCGAGAGCGGCGAGCTGGGCCCTGGTGTCGACGTCGGCGGGGTCGCCGAGGTCGCCGCACTCGACCGTCTCGACGCCGGCTTCGCGCAGCAGCTCCGCCGGGCTGGCGCCGGGCGGGGCGGCGGCGAGCGGGGCGAAGAGCTGCCGCTCGATCAGGACCGGGTGGCCGGGGCGGCCGGAGTAGGCAGCGCGAAGGGCCGCGAGGCCCGGGCGCCGCGCCGCCACCAGTCGCCCCCCTGCCTCAGCCGGCAGGAAGGGCTCATCGCCGAGCGTCACCAGCGCCGCCGCGGCGCCGTCCGCGAGCGCCGCCGCCAGGCCGGCGGCGAGCGAGGCGCCCTGCCCCTGCTCCCAGCCGGGCGCCCGGACCACGGTGGCGCCGCCGAGGTCGATCCCCGCTTCGATCTCCTCGGCGTCGGCGCCGAGGACGACGAACGTCGCCGCCGCCGGCCCGGCGGCCGCCGCCGCGAGCGCGTGCTCGAGCAGCGGCCGCCCGCGCAGCGGCGCCAGCTGCTTGCGGCCGCCGAAGCGGCGGCCGGCGCCGGCGGCGAGGACGACCGAGACGATCCGCTCCGGCGCCACGGTCCCGGTGGCGCGGGCTCAGCCGCCGATTGCGCTCATCGTCCGCGCCGGCTGCTTGAAGCCCGGCTCGGAGATCCGGTGTTTCAGCTCCTTGCGCCAGACCGCCGCGCGCAGCACCCGCTCCAGCTCGGCGTCGCCGCCGCCACCGCGCATCGTCTCCCGCAGGTCGGTCTCCTCGAGGCTGAAGAGGCAGGTGCGGAGGCGGCCGTCGGCGGTGATCCGGATCCGGTTGCAATCGGCGCAGAACGGTTCGGAGACCGGGTTGATGAAGCCGATCGCGCCGCTGCCGTCGGCGAACCGGTAGGTGCGGGCGGTCGCGTGCGGCTGGCGCGGCACCGGCTCCAGCGGGTGCTCGCTTTCGATCACGGCGCGGATCTCGGCACCGCTCAAGACCGAGTCGCGCTCCCAGGCGTGGTCGGCGTCGAGCGGCATGAACTCGATGAAGCGGACCTCGTAGGGGCGCTGGCGGGCGAACTCGGCGAAGGGGAGGATCTCCTCCTCGGTGAAGCCGCGCATCGCGACGCAGTTGACCTTGATCGGGAAGAGCTCGGGGTAGGCCTCGGCGGCGCGCAGCGAGGCGAGGACGCGGTCGAGGGCGTCGCGGCGGGTCAGCTCGAGGAAGCGGTGGCGGGCGAGCGAGTCGAGCGAGACGTTGATCCGCCGCAGCCCGGCGGCGACCAGGTCGGGCAGCTGGCGCTCGAGCAGGTAGCCGTTGGTGGTCAGCGAGATGTCCTCCAGCCCCGGCAGCGACGCCAGCCGCGCCAGGAGCTGCGGGAATTCGCGGCGGGCGAGCGGCTCGCCGCCGGTCAGCCGCAGGTCGGAGACGCCCATCCGCGCCAGCAGCCCGACCAGCCGTTCGATCTCCTCGAAGCTCAGCACCTGCTCGCGCGGCAGCCAGTCCATTCCCTCGACCGGCATGCAGTACGAGCAGCGGAAGTTGCAGCGGTCGGTGACCGAGACACGCAGGCTGGTGATCGGCCGGCCGTGGCCGTCGTGCAGGGGCTCGAGGGGGGCGAGGAGCTCCATATACGTCGAGTCTACGAACCGGGGGCCGCCCGGTCACCCGCCGATCGGCGGGTGGGCCCGGCTCGGCCGGGGCTAGTACTCGCGGAACAGTTGCCGGGCGAGGCGCTCGCTGGCGGTGCGCAGGCGGCGGTAGTAGGTGGCGCGGGAGACGTTCAGGAGGCGCGGGCCGTCGGCTGGCTCGGCGTCCTCGTCGAGATAGGCGTTGTCGAGGACGCCGCGCAGCAGCCGCTCCTCGGCGCCTTCGCCGAAGGCCGCGTCGGCGGCGGCGGCGAGGCGGGCGCGGACCTCGCGCAGCTGCTCGGCCGCCTCGAGGCCGTCGGGCGCGAGCGGCGATCCGTTCAGCTCGGCCGGCCCGCGCAGCGCCCGCAGCGCCGTCCGCACCTGGGCCTCGCTCGGTGGCCGCCGCGGCGCCATCCCCAGCTCGGCGTAGACGATGTCGCGGGCGAGGCCGATCACGCCGCCCGGGCCGTGGTCGATCAGCCGGCACTCGACCCGATGGGCGCCGACCCGGACGTCGAGCTCGCTCAGGTGGCGAGCGCCGAGCGCGTCGGCGAGCGCCAGCTCGTGCCCGTTGGCCGGGTCGACCGGGCCGTAGAACCAGCGCGGGTTGGCGACCCCGCTGCGCAGCGCCGCGGTCGCGTTCAGCAGCGCCCGGGCGCGGTCGCCGCGATCGTCGCCGAAGGTGAGCGCGTCGCGCCAGAGGACCGCGTCGCCGAGCGAGGAGGCGGCCTCTGCGTGGCCGATCCAGCCGCCGAGGACCTGGTCGTCGGCGGCCCACGGCGGCAGCTTCGGCAGCGAGGTGGCGACGCAGAAACCGCGCAGGGCGCCGGCCCGGTCGCGGACGGCGACGCAGGCGTCGGGCGCCTCGACGAGCCACCGCTTCGTCCCCTCCCACCAGGCCGCGTCCCAGCGCTCGACCACCGCCCGCTCGACCGCCGGCAGGTCCTCGCGCCGCAGGGCGCCGGCGCGCAGCTCGTTGCCGCCCCCGCCGCCGCCGAATCCCCAACGCACGGCCGGGTTCTCGATCAGCTCGGCGAGGTCGACGACCGTCCAGCTCTCGCCGCTCCGCGCCCGCAGGTGCAGATGGTCGGCGAGGCGGCGGCGCAGCTCGCGCTCCTGGTCGGGGGCGGTCCGCCGCATCTCCTCCCGCAGCGCCCGCCGCAGCAGCGGATGCAGCTCGACGCCGCCGGGCCGGCGGGCGACGACGCTGAGCCGCCCGAGCTGGCGCAGCGCCGCCTCGGGCTCGGCATTGCCGGCGACCGCCGCCAGGGTGCGGGCGTCGAGCAGCCGGGCGAGGGCGGCGACCCCGAGCACCTCCGGCGGCACCTCGTCGAGCTCGCTCCCGGCGAGCCGCGCGATCACCTCGGCGGGGCCGGGGATCGCGCCGTCGTTGCCGGCGGCGAGGACGAGCGCCGCCGGCCAGCCTGTCGCCCACTCGACCGCGGCGTCGGCCGCCGCGCCGCCGATGCCGCGCGCCGCCAGCAGCGCCCGCGCCTGCTCCTCGCCGAGCGGCTCGAGCGCCAGCGTGCGCACGCCCGAGCCGAGCGTCCCGGCCAGCAGCTCCGCCGAGGGCGGCTGGCGGCTGGCGATCAGGACGGCGGCGCCGGGCGGCAGCTCCGGCAGCAGGGTCTCCCGCAGCCAGGCCTGGATCATCGAGCCGGGGCCGAGATCGTCGATCGCGATCAGCGGCCGCGGCGCCGCCCGCATCGCCTCCAGCAGCTCCACGGCGGGCGGTTCGCGGGCGTCCGGCAGGCGGAAGGCGGTCCCGCCCTCGCGCTCGTGCCGCCGCAGCGCGGCCTGCAGCAGCGCGCTCTTGCCGATCCCGGCGGCGCCGTAGACGAAGACGATCGCCCCGACCGGCTCGGCGCGGGCGGCGGCGATCGCCCGCAGCTCCTCCTCGCGCCCGACGAAGCGCCCGGCCTCCAGATCCTCGAGCCCCTCTCGCAACGAAGATCCAGGCACGGGTCTCACATCGGTCTCAACTTTGTCTCAGGTTGGCGATGCGGACGAGACCGCCGTCGTACCCTGCCGACGGCGATGGGGAGGAAGATAGCGATCGGGACCGTGGTCGTGGGGCTCTTGTCGCTTCCGGCAACCGCCGCCGCGGCGACGATCACGGTGACGACGGCGAGCGACAGCTCGGCCAGCCAGTGCACGCTGCGCGACGCGATCGACGCCGCCGACTCCAACAGCGCCTCGGGAGCCTGTCCGGCCGGCGAGCCGGCGCCGGTCACCGACACGATCCAGTTCTCCCTGCCCGGGCCGAGCACGATCACGCTCGGCTCGCCGTTGCCCGGAGTCCTCAAAGCCGGCGGCCCCGTGGCGATCGTCGGACCGGGCGCGGGGCAGCTGACGATCTCCGGCGCCAACGCCTACCAGGGCCTCTACTTCGGCATCGACGCGACCGCCTCGCTGTCGGGCGTGACCGTCACCGAAGGCAGGGGGATCGACGGAGGCGGGATCGTCAACTACGGGACGCTGACGGTGGAAGGAGTGGCGGTCACCGACAGCGTGGTCAGCGAGGTGGGCGGCAGCAACGTCTTCCCGGTCGGCGGCGGGATCTACAGCAACGGACCGGCGCTGACGCTGCGCCGCAGCACAGTCACCGGCAACAGCGCGATCGGCAGCGGCGCCAGCAACCAGAACGACCCCTGGGCCGGCGGCATCTTCAACCACGACGGCGTGCTGACGATCGAAGACAGCACGATCAGCGGCAACAGCGCCAAAGCGGTCGCCGGGCCCGGCGGCACCTCTTTTGCGCAGGGCGCCGGCATCGCCAACGAGATCGGGCAGCTGGTGATCAGGCGAAGCACGATCAGCGGCAACACCAGCGTCGCCAGCGGCAGCTCGAGCCACAACCAGGCGGAAACCGGCGGGATCGCCAACGGCAACGCGGCGACGACCAGCGAGACGATCGAAGACAGCACGATCAGCGGCAACGTCGCCACCGCCCTCGGCACGCCGGCTCTGACGCAGGCCGGCGGCATGACCTTCTACGGGTCACCGGGGTCGATCACCAGCTCGACGATCGTCGGCAACAGCGCCGCCGTCGGCGCCAACCTCGTCATCTTCACGCCGACCACGGTCCGCAACACGATCATCGCCGACCCACATGGGGGCGGCCAGAACTGCGCCAACCCGGTGGCCTCGGCGGGTTTCAACATCGAGGACGGGAGCAGCTGCAAACTCACCCAGCCGAGCGACCGCCAGAACACCGACCCGCTGCTCTCGCCGGCTGGCCTCGCCGACAACGGCGGCCCGACGCCGACGATCGCGCTCGAGCCCGGCAGCCCGGCGGTCAACCAGGGCCTGAGCGGGCCCGGCGAGACGACCGACCAGCGGGGGCTGTCGCGGCCCTTCCTCTGGCCGGGCGTCCCGATCGTCAACCTTGGCAGCAACGGCGCCGACGTCGGCGCCTTCGAGCTGCAGCCGCTGCCGATGCCGGTCACCCCCGGCTCCCCGGGGCCGCCGCCGGCCGCGCCGCCGCCGGCCGCCAGGCTCTCCGGCGGCAACCCGCGCGTCCACGTCAGCTGCTCGCAGAGCGCCAAGCCGGGCGGCTGCAAGCTGGCGCTGCAGGTCTTCTCGGCGAAGCCGCACAGGGCGAAACACAAAGGCAAGCGAGGACGGGCAAGGCCGCCGGTCGCCGAGAGCGCGATCGCCAGGGTCAAGCTCGCCTCCGGCAAGTCGGCGCTGGTGACCTTGCAGCCGAAGCCGAAGTTCGCCGCCAAGCTGGCGGCGGCGACGAAGCTCCTGGTTCGCGAGACCGAAACCGCCAAGGGGAAGACCTCCACGACGTACCGACGCCTCAAGGTGGTCCGGTGAACGCTCGCCGGCTCTCGAGAATGCTGGCGGGCCTCGCCGTCGCGACCGCGCTCGCCGCCGCCGCGCCCGCAGCCCTCGCCCACGGCGTCTTCGTCGCCAACTGGGGCGCCGGCACGGTGACGCCCTTCGACACCCAGACGCAGGTGCCCGGGGCGGCGATCGGCGTCGGCGTGCGGCCGCGGGCGATCGCGATCGCCCCGGACGGGCGGGCCGCCTACGTCGTCAACTCGGAATCGGCGAGCGTCACCCCGATCAACGTCGCGACCGGCACCGCCGGGTCGCCGATCCCGGTCGGCACGTCCCCGCACGGGATCGCGATCACCCCGAACGGCCGCTTCGCCTACGTCACCAGCGCCGGCACCCGCTCGGTCTACGTGATCGACCTCGCGGCCAACGCGGTCGTCGGCGCGCCGATCGAAGTCGGGATCGACCCCGAGGACGTCGCCATCACGCCCGACGGCAGCCGGGCCTACGTGACCAACTTCAGCGTCGACAGCATCTCGGTGATCGACACCGCGACCAACACCGCGGCGCCGTCGATCGCGGCGGGCGGCGCAGAGCCGAAGGCGATCGCGATCACCCCCGATGGGCGCCACGCCTACATCACCCACAACGGCGGCGCCGTCACCGCGCTCGACCTGATGACGAACGGCGTCGTCGGCTCGCCGATCACGGCCGGGAGCTTCCCGGAAGGGATCGCGATCAGCCCCGACGGGCGGACCGCGTACGTCGCCAGCAGCGGCTCGGGCGGCGTCACCCCGATCGACGTCGCGTCGAACACCGCCGGCGCCGAGATCAAAGTCAAAAAAGAACCGCGCGCGGTCGCGATCACCCCCGACGGCAGCCGTGTCTACGCCGCCAACTGGGGCTCCAACAGCCTCTCGGTGATCGACGCGGCGACCAAGCAGGTGGTCGGCGGGACGATCAAAGTCGGGGCCAACCCGGAAGCGATCGCGGTAGTCCCGGACCAGCCGCCGCGCGCCGCCTTCGCCGCCGCGGCTGGCGCGCCCGGGGCGCCGACCAGCTTCGACGCCGGCGCCTCGCTCGACCCGGACGGCACGATCGCCAGCTACCGCTGGGACTTCGGCGACGGCGAAAGCGCCAGCGGCGGCCCGCTCGTCAGCCACACCTTCGCCGCCGCCGGCACCTACCGGGTGACGCTGACCCTCGCCGACCAGGAGGGCTGCTCGACCGCCCAGGTCTTCACCGGCCATACCGCCTCCTGCAACGGCTCCGGGGTCGCGAGCGTGACCCACGAGGTCGTCGTCACCCCGCCCGCCGCGCCGCTCGGGCCGCCGCAGCCCAAGCCCACGTTGTCGAGCCCGCGCGTCCACGTCAGCTGCCCGAAACGCGCCAAGCCCGGCGGCTGCAAGCTGACGCTGCAGGTCTTCTCGGCGAAGCCGCACAAAGCGCACCGCAAGGGCAGGCGCGGGCGGGCCAAGAACCCGGTCGCCGAGAGCGCGGTCGCCAAGGTCGACCTCGCCCCGGGCAAATCGGCGCTCGTCACCCTGGTGCCGAAGCCGAAGTTCGCCGCCAAGCTGGCGACCGCCGCCGCGCTCCTGGTCCGCGAGACCGAGACCGTCAAGGGGAAGACGAAGACCAGCTACCGGCGCCTGAGGGTGGTCCGGTGAGCGCCGCCCGTGGGACCGTCGTCCTGCTCGCCGCCGCGCTCGCCCTGCTCGGCTTCGCCGCCGCCGCGCAAGCGCAGACTTTCGTCGTCACCAACCTCGAAGACACGGGCGGCACCGATGACGGCAGCCTGCGCGGCGAGGTTCGCGCCGCCAACGCCAACCCAGGCGGCGACACGGTCGTCTTCGCCGCCGGGCTGACCGGCACCATCACCTTCGAAGGGCCGGGGATAATCGTCTCCGACCCGGTCGACATCGAGGGACCGGGGCCGGGCCTGGTGACGGTCCGCCAGGCGGTCGCCCACCGCGTCTTCAGCGTCGAAACGCCGGGCGACGAAGCGGTGACGATCGCCGGCCTGCATTTGGCCGACGGCGTCGCCCCCGGCGGCGCCGTCAAAAATCCCGATCTCGGCGGCGACGTCATCAACGTCAACTCCGACCTGACCCTCGCCAACGACCTGATCACCGGCGGCCAGGCCAAAACCGCGGGCGGGGTCGCCAGCACCGAAGGGGCGCTGACGCTCGTCAACTCGACCGTCAGCGGCAACCGCGCGGAACGCTCCGGCGGCCTCTTGGTCGGCGGTTTCAACGAGCCGTTCAGGATCGAGTCCTCGACGATCGTCGACAACGAAGCCGACCTCTTCGACGGTGGCCTGCGCGGCGAGTACGAAGGGACGATCGAAGGCTCGACGATCTCCCACAACCGGGTGGTCAGCGACTCGGGCGGAGGCGGCGCGCTCTTCTCGGTCGAAGGGATCACGATCCGCAACTCGACGATCGCCAACAACCTCTCCGAAGGCGAAGCCGGCGGCCTCGAACTCGAACTCGAAAACGAAGCGACGCTCTCGATCGAAGGCTCGACGATCGCCGGCAACCACGCCGACGAAGACGGCGGCGGGCTGGCGGTCCCGGAAGGCACGGGGTTGACGCTCGAGGACACGATCGTCGCCGGCAACACCGCCGGCGGCTCCGGCCCCGACATCGAGGGTCCGAACAGCAGCCTCGTCAGCGCCTTCAGCTTGATCGGTGACCCCGCGGGCGCGTCGATCGTCGAATCCGTGCCCGGCTCCGACCTGCTCGGGGTCGATCCCCAGCTCGGCCCGCTCGCCGACAACGGCGGGCCGACGCAGACGATGGCGCTGCCGCCGAGCAGCCCGGCGGTCAACAAGGGGGGTGGCGGCTTGACGACGGATCAGCGCGGCTCGGTGCGGCCGGTGCTCTATCCCGGCGTGCCGCTCGGCGCCAGCGCCGGCGCGAACGGCAACGACATCGGCGCCTACGAGCTGCAGGCGCCACCCGTACCGCCGACGCCGCCCGCCGCGCCGCCTCCGCCGGCGCCGGCCGCGGCGTCGCCGGCACCGACGAGCCCGCGGGTCCGGGTCGCCTGCCCGCAGAGCGCCAAGCCCGGCGGCTGCAGGTTCGCGCTCCAGGTCCTCTCCGCGAAGCCGCATCAGCACGGGCGCAAGGGCAAGCGGGGGCGGCCGAAGCCGCCGGTCGCCGAGAGCGCGGTCGCCCGGGTCAAGCTCGCGGCCGGCAAGCGCGCCCTCGTCAGCCTGACCCCGAAGCCGAAGTTCGCCGCCAAGCTGGGCGCCGCCGCGATCCTCCTCGTGCGGGAGGCGGAGACGGTGAACGGAACGACGAGGGTCAGCTACCGGAGGCTGCAGGTGGTCCGGTGAGTATCCCGGCGCTGGCCGTGCTGGTGGCGACGCTGGCGCTCGCGGCGTCCCTCACGGCGCTGCCGGCCACCGCCGCCGCGGCGCCGCAGGGCCTGATCCGCGAGATCCCGGTCCACGCCAACATCGTCGACGTCGCCCGCGGCCCCGACGGCAACCTCTGGTTCAGCGAGAACCTGCGGCACCGGGCGATCGGGCGGGTGACGGCGGCGGGGAAGGTGACGACGTTCCGGCTGCCGCCGCGGGTCGACCCCGGCTACATGGTCGGCGGACCCGGCGGCCTCTGGTTCACCTACGAACGCCCCGGCCGGGGTTACCCGGAAGGCGGCGTCGCCCGCATCACCAGGCGCGGGACGGTGAGGCTGTTCCCGCTCCCCGGAGTTGGACCGGAAGAAATCGTCCTCGGCCGCGACGGCAACATCTGGGTCGACGACGTCATCGCGCTCGACGCGAGCGGCAAGGAAGCGCTCGGCTTCGCGCGGATCACGCCGGCCGGCAAGGTCAGCGTGTTCAGCGCCGGGCTGAGGCCGAGCGCGGACGTGCAGGACTTCACCGCCGGACCGGGCGGCGTCTGGTTCGCCGACGAATCGGATCGGCCGGCGATCGGCCGCGTCACCCCGCGCGGCCGGATCGTCGAGTACCCCGGCATCAGCCCCGGCGACACCCTCTTCGCGGGGCCGACCCCGGGTCCCGGCGGGGTCTTCTTCAGCATCAACCGCGGCGGCCGCGGTCACATCGCGGTCGAACGGATCGGCGTCGACGGCGCGATCGAGCGCTACCGGCGCGGGCTGAGCCCGCACGCCTGGTTCACCGGCCCCTTCATCGCCGGCCCCGGCGGCAACGTCTGGTTCCGGGTCGAACGGAAGGTCGACCCCAAGGACCCGAGCTGGCCCAACGGCCGGGCCGCGATCGGCCGCCTCGGCCGCGACGGCGAGACCTCCGAATTCAGCCACTGCCTGCGGCCACTGCCGGGCTTCGCCGGCCCGCAGGATTTCGCCTGGGGACCTGAAGACAACCTCTGGTTCGTGACCCGGGAATCGGGGGTGCCCGGCCACTCGCATCGCGCCTCGACCCCCGCGGTCGGCCGCATCACGCCCGCCGGTCAGATCACCGAATTCCGCTACGGCCTGACGCTCGAAAGCGAACCCGAAGAACTGACCTTCGCCGCCGGCCGGCTCTGGTTCCTCGACCGCCGCACCGAGGCGATCGGCGAGATCAGGCCGCCGCGGCGGCCCGCCAACACCTTCCTCGTCTCGTTCCCGGACACCGACGCCGGCGTCAACGTCCGGGTCACCGCCCCCGGTCCCGGTACGGTGCGGGTCGTGGAGACCGGGGTGCTCACGCATGGCCGCCGCGAGCGGGTGCCGGGGCTGGGCTCGATGACGCTGCGGGCCGGCGACTGCGGCCCGGTCGGCGGGACGCTCCCCTTCACCCGCTCGCTGTCGCGGCGGCTGGAGCGGCGGGGCGAATTCCGGCTCGCTCTCCGCGTCACCTTCACCCCCCGTGGCGGCACCCCGTTCAGCGAGCGGACCAACGTCGGGCTGGTGCCGGGATGAGCATCTGGAATCGGCGCCGTCGCCAGCGCCGCGACGAGAACTACATCTGGACCTACCCGTTCCCGGAACGGGTGGAGGAGCGCTGCCGCCACCACCATCCGGAGCTGACGCCCCAGGACTGGAAGCTGGTCGACCAGGGGCTGCGCGAGTGGTTCCTCTGCTGCGCCTGGCGCGACGGCGAGGTGCTCGGCATGCCCTCGCGCCTGGTCGACGACGCCTGGCACGAGTTCATCCTCGACACCCGCGCCTACACCGAGTTCTGCCAAGGGGCCTTCGGCGAGTACCTCCACCACACGCCGGAGAGCTCGATGTCGGCGCCGATGGACGCCGCGCTCGACCGGACCGCCCAGGCCTGGGATCGCGGCGCCGCCGGCCGCGGCGCCGAGTCGGTGCTGTTCGGGCTCGACGCGCTGCTCGGGGTGACGAACCGGATCGGCCTCGGCGACTCCGGCGGCGGCGGTGCTCACCATCATCATGGCGGCGGCGGCGAAGCCGGTTCCGGCGCCGAAGGACAGGCCGGCGGCGAAACGGGCGGCGGCGATTCGAGCGGCGGCGGCGGTGACTCCGGCGGTGGCGGCGGATGCGGTGGCGGTGACTCGGGCGGCGGCGGCGGTTGCGGCGGAGGCGGCGGCTGCGGGGGCGGGAACTGATGCCGCGCCGCGCCCTGCTCGTCCTCATCGCCGCGGCACTCGCGCTCGGCGCCGCCGCCTCGCCGGCGGCCGCCTTCAAGGGCTTCGAATCCCCCAGCCACAACATCGGCTGCGTCCTCTACGAGCAGGGCGCCCGCTGCGACATCGGCCACCACTCCTGGCCGCTGCCGAAAAAGCCGAAGAGCTGCGAATTCGACTACGGCGGCTCGCTCTTCGTCGGCACCAGGGGACGGGGCGAATACGGCTGCGTCAGCGACAGCGCCTTCCGTGCCGGCCCGGTCCTCCCCTACGGCGAATCGATCCGCAAGGGCCGCTTCGTCTGCCACAGCGAAGAAGCCGGCATGCGCTGCCTCAACCGCCGCAACGGCCACGGCTTCTTCCTCTCGCGGCAGCGGGTGAGGCTGTTCTGATCGCGCTCAGCCCGGCCGGGCTGAGCGCATGACGATCCGCGTCTCGGTCGCCGAGGCGCCGGCTTCGCGACGGATCGCGCGGACGGTCTGATCGAGCTCGTCGGCGTCGCGGCAGGCGAGTCGCAGCTGGAAGTCGAAGCGGCCGGTGAGGAAGTCGACCTCGCGCACCGCCGGTAGCCGCAGCACGATCCGCTCGAACTCGTCCGGGTCGGTGCTGGGGAGGAGGCGGACGTCGACCAGGACGTCGAGCGAGCGGCCCATCCCGGCCGGATCGACCCGCGCCGTGTAGCCGAGGATGACGCCGTCGCGCTCGAGCCGGCGGACGCGGTCGGCGGTGCCGTGCGGGCTGAGCCCGACCGCCTCGCCGATCGAGGCGAAGGAGGCCCTGCCGTTTTCGCCGAGGATCTCGAGGATTTGTGTGTCGATTGCGTCCATCGCTGTGGTTTCAGAGAACCCTAGGGCGTGGGGCTGGAATTTGCCCAGGCGGAGCGGCTATATCTCCTCGAAATGAGGATCGGGGTTCCAACCGAGATCAAGCCCGACGAGTACCGGGTCGCGCTGACGCCGGCGGGCGTCCGCGAGCTGACCGGGCACGGCCACGAGGTTCTGATCGAGGCCGGGGCGGGGGAGGGCTCCGCGATCGCCGACTCCGACTACGTCGTCCAGGGCGCCGAGATCGTCGCCGACGCCGAGGCGGTCTTCGCCGCGGCCGAGATGGTCGTCAAGGTGAAGGAGCCGCAGCCCTCCGAGGTGGCGCTGCTGGAGCCGCGGCACACCCTCTTCACCTACCTCCACCTCGCCCCCGACCCGGAGCTGACCGGCGGCCTGCTCGCCTCCGGCGCCACCTGCATCGCGTATGAGACCGTCACCGACGCAGCCGGCCGGCTGCCGCTGCTGGCGCCGATGAGCGAGGTCGCCGGCAAGCTCGCCGCCCAGGCCGGCGCCTTCATGCTCGAGCGCCCGCTCGGCGGCCGCGGCATCCTGCTCGGCGGCGTCCCCGGGGTCGCTGCCGGCAACGTGCTCGTGATCGGCGGCGGCGTGGTGGGCCAGAACGCGGCCAGGATCGCCCTCGGGCTGGGCGCCGACGTCTTCGTCTTCGACCGCTCGATCGACCGGCTGCGGGAGCTCGACGCGAGCTTCGACGGCCGCGTCCACACCTGTTACGCCTCCTCGCTGGAGATCGAGAGCCGGCTCCCCGACGCCGACCTGGTCGTCGGCGCCGTCCTCGTCAAGGGGGCGAAGGCGCCGCACGTGGTGAGCCGCGCACAGCTGGCGCTGATGAAGCGCCGCGCGGTCCTCGTCGACGTCTCGATCGACCAGGGCGGCTGCTTCGAGACCTCGCACCCGACCACCCACTCCGACCCCACCTACGAGGTCGAAGGGATCATCCACTTCTGCGTCGCCAACCTGCCCGGCGCCGTGCCGGTCACCTCGACCAGGGCGCTGACCAACGCGACGATGCCGCACGTCCTGGCGCTCGCCGACCGCGGCCCGCGCGAGGCGCTCGCCGCCGACCCCAACCTGCTCGCCGGCCTCAACGTCGCCGCCGGCCGGCTGACCGAGCGCGCCGTCGCCGACGGCCAGGGCGCCGAGTGGACGCCGCCGGCCGAGGCGCTCGAGCTGATCGGCGCCGCTCCGGTCGCCGCGACCTAACCGGCCGCGCCGCCAGCCGATCGTCGTCGCGGCCGGTCCCTAGGCGGGGGCGGCGACGTCGCTGATCGCCTCGCGGTACATCTCGATCTGGCGAGCCACGCCCTCGTCGACGAAGGCGTCGATCACGCCGAACTCCTCGACGATCAGCGCCGCGCGGGTGTTGAGCCGCATCACGTCGTCGCGCTGGCGCACCGCGGCGATCTGCTCCCGCGAGCCGCGGGCGAGGACGAAGCCGGCGAGCCCGCCGCCGTGCGGGCTCAGCAGCACGACCTCGAAGCTCTCGATCGCGCCTTCCTCCTGCAGCGTTGCCTGCAGCGCCAGCGCCTCCTGGAAGACGTCGAGCCCGCGCTCCTCGCGGCCCCGGACCGGAGCGCCCCAGCCGATGAACATTCCTGCATCAGCCATGGAAAACCTCCGGTGCGCCGGGTCGGCTAGCGGCGGTGGACGATCAGCACCGAGCGCCTGCTGTGCTGGGAGACCGCCGCGGCGACGCTGCCGAGCAGCGCGTGCTTGACGCCCGAGAGGCCGCGCGAGCCGATCACGATCAGCCCCGCGTCGCGCTCGTCGGCGACCTCGACGATCCGCGCCCAGACCGGGTTGCCGGAGCTCGCCAGCGGCTCCGCCTCGAACCCCGCCCCGCGGGCCAGCGCGGCGCCCTCCTCGGCCGTCTTCCGCGCCCCGTCCTCGGCGCTCTTGAGCAGCTCACCGACCGTCTCCGGCTCGACCGGGATGCCGCCGATGCCGAAGAACGGGGTCTGGTCGAGCGGCTCGAAGACGGTCGCGATCAGCGCCCGGCGGCCAGGCGCGAGCTGGGCGCCGGCCTCGGTGATCGCCGCCTTGGCGAAGTCGGAGCCGTCGTAGGCAATGAGGACGAGATCGCTCACGGGATGAGGACTATCTTGCCACGCGTGTGGCGCTTTTCCAGCTCCGCGAAGGCGGCCCGGACCTCCGCGAGCGGATAGGCCGCGGCGATCGGGACTTCGATCTGGCCGACGGCGACCAGCTCGGCCATCGCCGCCAGGTTCCGCGGCGAGGTCGATTCGCTCGAGCCGACAGTCCTGGCGCCGACCTCCTGCGCCTTGGCGAAGGAGGTGATCGTCTCGATCCGCTCCGGCGCGACCCCGAGCTCGAGCGCCAGCTCGACGTACTCGGGGCCGAAGAGATCGATGAAGGCGTCGATGCCGTCCGGGGCGGCGGCGCGCAGGCGCTCGGCGAGGCCGTCGCCGTAGCCGACCTGGGCGACGCCCTTCGCCTCGAGCCACTCGCGGTTGGCGTCGGAGGCGATCCCCACCACCTCGGCGCCGCGCACCCGCAGCAGCTGGACGAGCACCGAGCCGACGCCGCCGGCGGCGGCCGAGACCGCGACCGTGTCGCCCGGGCCGGCGTCGACCGCGCCGGCGGCGCCGAAGGAGGTGATGCCGACGACGTAGAGGGCGCCCGCCTCCTCCCAGCCGAGCGCCGGCGGTTTCGGGATCAGCTGCGCGGCCGGGACGTTGACCAGCTCGGCGTGCGAGGAGCGCTCCCAGGACCAGCCGAGCACCTCGTCGCCGGGGGCGACGTTGGTGACGCCGTCGCCGATCGCGCCGACGTCGCCGGCCAGGTCGCTGCCCTGGCCGCTCGGGAAGGTCGCCGGCCATCTCTCCGCCAGGGCGCCGCTGCGGATCGCCGCCTCGCCGGGGTTGATGCCGGCGGCGCGGACCTCGACCTGCGCCTCGCCGGGCCCCGGCGCCGGCACCTCGACTTCGACTACCCGGAGGACGTCGAGGCCGCCGTACTCGTCGAAGCGAACCGCCTTGGCCATGGATCCCCCATTGTGGCGAAGCCGGCCTCTCGGGCCGCGGCGGGGAGGACCCGCAGCCGCCAGACGGGGGAGGTGGGGAAGGTGACCAGCGAGCCGGCGGTGCCGCCGCGGCGGGGTTCGCTCCAGAGCACGTAGGCGTACTCGCCCGCCGGCAGCCGGGGAACTTCGAACTCCAGCCGGTAGCGAGGGAGGGCGTCGGCCGGGACGCCCGGCACGGGCAGCGCGGCGCCGAGGTAGGTGTAGGGGCGGCGCCGTGGTGGCCCGGTCGGCCGCGGGCAGCGCCGGTAGTGGCGCATCTGGCAGGCGAGCAGCCGTTCGGCCCGCG
Organism: uncultured Actinomycetes bacterium; assembly: GCA_963744725.1. Lineage (GTDB taxonomy): Bacteria > Actinomycetota > Thermoleophilia > Solirubrobacterales > 70-9 > VAYN01. Next base: position 1,184,331 of record CAVUUQ010000002.1, read on the forward strand.
CCAGCGGCAGCAGCGAGACCGGGAAGGAATCGTTCCCGCAGAAGCCGCACTCGATCGTCACCTGCACCTCGGCTCCGGGCGGGCCGACATGGCGGCTGACGCCGGTGACGCCGACGTCGGCGCTGGCCGAGTCGTCGGCGAGGGCGAGGACGCCGACGATCGCCGCCAGCAGCGCCAGCGCGATCGCCAGGTCTCGCCGTGTGGTGCTCATGCCCCGTATACGGACGGGCTGGCGCCGGAGGTCCCGGCCCGGCGTAGGCTGGCGGGGTGCGAGCCCGCCTCACCTCGCTGGCCGCGATCCTGTTGGCCCTCTGGCTCGTCGCCCCGGTGCGCGCCAACGTCACCGTCGCCGCGGTCGGCGACACGATGCTCGGCAACACGCCGACGCTGCCGAGCGACCCCGGCTCCTACCTCGACCCGGTGAAGCGGCAGCTGCGCGGCGACGTCGTCTTCGGCAACCTCGAGGGCACCCTCACCCACGTCGCCAGCTCGCCCAAGTGCGGCGGCGGCAACGGCGGCGACTGCTTCGCCTTCCGGGCGCCGCCGCGCTTCGCCCGCGACCTCGCCGCCGCCGGCTTCACGGTGATGTCGGACGCCAACAACCACTCCAACGACTTCGGCCCCGCGGGGCAGGCGGAGACGGTGCGGGCGCTGCGCCGCGCCGGCATCGCCCAGACCGGCCTGCCCGGGGAGATCACCCGCCTGCGCGCCGGCGGCGCCCGCTTCGCCTTCCTCGGCTTCGCCCCCTACGAATACGCGTCGCCGCTCCTCGACCTAGCCGTCGCCCGGGCGCAGATCGCCCGCGCCGCCCGCAATGCCGACGTCGTCGTGGTCGCGATCCACGCCGGCGCCGAGGGCCTCGGCGCCCAGCACCTGACCGGCGGCACCGAGACCTACCTCGGCGAGGACCGCGGCAACCCCGAGCGCTTCGCCCGGATGGCGGTCCGCGCCGGCGCCGACCTCGTGCTCGGCTCCGGCCCCCACGTCCTCCGCGCGATCGAGATCTACCGCGGCCGCCTGATCGCCTACAGCCTCGGCAACTTCGCCGGCTTCCACAACTTCGACACCAGCGGCGCCCTCGGCGACTCGGCCGTCCTCCACGTCACCCTCTCCCGCGGCGGCGCCTTCCGCGCCGGCCGCCTCGCCTCGGTCCGCTTGCTCGGGCCCGGCCGCCCGACGCCCGACCCGAGCAACGCGAGCGCCGCCCTCGTCGCCCGCCTCTCGCGCCAGGACCTCGGCGATCGCGCCGCCCGCGTCAGCCGCCACGGCCTGATCCGCGCCCCCGCCCGAATGGGCTAGCCGTCCGTTCGAATCGCGCCTCCGTCGTTTCGGCCGCGGCGCTCCGGGTAGCGGCCGGGCGGGAAGGCTGCGGAATTTGACCGGGCGCCGCGCCGCGGGCCTCCGTTCGGAGGCCCCTTCAGGACAACTCGTAACGAGGAGGCCGCGATGGCGTTCGGACGCAGGCTGGCGATCGGCATGGTCGCCCTGACTTTGGCTGCTCTACTGACGGTGGTGGTGGCGGGCGCGGCCGGCGTCTTCGCCGGCACCCGGCCGACCGACCACGGCGTGCCGCGCGACCGGCACGGCGGCGACGGGGGCCACGGCAGCGGCAGCATCGACCACCAGGTCGCCTCGCTGCTGCGGCAGATGACGACGCAGGGAAAAGCTCGAGCAGCTGACCCTGGCCTCCGACAGCCAGGCGACCACCGAAGACGCCGAAAACGGCGTCGGCGGCGTCTTCAGCCTCGTCGACCCGCAGAAAATCGACGAACTGCAGCATGCGGCGGTCGAAGACTCGCGGCTCCACATCCCGATCCTCTTCGCCTACGACACGATCCACGGCTACCGGACGATCTTCCCGATCCCGCTCGCCGAGGCCTCCAGCTTCGACCCGGCGGTCGCCGAAACCGACGACCGGATCGCCGCTCGCGAGAGCGCCGCGGTCGGGATCAAGCAGATCTACTCGCCGATGGTCGACATCAGCCACGAGCCGCGCTGGGGCCGGATCTCCGAGGGCTCGGGCGAGGACCCCTACCTCGGCTCGGTCTTCGCCGCGGCGCGGGTGCACGCCGCCCAGGGCGAGGACCCGAGCGCCCCCGACAAGGTGCTCGCCAGCCCCAAGCACTTCGTCGCCTACGGCCAGCCCGAGGGCGGCCGCGAGTACAACACCACCGACATGTCCGGGCAGCGGCTCTGGAACTTCTACCTGCCGCCCTTCAAGGCGGCGATCGACGCCGGCGCCGAAACCGTGATGTGCTCGTTCAACGCGATCAACGGCGTCCCCGGCTGCGCCAACCCCTACACCGAGACCGAAATCCTCAAGCACCGCTGGGGCTTCGACGGCTTCATCGAGAGCGACTACACGGCGGTCGCCGAGCTGCGCGCCTGCCCGCCGGTCAACCCCGACGAAGGGCCGTGCGGCCACGGCGTCGCCGCCGACGGGCCGGAAGCGGCGCGGGCGGCGCTCGAAGCCGGCACCGACAGCGAGATGGTCAGCACCAACTACCTCGACTTCGGCGAAGCGCTGCTCGAAGAAGGCAAGCTCTCGATGAGCCGGGTGAACGACGCGGTGCGACGCATCCTCACCGTCAAGTTCAAGGCCGGCCTCTTCGAACACCCCTACGCCGACCTCGCGCAGATCCCGGCGAAGACGATGCAGCCCGAAGACGTCAAAGCCGAGCGCGAAGCGGCGGCCCGCTCGATGGTGCTGCTGAAAGACGAGAACGGCGCCCTGCCGCTTTCGCCCGGGCTCAAATCGGTGGCGGTCGTCGGCCCGCTCGGCGACGACAAAGCCGACCCGCTCGGCCCCTGGTCCGGCCAGGGCAAAGCCGAAGACGTGGTGACGGTGAAGGAAGGGATCGAAGCGGCGCTGCCGGGCGCGAACGTGACGGTGGCCGAAGGCTGCGACCCGGGCTGCGAATCCGAAGCAGCCTTCGGCGCCGCGGTGGCGGCGGCCGAAGGCGCCGAAGTGACGGTGCTGGCGCTGGGCGAGTCGGCGGCGATGAGCGGCGAGGCCTCCTCGCGCGCCAACATCGACATCCCCGGCCGCCAGCAGCAGCTGCTGGAAGCGGTGGCGGCGACCGGCAAGCCGTTCGTCGTCGTGCTGATGAACGGCCGGCCGCTGACCCTCGAAGGTGTCGACGCGAAATCGCCGGCGATCCTCGAGGCCTGGTTCCCGGGCATCCAGGCGGGCAACGCGATCGCCGACGTGCTGTTCGGGAAAGTGAACCCCGGCGGCAAGCTGCCGGTCACCTTCCCGCGCAGCGTCGGCCAGATCCCGCTCTACTACGACCACGAGCCGACCGGCCGCCCGGCCGATCCGGAAAACAAGTACACGTCGAAGTACCTCGACGAGCCGGTGACGCCGCTCTATCCGTTCGGGTTCGGGCTCAGCTACACGAGCTTCGAAATCTCGAACGCCAGCGTCAGCTCCTCGACGATGTCCTCGCACGGCACCGTCGAAGTCAGCGCCGACGTCAAGAACACCGGCAGCCGGCCCGGCGACGAGGTCGTCCAGCTCTACATCCACGACCCGGTGGCGAGCATCGAGCAGCCGGTGCGGCGGCTGCGCGGCTTCCAGCGGGTGACGCTCGAACCGGGCGAAACGAAGCCGGTCAAGTTCCGCCTCGGCCCCAGCGACGTCGGCTTCTACGACGAATTCGGCCACCTGCGGGTCGAACCGGGGACGATCGAAGCGTTCGTCGGCGACAGCTCCGAAGCGCCGCTGGCGGGGACCTTCGAAGTGACGGGCTAAGGGCCGAAACCTGCACCCATTCCGGCCCCGCACCGCTACCCTGCGGGGCCGGATGGGCAGGCGGGTCCTTTTGTCGATGCTGTTCGTGGGGGCGGCGCTCGGCGCCGTGCCGGCGCTGGCGGTCGCGGCGACGATCGTGGTCGATACGAACGCCAGCTTCCTGGCGGCCGGGGAATGCACTCTGCGCAGCGCGATCGAGGCCGCCAACGAAAACGTCGGAGTCGCCACCTGCCACGCGGGCAGCGCCGGTGAAACGGACCTGATCGAATTCGCGCCGACGGTCGAAGGCGCGATCGAGCTCGAAGGAGTCGCGTTGCAGCCGCTTGAAGGGCAGATCGAGATCGACGGGCCGGGAGCGGGCAAGCTGAGCGTCGAAGGCGGCGGCCAGGTGCGGGTCTTCGCCACCGCGGTCGGCGCCGAAGCGACGATCTCGGGGCTGCGGATCGCGGGCGGCAGCTGTGAATTCGGCTGCGGCGTCCTCAACGCGGCGACCGCACAGCTGACCCTGCAGCGCGTCCGCGTCGAAGAAAATGCGGCCGGCGACGAGGACGGCGCGTTCTCGCTCGCCCGCGGCGCCGGAATCCTGAATCTCGGCGAGCTGACGGTGACGCTCAGCACGGTCGCCAGGAACACGGCCCTGGCCGATTTCGGATCGGACTTGGCCGAAGCGGTGGGCGGCGGGATTCTCAACGAAGGCAGCCAGCTGACGCTCGACCGCTCGACGGTGAGCGAAAACGAGGCGATCGCCACTCCCCTCACCGGCCGGGACGCGACCGCCCAGGGCGGCGGCATCGCGACGATCGAACCGAGCGAGATGACGATCGAGCGCAGCACGATCGCCGCCAACCTGGCCATCGCTGAAAACGGCCGCGGCGAAAACATTGCCCGCGGCGGCGGCCTCGCCAGCTTCTCGGAAAGCGGCGACGCGATCGTGACCAGCACGGTCACCGCGAACGAGGCCGTCGGCGCCGACGCCAGCGAGGGCGGCGGGATCTACGCGAAGGGCCCGGTCCGGATCGACGGCTCGACGCTCGCCGGCAACGGCGGTCGTGGCGGCGCGAACCTATTCGGCGCCGACTCCGTCCAGCAGGTGGCGAGCACGATCGTCGCCAATCCGCTCGGCGGCGGCGCCAACTGCTCCGGCGACGTCCTCTCCGCCGGCTTCAACCTCGAGGACGAAGACAGCTGTGACTTCGCGACTGCCAGCGACCAGCCCGAAACGCACCCGATGCTCGACGGCACCGGCCTCACCGAAAACGGCGGCCCGACCGAAACGATCGCCCTGCTGGCCAGCAGCCCGGCTCTCGACCACGGTCTTGACGCCTTGCACGAAGGCAGCGACCAGCGCGGCCTCGCCCGGCCGGTTCCGCTTGCCGGCCTCGTCCCGCCGGCGGGCGGAGACGGCAGCGACGTCGGCGCCTTCGAGTACCAGGTGCCGACCGCGGCGATCACCGCCGGTCCGGCCGAAGGCGAGACGATCACCGATACGCCGGCGACCTTCTGGTTCGAGGCCGACGAAGACGAAGCGAGCTTCGAATGCGGCGCCGACGGCGCCCCGCTGGCGCCCTGCACGAGCCCGGCGACCGTGACCGGCCGCGCCCCGGGGCCGCACACTTTCGCCGTCGTCGCATTCGACCGAGAAGGCCTCGGCAGCGCGACGCCGACCCGGCGGAGCTTCGTCGTCGGCGGGCCGCCGCCGGGACCGCCTGAGGAAGAACCGAAGCCGGTTCAGGGCTCGAACACCCAGCCGCCGCCGCCCCCTGCGCCCGCCGCGCCGCCGACGGCCAGGATCGCCAACCTGCCGGCGCAGACCTACAACCGCAAGCTGACGATCCGCTTCAGCTCGAGCGAGCCCGGCGCGGCCTTCAGCTGCCGGCTCGACGGCGCGAAGTGGCAGCGCTGCCGCTCCCCCTTCAAGACCAAGCAGCTCGCCTTCGGCAAGCACACCTTTCGCGTCCGCGCGACCAATCCCGGCGGCCCCTCCGGTGCGGCGGCCGTGCGGAAGTTCACGGTCCTCCGCCGCCCCGCCCGCTGAGTTCAGCGGCACCCGATCGAGGGACTCGTGCGCGTGCGCGATTGTGCGCACGCGCTCGGCGACCGCACGAGGTTTGCAGGTAACTCCGGCACCAGCGCACACCGCCCCTTGATGAATCACGCCTGCCTATGCAAAGTGCATCCTGAGCAATCGAGAAGGAGTTGAGATGGCCAAGAAGTCGAGCATGGTCGCCGCGATCGTCGTCGTCCTCGCATTTGCGGTGCCGGCCGTCGCCTCGGCCGGGTCCATAACAAGCAGCCCCGGGGTACTGATGAAAGTCGGCGAAAAACTCACCGGCACAAGTACGAACTTCCTGGTTGAAACCCCGCTCGGCAAACTCGAATGCAAACACGTCGAAGCCCAAACCGAACTGACCGCCAACTCAGGTGGTACCGCCAAAATGAAAGGCACCGGTGAAGGAACGGCGAAAGGCTGCACCTTGAACGGCAAAGAAGTCAAAGAAGCGGTCATCACACACTTCAAGATCATCGGCGTGAGTATCGGCTTCACCGGGGTCTCAGTGGAAGAGACATTCGAAGCCCACCTTCCGAGCGGTTTGACCTGTCACTTTGAAGGGGACCCGGCTGGAGTGCTGTCAGTGGGTGGCAGCCACATCACGATCGGTCCCGGGGCCAGCCTCAAAGCGACGCCTGCCGCATGTGGATCGGCCCTAATGAGAATGACACTGAATTGGCGACGGGCTCTCGGGGGAACGGAAGTGATCTTCGATTGAGCTCGCGCTGACGCGCCCACCCATCCACGGTGGACGAATATTCAGTATCGCTTGATCATTGCGATCCCTTCGGTTACCACTGTCGTCGAACGACAGCGGACATCCCTCGGCCCGGCCAGGCGACGGGATCCGCTCAGACCATCTTGGGCTTGGCCCTCGAAGGACGGGTCCGAGCCCGAATTGAGATAGGGGGTTCGAACATGGCCAGGAAGTTCAGCCTGTTTCTCGCAGCGGTAGCGGTCGCTGCCTTCGCGGCGCCCGCGCTCGCCAGCGCCGCGCCGGAAATCACAATCAACGGCGTCCGGGCTCCGACCGGCTCGCAGATCAGCGGCAGCAGCACGAATACCGTCTGGAAAACGGAATTCGGCGACTTCACCTGCGGCACCGTGGCGTTCTCCGGGGAAATCACCGCGAACACCGGATCGACAATGGCAGCCAAAGGGACCGCTCCCATGACCGCCTCGTCGTGCTTCTTCAAAGGCACCACGCCCTTTTCTGTCGAAGACGCCACACTGCTGTCCCTGCACAGCGCCACCGCAGGCAAAGGAACCGTCTCGCTCACATACAGGGCGGTGGAGACGGGGCTGACCTGTCATTACTCCAACACGGCGCTCCCGTTCACCTATCCCGCCTCTCGCAACACTCTGACCATCAAAGGCGAACTCACCGCGAGCCCGGCGGAATGCGGCAACACATCGATCGAAAGCACCTTCACGATCTCCTCGCCCGGTGGCTCGGTGGTCTTCCACTGACCAGCCTCGTCGGCGTCAGCCGCGGCGCAGCCGGCCGCTGAGGCCGGCCAGCGCCGCGGAGGCGCGGCCCCTGGCGCCGCCCTCGATCAGGCGCTGCGCCACCAGCCGCCCGGAGATCGCATTGACGCCGGCGCCGGGCCAGGTGCCGGCGCCGACCATCAGCAGGCGGTCGAGCGGCAGGCGGTAACCGCTGAGGCCGGGGGCGGGGCGGAAGAGGGCGTTCTGGGAGAGGCGGTGGCTGCCGCCGACGCTGTCGCCGCCGACCAGGTTCGGGTTGGCCGCCTCGAGGTCGTCGGGGGCGAGGACCTTCCAGTCGACGATCCGCTCGCGGGCGCCGGGGGCGTAGCGCTCGAGCTTGTCGAGGACGCGCTCGGCGTAGGGCGCCTTGGCGGCGCCCCAGTCCCGGGCCCCGATCTCGCCGCCAGCGTCGCCGCGGATCTGGCTCGGCAGCATCCGCACCTGGATCCAGGCGACGCTGCCGCCGGCCGGGGCGCGGGAGGGGTCGACGGCGCTGGTCTGGCCGACGACCAGCAGCGGCTCGCTCGGCAGCACCCCGTTGACGGCGTCGGTGTAGGTCTGCGCCATCTCCCGCACGTAGGGGCCGAGGTGGACGTAGCCCCACTCGGCCAGCTCCGGCCCGGCGGCCCAGGGCAGGGGCCCGTCGAGGGCGGCGTGGACGACCATCGTCCCGGGTCCGTATATGTAGTGCGCGAGGGCGCGGCGGGTTGCGTCGGCGGCGCCGCCCGCCGGCAGGAGCCTGGTCAGCGGCGCGGGGGTGAGGTTTGCGACGACCGCCCGGCGGGCCCCGATCCGCTCGCCGCTGGCCAGCTCGACGCCGCTGGCGGCGCCGCCCTCGGCGAGGATCGCGGTGACCGGCGAGGCGGTGCGGATCTCCGCTCCCGCCGCCCGCGCCACGGCCGCCAGCGCCCGCGGCAGCCCGCCGGCGCCGCCGGCGACCACCGACATCCCGTTGTCCATGTCGGCGAAGGTCTCGAGGAAGGGGAAGAGGGCGCCGAAGGCAACGTCGGGGCCGAAGTCGATGTGCATCCCCCAGGCGGCGATCATCGCCTTCGCCTCGTCGCTTCGGAAGTAGGCGTCGCCGAGCTCCCGCGTCGACCCCAGCAGGAGGCGGCTCAGCTCGGCGATCCCGCGCGGGCCGTGGGCCCGCAGGGCGGAGGCCAACCAGCGGCCGGAGGCGAGTGAGGGCAGGCGGGTGCCGTAGAGCTCGAAGAGGCTCGGCGCGAAGCGGTCGTAGGCGGCCGCCAGCCGGTCCCAGCCCTCGGCGTCGGCCGGGCCAAGCGATGCCTCGATCCCGGCGCGGGTCCGGGCCCGGTCCTGGTGGACGCGCAGGCTGCTGCCGTCGGGGAACGCGCTCGAGTAGGGCTTGTCGGTGTGGGCGAGCTCGAGCCCCTCGGCGGCCAGCTCCGGGCCCAGCTCGGCGAAGGCCGGCGAGCCGAGGAAGAGGTTCATGTTGGTCGCGTAGAGGTCGTGGACGTAGCCGGGCCGGGTCAGCTCGGCGCTGGCGATCGCGCCGCCCACCTCCTCGTTGCGCTCGGCCAGCAGGACCTCGAAGCCGGCCCGGGCCAGGTAGGCCGCCACCAGCAGGCCGTTGTGGCCGCCGCCGACGATCACCACGTCATAGCTGCGCTGCTCGCTCATCTCGGTATCTCCAGATATTCTCGATTTGGTACCTGATCAAACCATTGTTACGATGCGCTCGCAGTCGCTGGGGGAACCGGATCGAGAGGTGGACGACGTGCTTTTCAGCATCTACAGCGAGATTCAGTACCACGGGGGGAAGCCCGAGGAGCAGCTCTACGAGGAGGTGCTCGAGCAGATCGTCCACGCCGACCGGCTCGGCTACGACTGCTACACGATCATCGAGCACTACTTCTTCCCGCAGTTCTCGATCGCCGCCAACCCCTGGCTGATGTTCGGCAAGGCCTCCGAGCGGACCAGGGACATCCACTTCCGCACCCTCGGCCACCCGCTCCCCTACATCAACCCGGCGCTGCTCGCCTCGCAGATCGCCCAGTTCGAGCTGATGGTCCCCGGCCGCTACGAGTTCGGCGTCGTCCGCGGCCATGGCTGGCTGCCGCCGAAGGCGGGGATCGCCCCGGAGGCGACCCGCGAGATGTACGAGGAGGGGCTGCAGGTGCTGATGGCGGCCTTCGAGAACGAGCGCTTCTCCTTCGACGGCGAGCACTACGACGTCGACGACTCCCACATCGTCCCCCGCCCCCCCGAAGGACGGAAGTTTCGTGTTTTCCTCGGCGGCACCAGCGATCGCACCTACACGCTGGCCGGCGAACGCGGCTGGGCGGTCGCGGTGCCGCCGCTCTTGCCGCTGGCGGCGCTGCAGGACCAGCTCGACCTCTACCGCGAGACCTGCGTCGCCCACGGCAACGAGCCCGACATCGTCTGGATCCACGCCTGCTACATCGACGAGGACCGCGAGACCGCCAAGCGCGAGGCGGAGGACTGGATGCGCGGCTTCCTGGTCGGCAACGCCTCGCCGCTCCTGGCCGGCAACGAGCTGGCCGCGCCGGAGCGGCTCGAAGCCGCGGGCTTCGGCTTCTACATCTCCGGAATCATGGAGAAGCTCGCGAAGATGCCCTACGAGGAGATGATCGCCGGCGACGTCGTCTGGGTCGGGACCCCGGAGGACATCGCCCGGCGGATCGAGGCGGTGCGGGACGCCTGCCCCGGCCTGACCGAGGTCGCGATCACCGTCAACGCCGGCGGCGCCGAGCACTGGAAGGCGATCAAGGCACAGGAACTGTTCGCCGCGGAGGTGATGCCGCGGTTCAAGGACGGGAGCGGTGCGAGCACTGCCCAGGTCGGCGCGGGGGCGTCGAGCAATGGCTCTTAGGAAGTGTGTGGGGGAACAACGTGTCGACGAGCTGCTGGCGTCGGGACAACGAATGAGGAGGAGGGAACTATGAAGTCAGCGATGACTCGCACGGTACTGGCGCTGGCAATACTCGCGTTCGCGGTCGGGGTGGCCGCCTGCGGCGGCGGCGGCTCGAGCTCGAGCTCGGAAACGAGCGCCGAATCGACGAGCGCCGAAGGCGGCGGCGGCGGGGAAGGCAGCAGCGAACCGATCAAAATCGGCGCCGCCATCGACGAAACCAACCTGATGAAATTCTTCGACGGCCCGGCGCTCGCGGCGGCCGAACTCGAGGCCGAAAAGATCAACAAAGAAGGCGGCGTCGACGGTCGGGAAATCGAATTCACCGTCCAGAACACGCAGCTGGAACCGGCCAAAACGAAGTCGGTCGCCGAAAACGAGGTCGACAACGGCTCCGAAATCATGTGGGTCACCTGCGACGTCGATTTCGCCACGCCGTCGATCCAGGTCGGCCTGAAGGCCGGGCTGCTGACGGTCTCGCCCTGCATCGGCACCGACCAGATGGGTCCGAAACGGTTCGGCTCCGAAGGCGAACTCGCCTTCAGCTACGGCAACGTCGCCCAGGACGAAGGCGCGGCGCTGGCGGCGATGTTCAAGAAGCGCGGCTGGAAATCGGTCGACATCGTCCCCGACCAGTCGATCGCCTTCACCCAGAACGTCTGCGAATCGTTCAAGAACCGCTTCGAAGAAGAAGGCGGCAAGGTCAACCTCGAAGAAAAGTTCACTGAGGGTGACAACACGATCGGCAGCGTCGCCAACAAGGTGAACGCGACCAAGTCCGACGCGATCCTGATCTGCGCCACCACGCAGAACGACCTGCCGACGTTCGTCTCCGGCGTCCGCAGCGCCGGCAACCAGACCCCGATCGCCGGCCCCTGGTCGATCGACGGTTCCTTCTGGCTGCCGAAAGACCCGAAGATCTCGAACAACATCTGGGTCACCACCTACGCCTCGATCTACGGCGACGACCCGAACCCGGAAATCCAGGAACTGATCGACGAGATGACCAAAGCGGGAGCCGAACCGGCGACGGGCGGCTTCGTCACGGGCGCCTCGGCGGTCGACGGGATCAAAGCGGCGATCGAAGAAAACGAAGGCTCGACCGAAGGCAAGGCCCTGGCCGAATCGATGACCAATTTCAAAGATCTGGAAACGATCTCCGGCGAAATCAGCTTCTCGCCGGAACTGCACACGGTCTTCGGCCGCGCCTACCGCGTGATCGAGATCAAAAACGGGAAACCCGAATTCGTCGAATTGATCAAGGCGGGGACCCCGGCGGAACTCTGAGCGAGCACCGCGAACACCAGGGACGGCCCGGGGGCGCGAGCTTCCGGGCCGTCGAGGTATCGCGCGCCTTCGAGGGCGTGCAGGCGCTGAGCGACGTCAGCTTCGAGCTCGGGCGCGACGAGATCGTCGGCCTGATCGGCCCGAACGGCGCCGGTAAGACGACGCTGGTCAACATCATGAGCGGCTTCGACGTGCCCGATGTCGGCCGGGTCGAGATGGAGGGCACCGACATCACCTCCTGGCGGGCGGCGAAGCGGGCTGGCCACGGCCTCGCCCGCACCTTCCAGCACGGCCACCTGTTCGCCGGGATGAGCGTGCGCGAGAACGTCGCCGTCGCCGCGATGGGGGTCGGCGGTCGCGGCCGCGCCGCCGACCGCCGCGCCGCCGAGCTGCTGGCGCTGCTCGACCTCGAGCACCGCTCCGAGCACGACGCCCGGGCGCTGCCGCACGGCGAGGCCTCGAAGCTGGGCGTCGCCCGGGCGCTGGCGGCCGAACCGCGATACCTGCTGATGGACGAGCCGGCGGCGGGGCTCTCCGAGCCCGAGATCCCGGCCTTCGTCGAGATCCTGAGCGGGATCCGCGCGCAGGGGATCGGCGTGCTCTTGATCGACCACAACATCGAGCTGATCGTCGAAGTCTGCGACCGGATCGTCGTCCTCGACCAGGGCCGGGTGCTGGTCGAGGGGACGGCGCGCGAGGTGCGCGACGACCCGGCGGTCGCCGCCGCCTACCTCGGCGAAAGCCTGATGACGGGGGGCGCCGATGCCTGAGCCGGCGCCGAGCGCCGCCGCGCCCGCCGCGCCCCCGGCGGCGCCGATGCTCGAGGTCGACGGCCTCAGCGTCTCCTTCGCCGGCGTGCCGGCGGTGCGGGAGCTGGCCTTCGCGGTGAAGCGCGGCGAGATGGTCGGCCTGATCGGCCCCAACGGCGCCGGCAAGAGCACGACGCTGCTCTCGATCATGGGCGCGGCGCCGATCGTCGGCGGCGACGTCCGCGTCGAGGGCCGCAGCGTCCGCGGCCGCCGCACCGAGGACATCGCCCGCTCCGGCGTCGCGCTGGTCCCCGAGGGCCGCCACGTCTTCCCCGGCCTGACCGTCGCCGAGAACCTCGAACTGGGCGAAATATCGAGGCGCGACGGGAACGGCGACGGCGACGCCGGCGGCGAGATCGACGTCCGCGAGCTGTTCCCGATCGTCGCCGAGTTCCGCCACCGCCAGGCCGGCGCCCTCTCCGGCGGCCAGCAGCAGCAGCTGGCGATCGCCCGGGCGCTGCTCTCGCGGCCGCGCCTGCTGCTGCTCGACGAGCCGAGCCTGGGGCTGGCGCCGTCGGTGGTCGAGGACGTCTGGAGGACGCTGCGGCTGATCCGCGCCCGCGGGGTGACGATCCTGCTGGTCGAGCAGCGGGCCCAGATCACGGTCCAGCTCGCCGACCGCAGCTACGTGATGAACAACGGCCAGCTGCGGGCCGAGCTGTCCCCGCAGGAAGCCGACGACATGGAGAAGATCACCACCGCCTATTTCGGCGCCACCGCGGAGGAGCGACGATGAACTGGATCCAGACCCTGGTCGACGCGATCGGGCTGGGCAGCGTCTACGCGCTGGTCGCGATCGGCCTCGCCCTGATCTTCGGCGTCATGCGGCTCGTCAACTTCGCCCACGGCGAGCTGATCACCGCCGCCGGCTACACGCTGGTCGTCGCCCACGACCTGCCGGTCCCGGTGGCGATCGCGCTGGCGGTGATCGTCGCGGTGGTCCTCGCCTGGTTGATGGAGCGGGTCGCCTTCCGCCGGCTCCGCGATGCGCAGCCGGCGACCACCCTGGTCGCGACCTTCGCGGTCGCCTTCGCGCTCGAGGCGGTCTGGCTGATCGCCTTCGGCGCCCGCGGCGAAAGCGCCGACCTGCTCTCCAGCCTCAACAGGCCGGCGATCCAGTCCGGCGGGGTGACGATCCGCTGGGTGACGATCGCGATGCTCGGGGTCGGCGGCATCCTGCTGGCGGCGACGACCCTGCTGCTGAACCGGACCAAGATCGGCCTGCAGATGCGGGCCGCCGCCGTCGACTTCCGCGCCGCCCGCCTGCTCGGCGTCCGCGCCGACCGGGTGATCAGCGTCGCCTTCGTCATCTCCGGCGTGCTGGCGGCGGCGGTCGCGGTCCTGCTCACCGCCCAGCAGCCGCTCGTCACCCCGACCTTCGGCCTCGAAATCACGATCCTGGCGCTGGTCGGGATCGTCGTCGGCGGCATGGACCGGCTGACGACCGCGACCCTCGGCGGCTTCGCGATCGGCTTCCTCAACTCGCTGCTCGGCAACCTGCTGCCGGACGACCAGCGGGTCTACCTGCCCTCGGCGGTCTTCCTGGTCGTGATCATCGTCCTCCTGGTGCGGCCGGCGGGGATCTTCGCGCCGCGCGGCGCGAGCACCGCGGAGCGCGTATGAGCGCCCGCTTCAAGCTGCTGCAGCTGGCGGCGCCGGCGGCGCTGATCGTCCTCATCGGCCTGCTCGGGACGACGGTCTCGGCGAGCACCAAGACCGAATTCACCGGTGTCCTGGTCAACATCGCGATCGTCATCGCGCTCTACGTCTTCATCGGCAACTCGGGCGTGATCTCCTTCGGCCAGATCGCCTTCGTCGCGATCGGCGCCTTCTCGGCCGGGGTGATGACGATCCCGAGCGCGGTCAAGCCGACGCTCTTGCCCGAACTCTTCCCGTTCATCGCCAACCACTCGATCACCAGCTTCGAGTCGCTGGTCCTGGCGGCGCTGCTGGGGGCGTTCATCGCCCTGGTCGCCGGGGTCGCGCTGATGCGGCTGAACGGGCTCGCCGCCGGCATCGCCACCTTCGCGGTGCTGGAGATCGTCCACAACGTGCTGCGCTTCTGGGAAAAGATCGGGCCGGGGGCGAAATCGCTGGCGCTGATCCCGGAAACGACCGGCCTCTGGGAGGCGGTGCTCGGAGCCCTGTTCTGCGCGGTGATCGCCTGGCTCTACCAGCACAGCCGCTCCGGCCGGCTGCTGCGCGCCGCCCGCGAAGACGCGCCGGCGGCGCGCGCGATCGGCGTCAACATCCACCTCCACCGGCTCGTCGCCTTCACCCTCAGCGGCGCCCTCGCCGGCCTCGCCGGCGGCCTGCTGGTCCACCAGATCGGCAGCATCACCACCGAACAGGTCTACCTGCAGCTGACCTTCATCACCCTGGCGATGCTGGTGGTCGGCGGCATGGGCAGCCTCTGGGGCGCGGTGGTCGGCGGCGCCCTGGTCAGCTTCCTCAACGTCTACCTGCTGAAACTCGAGGAAGGCAACTCGGTCGGGCCGCTCCACATCGACCTGCCGAACGGGGCGACGCTTCTGATCATCGGCACGGTGATGGCGGCGATCGTGATCCTGCGGCCGAACGGGATCACCGGCAGCCGCGAACTGCCCTCGCGCGCCTGGCGGCGCCGCCGCTCGCCGCCCTCCGCGCCCGAGCCGACGCCGGCAGGTCCGCCGATCGCCGACGCCAACGCACCGAAAACGAGCTGAGAAAGAGAGAGGAGACGCAAGTGCCACGGGTCGCAGCAGTCCAGATCGAGGCCAGCCATCTCGACCCCGAGGCGGGGCTCGAGCAAATCGAGGCGTGGTCGAAGAAGGCGGCAGCGGAGGGCGCCGAGGTGATCGTCTTCCCGGAGCTGCTGGTGCCCGGCTACCCGCGCTACGTCCCCGACCCGTTCCCGGCCAGCGAGGAGGGGAGCCGCGCCTGGCAGGACGGCGTCCGCTACCACCGCGCCTACTGCGAGGCCGCCCAGGTGGTGCCGGGGCCGTTCACCGAGGCGCTCGGCGAGATCGCCCGCGAGGCCGGCGCGACGCTGGTCGTCGGCGTCGGCGAGCGCGACGAGAAGGTCCGCGGCCGGCTCTGGAACACCGGCGTCGTGATCGACGACCAGGGGCGCTACTGCGGCCGCCACCGGAAGCTGGTCGCGGTGATGCACGAGCGGCTGATCTTCGAACGCGGCGGCCTCGAGGACATCCGCACCTTCGAGACCGCGCAGGCGAACATCGGCGTCTGCATCTGCTTCGAGAACCACCAGCCGCTCTTCCGGCGGGCGCTGGGGCGGCTCGGCGAGGAGATCCACTGCGCGCTCTGGACCGGGCCGGCGCCCCGCGAGCGGGCCGCCGAACGGGCGCCGCTCGAGAAGCACGAGGCGCTCGGGATCGCCCACGCGCTCGACACCGGCACCTTCGTCGTGATCGCCAGCCAGGTCACCGGGGTCGAGCCGGAGCCGGGCGAGAGCGGGCCGAGCTGGAGCCACAGCGGCGGCAGCTACATCATCGACCCGCTCGGCAACACGCTGGCCACCGTGCCCGACTGGGAGGAGGGAATCGCGGTCGCCGACCTCGACCTCGGGCTGATCGACGAGGCGCGGCTGGTCTGGAACCAGCTCGGCGAAGACATGCGCGACGACCTCTTCCGCGATTTCGCGACCGGGTGGCCGGTGCCCGGCGCCGGAGCGGCGGCCCGATGAGCGGCGCCGAGGGGACCTTCCGCACCGCGGCCGTCCAGGCCGCCTCGGTCTGGCTCGACCGGGCCGCCGGCACCGAGCGGGCCTGCGAGCTGATCCGCGAGGCCGGCCGCGGCGGCGCCGACGTCGTCGGCCTGCCGGAGAGCTTCGTCCCCGGCTTCCCCTACTGGCTGTTCGTGATGAAGCTGGCCGAGGCGGCGCCGCTCCACCGCCGCCTCCACGACGAAGCGGTCGAGATCCCCGGGCCGGAGGTCGAGGCGCTCGCCGCGGCGGCCGTCGAGGCCGGGGTGACGGCGGTGGTCGGCGTCACCGAGCGCGAGCCCGGCCGGGTCGGGACGCTCTACAACACCAACCTCGTGCTCGGCCCCGAGGGCTACCTAGGCAAGCACCGCAAGCTGGTCCCGACCTGGGCCGAGCGGGTCGTCTGGACCGGCGGCGACGGCTCGACGCTCGGCACCTTCGCCACCCCGCAGGGCCCGCTCGGCACCCTCAACTGCGGCGAGAACGTCAACACCCTCGCCCGCTTCGCGCTGCTCAGCGAGGGCGAGCGGGTCCACGTCGCCAACTTCCCCTCCTGCGCGCCGCTCGGCGGCCACCACACCAACACCAACGACGTCTACCTGCCGGCCGCGGCGCACGCCTACGAGGGGCGGCTGTTCAACGTCGTCGCCCAGGAGTTCGGGACGCCGGAGGTCTGCGAGGCGATCGGGGTCGAGTACGACCCCGAGGCCTGGAACTGCATCTCGGGGACGATCGGCCCGGACGGCAGCTGGATCGACAGCCTCCGCGACGAGGAAGGGATCGTCTACTCCGACTGCGACCCGAGCGAGACCGTCGAGGGGCGGATGTTCCACGACATCGCCGGCCACTACAACCGCTTCGACGTCCTCCAGCTATATGTGGACCGGCGGGCGCTCGGCCCGATCGCGTGAGCTGGGAGACGCCCTTCACCCGGCTGCTCGGGTGCGGGGTGCCGATCCAGCAGGCCGGCTTCGGCTCTCCTCGCTGAACGTTGAGCTGGCGGCGGCCGTCAGCGGTGCCGGCGGGCTCGGGATGCTGGGCGGGGCGCTGGCCGACGAGGCGGCGCTCGACGCCGCCTGCGACGCGGTCGAGCGGTTGACGGCCGCCCCGGTCGGGGTCAACTACGTCGAGCCGTTCTTCGACCGCGCGGCGCACCGCGGCCGGCTCGAGCTGGCGGCGCGCCGCTGCGCCCTGGTCGAGCTCTTCTTCGGCGAGCCCGACGCCGAGCTGGTCGAGCAGATCCACGCTGGCCCGGCGCTGGCCTCCTGGCAGGTCGGCTCGGTCGAGGAGGCGCGGCGGGCCGAGGCGGCCGGGGTCGACCTCGTCGTCCTCCAGGGGATCGAGGCCGGCGGCCACGTGCGGGCGACCCGCGGCCTCTGGCCGATGCTGGCCGAGGCGCTCGAGGCGCTGAGCGTGCCGGTGGTCGCCGCGGGTGGGATCGCCTCGCCGCGGACGATGGCCGCCGCGCTCGCCGCCGGCGCCGCCGCGGTGCGGCTCGGCACCCGCTTCGTCGCCGCCGCCGAGGCCGACTTCCACGCGGACTACCAGGCGTTGCTGGTTTCCGCCGACGGTGACGCGACCGTCTACGGCGAGCGCTTCCACCTGATCTGGGAGGACGCGCCGCACCGGGTCCTGCGCCGCTCGCTGGCCGCCGCCGAGGCCCTGGACGCCGAGGTCGCCGCGACGATGAGCGCCGGCGCCGAGCGGATCGAGGTGCCCCGCTTCGCCGGCCTCGCCCCGGTCGCCGACGCCGAGGGCGAGGTCGAGGCGATGGCCTGCTTCGCCGGCGAGGGCGTCGGCTCGATCGAGGCGGTGCGGCCGGCGGCGGAGATCGTCGCCGAGTTCTCGGCCGAGGCGGCGCGCCTCCTCCGCGCCGCCGCCTCAGCCGCGGGCTGAGCGCGCACGCTCTCGGGCTGGGCGCCGCCGAGTCTCGCCGGGCCGGGCGCGGCTGGGAAGCCGACCCGCTGTGAGACTCGTGCATCGACCCCCCTCACGGGGGTCGATGCACGTCTTACTGTCGCGAAAGTGAAACGCGAGCCTCGGGGTCGATCTCGTCGGCCGGCGGCTCGAGCAGCTTCTGCGGCGGCAGGAAAAGGCCGGCGATGACGCAGAACGCGCCGCAGGCGGCGAAGCCGATCAGCCCGTGGCCGGGCAGCGAGAGGGTGAGGCCGACGAGCGGGGTGCCGACGATGATCAGCGCCAGCGCGTAGGTGTTCATCGCCCCGAACGCGGCCCCGGGCGAGTCCGGGAAGACGCGGCCTATTCCTGCGACCAAGGTGCCGAACGGGGCGCCGGAGGAGAAGCCGATGAAGAGCGTCGCCAGCAGCGCCAGCGGCAGCGCCGGCGCCAGCCCGAGGAGGACGCTGCCGACGGCGCCGGCGCTGAGGACCGCGATCAGCAGCGCCCGCGCCCGCTGCGGCCGCAGGTGGACGAAGAGGCCGCCGCCGGGGCGGCTGAAGATGCCGAGCACGAGGATCATCGCGCCGATCAGGCCGGCGCCGCTTTCGCTGTAGCCGCCCTCGCCGCTGAGCACGTTGACGACCCAGTTGGAGAGGATGATGCCGAGCCCGAACGAGGCCGAGTGGACGAGGGCGAAGCGGACCAGCCGCGGGTCGCGGATCAGCTCGTAGGCGGAGCGTTCGCGGGGGTGGCCGGCGGCCGGCCGCACCGCGGTGCCGGCGAAGACGAGCGGCAGCGTCGCCGCCCCGGCGATCGCGGCGAAGAGGAACGGCGCCCGCCAGTCGAGCGAGCCGGTCAGCGCCGGGACGATCGCCACCGCCGAGCCGCCGGCGGCGAGCGAGACGCCGCCGTAGATCCCCTGGTGCAGGGCGCCCCCGCCGGAGCGCTGCACGTAGGCGGAGCCGCAGACGAAGCCCCAGCCGACCCCGACCCCGACGATCAGCCGCACCAGCAGCGCCAGGCCGACGCCGCCGCCGAGCAGCGTCACCAGGTTGCCGGCAACGCAGAGGGCGACCGCGAGGACGCCCAGCCACTTGGCGCCGAGCCGGGCCAGCATCCGGTCGATCGTCGCCATCGCGATGAACTCGCCGCCGAAGACGGCGGTGGTGAAGAAGCCGACGACGGCGACCGCGACGCCGTAGTGGGCGGCGACCTGGTCGGCGGCGGGGCCGACGTTGGCGATGTTCCAGCTGCAGCCGACGCCGATCGCGCAGGCGGCGACGAAGTCGCGTCGGTTGACGGCCCCGAGAGCTCCCAAGGGGCTATTTGATCATGTATCGCAGCTAGCTGCGGCTGGCGGCGACCTCGGCGATCAGCTGCCGCAGCCGGGCGATCGCCGCTTCGGTCCCGGCCTCGTCTTCGAAGATGAGCTGCTGCAGGGTGAGGCCGTCGAGGGCGGCGAAGACGACGCGGGCCAGCGCCGGGTCGTCGTCGATCCCGAACTCGCGCAGGGTCTCTTCGATCGTCGCCACGTAGCGGCGGTAGAGCTCGGCGACCGGGCCCTGCAGCTTGCGGTTGCGCAGCGCCTCGGTGACCAGGTCGTACTGGAAGAGCTGCGCGTCGCGGTCCTCCTTGACCAGCTCCATGAAGCCGCTGGCGAAGTCGTCGAGCTCGCCGGCCTCGGGGACCAGGTGCGATTTTTCGATCGCCTCGTCGACCGCCAGCCGCGCCGCGTCCTCGATCAGCGCCTCGCGGGAGCCGAAGTGGTAGCTGATCAGGCCGTAGGTGACCCCCGCCTCCTTGGCCAGCGCCCGATAGGTGAGGCCGCGGAAGCCGGAGCGGGCGACGGTTCTCGGCACCGCCCGCAGCAGCGCCCAGTAGCCGGCGCGTTTGCTGGTTTTGCGCGGTTTCGACGCGACGGAGCTGGGGCTGGCATCGACCATCACCCGGCGCATCCTAGCCCGAGCCGGGCGCCGGCCACCGGACCCATCCCGGCCGCCGACAGGCGCCGTTCCCACGCCCGCGCGAATGGATAAATCGGAAAAAAAACTAACGTTGATATGTGATCCCAGACCGGCTACGGTGGCGATTCGGGGCGGTTTGATACATGATCGTCTCGCTGGTCCGGATTCCGAAATCGGCTTGGGAGAGCGACTTGGAGGGTTCCACGGGGAACGGCGCAACCGATCGTCCACTGATCGCGGTGGAGGGGATCACCGTGCTATTCCCCGGCGTGGTCGCCCTCGCCGACGTCGATTTCGCGATCCGCGCCGGCCAGGTCCACGCCCTGACCGGCGAGAACGGATCCGGCAAGTCGACCCTGGCCCGGGTCATCAACGGCACCGTCAAACCGGCCGCCGGGACGATCCACGTCGACGGCGAGCCGACCGTGATCGCCAACCCGCGCCAAGGGCTCGGCCTCGGCATCGTCAACATCAGCCAGGAGCTGACCCTGGCGCCGACCCTCTCGGTCGCCGAGAACATCTTCCTCGGCCGCCTGCCGACCAACGGCGGTCGCGTCAACTGGCCGCGGCTGCGGCGCGAGGCGCGCGCGGTGCTGGAGCGGATCGGCGTCGCCGTCCCCGAGTCGGCGATCGTCGGCGGCCTCAACGTCGAGCTGCAGCAGATGGTCGAGATCTGCCGCGCCTTCTCCTCCGAGGCGCGCCTCCTGATCCTCGACGAGGCGACCAGCTCGCTCTCGGAGTCGGCGACCCGGCGACTCCTGGCGCTGGTCGAGGAGCAGCGGGCCAAAGGCGTCGCGATCCTGATGATCTCCCACCGCATGCCCGAGGTCTACGCGGCGGCCTCGGTCGCCACGGTGCTGCGCGACGGCAGGCTGGTCGGAACGGCGCCGCTGCCGGGCACGCCGGAGAAGAAACTCGTCTCGATGATGGTCGGGCGCGAGCTCGACGACTACTACAACAAGCGCGAGGTGGCGCAGGGCGAGTGCGTGCTCGAGGTCGACGGGCTCTCCTCCTTCGACGGCGTCCTGCGGCCGACCTCGCTGCGGGTCAACCGCGGCGAGATCGTCGGCGTCGCCGGCCTGGTCGGTTCCGGCAAGGCGGAGCTGGGGCTGGCGCTCGGCGGCGCCGTCCCCTGCGACGGCAAGGTCGCGGTCGCCGGCCGCGAAGTCTCGCTCGGCGACCCGCGCAAGGCGATCGCCGGCGGCGTCGGCTTCGTCCCCGACGACCGCAAGCGCTCGGCGCTCCTCCACAACCGCAGCGTCGGCGAGAACTTCTCGCTGGCCTGGGTCAAGCGACTATCCCGCCGCGGCTTCATGAACCTGCGCGAGGAACGCCGCCAGGTCACCGAGGCGATCCGCCGCTACCGGGTCCTCACCCCCTCGGCCGGCGCCACGGTCACCACCCTCTCCGGCGGCAACCAGCAGAAGGTGGTCCTCGGCCGCACCTTCGAGCGCGACGTCGACGTGCTGGTGCTGAGCGAGCCGACCCGCGGCGTCGACGTCGGCGCCAAGTCGGAAATCTACGACCTGCTGCAGACCGCGGCAGAAGGCGGTGCCGGGATCGTCCTGATCTCGTCCGAGCTGCCGGAGCTGCTCGGCATCGCCGATCGCATCGTCGTCTTCTACGGCGGCGAGATCAAAGGCGAATTCAAAGGGCGGGACATGCACGAGGAAGCGATCGCCCACGTCGCCGTCACCGGCGCCTCCTCCGAGGCCGCCGAGCCAGCCCCCGAGGAAGGAGCGTGACCTAGATGAGCAGTGCACCGGAGAGCTCGCCCGAGCCCGTCGCGGTGTCGCCTGGCGGCGAGACGACGGCGCCGAAAGCGTCCCTCGGGGGAGCGCTGGAACGGCTCGAGCTGGGGCGCTACGCCGGCGTCGTCCTGGCGCTGATCGTGGTCGCCGCGGTGCTGACCATCACCCAGAGCACCTTCCTCACCTGGGACAACATGAAAAACATCATCGGCGCCAACTCGGTGATCCTGGTGCTGGCGCTGGGCGCCACCTTCGTCGTCATCACCGCCGGGATCGACCTCTCGACCGCCTCGCTGATGACCGCCTGCTCGATGATGCTGGCGATCGCCTTCAAATCGGGCTGGGGCCTGGTGCCGGCGGTGCTGCTGGCGCTCGCCTTCGGCGCCGCCGCCGGCTTCGGCAACGGCTTCCTGATCGCCAAAGCGAAGATCTCCTTCCTCGCCGTCACCCTCGGCGCGCTCTCGATCTGGCAGAGCTTCGCGCTGGTCGTCCAGGAAGGGCAGACGGTCTCGATCTTCTCCGAGAGCGCCTTCAAGCCGATCCACGACCTGGTCACCAACGACATCGGCCCGATCCCGCTGCTGCTGGTATTCGACGTGGTGCTGCTGCTGGTGGCCGGCGGCGTGCTGCGCTACACGACCTTCGGCCGCTCGCTGTTCGCGATCGGCTCCAACGAGGAGGCGGCGCGGCTCTCCGGCATCAACGTCAACTGGGTCTTGATCGGCGTCTACACGGTCGCCGGCCTCGCCGCCGGACTCGCCTGCATGATCTCGGTCGGCCGCCTCACCGCCGGCGCGCCGACCCCGGACCCGAACCTGCTGCTGACCGTGCTGGCGGCGGTGCTGATCGGCGGCACCAGCTTCACCGGCGGCGTCGGCGGCATCTTCGGCACCGTGATCGGCGTCGTCTTCCTCGGCGTCGTCCAGAACGGGCTGACCCTGAGCAACGTCTCGAGCTTCTGGCAGGGCATCGTCAGCGGCTCGATCCTGATCATCGCCGTCGGCCTCGGCGTCCTCCGCGAGCGCGGCTGGTCGGTGCGGCGGGCCCGCGGCGCCCGCGCCGCGGTGACCGAAGGACCCGTGCGTTGAGCGAGGCCGTCGCGACCGAGCGGGCCCAGCTGATCGCGTCGGTCTGCGACACGCTGCTGCCACCGCTCGAGGACGACGGCCGCGGCGGCGCCTGGGGCGAGTCGGCCTCGGCGCTGGGGATCGCCGAGCGGGTCGCGGCCGGCTGCGAGGGGCTGGCGCCGCACGTCGCGGCGGCCGTCGAATCGCTTCTCTCCGACCTCGACGCCGAGGGCTTCGCGGAGGCGCCGCTCGAGCGCCGCGAGCAGCTGCTGCTCGCCGCCGGCGACGGCGAGCCGGGCCGCTTCGGGCTGAAGCAACTGAAGACGATGGTCTTCGGCGACCTCTTCGGCTCCTTCGACGAGGACCTCCGCAACCCGATCTGGGAGGAGATCGGCTACCCCGGCCCGAGCTCGGCGGCGCCGAGCCCCGAGCAGGCGCCGAAGACGATTCCGCTGACGCCGGTCGCGGGTGCCGAGGCGACCCTGCAGGCCGACGTCTGCGTCGTCGGCTCGGGGGCCGGCGGCGCGGTGATCGCGGCCCGCCTGGCGGCGGCCGGCAGGTCGGTGCTGGTGCTGGAGATGGGCGGCTACCGCAACGAGTCGGACTTCCGCCAGCTCGAGGCGGAGGGGGCGGCGATGTACCTCGGCGGCGGCCTCGGCTGGAGCGAGGGCGGCGAGCTCGGCCTGCTCGCCGGCTCGACCCTCGGCGGCGGCACCGTGATCAACTCGATGGCCTGCCGGCCGACCCCCGAGGAGGTGCGCGGCGAATGGGCGGCGCTCGGGGTCGAGGGCGTCGACGGGCCGGAATGGGACGGCTACCTGGAGACCGTCTGGGAGAAGCTCGGCGCCAACGCCGAGGCGACTCACTACAACCGCAACGCCGAGACGCTGATCAGCGGCCTCGGTGCGGCCGGGCTCGAGCACCACCGCATCCCCCGCAATGCCGAGCTGCGCGACGACCCCGAGCACTGCGGCTACTGCAACGCCGGCTGCCAGCAGGGCTGCAAGCGCTCGGTGCTGAAGACCTACCTGCAGGACGCCGCCGACGCCGGCGCCCGCTTCGTCGTCGAGTGCACCGTCGAGCGGGTGACGACCAGCGGCGGCCGCGCCACCGGCGTCGAGGCGCGGGTGGGGGAGACGCGGCTGACCGTCGAGGCAGGGACCGTGGTGGTCGCCGCCGGCGGGATCGAGTCGCCGGCGCTCCTCCTGCGCTCGGGGATCGGCGGGCCGGCGGTCGGCAGGAACCTGCGGGTCCACCCGAGCTACATGGTCACCGGCGTCTACGACGAGCCGATCGAGGCCTGGAACGGCCAGCTGATCACGGTGATGTCGTTCGACTTCATGCAGTGCGAGGGCGAGGGCGGCTTCTACATCTCGCCGCTCGGGCTCAGCCCGGCGACCTGGGCCGGCCAGTCGCCGTGGACCGACGGCCGCCAGATCCGCGACCACTTCCTCAAGTTCCCGCTAATGGCGAGCTGGCACTCGATCTCCCACGACGTCGGCAGTGGCGAGGTCGTCCTCGGCCCCGACCGGCGGGCGCTGGTCCGCTGGGCTCTCGACGACGAGGTCGACCGCCGGGTCGCGATCCGCGCCCACACCGAGCTTGCGAGGGTGCACGAGGCGGCCGGCGCCGCCGAGGTCTTCACGTTCCACTGGCGGCCGCGCCACTGGCGCCGCGGCGAGGACTTCGACGCTTACCTCGAGCAGCTGGCGGCGACCCCGACCGCCGAGTACATGGCGTACTCGGCGCACCAGATGGGGTCGTGCCGGATGGGCGCCTCGGCGGCCGCTGCGGTCGCCGACGGTGACGGGCAGCTGCACGACGTCGAGGGCGTGTGGGTTGGCGACGCCTCGGCGCTGCCGACCGCGCCCGGGGTCAACCCGATGGTCTCGATCATGGTCCTCGCCGAGCGCACCGCCGACCGGATCGAGGGGTCGATTGCATGAGTACGGGAAAGAGAGAACTACTTCAAACGACCACCAACGCCAGGGGCGGCGGTCCAAGAAGGGTGATGTCAGTGGGTGAGTGCCACCGATGAAAGGAAAAGGTATGAAACGTTGGATAGCCCTCCCGGCAGCGATGCTGCTGCTGGCGTTGGTGATGGCGGCTTGCGGGGGAGGCGGCTCGGACACCTCGAGCGCCGAAGAAAGCACCGCCGCGGAAACCACCGAAGCCGAAGCCGGCGGCGGTTCCGAAGAAGCGAGCGGCAGCGGCAAATCCGTCGTCTACATCAGCCCCGTCGCGGCCCAGCCCGGTCAGCAGGTGATCAACACCGGGCTCGAAGAATCCGCCAAGGAACTCGGCTGGTCGGAGTTCGTGCTGGACTCGGCTCTGTCAGCCGAAAAGCAGGTCTCCAACGTCGAAGCCGCGATCAACAAAGGCGTCGCCGCGATCACCTCGTGGACCCTCGACCCGAACGCCGTCGCCGGCGCCTACGAACAGGCCCAGGCGAAGAAAATCCCGGTGATCGGGATGAACTCGCAGGGCACCGGCGTCAGCGCGACCGTCTGGTGGGAAGTGCAGCAGTGCGGCCCGAACAACCCCCAGCAGGTCTCGGCGGAAAAGATCGCCAAATTGAAGCCGAAGGCGAAGACCATCGTGATCGGCCTCGAAGTCGCCGAATCGACCAAAGAGATCACCGACTGCTTCGTCCGGGAAGCGAAAAAAGCTGGGCTCGACATCATCAACAAAACGAACAACGAAGCGGATAACGCGGCGGGCTCGCAGAAAGTGTTCGAACCGCTGCTGACCAAATACCCGGAAGTGGAAGCGGTTTGGGACTACAACGACGAATCGGCGCTCGGCGTCTCGGCGGCGTTGCTGGCGGGAGGCAAGCAGATCGCCACCGTCGAAAGCCCCGACGAAGGCGTGATCGTGACCGGTTCCAACGGTGACCAGGGTGCGATCGAAGCGGTCGAAGAAGGCCGCATCTCCTGGACCTGGGACCCGGACAACCTGGCCAGCGGCTTCGCGGCGGTGAAACTCGCGAACGAAGCGGTGGGAGGCAAAGAACCGAAAAGCGTGATCGTCAAATCGATCTTGGTCGACGGCGAAACGATCTCGGAATACGTGCCGGCCAACGAACGGGAATACACGCTGGAAAACATCCCCGTGACTCCGGTCGAAGGGGAAGTGGAACTGGAGCAGTGAGCCAGCGGTGCGGGGCGGCGCCTGGCGTCGCCCCGCACCCTCGTTTCACACCTGCGGCCGATGAGCTTCCTCGAGACCCCCGACGGGGCCCGCCTGCGTTACGTCGACCGCGGCGCAGGCCCGGAGACCGTTGTCCTCGTCCACGGCTGGAAGGGGTCGCACCGCAAGTGGGACCCCGCCGTCTACCGGCTGGTCGAGGCCGGCTTCCGGGTGATCGCCTACGACCATCGCGGGATGGGCGAGTCGGACCGGCCGACCGGCCGTTACGACTTCGACCTGCTCGCCGACGACCTCGGAGTGGTGCTCGAGCAGCTGGGGGCCGACGAGGTGACGCTGGTCGGCTGGTCGTTGGGCTGCTCGGTCAGCCTCCAGTACCTCTCGCGCGGCGGTGGCCGGGTGGCGCGGCTGGTGCTGATCAACGGGCCGATCAAGCTCGAGAGCGACGACGACTTCCAATGGGGGCTGCCGCCGGGGCAGCTCGACACCTACATCGACGAGCTGGTCGCCGGCTGGCCGGGCTCCGAGCTCGAGTTCGCCCGCGGCGCCAACCGCGACCCCGACGATCCCTACACCCAGCTCTACTACGAGGTGGCGCTGCAGACCGAGCTGATCGACTCGATCCGGATCGTCCGCGAGCAGGCGCTGCTCGACCAGCGCTCGGCGCTCGCCGAGCTGCGGCTGCCGGTGCTGGCGATCTACGGGCGGCACGACCCCTACTACGACGAGGGGCTGGCGCGCTACATCGCCGAGACCGCCCCCGACGGCCGCTACCTGATGTTCGAGGAGAGCGCCCACCCGGTCCACTACGACGAGCCGGACCGGTTCCGCGAGGTGATCTCGGAGTTCGCCCGGGGCCGGTCGTGAGCGGGCCGGCGCTGGAGCCGGCCGCCCTGCGCGCCGACGTCGAGCGCTTCGCCGCGCTCGGGCCGCGCTTCTGCGGCGACGAGGGGGAAGCGCGGGCGCGTGATCTGCTGCTGGAGCGTTTCGCGGCGCTCGGGCTGGCGGAGGTGCGCGGCGAGGAGTACGAGTACCTGGCCTACGAGCCCGACGGGGCGAGCGGCTGCCGGGTCGGCGCCGAGGAGCTGCGCTGCGTCGGGCTGCAGAGCTGCGCCGCCGGGCTGGCCGAGGGCGAGGCGGTCTACGTCGGGGCCGGGGAGGTCGCCGACCTGGACGCGGCCGCCGCGGCCGGGGCGGGGGAGCCGGCGGCTCCGGAGGCGGCCGGAGCTGCCGGAGCCGGGGTGGCTGGGCGGATCGTCGTCCTGCGCAGCGCCCTGCCGGCGGCGGTGGCTGGGGAGATCGTCGCCCGCGGCGCCGCCGGCCTGGTCGTGCTCTCGCCGACCCCGGACGGGCTGGTCGGCCACTTCACCGCGAGCTTCTACCCGCCGCCGCCGGGGCCGCCCTGGGAGGGGCGGGTGCTGCCGGTTCCCGGAGTGACGGTCGAGGCCGGCGACGGCGAGCGGCTCTTGGCTGCGCTCTCGGCTGGGCCGGCGCCGGTGCGGATCGAGCACCGGGCCCGGTATCGCGAGCGGACCGCGGTCAACGTGGTCGGCGAGCTCGCCGGGGCCGAGGCGCCGGCGGAGCGAATCCTGGTCGGCGCCCACTACGACACCCAGCGCCAGAGCCCCGGCGCCGCCGACAACGGCAGCGGCCTGGCGGCGCTGCTGGGGATCGCCCGCGCGGCCGCGGCGCGGCGGCCGCGCCGGACGCTGACCTTCGTCGCCTTCGCCGGCGAGGAGCTCGCCTGCTGGGGAGCGACGGCCTACGTCCGCGCCCACGCCGGCGAGCTGCCGCGGGCGATGGTCAACCTCGACGCGCTCGGGCCGCCGGTCCTCGCCAAGCGGACGATCGTCGCCTCGCCGGAGCTCGCCGAGCTCGCCGCCGCGGCGACCGCCGCGACCGGCTGGGAGGTCGAGGTCGAGGTCGCCGCCCGCGACTTCCCCTACTCAGACCAGGCGCCGTTCGCCGCCGCCGGCGTCCCGGTCTGCCAGGTCTGGCGCTACCCGCCGCCGCACCCCTACTACCACTCGTCCGGCGACACGCCGCGCTGGGTCGACTACGACCTGCTCGCCGCCGACACCCGCGCCGCCGCCGCGGTCGCCTTCCGGCTCGCCGAGGAGGATCAGGTCCCGGCGTCCGCCGCAGCTTCGAACCTGATCCCACGACCAAGGAGGGAAAATGCCGCCTGAAGAGACCAGCGAGAGCCCCGACTCGGCCCGCCGCGCCGAGGGGATCGCCGCCTACGCGAGCCAGTTCGGGCTCAGCGAGGAGGAGGTGATCCCTTATATGGAGCAGCTGCTCGGCCCGCTGATGGCCGAGGAGGCCCAGCACTCCGCCGCCGCGGCCTGGCGCGAGGGGGCGCTCAGCCGCCGCGACCGCAGCCTCGTCGTGATCGCCAGCCTCGTCACCCAGGGCGGGGTCGAGCCACGGCTGCGCGGACACCTGCGCTGGGCGCCGGAGAACGGCGTCAGCCGGGCCGAGCTCGACGAGCTGATGGCGCTGCTCGCCGTCTACGTCGGCTACCCGAAGGCGTCGGTCGGGATGGAGGCGCTGCGCGACGAGCTCGGCGCCGAGGGGGAGGGGGCCGGCGATGCCGGCTGACGACCCCAACTCGCACACCGCCTCGATCGAGGTCGCCGTCGACCCGCAGACCGCCTTCGAGTACATGGCCTCGGGGATGAACCAGCGCCGCTGGGCGCTCGGCAGCTGGGAGCGGATCGACGAGGGCGACGGCCTGACCAGCGGCACCTCGCTCTGGGACGCGAGCAAGCTCTACGTGCGGCTCGAGGCGCATCCGGATCTGCTCCTCGTCGACTACCGGGTCGGCAAGGACCCGGACGACCTGCGCCGGGTCACCCAGGCGCGGATCGTGCCGGGGGCCGAGCTCGGCCGCGACCCCGGCAGCTGCGTGATCACCCTCACCACCTGGCGCGGCGCCTCGCACAGCGACGCCTCCTGGGAACGGACCTACCACGCCTACAAGACCGAGATGCACCTGATCAAGGGGCGGCTCGAGCACGAGTTCCCCCCCGGGGTCTGAGTGGCGGTGACGGCGGCGCAGCTCGCCTACCTCGGCGCGGCCGAGGCGCGCGAGGCGTTCGCCGCCCGCACCCTCTCGCCGGTCGAGCTGCTGGAGGCGCTGGTCGAGCGCGCGGCGGTCGTCGAGCCGAGCGTCAACGCCTTCGCCGAGACGATGTTCGAGCGGGCGCTGGAGGAGGCGCGCGAGTCGGAGGCGCGCTGGACGGCCGGGACCGCGCGGCCACTCGAGGGCCTGCCGGTGGCGGCCAAGGAGTCGCAGGCGCTGGCGGGGCACGTGGTCAGCGACGGCTTGCAGGAGCCGCTCGAGCAGGCGCCGGCGGTGCGCACCTCCTTCGCCCTGCAGCGGCTGCGCGACGCCGGCGCGATCATCCACGCGCGGACGACGACCTCCGAGTTCTGCTGCATGCCGATCTCGCACGCCAAGCGCTGGGGGGTGACGCGGAACCCCTGGGACCTGGAGGTCGGGGTCGGCGGCTCCTCCGGCGGCTCGGCAGCGGCGCTCGCGGCGGGCACCGCGCCGCTGGCGACCGGCACCGACATCGGCGGCTCGATCCGGGCGCCGGCCTGCCTGGCCGGGGTGGTCGGCTTCAAGCCGCCCCACGGCCGGGTGCCGCTGGAGCCGCCGCAGAACCTGGAGACCTGGCTCCACGCCGGGGCCCTTGCCCGCTCGGTGGCGGACGCCACCCTGCTGGCCAACGCGATGGCCGGGCCGCACCCGGGCGACCAAACCACGCTGCCGGCGACGCCGCCGCTCCCGCTCGAGCCCGCCGGGGCGGCCGGCCTTCGCGTCGCCTTCTGCGCCCGGCCCGGCGACCTGCCGGTGGCCGCGGCGGTCGCCCACAACGCGACCGCCGTCGCCGCCGCCCTCGCCGACGCCGGCGTCGCGGTCGAAGCGATCGAGCTCGACTGGCGCCTCGAGGAGATCAACGCCGCGATGTGGGGCCACGGCGACCTCGACCGGGCGCGGACCGCACTCGCCCGCGAGCGCGCCCGCCCCGGCACCCTCAGCCCCTACGCGGTCGAGTGCTTCGAGCGCTCCCTCGCCGGCGCCACCAGCCTCGCCCCCGAGCGCCGCACCGCCCTCGAACGCCGCCTCGCCGCCGCCGTGATCGCCATCTTCGACCGCCACGACGCCCTGATCGTCCCCACCATGGGCGTCGCCGCGATGGCTGCCGGCGAGGACTACGCCACCCGGCCCCTCTTCATCGACGACCAGCCCCTCGACCACTTCTGCGACGCCGCCCTCACCCCGATCTTCAACATCGCCAGCTCCTGCCCCGTCCTCACCGTCCCCTCCGGCCTAGCCCAGCTGGCGACTCCCGGCACGACCGCCACCGGCCACCCCTCGCCCGGCGTCCCCACCGGCATCCAGATCGCCGCCGGCCCCCACGATGACGGGACTGCGTTCCGCGTGGCGTCGGCGATTGAGCGCACTTCCCCGTGGGCTTACGCGGTGATCTGACGGCCCGCGCGATCGACCGTCTCCCGCGGGAGCGAGGGAATTGCGGTCAACCGAACACGTCGGCTGGTATCAAGCGTGCCGAAGCAGACGTTGGAGCGACATGTGACCGTCGTTGCGTCGCCACTTTCAAACCGCCCCGCACTCAGCAGACCGCCACCTGACACGTGTGCCGTTTTGCGCTCGCTATAGACGGCCGACGGGAGTTTGCAGGGAGATCTCGGGCCAAAAGGAGCGCGTACTGACCAATCTCTCACGCTTCTTGACTAACGCTACCCCAACGGGTACGACTGCCGATGCAAAGCTCACAGCTCTTCCAACCAGCCGGGCGGGACACCTTTCCGAAGCATCAAGACTGATATTTACTCACAGGAGGGTACAACAATGGCTAAGAAGTTGAGCCTACTCATGGCGGCTGCGGCAGTTCTGGCGTTCACCGTCCCGG
Source organism: uncultured Actinomycetes bacterium (assembly GCA_963744725.1). Classification (GTDB taxonomy): domain Bacteria; phylum Actinomycetota; class Thermoleophilia; order Solirubrobacterales; family 70-9; genus VAYN01. Next base: position 1,215,086 of record CAVUUQ010000002.1, read on the forward strand.
CAATGGCGAGCGCTGCACCGGAGGTAACTTTTGCAGGCGGCGAAAAAGCGGGTCAGACAGTTCCAGTCAACACGACGATCACCCTTACAGGGACCGACGTCATCCTGACAGACTCGACTGTGGGCAACACTACATGCGGAACCTTGAATCTTACGGGGAACGTAGCCGTGAACAACCCTACCAATGGCTGGACAATTACCAGCATAAATCAGTTCACGTCTGCAAACTGCATCAACCCAAACGGCACGGTCGTCATTACAAGCTTCGAACTCACCGACCTCAAAGCAACTGTGTCGGGAACGGTAACTGCTTCTTTCAGGACCTTCATCGATCTCGGAACCAAATTCAAATGCACCTTCACGGGCACCAACGTCACGGGTGCCTACACTCCCGGGACCGATACGCTCACGTTCACCGACGCCGCCGGGATTTCCGGCGTCGGGTGCGGCACCGCCAAACTCGATGGCTCATTCACAATGGAGGTCGGTAGCTCTCCCGTGATTTCCAGCTAGCGTCATTCACTGACCACCAACCGGGGCGCCCCAGCTACCAACAGGGCGCCCCGGTCGCCATCGTGGGCCGCTCGGCTTGGTGAACCGTTCCGTGCTCGAACTGGGCACCCGATCGGGAAGCCGGTCACGGGTCCCGACGGGAGGAACCTCTGCGCGAGTGCCTCCCCAAACGTGCGCGGTTTGGCGCCCTCGGGAATCGGTCGAACGATATTTGCAGCGAGGCGAATACACACGCCGGCTAACGCTCACCGTTTCTTGACTGGCGCTATATCGCCGGATACGAAATGGCGATCCAAAGAGCCGTGGCTTCCGCCGGCCATATACCGGCGGACGGGACACGGCTTGCAACCAATCGGCCGAGAGAGCTTCTGAGGAGACAGGACCGGCCGGGAAACACACACAGGAGCGTAGAAGCATGGCCAAGAAGCTGAGCCTACTCATAGCAGCTGTCGCCGTTTGGGCGATTGCCGTCCCGGCGATGGCGAGCGCCGCGCCGACAGCAACGGCGGGTGGAACCGTAGTTAAAGTTGGTGAAACCATCACGGCTACAGGTAGCGACGTCATCCTGACAGCAGCGACGGTTGGCAACATCACATGCCAACAGATAAACCTCGGTGCGCAATTGACGAAGAACAACGACACTGAAGGCGTGGCCATGAAAAGCATAAATCAGTTCACGTATAACAACTGCACGAACAAAAACGGAGCCGTCACCATCACAACCATCGAACTCACCAACCTCGTGGCCAACGTGTCGGGATCCGTGTCTGCCTTTTTCGTTAGCAAAATCGATCTCGGAACCAAACTCACCTGTACCTTCACCGGTACTAGCGTCCCGGGCGGCTACACCGCCGGTACGGACACCGTCACCTTCACCGGCGCGACCGGCGTAAACGGTGGCGCGTGCGGCACCGCCACGCTCGATGGCTCATTCACACTGGAGCTCGGTACCACTCCTGTGTTGATCAGCTAAGCCCTAATCCATCGAGCAATTCAGCCGAGGGGTCTGGCGAACTTCGCTGGCCTCTCGGTTGGGTCGGGCAGGCGCCGGCCGAATCGAGTCGCTTCCGACGGGCCGCTCCAGGTCCGGCGCGCACAACAAAGAGCCAACTCTCTATTCGAAGCGCTCGGCGAGGGTTTCGAGGGGAGGATTGGCGCCGTAGGAGCCGACCGCCTCGCAGAGAACGGAGGAGAGGCAGGAAACGCCGCCGAGGTGCCAGGTCGTGGAGCCGGACGGCGGTTCCACCGCCTGGTATTGCCAGGTGGATCCGTCCCAGCCCTCGACGAGACCGAACCCCGACGAGCCGTTGTTCCATCTGCCGACGACTGAGCAGGCGGTCGCCGAGCTGCACGAGACGTCGAAGAAGAGGCCGGCCACCGCTTCGCTGGGTTTCAGCGGGCTCAGGGTTTTCCATTCGGTCCCGTTCCAGCTCGCCGCGTAGGGCAGGCGTGGTTCCGAATGGTTGACCATGCCCGCCGCGAGGCAGAACGTCGCCGTCGGACAGGACACGCCTTCCCAGGTGCCGCCGAGCGTCGGCGTCGTCTGCACCTTCCATTCGGTCCCGTTCCAGCGCTCCGCCAGGAATTCTCCCGAGGTGTAGCCGACCGCGGTGCAGGCGCTGGCCGAGGAGCACGACAGGTCGTAGACGTAGTTGAGGGAGTGCCCGACCGGGACCGCCATTTCCTGCAGTTTCCATTCGCTGCCGTTCCAGACGGCGGCGAACGGCAGCCATTCTTCTTTGGCCGCCAGGTAGTTCCCGACCGCGGTGCAGGCGGTACTCGACGTGCACTGGACCCCGTGCAGAGTACTCTGCAGGGAACCGGTTGGGGTGGGGACTTCCTGGATCTTCCATTCGCTCCCGTTCCAGCGCTCGGCCAGCGGCACGTAGGTGGTGAAGGTGTTCCAGTGCAGCCCAACCGCCGTGCAGGCGCTGAAGCTCGAGCACGAGACCGAATCGAGTTCGGTGATCCCGCCCGGGCTCGGAATCGTCATCGCTGACCAGCTGCTGCCGTTCCAGCTGAGTGCGATCGGTTCGTCGCCGACCGCTATGCATTCGCTGCCGGAGATGCAGGAGACTGCTTCGAGCGCGTCATGGGTGACCGGATTCGGCGTGCTCTGCACGAACCAGGAGTGCGCGGGCGTGGCAAAGGTGCGATCGACCCCGACCTTGGTTCCTTCAGTCGTGACGATGACGGCTCGGAAGTGGTAGGTGGTGCCCGGCGGAAGGCTTTTCAACATCGCCTGGAACGGTTTCAATTCGGTTCCGCCGAGGCTCTGTTCGGACGTTTTCGAGCCGTATGCTTCGGTGGTGCCGTATTCGAAGTAGACGGTTACTTTGGCCCCTTCCGCGTTGCCCTTCCCGTTCAGGGTCGCCGCTTTGCCAAGCACTTCGGTTGCCGGTTCGGTGACGACCCTGACCGGCAACGTGTTGAACGTTTCGTCGGCGCCGACGGCTTTGCCGAACACGTTCTGGGCGACGATCCGGAAGTGGTAAAGGGTGCTTTTCGGGAGTCCGGTAACGACGTTGTTCACTTCGACGTTCCCGTTTTGAGATCCGACGCCGGTCAACGCGGTTTTCGTCCCGTATTTGTTGCTGGTTCCATATTCGAACCAGTAGCCGGTCGCCGTGCCGGTGGGATTGACCAGCCCATTCAGCTTGGCCGATTCTTTCGCGACTTCGGTGGCTGCTTTCGTGGTGGCGAGGGGCGCCGCGGCGCTCGCGGGCCCCGGCAGCAGCGCCGTGAGCGCGATCAACAGCAGCGACGCGCACCCAGCCAGCTTCCCCCCGATTTCAAAAGGACCCGCATTGCCGCCTCCCGTCGCTCGCCTTTCAGGTCCGGGAAAGTACCACAAGATCCTCTGATTAATTCAGAAGAGCTGGTCAGCGGACGGAGAGGGCCGTTAGCATCGAGGTGGCGCCGGGATGCAGGCCCGATGTCCTCCGAGGCGGCGTGGGCGACGAAGGAGGTCACCTCAGCCGGGTGGCCGAGGCGGGCGACGTGGTTCGAGGCGGCCAGCTGCTCGCGGCGCTCGGGCGGGAGGGCGTCGGCGAGGGATCCTCGATCACGGCCGGGACGATCGAGTTGAGACCAGTCCGGCGTTAGACACTCGCCTCTCTTAACAGCGGCGGTGCGCTGCCAGACCGTGCGTTCGCGGGGAACCTGGAAATGCGTCGGCCCGCAGCGGGAATTGTGCCTCTTCTCCGGACGCCTCATAAAGCGTGCGCGATTCGGCGCCCTCAAGAATCGCCTTAACGATATTTGCAGCGATACTCACTACAGGCTTCCAAACCGCTCGCCGTTTCTTGACCGACAGCAGTTCGCCGGTTACGAATGCTCATGCAAATAGCCGCAGCCGCCGCCGGCTCTACCAGCAGACGAAACCGTGGCATCAAAACCGAACCGGCCGGGATCTTTCCCAAGAGACAAACCGCCGGTGGTACTCACAGGAGGGTACAAGCATGGCTAAGAAGTTGAGCCTACTCATGGCGGCTGTCGCAGTTCTGGTGTTTGCCGTCCCGGCGATGGCGAGCGCCGCGCCGACAGCGACCAACTCCAAAACCGGCGAAGTCCTCAAACCCGGTACGGCGGTCACTGCGACAGGCACCGATGTCACGCTCACATTCGCGACGATAGGCAACCTTACATGCGGGCACCTCAACTTCACGGGGACCCTGACGAAAAACAACGATACTGAAGGCGTGGAATCAGAAAGCATCAACCAGTTCACGTCCGCGGAATGCACGAACAAAAACGGCGCGGTGAACTTCACAGAAATTCGCATTCACACCACGATCACCGCGTCAGGTACCGTGAAGATCACGATCAAATTTGTATTCGACCTCGGCGGACTCACGTGTACCTTCAACGGCACCAACGTCGCCGGCGCCTACAGTCCTGGCACCGACACCATCACCTTCACTGAAGCTACTGGGCTAAACGGCGGCGCCTGTGGCACCGCCAAGCTCGATGGCTCGTTCACAATGGAGGTCGGTAGCACCCCTATGAACATTAGCTAGTCCTTACCACTAACCAGTCCACCGAGGGGCTTGCCAGCTCCGCTGGCCTCTCGGTGTGGTTGGTGGGTCCGTGGCCCGCTCCGAGCCCTCCATCCCAGCGTCCCGCTGCGGCTCCGCCCCAGAAGTGTGTGGCGCCGCACCCGGAAGGGTCGGTCGCCCAGGGTTTGTGGGGGGCTGCGATCAATATCGCGCGCGAGTAGCCAGCGATCCTTCCTGCGCGTGCGATACTGCGAGCGCTCGATGATGCCGCTCGTGCTGCGCGGGGGCAAATGCTGCACGGTGAGCTGTGCGGGTGTACCGGACGTGAGGACTCATGTATCCGGGCGCCGGCGAGTTCCGCCGGCGCCCTAGCGCATGAAGAGGCCGCCGTTGACGTCGAAGGTGGCGCCAGTGATGTAGGCGGCGTCCTCCGAGGCCAGGTAAGCGACGAGCGAGGCGACCTCGGCGGGATGGCCGAGGCGGCCGACGGGGATCGAGGCGGCCAGGTGGTCGCGACGCTCGGGTGGGAGGGCGTCGGCGAGCGGGCCCTCGATCGCGGCGGGGGCGATCGCGTTGACGGTGACGCCGTGCGGGGCGAGCTCGGCGGCGGCGATCTTGGTGAGGACGATGATCCCGGCCTTCGAGGCGGAGTAGTGAGCGCCGTTGACGGCGCTGCCCTGCTGGCCGGCCAGGGAGGTGAGGTTGACGATGCGGCCGCGGCCGGCGTCGCGCATGACGGCGCCGGCGGCGCGGCAGCCGGCGAGGGTGCCGCGCAGGTTTACCTGGAGCACCTCGTCCCACTCGGCCGGCTCGAGGTCCCAGAAGTCGCGGGAGATGGTGACGGCGGCGTTGTTGACGAAGACGTCGAGGCGGCCCTCGCGCTCCTGGGTCCGGGCGACGAGGTCGTGGACGTCGTCCCAGTCGGCGACGTCGACGGCGTGGGGGTGGAGGCGATCGTCGCCGGCGGCGAGGGATTCGGCCGCGGCGAGGTCCTTGTCGGCGACGACGACGCGGGCGCCGGCCGCCGCCAGGCGCTCGGCGATCGCCGCTCCGATCCCGCGGCCGGCGCCGGTCACGACCGCGACCTGGCCCCTGAGCTCGGGGTCCGGGCTCACTCCGCCTCCTCGTCGCCGTGGAGCCGGACGCCGTCGAGCGGCGCCCCCGCTTCGGCCGCCCGCAGCGCCACCAGGATCGAGAAGTCGCGGTCGCCGTAGCCCTCGTCGCGCACGGCGTCGAAGGTCTCTTTGGCGAGCTCGCCGGCGGCGTGGGGGACGCCGAGCTCCTCGGCGTATTCGCCAACCAGGCGCATGTCCTTCGACATCAGCCGCACCGCGAAGTCGGCCTCGGTGTTGCCGGCCAGGACGGTGCGCGGCATCCACTCCTCGAGGATCCAGCTCGACCCCGAGCCGCCGCCGATCGCCTCGCGGACCTTGTCGAGGTCGGCTCCCGCCTTCGCCGCCAGCGCCAGCCCCTCGGCGATGCCCAGGACGATGACCGAGCCCATCAGGTTGTTGGCCAGCTTCGCGATCTCGCCGTGCCCGACCGGGCCGACGTGGACCGGCCGGCCGACCGCCTCGAGCAGCGGCCGCGCTCGCTCGAAGCCCTCCTCGCTGCCGCCGACCATGATCCGCAGCGAGCCGTCGCGGGCCGCCACCGGGCCGCCGCTGACCGGCGTGTCGAGCAGGGCGACGCCGCGGGCGCCGAGGCGCTCGGCCAGCTCGCGCGGGGTCGCCGGCGCCACCGTGCTCGCGAGCAGCACCGCGCTGCCTTCGGCCAGCCCGGCTTCCAGCCCGTCCTCGCCCGCGAGCGCTTCCAGCACCTCGGGCGTGTCGGGCAGCAGCAGGAGGACGACGTCGGAGCGTTCCGCCAGCTCGCGCGGCGAGGAGGCCGCGGCGACGCCGTGCTCGGCGAGCGCCTCGGCGCGGGCCGGGTCGAGGTCGTAGGCGGCGACCGGCAGGCCCTGCGACGCCAGCCGCTCGGCGATCGCCGCGCCCAGGGTGCCGACGCCGACGACGCCGCAGCGGGTCGCGCCGCGCGCCCGTCACGAAGCCGCCCCGGCGGCGCCGACGCCCTTCAGCCGCCGCGCGAACTCGACCCCGCGCTCGCCGGCGTGGACCGCGAAGGTCCCGTAGGCGTCGACGTCGAGCGCGAACCCCTCCGGGACGACGATCGTCGTGCTCGCCAGCTCGACGATCGCCGGTCCCTCGAGCGCCGCCCCCGGCGCCAGCGCGGCGCCGTCGTAGACCGGCGTCTCGAGCAGCCGCCGCTCGGCCGCCGACCAGACCGGCCGCTCGCCGACCAGCGGCTCGGCCGCGCCCGGCGGCGGCCGGCGCCTCGACCGGCGGCTTGTCGGTGCGCCCGACGACGCCGAGCCGGACGCGCGAGCATCTCGATCGCCGCCCCCGGCGAGCTGTGGCCGAAGAGGCGGTCGTGCTGCTCGTGGAAGGACGGCGGTGATCGGCGTCGACGTCGAGCGGCAGCTCGACCGGGACGGTCAGCTCGTGCCACTGGCCGACGTAGCGGAGGTCGAGCGGCCGGCCGCTGGATCCGCCGCTCGCGGTCGACGCCCTCGCGGTCGAGCGTCTCGCCGCCGGCCGCTTCCATCTCCGCGAAGAGCGCCGTCACCGCCTCGCGCTGGCTCGCGCCGAGCGGCGCCTTGTGGGCGCGCACGTCGTCGTGCTTGAAGTCGGAGAGCAGCATCCCGGCGGCGCAGAAGATCGAGGAGTCGCGCGGCACCAGCAGCGCCGGGATCTCGAGCTCGCGGGCGATCGGCGCCGCGTGCAGCGGCCCGGCGCCGCCGGCGACGACCAGCGGGAAGTCGCGCGGGTCGAGGCCGCGGCGGACGCTGATGTCCCGCACCCCGGTCGCCATCGTCACGTTGACCAGCTCGTAGACGCCGGCCGCCGCCTCCTCGACGCCCAGCCCGAGCCCCGCGGCGAGCGGCTCGAAGGCGGCGCGCGCCGCCGCCAGGTCGAGCACGCATCCCGCCGTGGGCGAACGACTCCTCGGCCAGGTAGCCGAGCACCAGGTCGGCGTCGGTGACGGTCGGCTCGCTGCCGCCGCGGCCGTAGCAGGCGGGCCCCGGCGCGGCGCCGGCGCTCTGCGGGCCGACGTGCAGCAGGCCGCCCTCGTCGAGCCAGGCGATCGAGCCGCCGCCGGCGCCGATCGTGTGGATGTCGATCGTCGGCAGCGCCAGCCGCCAGCGGTCGACCAGGCCGTCGACCATCAGCAGCGGCTCGCCGTCCTGGACCAGCGCCGCGTCGAAGCTGGTGCCGCCCATGTCGACCGTTATGCAGTCGCTGAGCGCCGTGCGGGGCCAGCTGCCAGAGGCCGGCGGTCGGGCCGGAGGCCGGGCCGGAGAGCAGCGAGAGCGCCGCCCGCTCGCTGATCTCGGCCGGCGTCGCGACGCCGCCGTTCGACTGCATGATCAGGAGCGTGCCGCCGAAGGAGAGCGCCTCGAGCCGCGCGGTCAGCGCCTCCAGGTAGCGGGAGATGATCGGCCCGGCGTAGGCGTTCAGGACCGTGGTGCTGGTGCGGTCGTAGTAGCGGACCTGCGAGAGCAGGTCGCTGGAGGCGGTCACGTAGGCGTCGCCCAGATGCTCGGCGACCAGCTCCCGCGCCCGCCGCTCGTGATCGGGGTTGGCGGGCGAGTGCATGAAGGAGATCGCCACCGCTTCGACTCCCTCCTCGGCGAAGGCGTGCGCCGCGGCGACGACGTCGTCCTCGCGCAGCGGCTCCAGCTCGTCGCCCTTGTAGTCGACCCGGCCGCCGACCGGCAGCCGCAGGTAGCGCGGCACCAGCGGCTCGGGCGGCCGCAGGGAGTTGTCGTAGGGCGTCCTCGCGGGTGCCGTCGCGGAGCGCAAGCGCGTCGCGGAAGCCGGCGGTCGCCAGCAGCCCGGTGCGGGCCCCGCGCCGGGTCAGCACCGCGTTGGTGGTGACGGTGGTGCCGTGGACGATCAGCTCCAGCTGCTCGACCAGCGCCTCGAGGCCGAGGTCGAGCCGCGCCGCGATCTCCTCCAGCCCGTTGGCGAACCCGCGCGAGGGGTCGTCCGGCGTGGAGCTGGTCTTGTGGGCGATCCGCACTCCGTCGCCGAGCAGCAGGAAGTCGGTGAAGGTGCCGCCGACGTCGATCCCGACCCGGTAGCTCACCCTCTGGCCTCCTCGCGCAGCGCCGCGGTGGCGCCGGCGTCGACCGCACGGCCGTCCTCGCTGACGGCGACCCCGTAGTCGCGCGCCGCCGCCTCGCGGCTCAGCAGCCCGTCGCGGACCTCGGCCCGGACCAGCTCCGGGTCGCGCCGCCGCGCCTCGCCGTAACCGCCGCCGCCGCCGCTGATCGACTCGCAGACCGTCCCGACCGGGATCTCCTCGACGATCTCCTTCGAGCCCCAGTCCCGCTCGGTGCCGTCGGGGTAGCGGAGCGTCAGCTCGTTGAGGCCGCCGGGGCCGCCGCCGAAGAGGCCAGGCGCAGGGTCTGCGCCCTCTGCTGCCACGTCGTCGCCGATCGTCGTCCCCGCCTCGTGCTCGCCGTAGAAGGTCCAGCTCGAGCGGGTGCCGTAGCCGCCGCGCCACTCGCCGTGCGCCGGCCGAGTCCGGCAGGTATTCGCAGTAGTCGCATGGTGTGGGGGGTGGAGAGCTCGAACATCTCCATGTCGGGGGAGCGCATGCTGCCGGGGGTGCCGGTGAAGCCGAGCGCGTCGTAGCCGTCGGCGCCGCGCATCGCGCCCGGGCCGCCGCGCTGGAAGATCGTCAACGAGACCGAAGGCTCACCGGTGCGCGGGTCGACCCCGCTCAGCGCCGTGCAGAGGAACTGGTTCCAGCCGGCGGTGACCCGGTCCGGCAGCGCCTCGGCGAGCGCCCCCATGATCGCCTCGAGCACCTCGTCGCACATCTGGTTGCCGAAGATCGTCGAGGCGGGGAACTCGGGGTCGATCAGCGAGCCTTTGCGGAAGACGGTGCGGATCGGCGCGAAGAGGCCGTGGTTGGCGGGGATCGAGAGGCCGCCGGCGGCGACCAACATCAGGAAGGTGATGCGGATCGCCCCGACCGCGGAGGCGGCCGGCATGTTGGTGAAGCCCGGCGCCTGGTCGTCGGAGGCGGAGAAGTCGAAGGTGATGTCGGAGCCGTCGATCGTCACCTCGACCGCGATCCGGTAGCGGGCGCTGGGGTCGAGGCCGTCGGACTGCATGAAGCTCTCGCCGTGGTAGACGCCGTCGGGCCAGCGCTCGATCTCGGCCCGGACGCTGCGCTCGGAGGTCTCGATCACGTGGTCCATGTGGGCGTCGAAGCGCTCGACGCCGTAGCGGCCGAGCACCTCGTCGAGGCGGCGGCGGCCGATCGTGCAGGCGCCGATCATCGCTTTGATGTCCTCGGCGACGATCTCGAGGCGGATGTTGGCCGTCACCAGGTCCCAGACGTCGCGGCGCAGGACGCCGCCCGCGATGATCTTCAGCGGCGGGATCCGGAACGCCTCCTGCCAGACCTCGCGGGCGCGCGGGTCGTAGCCGCCGGCGGTCATCCCGCCGATGTCGGCGACGTGGCCCTTGCTCGCCGCCCAGGCGACCAGCTCGCCGTCGTGGAAGACCGGCAGGAAGACGCCGACGTCGGCGTTCTGGTTGCCGCCGCTGAAGACGTCGTTGTGGAGGATCACGTCGCCGTCGGCGAGGTCGTCGCCGAAGTACTCGATGATCCCGGCGAGCGGCGGCTGGGCGCCGTTGGCGATGATCGAGGCGTACTCGGTCTGGGCCAGGGTGCGGCCGGCGCGGTCGAAGAGCACCGTCACGAGGTCGCCGATCTCGTTGAAGATCGGCGAGCGCGAGGAGCGCATCAGCACCGTCGCCATCTCGTGGGTGATCGCCTGGACGCGGCGCTGCAGGACCGAGGCGAGGATCGGGTCGACGGAGGCGGGGGTGCCGGGGGCGGTGTCGGCGGCGCCGTTGCTCATTCAGGACACCTCGTAGAGGTCGCGTGACAGGTCGGAGATCGGGACGGCGCGCTCGGCCTCGACCGCGAAGGTGTCGGCCATGTAGCCGATGCCGCGCTGCTCGGAGTCGACGACGAAGGGGTGAAGCGAGAGGACCATGCCGGCGGCGAGCGGCTCGGCCGGCGCCGCGACCAGGTCCTGGACGACGTCGAGGCCGACCCACGGCTCCTCGATCACGTCCTGGCCGATCCCGTGGCCGGACCAGTAGGCGCAGGTCGTGTCGTGGTCCGCGGCCGCGGCCTCGATCGCGGCCTGGGCGGCGCTCGGGAGCTCGCCGGCGGCGAGCGCGTCGCCGCCCGCCCGCAGGCCGGCGGCGACGGCCGCGTTCAGCCGCCGCGCCAGCTCGTCCGGCGGGCCGACGCTGACCATCCGCGACAGCTCCATCCAGTAGCCGAGCGGGCCGACCAGCTCGAAGGAGAAGGTGTGGACGTCGCCGCGTCGCAGGACCCGGTCGGCGGCGATGCCGAAGTGGCCGCCGACCGTGCCGTCCTCGCGCCGGCGCCCGTACATCGTCAGGAACAGCAGGTCCTCGCCGCCGGCCGCGAGCGCGGTGCGGGCGACCTCGGCGCCGATCTGACGCTCGCTGACCCCGCTGCCGGCGACTTCGAGCAGCCGCTCGAAGGCCGCCTCGGCGATCCGCGTCGCCTCGCGGACGCCCTCCAGCTCGTGCGGCTCCTTGGCGGCGCGCACCCGCTCGAAGGCGAGCGTCGCATCGACGATCTCCGCCTCCGGGAAGCGCGGCGCGGACCGCCAGGTAGTCCTCGACCTTCATCACCTGGCCGAGGCCGACGACGCCGATCCGGCGACGGCCGCGAGCTCGGCGAGCGCCGCGGCGAGCCCGGCGCCGAGGTCGCGGGCGTAGGCGACCTCGATCGGCCAGCGGCCGAGCGGCTGCAGCGCCAGGTTCTCGGGGAGCAGCAGCGAGGGGTCGCGGCCGGGCGCGGCGAGCGCGTAGCCGTAGCGGTGGACGAGGTTGAAGTCGCCGACCCAGCGCAGCGTGCCCTTGTGGCCGCGGTAGTCGTTGGCGGCGAGGACGAGCGCGTCGAGCCCCTCCGCCTCGATCAGGTCCTGGAGGCGCTGCCAGCGGCGCTCGCGCTCGGCCTCGGAGACGGTGGGCATGGCCGCGAGTAGATCAGCGAGGGAGGGGCGGTTCAACGAGAATTTCTTCCGTTTCTCGGGCGGTCGTCGATGGAGCTTTCAGGGGTGGGTCGGCGCCGGCCGGAAGCCGCCGAGCGCCGCCTCGACGCGGGCCGCGGCGAGCAGCGCCAGGTCCTCGCGGAAGGGGGCGGCGACGATCTGGACGCCGATCGGCAGGCCGGCTTCCTCGCCGGCGCGGACGACCGCGACCGGCAGCCCGGCGACCGAGTAGGTGGAGCAGAAGTTGAGCCAGTCGTATCCATCCGCGCGCCTCTCGCCGCCTTCGGCGGGGGCCTCGTGGTGGCGCGGCGCCGGGCCGGGGGCGACCGGGCAGACGACGACGTCGTGGCCGGCGGCGAAGGCGCGGACCGCGGCGCGCAGCGCGAACAGCCGCGCGATCCGGTCGAAGGCCTGCTCGGCGCTGATCGTCTCGGCGCCGGCCAGGCCCGCGAGCAGCGCCGCGAACTGCTCGGTGTGGCGACCGCCGGCGGCGGCGACCGCGCGGGTCAGGTGGGCGCCGCCGTCGGCGCCGATCGCCTCGAAGACGATCTCGGTGGCGCTGCTGACGTCGGGCGGCTCGACCTCCTCCGCCTCGCCGATCGCGGCGGCCGCGTCGCTGACCGCCTGCCGGGTCGCCGCGGTCGGCGTGGTCAGCGGGTCGGTCGCGTAGTGGCCGACCCGCAGCCGCAGATCTGTGGGCGCGGCGAGCGGCGGCGGGATCGGCGGCGCGAAGGGGTCGGCGCCGTCGGCGCCGCTGATCAGCCGCAGCAGCAGCTCGAGGTCCTCGACCCGCCGCCCCATCGGGCCGATGCACGACATGTCGAGCATCCCGGTCGCCCGCGTCGCCGGCCGCAGCCCGGTCTCCGGCACGCGGCCGGCGGTGGGGCGGATGCCGACGCCGCCGCAGTAGTGGCTCGGGAGGCGGATCGAGCAGCCGCCGTCGACCCCGACCCCGACGATCGAGGCGTCGGCGCCGAGCAGCGCCGCCTCGCCGCCGCTCGAGCCGCCCGGCGTGCGCTCGAGGTCCCAGGGGTTGTTGGTCTGGCCGAAGCGGGCGTTCTCCGACTCGGCGTCGGAGGAGGTCTCGGGGAGGTTGGTCTTGGCGACGACGATCGCGCCGGCGGCGCGCAGGCGGCCGACCGCGGTGGCGTCGGCGGCGGCCGGCTCCGGCGCGGCGGCGAAGGAGCCGTAGCTCGTCGGCCAGCCGGCGACGTCGAGCGAGTCCTTGATCGTGATCGGCAGGCCGAGCAGCGCCGCCTCGGCGCCCTCGCCGGCGGCGCGGCGGCGGTCCGCCTCCTCGGCTTCGGCGAGCGAGCGCTCCGGCTCGACCGCGACGACCGCGTTCAGCGCCGGCTCGACCGCTTCGATCCGGCTCAGCGTCCGCTCGGTCAGCTCGCGGGAGGAGCACTCCCCGGCGGCCAGCGAGTGCAGCCAGGCACGCGCCGAGGGCTCGGCCGTGGCGGCGGCGCCGGCGGCCGGCGTCGTCATCCGGCGCGGCGCTCCGCCGAGACCGGGGGGTCGGGCTCCGCGGCCGCGGGCGGCGCCTCGGATCGGCCCCCCTGCTCGGGCGGCGCCGCCTCCTCGACCCGCGCCGGCTCCTCGTCGGCCTCGCCGCTGATCCCCTTGCCGAAGCCGCGAATCGACTGGCCCAGCGAGCTGCCGAGCTCTGGCAATTTCCGCGCCCCGAAGACGAGCAGGACGACGACGACCAGGATCACGATCTCGAGCGGTCCGACGTTCACAGGCGAGTCCTCTCCGCAGCGGCTTTCTCGCCCGCAACGCTACAACGTCTGATCAAACATCACAACCTTCTCGAGCCCCTCCCCACGAGCGTGGTTGTCTTTCGTCCGGCCGCCGCCACCGTGGTTGTCCTTTGTCAACCTATGCCGGAGAAAAGACAACCACTCGGCGCGCAGGTTGACAAAAGACAACCACGCCCCGGGCGGCGGCCACGGCCCAGGTGGCGGCCACGCCCGGGCGGCGGCGAGGCTGGGGACGGCGGCAACGAAGGGGGTGGGAGCGAACGCCGGGGTGGCGGGCCCGCCGCGGGATGGCGGCCAAGACACAGGTGTGGTTGTCCGTTCACCCGCTGCCGGACCGTGGTTGTCTTTCGTGTCGCTATCCGGAGCAAAGGACGACCACGATCGTGCCGCCGGAGCAAGAGACAACCACGGAGCGGCGCCTCGCGCACCGCCCGGGGCGCCCTATCGGGGCCGCTAAAACGTAAGTTATTTTTTGTTTGACTCGGCGCCGTTGCGGGCCGATAGTGGCGAGCCAGATGGCGGCTCCTTCCGACCAGCCGACGACGCCCGGCGGGCCCCCCGCGCCGGCCGTCGGCTGGGTCGGGTTGGGTGAGATGGGGCTGCCGATGGCGACCAACCTGGTCGCCGCCGGCCACCGGGTGGTCGGCCTCGACCGCGATCCCGCCCGCGTCGAGGCCGCCGCCGGGGCCGGTGTCGAGCTGGCCGCCGACCTGCCCGGGTTGCTCGCCGGAGCGACGGTGGTGGTGACGATGCTGCGCACCGGCGCCCAGACCGAGGAGCTGATCCTCGGCCCCGGTGGCCTCGCCGCCACCGCCTCGGGCCCGCTCGACGTGGTGATGATGAGCACCATGGACCCGCCCAGCGTCGAGCGCCTCGCCGCCGCGGGCGCCGAGCGCGGCCTCACCGTCCTCGACGTCCCGGTCAGCGGCGGCGTTCGCGGCGCCGAGGCCGGCACGCTCTCGATCATGGCCTCCGGCGACCCGGCGGCGCTGGCCCGGGTGCGGCCGCTGCTCGAGCCGCTCGGCGCCCACGTCCACGAGCTCGGCGCCCGCCCCGGCGCCAGCCAGGCGGCGAAGCTCGCCAACCAGGTGATGATGGCGACGGCGATCGCCGGCACCTACGAGGCGCTGGCGCTGGCCGGCGAGTACGGGCTCGAGCCGGAGCCGGTGATCGGCGCCGTCCTCGACGGCACCGGCGCCAGCTGGCCGCTCGCCCACTGGGACTGGATGCGCAGCCTCTGGGAGCAGTACGAGCCGGAAAACGCGCTCGACATCCTCGACAAGGACCTGCGGGCGGTAGTCGCCGCGGTGCGCGAGCGTGGCGCCGACCTGCCCGTCACCGAGGCGACCTTCGCCCGGCTGACCAGCCTCTGGGACGCCTCCCGCGAGGAGGCCGCCCGCCGCGCGGCCGATTAGGTCGGGGCCCTCAGCGCAGGTCGAAGTAGCGGCTGAAGTAGGCGAGGTGGCAGCGCATCGCCTCGCGCGCCGCGTCGGGGTCCCGCGCGGCGACCGCCGCGACCACCTCGTCGAGGTGAGCGAGCATCTCCGGTGGCACGATCTCCCGGGCGTCCTCGCCGAAGCGTCGGAAGGCGGTCGCGGTGGCGCCGACGAAGCCGATCAGCAGCGGGTTGCGGCTGGCCGCCGCCAGCGCCCGGTGGAAGCCGACATCGGCGGCCAGCGCTCCCTCGGGGTCGAGTCGGGCCGGGTCGGGCAGCGCCCGCCGCAGCTCCGCCAGGTCCTCCTCGCTGCGCGACTCGGCGGCGCTCGCGGCGCTGCGCAGCTCGAGGTCGTGGCGGACCGCGAACAGCTGCGCGTAGGTGAGCGTCTTCATCCCCAGCGACAGCGAGATCACTTCGGCGACCGAGGCGTCGAGCATCTGCAGCGACAGCTCCGCCACCCGGTAGCCGCCGCTGCGCCCGCGCGAGGAGGTGAGCACGTGGTCGGCACGCAGCGTCCGCAGCGCCTCGCGCACGGTCGGCCGGCTGACCCCGTAGAGCTCGGCCATCGCCTGCTCGCTCGGTAGCCGGTCGCCGGGGCCGAGGGAGCCGTCGAGGATCGACTCGCGGATGCTGGCGGCGATCTGTTCGGGCGCGGTGCGCACCCGGTGCGCTTTCAGCGCCGGCGCCGTCTCCTCGATGCTCGCCACGCGCAAAAGGTAAACCCAATTCTCGTTTGCGGGATTTGACCGTCGGGCCACCGATCCGCCGCGACGGCGGCGGCGGGCGCGAATCGGCGGGCGGACGGTTCGTCGCACGCGGCAGCCGACCTGAGCGGATCTGCGGACGGTTCGCCCCCGCCACCAGCTCGCCCTTGACCGCCGCCCCCTGATCAGGCCCCGGTGGGCTCCGGCTCAGGCACGAAAGCGTCGCAAAGACGTGGCAGGGATATCGAAGTTGTGATATCTCTGATCAACTCTGCCACTCGTGGTACGAACATTTGGGAGGTTCGTGTATGTGGAACCGAAGCCGCTTGATGGGACTCGCGGTGGTTTGTCTGCTGTTCGCGTTGGTGTTCGCCGCCTGCGGTGGAGGAGGTAGCTCGACCTCGTCCGAAACCGGATCGGAAACGTCGGAAAGCGCCGAAACGGGCGAATCCGGTGGCGAAGCCGAAGAAGGCGAAGGTGCCTCGGTGTCGATCCCGCCATTCAAAAGCGTCGAAGAAGAAGCGGCTCCGTCCTATCCCGAACCGAAACCGGGCAAGTTCAAGCTCGCCTACATGAATCCGTCGCCCGGTAACGAGTTCCTGAAAACGCTCGGCACCTCGATGAAGCTGGAAACCGAAAAACTCGGTGGCTCCTACATCGAAGTGGCGGCCAAAGAACCGAACGAACAGGTCACCCAGATGGACCAGCTGCTGGCCCAGGGCGTCGAAGGGATCGCGGTTTTCGCGCTCGATCCGAAATCGCTCGCGCCCGAGGTCGAAAAGGCCAAGAAGCAGGGCGTGAAACTGGTGACGATCGA
Organism: uncultured Actinomycetes bacterium; assembly: GCA_963744725.1. Classification (GTDB taxonomy): domain Bacteria; phylum Actinomycetota; class Thermoleophilia; order Solirubrobacterales; family 70-9; genus VAYN01. The sequence continues at coordinate 1,231,435 of CAVUUQ010000002.1, forward strand.
CTACAACCTGCAGGAAAACGGGTTGAAGGGCCTCGAAGGCTACGAAAGCCAGATCCTGCAGCGGCGCGACTACGCCTCCTACCTGACCGCCAAATACATGGCCGAACACCTCGAACCCGGGGCCGAAGTCGGGACGATCGAATTCGCGATCAAAGTCCCGTCGATCGTCTTCACGATCGAACGCGACGAATACTGGGCCGAAAAAATGGGTCTGAAAAACGTCGGCTCGGCGGTCAACAAAACCGACGACGTGGCCGGCGGCGAACCGGCGATGACCGAACTGCTGAACGCGCACCCGGACATCAAGGGCGTGATGGCCTACAACGACCCGTCGGCGATCGGCGCCTACGCCGCGGCCAGGTCGGCCGGCAAAACCGACCTGATCCTCGGCGGTGAGAACGGCGGCACGGAAGCGAAAGCGGCGGTCGAAGGGGGTCGCGAGACGTTCTCGATCTTCCTCGACACGGTCAGCATGGGGAAGGCCTGGGCCTGGGGTCTCTACGACATCCTGCAGGGGACGAAAGTCCCGCCCACCGTCCTCTCCGGCGAACCGAAACTCGTCGACGAAGAAAACGTCGCCGAAACGCCGACGCCCGCCGAACAGCTGGAAGAAGAATTCGGCACGAGTGAATGACGAGGCACCTCGGCACCAGTGACTGACGAGGCCGGCATCCAGGAGCCGCCGCTGGTGGACGCCGGCGCGATCGGGGAGATCGCGCCGGGCGTCCACGTCATCCCCGACGCGCGGGTCGAGTTCGTCCCCAACGTCGGGATCGTCGAGGGCGAGCGGGCGGTGCTGGCGATCGACACCGCGATGGGCCACCAGAACGGGCAGTCGATCCTCGACGCCGCCCGCGCGGTCGCCGGCGACCGCAAGCTGCTGCTGACGACCACGCACTTCCACCCCGAGCACGCCTTCGGCGCGAAGCCGTTCGAGGGCGGCGTCACCTACGTGATCAACGCCAGCCAGGCCGGCGAGCTGCTCGAGAAGGGGCAGGAATACATCGAGATGTTCAGCACCTTCGGCCCGGGGCTGGCGCAGCTGCTCGAGGGCGTCGAGCTGATCCCGCCCGACCTCACCTACGAAGGGCGGCTGCGGATCGAGCTCGGCGGCCGGGTCGTCGAGCTGATCGACGTCGGCCCGGCGCACACCAAGGGCGACCAGCTGGTCTGGCTGCCGGAGGAGCGGATCGTCTTCGCCGGCGACCTGATCGAGAACGCCTTCTTCCCGATTCTCCCCGACCCGGACGCCGACGGCGGCTGGTGGCTCGACGTGCTCGGCGAGATCGCCGCGCTCGAGCCGCGGCTGGTGGTCGGCGGCCACGGTGCGGTCGGCGGCCCGGAGCTGATCGACGCCTTCCGCGAGTACCTGGAGCTGGTCCGCGACCGCAACGCCGAGCTCGAGGCGGGCGGCTCGGATCCCGGCGAGATCGTCACCACGATCGAAGCCGAGGTGCTCGAGCGCTACGAGGGCTGGGGCAACGAGGTGTGGATCAAAAGCGCGGTCGAGAGCTTCCAAAAAGGGCCCACCTCGACCTGAGCGGTGCCCGGTCTCGTCCTACAAGCCAGCGGGATCGAGAAGAGCTACGGCCCGGTCAAGGCGCTGCGCTCGGTCGACTTCGACCTGCGCGGCGGCGAGATCCACGGCCTGGTCGGGGAGAACGGCTCCGGCAAGTCGACGCTGCTGAAGGTCCTCGCCGGGCAGCTGAAGCCGGACTCAGGCCGCGTCTTCCTCGACGGCCGCGAGGTCCGCTTCGACGACCCGGCCGACGCGATGGGCGCCGGGATCGCCACCGTCACCCAGGAGACGACCCTCGTCCCCGACCTCTCGGTCGCCGAGAACATCCTCCTCGGGCCGCGCAAGCCGCGGCACTGGTGGGGGATCGACTGGCGGCGGACGCGGCAGCAGGCGGTCGAGATGCTCGGCCGGCTGCAGCTCGACATCGACCCCGGGCTGCCGGTCGGCTCGCTGCGCCCCGAACAGCAGCAGATGGTCGAGATCACGCGGGCGCTCTCGATGGACTCCCGGGTGGTGATCCTCGACGAGCCGACCAGCTCGCTGCCCGACGACCAGGTGGCGGCGCTGTTCGAGGTGGTGCGGGCGCTGCGCGACGAGGGCGTCGCGGTGGCCTTCGTCTCGCACCGCTTCAACGAGATCTTCGACCTGGTCGACCAGATCTCGGTCCTCCGCGACGGCGAGATGGTCGGCGGCGGCCCGGTCGGCGAGTACGACCGGGCGCGGCTGGTCCACCAGATGATCGGCCGCGAGCTCGAGGAACTGAGCTTCGAGACGCGCCAGGCGCACGGCGAGGATCCGGTGCTGCGGGTGCGCGGCTTCAACCTGCCGGGGCGGGTGCATGGCGTCGACCTGGCGGTCGAGCGCGGCCAGATCGTCGGCCTCGCCGGGCTGGTCGGCTCGGGACGGAGCACGCTGCTCGACGGGCTGTTCGGGCTCGAGCCGGAGGCCAGCGGCAGCGTCGAGATCGAGGGTGCGGCGGCTGGCGCGCACAGCCCGAGCGCGGCGATGCGGCGCGGCTTCGGCTACGTGCCGGCCGACCGCAAGCGGCTCGGCGCGGTGATGGACATGTCGGTGCGGGAGAACCTGATGATGGCTCAGACGGCGGGGCGCTCGCGCATCGCCCGGCCGAGCCGAGCCGCCGAGCGCCAGCACTGCGAGCGGGCGGTTGGCGACTTTCGGATCGTCACCCCCTCCGCCGAAAACGCGGTCAAAAACCTCAGCGGCGGCAACCAGCAGAAGGTGGTGCTGGCGAAGTGGATCGCGACCGCGCCGAAGGTGCTGATGCTCGACGAGCCGACCCGCGGGGTGGACGTCGGCGCCAAGGCTGAGATCTACAAACTGCTCAACAAAGTCAAGGAAGAAGACGTGGCGATACTCGTGAGTTCCTCGGAGACCGCCGAGCTGCAGCTGCTCTGCGACACGATCCTGGTCATGCACCGCGGCCGCGTCGCCGCCTCGCTCTCACGCGAGGAAGCGACCGACGCCCGCATCGCCTACTACGGGATGGGGCACACGTGAGCGCCCGCCCGCTGCAGCTGGCTCGCCACATCGCGACCCGCCGCTACTTCGCGGTGCTGGTCCTCTTCGTCCTCCTCTTCGTCTACTTCAGCGTCAGCCAGGACCGCTTCTTCACCTCGGCCAACATCGACGCGCTGATCACCGGCTCCTCGATCCTCTGGATGGTCTCGATCGGCCTCACCTTCGTGATGCTGACCGGCGGCTTCGACCTCTCGCTCGGCTCGCTGCTCGCCCTCTCGGGGATCGCGATGGGGACCTTCATGAACAGCTGGGGGGTCCCGCTCGGGCTCGGGATCATCCTCACCCTCGCCTTCGGCCTGCTGGTCGGGGCGCTGATCAACGGCGTCCTGATCGGCTGGGCGCAGCTGCCGTTCCTGGTCGTCACCCTCGGCACCCTGACCCTCTACAGCGGCGTCGTCAGCCTCTGGTCGAACCAGGCGACCGAAGCGGTGACCTCCGACGCGCTGACCGGCCTCGCCTTCAACCACGCGCTGGGGCTGCCGGTGCCGGCCTGGATCATGATCGGCGTCTTCCTCTTCGCCCTGTTCGTGCAACGCAGCACCTATTTCGGGCGCGACGTCTACGCGGTCGGCGGCTCGGTCGACGCGGCGCGACTCTCCGGCGTGCGGGTGACGCGCACCCTGGTCGCCGTCTACGGCATCGCCGGCATGCTGGCCGCCCTCGCGGCGGTGATGCAGGTCGCCCGGATCGGCGCCGCCAGCCCCCAGGTCGGCGGCCAGGTCATCTTCAGCGCCGCCGCCGCCGTGCTGCTCGGCGGCACCAGCTTCGCCGGCGGCATCGGCGGAGTCGGCGGGACCGTTTTCGGCGTGCTACTCCTCGGCACGCTCGAAAACGGTCTCTCGGTCTCCGGCGTCGCCCCCTACTGGCAGCAGATCATCACCGGCGTCATCCTCGTCTCCGTCGTCGCCCTCGACCGGATCCAGCAGGGCGGCTTCAAACCGACGATACGCCGGCTGCTGCGCTCGTCGCGGGGCTCGCCGACCCCGGCTCCGACGACCGAATGACCCCGTAGAGCGTCGTCCGCTGCGCCGCCGGTCGCCACAGTCCTCAGGCGTCCCCCCGCACCCGCCGACAGATCTGCTGCGATGAGGGACGGGCCGCGGTCGTCACACTTCCGTGCGCCCCCGTTCGCCGCTTGTCGCCCAGAGGTTGACAAGGGGCGAACGCCTTCGGGCTGCGCAGCGCCAGTCGACCGCGCGGCCGGGAATCTGGCGCAGCGCATCACGACGCTCCCAGCCGCAGGCGCGACCCGCGCAACCTCGCGCCCTCAGGCCGCCACGCCCGCACCGCTCCAACGCCTCAGGCGGTCCACGGTGCGGACCGCTTGGCCCCTCACCCCGCATGGGGGCGCCACTTGACGAACATTCTCAAATTTGATCAAGTACCAACCTAACTTGATCTCTTCGTCGAGACAGGATCACTCTTGGCTGGGGCGAGCGCTTGGATGGGGCGCTCCGTCCTTGGCATTTACCGGGAAGGCTTGATCGTGAAGCTATGCACTTTTGAAGTTCCGGGGGTCGATGGGGCGCGGGTTGGCTTGATCGAGGACGACCTGGTCAAGGCGGTCGACGTGCCCGACATGCGGGCTCTGTTCGACCGCGGTCTGGAGACCGCAGCCGGCGAGGGTGACGGGGTGCCGCTCGAGACGGTCCATCTCTGCCCGCCGATCACTCCGAAAAAGTTCTTCCATACGGCCGGCAACTTCCGCGAGCACCACGAAGAGGGCCAGGAGGCCGGTTGGTCGCATGACATCGCCCCCTGGATCCAGTTCTTCCAGAACGTCGACGCGCTGATCGGCAACGGCGACCCGATCATCTATCCCGAGGAACTGACGAACGAGCTCGACTACGAGCTGGAGCTGGCGGTGGTCGTCAAGAAAGCCGGCAAGTTCTTCACCCCCGAGGAGGCCGAGGACTACATCGGCGGCTACGTGATCTTCAACGACATCACCGCCCGCGACATCCAGCGCAAGGAGATGGAGTCGGGCGTCTTCTCCTTCTGCAAGGCGATCGACACCTTCTGCCCGCTCGGCCCCTGGATCACCACCGCCGACGAGGTGCCCGACCCGCACGACCTGAAGATGGACCTCTACGTGAACGGCGAGCTGCGCCAGGACGGCCACTCCGAACGGATGACGCCGAGCGTCGGCGAAGTCCTCGCCCACTACTCGCCGGCCGGCTACAGCGCCGGCGACATCGTCTCGCTCGGCACCGTCTCCGGGGTCGCCGCCTTCAGCGAGAACCCCGAGGCCTGGTACCTGAAACCCGGCGACGTGATCGAGGCGCGGATCGAGCGGCTCGGGACCCTGACCAACCCGGTGATCGCCTGGTCGGACCGCGACCAGCAGCGCGAGCCGGCGCTGGTCGGCGCGACCGCGGGTGACACCCAGTGAGCGACGGGCCCAAGGTCACCGCCGAGATCCAGGCGCGGCTCGACCGGCTGCGGGCGGCCGCCGAGGCGGACGGGCTCGACGCGATCCTCGTCTGCGCGACCGAGTACACCGGCTTCGAGGGGGCGATGTTCTACGTCTCCGGCTTCCGCATCCTGCACCGCTACGCCTACGTGCTGCTGCCGGTGAACGAGCCGCCGACCAACATCTTCCCCGGCGAGGGCCGCTGGGTCGGCGACCACGCCGAGGGCTGGGTCGAGGACCGCGTCTTCGCCGACACCCCCGGCAAGTGGGTCGCCGAGCGGGTCGCCGAGCGCGGCTGGAGCAAGGTCGGCGTCTACGGCATGGACCTGGTGATGACCGTCCGCGACTTCGAGGCGCTCCCGCACGACAAGATCGTCCGCTGGGACGAGGGCTTCGACCTCGCCCGCGCGGTCAAGTCGAACGAGGAGCTGGAGTCGGTCCGCGAGTCGATGCGGATCAACGAGGCCGGCGTCCTCGCGGTCGCCGAGGCCTGGGAGCCGGGCCGCAGCGAGGCGCAGCTGATGGCGGTCGCCGAGGACGCCTTCGTCAGCCGCGGCACCCGCCGCCTGACGATGGACATGGTCCTCACCGGCCCGAACGGCGCCGCCCTGCCGGAGATGCGCCTGCCCGACGAGAAGCGGACGATCGCCGCCGACGAGATGCTCGTCTACGGGCTCGAGGTCGCCGGCCCGAAGGGCCACTGGGTCGAGTTCTCGCGGCCGTTCTGCGGCGGCGAGCCGAGCGAGGAGTCGAAGCGGATGATGGAGGCCTACCAGCGCTACCACGAGATCTGCCGCGAGGCGATGCACGCCGGCGCCACCGCCCGCGAGGTGCACCGCGCCGTCTCCGCCCCGTTCACCGAGCAGGGCTGGAAGCTCGGCCACGTCACCGGCCACTCGATCGGGATGACGATGATCGAGCACCCGCGGATCGGCGAGCCGTTCGACGTCGAGCTGAAGGAGGACATGGTCTGCTCGATGCACCCGCACGTGATCGCCGCCGACGAGCGCACCTGCCTCTACTTCCAGGACACCTGGCACGTCGGCGCCGATGGCGCCACCCCGTTCAGCTCGGTCCCGGTCGACTTCTACGACCCCTCCGACAGCGCCGACATCGACCGCTTCCGCTCCTCCATAGGCGCTGCATAGGCAGCCTCCAGGCTGGTTGACATTTGATCAGCCAGCCATAAAATCGCCTGCGGGATGCTGCTTAGACCACTCCGATACGGTCGACCGGAGAGCCTCGAGGAGGCGGTCGAGATGCTGGCGGAGAACCCCGGCGCGCGGCCGCTGGCGGGCGGCCAGACCCTGCTCAACGTGTTGAAGCACCGGGCCGCCGAGGTCGAGGCGGTGATCGACATCTCGCGGCTCGCGGAGCTGCGCGGGATCAACGCCGGCGACGACGGCGGCCTCGAGCTCGGCGCCGCCTGCACCTACGCGGAGATCGCCGGCTCAGACGCGGTGGCGGCCGCCCACCCGAAGGTCGCCGAAGTCGCCGACGGCCTCGTCGACCAGCAGGTCCGCTGCCGCGGCACGATCGGCGGCAACGCCTGCTTCAACGACCCCGGCTCTAACTTCCCGCCGCTGCTCGTCGCGATGGCGGCGACGATGAACGTGATCGGCCCGGACGGAGAGCGGCAGGTCGCCGCCGATGACTTCTTCGAGGACACCTACCGGGTCGACCTGGGGCCCGGCGAGCTGCTGCGCTCGATCGTCCTCGCCGCCGCCGGCGAGACCGCGGTCGGCTACAGCTCGCTGCAGGCCGAGGACAGCTGGGCGCTCGCCCGCGCCGTCGCCCGGGTCAGCTGCAACGGTACGATCGCCGGCCCGCGAGTCGTGATCGGCTGCGTCTCCGGCGCCCAGCCGCGCGCCGCCGCGGTCGAGCGCGCGCTGGACGGGGCCGAGCCGAGCGCCGAGGCGATCGCCTCGGCGGCCGCGCGGCGTCGACGACGGGCCTCGAGACCGCCTCGCGACGCCCACGCCAGCTCCTCCTACCGGCGCAAGATGGCGCGGGTGATGGTGCAGCGGGCGGTAACCGAGGCAATCGAGAGGGCGAGGAGGAGCGATGGCTGAGGTCGAGAGCACCCACGCGATCGAGTTCGAGTGCAACGGCGAGCCGAAGGCGACGGTGGTGCCGGGCCGCGAGCTGCTGGTCCACTTCATCCGTGACGACCTGGCGCTGAAGGGCACCCACATCGGCTGCGACACCGGCAACTGCGGCGCCTGCACGGTCCGCGTCGACGGCCAGCTGGTGAAGAGCTGCATGATGCTGGCGGCGCAGGTCGACGGTTGCAAGCTGGAGACGGTCGAGGGCGGCGGCACCGAGGAGCTGCGCGAGGCCTTCCACGCCGAGCACGCGCTGCAGTGCGGCTACTGCACGCCGGGGATGCTCGCCTCCGCCGCCTACCTGCTCGAGCACAACCCGAACCCGAGCTCCGACGAGATCCGCCGGGCGCTGAAGGGCAACATCTGCCGCTGCACCGGCTACGAGAACATCGTCCGCGCGGTCGAACGGGTCGCCGACGGCGACCCCGCCGAGGCCGAGCCCGCCGCCAGCACCGGGGGCCCAGCATGAGCAGCTCGACCGAGACCGGCGCCCCGAAGACCACCACCAAGCCGTGGACCGGCCAGGACGTGCCGCGCAAGGAGGACAAACGGCTGCTGGCCGGGCAGGGCCAGTTCGTCGACGACGTCTGGATGCACCGGCAGGGCTACGCCCACTTCGTCCGCAGCCCCTACGGCCACGCCCGGGTGCTCTCGATCGACGTCGGCCCGGCGCTGGCGATGGCCGGCGTCTTCACGGCGATGACCGGCGCCGAGGTCAAGGAGATCACCGACCCGTTCTTCCAGATCGCCCCCGAGCCGGGCGGCAAGATCGAGGAGTTCCCGCTCGCCGTCGACAAGGTCCGCTACCAGGGCGACCCGGTGGCGATGGTCCTCGCCGAGACCCGCGAGCTCGCCCGCGACGCCGCCGAACGGGTCGAGGTCCGCTACGAACCGCTCGAGGTCGTCACCGACGCGGTCGCCTCCGCCGAGCCGACCGCGCCGGTCCTTCACGAGGAGATCGGCCACAACATCGCCTGGCACGGCGAGTACTCCTACGGCGACATCGACTGGGCGCTGGAGAACGCCGACCACGTGGTCAAGGTCGACCGCCTCCACTTCCACCGCTTCTCCTCGACCCCGCTGGAGACCTTCGGCGCCGTCGTCAACTGGGACCCCGGCACCGACATGATCGAGATCCGCTCCAACAACCAGATGCCGATCTTCGGGACGATGATGCTCTCGCCGACCCTGCGCGCCGGCGCCGACCAGATGTCCTGGTACTCGCAGGACATCGGCGGCGGCTTCGGGATCAAGATCGCCTCCTACCCGCAGATCGGCGCCCTCGCCCTGCTCTCCCGCAAGGCCGGCCGCCCGGTCAAGTGGTCGGAGACCCGCTCCGAGCACATGCTCAGCTCCGGCCACGGCTCCGAGCGCACCTTCCTCGACCTCGAAGCCGCGGTCCAGGCCGACGGCACGATCCTCGGCTTCCGCGTCCGCGCCTTCGACGACGCCGGCGCCTACCTCCACTACGAGCCGCTCGGGGCGGTGATCTGGGCCCAGGTGCTGACCTCCTGCTACCGCTTCAAGCACATCAACGTCGACTACACCGAGACGCTGACCAACAAGTGCCCGACCTGCCCCAACCGCGGCTACTCGCGGCTGCAGCACATGTGGATGATCGAGCGCCTGGTCGACACCGTCGCCAGCCAGCTCGGCTTCGACCCGGTCGAGCTGCGCAAGCGCAACTACGTCCAGCCCGAGGACTACCCCTACGAGACGCCGAACAAGTGCATCTACGACTCCGGCGACCTGCCGCGTGAGCTCGACCTGGCGCTGGAGAAGATCGGCTACGCGGAGTGGCGCCGCAGGCAGGCCGAGGTGAACGCCGCCGACAACGGCAGGCGGATCGGGATCGGGATCGGCTCGACCCTCGACTCCGGCACCAACAACTTCGGCCAGGCCCAGATCGTCAACCCCGACCTGCCCTTCTCCGGCAACGGCGAGGCGGCGATCGCCAAACTCGACGTCTACGGCGAGCTGGCGGTGTACCTGGGGACGACGCCGCAGGGCCAGAGCCACGAGACGACCACCGCCCAGGTGGTCGGCGACATCCTCGGCGTCGACCCCGCCACGGTCCGCGTCTACGCCGGCTTCAACAAGGAACAGTCGACCTACGTCGGCTTCTCCGGCACCTACGCCTCGCAGTTCGCGGTGACCGGGATCGGCGCCGCGATCGGCGCCGCCGAGAAGCTGCGCGGCGAGATCATCACGCTCGCCGCCTTCGCGCTGCAGTGCGAGCAGTCAGACATCGTCCTCGAGAACGGCGTCGCCTCCTACCGGGGCGACGAGGAACGGGCGATCCCGATGATCGGGATCGCCAACCTCTGCTACTCGAACGTCGCGGTGCTGCCCGACGAGATCGCCGACAACGTCAGCCTCAACTGCCGCTACGTCTACCGGCCGCCGTTCTCGCCGCCGGACACCGAGGCGAAGACCGGCAACCTGACCCTCACCTACGCCAACCAGATCCACGCCGCGGTGGTCGAAATCGACGAGCAGACCGGCAAAGTCGAGATCCTCGACTACGTCGCGATGGACGACTGCGGCAGCCGCATCAACCCGGCGATCGTCGAGGGCCAGGTGCACGGGGCGACCGCCCACGGGATCGGCGCCGCCCTGCACGAGTCGCTCGACTACGACGAGGACGGCAACCTGATGCAGGCGACCTTCTGGGACTACCACCCGGCGACCTCGCTCGACGTGCCGCGGCTGAAGACCGGCCACGTCGAGTCCCCCTCGCCGTTCTCGAAAAACGGAGCGAAGGGGATGGGCGAGGGCGGCGGCGCGCCGCTGGGGACGATCGGCTCAGCGATCCAGGACGCGCTCGGCCCCGACGTGCTCGTCACCGACACCCACAACCCGGCCGAGCGGGTCTTCGGGCTGCTGGAGCAGCTGCGGGACGGCGGCGGCGCCAAGGGCGTCGAGGTGACCTCGCGATGAACCTCAGCGGCAGCGAGCACCTGGAGCAGCCGCGGGCCGATGTCTGGGCGAAGCTGAGCGACCCGCGGGCGCTGGGCGAGGCGCTGCCGGCGGTCGAGAGCGTCGCGGTCAGCGGCGACGCGTTCGAGGCGACCTTCCGGCCCACGACCGGTCTGGGATCGACCTCGATGAGCTTCGACTTCGAGGTCGCCGACCGCGACGAGCCCGCGCGGCTGGTGGTGACCGGCAACGGCGGCGCCGCCGAGTTCGCGGTGCGGCTGCGGGCCGGCTTCGAGCTGAGCGAGGCGGGCGGCGGCACCGACGTCGGCTGGACCCTGGAGCTGCACCTGCACGGCGTGCTGCGCTCGCTGACCCAGCGGGTGATCGAGCAGCTGGCGCGGCAGCAGGTCGCCGCGGTGCTGGCGAGCGTCGCGGCGCCGGCGGAGCCCGTCCCCGGTTGAAGCGGACGGGGTGAGCCGACCGTGAGCGATTTCGACGCGGTCATCGTCGGCGGCGGCCACAACGCCCTGGTCGCGGCGGCCTACCTGGCGCGCGCGGGCTGGAGCGTCTGCGTGCTCGACCGCAACGCCGAAGTCGGCGGCTGCGTCGTCACCGAGGAGCTGACCGAGCCCGGCTACCGCCACGACGTGCTCTCCTCCTGGCATCCGCTCTTTCACCTCTCGCAGGCCTACGCGGAGCTGGGGGAGGAGCTGGGCCAGCACGGGCTGGAGTATGTGAACACCGACGGCTGGACGACGGGGTCCGTCGCGGCCGACGGCACCGTCGTGCTCGGCCACCGCGACTCGGGCGAGAGCGCGGCGCAGCTCGGCGAGCGCGACGGGGCGACCTACCTGGCCGAGCTCGAGCGCTTCGGCGCCCAGATCGACCTGGTCGGCGGGTTGATGGGCGCCGAGCTGCACTCGCTGCGCTCGTTCGCCACGGTCGCGAAGCTGGGCCGGCGGCTCGGCCGTCGCGACGGCTACCGCTTCGGCGCCGACATGGTCGCCAGCTCCCGCGGCTGGCTCGAGTCGCGCTTCGAGGGGCCGGAGCCGGCGCAGCTCCTGGCGCCCTGGGTGCTGCACACCGGGCTCGACCCCGAGGCGGCCGGCGGCGGCTTCCTGACGCTGGCGATCGCGGCGACCCCGCACGTGGTCGGGATGCCGGTCGTGAAGGGTGGCTCCGACGGCTTCGCGAAGGCGTTCCGCGGCCTGATCGAGGCGCACGGGGGGACGGTCCGGACCGGGGCCGAGGTCGAGCAGATCGTCGTCCGCGGCGGCCGCGTCGCCGGGGTGCGGGTCGGCGACGAGGAGATCGGCGCGCGGCGGGCGGTGGTCGCCAACGTCACCCCGACCCAGCTCCACGGCCGGCTCCTTCAGAACGTGCCGGCCGCCGCCGAGGAAGCACGCGAGGCCGCCAAATACCGTTACAACCGCCGCTCCGGGATGCAGGTCCACATCGCCCTGAAGGCGCCGCTGCGCTGGCGCGACGAGCGCCTCGCCTCGGTGCCGATCGTCCACATGAGCGAGGGCCTCGACCAGGTCTCGCTGAGCTGTGCCGAGGCCGCGGCCGGCCTCCTGCCGCGGACCCCGACCGTGGTCGTCGGCCAGCCGACCGCGCTCGACCCCTCGCGGGCGCCGCAGGGGGCGGGGATCCTCTGGCTGCAGCTGCAGGAGGTGCCGCGAGTCCCGCGCGGCGACGCCGCCGGCGAGATCGAGGTTGGTGGCGACGGTTGGAGCGACGCCCTCGTCGACGCCTACGTCGAGCGGGTCCTCGACCGCATCCGGCCCCACGTCGAGGACCTCGACGGCCTCCGCCTGCAGACCGTCGCCCTGCCACCGCCGGAGCTCGAGCGCCGCAACCCGAACCTGGTCGGCGGCGACATCTACGCCGGCGACGCCGCCCTCGACCAGTCCTATTTCTGGCGCCCGCTGCCCGGCTTCGGCTCCCACGCCACCGCCGTCACCGGCCTCTACCAGTGCGGCGCCAGCACCTACCCCGGCCCCGGCCTCAACGCCGCCTCGGGCCGCATCGCCGCCAAAGCCGCCTTCGCCGCCGCCGAGCCGAGCGCCGCCCGGCGCCTCCGCGCCCGCCTCCGCGGCTAAAGCGTTCGTCGCTTGTAGCCCTGTGGGCTACAAAAGACGAGCGGTTACGGTGCGGGAGGTTTGGCAGGGGGAAGACTGACCGCGGCGGCGGTTGTGACGGCGTGTCTTGCGTCGGCGTTGCTCGGCGCCGGCGTGGCGAGCGCTCGCAAGGGGCCGGCGCACGGCTTCTCGGTGCTGGTCAGTGACGACGTTGGCAACAAGGAATGGGCCGTGTCCGCGAGCCATCCCGAAGGGCGCGAAGGGGCGGGACCGCTCGGCGACCGGCGCCCGTGCCTGAGCGTCGCGATACGAGAATTCTTCGGATCCTCCTTCATGCTCCACGCCGAGACGCTCTGTTACGGCACCTCCGGCTACCCGAGCGCGACCGCGGAACCGCTGTTCGTCTCGATGGTCGTCACCGGCCTCTCGGCACGAGCGCCACACGAAGTGATCGCCGCCGCGCTGCCGACCGCCGCCAAGACTCTCCGGGTCGGCTTCTGCGACGGCACGCGCCGCTCGCTCGCCGCCGCAACGCTGACGCCGAAAGCCGCCCGCTTCACTGGCCTGCGCCGGTTCAACTACGCGGTCCTCGTATTGCCGGCGAGTGCCTGCGTCTCCGAATGGACGTTGCTGGACGCGGCCGGCGAAGTCCTCTGGAGCGGCGGCTCCGAATAAGACTCCTGCATCCACCGCCGTGACGCCGGTCGATGCAGGACTCGTTCTCAGGCGGCGTCTTCGAGGAGGGCGACGGCGGCTCTCGAGATCAGGCGGACGCCGATCGGGAAGGCGGCCTCGTCGACGTCGAACTTCGGGTTGTGGTGGTCGTGGACGATGCCGCGCTCCTCGTTGCGCGCGCCGAGCAGGAGGAAGGTGCCGGGGGCGCAGGCCTGGAAGGCGGAGAAGTCCTCGCCGCCGAGGACCAGCTCGCCGCTGGTGACCGCCTGCTCGCCGAAGGCCTCGCGGGCGACGCGGTCGACGACGGCGGTGGTCGCCTCGTCATTGACCACGGCTTTGTAGCCGCGGGTGTAGGTGTAGCGGCAGGTGGCCCCGTGGGCGCCGCAGATGCCCGCGGCGATCTCGCCGATCCGCTTCTCGAGCAGGTCCTGGACGGCCAGCGAGAAGACGTTGGTGCCGCCTTCGAGGTGGGCGGTGGAGGGGATCACGCCGACCGACTCGCCGGCCTCGAACTGGGTGACGCCGACCACGGCGATCTCCTGCGGGTCGACCTCGCGGGCGACGAGGTGCTGGAGGTTGGTGACGATCTGGGCGCCGATCGCGAGCGGGTCGACCGCCTCCTGTGGCTTCGAGATGTGGCCGCCGCGGCCCTCGACGACGATCTCGAAGACGTCGCAGGCGGCCATCAGCGGGCCGGGCCGGACGGTGACCTGGCCGACCGGGACCCAGGCCCAGAGGTGCTGGCCGAGCACCCGGTCGACGCCCTCCATCGCCCCGGCCGCGACCATCTGGCTGGCGCCGCCGGGCAGCGCCTCCTCGCCGTGCTCGAAGAGGATGCGGACGTTGCCGGGCAGCCGCTCGCGGACCGCGGCGAGCACGGTGGCGACGCCGAGCATCATCGCGGTGTGGCCGTCGTGGCCGCAGGCGTGCATCACGCCGGGGTTCTTGGAGGCGAAGGGGAGGCCGGTGTCCTCCTCGATCGGCAGGGCGTCGTGGTCGGAGCGCAGCGCCACCGTCGGGCCGGGGCGGCCGCCGGCGAGGTCGGCGCGGACGCTGGTCGGGGTCGGCTGGGAGACCTCGAAGCCGCCGATCTCCGCCAGCCGCTCGCGGATAAAGGCCGCGGTCTCGCCCTCCTGGAAGGAGAGCTCCGGCCGTTCGTGCAGGTAGCGCCGCCAGACGACGATCTGCTCGGCCAGCTTCTCGCTGTGGGCGTCGAGCAGGGCGGCCAGCTCGGCGCCGTTGGCGGTCTCGCTCACGCCTACGGGCGGATGTTGTGGTTGACGTGGAAGCGGTTGCCCGGGTCCCAGGCGGCCTTGATCGCGGCGAGGCGCTCGCGCTTGCGGTCGCCGCGGTCGGCGCTCAGCGAGCCGAGCACCCGGTCCTGGTCGGCCTCGCCGTCGAAGTTGAGGTAGGTGCCGCCGCAGGAGCCCGGCTTCAGCACCTGCCAGGCCTCGCGCGCCCAGGCGATCGCGTCGGCGATGTCTTCGCCGGGCTCGTCGCCCATGATCGAGAAGCCGCCGAGGTGCTGGGCGTCGCGCATCCCGACCGCCATCTCCATCTCGCCGACGTCGGCCAGGGCGCCGCCCTGCATCCCCATCTCATAGATCGTCCGCGTGGTCGGCATCGCGGCCGCCTTTGCGGCGATGCCGGCGATCATCTCGTCGCTCAGCGCCCGCATCATCTCCCCCTTCATGTAGCGGGGCATGCCGGCGAGTGCGGCGTCGCCCGTGTCGCCGAAGTGCTGCAGCTCGACGATCCGCATCGGCGCGGTCTGGGCGATCACCGGGGTGCCGAAGCCGGGCAGCCGCTCGAGGTGGGCGCGGGCCGCCGCGGAGGTGTCGAGCGAGCAGCCGGTGAAGCCGAGGTAGAGCTGCCCGACCAGCTCCGGCGCCAGCTCCGCGAAGGTGGTGCCGGCGGTGCCGACGAAGGTCCAGGCGGTGTGGTCGCGGCCCGATTCGCCGGCCCAGTCGCGGTACTGGCTGAGCAGGTCGGCGATTTGCTCGGCGTCCTCGACCCGGTGGTAGGCGAAGGCGACCAGCACCTCGTCCTGCGGGTGGGCCTCGAACTCGAACTCGGTGACGACGCCGAAGTTGCCGCCGCCGCCGCGCAGGCCCCAGAGCAGGTCGGGGTTCTCGTCCTCGCTCGCCTCGACCGCCTCGCCGCTCGCGGTGACGACCCGGCAGCGGCGCAGCCGGTCGCAGGCGTAGCCGTGGCGGCGGGTCTGCCAGCCGACGCCGCCGGTCAGGGTCAGCCCGGCGACGCCAGTGGGGGAGACGACGCCGACCGGGACCGAGAGCCCCTGCTCGGCGCCGGCGGTGTCGAGGTCGTGGAGGAGGGCGCCGCCTTCGACCCGGATCCGGCGCGCGCCGAGGTCGACGCTGGCGCCGCGCATGCCGCCCAGGTCGAGGACGAAGCCGCCGTCGCAGCCGCCGAAGCCGGCGATGTGGTGGCCGCCGCCGCGGATCGCCAGCGGCGCCTCGACGTCGGCGAGGGCGGCGACCGCGCGGCGCACGTCCTCCTCGCCGGTCGGCCGCAGTACCGCGACCGGGAGGCGGTCGTCGTACATCCCGTTCCAGACCTTGCGCGCCCCGTCGTAGCGCGGGTCGCCGGCGGCGATCACCTCGCCGGCAAGGGAGGCGCGGAGCTCCGCGACGACGTCCTCGAAGCCGACCGAGGTGCTCTCCGCCGATCCCATACTTGTCACTTGATCAAGAATCTGGGAGGTTTGTCAAGCGTGTAGTCGGTTGGAACGCGGACCGTGTCCGCAGAAAGCGGATGGGAAATGACGGAACGAGCGATTGAGGGTCTCGGCGTTGGAAAAACTGCCGCGCTCAGCGCCGAGGGCGTCGAGGAGCTGCGCGCCCGGCTCAGCTGCCCCGTGGTGACCCCCGACGACGGCGACTACGAGCGGGCGCGGCGGGTCTGGAACGGGATGGTCGACAAGCACCCCGGCGCGGTGGTGCAGGCGAGCGGCGACGAGGACGTCGCCGCAACGGTCCGCTTCGCCGCCGAGAACCAGGTCCTGCTCGCGGTCCGCGGCGGCGGCCATTCGGTCGCCGGCCAGGGCACCTGCGATGGCGGCCTGGTCCTCGACCTCGGCCGCATCAGCCAGGTCGACGTCGATCCCGAGGCCGGGATCGCGCGGGCCGGCGGCGGCTGCCTGCTCGGCGACGTCGACCGCGCCTGCCAGGCGCAGGGGCGGGTCGTCCCGGCCGGGGTCGTCTCCCACACCGGCGCCGGCGGCCTCACGCTCGGCGGCGGCGTCGGCTGGCTGACGCGCAGGTTCGGCCTCACCTGCGACAACGTCGCCTCCTTCAAGGTCGTCCTCGCCAGCGGCGAGACGGTGGTCGCCGACGAGCAGAACCTGCCCGACCTTTACTGGGCGCTGCGCGGCGGCGGCGGCAACTTCGGCGTCGTCACCGAGTTCGGCTACCGCTGCCACCCGTTCCCGACCGAGATCCCGGTCGGGATTGGCTTCTGGCCGCTGGCCGACGCCGAGAAGGTGCTGCGGGTCCAGAACCAGCTGATGCCCGAACGCCCGGACGAGTGGAAGGCGACCACCTTCGTGCTGCGGCCGAACCCCGAAAGCGGCGCCCCGGCGGAGCTGATCGGCGAGCCGTCGCTGATGGTCCTCCAGGTCTGGGCGGGGACCGACCTCGAGGCAGCCGAGCGCGAGTTCGCCCCCTACCGCGAAGCGGCGCCGCCGGCGCAGGCCGCGGTCGAGCCGATGAGCTACATCGGCCTGCAGACGATCACCGACGAAGAGGCCGGCCACGACAAGGGCAACTACACGAAAGGCGGCTACCTCGACCACGAGCTCGGCGACGGCGCGATCGGGGCGCTGCTGACCTCGGTCGAGGAGATGCTGAACGACCAGTCGCTGATCGAGGTGATCCCCCACGGCGGCGCCCAGCTGCGGCTCGGCGACGAGGACACTGCCTTCCCCGACCGCGCCTCGCTCTACTCGTTCAACGTCTTCGCCCGCTGGCCGCTCGAGCAGGACGAGGCTCCGCACATCGACTGGGCCCGGCGCGCCTTCGAGCGGCTCGACGACCACGCCGGCGACGGCGTCTACGTCAACTTCTTCAACCCGCACGAGGGCGACGACCAGGCCCGCGTGCTCGCCGCCTTCGGCCGCGAGCGCTACGACAAGCTGGCCGGGCTGAAGGCGCAGTACGACCCCGGCAACGTCTTCTCGCTGAACCCGAACGTGAAGCCGGCGGCGGCGGCCTAAAACGAGCGCTGACCCCTTGAGTTTGAGTTTTGATCAAATAGGATCGGCGGTCGTGAGCGCCTCTCCCGACCTGCTCCCCGCGCCCTCCTCGCCGCTGCGCGGGATCCCGGCCTCGGAGCAGACCCTGCCGAAGCTGCTCGAGCGCCAGGCCGAGGCCTACGGCGAGAAGACGCTGCTCCGCTGCGAAGGCAGGGAGCTGAGCTTTGCCGACGTCCGCGACCGCGCCAGGGCCGCCGCGGCGACCCTGCAGGCGAACGGGATCGAGCCCGGCGACCGCGTCTTGATGCTGTCGGAGAACCGGCTCGAGCTGCTCGAGCTGGTGCTCGGCTGCGCCTGGCTCGGCGCCGTCGTCGTCCCGGTCAACACCGCCCTGCGCGGCGAGCAGCTGCAGCACGTCGTCGACAACTCGCGGCCGCGGCTGATCGCGGTCGAGCGGTCGCTGCTCGAGCCGCTGGAAGCGGTGAGCGCGCCGGCCGAGCTGGAGCGGGTCTGGCTGTTCGGCGCCGGCGAGACCCCGGCCCGCGCCCTCGGCGCCGGCTGCGAGCGCTTCCCGGAGCTGCGCGGCGAGCCCGACGTCACCGACAGCACCTCGGAGATCGGCCCCGGCACGCTGGTCGCGATCCTCTACACCTCCGGCACCACCGGCCCCTCGAAGGGGGTCTGCTGCCCGCAGGCGCAGTTCTACTGGTGGGGGGTGTCGGTCGGCGAGCTGCTCGAGATCGGCGAGGAGGACGTCCTCTACACCTGCCTGCCGATGTTCCACACCAACGCGCTCAACGCCTTCGTCCAGGCGCTGGTCGCCGGCGCCACCTTCGTGATCGGCGAGCGCTTCTCCGCCTCCCGCTTCTGGCAGCGCGCTGCCGCCGAGGGCGCCACCGTCACCTACCTGCTGGGGGCGATGGTCAACATCCTCCACGGCCAACCGCCGGCCCCCGAGGACTCGGCCCACGAGGTCCGCATCGCCCTCGCCCCGGCCACCCCCGCCAGCCTGCACGAGCCGTTCCGCGAGCGCTTCGGGGTGCTCTTGATCGAGGGCTACGGCTCGACCGAGACCAACTGCACGATCGGCGCCGCCGCCGATCGCCAGCGGGCCGGCTGGATGGGGGTCGAGCTGGCCGACTACCTGGTCGACGTGGTCGACGAGAACGACGAAACCGTCGCCCCCGGCGAGGCCGGCGAACTGGTCCTGCGCCCGCGCCACCCGTTCAGCTTCGCGACCGGCTACTTCGCCAACCAGGAGGCGACGATCGACGCCTGGCGCAACTTCTGGTTCCACAGCGGCGACCGGGTGCTGCGCGACGAGGAGGGCTGGATCCGCTTCGTCGACCGCAGCAAGGACGCGATCCGCCGCCGCGGCGAGAACATCTCCAGCTACGAGGTCGAGGCGGCGATCAACAGCCACCCGAAGGTCGCCGGCGTCGCCGTCTTCGCGGTCCCCTCGGAGATGGCCGAGGACGAGGTGATGGCGGCGGTGGTGCCGATCCCGGGCGCCGGCCTCGAGCCCGAGGAGGTGATCCGCCACTGCGAGGGGCGGCTCGCCTACTTCGCGATCCCCCGCTACGTCGACCTGGTCGAGGAGCTGCCGACCACCGAGAACGGCAAGGTCCGGAAGTCGGTGCTGCGCGAACGCGCGGTGACCGCGACCAGCTGGGACCGCGAGGCCGCCGGCTATCAACTGAAGCGCTAGAGAGAGCGAGCACGACGACCATGTCACTCATCGACCCCTTCGCGATCGCCGCCTCGACCGAGGTCGCGGTCCCCGCCGAGACCGCCTTCGAGTTCATGGCGGACGGGATGAAACAGGACCACTGGGCGCTCGGCAGCATGGGCCGCGAGTCGCTCGGCGACGGCCTCTACCGCGGCAAGTCCTCGTTCGACGGCACCGACCTCTACATCAAGATCGAGAGCGACCGCGAGCTGCTGCTGGTCGACTACGCGACCGGGCCCTCGGCGGAGGAGGTGGCGCCGGACGTCGAGGCGCGGATCCGCCGCGGCTCCTGGATCGGCCTGCCGGGCGGCGATGCCGCCTCGGTCATCACCCTGACGATCTGGCGCTGGGACGGGGCCGAGGACGAGGAGTGGGAGTTCCACTGGCACCTCTGGCGGACCGAGATCAAGCTGATCAAGGGCGCGATCGAGCGCGGCCTTTGACCGACCTCAGCCCCCTCTTCCAGCCGCTGCCGCTGGCGGGGATCGAGCTGGCGAACCGGGTGATGACCTCGGCGATGACGCTGCAGTACGGGGTCGACGGCTTCATCTCGGACCGCCACCTGGCGATCTACGAGGAGCGGGCGCGGGGCGGGGTGGGGCTGATGTTCAGCGAGCAGCTGACCGCCTCGCCGCTCAGCCCGAGCCCGTTTCCGAGCGAGATCCGCGCCTACGACGAGCGCCAGGTCGAGCGCTTCGCGGCGCTGGCGGAGCGCCTCGCGCCCTACGACTCGCGCTTCTTCGCGCAGCTCTTCTCGGGCGGGATCTCGGGCTCGAGCACGGCCGGGATGGAGGGGTGGATGCCGGTCCGCGGGCCGTCGCGGATCGGCGAACCGGGCGGCGAGGAGCCGCTGCCGCTGAGCGCCGAGGAGCTGGCGGCGATCGCCGCCGACTACGCCCGCTCGGCCGCCCACGTCAAGGCCGGCGGCCTCGACGGAGTCGAGATCCACGGCGCCCACGGCTGGCTGGTCGGGCAGTTCCTCAGCCCCTTCTACAACAAGCGCGAGGACTCCTACGGCGGCTCGGTCGAGAACCGCTGCCGCTTCGCCCTGCAGGTGGGGCGGGCGATCCGCGAGGAGGTCGGGCCCGAGTTCCCGCTCGGGATCGCGCTCACCTACGACGAGATGATCGGCGCCGACGGGATCACCCCGGACGACACGCTCGCCCAGCTCGAGGTCCTGCTCGCCGCCGGCAGCTTCGACTTCTTCGACTTCTCGATCGGCTCGCCGCACTCGGTCCACTTCACGATCGCGCCGATGGCGGTCGAGGAGGGCTTCGCGCTCGAGTTCGCCGCCCGCGCCCGCGCGCTGGCGGCCGGCCGCGCCGCGGTCTTCGTCGCCGGTCGCATCGTCAACCCGCGGATGGCGGCCGCCGCGGTCCGCGACGGCGCCGTCGACATGGTGGCGATGTCGCGGGCCCAGCTCGCCGACCCGCACCTGGCCCGCAAGGCGCGCGAAGGGCGGCCGGAGCTGATCCGCCGCTGCGTCGGCGCCAACGTCTGCGTCGGCCGGGCGAAGACCGGCGAGCCGGTCGCCTGCGTGCTGACCCCGGCGACCGGGCGCGAGCTCGACGGCTGGCCCCACGGCGACCTGCCGCGGGTCGGCCCCGGCGAGGCGCGCCGGGTGCTGGTCGCCGGCGCCGGACCGGCCGGCCTGCGGGCCGGCGCGATCGCCGCCGCCCGCGGCCACGAGGTGACGGTCTTCGAGCGCCGCGAGCGGGCCGGCGGCCACCTCGCCGACCTCGCCTGGCTGCCGACGCGCGAGGGCTGGGGGCGGGCGGTCGAGGACCTGCTGGCGGAGCTGGCGCGGGCCGGCGCGGCGCTGCGGGTCGGCACCGCGGTCGACCGCGAGCTGGTCGAGCGCGAGTCGCCGGACCTGGTCCTGCTCGCCCCGGGCTCGGAGTGGGAGGACGGCGGCGCCGGCGCGGCGACTCCGAACGGGATCGCGGTCGACGGCGGCGCCCGGGTGCTCGGCCTCGACGCGGCGCTCGAGCTGGCCCAGCTCGAGCCCGGCCGGCTCGGCGGCTCGGTAGTGATCGCCGACGACACGGGGACCTACGCGCCGCTCGGCCTGGCCGAGGCGCTGGCGGCGGCCGGGACGACGGTCCGCTTCCTCACGGCGCGAGGCGCGATCGGCAGCGAACCGGACTTCCACCTCGAGCTGCCGCACCTGATGCCGCGCCTCCGCGCGCTCGGCGTCGAGCTCGCCACCGACCGCGTCGTCCGCGCCGTGCACGGCGGCGAGGTCGAGGTCGGCGACCTCTGGGGCGGCGAGCCGCTCCATATATATGGGGTCGACACGGTGATCCTGGCGCTGCGCCGCCGCCCCCGCACCGAGCTCGCCGAGCTCCTCGCCGGCGCCGCCCCCGAGCTGCGGACGATCGGCGACGCCCTCGCGCCGCGCCCGACGGCGACCGCGATCGAGGAAGCCGAGCGCATCGCCCTCGCGATCTGAACCGCCGCGCGCCCGCCGCGCTGCCCCGCCGCAGTCGCTGAAGCATTGGCGTTGCTATGACGACGTCAATGCTTCAGGCGTGCCGCTCTGGCACCTGGCCTGCTCATTTGAGTAGCACAGGCAACTTGATATAAAATCACGCGGGTGTCAGATGACGTCGGAGGAGACCGCGGTCCTGCTGTCACGCGCTCCTGCGACGCCGTCGCGGTTGGCGCCGGGTTTGCCGGCCTGAGCGCGGCGCGCAACCTCCGCGAGGCCGGCCACCAGGTCCTGCTGCTGGAGGGGCGCGACCGCGCCGGCGGGCGCGCCTGGACGCGGCCGATGCCTGACGTCGGCGAGCCGATCGAGATCCCCGAGACGTTCCGCCGGCGGTTCGGAGGTCGCGCCGCCGAGGGGGCCAGCCCACTCACGACAGGAGAGACGAGATGAGCACCACGCAGGCCCAGGCGAGCACCGAAGCCCGGGCGCCGTTCACCGCCGCCGACCCGTACCCGCTCCTGATCGGCGGCGAGCAGGTCAGGGCCGCCGAGACCTTCGAGGCGATCGACCCGAGCGTGGGCCGTCCCTGGGCCGAGCTGGCCGAGGCGCTGCCGACGGACGTCGATCGCGCCGTCGCCGCCGCCCGCGAGGCATTGCCCGCCTGGCGCGCGACCGGTCCGGCCGAGCGGCAGCGGGTCCTCGACGCGATCGCCGACCGGATCGAAGCCGACTCCGATTGGCCGCTCCTGCTCGCCACCGAGAATGGCCGCGCGATCCGCGAGGCGGAGATGGCCGACGTCCCCACCGCGGTCGCGATCTTCCGCTACTTCGCCGGCCTCGCTCGCAACCTCGACGGCGCCAACGTCGCCGCCGAGGACCCGGAGCTGCGGATCACCACCGTGCGCGAGCCGGTCGGCGTCGTCGCCGCGCTGATCCCCTGGAACTCGCCGCTGATCTCGACCGCGCTGAAGGTCGCGCCGGCGCTCGCCGCCGGCAACACCGTCGTGCTCAAGCCCTCGGAGTTCGCCGCAGTCAGCGTCGTCGAGCTCGGCCTCCGCACCGCCGATCTGCTGGGCCCCGGCGTCCTCAACATCGTCACCGGCTTCGGCCCCGAGGCGGGGGCGGCGCTGGTCGGCCACGCCGGCGTCGACAAGATCTCCTTCACCGGCGGCGTCCCCACCGCCCGCGCGATCCTCCACGCGGCCGCCGACAACGTCACCCCGGCGATCCTCGAGCTGGGCGGCAAGAGCGCCTTCGTGATCTGCCCCGACGCCGACCTCGAGCTGGCGGTCGCCGACGCGATCATGGGGATCGCCTTCCAGAACGGCCAGGTCTGCTTCGCCGCCTCGCGCCTCTTCCTCCACGAGGCGATCCGCGAGGAGTTCCTCGCCCGCTTCACCGAGCAGCTCGGGCGGGTGCGGATCGGCGACGCGATCGATCCGGCGACCCAGGTCGGGCCGCTGGTCTCCGCCGCCCATCGCGAGCGGGTCCTCGGCCACGTCGAGCGCGCCGTCGCCGAAGGCGGCGTCCTGCTCAGCGGCGGCCGCCAGATTCCCGGCGAGGGCGAGTTGGCCGGCGGCTTCTACGTCACCCCGGCCGTCATCGACGACCCCGAAGGCCGGACCGCAGTCGCCCGCGACGAGGTCTTCGGCCCGGTCGTCACGGTCCAGACCTGGAGCGAGGAAGCCGAAGTCATCGAGCGCGCCAACCGCAGCGAGTTCGGGCTCGCGGCCGGCGTCTGGACCACCGACCTGGCCCGCGCGCACCGCTTCTCGACCGCGCTCGAGGCGGGCACGGTCTGGGTCAACACCTGGTTCGACGTCAGCCCCGGGCAGCCGCTCGGCGGCATCAAGAACTCCGGCTACGGCCGCGAGATGACCGCCGAGACGCTGCTCGAGTACACCAACCAGAAGGCGATCGCGATGCGGATCTCCCAGGCCCGGCCGGAGCTGTTCGGATGAGCGCCGCCGCCAGCCGCCAGCCGTTCGTCCCGTCCGGCCCCTTCGGGTTGCAGATCGGCGGCGAGGAGGAGGCGGCCAACGGCCGCTTCGAGGCGATCGACCCGAGCACCGGCCAGCCCTGGGCCGAGGTCGCGCAGGCGAGCGCCGCCGACGTCGAGCGCGCCGTCGCCAGCGCCGCGAAGGCGTTCAGGAGCTGGCGCCGGACGACCCCGGCCGAGCGCCAGGAGGCGCTCTGGCGGATCGCCGACGCGGTCGAGGCCGACCCGGCGCGCTGGGCACGGCTGCTGGCGACCGAGAACGGCCGCCCGATCCGCGAGGCGACGATCGCCGACGTCCCGACCTGCGCCGGCATCCTCCGCTTCTTCTCCGGCCTCAGCCGCGACCTGCGCGGCGACCAGGTGCCGGTCGAGCGGGCCGAGACGCTGATCTACTCGGTCCGCGAGCCGCTCGGCGTGATCGGCGCCCTGATCCCCTGGAACTCGCCGATCATCACCGCCGCCAACAAGGTCGGCCCGGCGCTCGCCGCCGGCAACACGGTGGTGCTGAAGCCCTCCGAGTTCGCCTCGCCGAGCGTCGTCGAGTTCGCCCGGCTCGCCAACCAGATCCTCCCCGAGGGCGTGCTCAACGTCGTCACCGGCTACGGGCCGGAGGTCGGCGCCGCGCTCGTCTCCCACCCCGACGTCGCCAAGATCACCTTCACCGGCGGCACCGCCACCGCCCGCAAGATCATGGCCGCGGCCGGCGAGGCGCTGACGCCGACGATCATGGAGCTGGGCGGCAAGGGGGCAATGGTCGTCTTCGACGACGCCAACCTCGAGGCCGCCGTCCAGGACGCGCTGCTCGGGATCTTCATGGCCAACGGCGAGGTCTGCGTCGCCGCCTCGCGGCTGCTCGTCCAGGCCGGCATCCACGACGCCTTCCGCGAGCGCTTCGCCGCGGTGACCGAGGGGATCGTGGTCGGCGACGCGCTCGACCCGGCGACCCAGTTCGGGCCACTGGTCACCGGCGCGCACCGCGAGCGGGTGACGGCGGCGCTGGCGCGGGCGCTCGAGGAGGGCGCGGTGGCGCGGGTCGGCGGCGGCGTCCCGGAGCTGCCGGCGCCGCTCGACGGCGGCTTCTTCGTGACGCCGACGCTGCTGGTCGACGAGCGCGGCGAGACGAGCGCCTCGCGCGAGGAGTTCTTCGGCCCGATCACCGTGCTCGAGCGCTTCGAGGATGAGGCCGAGGCGGTCGCCCGCGCCAACGCGACCCGCTACGGGCTCGCCGCCGGCGTCTGGACCGAGAACCTCGGCCGCGCTCATCGGGTCGCCCACCAGCTCGACGCCGGCATCGTCTGGGTCAACAAGTGGTTCGACCTGCCGGTCGGGATGCCGATGGGCGGCGTCAAGGACTCCGGCTTCGGCCGCGAGCTGAGCGCCGAGACCCTGCACGAGTACAGCGCCCCGAAGGTCGTCAACGTCGACCTCTCGGGCGAGCGGCCGGCGCTCTGGGGCTGAGCGTGGGCGCGACGCGAGGCCCGCGACCGGCGGCCGGTGAGGAGCCTTCCGATATTTGATCGAATGCTAGGGTCGGCGGCATGAGCAGCGGCTCCGAAGCGCGCATCGTCGGCGCCGGCGAGGCGGCCTACGAGCGCCACCCCGCGGTCGAGCGGCGGACCGAGACCTTCATCGCCGAAGCGGTGGTCGCGGCGCTCGCCGACTCCGGCATCGACCACGGCGAGGTCGACGGCTTCGGCATGGCCTCGTTCTCGCTCGCACCCGACCACGCGGTCGACCTCGCCTGGAAGCTCGGCCTGACCCTCAGCTGGATCATGGAGGACACCAACGGCGGCGCCAGCGGGGTGAACATGCTGCTGCACGCGCAGCGGGCGATCGAAGCCGGCGACGCCGAGACGATCGTCCTCGCCGCCGGCGACCGGATGGAGAAACGCGAGTTCCACCTGATGACCGACCGTTACAACAAGGTCGCCCGCGACTACATGGCGCCGCTGCCGCTGAACGGGCCGAACGCGCTGTTCGCCTTCCTCACCGAGCGCTACGGCCGCGCCCACGGGCTCGAGCGCGAGGACTGGGCCTGCGTGCCGATCGCCCAGCGCGGCTGGGCGGAGAAGAACCCGGGCGCCGTCTACCGCAAGCCGATGACGCTCGAGGAATACATGGACTCGGTGCCGATCGCGCCGCCGCTGACCCGCTACGACTGCGTGCCGATCGTCTCCGGCGGCGACGCGATCGTTCTCACCAGCGCCGAGCGGGCCGAGCAGCTCGGCGGGCCGAGCGTCGGCGTCCGCGCGATCCGCTCCCTCTACAACCCCGACCAGCAGGACGGCGACGGGGTCAACACCGGCTTCGCGGCGATCCGCGACGACCTCTGGGCGGCGGCCGGGGTGCGGCCCGAGGACGTCGGCGCCGCCTTCATCTACGACGACTACCCGGTGATGGTGCTGGTCCAGCTCGGCGACCTCGGGCTGATCCCGGAGATGGACGTCAAGCGCTACGTCCACAAGATGCTGCACGAGGACGAGTGGCCGATGAACACCAGCGGCGGCCAGCTCTCGGCCGGCCAGGCCGGCGCCGCCGGCGGCCTGCACGGGATCGTCGAGGCGACCCGGCAGCTGCGCGGCGAGGCCGGTGAGCGGCAGGTGGAGGGACTCGAGCTGGCGCTGGCGACCGGCTACGGGATGGTGCTGTACACGCACGGCGCCAGCCACAACGCCGCGGTCCTGGAGCGGCACGGATGAGCGCGCCGATGACGGTCGCCGAGTGCCGCAGCTGCGGCTACCTGGCCTACCCGCCGCGAATCCTCTGCCCGAACTGCGGCGGCTCCGAGTGGAAGCGGCGGCTGGCCGGCTCCGGCATCGTCACCGAGGTCACGGTCCGCCGCCCGGTCTTCAAGCGCCGCCAGCTCCCCTGGGGCAACTGGCTCGACCAGGAGGCGACCCGCCTCGCCGCCGTGCAGAGCGACGTCGGGCCGCGGATCATCGCCCGCGTCCCGGAGGGCGTCGAGGCCGGCGACCGGGTGGCGCTGGTCCAGCAGGGCAGCACCGCGATCGCCCTGCCCGGGCACCAGGTCGAAGCGGTGCCGCTCGGCGCGGAGCCGGCGGCGCGGGTCAACCCGCCGCTCTCCGACTGGCCGGGCCGGCAAGAGAGCGAGTAGCGGGCAGGTGCTGCTGCCGAGCTTCGAGTACGCGCGGCCGGAGTCGGTCGAGGAGGCGGGGGCGCTCTTGGCGAGCGAGCGCAACGCCCGCGTCCTCGCCGGCGGCCAGACGCTGCTGAACGCGCTGAAGCTGCGGCTGGTGAAGCCCGACCTGCTGGTCGACGTCAGCCGGCTCGAGGAGCTGCGGCGGATCGAGCTGGCCGAGGACGGGGCGCTCGAGATCGGCGCCGCGGTCGTCTACGACGAGCTCGCCGCGCACCCGCTGTTGCGCGAGCGCCAGCCGGTGACGGCGCGGATGTGCGCCGGGCTGGTCGACCGCCAGGTGCGGGCGCGGGGAACGATCGGCGGCAACGTCTGCCTCGGCGACCCGACCTCGAACTTCCCGCCGCTGCTGGCGGCGCTCGGCGCCGAGCTGGTCGTGCGCGGGCCGGGGGGCGAGCGACGGCTGCCCGCCGAGGGCTTCCACGTCGCCCCTTACATGAACCGGCTCGGCCCGGGCGAGCTGCTGACCGCGGTGCGGCTGCCGGCGCTCACCGCCAGCGAGGGGGTCGGCTACGAGACGCTCCAGGTGGGCACCGACTCCTGGGCGCTGGCCCGCGCCTGCGCGCTGGTCGAGTGCAACGGGGAGATCCGGAGCGCCCGTGTCGTCCTCGGCTGCGGCGCGGTGCCGGTGCGGCAGCCGGCGATGGAGCGGGCGCTGGTCGGCGCCGCCCCCGGTGAGGAGGCGATTGCCGCCGCCGCCGAGCTGGCCGGTGAGGACTTCGACGTCGTCGGCGACGTCCACGCCAGCGCCTCCTACCGGACCGAGATGGCGAAGCTGATGGCGGCGCGGGCGGTTGCCGCCGCGGTGGGGGTGGCGTGATGGCCGACGGCGCGTCCCGCGAGGAAGTCGACCGCGATCCGCTGCAGCAGATCGAGCTGCGCGTCAACGGCGCGCGCGAGCGGCGGCTGGTCGGGGTCCGCCAGCTGCTCGTCCACTTCCTCCGCGACACGCTCGGGCTGCGCGGCACCCACATCGGCTGCGACTCCGGCAACTGCGGCGCCTGCACGGTGATCGTCGACGGCAAGGCGATCAAGAGCTGCATGCAGCTGGCGGTTCAGGCCGACGGCCGCGAGGTCCGCACGGTCGAGTCGCTGTCGGGCCCGGGCGAGCCGCCGAACGAGCTGCAGGCCGCCTTCACCCGCAACCACGGCCTCCAGTGCGGCTACTGCACGCCGGGCTTCCTGATGTCGGCGACGGCGCTGATCGAGTCCGGCGCCGAGCTCGACCGGGAGACGATCCGCCGCGGCCTGAAGGGCAACATCTGCCGCTGCACCGGCTACGTCAACATCGTCCACGCGGTCGAGGAAGCGGCCGGGGTCGAAGCGCCCCCGGAGGAGCGAGGAGTGAGCACCCCGACCAAGACCGAGCCGGACCGCCTCACCACCTGGGAGGCGCCGGAGACCAACCGCCCCGCGGTCGGCGAGTCGATTCCCCGCAAGGAGGACAGGCGCCTGCTGAAGGGCGAGGGGATGTTCACCGACGACCTCTGGATGAACCGGATGGGCCACGTCCACTTCGTCCGCTCGCCGCACGCCCACGCGCTGATCCACGCGGTCGACGTCAGCCGCGCCGCGGCGCTCGAGGGCGTCTACGCGACCCTGACCGGCGAGGAGGTCGAGCGGCTCAGCGACCGCTACCCGCAGATCGCCCCCGAGCCGGGCGGGCGGATCAAGGACTACTGCCTGGCGGTCGGCAAGGTGCGCTACGCCGGCGAGCCGGTCGCCGCGGTCCTCGCCGAAACCCGCGAGCTGGCCCGCGACGCCGCCAGCCTGGTCGAGGTCGACTACGAGCCGCTCGACCCGGTCGTCGACACCCTGGCCGCCGCCGCCGACGACGCCCCCGTCCTCCACACCGAGGTCGGCTCCAACGTCGGCTGGCACGGCAGCTACGACTTCGGCGACGTCGAGTGGGCGATCGAGAACGCCGACCACGTGGTCCGCATCCCGCACCTCCACTTCCACCGCTTCTCCTCGACCCCGCTCGAGTGCAGCGCCGCGCTCGTCAACTGGGAGTCCGGGCACCGACACGATCCAGATCGAATCCAACAACCAGATGCCGCAGTTCGCGGCGCTCTTCATGGCGCCGGCGCTCGGCGTCCGCGATCGACCAGCTGAGCTTCAAGTCGCAGGACATCGGCGGCGCCTTCGGGCTCAAGCTGACCAACTACGTCAACATCACCGCCGCGGCGCTGCTGTCGCGGAAGGCGAACCGGCCGGCGAAGTGGACCGAGTACCGCTCCGAGCACCTGACCGGCTCCTGCCACGGCAACGAGCGCACCTTCATCGACACCGAGGTGCCGGTGATGGCCGACGGCACGATCCTCGGCTTCCGCACAAGCGCCTTCGACGACGTCGGCGCCTTCATGCGCTACGAGCCGCTCGGCGGCGTGATCTTCTCGCAGGTGCTGCCCGGCTGCTACCGCTTCCAGCACCTCGCGGTCGACTACCGGACCGTGCTCACCAACAAGACCCCGGTCG
The DNA here is from genome assembly GCA_963744725.1 of uncultured Actinomycetes bacterium. GTDB lineage: Bacteria > Actinomycetota > Thermoleophilia > Solirubrobacterales > 70-9 > VAYN01. The sequence goes on from CAVUUQ010000002.1 coordinate 1,260,693, forward strand.
GGCCGAACCGCGGCTACTCGCGGCTGCAGCACCTGTGGCTGGTCGAGCGGATCGTCGACATCGTCGCCAGCCAGCTCGGCCTCGACCCGGTCGAGGTGCGCAAGCAGAACTACGTGCGCGAGAGCGAGTTCCCCTACGAGACGCCGAACGGCTGCCTCTATGACTCGGGCGACTACCACGCGGCGCTCGACCGGGCGCTGGAGCTGATCGACTACGAGGGCTGGCGGCGGCGCCAGCGCGAGGCCGCGGGGAGCGGGGTGCGGATCGGGATCGGGATCGGCTCGACCCTCGACTCCGGCACCAGCAACTTCGGCCAGGCCCGGATCATCAACAAAGAGCTGCCCTACTCGGGGAACGGCGAGGCGGCGATCTGCAAGCTCGACCTCGGCGGCGAAGTCAGCGTCGCGCTCGGCACCGTGCCGCAGGGGCAGGGGCACGAGACGACGACCTCGCAGGTGGTCGGCGACGTGCTCGGGCTGCCGCCCGACGACGTCTGGGTCCAGCCCGGCGCCGACTCGGCCCGCAACGCCTACGTCGCCTTCTCCGGCACCTACGCGAGCCAGTTCGCGGTGACCGGGATCGGCGCCGCGCTCGGCGCCGCGCGGATGCTGCGCGACGACCTGGACCGCGGTCGCCGCGATGGTGCTGGAGGCGCACGACGAGGAGCTGCTGTTCCACGGCGGCACGGTCTCGGTCGAAGGCGACGAGGACCGGGCGATGACCTTCGCCGAGATCGCCAACCTCGTCTACGCCAACAACGCGGCGCTGCCGCCGGAGCTCGCCGACCGGGTCACGCTCAACCACCGCTACGTCTACCGGCCGCCGTTCGGCGTCCCCGACTGGCGCACCAAGACCGGCCACCTGACCCTCACCTACGCCAGCCAGATCCACGCCTGCGTGGTCGAGATCGAGGAGGCGACCGGGAAGACGACGGTGCTCGACTACGCGATCGTCGACGAGTGCGGGACGCCGATCAACCCGCAGATCATCGAGGGGCAGGTGCACGGGGCGGCGGCGCACGGGATCGCCGCGGCGCTGCAGGAGACCCTCGAGTACGACGAGCGCGGGCAGCTCCTGAACGGGACCTTCTGGGACTACCACGTGATCTCGTGCCCGGACACGCCGCTGTTCAAGACCGACAACCTGCCGAAGCCCTCGCCGTTCACGCCGACCGGCTCGAAGGGGATGGGGGAGGGCGGCGGCGGCCCGCTGCACGCGGTCTGCTCGGCGCTGCAGGACGCGCTCGGGCCGGACGTCGTGGTCACCGATTCGCACAACCCGACCGAGCGGGTCTGGCGGCTGCTGCGCGGCGAGGGCGGCGGCGAGGCCGAGGTCCGCTCGCGCGAGGCGGAGCCCTCGTGAGGGTCGCCGGCACGGCGGCGCTGGGGGCGTCGCCGGCGGCGGTGCTGGCGGTGCTGCGCGAGCCGCGCCGCTTCGTGGCGGCGCTGCCGAACGTCGAGGAGCTCGACTTCGAGCCGGGCGCGGACGGCTCGTTCCGGGCCCTGATCCGGCCGGCGATCGCGCTCGGCGAGCTGCCGATCGAGACGACGTGGCGCCCGCGCGAGCTCGGTGCCGAGGCGCTCCACTACTCGATCGAGGGCGGCACCGGCGAGCACCGGGTGGCGCTCGAGGCGACGGTCGAGCTGCGCGACCGCGACGGCGGCGGCTCGACGGCGGAGTGGTCGGCCGAGCTCGAGGTCACCGGCACGATGCGCTCCGCCGGCCAGCGGACGATCGCCGCGATCGTCGCCGCCCAGGCCGAAGCCGTCCTCCAGGCCGCGGCCAGCCAAGCCGCCGCGCCCTGACCCGCCGGCGCGGATTGCCGGCGCGGTTGTCTTTCGTCAACCTGCCGCCGGCGTGGTTGTCCTTTGTCAACCAGTGGTTGACGAAAGACAACCACGGCCCCGAGCCGGCCGCGCTTCAGGCGTGGCAGCTGCCCTCGCCGCGCTCGGTCGGCGGCACGTCCAGACCCGGGTTGCGGTCGAAGAAGCCCCACGGCTTCAGCATGAAGCCGATCCGCGCCACCGGCATCACCGGCCAGTCCTCCGGGCGCGGCACGTGGTGGTGGTTCATCGTGTACCAGAGGACCACGTCGGTCGCCTCGATCGAGCGGTCGGCCTCGGTCCAGCGCGGCAGCCCGTCGCCCTCGCGGTGCTGGTAGGGGAACTCGCCGGCCGGGTAGCGCTGGGCCGGGTCGTAGGGCGTCACCCAGAGGTGGTGGTCGACGAAGCCGGCGCGGCGGCGCAGGGAGGAGTCGGGGGTCGCGAAGGGGACCGTGTTCTCGCCGGGCAGCAGCCGGTAGCCGACCGGCTCGCCGACCGCGTTCCGCTTCTCCGGGTTGACGACGGTCCAGGAGCGGGCCTCGGTGATGTCGAGGTCGCGGCGCGCCTCGAGCTCGGTGCCGAGCGTGCGGGTGACCGTCTTCCAGGCGTTTCCGTGCGGGTTCTGCGCGCCTTTGGCGACCGACTCGGTGTGGGTCTCGGTCACCGAGTTGGGGCCGCCGTCGAGGGCGAAGTCGAGCCGCGCGCAGAACACGTGCTGGTGGTGGATCGCGTTCAGCCGCGGCGCCACCAGCTTGCCGTAGTCGGTCGGTTTCGCCCTCGGCCAGCGCCTGGGTCGCGACGATCCCGGTCGCCTTGATCTCACAGCCGATCATCCCGTCCTGCTGCAGGTACCAGAAGAAGCCGTACTCGTAGTTGCCGACGGTGACGATGCTGGAGATCACCAGCCGCCGCCCGCGCCGCACCTCGACCGTGCCGGTGCGGAAGTCGGTGTGCTTCCAGAGGATCCCGTCGTCCTCCTCGTGCATGCAGATCGCCTGCGGGATCGTCACCGCGCCGCCGTCGGCGGCGACGGTGGCGACGTCGAAGTAGTGGATCGCGCCGAGGCAGTCGCAGCCGAGCGTCAGCGAGTTGGTCATCGTGCCGACGTTGAGCTCGCCGATGTCGAGCGGCGACTGGTAGAAGCGGTCGGGGTCGCCGTAGGGGACGACCATCTCGGCGATCGAGGCCCGCCGCAGCACCGAGCGCAGCTCCCCCGTCGTCCTCGTAGCCGATGTCGTGGAGGACCAGCCCCTCGCGGCTGTTGAAGCCGACCCGCAGGTCCCACTTCTGCCAGCGGACGTGGTAGCCGTCGACCTCGAAGCTCGGGCCCTCGGGCTGGTGGACGTGGATCGGCCTGACGTCGTCGCGCAGCTCGAGCCGCTCGGCCCGGTACTCGCCGTCGCCGGGTGGCAGCGGCACCGGGTCGCGGTCCTCGAGCTGGAGGATCTCGCAGCTGTTCAGGTCGACGAGGCCGAACAGCCCCTCGAGCGGATGCGCGTAGGCGTTGCTGGCGGCGTCGGTGGGCCGCACGTAGGCGAGCACCCGGACCAGCCGCCGCTCGACCTCTTCCTCCGGCAGCCCGTAGTAGCCGACCGGGACCGGGTCGATGTCGACCAGGCCCGGGTCCGAGATTCCGCGCCGCGCCAGCGCCGCGACGAACCGCGGGTCCTCCCGCATCGCCCGCTCGAAGCGCTCGACCTCGTCGAGCCCGAGCGCCGGCTCGACCCCCTCGATCGTCTCCACCTCGAGCGCCTCCCGGGCATCGAGGTCGATCACCAGCCGGACCACCGCCCGCTGCTCGGGGCGGTGCAGGAGCAGCTCGGCGCGGCGGCCGTGGGCGACGTCCTCGCCACGCGCCGGCTCGAGGGTCGAGGCGGCGACGAACCGCGTCCGCGTCTCCATCTCGACCGCGTCGCGGGCGACCGCGACGCAGGCCGCTACCTCGGCTTCGCTGAGCGGATCGAGCGGGTGCCCGGCACGCGTGCCGGCGGGACTGCTCATCTGACAAGTATATGCGATGAGATGACATCTGATCAAACCAGCCCGCGGCGCGGCCCGGCTCCCGGCGGCGCAGGGGAGACCGGCGCCGCGGGGGAGACGGCGCTGGCGCGATAGATCGGGGGTCCGGGGGTCCCGGCGAGGCAAGACGGCGCAGCGAGGCAGGACCCGGCGGAGCGGGCACGGGTCGACGGGTACGGGCATGGGTCGAGCGGCATGGGCACCGGGCACGGGGCATGAGCCGGGGTCGCGGTCGAGGCGCGGTGGGCAGGGAAGGCGGCCCGTCGGGGCGGCAATCGGCGGCGGATGCGGGTTGGTCCGGGGCCGGCGCTACCGTCCCGCGCCGTCCCCTCCGAAGTCTCCGCTAAGCTCCTCTCGCTTTGTCCTATCAAGTATCGGGAAACCCCGGGGAGGGTGTCGTCGAGCGCCTGGGCACCTTCGCCTCGGGCGGCGCCAGCCACCGCACGCTGGCCGAGAAGGCCTTCGGCATGCTCCACGACGCGATCGTCAGCGGCGCCCTGCTGCCCGGCGAGCGGCTGCCGATCGAGGATCTGGCGGCGGCCACCGGGATGAGCCCGATGCCGATCCGCGAGGCGCTGCGGCGGCTCGACGGGGTCGGCTTGGTCGAAAACGTCCCCCACCGCGGCGCCCGCGTCGCCGACCTCTCGGTCGAGGACCTGAGGAGGTCTACGACTCGCGGCTGATGCTCGAGGTGCCGGCGATCGGCCGCGCCGCCGAGAACTTCTCAGACGAGGACGCCCAGGTCGCGGCCGAGTGGCTGGAACGGCTGGAGTCGGCGATCAAACGCGATAGCGACGCCGAGTCCCTGCAGGCCCACACCGGCTTCCACTTCGCCCTCTACCGCGCCGCCTCCTCGCGCTGGCTGGTGCGGCTGATCTCGCCGCTCTGGGACAGCGCCGAGCGCTACCGGGTCGCCACCGCCGGCGCCCGCCTCCTCTTCCAGTCCCGCGTCGACGAGCACGAACAGCTGCTGGTCGCCTGCCGCGACGGCGAGGCCGCCGTCGCCGAAGCCCGCCTCTGGAATCACCTGGTCCGCACCGCCGACCTGATCGCCACCGAAATGGGCGGCGAAGAGCTCTACGAGCTCAAAGACGTCCCCAAAGCCTCCGGCTCCAAGTCCCGCTAGGCCGGCCCCGGGCGGCGGCCCGGCGCCAGGCCGGCCGGGGGCGAAGGCGCCCAGCCGATGACTCGTGCATCCACCCCCGTGAGAGGGGTCGATGCACGACTCGTCGCGGTGCCCGCCGGCCCCGCTGCGCGCCACCGCCTTGCATCCCACGGCGATGTTTGATCAAATAGCGAATCGCCGGTCATAAGGCCGCGCCTGGCGCCCGCAAGCGCCCTCGGCACCGCACTGAACTTAGAGAGGGAGAGGACCAAGACCGTGAGCAAACCCCCGCTCCGCTTCGGCGTCATGCAGCTGACGATGGAGCCCCTGGAGGAGATCCTCGGGCACGCGCACCAGCTCGACGCCAACGACTTCGACACGATCTGGCTGGCGGAGGCCTACCCCTGGTGGCGCAAACACCAGATGGAGGCCCGCTCCTCGACCGCCCTCTCCGCCCTGATCGGCCGCGAGACCGACAAGCTGACGGTCGGCTGGGGGATCATCTCGCCCTACACCCGCCACCCGCTGACGGTGGCGATGGACGCGCGGGTCAGCCAGGAAACCGCCGGCGAGGGCCGCTTCCGGCTCGGCTTCGGCGCCTCCAAAATCCTCATGAAAGCGATCGGCGAGGGCGAGGGCGAGAGGAAAGCCCGGCCGCTCACGGCGATCAAGGAGTCGATCGAAATCATCCAGAAGGTCGAGAGCGGCGAGGCCTTCGAGTTCGAGGGCAAGGAGTTCAGCGCCAGCGTCCCGGCGCTCTCCGACGAGGCCGAGGCGCCGCGCTGGAAGATCCCGATGTACGTCGCCGGCACCGGGCCGAAGATGCAGCAGCTCTCCGGCGAGCTCGGCGACGGCCTGCTGACCGCCAGCATCACCACCCCCGACTTCGTCACCTACTCGCGGGAGAACATGGCGATCGGCGCCGAGAAAGCCGGCCGCGATGCCGACTCGCTCGACGTCGGCTGCACGCTCGTCGCCTCGATCGACGAGGACCGCGACAAGGGCCGCCAGGGCGCCCGCGAGATCGCCGGCATGTACCTGGCCAACAAGGTCCAGAACATCCGCGGCTCGGCCGACGTCCTGCTCGAGAAGGCGGACCTGACGATGGACGAGATTGCGCCGATCGCCGAGGCGATGGAGAAGGGCGGCCGGCTCGCCGCCGCCGCCGCGGTCAGCGACGAGATCCTCGACAAATGCGTGCCGATCGCCGGCACCCCCGACGAATGCATCGAGGCGGTCGAACGCTACCGCGACGTCGGCTGCACCCACATCATGCTCGAGCTCTGGGGCGAGGAACGCGAGCGCCAGATCGAGCTGTTCGGCAAAGAGGTCCTGCCCCGCTTCCGGTAGGAAGCGCTAGGCGAGCGAGGGAGCTGAGATGAGCGACGTCCCGACCAAAGAGATCCTCGCCAAGATCGACGAGGACCGCCTCGTCCGCACCGCCCGGTCGCTGGTCGACATCCCCAGCCCGACCGGCTCCGAGCAGGAGATGGGCGAGCGGATGCGGGAGATCTTCCTCGACATGGGCCTCGACGTGCAGTGGCAGCAGGTCGAGGACGGCCGGCCGAACGTGCTCGGCATCCGCGAGGGGACCGGCGACGGCACCTCGCTGATGTTCAACGGCCACATGGACACCAGCTACTCCGGCCGCGAGCCGCACCTGCGGGCGATCGCCGGCTTCCAGCCCACCTCCTTCGTCGAGGAGGGCAAGATCTACGGGCTCGGGATCTCGAACATGAAGGGCGCCCTCGCCTGCTACGTCGAGGCGGTCTCGGCGCTCGGCGACGCCGGCGTGACGCTGCGCGGCGACCTGCTGATCGCCGCCGTCACCGGCGAGATCGAGAAGACCCAGTGGGGCGAGGAGTTCCGCGGCGCCGAGTACCGCGGCTACGCCGCCGGCAGCCGCTACCTGCCGACCCACGGCGGCATCGCCGACGTCTGCATCCTCGGCGAGCCGACCGAGCAGAAGGTCGTGCTCGGCCACTTCGGCACGCTCTGGGGGCGGATCTCGACCGCCGGCCCGTTCGTCCACACCGCCTTCAGCGCCGGCCGCGAGCACGAAAACTCGATCGTCCGGATGCAGGAGGTGATGGACGCGGTGCGGGCCTGGATCCCGAGCTGGGAAGAGCGCGCCACCTACCGCGGCCTGAACGCGGTCGTCAACATCGGCGCGATCCGCGGCGGCCACCCCTGGCGGGTCAGCCGCACCCCGGACCGCACCGACCTCTTCATCGACATGCGGGTGCCGCCGACGATGAAGATGCAGGAGGCGCGGCATGCCTTCGGCGACCTGGTGCGCGACCTCCGTGACAGGTTCCCCGACTACGGCGTCACCTCCGAAGTCTTCGTCACCGCCCCCGGCTCGGAGATCCGCGAGGACCACCCGCTGCTGGCGGCGATCGACGTCGGCCACACCGAGGTCTTCGGCCAGCCGGCCGAGCGCGACGCGACCCGCTGGTTCTCGGACGGCTCGGCGCTCACCCGCTACGGGATCGAGACCGTCAACTACGGCACCTCGAGCGGCCTGCCGAGCGCTACGCTCGGCGAGAACCTCGAGATCAAGGGCCTGGTCGACATCGCCTCCGTCTACGCGCTGGCCGCGGCGGAGGTCTGCGGCGTCGACTCGTGAGAATCGTGAGCCGGCGGCGTCGATCGGCCAGAATCGGAGCATGAGCCACCCCCGCGACGAGGCCAAGCTCGACCGCGTACGGCGGTTGATGGAGGCCGAGGACCTCGACGCGCTCGTCGTCCGCTCCCCCGACAGCGTCCTCTACCTGTCGGATTACTGGTGCATGAAGGGCTACGACGTGCTCGTCTTCCCGCGCGAGGGGGAGATGACGCTCTGCGTGATGGAGCCGCAACTGGCCGAAGCGGGCGAGAGTTGGGCCACCGACCTGCGGCCGTTCCGCTTCTACGACGATGCCGACCCGCGGCCGCCGCTCTTCCGCGGCGTCGAGGCGGCGCTCGAGGTGCTGCGCGAGCGCGACCTGGCCGGGCGGGTCGGGCTCGAGATCTCGCTCGGCTCGGCGGCGGCCGACCGGATGGTCGGCGAGCCGACCGTCGCCGGCGCCCCCTACTTCGACGCCTTCGACGAAGTCGTCGAGGAGACCTTCGACTGCGTGCCGCTGCTCTCGATCGCGCGGATGATCAAGACCCCGCAGGAGGTCGAGCGGATGCGGCTCGCCAACGAGCTGGCGGCGCTGGCGATGGCCGAGGTCCGCGCCAGGGCGAAGCCCGGCATGAAGGAGAGCGAGATCGGCGCGCTCTTCGAGGGCCACGTCCACGCCACCGGCACCGGCTTCCGCGGCGAAGTCGACCTCGCCCGCGGCTTCACCCTGGTCTGGTCGGGCCCCGGCATCCGCACCTTCACCCCGACCGGCAACCGCCCGGTCCAGCCCGACCAGCCGACCCTGCTCGAGATCTGGGTCTGCGCCGACGGCTACTGGAGCGACCTGACCAAGAACTTCAGCCCCGGCCCACTGACCCCCGAGTACGACAAGCCTGCTCGACCAGCTGCTGGTGATCTTCAACGCGGCCGTCGACTACTGCCGGCCCGGCGCCGAGATGGCGGGGCTCGACAGGCTGATCCGCGACGGCATCGCCGCGGCCGGCTACCCGGGCCAGCCCTCGCACCCGGTCGCCCACGGCGTCGGCGCCCGCGCCCACGAGCCGCCCTGGCCGCACCAGGCGAGCGGCGGGATCATCGAGGAGGGCATGGTGCTGGCGCTCGAGCCCGGCATCTACTGGCCCGGCGGCGGCGGCCTGCGGCTCGAGGACAACTTCCTCGTCACCGCCGACGGCGCCGAGAAGCTCTGCACCGACCCCGACGACTTCAGGGAGGCTCAGTGAGCCTCAGGGAGGCACTGCGACGATGATCGACCGCGACCAGATCTGGACCGGGGAGCTGAACGAGCGGGCGATCTCGCCGACCGCCGAGCAGCCGGCGCGGGTCGGCATCTACGACACCACCCTGCGCGACGGCGAGCAGAGCGTCGGCGTCGTCCTCGACGCCGAGGCGAAGCTGGAGATCGCCCGGGCGCTCGACCGGATGGGCGTCGACCGGATCGAGGCCGGCTTCCCGCGCGTCTCGGCCGAGGACGCGCGGGCGATCGAGCTGATCGCGAACGACGGCCTCGCGGCCGAGATCTGGGGCTTCGCCCGCGCCGTCCCGGCCGACGTCGAGGCACTGCTCGAGCTCGGCTGCAGGGCGGCGGTGATCGAGTCGCCGGTCTCCGACCTGAAGCTCGAGGCCTATGGCATCTCCCGCGAGAAGCTGCTCGAAAGGGTGACCAAGGCAATCTCGGCAGCGACGCAGAACGGCGTCACCGTCGCCTTCTTCGGCGTCGACGGCACCCGCGGCGAGTTCGACTTCATGGCCGAGGTCTACCGGGCCGCGGTCGCCGCCGGCGCCAGCGAGATCGTCGTCGTCGACACCCTCGGCATCGCCACCCCCGAGGCGGCGGCGATGTTCGTCGGCGCCGCCCGCGAGTGGGTCGGGCCGGAGGTGCCGATCCACTGGCACGGCCACAACGACTTCGGGCTCGGAACCGCGATCTCGATCGCCGCCGTCCGCGCCGGCGCCAGCTGGGTGCAGGGGACGGTCAACGGGATGGGCGAGCGGGCCGGCAACGCCAACATCGCCGAGGTCGCCCTCGCCCTCGAGACCTTCTACGGGGTCGAGACCAACATCCGCTTCGACCAGGTGCGCGAGGCCTCGGCCACCGTCCGCCGCCTCGCCGGCCACGAGCTCGAGCCGTGGAAGGCGATCGTCGGCGAGAACCTCTTCACCCGCGAGAGCGGCGCCGTTGCCAGCCAGTTCCACGAACCGGAGTCGATCGAGCCCTACTCCTCGCGGCTGGTCGCCGCCGAGCGCGGCCTCGTGCTCGGCAAGAAGAGCGGCCTCGACAGCATCCGCATCCGCGCCGAGGAGCTCGGGCTCGAGGTCGGCGAGGAGGACCGGGCGGCGATCCTCGCCGCGGTCAAGCAGCGCTCCGAGCAAGAGCACCGGCTCGTATCGGATGAGGAGTTCGCGGAACTGGCGCGGGCCAACGCGGGCGAATGAGGCTCCGCCGATGAGCATGGCGACCACCTACGAGCGCGTCTGCGTGGTCGGCGCCGGCACGATCGGCAGCCTGATCGCCGGCCACCTGGCGAGCGTCTGCGAGGTCTCGATCCTCACCCGCCGCGACGAGCACGCGGCGGCGCTGAACGAGGACGGCCTCCGCATCCTCGGCAAGGCCGACCTGCACGCGACCGTCACCGCCAGCGCCGACCCCGGCGCCCTGCCCGACTTCGACCTGGCGATCGTCGCGACCAAGACGACCGGGGTCGAGGCGGGGATCGCCGGCCTCGCCGGCCGCTGCCCGGGGGCCGCGGTGATGACGATCCAGAACGGGCTCGGCTCCGAGCAGGTCGTCCGCCGCCACGGCGACTGGAAGCTGATCTCCGGCGTCACCTTCATCAGCGGCTTCCGCCACTCCGACGCGGTGATCGAGTACGAGCTCGACACCGAGACCTGGCTCGGCCCCTACGCGCCGACCCACACCCCGCTCGAGCTGGCCGCGGCGGCCGGCGAGCTGTTCGCCGCCGCCGGCCTCAGCGCCGAGGTGCTGCCCGACCTGCTGCCGGCGCAGTGGTCGAAGCTGATCTTCAACGCCGCCGTCAACGGCGCCGCGGCGCTGACCGAGCTGCCCCACGTCGCCCTCTTCGCCAGGCGCGAGCAGCCGACCGACCTCGGCCACCTCGTCTACGACCTGATCGCCGAGGGCAAGGCGGTCGCCGCCGCGGCCGGGGTCGAGCTGCACGACGATCCCTGGGAGATGAACCAGAGAGCGGTGACCCGCGGCGAAAGCGACGAGGGCGACTACGCCCACCCGCCCTCGATGCTCGAGGATGTCCTCGCCCACCGCGCCACCGAGGTCGATGCGATCACCGGCGCCCTGGTCCGCGAAGCCGAGCGGGTCGGCGTGCCGGTGCCGCTCAACACCGCCGTCTACCGGCTGATCAAAGCCAAGGAGGAATCTTGGACGCTTCCAACCCGCAAGCATCAGGCGAGTCCGAGCTGATGCGCATCTGTGTGATCGGCTGCGGCGCGGTCGGCAGCCTCTTCGCCGCCCACCTCGGCCAGCTCGACGACGTCGAGACCTGGGCCTACGACGTCTCCCAGGAGCACGTCGACGCGATCAACCGCGACGGCCTGCGGCTGACCGGGGTGGGGGAGGTGACCGGCAGGGTGCGGGCGACGACCGACGCGTCGGAGCTGCCGCCCTGCCGCTTCGGGGTGATCGCGACCAAAGCCCTGCACACGAGGAGCGCGATGGCCGCCGTCGCCCACGCCTTCGGCGACGGCGCCGTCTGCAGCGTCCAGAACGGGGTCGGCAACGAGGAGCTGATCGCCGAGAGCGTCGACCGGGTGATCCTCGGCACCACCTTTCCCGCCGGCCGCATCCTCGAGCCCGGGCTGGTCTCCTGGGACACCGCCGGCGAGACGGCGATCGGCCCCTTCGCGCAGGCGCCGCCCCCCTACGCCGAGGTCGAGCTGCTGGCCGAGACGCTGTCGCGCTCGGGGATGCCGACCCGGGCGCTCGAAGACGCCCGCGGGGCGCAGTGGACGAAGGTGATCTTCAACGCCGCGAGCAACCCGCTCGGGGCGATCACCGGCCTCACCCACGGCCGCCTCTGCGACGACCCGGAGCTGCGGGCGCTGGTGACGAAACTGGTCGACGAGGGCAAGGCCGTCGCCGGAATGCTGGGCGTCACCCTCGACAGCGACCCCGACGCGCTGATCGACCACGCCCAGCGCGTCGCCTACGACCACAAAGCATCGATGCTCCAGGACCTCGAGGTGAAGCGGCCGACCGAGATCGACTTCCTCAATGGCGGCATCGCCAAATTCGGCGCCGAGGAGGGGATCCCGACCCCGTTCAACGAGACGATCGCGGCGCTGATCAAAGGCATCGAAAAGTCCTGGGACCAGGACTGAGCACCTGCGCGCCTGAGCAGCCCTCGCCCGCTCCACAGCTCTGATTTCGCGGTATAGGCGGCATTGCGGCCGCCCGCGGATCGGTACGCGCCCATCCATTTTCCTGCGCAATCGCCAAGTTTTGCTTGCTATCTGATCAAGTAGCGAATAGCCTTCTGCTCAGGAGAGGTCGTTCCGCTGCAGAGAAGCCGGGCGTGTCGAGAAAGGATTTCTGAATGGGTGAAGGTTCGGGAGATGCTGACCGAGGGGCAGTGACGCGCCGGTCGCTGCTCGTCGCCGGCGCCGGCGGCGCCAGCGCGCTGGTCCTGGCGGCATGCGGGGCCAGCAACAGCACCGTGATGCAGACGCTCGGCTCGAGCCAGAAACCGGCCGGCAAACCGAAACCCGGCGGCGTCCTGCGGGTCGGGCTCGGCGGCGGCAGCCCGTCGGAAAACTTCGACGCGGCCCTCGTCAACGGGCCCGCGGCGACCACCCGTGACCAGGTGTTCTACGAGAACCTGATCTGGATGGACGGCACCTTTGGCCTCGAGAACGCGCTCTGCGACGAGATCACGCCGAACAAGGGCCACGACTCCTGGACGATGAAGCTCAAACCCGAAGTCGAGTTCCACAACGGCAAAACCCTGACCGCCGACGACGTGGTGTTCTCGATGCAGCGGATCCTCGACCCGAAGGTCGGGGCGACCGCGTCGGGGCAGTACATCAACCTGCTCGCGGCGACCAAGAAGATCGACGACCAGACCGTCCGCTTCGATCTCAACTACTCGAACGTCTCGTTCCCGAAGCTGCTCAGCGACGTCACCTTCATCGTCCCCGTCGGCTACGACCCCGAAAACCCGGTCAGCACCGGGCCGTGGAAATTCAAGAGCTTCGTTCCCGGGCAGCAGACGGTGCTCGAGCGCTTCGAGAACTACTGGGGCACGAAGGCGCTGGCCGACGAACTGATCCTGGTCGAACTGCCCGACGACACGGCGCGCGTCAACGCGATGCTGGCGGGCCAGGTCGACGCGATCAACCAGGTCCCCTACGTCCAGATTCCGCAGCTCGAGGGCAGCGGCGGCATCGCCGTGGTCACCTCCGAAACCGCCGGCTTCAACCCGATCACGATGCGGGTCGACGTGCCGCCGTTCGACGACGTTCGGGTGCGGCAGGCGATGAAGCTGCTGATGTCGCGCGAAGAGGCGATCGCCTCGGCGCTGAGCGGCCAGGGACAGGTCGCCGGCGACTACTTCGGGCGCTTCGACGAAGGGTTCAAGGGCGGTCCCAAGCGTGAACAGGACATCGAACAGGCCCAGTCGCTGCTGAAGCAGGCGGGACGCGAAGACGAAGCGTTCGAACTGGTGACCTCGCCGATCGCGGCCGGGATCGTCAAGGCGACCGAGGTGCTCGCCCAGAACGCGAAGACCGCCGGCGTCAACCTGACCACCAAACTGGTCGAACCCTCGACCTACTTCAGCCGCTACGAGAAATGGCCCTTCGCGGTCGACTACTGGGTGGGACTGCCGTACCTGGTGACGGCGTCGATCGCCAACGGCCCGAAAGCAACCGTCGTCAACACCACCCACTTCAACGACCCACAGTTCAACTCGCTCTACTTCCAGGCCTCGAAACAGTCCGATCAGGCGAAACGGGAAGAACTGATCCAGGAAATGCACGTGATCGAATCCGAACGCGGTGGCTTCCTGATCTGGGCCTTCCAGAACACCGCCGATGCGTACTCGAGCAAGCTCGCCGGTTACGACCCCGTCGACCGCACCGCGTTCGGGTTGAGCCGCTGCCGGCTCGATCGGGTCGGCTTCGTCTAGCCCGGCGATGAGCAGCGACGCCCTAGTCCACCCCGGCGAGCCGGTGCCGGGCGATCTTGGCGTCGGCTCCGAGCTGCCCCGCTCGGGCGGCGCCCGGCTCTCACTGTGGGTGCTGCGCCGGGTGGCGCTGAGCCTGCTGACGCTGTTCGGCGTCTCGATCGTCGTCTTCGTCGCGACCCAGGTGATCCCGGGCGACCCCGCCCGCGAGATCCTCGGCCACGTCACCCCGGCCCAGCTCACCGCCTTCAACCACCTGCACGGCCTCGACCGGCCGCTCCTGACCCAGTACCTGGATTGGCTCGGGAACGCGGTCACCGGCTCGTTCGGGTCCTCGATCGCCACCAACGAAGCGGTCACCAGCCTGATCGGTCGGCGCGGGCTCAACACGCTGGCGCTGGTGCTGTTCTCGGCGCTGATCTCGATCCCGCTGTCGCTCCTGATCGGGACGCTCTCCGCGGTCCGCCGCGACCGCCCGGTCGACCACGGGATCCAGACGGTGCTGCTGACCCTGACCGCGATGCCGGAATTCGTGATCGCCCTGCTGCTGCTGGTGGTGTTTGCCACCTCGGTGTTCACCTGGCTGCCGGCGGTGGCGGTCATCGGCGCCGGCGAAACGGCGTTCGAGAACCCCGAAGTGCTGATCCTGCCGGTGCTTTCGCTGGTGCTCGCCGTCGTCCCCTACGTGGCCCGCCTGCAGCGCGCGACGATGATCGACGTGCTCGAATCCGAGTACGTTCAGATGGCGCGCCTGAAGGGCCTCCGCGAGAGCACGATCATCCGCCGCCACGCGATGCGGAACTCGCTGGTGGCGGTGATCCAGGGATCGTCGCTGACCCTGATCTACCTGACCGGGGGAGTGGTGACGATCGAATACCTGTTCGCGTTCCCGGGCTTGGGCAGCGCCCTGACCAGCGCCGTCCAGACCCGCGACCTGCCGGTGATCCAGGCGATCGTGCTGGTCTTCGCGGCCGTCTACGTTCTGATCAACCTGGTCGCCGACCTCCTCACCGTCTACGTGACCCCGAAGCTGCGGACCCGGTACCGATGAGCAGCCAGGCGATCGAGCTGCCGGCCGCGGGAGGGGTGCGCAGGAGGCACTCGGCGCTCGGCCGGGCGCTGCGCCAGCGACGGACGCAGGTCGGGCTGGCGATAACGGTGTTCATCCTCGGCGTCGCGCTGCTCGGACCGTTCTTCGCCCCCTACGAACCGAGCGCGATCGTCGGGGCGCCGGCCCAGGGAGCGTCGGCGGCGTTCCCGTTCGGGACCGACGCCCTCGGTCGCGACGTCCTGTCGCGGGTGCTGTGGGGCGGGCGCGGGCTGGTCTGGATGGCGTTCCTGGCGACGGCGCTGGGGGTCTTCGTCGGGGCCGCCCTCGGGATGCTCGCGGGCTACAGCCGCTCCTGGCTCGACGACGCGCTGATGCGGACGATGGACATCGTGCTCGCCTTCCCGCAGATCATCCTCGTCCTCCTCTTCGTCTCGATGCTGGGGACCAAGCTGTGGCTGGTCGCGGTGCTGATCGCGGTCAGCTGGGTCCCGCAGGTGGCCCGGGTGGCGCGCGGGGTGACCACCGAGGTCGTCGAGCGGGAGTACATCCAGGCGGCCGAAGCGATCAAGACGCCGGCCCTGCGGATCCTCCGCAAGGAGGTCCTGCCGAACATCATCACGCCGCTCGCGGTCGAGTTCGGGCTGCGCCTGACCTGGTCGATCGCGCTGGTCGCGGCGATCAGCTTCCTCGGCTTCGGGATCCAGCCGCCGAACGCGGACTGGGGCCTGATGATCAGCGAAAACCGCGAAATCATCACGATCCAGCCGCTGCCGATGGTGATCCCCGCGATCTGCATCGCGCTGCTCGCGATCGGGACCAACTTCGTCACCGACGGCCTCGCCCGCGGCGTCGCTCGCACCACCGGGCAGGAGAGCCGATGAGCTCGATCGCGGACGTGAGCGAGCTCAGGGTCGAGGTCGCGGCGAGCGGCGCGGAGATCGTCGACCAGGCGTCGTTCAGCGTCGGCGAAGGCGAAGTCGTCGGGTTGGTGGGGGAGTCGGGCTCGGGCAAGACGACGGCGGCCCTGGCGCTGCTCGGATACGCGCGGCGGGGCACCCGCATCGCCGCGGGCGAGGTGGTCGTCGCGGGCATCGACATGCGGGCGCTGTCGGCTCGCGAGCTGCGGGACGTCCGCGGCAAAGTGATCGCCTACGTGCCGCAGGACCCGACGGTCGCGCTCAACCCCAGCCTGCGGATCGGCCTGCAGCTCGAGGAGGTCCTCGAGGAGCACTCCGACGGTGACGCGGCGGCGCGCCGCGAGCGGATCGCAACGGTGCTGGAGGAGGTGCGCCTCCCCGGCGACCGGCAGTTCCTGAAGCGCTACCCGCATCAGCTCTCGGGCGGGCAGCAGCAGCGCGTCTGCATCGCGATGGCCTTCCTGCTGCAGCCGAAGCTGATCGTGATGGACGAGCCGACGACCGGTCTCGACGTCTCGACCCAGGCGCACGTGCTGAGGATCATCCGCGAGATGTGCCAGCGCCACGGCGCCTCGGCGGTCTACGTCAGCCACGACCTCGCGGTGGTCGCGAGCCTGGCGCAGCGGGTGATCGTGATGTACGCGGGGCGGCTGGTCGAGCTCGGGCCGAGCGGCGACATCTTCCAGCAGCCCGCCCATCCCTACACCGCGAAGCTGATCGAGGCGATCCCGGACCTCGACGAGAAAATGGACCTCAGGGCGATCCCCGGCAAGGTCCCGGCACCCGGCCAGCGGCCGAGCGGCTGCGTCTTCGCCGATCGCTGCGACTTCGCGATCGAGGCCTGCCGCGAAGCGCCTCCCACCTACCAGCGGCTGCGCTCGCAGGACGTGCTCTGCATTCGAGCCGCCGAGCTCGACGGTCGCCAGCGGCGGCGCGACCCCGGGCAGCAGCCCGCGGCGGCGGCCGCGACGAGCGGTTCGGCCCTGTTGAAGCTGAGCCAGGTGAACGCCTTCTACGGCCAGCGTCAGGTGCTGGCCGGCGTCAGCTTCGAGCTCCATCCCGGCGAATGCATCGCCCTGGTCGGCGAGTCGGGCTCCGGCAAGACGACGCTCTCCCGCGCGGTCGCCGGCCTGCACGGCGAGTGGAGCGGCGCGATCGAAGTCGACGACACGCCGGTCGGGAGGACCGCGGCGCAGCGCCCGATGGAGCTCTGCCGTCGCCTCCAGTACATCTTCCAAAGCCCCTACAACTCGCTCAACCCGCGGCGCTCGATCGGCGACGCGCTGCGCAGCCCGATCCGCCAGTTCTTCGACCTGCGGGGCCGCGCCGTCGACGAGCGGGTCGCCGCGGCGCTGGAGCGGGTCTCGCTGCCGACCGAGACGATGCACCGTTACCCGGACGAGCTGTCCGGGGGCGAACGGCAGCGCGTCGCGATCGCCCGCGCCCTCGCGGCCGAGCCGGAGATCCTGATCTGCGACGAGATCACCTCGGCGCTCGACACCTCGGTGCAGGCGGCGATCATCGGCCTGCTCCAGGACCTGCAGGCCGACGAACGCCTCGGCATCCTCTTCGTGACCCACAACATCGCCCTGGTCCGCACGATCGCCGAGCGGGTCCTGGTCTTGTCCGACGGGACGGTGGTCGAGGCGGGCGCCGCCGCCGCCGTCCTCGGCCAGCCCGAGAACGCCTACACCCAGAGCCTGATCGAGGACACGCCGAACCTCAGCCAGCGCAGGGGGTCCCCGAGTGTCACTTCTGCGCCCTGAGCCACCCGGGGGGTCCAGGGGGCTAGCCTTCAGCGTGATGTCCGCGCACCCGCCGAGGCGGGCTGGATGACCACCGCCCGCCGCACCGCCGAGGCCGCCCGCGATTGGCTGCGGGAAGACCGGCGCGTGGTGGCGGCGCTGCTGGTCGGGATCGAGGGCTCGGCGCCGCTCGAAGCGGGGGCGACGATGCTGATCGCCGCCGACGGCGCGATCGAAGGCTCGATCACCGGCGGCTGCGTCGAGGCGGCGGTGGTCGGCGAGGCGAAGGAGATCTTCGCCGGCGGCCCCGCCAAGACCGTCACCTATGGGATCTCCGACGAGCTGGCGGGATCGGTCGGGCTGACCTGCGGCGGCATCGTCCACGTCTTCGTCCACGAGCTCTCCGGCGAGGCGGCCGAGGTCGAGGCGACCGCCCGCGACGCCGTCGCCGCCGGCCGCCCGGTGGCGATCGCGACCCTGCTCGACGGCCCCACCGCCGGCCGCAAGCTGGCCCAGATCGACGGCCAGACGCTCGGCGGCCTCGGTGGCCCGGAGCTGCTCGACCGCTCGGTCTCCCGCGACTCGGAGGGGATGCTGGCCCAGGGCCGCAGCGGGATCCGCCGCTACGGGTCCGACGGCGCCGTGCTCGGGGCCGAGCTCGCGGTCCACGTCCACGCCTTCGCGCCGCCGCCGAAGATGCTGATCTTCGGCGCGATCGACTTCTCCGCCGCCCTCGCCCGGCTCGCCTCCGAGCTCGGCTACGAGGTGACGATCGCCGACCCGCGCGCCCCCTTCCTCGAGACGCCGCGCTTCCAGCGCGCCGCGACGACCCTGCTGAGATGGCCCGAAGAGGCCTTCGAACAGGTCGAGATCGGGCCCCGCGACGCGGTCCTCGTCTTCACCCACGACCCCAAGTTCGACCAGCCGGCGCTGGCCGGCGCGCTCCGCACCGAGGCCGGCTACGTCGGCGCCCTCGGCTCGCGCAAAACCACCGCCGACCGCGAGCGCCGCCTCCGCGAGGAGGGCGTCGGCGACGACGACCTGGCCCGCGTCCACGCCCCCTGCGGCCTCGACATCGGCTCCGCCACGCCGGAGGAGGTGGCGGTCTCGGTGCTGGCCGAGATCATCGCCGAGCGCTCCGGCCGCGCCGGCGCCCCGCTCAAAGACGGCAGCGAGGCGATCCACCCGCGCGAGTCACAGCTGAAGCCGGCCTAGATGCCCGATGGCGGCGAGCCGAGCAGCGGACCGGGCGCCGGAGGCATCTTCGACGACGCGCGGCTGGCCGAGGTCACCGCGACGCTCAGCGGCCACTACCTGCGGCTGTTCGCCGCCGAGCCGTGCGAGGCGCGCACCGGCTTCGCCGACGACGTCCTCGAGTTCAGCTTCCGCGAGGGGCTGACAGCGCCCGAGCTGGCGCTGCGCGAGCGGCGCGAGCTGGACGGCTTGCGCCGGGCCCGCGAGCGCGGCCTGGTCGCCACCGGCGCCCAGCTGGCGGTGCCGGTTGAACGGCTGACCCGCTCGCAGGTCGGCTTCCACCTTGGCCTGTTCGACAGCGAGACCGCGGAAACCAGCCTCCTGTTCGGCTTCGAGGGGGCCTCGACGTACGACCCCGACCGGCCGACCACGCTGCTGACCTGGACCGTGGAGATGCGGCGCAAGGCGCTCGAGCTGAGCCGCGAGGGGGCCAGCCTGCGGGAGTCGAGCGCCGAGATCGTCGCCCACTTCCGCGACCAGCGCCGGGCCCGACTCGAAGATTTCGTCGCCCGCCGCGAGGCGCGCCGGCGCCGCTCAGGCGCCGGCGACTAGGTCGGCGCAGGCGCTGAGCGAGCGGGCCGGGCCGGATCGCGCGCCCCCCGTACCCTCGGGGGCGATGTCTCGGCCGCGCCGCAGCCACCCGTTCCTGGTCAGCCTCCTGCTGGTGCTGGCGGCGCTGGTCGGCGCCGTCGCGATCGGCGGGATCTGGGCGAACCAGCAGCTGCTCGACACCGGCAACTGGGTCTCGACCAGCGGCCGGATGCTGCACAGCGCCGAGGTGCGGCAGCGGATCTCGAAGTTCCTCGCCGAAGAACTGCTCGACGAAACCGAAGCGCAGCTCGGCGCCGCCGGCGAAGAAGGGCTGGCCGAAGAGCTGCTGCCGCGGCTGCGCCGGCAGGCGCCGCAGTTGGCCGCGGAAGCCCTGCGCTCGCCGCAGTTCCGGCGGATCTGGCTGGAGGCGAACCGGATCGGCCACCGCGCCCTGGTCAGGGTGCTCGACGAAGAAGGGACGGCGAAGGAAGACGGGCGGGTGGTGATCGACCTGACGCCGGCGCTCCGCGACCTCGCCGACGAGCTCGGCGAAGGCCCACTCGCGCAACTCGCCGGCGGTCGGCTCGGGTCGTTCGTCCAACCCGGGGCGGCGCGGATCGAAGTGCTCGAAGCGCGGGAGCTGGAACGGGCGCAGGACGTGGTGCGGGTGATCCGCCAGGTGCCGGTGCCGGCGACGATCGCCTTCTGCGTTCTCGTCGGCCTGGCGCTGCTGCTCGGCCGGGCGCGGCCGGGGCCGACGCTGGCCGGCATCGGTCTCAGCCTCGCCGCCGCCGGCGGGCTGGCGCTGCTGGCGCGGGCGCTGGCCGGGGAGGGGATCGTCGACGAGCTGCTGCACGGCGAGGCCGACCGCGAAGCCGCCGAGGCGGCCTGGCGGATCGGCACCTCGACGATCGTCGACCTCTCGGCGGCGGCGATCGGGCTCGGCGCGCTGCTGGTGCTGTGGGGCGTGCTGCTCGGGGAGAGCGGTCTGGCGCGCGGCGCGCGGCGCGCGCTGGCGCCGCTGGTGGCGACGCCGCTCGGCCGGGTCTGGATGGCGGCCGTCGTCGCCCTCGTCTTCGTCGCGCTGCTGGTCTGGTCGCCGATCGCCGCCCTCGAGGACCCGCTCGGGGTCGTCCTCTTCGCGCTCGTCTTCGGGGGCGGCGCGCTGGCTGTCGGTTGGCGCGCCGCCTGGCAGGGGCCGCGGACGAGCCCGGGCGGTCCATGGCCGGGCCCGTGAAGGTGGTGAGCCCGCCCGAATCGGCGGATAGGCTGCGCCGCATGAAACCGCTCGCTTCGCCGCTGCGGCTCGCGCTCGCCGCCGCCGCCCTCGCCGCTCTGGCCCTCCTCTGCCTCGCCGCGCTCGCCGGGTCGCCCGCCGACGCCGCCGGCAAGCCGAAGACCTACGAGTGCCAGCACCCGCTGACCACCGGCCAGGAGGCGGTCAACCCGAAGGGCATCAGCCCGAAAGCAGCCTGCAGGGTGGTCCGCTCGCTCGGCCGCTTCCTCTCGAAGGTGAGCAACATCGAAGAGCTCTACGAATGCGCCGGCGCGACGGCGCGCAAACCGGGCCGGCCGGTGCTGCTGATGGACGAATTCGAAGGCTGGAAGCTGAGCCTCACCGGATACGCGTTCGTGATGCACAAACCGGGCGAATCGTTCCGGGTGACCGGGACCGACTTCCCGATCGACTGCAGCTAGCCCGGCCCGGGCGAGGCGCCCCGGCGGGTACGGTGACCCGGTGCGGGTCGCGACCTGGAACGTCAACTCGGTAAGGCAGCGAGTGCCGCGGCTCCTGCCGTGGCTCGACGAACGGGCGCCGGACGTCGTCTGCCTGCAGGAGACGAAGCTCGGCGACGACGCCTTCGCCGAGCTGCTCGGGGCGCCGCTGGCGGAGCGGGGCTACGAGGTGGCCAGCCACGGCGAGGCGTCCTGGAACGGGGTGGCGATCCTCTCGCGGGTCGGGCTCGAGGACGTCGCGCGGGGGCTCGACGGGGCGCCCGGGTTCCCGAACCCAGAGGCGCGGGCGGTGGCCGCGACCTGCGGGGGCGTGCGGGTCTTCTCGGTCTACGTGCCGAACGGGCGCGAGCCCGGCTCCGACCACTACGAGTACAAGCTCGCCTGGCTGGCGGCGCTCCGCGAGGCGGCCGCCGCGGCGCCGGATGCGACGATCGTCGCTGGCGACATGAACATCGCCCCGACCGACGCCGACGTCTTCGACCCCGACGCCTACGCCGGCCACACCCACGTCACCGCGCCCGAGCGGCAGGCGCTGGCGGCGCTGCAGGCGGTCGGCCTGAATGACGTCGTCCGCGACCGCTGGCCCGGCGAGCGCGTCTTCTCCTACTGGGACTACCGGGCCGGGATGTTCCACCGCGACCTCGGCATGCGGATCGACCTGGTGCTGGCGAGCGATCCGGTCGCGGCGCGGGTGAAGGCGGCCTGGATCGACCGCAAGGCGCGTAAAGGCAAAGGCCCGAGCGACCACGCGCCGGTCGTCGTCGACCTCGACGAGGCGCCCGACGGCGACCTCGGCCCGGTCGTGCCGCCGCCCTCGGCGCCGGTCACCAAGAAGGGCGCCGCGAAGCTGCCGCAGTCGCCGAAGCATTGACGTGGCTATAGCAACGCCAATGCTTCAGCGGAGTGGGATCACGGCTTGCGGTCGCGGTCGCGCGACGGCTGGACCCGCTTCGGCTCGCCCTCCATCTTCGGGTAGGAGGGCGGGTAGGGCATGTCGCCGTCGCCTTCTGCCTCGTCGCGCTCGTACATCTCGAGCAGCGGCTCCAGCGAGTGGGCCGTGTCGTCGATCCCCGCGTGCAGGTCGCCGCGCTCGGCGAAGCGGGCGGGCAGGGTCGCGATCGTGAAGTCCTCGGGCGTCACCTGCGGAAGTTCGTCCCAGGTGACCGGCGCCGAGACCGGCGCCCCCGGCTTCGGCCGCACGCTGTAGGCGGAGGCGATCGTGCGGTCGCGGGCGTTCTGGTTGTAGTCGAGGAAGATCCGCTCGCCGCGCTCCTCCTTCCACCACCTGGTCGTCACCTGGCCGGGCAGGCGGCGCTCGAGCTCGCGGCCGAAGGCGATCGCCGCGTGGCGCACCTCGGTGAAGGTCCAGCGCGGTTCGATCCGCACGTAGATGTGGATGCCGCGGCCGCCGGAGGTCTTCGGGAAGCCGGCGTAGCCGAGCTCCTCGAGCAGCGCCCGCGCCGCGGCGGCGACCGGCAGCGCGTCGGCGAAGTCGGTGCCGTCCTGGGGGTCGAGGTCGAGGCGCAGCTCGTCGGGGTGGTCGACGTCGGTCTCGCGGACCGGCCAGGGGTGGAAGGTGATCGTCCCCATCTGCGCCGCCCAGGCGACCACCGCCAGCTCGGTCGGGCAGACCTCGTCGGCGTGGCGGCCGGATGGGAAGTCGATGCGGGCGGTCTCCACCCATTCCGGCGCGCCTTTCGGGACCCGCTTCTGGAAGAAGGCGTCGCCGCCGCCTTTCTGCCGGGTCGAGACGACGACGCCGGGGTGGACGCCCTTGGTCCAGCGCTCGAGCGTGGTCGGCCGCCGCGCCAGCGCCCGCATGATCCCGTCGCCGACCGCCAGGTAGTACTCGACGACGTCGAGCTTGGTCAGCTCCGGGGTGCGGTCGGTGGCGGGAAAGATCACCCGGTCCGGGCTCGAGACGCGAACCTCGCGGCCACCGGCCTCGACGCTGGTCGCATCCGCGCTCACCGGCCGACGGTAGCCGACCGAACCGCGCCGCGAGGTCGATCGGCCTTGCTGAAACGAAAGATAGGTGGTATTCCTACTATCCATGTATCTCCTAATTCACGCCGGCGCTCCCCTGGCCGCCGTGCAGCCCGCATGACCACCGTCCTCGACAGCCCCCGTGCCGACACGGCCGCCGGCGCCGACGAGCTGCCGCTCCGCTTCGTCACCGCCGCCTCGCTGTTCGACGGCCACGACGCGGCGATCAACGTGATGCGCCGCCTGATCCAGGACTCCGGCGCCGAGGTCGTCCACCTCGGCCACAACCGCAGCGTCCGCGACGTCGTCCGCGCCGCGATCCAGGAGGACGCCGACGCGATCGCGATCAGCTCCTACCAGGGGGGCCACAGCGAGTACTTCCGCTACGCGGTCGAGATGCTCGAGGAGCTGGGCGCCGGCCACATCCGCGTCTTCGGCGGCGGCGGCGGCACGATCACCGAGCGCGAGATCGAGGCCCTGGAGGCGCTCGGCGTCGAGCGGATCTACCACCCCCACGACGGCATGCAGCTGGGCCTGACCGGGATGATCGACGACCTGGTCGAGCGCGCCGGGGCGAAGCGCGTCGCCTCGGCGCTGCCGGCGCCCGGCGCCCTCGACGACCTCACCGTCGCCCGCACCCTCTCGGCGATCGAGGACGGCGTCATCGGCGAGGAGGAGCTCGACCGGCTGCGGGTCGAGTGGAGCGAGGCCGGCGCCGCGGTGCCGGTGCTCGGCGTCACCGGGACCGGCGGCGCCGGCAAGAGCACGGTCACCGACGAGCTGCTCTCGCGCTTCGTCCAGCACCTGCCCGAGCTGCGGGTGGCGGTGCTCGCCGTCGACCCGACCCGCCGCCGGACCGGCGGCGCCCTGCTCGGCGACCGGATCCGGATGAACAGCCTCCGCGACGAGCAGCTCTACATGCGCTCGCTCGCCACCCGCCGCCAGAACCTGGCGACCAGCGCCGTGCTCGGCGACGCGGTCGCCTACCTGCGCGCTGCCGGCTTCGACCTGGTGATCGTCGAGACCGCCGGGATCGGCCAGAGCGACTCGGAGATCGTCGACCTCGTCGACGTCCCCGTCTACGTGATGACCAGCGAGTTCGGCGCCGCCAGTCAGCTGGAGAAGATCGACATGCTCGACCTCGCCGAGCTGGTCGTGATCAACAAGTTCGACAAGGCCGGCGCCAAGGACGCGCTGCGCGACGTCCGCAAGCAGTGGCGGCGCAACCACGCCGAGTTCGGGGTCGACGACGACGCGGTCCCGGTCTACCCGACGATCGCCAGCCAGTTCGACGACCCCGGCGTCACCTGGGTCTTCGTCCAGCTCTGCCGGCTGCTCGCCGAGCGGGCCGGGGAGGACGGCGAGCGCTGGGACCCGGGGCTCGAGCCGCAGGTACACGAGCCGGCGGGGCAGGCGCTGATCCCGGCCGAGCGGGTCCGCTACCTGGCCGAGATCGCCGAAGGCGGCCGCCAGGTCGACGCCGAGGTCGAGCGGCTGGCCGAGCTGGCCTCGAAGGCGCAGCACCTGCACGAGGCGCTGGCGGCGCTCGGCGGCGACAATCCGGAGCTGCAGAAGGCCTACGAGGAGACCCGTGCCGCGCTCGGCCCGGAAGCACTCGCCCTGCTCGAGAGCTGGGACGAGCGGATCGCCTCGATCACCGCCGAGACCTACAGCTACACGGTCCGCGAGCGTGAGATCACCGGTCCCAATTACCGCGAGACGCTGAGCGGCCAGCGGGTCCCGAAGATCGCACCGCCGCGCTACGAGGGCTGGGGCGACCGGCTGCGGTTCCTGATGCGGGAAAACCTGCCCGGCTCCTATCCGTACACGGCCGGAGTCTTCCCCTACCGGCGCGAGGGCGAGGACCCGACCCGGATGTTCGCCGGCGAGGGCACCCCGGAGCGCACCAACCGCCGCTTCCACTACCTCTCCCAGGGGCAGCCGGCGGCCCGCCTCTCGACCGC
The DNA here is from genome assembly GCA_963744725.1 of uncultured Actinomycetes bacterium. Classification (GTDB taxonomy): domain Bacteria; phylum Actinomycetota; class Thermoleophilia; order Solirubrobacterales; family 70-9; genus VAYN01. The sequence goes on from CAVUUQ010000002.1 coordinate 1,285,609, forward strand.
CTTCGACTCGGTCACCCTCTACGGCGAGGACCCGGCCGAGCGCCCCGACATCTACGGCAAGGTCGGCAACTCGGGCGTCTCGATCGCCACCCTCGACGACGCCAAGAAGCTCTACTCGGGCTTCGACCTCTGCGCGCCGACCACCTCGGTCTCGATGACGATCAACGGGCCGGCGCCGATCATCCTCGCCTTCTTCATGAACGCGGCGATCGACCAGCAGGTCGAAAAGCACCTGCGCGAGAGCGGCGAGTGGGAGGCGACCGAGCGCCGGCTCGAGGAGTACTTCGCCGACCGCCCGCGGCCCCGCTACCAGGGCGAGCTGCCGCCCGGCAACGACGGCCTCGGCCTCGGCCTGCTCGGGATCTCCGGCGCCGAGCTGGTGGACCCCGACGCCTACGCGCGGATCGCCGCCGACACCCTGCGCAAGGTCCGCGGCACCGTCCAGGCCGACATCCTCAAGGAGGACCAGGCCCAGAACACCTGCATCTTCTCGACCGAGTTCGCGCTGAAGATGATGGGCGACGTGCAGGAGTACTTCGTCGAGCACGCCGTGCGGAACTTCTACAGCGTCTCGATCAGCGGGTACCACATCGCCGAGGCCGGGGCGAACCCGATCTCCCAGCTCGCCTTCACCCTCGCCAACGGCTTCACGATCGTCGAGTACTACCTCGCCCGCGGCATGGAGATCGACTCCTTCGCCCCCAACCTCAGCTTCTTCTTCTCGAACGGGATGGACCCCGAGTACGCGGTGATCGGGCGGGTCGCACGGCGGATCTGGGCGCGGGCGATGCGCGAGCGCTACGGCGCCTCGGAGCGCAGCCAGATGCTCAAGTACCACGTCCAGACGAGCGGCCGCAGCCTGCACGCGCAGGAGATCAGCTTCAACGACATCCGCACCACGCTTCAGGCCCTCTACGCGATCTTCGACAACTGCAACAGCCTGCACACCAACGCCTACGACGAGGCGATCACCACCCCGACCGAGGAGTCGGTGCGGCGGGCGGTCGCGATCCAGCTGATCATCAACCGCGAGCTCGGCCTCAACTTCACCGAGAATCCGTGGCAGGGGAGCTTCGCGATCGACGCCCTCACCGACCTGGTCGAGGCGGCGGTCTACGAGGAGTTCGAGCGGATCTCCGAGCGCGGCGGCGTGCTCGGCGCGATGGACACGATGTACCAGCGCGGCAAGATCCAGGAAGAGAGCCTCCACTACGAGCGGCTGAAGCACGACGGGACGCTGCCGCTGATCGGGGTCAACACCTTCCTGCCGAAGGAGGGCGAGGGCGAGGGGACCGGGGAGATCGAGCTGATGCGCTCGACCGACGCCGAGAAGGACGCCCAGATCGCCTCGGTGCGGGCCTTCCAGGAGATCGGCGCCGACCGCTCGCCGGCGGCGCTGGAGCGGCTGCGCGAGGTCGCCCGCGTACGCGGCAACGTCTTCGCCGAGCTGATGGAGGCGGTCCGGGTTGCCTCGCTGGGGCAGGTCTCCGGGGCGCTCTACGAGGTCGGCGGCGAGTACCGGCGCAACATGTAAGGGTCGACGGATGCCCGCCGCCACGAGGATCGTCAGCCTCGTCCCCAGCATCACCGAGCTGGTCTGCGACCTCGGCCTCGAGCGCGAGTTGGTCGGCCGCACCGGCTTCTGCATCCACCCCTGGGAGACCGTGCGGCGGGTGCCGAAGGTGGGGGGGACGAAGGACGTGAAGCTGGAGAAGGTGCGGGAGCTGCGGCCGACCCACGTGATCGTCAACGTCGACGAGAACCGCAAGGAGGACGCCGAGGCGCTGGCCGAGTTCGTGCCGGAGGTGGTGGTCACGCATCCCCTGGAGCCGCGCGACAACCTGGCGCTTTACCGGCGGTTGGGCGGGACCTTCGACCGGGAGCGGGAGGCCGAGGCGCTCTGCGAGCGGTTCGAGCGCGCCTACGCGCGGGCGGCCGCCGACGGCGGCCGGCCGGCCGAGGACGTCCTGTACCTGATCTGGCGCGACCCCTGGATGACGATTTCGCGGGACACCTACATCTCGCAAACGCTGGCGCTGTTCGGCTGGCGGACGCTGCCGGCGGAGGCGCTCGTCGCTTGTAGCCCAGAGGGCGACAAAGGACGAGCGGTTCGCTACCCGGAGGTCGAGCTCGCCGACTTCGCCGGCAGGGTCGACCGTGTCCTGCTCAGCAGCGAGCCGTTCCATTTCAAGGAGCGGCACGTCGCCGAGGTCGCGGAGCTGGTCCCGGGCGCCGCGGTCTCGCTGATCGACGGCGAGATGACCTCCTGGTACGGGTCACGGGCGATCGCCGGCCTCGATTACCTCGCCGAGTACACGGCCCAGGCGGCGGTATGAGCGGCGCCCGCCCGACCGCGCTCTCCTGGAGCGGCGGCAAGGACTCGGCGCTGGCGCTCTGGGTGCTGCGCGAGCAGCTCGGCGTCGAGCCGGCGGCGCTGCTGACGACCTTCACCGAGGACTACGACCGGGTCAGCATGCACGGCGTGCGCCGCCAGCTGGTCCGGGCCCAGGCCGCGGCGGCGGGGGTGCCGCTGGTCGAGGTCGGGATCCCGGCCGCCTGCGTCAACGAGGTCTACGAGGAACGGATGGCCGCGGCGCTGGCGGCACCGCCGCTCGCCGGGCTGCCGGCGATCGCCTTCGCCGACCTCTTTCTCGAGGACATCCGCGCCTATCGTCAGGACCGACTGCGCGCAGTCGGTCGCGAAGCGCTGTTCCCGCTCTGGGGCCGCGACACGACGGCGCTGGCGCGCGAGTTCGTCGAGGCCGGCTTCGAGGCGACCGTCTGCTGCCTCGACCCGCGGCAGCTCGACCCGTCCTTCGCCGGCCGCCGCTTCGACGCCTCGTTCCTCGAAGACCTGCCGGGCTCGGTCGACCCCTGCGGCGAGAACGGCGAGTTCCACACCTTCGTCCACGCCGGCCCGATCCTCGCCGCCCCGATCGCGATCGAGGTCGGCGCCGTCGAGGAACGCGAAGGCTTCGTCTTCGCCGACCTGCTGCCGGCCGATCGGCAAGGATCCCCGGCTTGACCTCGCCACTCCCCTTCGACCCGATCGAGGAGGCGCGCCGCCACTGGCAGGAGCGCTGGGATGAGACCGCCGCCCGCGAGATGGTCGCCGTCACCTCGATCATGCGCGTCCACCAGATCCTGATGGCCCGACTCAACGAGGTGCTCGAGCCCTTGAACCTCACCTTCCCCCGCTATGAGGCACTGATGCTCCTTCACCTCTCGAGCCGCGGCTCGCTCCCCCTGGGAAAGATCGGCGAGCGCTTACAGGTCCACCGCACGAGCGTCACCAACACGATCGACGGCCTCGAGCAGGCGAGCCTCGTCAAGCGCACCCCTCACGCATCGGACCGAAGAGCGGTCCTCGCCGAGATCCTCCCCGCGGGCCGCGAGGCCGCCGAGCAGGCGACCGCGGCCCTAAACGCCGCCGGCTTTGCCACCGAGCCCCTGAGCGCAGCCGACCTCGACCAGCTCGCCGAGCTCCTGCGCACGCTGCGGGCGGGCGCCGGCGACTTCCCGGCCGCCTGAGGGCTCGCCATGCCTTTACGTGGTATTCCTACTATCCGTAAGCCACATATCCCGACGAGAGGTCGACGCCGATGAGCACCGCAACCGAGATTCCGACTCCCTACGAGATTCCGCGCGAGGCGCTCGACCTGCGCGACATGGTGCGGCGGCTGGCGCAGGAGAAGATCGCGCCGCGCGCCGGCGACATCGACCGCAAGTCGGAATACCCGTGGGACGTCCGCGAGCTGCTCGCCTCCCACGACGTGCTCGGCCTCCCGTTCGCCCAGGCCCACGGCGGCACCGGCACCGGGACGCTGGTGCTGCAGATGGCGGTCGAGGAGATCGCCAAGGCCTGCGCCTCCTCGGCGCTGATGCTGATGGTCCAGGAGCTGGGCACGCTGCCGATCCAGCTGTTCGGCTCGGAGGAGCAGAAGCAGAGGTGGCTGCCGAAATGCGCCAGCGGCGAGTGGTCGCCGGCCTTCTGCCTCTCCGAGCCGGAGGCCGGCTCTGACCCGGCGGCGATGCGGACCCAGGCGGTCCGCGACGGCGACGAGTGGGTGATCAACGGCCAGAAGGCGTGGATCTCGAACGCAGGCGTGGCCGACTTCTACGTCGTCTTCGCGACCACCGACCGCGAGAACCGGCGCACCTCCTGCTTCGTGGTCCCCAAGGACGCGCCGGGCTTCGACCCCGGCGCGCTCGAGCACAAGCTCGGGATCAAGGGCAGCCCGACCGGCTCCCCCTCCTTCACCGACGTCCGCGTCCCCGCCGAGAACCTGATCGGCGAGGAGGGCAAGGGGCTCTCGGTGGCCCTGGGGACGCTGGAGCGGACCAGGCTCGGCGCCGCCGCCCAGGCGGTCGGGATCGCCCAGGGCGCCACCGACTACGCCAACGAGTACGCCAAGGAGCGGATCGCCTTCGGCAAGCCGATCAACCAGCTGCAGGGCATCCAGTTCAAGCTCGCCGACATGCAGACCGGCACCGCCGCCGCCCGCGAGCTGCTCTACAAAGCCTGCTCGATGGCCGACAAGCCGCAGCGCCCCGCCGACCTCGGCAGCTGGACCTCGATGGCGAAGCTGTTCGCCTCCGACAACGCGATGAAGGTGACGGTCGAGGCGGTCCAGGTCCTGGGCGGCTACGGCTACGTCAACGAGTATCCGCTGGAGCGGATGATGCGCGACGCCAAGATCACCCAGATCTACGAGGGCACGAACGAGATCCAGCGGGTCGTGATCGCCCGCGGGATGGCCGCTTAGCGGCCGCTTCGGGCTCGCCCTAGAGCCGGCGCAGCTTCGACGGGTTGCGGACCGCGTCGATCCGGGCGATGCGGCCGCCGGCGACGACGAAGGAGATCGCGGCGCGGTGGCCGTCGCGGCTGGGGAGCAGCAGGCCGAGGCGGCCGTTGAGCGTGACCTCGGCCGGCGCCCGCAGCGAGCGGCGGCTGAGCGCCGCCCAGGCGCGGGCGACCCGCTGGCCACCGCGTAGCGGTTTCAGCGAGGCGGTCGCGACGCCGCCGCCGTCGGAGGTCCAGACGACGTCGGGGTCGAGCACCGCGACCAGCTTCCCGAGGTCGCCCTCGGCGACCGCCTCGGCGAAGGCGCGGACGGCGCGGTCGTGCTCGTCGGGGGAGGCGTCGAAGCGGGGGCGCTCGTCGCTGACGTGGCGGCGGGCGCGCGAGGCGAGCTGCCGCACCGCCTCGGGCTTGCGGCCGACGATCTCGGCGACTTCGGCGAACGGCAGGTCGAAGACCTCGTGCAGGACGAAGGCGGTGCGCTCGGCCGGCGAGAGCTGCTCGAGCACGGTCAGCAGCGCGTAGCTGACCGACTCGTCGAGCGTCACCCGGTCGGCCGGGTCCGCGGCCGGCTCGGTCGACGCGACCGGCTCCGGCAGCCAGGGGCCGACGTAGGTCTCGCGGCGGGCGCGGGCGGAGCGGAGCCGATCGAGGGCGAGCCGGCCGACCACCCGGGTCAGCCAGCCGTCGAGGTTCTCGATCGTCTCCGCGTCGGTGCGCTCCAGTCGCAGCCATGCCTCCTGCACCACTTCTTCGGCCTCGCCGAGATCGCCCAGCTCGCTGTAGGCGAGGCGCAGGAGGCGCGGCCGCGCCTGGGCGAAGGTCTCGGCGGTGGCGGTCATCCGTCGATCAGGCTCCAGCCTTCGGTGGCGGCGCGCACCTGCGGCGCCCAGCCGCTCGCCTCGCGCAGCCGCTCGCTCGAGACCCGCTGCGAGCGCGCCATCGGCGAGTCGACGGGCGGCCGGCGACGCAGCTCCCGAGCGCCGACCGCGGCGGCCAGCGCCGCGTCGATCTCGCCGGCGGTCGCCGGCTCGGTGTCGGCGACGTTGTAGATGCCGGCGGGGACGCCGAGCGCCGCCGCGATCGCGGTCGCCGCGTCGTCCTGCCAGATCGTCGGCCGGTAGGCGCCGTCCGGGGCCAGCGCCAGCGAGTCGCCATCGCGGGCCGCCGCCAGCGCGGCGCGCATGGAGTCGCTGTCGGGCCCCATGAAGAGCCCGAAGCGAAGCACCACGGCCTCGCCGTCGAACAGCTCGCGGGCGTTGGCCTCGGCGCGGAGCGAGGTGCTGGTGACGCCGCCGCCGGCGACCGGCGATTCCTCGTCGAGCCATTCCTCGCCGCCGTCGGCGTAGACGAAGGCGATCGACTCCTGGACGAGGCGCCCGACGCCGGCCGCCCGCGCGGCCCTGGCGATCGCCGCCGAGGCCTCGGTGCGGATCCGGTCGTTCTCGGCCCAGGCGGACATGTCCGCCATTCGATCGACCGGCGGCACGTGCGTCAAGACGTTGACGACGGCGTCGGCGCCGGCGAACGCATGCTGCAGCGACTCCTCGTCGAAGACGTCGGCTTCGACGGCGCCCGCGCCGAGACCCGTGAGCCGCTCGCGGCCCGCCTCGGAGCGCGTCACGCCGGTGACTTGGTGGCCGGCGGCGACCAGCTCACGGACGGCCCGCCGGCCGATTGCGCCCGTGGATCCGGTTACGACGATCTCATTCATGCCCAACTGACGGGGTAGGCCGCTCGATCGTGACATCCGCCAGCACCGGCCTCGCCCCGAGCAGCGGCGGGTGGGGCGCGTCGCGGCCGGCGAGGTGGGCGCCGAGGTGGGCGAGCAGGGCCGCCGTGATCCAGGCCAGCAGGATCAGGACCGGCGCGAGGGCACCGCCGCCGTCGAAGTAGACGACGCCCCGCAGGGCGGTGAGCGCGGCGTGGCTCGGCAGCGCCGGCACGATCGCGTGGTAGAAGCCGGGCACGAGCTGATAGCCGACCGCGGCGCCGCTGGCGGGCAGGCTGAAGAGCATGAAGAACAGCATCGAGAGCGCCAGCCCGGGCGCTCCGAGCCAGCGGGCGGCGGCCGCGGTCGAGAGCGAGATCGCCGCCGCGAGCAGGGCGACGATGCCCGCCACCCCGAAGAACGAGCCGGCGAGGCCGTCCGCGACCCATTCGCTGTCGGCGGCGAAGATCAGGCCGGCGAAGATCGCGAAGGCGGCGATCACTGCGAGGCGGATCTGGATCGGCGCGAAGCCGCCGTGGCCGCCGAGGAAGTAGAGTGCGATGCTGAAGACGAGGCTGGCGATCGTGGTCCCGGCGACGACGAAGAAGGCCGAGGTCCCGCCCGCGTCGTGGGCGGGCACCGGGGCGACGTCCTCGACCGCCAGGTGCCGCCCCTGGCTGGCGGCCGCGGCGCCGAAGGCGGCGCGCAGGACCTCGCCGACGGGCGTTCCGAGGGCGCCGGCGGTGAGCAGCCGCGGCGCGGCGGCGTCGGCGACGAAGGCCCCGTCGACCTCCTGTTCGCGGATCGCCTCCCGCGCCGCGGCCGGGCTCGGGTAGGGCTCGAGCTGGAAGCCGCCGGGGATCGCCTGGTTGAGCTGGGCTTCGACGCCGTGCCGCACCGAGGCCGGCGCGACGATCCCGACCTTCATCTGGTCCGGCTTCGGGTCGTGCAGCGCCGAGGTGAAGAAGAAGATGAAGGCGAAGCCGGCGAGGAAGCCGGCGGCGGTCGCCGGTAGGAGGATCTTCAGCAGCTTGGCGCTCGGCGCTGGACGTTTCATCTGTCGTCCTCTCTCGGGAGAAATTCAACGATGTAAAGTCAACAACGTAAAGTCTACACCGTTGAATTAGGAGCGCAAGGGCGCCCGGGGGGACCGGGGACCCTGCCGCTCGCCGGCCGGGTCGCGTAAGGTCGCCGGGCCGTGCTTCGCCTCCACGACTACGCGGCCTCGGCCAACTGCTACAAGGCGCGACTGCTCTTCGCGCTGCTCGATCGCGAGTACGAGCGGGTGCCGGTCGACATCTTCGGCGGCGAGACGCTGAGCGAGGAGTACGGCCGGATCAACCCGCTGCGTGAGACGCCGGCGCTCGAGCTCGAGGACGGCCGCGTGATCGCCCAGTCGAACGCGATCCTCTGGTTCCTCGCCGAGGGCACCCGGTTCCTGCCCGCGGATCCGGTCGAGCGCGCCGCGGTGGTCCAGTGGCTCTCGTTCGAGCAGGAGTGGGTGATGGGCGGCATCGGCTCGGCGCGGTTCCGCCTGCTGACCGGCCGCGAGCTGCCGCCGGGGCGGATCGAGACGGGGGCGAAGGCGCTGGCAACCCTCGACGCCCACCTCGGCGAGCGAAGGTTCCTGGTCGGCGACTCGGCGACGATCGCCGACGTCTCCAACTTCGCCTACGCCCACCTCGCCGGCGACGCCGGCCTCGACCTCGGCGACCACCCCGCGGTGGCTGCCTGGCTGGAGCGGGTGAGGCAGCTCCCCGGCTTCGTCGACAACCTCGCGCCCTACCCGGAGAACGCCCGGCCCGGCAGGGGCCGCTCGACCTACGGGTAGGCGCACGAGGCTCCCACGACCGCCTCTCGCGGCTCAGCCTTCGTTTCGCGAACCGTTCCGGTGGCCTCCGACAAGAACCAGTAGATGGGCGAGAACCAGAGCGACAGCGAGGTGATCGGCGCCTCCCTGGCCGAGCCGAGCGCCTTCGGCGCGATCTTCGAGCGCCACTACGACGCCGTCCACGGCTACCTGCAGCGCCGCCTCGACGCGACCCGCGCCGACGAGATCGCCTCGCAGACGTTCCTCGTCGCCTTCGACCGGCGCTCCCGCTTCGACCGCAGGCGGCCGCAGGCCCGGCCCTGGCTGCTGGGGATCGCCACCAACCTCGCCCACAACCACCGCCGCCACGAGATCGTCGAACTGCGGGCGATCGCGGCGATCAGGCCGGTAGCCGGCGCCGGCGTCGATGGAGTAGGGACGTCGAAGGCATGGACGGCCACGGCTTCCGCGACTTCTCCTCGCTGCCACGGGAACCGGCGGTGCTGCGCCGGGCGATCGAAGCCCGCCAGAGCGGGCCGGTCGACGTCGGCCAGGTGATCGCCGAACTGTGGGAAATCCTCGACAAACCGAACGGCACGCCGGCGCTCCGCGCCGCGGTCTTCGGCGCCCTCGCCGAACTGCCGGGAATCGAGCTGAACCGCGACGCGCGGGACCTGGTCGGCCGCTCGGGGTACGGCCTCAGCTACGAGGAGCCGAGCGCCGGCAACAGCGATTACCAGCTGCCGGGCCTGCGGACCGAATACATCTCGACCCCGACAGCTCGGCGATCCTCGGCAAACGGGAGGTGGCCGCCGAATCCGCGAAGCTGCCCTGGACGAAGCGGCCGCCGGCGGGCACCGTGCTCCAGGAGGTCGCCTACCTCGGTTCCGGGCTCGTCCGCTCCACCCACGAACGGCCCCGGTAGGGCGCCGCGGCCCCGGTGCAGGGGTCGCCGCCGTGGCGGAGAAGGAGGCGTCCTGATGGGCGCCGCCTCGATCATCGGGATCGCGATCGTCGCCGTCGTCGGCTTCTGGCTGCTCGGCGGCGTCCTGATGAGGCTCGGCGGGACGCTGCTGGTCCTCGCCGGGCGGGGCGCTGCTGGCGATAACCGGCAACGGCAGCGCGGTGCTGCTCCTGCTCGCCGGCGCAACGCTCTGGCTCGCCGGCCGGGCGCACCACGCGGTCCGCCGCCGAGCCTGATCGGGCGCCACGGCGTGGGGCCGGCATTTAGCCTCCGCCAGGTGAGCGAGCCGGCTTACGAACGCGACTTCTGGGAAGGGGCTCTGGACGCGGTCGGATCGGTCGAGACGTAGACGGACCCTTCGAAGCCGACCGCGACGCAGAGCGATTCGTTCGGACAGGAGACCCCGAAGAACGAGATCTGGTCGCTGCCACCCCCTTCGAGCGCTTTCGCCGGCAGCTGCCGCACGGCCCAAGTCTGAGTCTCACGAGATCGGGTTCTTACCAGACCGATTGCCGCGACGATGGAACCGAATTCGCGCCAGCGGGCAATAGGGGGTAGTGGACCGCGCGCTCTCCGACAACCAGCTGATCTCGGCCTCCAACCAGGCGCCGGCCGAGTTCGCGGCGATCTTCGACCGCCACTTCGATGCGGTCTTCGCCTACCTGCAGCGGCGGCTCGGCCGCGACCTGGCCGAGGAGCTCGCCGCCGAGACCTTCCTCGTCGCCTTCGACAGCCGCCAGCGCTTCGACGCCGACCAGGGCGGGGCGCTGCCCTGGCTGCTCGGCATCGCCACCAACCTGATGCGCCACCACTGGCGCCGCGAGTCACGCGAGCTGCGGGCCTACGCGAGGAGCGCGACCGACCCGGTCCTCGACGCCTTCGACGGGGTCGAGGAGCGGCTCGACGCCTCGGGAGAGCGGCGGCGCCTGGTCGAGGCGCTCGCCGGCCTCTCCGGGCCCGAGCGCGACGCCCTGCTGCTCGCCGCCTGGACCGAGCTCTCCTACACCGAGATCGCGGCGGCGCTCGAGGTGCCGGTCGGCACCGTCCGCTCGCGGCTCTCGCGGGCCCGCGAGCGGATCAGCGCCTCGCTCGCAGCCGAGCCGGTCGCCCTGCAACGTCAAACGAGGTCAAGAGGAGCGTGAGCGAGATGGATCAGATGGAGCTTCTGCGCGGGATGCGGGCGGGGCTGCCGCCGGCGCCGGCCGAGGCGAGGGCACGGGCCCGCGGCGTCCTCGTCGCGCATCTGGAGCTGGCCGCCCGCCCGGCCGCTAGCCGCTTCGCCTGGCCGCGCCGCCGCTTCCGGCTGCTGGCGGCGACCGCCTTCGCCGCGGCAGCGGTGGCGATCGCGCTGGCGGTCGGCGTCTTCAACGGCGGCGGCCAGGTCGAGCCCGCCGCCGCGGAAATCCTCCACGAAACCGCCGCCGTCGCCTCGGCTGGCGACGCCCCGGCCGCGATCCCGGGTCCGGGGCAGTTCCTCTACAAGAAGTTCGAGCGCCTCGAACTCGAGGGCTGGATCCCGGTCGACGAAGCGGGGCCGAACGAGCCGCTCGGCTCGATGGGCGGCCTGATGACCGAGCCCGGCGCCTTCGGCGCGCTGATGCCGACGACCCAGGAATGGTGGACGGGACCCCAGGGGGAGGGCGGGTCCGCGAAGTCGCCGGCACGCCGCGCTTCCTCACCGACGCCGAACGGAGCCGCTGGGAAGCGGCGGGATCGCCGCTGCCGTCCCCCTTCGACCCCGCCTACCAGCGCAAGTACTCGGAGGCCTTCAAGGACGCGATCGAGCTGAGCCCCGGCGTCGTCGACCGCGCGGTCCCCGACATCACCGGCGTACCGAAGAACAGGGCCTTCCACTTCCCCGACACCTCGCAGGTGCCGACCGACCCCAGGGCCCTCCGCCGGGCCGTCGAAAGCAACCAGGTGACGGTCAGCGGCTTCAACCTGATCGACCCCTCGGCGCAGCACCTCGACGCCGAGCAGACGCAGGAAGAGCTGCTCAACATCCTCGTCGAAGGCACCCTCAACTCACCGCAGCTGCGGGCCGCCATCTTCAACGCGCTGGCCGAACTGCCGGGCATCCAGGTGAACACGAATGCCACCGACATGATCGGGCGCCACGGCTACTCGATCCGCTCGATCAACCGGTACGGCGGCCTCGAAATCATCTTCGACCCCGACACGGCCGAAGTGCTCGCCCAGCGCAACTTCCTCACCGCCCCCGGCAAGAGCCCCTACGAGAAGGGACTGCCGGCCGGCTTCACGATGAGCGAGACCGCCTACCTCGAAACCGGCGTCACCGACTCGATCCGCGAAACCGCCGCCGAAGCCGATGCCGGCGGCCCGGTGGCGACGACCGGGCCGGTGTACCGGAACCGTGATCGTGAACCCTGAGGCTCCCTTCGGCGACAAAGGATCTGACCGACGAGGATCTGCGCGCGGTTGAGGCGGCGCGGAACCAACCGGCTCTTTCGTGGTCTGACGCCGGAGCGGAGCTGAACGCTGGCTGACTCAGGCGGTTGGCGGATCGAGATCCGTCCTGCTGCCTGAAGTCCCTCCGCAAGCTGGGCCGCAACGATCGCGAGCGCGTCAGTGATGCGCAGGTCCGGCCGACCCGCGGCCGACGGCGCCCCGCCGAGGATCGCTCTGGCTCAGCTCGCGCGCGGCGTCGCTGGCGCCGCCGCGGAACTTCGTCCAGAGCGATTTCAGTCCGTGGAAGATCTTGTTGCCGAGCCAGAACATGCGGCGGAACCCTAACCTCGATTCCCGGCAACCGCACTAGGAGATACGTCCGTTACGGGGGATGCCCGTTCACGGGAACCGGCCGATCAGAGCCGGGATCGCAGCGGGGATTCGAGGGGGCGCTGAGACATCGTCAGGCAATGCTCGCTGTGAGGGGCCATCTGGTCCCTCGGATACCGAAGAAACGAACCCGCACCGGCTGGTCTCGACCAGGAAAGGAATCACGATGTCATCTCGATTTGCGGGAGCGCTCGCCGCGCTTCTCGCGTCCCTCGCCGTGCTCGCGGTCGCGCCCCTCGCCGGCGCCGCCACGAAGCACCCGACGACGCTCTTCGTCAGCGAAAAGTACCCGGCCTTCCACGGCTCGATCAGCTCTGAAAAGCACCACTGCCTCGGCGGCCGTCTGGTGATCGTCACCCACCAGCTCGACGGCAAGCGGGAAAAGGCCGGCGTCACCTTCACCAACGCCGCCGGCAGGTGGAAGGCGAAGGTCGCCCTCACCTCGGGCGAATACTGGGTGACTGTGCCTTCCGACGGCATCGATTGCGGCGGCGTCCGCTCGCAGCCGCGGGTTGTCGACTAGAACTCTTGGCGCCAGATCACAGCTCGCAGATCGGGTGCGGCGGGGACGGCCCCGGAGGTCACTGGGACGCGGGGCTCTGAGGACCGCGGGTGGAGGCGTTGCTCAGACCGCGCCGAGGTTGTCGTCCATCAGCTCCAGGGCGATCTGGATTGCGAGCTCGTCGCGGGGGTCGCCGGCGACGTCGTGGCCGGTGCGGCGCTCGACGCTGGTAGCGGATCGTGTTCTCGTGGACGCCGAGCTGCTTGGCGGTGAGGCGGATGTTGCGGCAGGCGAAGAAGGTCTTCAGCGTCTCGATCAGGGCGTTGCTGGCCTCGGAGGGGTCCTCGAGCAGGGGGGCCATCACGGTGCGGGCGAAGCGGGCGGCGTCGTCGGGGTCGATGCCGAAGGTGAGCAGGTAGCTGGCGCCGAGCTCGTCGACGGTCGCCACCGGTGCCCCGGACTCGGTGCATGCCGAGAGCGCCCTTTCGGCCTCGGCCAGGGCCGGCTGGCAGTCGCTGATCTGGTAGCAGGGGCTCGACATGCCGACGCTCCAGGAGTCGGCCGCGACCGGGCCGAGATGCGCGACCGCTTCCTCGCTGAGGGCGCCGCGCTCGTCGCGGCGCGTGAAGAGGCAGACGATGCGGGGGGCGGAGAGATCGACGCCGTGGCGCCCGGCGCGGTCGCGCATCTCGGCCCGGTCGCGGCCGAGGAGGAGGGCGGCGGTGAGGGCGCGCAGGCACTCGGCCCGGTCGAGCTCGGCCCTGACGATCAGGTCGACCATCGCGGCGGCCTGGGGAGCGACTTTGGCGTCGAGGACCTGGAGGCGCTGCTGGCTCCCCTCGTGGAGGACGATCGTTCCTCCCGCGGCGCTCTCTTCTTGCGCCCGCAGCAGCAGGCGCCGCAGGGCGCCGTCGGCCCCGGCGGGCGTGACGACGGTCGCCTGCCCCGGCCGCGCTCGTCGTAGATCGCGCAGGCCTTGCGGGTGAAGTCGGCCACGTCCTCGCCGGCGGCCTCGGCCTCGCCCTCTCCTGCGACCTGGTGATCGCCAGGCAGGGCGCCAGCTTCGGCACCCCGGAGATCAACGTCGGCGCCTTCCCCTACATGATCATGGCGCTGATCTACCGAAACGTGCCGCGCAAGAAGGTAAACGAGATGATGCTCTTGGGAGAGCGGCTCTCGGCGTCCGAAGCGGTCGAGTTCGGCCTCGCCAACAAGGCGGTGCCGGCCGCGGAGTTCGAAGGCCATGTATCGCCAGCAGGACATGGCCCTAGACGACGCGCTCGAGTACCTGCGCTCCCAGCTCTCGCTGACCTTCTCGACCGAGGACCTGGTCGAGGGCGTCCAGGCCTTCTTCGAGAAGCGCGAGCCCGAGTGGAAGGGGCGCTGACCTCTCCCGACAGTGGAGCTAGGCGGATTCGAACCGCCGACCTCCGGGTCTCCGGTGATGCTGGTGCGTCAGCTCGGCAGCCGCCAGGGTGGGTCGAGCCTGTTCTCGCCGGCGTGGAAGATGAAGATCCGATGGCCGTCGGGATCGCGGAGCGTCGCCTCGCGCCAGAGATACGGTTGGTCGACCGGCTCGGACTCGAGGTCGAAGCCCGCCTCCACCAGCGATCTAACCGTGCCGTCGACGTCGTCCACCTCGAAGTGGATGCTCGCTCCCGGCTCGCCGGGCGGCTCCTCGGCCAGCTGCAGCGAGAGCGTCGTGTCACCGTCGGTAGCGACGAAGCGGGCGTAGGTCGGATAGCTGGCGACGATCTGGGTGAGCCCGAGCCGACCGTAGAACTCCGCCGATCGCTCCACGTCGGTGACCGGCAGCGTGACGTGGTTCAGGCGCATCCGGTGATTATCGTCGGACCCCGCCCGACGGTCAGACCAGCATGACTTCGCGTCACGGACCGCTGGGCGGTGAGCGACCGAGGTTGGTCGTTCAGTTTGCCCTTTACGTTAGAGTAAAGGCATGCCACGCATTTCCAGAAAGCACCAGGTCACCCTGCCGGTCGAGAGCCTCGAGGCGGCCGGCCTGCGGCCGGGAGACGACGTGGTGATCGAGGCCGAGGGAGCAGACCGGATCGTCGTCCATCGGGCGGCCCCGGATTTGGCGTCCGCGCTCGGCGTCTTCGACGGCCTCTACGGGCCCGACTACCTCGAGAAGCTGCGCTCCGAAGAGCGCGGCTGAGCACGTCGGCGTCTCCGTGGCAACCTGCGTTCTCGACACCGACATATTGATCGCGGCGCTCGACCGTGCGGACGCGCACCACGCCGCCGCCGCGGCGGCCTTCGAACGGTTCACCACCAGGAGGATCGAGCTTGTGATCTGCACCGTCAACTACGCCGAGGCCCTGGTGCGCCCGGCCGAGGACGAGCGCAGCCTTCGTGCCGCCGTCGATGCGATCGCCTCGCTCGGTATCCGCACCTCATCGCCCGACGCCGCCATGGCCCGCGTCGCGGCACGGCGTCGCGCCCTCGGCATCAGCCTTGCCGACGGCTTCGCGCTCGCGACCGCCGAGCGGGTGGGCGCCGACCTGGCCAGCTTCGACCAGCGGGTGCGTCGCGCACTCAAGAGCGTCGACGTCCGTCTCAGTCCGGCGTTGACGGACTAAGCAGACACTTTCCTCATCAGCGTTGGCGCGACTGTCATTCGGAAACGACGGTCGGCTCGGATCGAGGCCGATCGCTCGGCGGGGGGAGACGATCGCCCGCCTGCTTCGCGACGGCAATGGTGACCGTTACCCCGAGGGCATCGGCGCAGGCCTGCGCGAACCCGCCAGCACTCGGATAGCGGCTGGCGGGATCCTTGGCCATGCCACGATCGAGGACCTCGTCGATCGCCGGCGGCAGGCTCGGCACCAGGCGGCTCGGGCTCGGCGGCGGCGCGTTGACCTGCGCCCAGAGCTTGGCTGCGTCGTCGTCGCGCGGGAACGGGACGCTGCCGGTCAGGCACCGGTGGAGGAGGCAGGCGAGCGCGTAGACGTCGACCGCGGGGCCGGCCGGCTCACCGCGGATCTGCTCCGGGGCGAGGTAGTCGAGGCTGCCGACCCAGCCGCCGGCGACGGTGATCTCGCGCCCGCCGCCGATGCTCTTGGCGACGCCGAAGTCGGTCAGGTAGACGTGCTCGGGCTCGGGACGGGTGAGCAGCACGTTGGCCGGCTTCACGTCGCGGTGCACCAGCCCCTGCCCGTGGGCGGCGTCGAGGGCGCCCGCCAGCTGCGCGACCAGGCGCGCCGCGTGGGCGGGCGCCAGCGCCCCCTCGTCATCGAGCAGCCGGGCGAGGTCGGTGCCCTCGACTAGGCGCATCGCGATGAACAGCAAGCCGTCGTTCTCGCCCGCCTCGTAGACCGGGATCACGTTCGGGTGCTCGATCGAGGCGGCTAGCTTCGACTCGGCCTCGAAGCGGGCGCGGAAGACCGGGTCCTGGGCGCGCTCGGTGGCGATCAGCTTGATCGCCACCGGCCGCTCGAGGGCGAGCTGAGTGGCCCGGTAGACGACTCCCATGCCGCCGCGGCCGATCGCCTCCTCGATCCGGTAGCCGGCGATGATCGCCGTCGCCGGCAGCCGGCCGCCATCGTCGCCGAGCACCTCGGCGACGACGCCGCCGGCATCGGCGGCGAACAGGGCGCGTAGGTGGTGCATCTCGCGGCGCTCGTCCCAGAGTCCGACCAGCACCGCGCCCGCGGTCGCCAGGACCAGGGCCGCGACCGGGTCGGCGTAGTCGAGCTGGGTGCCGCCGTCGAAGGCGAGCTGGGTCGCCAGCGACCAGGCGAGCAGCGCCCCGAAGCCGCTCAGCAGCACGGTCAGAGTCCCGAACCGCAGCGCGACCAGCGGCGCCAGCAGGGCGAGGAGCAGGATCGTCAGCACGGTGACGGCGCCGACCGGCGGCTGCAGCGGGATGCCGTCGAGGACCGTGGTCACCTGGTTGGCGATCACTTCGGGGCCCGGCATCGGCGCCGACCCGACCGGCGTCTGGTGGAGGTCCTGCAGGCTCGGCGCGACGGCGCCGATGATCACCAGCTTGCCGGCGACCAGCCGGCGCGGGAACCTGCCGCTGAGGACTCGCCCGAAGGGCAGCGAGGCAAAGGTCCCGGGCGGGCCGGCGTAGTCGATCGGCACCGGCCGGCGGGGCCCGCCGAAGAGGGTGGGGGAGACCGGCCTGCCGCGGTCGGCTTCGGCGATCGCGACGGCGAAGCTGCGCAGGCCGTCGACCGAGTACTGCATGGTCCGCAGGATGCCGTCGCTGTCGGGGGCGACGCTGGAGTTGCCGACCCGCGCCCCGAGGCCGTGCACGACCGCGTCTCCGCCGAGCACCGCGGTGCGGCCGCCGCGGCCGACTTCGGTGGTGCTGAGGACGACGCCGCCGGCTCGCCCGACCGCTTCGATCAGGGCGTTGTCGTCGACCCGGTCGCTGGGCTCGGTGAACTGGACGTCGACGGCGATCGTCTTCGCCCCCGCCCGCCGCAGCCGGTCGATCACGCGGGCGTCGTAGCGGCGCGGGAACGGCCAGCGCGAGCGCAGGCTGCCGTTGCGCAGGTAGTCGAAGGTCGAGTCGTCGATGCCGACCACGACGACGCCGGCGGCGCGCGCCGGTTCGGCGCCGCGGACCTGGAAGCGGGCGTCGACCGTCGCCTGCTCGAGGCGGCGCAGCAGGTGCGCCTGGCGGGCGAGGAGGCCGAGGCCGCCGGCGAGCAGCACCACCGCCAGCAGCGCCGCCGCCCTACGCCTGCCCCTCGGCGCCCTGGCCATCACGATCCTCCCGCGGCGACCGCCCGTCGCCCGCCTAGTAGCAGAGGTCGCCGCCGTTGGCGGCCTTGAAGTGGCCTCCGTGGGCCGGGAAGAACCACTCGAGCTTTCGGTAGGCGAGCTTGCCCTTGCAGGTGCCGAGGTCGAAGGCGACGATCGTCGCCGCTTCGGAGTGGCCTTCGGAGACGGATCTGGTGCCCGGCGGCAGGTACCAGGCGACGCCGTGCCCGATCGCCCGCGGCGCGCCCCAATTGCGCCAGTGGATTTCGCCGACGTAGCTGAGCGCGTCTCCTCCCAGGGAGATCTCGTGCGGATGGGCGGCGCCGAGGCCTTTGGTGCGGAAGCTGGCGTGGCCGAGCACCGGGACCTTGTTCGTCGGCTTCGTGATGGTGCTGGCCAGGTAGCTGTTGCCGGCGGTGACGCTGACGGTGCGGTGGGTGACCAGGTCTTCGACCGCGACGACGCCGCGGGCGACCTTGACCAGGGTGCCGGTGCAGCTGTTCTGGGTCAGCCAGCGGGTGCCGCGAACGGTCGCCGTCGCGTAGCGGCCTTCGGTCTCGAAGTTGCCGTGGGCGTTGCCCCACAGGCGCGGCGGCCCCTTGCCGCTGCCGCTGGTGCTGGCGCCGCAGGGCGGCCGGCCGGTGAGGGTGAGGACGGTGAGGCCGGCGGGCAGCCCGGCGGCTGCCTTCCCGCTCGGCTGGCCGAACCTGAAGATCCCGCCGTGGAACAGCCCGCTCTGGGTTTCGCCACCGGCGCCGGCCGCGCTGGTCAGCTTCACGGTGCCCTGGGTGGTGTCCAG
This sequence comes from uncultured Actinomycetes bacterium, assembly GCA_963744725.1. Lineage (GTDB taxonomy): Bacteria > Actinomycetota > Thermoleophilia > Solirubrobacterales > 70-9 > VAYN01. The sequence goes on from CAVUUQ010000002.1 coordinate 1,303,729, forward strand.
CTGGCTGCCCACCGGGATCACGGTCAGGGCGTTCAGCGGGGTCGAGAACTTGGTGCCGGGCTCCCTGACCGACACGGATCCGGAGGTCGATTCGACGACCGCGCTCTGGCCGAGGACCGGCGCCGGCTCGGTCACTCCGGGAGGCGCCTGCACTTCCCTGATGCTGGTGCCGGTGAACAGGAACCCCTTGCCGCTGGAGATGACGACACATTCGGTGCCCTCGGTCAGCACCTGACAGCGGAACGGCCCGGTCAGCAGCCAGGCGCCGTAGGGCACGCCCGGCCCGCCGATCCCGATGGGAAGGGGCTCGGTCGCCGTCTGGCTGACTTCGCCACTCGGGTCGAGGCGCACGTGGCGGATGTTGCGTGGGCCTGCCCAGCAGTACACCCAAGAGCTGCCGCCTTCGTCGATCATCTGGCAGGCGTAGGGGAAGGGGCCGAGAATGACCCGGTTGGTCACGGGCGGCTGCGCGGCGCTCGCGCTGGCCGGGATCGCGAGCAGCGCCAGGGCGACGATCGCCAACGGGGCGAGCAGCGCCAGTCGTCGCCGCCGTCCCATGGGGAGGCGCCCGACGGTCCCCGTCTCTCCTTCAGCTGCGCTGCTCACACGGCCCTCCTTGCTCGGAATTTGCTTTCCGCAAGGATCTGGGCCGCGCTCCTTGGCGGCCAGCCACCCTTGGTGTGGAAACGCATTACCCCGGCGATCGCTTCCGCCGCTGAGCCTGATTGGATCGAAGTCCCTTCGTGGTCGGCGATCCTAGCGGCCGCTCAGGCGAGGTCGCGCTGGCCGATCACGCCGAACTGCAGCGCGCACTCGGCGAGGCGGACCCGCTTCTCGTTCTGCGGCAGCTCGGCCAGCTCGAACTTCGCGAACAGCGCCCGCAGATGCATCTTCACCGCCTCGACGCTGAGGAAGACCTCGGCGGCGATTTCCTGGTTGGTCGCCGGCCGCGTGAAGCTCGCTCCGTCCTTAAAGGGACGGCAGAGGGCGACCAGCACCCGGCGCTGGCTGTCGGTCAGCTCCTGCGGGATCGCCGCGCCGCCGGCGGCGACGGTCTCCTCGACCGCGGTCGCCCCGGCGCCGCCCTTGAAGACGATCACGGTCTGCCCGAGCCGGATCCGGTCGTCGTCGCGCAGCCGCTGGCGCCCGCTGACCCGGCGGCCGTTGACAAAGGTGCCGTTGCGTGAGAGGCCGTCGTCGAGGATCGCCCACTCGCCGCCGGCCCGCTGCATCTCGGCATGGACCCCGGACACCTCCGGATCCCAGGCGAGCGGCAGGTCGAGGTCGGCGCCGCGGCCGAGCATCAGCCCGCCGCCGGGGTCGAGCTTGCGCAGGGCCAGCTCGCCATCGCCGTCGCGGTAGACGAGCAGCGGCAGGCCCTCGCGTTCGGCCGCCAGCAGTGCCTTCAGCTCGCTCGCCGAGAGCGAGTGGGGGGCAAGGGGGTCAGCACCATCCACCTCAGCTCCATTTCTCTCACGGTCACGGTCGCCGGCCGCAAGCATCGCACGGCGGCGGCAGGGTAAGCCACCCCTACACCTTGGGTGCCTGGAGAGATGCGGGCCGCGCGCGGATGCTGATCCCGCAATCCGTCCTCTGAAGGGAGACCCAAGATGCAGAAGCAGACTTTCACCTCGCTCGGCCTGGTCCTCGGCCTGGCCGCCGTCCTCACCGCCGCTGTGGTAGCGGTGGTGGCCCTCAGCGCCCACCCGGGCAACGGCTCGACCGGCGCCGCGGCGATCGCCCAGGCCCGCCGCGAGACCGCCTTCCACGTCCACCGCGAAGAGCGGCTGCGCGGGATCGAAGGGCAGCTGCGGCGGGTCCGCGGCGGCCACGCCGCCGTCCACGTCGAGGTCGACGGCGCCGGTGTCGCCCCGAGCCCGGGCTCCGGCACCGTCGAAGCCGCACCGGGCTCCCGACTACGGCTACGCGGGTTCCTGCGGCGGTGGGATCTCGGTCAACTCCGTCACCACCTGCCCATTCGCCCAGAACGTCGAGCAGGGCTACTACGAGCAGGTCGGCTCCGGCTCCGGCAGCGTCGAGGCCTACAGCCCCGTGACCCACCGCAGCTACCTGATGACCTGCAGCGACGCTCCCCACGAGTGCACCGGCGGGGACAACGCGGTCGTCTACTTCCCCTAGGCCGCCGGCGATCAGAGTCGGCCGGCCGTTAGTGACGAGGAGGGGAGCCCATGGTCAAGTCCATCCCCACCCCGATCCGGCTCACCGCGATCGTCACGGCCTCTCTCCTGGCGCTGGCGCCGGCGGCTCCCGCCGGCGTCGCGCCGACCACCGCGATCGGCGCCACGCCGCGGCCGGCGCTGACCAGCATCGGTTCCCGCCGGGTCAGAAGAAGTCACAGTCGAAGAGGGAGAGCGGGTCAGGCCAATCCTCTGGGTGACGGCGATGAGCCCGTGTCAGAGGAGGGCCCGATCGGGATCAGGCAGGCCGCGCCATCACCGGCAGCGGCGCGAGATTGAGGGCGGGAGAGCGGGTCAGGCCACTCCTCTGGGCGACGTCGATGAGCCCCTGTGGGAGGAGGACCAATCGGAATCAGGCAGGCCGCGCCCTCACCCGCAGCCGGTCGCGAAATCGAGTGCCCGGCATACCGCCTCGATCTTGCTGGCTGACAGAGCTGCGATTCGCTCGCCCAGGTGGCCCTTTGCGACTACGTCGACGTGGTCGGCGTTCACGGATCGACGCCCAGGGAAGCCGTGATCCAATTGGATCTGCGCCTCAACGCGATCGGTCGAGCAGGCCGCGTGATCACGCGCCGTGTTGGACGAGCGGGTGAGGGAGTGGGGTCTGCGCGACGACGTCGTTGAGAAGGACTACGTGCTTGGCTGGTTGCTCTGGGGGATCGGGGCGAACAAATCGCTCGGCGACTCCTGGATCTTCAAGGGCGGTACTTGCCTGAAGAAGTGCTACCTCGAGACCTATCGATTCTCCGAGGACCTCGACTTCACCGTTCTGCCCGACGGGCCGATTGGACCTGACGATGTGCTGCTTGGTTGCCGAGGTCGTCGCCAGCGTGACGAGGGTGCGAAATCGACTCTCGTTCAGCACCTCACGAGCGCTCCGTCGGGCGGGGTAGGCGGAAGGCAGGATCACGACTGAGGCCCGGGCGGCGCTCCCCAGGGCACGGATCAGGGTCGCCTGGGCCCAGTAGACGTCGCCGCGCCTCACCAGGGCTTGTGCCTAGCCGCATGCTCCGCCTCGGCGAGCCGCTGCATCGACTCACCGAAGGCGACCTCGTGCACCGTCGAGACGCTGCCCCACTCATCGACCGTCTCGCCGGTTTGCGCATCGAGCAGGCGTAGCGCTTCATCGGCCTCGGCCTCTGAGAGCTTCATCACCCGCTTTAGCAGCTTCCTCGCGAGTCATTGGGCGAAGCGTACCGCCGGTCAGCTGCTCACCGAAGTTCTCGCCCATCCGCATCGACGAGAGGCTGCTTTTCCTTCGCGGTCATTGGGCAAATCGTACCGCCGGTCCCATTTCCTCACCGAAGTTCTCGCCCATCCGCATCGACGAGAGAGTGCCTCCGCTGCCTCCCCAATCCGCGTCGGGCTTGCTGTGGGGCAAGCCGGATGGGATTCGAACCTGGGTTGCGGCGAGTCGATCCTGGAGATCCACCGCGGAGAAAGAGAGCTCAGTCAGGGTCGAGGCCTGAAGTGACACCTCGAAGCGAGTCATCGAGTTCCCAGGACAGGTTCTGCGGAACTCATTGTGTTGCGCCCGGCGATCGGTTTCGATGCACCAACGGTTCCAGTTCAACGGGCGGAGGCGAGATGAAACAGGTTGGCAGTCGTCGGATATGGGTTCCGGCAGTCCTTGCGACTGTCGCGCTGGCCGTCTTCCTGCTCGCCAGCGGCGCCTCGGCGGTCACCGTCCTCGTCGGAGACCTGGTGATCAAGATCAACGGCTCCAGCAGCCCTGCCGTGTTGCCGAAGGACAGGCTGGCGCCGATCGGCTTCCACGGCAGCGTCTCGATCTCGACCAGGGACGGCAGTCACATCCCAGCCGCCGTCAGCTCTCAGCTGCTGGTCGACAAGCACATCGCATTGGACACCACCGGCCTGCCGACCTGCACGCTCGGACAGCTCAAGGGAGCCTCGCCGGCGGTGGCGATGAAGAACTGCGGTGACGCGCTGCTCGGCAGGGGGACGTCGACGGCCGAAGTGGAATTTCCCGAACAGCCCGCCTTCGAAGCAAAGGGTCCTCTCCTCGCCTTCAACGGCCCGGTCGTCGGCGGCGGGTCATATCGAGGCAAGGGGTACAACGAGCAGCTGTACTACGTCTACGCCCATATCCCGCTGCCGACCGCGCTGATCGCGGTCGGAAAGGTGTCAAAGGTCAGCGGCAAGTATGGCTACAAGATCGACATCTCGATTCCGAAGATCGCCGGCGGCGCCGGTTCCTTCGAGGGTGCTGAATTCAAGATCGACCGGAAATGGACGTACAAAGGTAAGCAGCACTCGTTCCTGAGTGCGGAGTGTGCGAACGGTCAGTTCGGCGCCCAGGTCGAAGTCGCCTTCGGCGACGGCACCAAGATGACCGGAGTCGTCCTGCAGCACTGCACGTCGAAGGGCTAAAGGGCTAGCGCTTCGACTCCTTCTCCAGCTTTCCGAGCCAGCCCTCTGCGTAGTCGATGAGGTCGGTCGAGAGCCGTGCGGCGACGCCGACGAAGCGAATGCCCTGCGCCTCGAGAGCCTCGGCGCGCGGAATCACCTCCCGCCGCAGCTCCTCCACTTTCCTGCGATTGCGCTCGCGCAACCTCTGGACCAGGTCGAGCTGGTCCTCCCGCCCCAGCGCATCCGCCAGGAAGAGACGCAGCATCGCTTCGTCGCGGATCTGCACCGGCGCCACTTTCGTCGAGCGCAACCAGGCGAGGAGCGCCTTCTCGCCCTGATCGGTGATCGTGTACGAAGACCGCGCCCGGCCCCCCTGCGGATCGCTGCGCCTGCTCAGAAGCGCCGCCTCCTCCAGCCGCGCCAGCTCGGGGTAGACCATCGCCAGCGAGGTCGGCCAGAAGTTCTGGGTGGACTGATCGGCGGCCTTCTTGATCCTGTATCCCGAGCTGATCCCGAGTCGAACCATCCCGAGGACCAGGTACGAGGTGGGCGTCAGCTTGATCGCCTTCGATCGGCCGACCGGATCGGGGGAGCGAGGGGTCACTCAGCCGCCTCGAGCCTGATCGCGGTCCTGTATGTCAAGGCTCCGATATATCACCACCGACATGTTAGCTCCGAGGCTTCGCCCGCTCCTCGCCACAGCCCGGAGTTGGCACACTCAGCTCTCGAGTCCGACCTCCTCCAGTGCCACCTTCAGCGCCCGGAGGCCGTGGTACACGCAGCACTTCACGGTTTCCTCCGGAACCCCGAGCTCGGTCGCGACCTCGGCGTAGGGTCGTCCCCGGTAGTAGGTCTCGACCAGGACCTGGCGGTACTGCTCGTCGATCCTGCGCATCGCCTGCTCGACCCGCCCGGCGAGGAGCAACGGTTCCACGGCGTCGACCGATCGGTCGACGCCGTCGTCGGCGACAGGCGGTCGGGTCGCTCCGGCGCGCCCCAGCTCGATCACCACGTCGCGCAGGATCAAGAAGAGCCATGTGCGAAGGCTGCCGGCCGCCGGGTCGAAGCGATCCCCGCCTCTCCAGGCACGCAGAAAGGTCTCCTGGACCGCCTCCTCGGCGAGCCCGACGTCGCCCAGCGAACGTACCGCGAGGCCGTAGAGCTCGCCCGAGTTGGCGGCGTAGGCCTCGCGCAGGTCGCGCTCGTGGCTCACGGCTCCCCGCCCCATCAGCTCAGGGCGCGATCACCATCGGCTTCATCCAGGGATCTACGAATGCAGCTCGTCTGAGGTTCAGGTCAGAGCGGCCTTCTGAACCTCTGCGGCGACGGACGCGTAGACCTCCACGATGGAAGGCCCCGGTCCCTTTGCAGCCATGTTCACCGTGGCCCTCGTCGAGCAGCGCCGAACGCGTGAGCAGCTGCAGGACGAACCCGTGGCGTGATGCCCGGGCGGGCCGATGCGCACGCGTTCTGGCTGCGCTCCCCTGGCTGCGGTGAGATCCGAGCGGCCGCGCTGGGCGATCCCGGACCGGACGACGTGCTGGTCCGCACCGCGTTCTCCGGCGTCAGCCGCGGCACCGAGACGCTGGTCTTCCGCGGCGCGGTGCCGCCGGACCAGTACACGGCGATGCGGGCGCCCTTCCAGGAGGGGGACCTCCCCGCTCCCGTCAAGTACGGCTACCTCAACGTCGGGACGGTTGAGCAGGGGCCCCCGGAGCTGCGCGGCCGTACGGTTTTCTGCCTCTATCCGCACCAGACCGCTTACGTGGTGCCGGCGAGCGCGGTGACCGTCGTGCCCGAGGACGTACCCCCGGCTCGCGCCGTCCTCGCCGGCACGGTCGAGACCGCGGTCAACGCCCTCTGGGACGCGGCGCCACTGCTCGGCGACCGCGTCACCGTAGTCGGGGCCGGAATGGTCGGCTGCTGCGTGGCGCGCCTGCTGAGCGCCTTTCCGGCGACGCAGGTGACGCTCGTGGACGTCGATGCCGGTCGGGCCGAGGTCGCCGCCGCGCTCGGTGTCGAGTTCGCGCTGCCCGCCGACGCGGCTGGCGATCGCGATCTGGTCTTCCACGCCAGCGCCACCTCGGCCGGGCTGCAGCGATCGCTCGAGTTGCTCGCGCCCGAGCGCACCGTGATCGACTCAGCTGGTACGGCGACGAGGAGGTCCGGCTGTCGCTCGGCGGCGCCTTCCACTCGCGTCGCCTGGGCATCCGCGCAAGCCAGGTCGGCACGCTCTCCCCGGTCCGCTCGGGAAGCCGCACCACCGCCGATCGCCTGGCGCTCGCACTGGCGCTGCTGCGTGACCCCGCCTTCGACGTGCTGCTCACCGGCCAGTCCCACTTCCGCGAGCTGCCCGACGTCATCGCCCGGCTCGCCGCCGGGCGTCTGGAGGCGCTCTGCCACACCATCACCTACGAGGAGGAGTGACCGTGTTCAGTGTGACCGTGCGCGAGCACATGATGATCGCCCACAGCCTCAGCGGCGAGGTCTTCGGACCCGCGCAGCGCCTGCACGGCGCGACCTACCTGGTCGACGCCACCTTCCGCCGCGCCGAGCTCGACGCCGACGGCATCGTCGTCGACATCGGTCGGGCAGGCGAGCAGCTGCGCGCGATCCTCGCCGAGCTCAGCTACCGCAACCTCGACGACGAGCCGACCTTGGCGGGCATGAACACGACCACCGAGGCCCTTGCCCGGCTGATCGCGGATCGGCTCGCCGAGCGCGTGGTCGCCGGCGCGATCGGCGAGCCCGCCCGAGCGATCGACGCCCTGGTGGTCACGCTGCACGAGTCCCACATCGCCTGGGCGAGCTATGAGCGGCCGCTGTGAGGGAGGTGCACTTCGTCGTGCCCGACGGCATCGACGACCCCGCCCGGCCGAGCGGCGGTAACACCTACGACCGCCATCTCTGCCGCGAGCTCGGCGCGCAGGGCTGGTCGCCGCACGAGCGCGCCGTGGCCGGCTTCTGGGACCGTCCCGGTGCGGCAGCCTTCGAGGCCCTCGCAGCGACCCTCGAGCGGATCCCCGATGACGCCGTCGTCCTGATCGACGGGCTGATCGCCTCGACCGCACCGCAGGTGCTGGTGCCGCAGGCGAGCCGCCTGCGCCTGGTCGTGCTCGTCCACATGCCGCTCGGCCACCGTCCGCTCGACGACGCGGCACGGCGGCGGGAGGGCGCGGTCCTCGCCGCCGTCACCGCCACCGTCACGACGAGCGCCTGGGCCCGGCGGCGGCTGCTGGAGCTCTATGACCTGCCGGCGCAGCGGGTGCGGGTCGCCGAGCCCGGCGCCGAGATCGCCGAGCCGGCGAGCGGAACCGAGCCCGGCGAAGCGCTGCTCTGCGTCGGGGCGGTGAGCTTCGAGAAGGGCCACGACATCCTGCTCGAGGCTCTCGAGTCGATCTCGGCGCTCTCCTGGCACTGCGCCTGCGTCGGCGGCCTGGACCGCGACCCGGGATTCGTCGAAAGCCTCCGTCGCCGCTCGCTGGCCGGGGGGCTGGGCGACCGGGTGACCTTCCCGGGGCCGCGGACCGGAGCCGAGCTCGACCGCAGCTACGCATCCGCGGATCTGCTCGTGGTGGCGTCCCGGGCGGAGACCTACGGCATGGTCGTCGCCGAGGCCCTCGCGCGCGGCCTGCCGGCGATCGCGGCCGAGGTCGGCGGAGTGGCGGAGGCCCTCGGCGAGGGTGCGGACGGGACCCGGCCGGGGATGCTCGTCGCACCCGAGGACCCGGTCGCACTCGCCGCCGCGCTGAGCGCCTGGCTCGGCGGCGCCGAGCTGAGAGCACGGCTGCGCCGGGCCGCCGGCGAGCGGCGCCAGTCGCTTCCCCGCTGGTCGAGCACCGCGTCGGCCGTCGCCCAGGTGCTGGCCGAGGCGTCGAGATGAGCGCCGACGCGATGCGCGTCAGTCCGGGTTGGCTCGCCCTGCGCGAGCCCGCAGACGCCGAGGCCCGTGCCCGCGAGCTGGCCGAGACCCTCGGGCGGGCGCTGCCGCCGAGCGGCCGCGTCGTCATCCACGACCTCGGCTGCGGCAGCGGCGCGATGGGCCGTTGGCTGGCGCCGTTGCTGGCGGGACCGCAGCACTGGGTCCTGCACGACCGAGACGCGGACCTGCTGGCGCTGGCCGCTGCCGAGGCGCCCGGGCCGGCCGCCGACGGCGCACCCGTCACCATCGAGGCCCGGCACGGGGACCTCTCCCGGATGCATGCGGGTGACCTTGCCGGGGCGACTCTGGTCACCGCCTCGGCGCTGCTCGACCTGTTCACCGGCGAGGAGCTGGACCGGCTCGTCGGCCTCTGCGCGGAGCTCGGCTGCCCGGTCCTGCTCACCCTCTCGGTCGTCGGTCGCGTCGAGATCGCGCCCGCCGAACCCCTGGACCGCCGCGTGGCCGCCGGGTTCGATGCGCACCAACGCCGGGCGACGAACCGGGGTCGGCTGCTCGGGCCCGACGCGGTCGGCTTCGCCGCGGAGGCGTTCCGCCGACTCGGCGCCGAGGTCCTCGTCCGGCCCAGCCCCTGGCGACTCGGCCCGGCGCACGCCGCCCTCGCCGCCGAGTGGTTCGCGGGGTGGGTGGGCGCCGCCTGCGAGCAGGAGATCGGGCTGGTTGGCGAGTGCGAGCTCTATGCCCGCCGGCGCTCGAAGCAGGCGAGCGCCGGCGAGCTCGCGGTCACCGTCGACCACGCCGACCTGCTCGTCCTCCCGTAAGGTCGCCGTCAGTCGCCCTCGAAGCGAGGCGAGAGGGCGTAGCGCAACAGCACCACGTCGCCGATCTGGCGGACCTCGGCGAGACGCGCGCGCCGGTCGGGGTTCCACGGAAAGCGTCCGTCGCTGACGAAGCGCGTGGCCTGGGAGTCACCGACGAAGAACGGGGCGACCACCAACTGCAGCTCGTCGACGAGATCGTTGGTGAGGAACTGGGTGTGTACCTTGCCGCCGCCCTCGACCATCAGGCGCTGCACGCCGCGCTCGCCGAGGTCCTCGGCGAGGCGGCGCATCTGAACCCGCGCCCCGCCGTCGACGACGGTTGCCACGGTTCCGAGTCGCGAGCGGGCGTCGCGCACGCTCGGGCTGGCGCAGTAGACGAGCTTTTCGATGTCGCCGGCGGTGAAGAAATCGGCGTCGGGATCGAGCCCCATCCGTTCGGTTACGGTGACCTTGATCGGCGACGGCGGCAGCCCCCGGGCGGCGCGCTTCTCGCGGCGGTCCTGCGAGCGCACCAGCAAGCGCGGGTTGTCGGTGCGAACGGTGGTCGCACCCACGAGAATCGCATCGGACGAGGCACGTACCGCGTCGACGCGGTCGAAGTCGGCGTCGTTGGAGAGCTCCAGGCGCCGCGGTGCCGCGCTGCCGAGGTAGCCGTCGATCGAGAGGGCGCAGCTGAGCAGGACGTAGGGGCGCTCAGGCATCTGCCGCTCCCGGGCACGTCGGCGCCGTGATCGCGAGCGACACTAGCCGCCGTCCTCTGGGGCGGGCTTCGAGTCGAAGGCATCGAAGAACCGGTTGCGGAAGCCGCTCATCGGCCAGACCGGCGCGTCCTTTCGGGGTCGCAGGCCGGGGTTCCAGCCCCAGCCTTCGATCCGCTTCAACACCTTCGGGTCGTGGGCGATGATCGAGATCGGGACCTGGTGACCGGCGCGTTCGCCGGTGACGGGTTGGCGCGGCTGATGGTCACCAAGCACGATCAGCACCAGGTTCCTCTTGCCGTAGTGCTGGACGAAGCGGGTGAGGGTGTTCAGCGTGTAGACGATCGAGCTGCCGTACCCCGCCTGGACCCGCGCGGCGTTTTCCCAGAACGAGAGGAACGACCCCCCTTCGTAGCGAGTGTGGATGCGGTTGTAGATCGAGCCGTCGCCGACCTGGTTCCATCCGATTTCCTCCGGGATGCGGTTCCAGGGCTGGTGGCTCGAGACCGTGTCGACCTCCGCGAACAGCGGCCGGCGGTGCGGCTTGCCGAGCTCGAGACGCTGCAGCGCCGAGTAGATGTACTGGTCGGGCATCGATGCGTAGGAGAAGGTGGGGCCGCGATAGCCGACCTGATTGCGGTCGTAGAGCTGGTCCCAGTGGTAGAACGCCTTCCCTTCCGGCCAGGGACGGTCGTTCGAAGGCACGTCGTCGACGGTCCGCCAGCCGGCGCGATTGAAGGCGGAGGCGAGCGTGAAGCGCCGTTCCGGGAGCAGCTGGGCGTAGCGGCGCAGGTTGTGGACCCAGAGGCCCGAATTCAGGGTCGAGTGCGCCAGCCAGCTGCCGCCGCCGAAGGTCGGCGAGATCAGGAAGCCGCTGCGGGAGTGGAACCCGGCGCTTGCCAGCCGCTTGTCCCCTGCGGCCAGCGCTTCGTTGACCGCGGGCGCGACGGAGGATTCTTCGATCGCCACCCGGCCGTAGGACTCCGCGAACACCAGCAGGACGTCCTTGCCGCGCAGCGCGGTCAGCAGCGAACTGGTGGGCGTGTCGCGGAACTCGTCGTGCTTGATCTCTTCGGCGAAGACTCCTTCGTCTTTCACTTCGGCCTGCACGATCCGTGCCTCGTCGAACAGCACGCTGGCGGAGATGGCCGAGGCGATCGGCGTGCGGGAGACGATCTGGGCGCCGAGCACGGCGGCGATCGCCCAGACGGCGCCGAGGACCGCGACGGTCCGCAGCGCCCACCTGCGGTGGTCGGCCGCGACCCGCGTCACCCGGAGCATCGCCAGGGGCAGGAGAACCACCGCGGCCACCACGCCCACCACGGCGCCGACCTCGATCAGGTGCGCCTGCGAGGCGCCGTTCTCCAGGCGCAGGGTTTCGAGCGCGTTGCCGAACTGCCCGATGTCGCCGAGCGGTTCGAAGGGACGATCGAACAACGAGAAGATCTGGTAGTTGACGACCTTGAGGACGACCACCAGGGCCAGGGCCAGCCCGGTGAGCACCGCCAGGATCCGCCGAGCGGTGACCGGCAGGAAGAGCGCAAGCGCGATCAGGACGAGACCCTCGATCGGGACCCTGAGGAAGGCGATCGACCTGAAGGTCGCTGGATCGTCCGGAGCGACCAGCGCGACCCACACGATCAGGATCGACAGAGTCGTCAGCAGCGCGGCGACGACCGCTCGCAGCCGCCGGCGCCCGGGGCCCTCGGGCCGGCGATCCGCGGGCGCCCGGTCGGCGCCCTCCTGGGTTCGGGGAGCCTCGCCGCGACGGTGGCTCCATAGCCACCAGACGTCGCGACCGAACGACTCGGCGAGCAGCACGAGCGCAACGCCGAGCGCGGCGTCCGTGAGCGCCGTCGGCAGCACCTGGGCCGCCGCGATCGTGAGGACGATTCCCTGCGTCGCGCACACGACCTTGCGCCAGTGGCGCGCCGGCAGCGGCGCGCGTAGCCACGAGAGCGGATGACCGGCAGCGAGGAACGCGTAGCGCGCCACGCCGATGGCGAGCACCCAGGCGCCAGCCGAGCGGGCGACGTAGACGCTGAGGATCAGGATCAGGAACGCGTCGACCTCCCCGTCCAGGTGCGCGCCCAGCGCCGACGCCGTGCCGGTCCGCCGCGCGACCCACCCGTCGACCGCGTCCAGGACCAGCGCCAGCGATGCGAGCGACACCAACAGGGCGACCGGAACGGGCTCGGCGAACGAGTCCGCGACCAACGCCGCGACGCCGACCGCGAGCGTGGCCCGGGCGAGCGTCACCCAGTCGGCCGGACCGAGGCGCTCGGCGATCAGCACCACCTGGGCGGCCAGCAGCCTGAGCGGGGTGGTGAGTGCTACTCGCATCGGGGCGTCGGCGGTCTAGCATCGGCGTCGTGAAGCAGGACGAGCGCGCTCCGTTCGTGCGCGCCATGTACGAGGCCCGAGTCGCGGCGTACGAGCCCGGCGAGTTCGTCGAACAGGAAAGCTTCATGCGCGCCAGTGAGATCCGGGCGCTGGCCGATCAGGCGGGCATCGACGCCGGCGTCTCGGTGCTGGACCTCTGCTGCGGCATCGGCGGTCCAGGGCGCTTCATCACCCGGGAGCTGGGCTGTGACTACCTCGGGGTCGACTACAGCGCCGAGGCGATCGAGATCGCGCGTCAGCGTGCCGGCGACCTCCGATGTCGTTTCGAGGTGGCACGGATCCCCCCGATTCCCACCGGCCCCTTCGAGGTGGTGATCCTGCTCGAGACGATGCTGGCGTTCGCCGAGAAGGAGCCGCTGCTGCGGGGGATCTCCGGCGCGCTCACCGCAGGCGGGCGGTTCGCCTTCACCTTCGAGGCGGGGCTTCCCCTGACCGAGGCGGAGCGGGAGCAGATGCCCGACGCCGACACCGTGCATCTCGTCCCGGTCGACGAGATGCTCGCCACCCTGGACCGGGTCGACTTGGTCGTCAGCTGGCAGGAGGACTGGACTCGATCCCATGCCAACACCGCCGCATCGCTGACCGAAACGTACGCCGCCGATGCAGTCGACATCGCTGCGCAGATCGGAGAACAGGCGCTGGAGGAGTTGCTCAGCGCTCATCGGCTCTGGAGCGATTGGCTTGGTAGCGGACGTGTGCGCAAGATCGCCCTGGTCGCAGAGAGGGGTTAGCGGGACCCGACCGCGAGGAATGCGGACCCGAAGCACATCTCGCTCCAGGAGAGATCGCCCAGTGCGTTCTGCATGCCGGCGCGGACGCCCTCCCACGGGCGGGACGCGAGCCACTCGTCGATCGAGCCGAACGGCCGTCCAATCGCAGCCCCGAGCTGAGCCAACGTCCGGGGTGCGTTGTCGGGCAGCTTGAGATCGAGCACCACGCAGCGCCCACCGGGGGTGAGAGCGTCGGCCCCGCGGGCGATGACATCGCCGCAATCGGCCACGTGGGAGAGGGCGTAGGTGGACAGGATCGCGTCGACCTCGGCCGGGAAGGTGAAGTCGGCCACGTCCCCGTGCACGAGGCTGACGTTGCGCCAGTGGTTTTCCTCCACCCGCTGCTGGGCCTGGGCGAGCATCGCGTCGGTGAGGTCGACGCCGACGATCCGGCCGTCGGGGCCGATCGCTCGCTCGATCATCGGAAAGTTCTGGCCGGTGCCGCAGGCGAGGTCGACGACGGTTCTCCCCGGCCGAAGCCCGAGCGCTTTCACGGCTCGGCGTCGCTGGACCTGCTGGGGGTAGCCGGGCACCGGGTAGAGGCGGGAGACGACGTTGTAGTGCTTGGCCTTCCTGCGGTAGATCTCGATCAGGCGCTCCTGCTCGGTGTCGAGCTGGCTCATGCCGTGCGCCCATCCGGCAGCGACTCGACCGCGGCCTTGATCGCGACCATCTCGACATCCATCACCCGTTGGATCCGCTTCTTCAGAGCACCGCTGGGAAGCACGCGCATGACGTTCCTGAGGTCGGCCTCGACCCACATCTCGGCCTCGGTCCGGCCATCGTCGATCGGCACGAGCTCCATTCCCCAGCGCGCGGTCGAGGTGCCAAAGGGTCCGGCGAACGCCAGGTTGCGGGGCGCCTCGACCGCGGTCACCTGCTGGGCGCGGTGACGAGTGAGCCCGAACATCAACTTCGCCCGCTGCTCCACCCGTGCGCCCGGCTGCAAGGGCTCCCCGCCGCTGACCCAGCCTCGCTCGACGGTCGGCGCCCATTGCGGCCAGCGCCCGACGTCGCAGATGTAGTCCCACACCTCGGGGACGCTGCGGGCGATTGCCAGCCGACTCTCGGATCTGATCGTGATCGCGTTTTCGCTCATCACGTTCTCCCTGCTTGAGGACGCTGCCGAAGCCACCCGCCGAGCAGCACCTCGGGCTTCGACCCGCGGCGCCGGGAGCGCCCCTCCAGGAGCAGCACGACTCCGCCGGGGAGGCTGGCGGCGAGCACCACGATTCCGTAGGCGACGGCGGTCGCGGCGCCGGCGGCCGGGCTGAGGCCCGCCGCGGAGAAGGCCCAGGCGGTGACGCCCTCACGCGGCCCCCAGCCGCCGATGTTCGGCAGCGCCATGGCCATGATCGAGAGGAATGCCAGCGGCACCAGCCGGGCGACGGGGGCGGTGACCCCCACCGCGCGGGCGACGATCAGGAAGGTCAGCACATGGCCGATGACGGCAACGGTCGTCGCCAGCACGATCACCGGCAACGCGCCCTTGCTCAGCAGGCATCCGCGGATGTCCGCCACCGCCGTCCTCCACGCACGTGCCCACCGCGAATGCCCGCGTCCCGTCTGCACCCGGACCACAACAAAAACGACCACGGCCGTCGCGGCCATCGCCAGCGCCACGAACGGCATCGACGAGCGCACCGGCGACGGCAGCAGGAAGAGGACCAGGATCGTCAGCAGCATCTGGATCACCTGCCCCCCGCCGCGCTCCCAGACAACGGCCCGCATCGCATGGCCGAGGTCCCCCGCATCGCGCCCATGGCGGACGCCGCGATGCACGTCCCCGGCGACCCCGCCCGGAAGCGTGAGGTTCAGAAACAGGCAGCGGTAATAGGCCGTCACCGCCTCGGCCAGGGAAAGCCGCACACCGAGCCCGTCGGCCACGGTCTTCCACCGCCAGGCGAAGCAGACGGTGGTGACGAGAAAGATGGCCGCCGCGGCCACCAGCACCCGGCCGTCGAGCGCGCGCACGCCGTCAAGAAACGGGCCGCTGCCGAGACGCCAGCCCACCGCCAGGAGGACGACCGCTGCGAGCGCCGGACGCCCCCACCGAAAAATGCTCCGCATCGACCATGGAGAACGCCGCGCGGACCGAGAACCTTCCCGTAGCGGGCCGAAATGGTCGGCGTGAGCCTCTTCTCCGCAGCCGCTCGCTTTCACCAACCGGGATACGTAGCGTCCCCCGCGAAGGTTCGCCGAGGCTAGCCGCCGCCCAATCACGCCGAAGGCGCCGACGTCGAGGCTTCGTCTCGAGACGGGAATCCGTTCGTATCGGCTCCTATCCGTTCCTATCCGCGCGATTCCAGGCACTCGTGCCCGGATCGTCAGCAGAACCGAAGCCGGTTCGAACGGAATCCGGCGAGGCGACGGAGACGTAACCGGCCCGTTTGCAGGGGAGAAGCGGAGATGGAGCTAGGCGGATTCGAACCGCCGACCTCCTGGGTGCGATCCAAGCTGGCGAAATCTGGGCAGCTGCTCTAGAAGTTCGTCATTAGCAGGGAATTAGCTGGACTCAGCGCCCGCTCAGTGTGCAGGTGCATTGTCGCGGATACGCAGGGATATGCGGCGATATGCAGGGAGTCGGGCACTCTTGGCGAGAAGTGCCCGAAATTTGCGCAGGGCGGTTGGAACGCCATGAAAGGTCTCAATGTCCGCGAAACTAAAGCTATACTTTGGCTATGCATGACCGACCCGACATGCGGGGGCTTGAGGCGACCGCCTACTCCCAGCACGGCTACTTCACCACGAGCCAGGCCCGTGAGCGTGGACTCAGCAGCCAGCTTCTGAGTCACTACGTGCGCGGGAACCGGTTCGAGCGGGTGCGGCGCGGGCTCTATCGCCTGCCCGGCTTTCCTCGCCCGGAAGACGACGAGATGCGGGAGAAGTGGATGGCGGTTGGCGCCGAGAAGGCCGTCCTCTCGCACCAGAGCGCGCTCGCCCTCCTCGATCTCAGCGACAACATTCCCGATGCGGTCCACCTGCTCCTCGGACGTAGATACCGCGGCCTGCGCCGTCCGGCCGGGGTCGTCATCCACGCCCGCCCCGACGAGGAAGAGGTCGACACGGTCCGGCGCGAAGGGCTCCGCCTAACCGCCCCGGGGCGAACGCTCGTCGACGTAGCCGGAGAAATCCAGCCCGAGCAACTGGAGATGGCCGTGCGGCAGGCACTCGGCCGTGGACTGCTCACGGCGCGGGAACTCGAAGAGGAGGCACGACGACGCGGTCGCCACGACGCGCTGAGCGCCGCCCTCGCGGCGGTGACATCGTGAGATACGAGAGCGCCACCGCGTTCCGCATGGCGCTCGAGCAGCGCATGAAAACTGAGGCGGAGAGGACCGGCTTCAACCTCGCACGACTTCGCAAGCGAGTCGCTTTCGAACTGTTCCTACGCCGCCTCGCCCAGGTGGCGCCGGATCGCTGGGTTCTGAAGGGTGCCTTGGCGCTTGACTTCCGCTTGGGCGGAGCTTCGCGCTCGACCAAAGACATCGATCTCGGGCGCGACGACGACGAGGAGGCCGCGATCGAGGACATCGCCGCGGCGCAGCGACTTCCCCTCGATGACTTCTTTACCTTCGCGGCAAGCCGAACCGACGCGTTCGACGAGGTCGATGAGTTTCAGGCCATTCGCTTTCACGTACGCGCCGAGTTGGCGGAGCGCGTCTTCGAGCAGTTCATCGTGGATATCGGCTTCGCGAAGTCGCCCAGCTCGGAGCCAGACAGAGTGCGCACGTCGGATTTTCTCTCCTTCGCGGATATCGAGCCGCTCGAGCTTCCCGCGATACCGCTTGCCCAGCACCTGGCCGAGAAGGTCCACGCTTACACGCGGAGCTATGGCACGGCGGGCAGGCCCAGCACGCGGCCCAAGGATCTGATCGACATCCTGCTCATCGCGGACTCACAGTCGCTCGAAGCCGCCGCATTTCGAGAGGCGCTGAAGCACACTTTCGAGACCCGCGCCCACCAAGAGCTTCCAGGAAGTCTGCCCGCCCCACCTTCTGAGTGGGCCCCGCACTATGGCCGCCTCGCCGAGGAGGTTGGTCTCGCACCCGACCTGGCAGCGGCCTTCGATCGCGCCGCAGCCTTCCTCGATCCCGTCCTTTGCGGCGAAGCACAGGGGGGCTGGGATGCAGCCATCAGCACATGGGCCGTCTCGGAAGACACGCGCCAAGAAATGGCGAAGATAAAGAAGCCAAGCTGACGCCGCTCCCCATACGACGACGTTGAGCCGACCAACGAGGATCGTCGCGCGATGCAAGGATGCGCGCAGGCGATCTCATGGTCAGACGCCGAGGCGGAGCTGGGCGCTGGCTGACTTAAGCGAGTGGCGGATAGAGACCCGTTTCGTTGCTCTGAAGTCTCTGTGCAGGCTCAGCCGCAAAGACCGCGAGCGCATCAGGGTCAGCGATAGCCACTTCCCGACGGAGACGGCGAACGACTTTCGAGACCCTGACCGCCAATTTGCGTCGTCGAGTTGGCGAATGGTGCGTCGTCGACCGTCAAGTCGAGGATCGCACACTCGACATCCTTGCCATCAGACCACGCGGGCGGCGCTTACCGCTAAGCGTCCCAGGCTCATCAAAGCTAGGTGCTGAGAGCCGCCTGTAGCGTGGAAACAAATTGGCTTAGGCTTCCGTCTCGGAGCCCAGCAAAAAAATCGTCGTAGTCCGACGGTGAAAGAAAGTGAAATTGGTAACGCCGTTTTCGGCGCCTAGCCGCTAGAAGCTTATTGACTGTAGTGAAATAGGCCTCCGCGAACGCCAGCTTGCCAGCATTGATGTCGGAGGTGTCATCGTCCGCCTTCGTCTCAACCACGATGACCTCGTCGCGATCCTCCCGTAGTAGGAAGAAGTCTGGATTGAACTGACCACGCTTAGAACGCCCGTTGCCCCCGGGCTGGAAACCGTACTCGATAGTATAGAAACCAACGTCAGGAGCCTTGACCCAGGCTTTTAGAACGGCGGCATTGTTCGACTGAAAGAGCCGCTCAACAAACAAACGCTCGGGTGCGTATGACGTCGCCACCACATTCACCGGAGACTTGAAGAGAAAGCTGTTGTCGATCCGCCGCATAAAAGTTGGAAATTCAGTGTCAATGGAAAGAGCCTTCTTAAGTGCTGCTGCATCATCGGGAGTTCCTAGCTGGGAGGAAAGTTCGTCGTAGAAGAGCCCTACGTTGCCCGTTAACCCGCTGATGCGCTCCCGCACAGGAACCATCTCGGCAGTCGACTTCGTCATGAGCCCGTCTGGCTCTTGTGCCCACTCTGCACCCGCACGCGAAGTCCTCTGGCGCAAGGATCCGAATGCGCTCATGATGAGCTGACGATTCTCTTGGCTAATGGAGGTTCCGCGAAGCTTGAGACGCTTTAGTGCGTCTCGAACTAAGGCTTCAACCCGCTTCTTGGGATAGGCCTTAGCCAGGTCGCCTCCAGTTTCCTTG
Organism: uncultured Actinomycetes bacterium; assembly: GCA_963744725.1. GTDB lineage: Bacteria > Actinomycetota > Thermoleophilia > Solirubrobacterales > 70-9 > VAYN01. The sequence continues at coordinate 1,322,309 of CAVUUQ010000002.1, forward strand.
TCGTGGATAAGCATGCGCTTGCGAACATCGGCCACGACGACCGAGAGCGGGTAGTAGGTCTCGCGCACGAGGGTGGTTAAAACCACCCGCTGTTCTGAGTCGGATACTGAGACGAACTCGGTGCTCTCTGGGGCATCCCGCTGAGGCCGGAGGTTCAAGTTACGTATGTCGCGAGGCCGTTCGACCGCCTTGGCTTCAATGCCGGTCGGCACATCTTTGTACGTCAGGCAATGAAGATCAAAATGCCGCACGGATCTACCTTCGCTGGGTCGCTGCGCGATCGTGGTCTCCTGGTCAAGCACCTCGGCGACAAGATCCTCGACTTCGGGCGCCCATCTCTGATGGTTGAAAACATAGACACGCGGCTCAGCCTCAATTCCCTCAGGTCGGCGTAACCCTCGCCCCAAGACCTGCGCCACCAGAAGCTTGCTGTTGAAGGCACGCTTCTCATGTGGATATATCTGGAACACGTTCTTGACATCCCAACCCTCGGTAAGCATCGAAACGGAGACGATCCACTCGGCGGGATTTGCACTGTCGTCGATCGACGCGAGTCGCAGCACGTTCTTCGCATGCTTGGGCGACGAGGTTACGAGTAGGACCTTGCCTTCGGCTTCGGTGTGCTTGCCCGGTAACTGCCTAGCGAGAAACGCGACCAAGGCATCTTTAAGTTCTTCGGCGGCCTTGATGTTTTTCGTAACTGCGATCGTCAGGGGCTTGAGGGGCTTGTAGGTCTTGCGGTTGGTTTCATGCTGCTGTAGGAGCTTCTGGAATCGCGCGTCGTCGGTCGTCGACTCATCTTTGGCAACGTAAAACACGTCCTTTACCCAGCTGTCATTGATCGCGTCCCTGATGCTGTACCGGTGAACGACGTCTGCGAAATAGTCGTTGCCGACATAGCAGGTTCCTGAGGCACCAACGTGGTACCTAAATCCGAATGCGGGGCTCACCAAGAACTCTCGCCACTTCTTCAAACGCGCATCTCCAGGAGAGAAAATGTGGTGGGCCTCGTCCGACAGGACAAGCGTCGACGCCCCGTGGCCTTCAAAGCTGTCAGGGATGGAGGAGCCGGTCGCCTCGTACACAGCATGGATGTTCTCAATGCAGATCTGCCCCTCCTTGACAGTGCCCGTGGCGTCCACTCGCTCGGGAAGCCGGGTACCTTTCGTCTCAGGTAAAAGCGCCGTCAGATCGGAGTCAGCCAACAAAGCGTCGAATTTCGCTACTAGTCCAGCCTCAATGGTTAGCGAGGGGCAAAGAACTAGAACGCGATTAACCAGCCCCTCGTTAAGCATGATGCGCGCTAGGCAAAAGAGGGCGTAGCTCTTTCCAGTCCCGGTGGCCATGTCAATACTGCACGCAAGCCTGTCGGGAAACGGCAATCGGTCCAGTAGCCGTCCGAGAGAACCATATCTGCGCTCGAGGGCTGGCGTAGATGCGAACGCCTCTTCGGCGAGCTGTGCCGTGTTCTCGTAGCGGCCACCCGCCAAGAAGCGAAGAGTGGTGAAGATGGCTTCCTTGGAGTATTCGCGGCCCGCCACGACCGCATCGACGAAGTCGTCGTACCTAGTTAGATCAAGCGTCGCTGGGTCGACGCTGTGAGATACCGGCAGGACGAGGTCATCGACGGCGAATTGGTCGACCGCAAGCTTTGCCTTTGGCGTCACGTGGCAGCAGCCCTGACCTTTCGACGCGATCCTGCTTTCAGCGTGGCCGGTTCGACGACCTCGCGGAACTCGTTGCCGTGCGTGTCCAGGTAGATCAAGAGCAACCGTGCGCCACACTCGTCGAGAGATAGCGAGAACGTCCAGTCGGAGCTCTCAAGTTGGTCTCCGAAGAAGTAGTCGGAGACCCGGAAGACATCGCCGTCATAGTCGGGATCGACGAGAACCATCGCAAGATCTAGGCGACCGTGCTCTGCCAGGTCGCTGAAATCATCCGGGTCTAGGCCGCCGCGCATAAAGGTCTTCACGGCTGCTTTCAGGTGCGTCTTGGTCTTCCGGTACGCCACCCCGACGTCGGGAAGCTGCATGAAGTCGAAGCCGAAGGTATCCATTGGATCGTTCAGCATTTGCTCGGAGAAGGGCTGATCGAGCAGCTTGAAACGCCGACCGTGAAGCGCCTCTATCACGGAATAGGGGACGCGCAGAATGAAGAACGTCATCTTTTCGATGGTCACGACATCCTCGAAGAGCCCGGGATCGCAAGCCGTGACAGGGGTGACTATGTAGATCTCGCCAGTTACCTTCCCCTTCATTCGCCGGTGAAGTGATTCGATGTAGGCAATCCCCATCTCGGCGTCGGTCTCCTTGAAGGGAAAGAAGTGCACAGGAGCTCCCTTGCGAACGCCTGCCATCTGGATGCCGCTGATTATCTGAGCGTTTTCCCGGCACCCGAACAGCTCAAGACAGAAGGTCTTGAACCCGTCGAAGTCCATGCTCTCGACAAGGTCGTTGTCATAGAGCCCCGCCGTGCACGTCTCAAAGTTGATCGAATTGGCGGGCCGATCCGCATCTGCCGATGCCATCAATCGGCGTTGCGTGATGTAGATCGAAAGCTTGCCGCAATCGACGGCAACCCAGCGGCGACGAAGCGTGTCAGCAACGGCGGCGGTCGTTCCCGATCCACTGAAGCAATCGAGGACGATATCGCCCTCATTTGAGGAGGCCTTGATTATCCTCTCTAGGAGGGCTTCTGGCTTCTGAGTTGGATAGTCGACGCGCTCTTTCGCGACCATATTGACGGGCGGCAGATCGGTCCAGACGTCTTGGAGTGCCAGGCCTCGCACCTCGTCTAAGTAGCGAATAAGGCGGGGCCAGGCACCCTCCTTCTGGGGCCAGTAGATGCGTCCCTGCGCGTCAAGCTCATCAAGCTGCCGCGGTGGCCGACCCCAGTGACGACCCATCGCAGTCACGTCAAATCCTTTCCAGGGTTTGCCGGTCTCCCCGCGACGAACACCTGGCGCGGTTAACTCACCAGGCTCCCAGCGTCGGCCATTATCATCTACCCGTTTGTAGTGACTTCCCGTGGAAATGTCCTCCGAGGCGTGCCTTCCGCCGTTCCAGATGTACTGGTCCGTCTTCGAATAGAACAGCAACGTGTCATGGACTGGGCCGTAGCGATTGGCACCACTGTGGGCCGTGGTGCGCTTCCAAATGACCTCACTGCGGAAATTTTGCTCGCCGAAGATTTCGTCTAGGACCACCTTCATGTAATGGACCTTGCGGGTGTCGAGGTGAAGGTAAAGAGATCCGTCGTCGGTTAGGAGCTCCCGTATGAAGATCAAGCGCTTACGCAGGAACTCCACGAATGCGGCGCCAGCCACCTTGTCCCGATATGCGCGGGCGCCGCGTTTGCCGGAAAACTCTTGTCGAGTGGCAAACGGCGGGTCGATATAGCAGAGCTTCAAGCCGTTGGAGCCATCTGCGTTGAGGAGCTCACCGCGGTTCTTCATCTCAAGCAGCGTCTTGAGAACCTGCAGGTTGTCACCAAATATCAACCGGTTGCGCCAGCCATCCCCCTCGTCTCCAAACCGCTTGAGGGGCTGAAGCGGAACCGCCATCGTGTCGGCGAGAATGCGGCTGGTCGGAGCCTTCGCTGCGTAGTCGAGCCCGTACTCCTTCGCTTGCCTGAATAGCAGGGGTCGGAAGTGCTCGTCTAGATATTCTCCTGCTCTAAGGCGGGCCGCCAGCGCATCGATCTGCCCGTCCGAAAGGCGTGCCGAGTTCTCATTGCCAGACACGGTCCCAGCCTACCTAGCCAGGAGAAGAGATTCTCCTATGGTGGGGCTTTTCCGTGATTTTAAGGGGGAGACTCTCAGGCCGCCGCGTCTTATCGGGAGGTGGGCTCCGGATCGATTGCTGTGGATCGGTTGAAACGCGAAGAGGCGCTTCCCTACGTGGCTGCTTTGATCGACGGTGGTTTCGAAGTGGAAGTCAAAACCGCTCACGGCATGTGGCGAATTGTCGCTGCGGTCTATTCCGATGGCACGCTGGGGACGATCCTGCCCAGATCTACTGAGCGCGGGCGCTACACGATCCTGAAGAGCACGCAGATAGCGCGCGTCCGGGCATGCTTCCCAGAACTCTAACGCCGGCTTGGCTAAGACTTGCGGGCCTCCCCGTTTCTTTCCGCCGGGCGGTGCATGCAAGCCGAAATCGCCGCTAATCCCTGCGTATCGGAGCGGATTCCGGGGGCGGTTCGAAGGCGCTTCAGAAACCAAGCGGCCCACGTACAGGGACATCCTGCGATGGAGCTAGGCGGATTCGAACCGCCGACCTCCTGGGTGCGATCCAGGCGCTCTGCCAGCTGAGCTATAGCCCCGCGAACCAGCCATTTTATCGCGAACGGCGCGGAGGACTCGGCGCACCTGGTCGATGATCAGCTGGGGCTGGCTGAACATGACGTAGTGGGAGCTGTGCTCGGCGATCAGGTGGACGGCGTTCGGGGTCAGCTTTGCCAGCTGCGCCTGGGACTTGCGCCAGGCCCGTTCGACCACCGCGGTCGTCAGTCCGGCCGGCAGACCTTCCGGCAGGGGGAGCGGCAGCTTGCGGGAGATCACGCTGAGGGGGATGTCGGGGAGGGGGTGGCGATCTTTCGCCTGGCGCATCTCGGCGAAGCTGGGGCGGAAGAGGATCTGCTCGAGGTCGGGATAGTCGACGCCTTCCAGCGGGGCGTTGTTGATTTCGTCGTAGACGGCCACCTGCGCCGGGGTGAGCGGGCCCTGGAGGAACTCGGAGAGGGCGTCGACGAGGACCATCCCCGCGACCTGGCGCGGGTAGGTGGCGGCGAAGAGGCGGATGATCAGGCCGCCGGTGGAGTGGCCGACCAGGACGTAGGGGCCGGGGATCCGGGCCGCCTGGAGGACCGCGTGGAGGTCGGCGACCGCGTCGGTGGCGGTGCGGGGCATCGGCACCGGCGAGCTGCGGCTGAATTCGGTCGGCCCGAGCGTGGTCCCAGGACGGTCGAGGGTGCAGACGCGGGTGGAGCGGGCGACGCCGGGCAGCACCGTCGGCCCCGGCGGCGTTTCCGGCATCCGTTCGCTCCAGAAGTCCGAGCGGCTGCGCAGGCCGGCTTCGAGGATCACGGTCGGGCCGCCTTCGCCGTGGCACTCGAGGTAGATCGTGCGGCCGTGGCCGATCCCGACCAGGCCGGCGAAGTCGCCCTTCTTCAGCGGCGAGTCCGGGGTCGACGCGAGCGCCGGCGCAGCGAGCACGCCGAGCAGCACGGCACTGGTGGCGAAGGCGACGAGGTGGCGAGCTGAAGCGCTCCTCCGTCGAATAGGCTCACCGCCCTCGCCCGTTTTGGCCACTCGTCCGCATCTCATCGACGCTGCATTCTCGCTCAGGCAGAGCCGGCGCACCATGCTCGCGCTGCTCGCCTTCGCCGCCCTGACGCTGGCCGCGCTCGGCTCGGCGCCGCTCGCCTCCGCCGCGCCGGTGGAAGAGCTGACGCCGGTGGTCGGCAACGCGATCGCCTCGCCGGAACCGGTGCTGACCAGCGACGGCCGTCGCCAGCTCGCCTACGAGCTGCAGCTGATCAACCGCACCCAGTCGGTGGTGACGGTGAAGCGGCTGCAGGCGCTCGCCGGCGGCAAGGTCGTCGAGTCGCTCTCCGGCAAGGGGCTGGAAACGGTGATGGCGCCCTACGGCCAGCCCAAGCACTCGATCCAGCTGCAGCCCGGTCAGGGCGCCTTCGTGCTGATGGACGTCTCGCTGGCCGCCGAGGCGAAGGTGCCGGCGCAGCTCACGCACCGGATCTCGGTCTCGATCAAGCCGCCGCAGCCGGCCCTCGCCACCAGCTACGAGCTGGCCCCGGTCGCCGTCACCAGGCGCGAAGCGGTGGTGGTGGCGCCGCCGCTCCGCGGCGCCGGCTGGGTCGCCGGCAACGGCTGCTGCGCCGACTTCACCGCCCACCGCGGCACCGTGCTGCCGGTCAACGGGGCCCCGCACGTGGCGGAGCGCTTCGCGATCGACTTCGTCCAGATCAACGCCACCGGCCACCTCTTCGACGGCCCGATCGACCAGCTCTCGAGCTACCCGTACTTCGGCGACGAAGTCCACTCGGCGACGACCGGCCGCGTCGTCGCGGTCGTCGACAACCTGCCGGAGACGCCCGCCGGCAGCTTCCCGAAAGACATCACCGCGCAGCGGGCGGGCGGCAACCACGTCGTCGTCGCGATGGGCCACGGCCGCTGGGCCTTCTACGCCCACCTGCAGCCGGGCAGCGTCCGGGTCGCGGTCGGGCAGCGGGTCGCGGTCGGCCAGACGCTGGCCCTGCTCGGCAACAGCGGCAACTCGAACGCGCCGCACCTCCACTTCCACGTCATGGACGGCCCCTCGCCGCTCGCCTCCAACGGCGTCCCCTACCGCTTCAGCAGCTTCGAATTGGAGGGGACGCTGACCAACTTCCCGCAGTTCGAAACCGGCGCCGTCGCCCAGGTCGAATCGCGCCCGCGCGGGCCTCGCCACGACGTCCTGCCGCTGAACGACCAGGTCGTCGACTTCCCCGGCCCCTGAGTCGCCGGGCCGAGGCCGGGCCGCTCAGCGCTGCCGCGGCGGCGCCGGCTTGGCACCGTGCTTGCCGTGCCGGTGCTGCTTCGGTTTCGGCTTGGGCTTCGGTTTCGGCTTGAGGCGAATCACGTTGAAGCCGTAGGCGAGCGGCGCGACGGCGGGGCCACCGGGGCCGTAAGCGCGGACTTTGAAGACGTGGTGGCCGACGCCGACCCGGAATTTGCGGGGCGAGGTGCAGGGATGGTTGGGCTTGGAATCGATGTGGCAGAGGTAGTAGGTCGCTTCGCCCTGGGCGCCGAAGCGGAAGCTGACGGTCGGCGCCGGCGCGTGGACGCCGAGCCGCATCTTCTTGCGCGGGTGCTGCAGCAGCAGGGTGGTCGGCGGCGGTGGCGGAGGGAGCGGTTCGGGGACGCCGGTCAGGGCCGGGTTGGTGGTGGTCAGCAGCTGGCCGAACTTGCCGCCGGCGACGCAGAGCGCGGTGGTCGGACAGGAGAGGCCGAACATCGCGTTGGTGACGCCTTTGATCAGGTGTTCGGTGAGGTAGGTCGAGGAGCCGCCGAGCGGGTTGGTCGAAGCGGTCACTTCGCCGTTGTTGCTGGAGAGGACGCAGAGGGTCGAGGACGGGCAGGAGGCGGCGAGGATCTGGAAGCGCGCCGGTAGCGGCGTGCCGATCCAGCTCGGCCCGCCGAGCAGCGGCTGGGTGGAGATCAGGAGGCCGCCGGCGTTGCCCGCCAGGCAGAGCGATTCGCTCTGGCAGGTCAGCCCGAGCGCCGGGTTTTCGCCGCCGGGGTGGCCGGCCGAGGTCCAGCCGGAAGCGCCGGCGAGCGGCGTGGTCGTCGTCCAGAGGCCGCCTTCGAAGTCGCCGGCGACGCAGAGGGTGCCGGTACAGGTGATCGCCCGCAGCGGCGGCTGTTCGCCGAGGTGGCTGATCGTCCAGGCCGAGGCGGGGCCGGTCGGGTCGGCCGAGGTGACGATCAGGCCGCTCGCCCCGACCAGCACGCAGCTGCTGGGGGAGGTGCAGGCGACGGCGAAGATGCCGTTCGCTTTCGGGATCCTGGTCGGGCGCCAGGCGCCGGCGCCGGCCGCCGGTTCGGTGGTCGTCCAGACGCCGCCGCTGAAGTCGGCCGCCACGCACAGCGACGCGGACGGGCAGGAGACCCCGCGCAGGTTGCCGCGCAGGTTTTCCGGCAGGCTGAGGTGGCCGACCGACCAGGCGCCGGAGCCGCCGGTCGGCGCCGTCGACTGGACGATGACGCCTTCCTGCCCGACCCCGACGCAGAAGCCGCTTGCTTCGCAGGTCATCCCGAACAGCGTTTCGTTTTCGCCGAGGTTGAGTTCGGTGATCGTCCAGGGCGAGGCCTGGGCGACCGCGGCGGGTAGCACGAAGAGGGCCGCGATTGCGAGGATGAGGAGACGGCGGGGACGCTTCACAGGAAGCGATTCTGCCGTCTGGCGATCGGGATTTCGTCCCGGCCGAGCGGCGTGCACGGCATCGACCGTTCGTCTGGGAAGTTGCTCCCACCGCCTCGCAAGGTCACGGATAACCACATAGTCTTTGGCAGCCTTCCCCGCGGATGGGCGATATGAGCATTCTCGACGACGCAATCCGAGAGCATCTCGAACTGAAGCGCGCGCACGGCGCGGATGAGAACGAGCTGAAACGGCTCGAGGACGAGGCGTTCGGTCCGGCCGAGCGCCCCGACCAGCAGGGCGAGCAGATCGACCCCTTCGCCGAGGCGCCGACCGAGTTCCTCGCGGCGCCCGACGCCGGCACCGACGCGGCGGCCACGGACGCGCCGAGCGGCCGCCCGATGCCGAACGTCGCCGACCTGCAGGAGCCGCCGCCGCCGCAACCGGCGGCGCCCGAGGGCGGGGCGGAGGCCGAGACGGCCGCGCCGGAGACGCCCGCGCCGGAGGCGCCTAGCGAGGAGGAGCACCCGGCGATGGAGCACCGCACCGTCGCCCAGCCCGCCCCCGGCGACCAGCCGGCGGAGGCGACCGACGCCCTGCGGCCGGACCCCGAGGCGCCGCCCGCCGACGCGCCCGCCGCGACGCCGGACGTCACCGAGCAGCCGACCGAACTCTTCGACGTCGAGGGCCACCTCGAGGAGGCCGACCCGGCCAGCCCCAGCGACGAGCAGCTGCTCGACGCCGAGCGCACCGAGCCGCCGCGCCTCTCCCCGGTCGAGCCGGCCGAGGAGGAGGAGCCGGCCGACGAATTCGACGAGTTCTTCAGCGAACAGCGCCTCTCCGACGAGCTCAACCAGGCACTCGAGGCGCCGCTCCCGGACGAGCCGGGCGCGCCGCCGACCGACGAAAGCCTCTCGCCCTTCCTCGACCCGGACGCCGAGCTCGGCCCGGCCCCCGCCCGCGAGGAGCCCGCCGAGCCGCCGACGCCCGCGCCCGAGCACGACGACGAGCCGGAGCCGCCGATCGACCGCACCGTCGAACAGCCCCTCCCCGAGGATTCGCGCGAACACGAGCTGCCGGAGGACTCGCGCGAACACGACCTTCCCGAGGACTCCGGGGAACATGAGGTCCCGGACGAGCCCCGCGACGAAGCCGACGCCGCCGACGAGTACAAGGCCCACGAGCCCGGCCACGTCGACGCCCTCGAGGACACCCCCGAGTTCCTCGAGGAGTCGCCCGAGGACGACGACGCCTGGTTCGAGCAGCGCCCGCCGAAGGACTTCGACTTCGGCGACTAGCAGGGGCCGAGTCTCGCCGGCCCTCCTAGCCCGCGGCCCTCGCCTCGGCCGCGACCGCGCCGAACGCCCGCTTCGGCCGCCAGGTGTAAGGGGACGACGGATCGTCGGGCCGCTCGAGCCTGGTCTCGACGATCGCGAACGAGGCGGTGTCGAGGTCGTGGCGCGGGTCGGGCGACCACGGCAGGTCGGGGGCGATGAAGGTGTAGACCGAGGCGCTGTGGAGGCCCTCGGCGGCGAAGACGTCGAACATGTGGGCGATGTAGCGCGCCTGGGTCGCCTCGCTGCGGACCGGGTGACCGATCAGGGTCGGCGGGTTGCGCGAGTAGTCGACGATGTCGTAGCCGCTGCCGCCGCGGCGGGGCGCGCCGCGGTAGGTGCAGCAGCCGAACTCGAGGATCGCGATCGGCTTGCGCCAGCGCCGGTACGGGCGCAGCGTGCGGCTGTGCCCGGCGAGGCTTTCGTGGAAGGCGTAGTAGTCGAGCCCAACGAGGTCGAAGTGGCTCCAGTCGACCGCTTCGAATTCGGCCGCCGCGTAGGTGAGCGGTCCGGCGAAGTGCGCGCGGCCGACGCTCGCCGCGCGTGCCAGGAACCGGCCGAGGCGGCGCTCGGCGGCGGCGAAGTCGACCCGGCCGGCGGCGAGCGCGGCGATCCGGTCTTCGAAGGTCCGCCCGGGGACGATCCCTGGCGTGAACAGCATGTGCTCGCAGCCGGCGACGAGGGTGACCGCATCGGGATATTCGCCTCGCAGCGCCTCGGCCAGCTGCCCGGCCGCGGCGAGCTGGGCGAGGACCTCGCCCTGCGAGTGGTCGTAGAGGCGGGGCTGGATCGCGACCCGAAGGCCCCGGCGCAACGCCGCCCGGGCGGCCTGCTCGAGCCGCCGCGGATCGCTGCCGAAGACGCTCACCGTCGAGCACCGCAGGCGATCGGCGATCGCTCCGATCTCCCCCTCCACCCGCGCCGCGCTCCACACCCGCCGGGTGGTTTCGCCGAGGGTCAGGGTGCCGGTGTCGTAGGTGACTCCCCGCAGCGCCAACCCCGACGGCCGCGCAACCTCCGCCAGCGCCGGCCGGGCGGCGCCGAGCCCGCCGAGCGCCAGCCCGGCGCCGGCACCGGCCGCGCGGAGGAGGAACTGGCGCCGATCGATCACCCCGCGATCATAGGCCCCGCGATCGCGCCCGCCATCCGACCAAGGTCGATGGCGCCCGCGACCTTGGTCGAGGTCGCCGAACCCGATCCCGCCTTCGGGCCCCGTCACAGAATCGGCACCTTCCGCGCACCACGCGTGATTCATTTTTCATAGCGTCGGCCCGTGACGGGGAAGCTCTGGCAAGTGCTAATATTGTCCGACAGAATTCCCGGACGTGAGCCCGCAGATTTGAGCCCGCGACTCGTCTTCCTCGGCGACGACGCCGACGTTGTCGCGCTCGAGGTGATGGCGATCGAGCTCGAGGAAGGCAGCCTGCTGGTGATCCACGCGATGGCGCTGCACCCCCGCTACCGGCGGCAGTACGAGGAGGCGAAGAAGTGGCAAAGGTAGGGAAAGCTCACAAGAATCCGAGAACCAAGGCGGAGACGGAGATAACCCCCGAGATCGCCGGCGCCTTGGCCGCCGAGGCCGAGCGCGGCTACGACCTCTCGAAGGCAAAGCGCCAGCGAGTGGGTCGGCCCTCGCTTGCGGGGACCGGAACCTCGCCACGTTTGAGCTTCCGCACGACCCCCGACCTATATCGCGCCGCGCAGGAGCGGGCGCGGGAGGAAGGTCGCTCGGTAAGCGACCTTGCCCGTGAGGCGCTCGCTCGGTTCGTGCACTCATAGGCGAAAGCCCGCGGCATCCGTGACCCCGAGTGCGATGTGAACGATGTCACTGGCCGCGATCGATCACCCCGCGTTTGTTGGTCCCCGACAGCGCCTGCCGGCAAAAGCACCAGCTCGGCCTGCCTGTCCTCCCGCCCCTACACTTCGCTCGGAGGGGCCATAGCTCAGATGGCAGAGCGCCTGATTTGCATTCAGGAGGTCGCCGGTTCGATTCCGGCTGGCTCCATCGGAGGATCTGGGAGTTCGAGGTAGCGCTCTGCCGGCCGGGTGCCGCTGACCTGATTGTTCAAAGCGGGCGTCAGGCGCAGATGGAGGATTGCCCTTCCGTCGCCGAGCTCTGCCGCGGGTATGTAGTAGCAGCGGTCCGTCACCGCGTCGTAGACGGCCAGGATGTCGATCGTCTTGGCGGTGTAGCGCTTCGTTCTTCGCACCTTGCCGTTGGTCAACGAGTGTGAGCCGCACCTCACGGGGACCACCGAGCCATTCGACTCGGCGTACTTGACCTGCACCCTTTCCAGTCGGTCCGGACGGATCAGGACCAGGTCGAAGTCGTTGTCCTCGCCGAATGGGAAGGCGATTCCAAAGCCGCGGCGGCGCAGATCTGCGGCGACCCACAGCTCCGCGAGGTCGCCTTTCGCCTTCAGGTTGAGAACTGCTTCGAGCGTGTCGGAGGCCATTGGCAGCGACGGTACCGATCGCCGTGTAACGGATCTAGACCTGTTTGTGCCGATTCCGTAACGACTAGCGAGCGGGCTCAGCCCTGGCGGGCGGCCGTGACCAGCGCCGGGCTCGGCTTGACGACCTTCTCGGGCACGAAGCTGTTCTTCGCGACGGAGACGGTGATCGGGCCGACGCTCGGGTCGCCGCTGGGGAGGATCCGGAAGCTGCCGGTGATGCCGTTGCTGACCTTGGCGTGGCTGACCGCGGCGATGATGCCGGCGCGGCTGGAGCCGGTGGCGATCGCGTCGAGCAGGACGCTCGCCGCCTGCCCGGCGTAGGGAGCGAAGAGTTCGACCGAGCCCTTCACCTGGCCCCGCAGTTCGGAGACCAGCTGCTTGCCCGGGCCCTTCAGGTCCTGGGGCACGAGGCCGGGGACGCTGGCGAACATGCCGCGCGAGGCGGAGCCGGCGAGGTCGATCGTCGACTGCTGGGCGAAGCCGTCCGGCGCCAGCAGCCTGACGCCGCTGTTGGGGCCGAGGACGGTGACCTTGTCCTTGATCAACTGGGCGCCGTTCTCTTCGGTCAGGCCGGCGAGGAGGACGCCGTCGGAGCTGGTCCGGGCGACCTTCTGCATCAGCGGCTTGTAGCCGGAGGCGTCGACGTCCCAGGCGCGAAAGCCGGTGACGGTGATGCCGAGCTTGCGGGCGGCGCCGCGGAAGGTCCGCGCCTGCCCGAGGCTGGTCGGGTCGCCGCCGGCGTAGAGGACGTAGGCGCGGTGGACGCCGGCGCTCTTGGCGAAGCTGGCGAGCCCGGCCCCCTGGTAGGCGTCGTTGGGCACGACCCGGGCGTAGTTGTGCGCCTGCGGGTAGAGGCTGCCGGGCTGGCCCTTGGGGCAGCTGGGGCTCGCCTCGGTGAGGCAGATCAGCGTGTTGCCGGGCGAGACCATCGCCAGGCCGCCTTCCGGCGCGGCGCCGAGGATCGGGATCATCGCTTCGGCGCAGCCGGAGTTGTAGGTGCCGATCACGCCGAGCACGCTCGGGTCGGCGGCGTAGGCGCGGGCGTTCGCCGTGCACTGCTGCTTCGACCAGAGGCCGGTGTCGGCCTCCGAGTCGTCGCAGGCCTGGAAGGCGACGCGGCGGCCGCCGGCCTGCCAGCTCGCCCCTTCGAGGACCAGCGCAATCGCGTCGTTCATCTGCAGCGAGCGCCGCCGCGAGTCGCCCTGCAGCGGCAGGTCGGAGACGACCAGCGCCTGCGCTTCGCCGGCGCCGCCGTACTGGACCGGGCCGCAGGCGAAGGAGTCGACCGGCGTCAGCGACGGCGCCGGGGTCAGGGCGCGGCTCTGGCCGCCGAAGGCGAAGAGGGCGAAGGCGGCCGCCCCGATCAGGATCAGGAGCGAGAGGCCGGGAACGCGCGAGCGGAGCGAGGTGACCAGCTCATCCTAAGCGCCCCCTCAGGACGCCAACAAGCTCTCGGCCCGCACGCCCTCCGGGAGGTTTTGGTCGGCGTGGTAGCTCGACCTCACCAGGGGGCCGGCGGCGACCGACTCGAAGCCGAGGTCGTAGGCCGCCTGCTCGAGCGCCGCGAACTCGTCGGGGTGCCAGTAGCGGACGACCGGCAGGTGGTTCTCGGTCGGGCGCAGGTACTGGCCGACGGTCAGCACCTGGACCTTGGCCTCGCGCAGCAGGCCGAAGGTCTCGACCATCTCCTCGAAGGACTCGCCGAGGCCGACCATCAGGCCGGACTTGGTGACGACGTCGGCGCCGCCCATCTCCTTCGCCATCCGCAGGACCCGGGCCGAGCGCTCGAACTGGGAGCCGCGGCGGGCGATCGGGTAGAGGCGGGGGACGGTCTCGACGTTGTGGTTGAAGACGTCGGGGCGCTCGTGGACCACCTTGGCCAGCGGCATCTCCTGGCCGCGGAAGTCCGGGGTGAGGATCTCGACCTTGCAGTCGGGGGCCATCATCCGGATCGAGCGGACGACGCCGACGAAGGCGCTCGCCCCGTAGTCGGGGAGGTCGTCGCGGTCGACCGAGGTGACGACCGCGTGGCGCAGCCCCATCCGCTTCACCTGGTTCGCGACGCGGAGCGGCTCCAGCGGGTCGTTCCAGGTCGGCTTGCCGGTCTGCACGTTGCAGAAACCGCAGCGCCGGGTGCAGACGTCGCCGAGGATCATGAAGGTCGCGGTGCCGCGCTCCCAGCACTCGCCGACGTTCGGGCAGTTGGCCTCCTCGCAGACCGTGTGCAGGTTGTCGTCGCCGATCGACTCCTTGAGGCGGCGGTAGTTGGGACCGCCGGGAGCCGGCACTTTCAGCCACGGCGGCTTGCGGGCGCGGCGGAAGGGGACGGTGCCCTCGGCGGCGGCGGCGGTCCCGCCGGGCTTGGCCCGCGAGCGGGTGACGTGGACGCGCTCGGCGGGAGCCTTCTGCTCCGCGGGGGCTTTGTCGGGAACGGCGGTGCTCATAGAGGGTGGCTTCAGCCGAGACTAGCGGTCGCCCGCTGCCGGTCGAGCGCCGCCAGCTCGGTGGCGACCGGCTCGCGCTCGAAGGTCTCGCCGTAGCGCGCCGCGAGCGCGGTCGCGAAGGCGTCGAAGTCCTGCTCGGCGCCGCGCTCGCGGCCCACCGAGGTCACCGCGCAGCCCTCGATTCCGCACGGCACCACCCACTCGAACGGCTGCAGGTCGTTGTTGACGTTGATCGCCAGCCCGTGGGTGGTGACGCCGCGGCTGATGTGGAGGCCGATCGCGCCGATCTTGCGCGCCCGGCCCTCGCCGTGCGCCGGTCGATCGCCGTGGACCCAGACCCCGGTCTCGCCCTCGAGCAGCCCCGCCTCGACGCCGAAGTCGCCGATCGCGGCGATCATCGCCTGCTCCAGCCGCCGCACGTACTCGAGCACGTCGCCGCCGTAGGGCTCTAGGGAGACGATCGGGTAGGCGACCAGCTGCCCCGGCCCGTGGTAGGTGACGCGGCCGCCGCGGTCGGTGTCGCGGACTTCGATCCCCTGCGCCTCGTACCAATCGACCCCCATCGGCAGCTCCGCCGCGGTCGCCCGGCGGCCGCGGGTGTAGACGGGCGGGTGCTCGAGCAGCAGCAGGACGTCGGCGAGCTCGCCGTGCTGGCGGCGCTCGCGCAGCCGGCGCTGCAGCTCGTATCCCTCCATATAAGGGAGGAGGCCGCAGCGCACGACCTGGATCGGCTCGCTCACGTAAAGGATGATCTCAGGTCGCAGCCGTAAGCTTTGGGCCCGGAATGGTCCAATCGAGAACTCTGCGCCCCGATTGGCTGCCCGCCGTCGCCCTCAGCTTCGCGCTGGCGCTGCTGATGGTGATCTGGAGCCCGCCGGTCGGCGACCTCGCCGCCCAGGTCTTCCGCACCGAGCTGTTCGAGCGGGCCGGCCTGGCGATCTGGAACGGCAGCTGGTACGGCGGCCACTACACCCTCACCTACAGCGTGCTGTTCCCACCGCTGGCGGCGCTGCTCGGGCCGCAGGTGGTCGGGCTGCTCTCGGTGGTCAGCTCCTCCTACCTCTTCGACCGCCTGGTTCGCGACCGCTGGGGGGCCGAGGCGCGCTGGGCGACCCTCTGGTTCGCCGCCGGCGTCGTCACCCTGCTCGCCGACGGCCAGCTGACCTTCGCCCTCGGCGCCGCCTTCGCGCTCGGCTCGCTGCGGGCGCTGCAGACCGGCAGGGGCGTGCTCGGGCGCGTCCTCGCGCTCGCCGCCGCCGCGGCCGCCGCCCTCGCCAGCCCGGTCGCCGGCGCCTTCCTCGCCGGGATCGTCATCGCCGGCTCGCTCGAACGCCGCCGCCGCCCGAGCCCGGTCGCGCTCGGCGCCGCCGCGCTCGCCCTCGTCCTCACGGTCGCCCCCAACCTCGCCTTCCCCGAACCGGGCCAGTTCCCGTTCGTCTTCTCCTCCTACTTCGCGGTGCCGCTCTGGTGCGCCGGCGCCCTCTTCCTCACCGACGGCCTGCGCGGCGAGGAGCGGCAGCTGCGGCGGGTCGTGATCGGCTACGCGCTCGCCGCGACCGTCCTCTTCCTGGTCCCGAACGCGCTCGGCGGCAACGCGGTCCGGCTCGGCGCCCTGTTCGGCGGGCCGGTGCTGGCGGCGGTCCTGCTTTCACGGCGCCCGCGGCCGACCGCGCCGACTTGGTTCTACGCCGCGGTGCTGGTGGTGACGCTCGGCGGCAGCCTCTACTGGCAGGTGACCGCCAGCGTCTCGCAGATCTCTCGCGCGGTCGGCGACCCCTCGACCAGCGCCGCCTACTTCGAACCGGCCGCCCACTGGCTGCGGGCCCACGGCGCCGAGGGTGAGCGGATCGAGGTGCCCTCGACCGCCAACCACTGGGAGGCCGCCTACCTGGCGCCCGACTTCGACCTCGCCCGCGGCTGGCTGCGCCAGGCCGACACCACCCGCGACGACATCTTCTACGACGAAGACCTCAGCAACCGCACCTACAGCGCCTGGCTGCGCGACAACTCGATCACCTACGTCGCCCTCCCGGACGCGCCGCTCGACTACTCCTCGGTCGCCGAGCGCCGCCTGATCCTCGCCGACCCGCCGTACCTGCATCTGCGCGAAGTCACCCAGCACTGGCGCATCTACAGCGTCGTCCACCCGAAGCCGATGGTCACCCCGGTCAACGCCGGCCGCGCCCGGACGCTCTGGGTCGGCCGCCAGGGCTTCGCCCTCGACGTCACCCGTCCCGGCCTCTTCCTGGTCCGCGTCAACTTCACCCCCTACTGGTCGATCTCCCGCGGCAGCGGCTGCCTGCTGCGAGCACCCGGCGGCTGGACCCTGGCGAGGACCGCGCACCCCGGCGTCCTGCGCGTAGATGCGGACCTCTCCCCGAGCGCCGCCTGGAACGCAGTAACGGGCGCGAGAAAGACCTGCTGACCGCCATACCGATCTTTCCCGCCCTATGAGCCGGGAAAGATCGGTACCCCGACATTTCCCCCACCGGGCTGGGGAAAAGATCGGTACCCCGATATTTTCGCCTCTATAGGGGCCAAAACATCGGTACCCCGATATTTTTGGCCCCGGCGTTGGGCGCGTTTCGGCCTGGTTGGTTGAGACATCGTCCCGTGACGTACTCACCGGCGCGGTGGTCAACGTACGGAGTGCTGCTCGAATTTGTCGGCGATCCGCTTGTAGGCGGCATTGGAGTCGGTGTGCAGGTGGGTATTGGCCGGGTCGACATGCTCGGACAGGACCGACATGAGGTCGTCGCCGCCGACGTTAGGCGACGGCTTGGGAGCGGACCTCGCCGGTCTCGCGGGAGATCAGCGTCATCGACAGGCTGCTTGTCAGCTCAGCCCCTGCTTGCCGCTCGCGGTTATCCCGGGCATGGCGGTTCTTCGGCTTACCGCCGATCCAGGTCTCGTCGGCGACGACGCGCCCGGAGAGTAGACCGGCCAATGGCTCCGCGCTTCATGGCCTCGCGGATGCGATGCAGCATGAACCAGGCCGACTTCGGCGTCAGGTCGTACTTGCGCTCGATCTCACGGGCAGCGACGCCGTTCTTGCTCGACACACATCTCGAAGATGACGAACAGCCATTTCCGGTTAGCGGGCGCCCTCTAGGGATGCGAGGGCGGCGCTGACCACGTGCTCGGAGTGGGGGATCGCCGCCTGCTCGAGCCGTTTCGAGTACGGCATGTGGACGTCGGCGCCGGTCACCCGCTGCGGCGGCGCGTCGAGGTGGTCGAAGGCCTGCTCGGTGATCAGCGTCCCGAGGTTCGCGCCGACGCCGCCGTGCGGCCAGCCCTCCTCGACGATCACCACGTGGTTGGTCTTCGCCACCGACTCGAGGATCGTGTCGAGGTCGAGCGGGCGCAGCGTCCGCGGATCGATCACTTCCGCCTCGACGCCGTGCTCCTCGGCCAGCTTCGCGGCCGCCTCCTCGGCGACCTGCGCCATCTTGAGGATGCCGACGATCGTCACGTCGCCGCCCTCGCGCCGCACCGCCGCCTTGCCGAACGGCACCGGGTCGCCCTCGCCGTCGGACACCTCGCCGCGCATCCCGTAGAGCGACTCGTGCTCGATGAAGACGACCGGGTTGTCGTCGCGGATCGCCGCCTTCAGCAGGCCCTTGCCGTCGGCCGGGGTCGAGGGGCAGGCGACCAGCAGCCCGGGGACCTGCAGGTAGAGCGCCTCGAAGCTGTGCGAGTGGGTGGGGCCGAGCTGGTGGCCGCCGCCGCCCGGCATCCGGATCACCATCGGCACCCTGGCGGCGCCGTTGAACATGTAGGGGATCGCCGCCGCGTGGTTGACGATCTGGTCGAGCGCCAAGAGGCTGAAGTTGACCGTCATCAGCTCGACGATCGGCCGCAGCCCGCCCATCGCCGCCCCGACGCCGGCGCCGACGATCGTGTTCTCGGAGATCGGCGTGTCGCGGACGCGCCGCTCGCCGAACTCGTCGAGCAGGCCTTCGGTCACCTTGAAGGCGCCTTCGAAGACCGCCACGTCCTCGCCCATCACGAAGACCGATTCGTCGCGCCGCATCTCCTCCGCCATCGCGTCGCGCAGCGCTTCCCGCATCCGCAGCTCGGCCATCAGGTGTTGCCCTCCGGCGCGCCGGGCTCGGCGGCGTTCAGCGCCTCCTCCTCGACCGCCGTCTCCTCCTCCTCGACCAGCTCGCCGGCGTGCCCCTCGACCGGGTCGCCCTGGATCGCCGGGTTCGGCCGCGGCGCGTCGTCTTCGATCTCCGCGTAGGCCGCCCCGGCCTCGGCCAGCTCGCGCGCCCGGGCCGGCATCTCCGCCTCGTCCTCGCCGCGGTGCGGCTCCGGGCTGCGCTCGTCGACCGCGTACCAGCCGCCCGGGTATTCGGTCAGCGCGTAGAGGTGTTCGTACATCGTGTCGAGCGGCGGCTCCGGCGAGCTCTCGGCGAACTCGACCGCCGCCACCACCTCGGCCTCGGCCAGCTCGCGCGCCTGCCCGACCTCGCGCTCGCCGAGCACCCCCGCCTCGATGCAGCGCTGGGCGAAGCTCTCGATCGGGTCTTTCTCCCGCCACTCCTCGACCTCCTCGCGCTGCCGGTACACCTCCGGGTCGGCGGCCGAGTGGCCGCGGAAGCGGTAGGTGAAGGCCTCGAGCAGCGTCGGCCGTTCTTCCTCGCGCGCCGCCCGCAGGCCGGCGGCGACGCCCTCGCGGACCGCGATCACGTCCATCCCATCGACCCGCCGGCCGGGGATCCCGTAGCCCTCGGCCTTCTGCGAGAGGTCGGTCTGGGCCGAGTGGCGCTCGACCGCCGTCCCCATCCCGTAGAGGTTGTTCTCGACCAGGAAGAGCACCGGCAGCTTCCAGAGCGCCGCCAGGTTCATCGTCTCGCCGAAGTTGCCGGTGTTGGAGGCGCCGTCGCCGAACATGCAGACGGTCACCGCGTCCTCGCCCCGGTACTGGGAGGAGAGGGCGAGGCCGGCGGCGATCGGCAGGTTGCCGCCGACGATCCCGTAGCCACCCATGAAGCGGCGCTCCGCGTCGAAGATGTGCATCGAGCCGCCGCGACCGCCGCTGGTCCCGTCGACGCGGCCGAACAGCTCGGCCATCACCCGGCCCGGCTCGCTGCCGCGGGCGATCGCGTGGCCGTGGGTGCGGTAGGTGCCGATCAGGTAGTCCTCCGGCTGCATCACCGAGGTGGTGCCGACGATCGTCGCCTCCTCGCCGATCGCCAGGTGCAGGAAGCCGCCGGCTTTGGCGCGCTGGTACTGGCGGCCGGCCTCCTCCTCGAAGCGGCGGATCAGCGCCATCCGCGCCAGCAGCTCGAAGCAGGTGGGCGCGTCGGGGAGGGGCGGCATCGCCCGACCTTAGCGGCTAGCCGGCCGCCGCTTCGACCGCTTCCTCGAGCCGGTCGTCGCCCCAGAACGACTGGCCGCCGGCGAGCACGGTCGGCACCCCGCGGACGCCGATCGCCGCCGCCTCCTCGGTCGCCCGCCGCAGCTCGTCCTTCACCCCCTGCGTCGCCACCGCTTTCAGCAGCGCCCGCGGATGCAGCTCGCAGGCGGCGCCGGCGATCGCGACGTTGTCCTGGTCGGCCAGGTCGCGGCCGGCGGCGAACGCCTGGCGGAAGGCGGCGAGGGCGAAGGAGACGGTGCGGCCGGTCTGCTTGGCGAAGGTGGCGGCCCGCATCGCGGTCAGCGAGTTGGTCGGCATCGGCTCCGGCCAGACGAGCGCCGGCAGCCCGTAGGCGGCGGCCCGCCGCTCGACCTCGGCCAGGTTCTCCTCCCGCTCGTCGGTGAGGCCCCACGGCGTGCGCCCGAACTCCTTCATCAGCGCCCCGACCAGGATCGGCCGCCACTCCGGCTGCTCCAGCTCGGCCTCGGTGAAGAGGCCGCTGATCCGCTCGGCGGCGAGGTAGGCGTAGGGCGAGGCGAGGTCGAAGTAGAAGGCGGCGCGCTCGGGCACGCGGCGATTATCGCCGAGGCCCGCCGGGCTGTTCCTTATCCCGGAATGGCGGGGAAAAGGAACAGCTAGGCGTGGATTGCCCAGCCGTCGACCGCGCGCGCCGCGTCCAGAACCGCCTCCGACACCGTCGGGTGCGGGTGGACGATCCGGGCCAGCTCCTGGTAGCCGCCCTCGAGCGCCATCGTCGCGACCAGCTCGGCGATCATGTCGCAGGCGCGGTTGCCGACGATGTGGGCGCCGAGCAGCTCGCCGTACCTGGCGTCGACGACCAGCTTCACCAGGCCGAGTTTGTCGTCGTAGACGGTGCCCGCGCCCTCGGCGGAGATTTTCTGTTTGCCGACCTTGACCTCGTGCCCCGCCTCGACCGCCTGCGCCTCGGTCATCCCGACCGAGGCGACCTGGGGATGGGTGAAGGTGGCGCCGACCAGCAGGTCCTGGTTGACCGCCTCGGTCTCGGCGCCGGCCGCCTTCTCGACCGCGACGACGCCCTCCTCCTCGGCCTTGTGGGCGAGCGCCTTCTTGTTGACGAGGTCGCCGATCGCGTAGACCTTCGGGTTGGTGGTCAGCCCGTAGGGGTCGACCTTGATCTTGCGG
This sequence comes from uncultured Actinomycetes bacterium, assembly GCA_963744725.1. Classification (GTDB taxonomy): domain Bacteria; phylum Actinomycetota; class Thermoleophilia; order Solirubrobacterales; family 70-9; genus VAYN01. Next base: position 1,342,991 of record CAVUUQ010000002.1, read on the forward strand.
CCGCCCTCGTCGAGCTCGATGCCGGCGGCGTCGAGCCCGAGGCCCTCGGTGTCGGCACCGCGGCCGCCGGCGACGCAGAGGTAGTCGACCTCGGTCGTCGTTTCCCCGTAGGTGAGCCTGACCTTGTCGCCGCTCACCTCGACGTTCTCCACCGGCGCCCCGGTCGAGATCTCGATCCCTTCTTTCTTGAAGCTGCGTTCGACGATCTTGGCGATGTCCGCGTCCTCGGCGGGGAGGATCTGGTCGAGCATCTCGATCAGGATCACCTCGGTGCCGAAGCGGGCGTAGGCGGAGGCGATCTCCGAGCCCGAGGCGCCGGCGCCGACCACCGCGATCTTCCCCGGCCGCGCCGGCAGGCTCCAGGCGCCCCAGGTGTCGACGACGCGCTCGGACCACTCGACCCCGGGGATCGGCAGCGCCACCGAGCCGGTCGCCAGCACCACCGCCCTCGCCTCGTAGACCTCCTCGCCGACCTTGACGTCGCCCTCGGCGGTCAGCGAGCCCTCGCCCTCGATCAGCGTGATCTTGCCCTTGTCCCAGAGGAACTTGACGCCGTTGGAGAGTGATTCGGAGACATCGGCGCGGCGCTGCATCAGCGCCTCCCAGTCGATCGAGATGTCGTTGGCGACGATCCCGAGGTTGGCGCCGTTCTTCGCCTCGCTGTAGATCTCGGCGCTGCGGAGGATCGTCTTCGCCGGGATGCAGGCGTAGTTGAGGCAGCGCCCGCCCGGTTTGTCGCGCTCCACTACCGCCGTTTTCTGGCCCAGCTGGGCGGCGCGGATCGCCGCCACGTAGCCGCCGGGACCACCGCCGATGATGATCGTGTCGAAGCTCTCTGGCATAGGAAGCTGAGCCTATAGAAGCGGGCGAGTCGCCCTCCGGCGCGCCCGCGCCCACCCCCCGATCGGAGGATCAGTCGCCACCGCCGGGCGGCTGCCGCTCCGGCATCTGGATCCGCGCCATCGCCTTGACCATGAAGAAGAAGAGGACGCCGGCGACGACCAGCAGGCCGCCGCTGGCGAGGAAGCCGCTGAGCGAGGACGCCTCCAGCGCCAGCCCGTAGAAGGCGGCGAAGATGAGGAAGGCGAGGACCAGCTGGAAGCCGACCACCGCCCAGTAGCGGGCTCGCCACATCCCCCAGGCGAGGACGCCCGTGATCAGCACCGGGCCGGCGACCTGGGCGAAGCCCGGGGTCTCGCCGTTCGGCTTCGCCCCGGCCGCGTAGGCGACGAGGATCGAGAGCGCGACCAGCGCGCAGACGATCGCCGAGACGGTGACGACCGGCGGCCGCTCGCCCTCTGCCAGCGGCACCAATTTCTCCCGGGCTTCCTGGTTGCGGACGGCGGCTTTCGCGTAGCCGCGCTCCATCGAGTTACGGGGCTTGCGCGGCGGCTCCTCGGGCGGGCGCGGCTCAGCCACCCGGCGCCACCCCCCTCCAGGGGGCGGGGGAGTCGAGCAGCGCGTCCTGGCTGGTGCGGGCCTCGCCGTCGGCGGCGACGAAGGCGCGCCGCAGCGCTTCGGCGGCGACCTCGGGGTGGGGGGCGTCGCGGATCGCCCGCACCACGCAGAGCCGCCGCGCCCCGGCCCGCACCACTTCCTCGGCGTTCAGCGGGCTGATCCCGCCGATCGCGAAGAACGGGTGGCGGGACTGCTCGGCGGCGTGGTGGATCAGCTCCAGCCCGACCCCCGGCCGGCCCGGTTTGGTCGGCGTCTCCCAGATCGGCCCGACCGCGATGTAGTCGACGGCCGCCTCGTTGGCGGCGGCGATCTGCTCCGGCGAGTGGGTGGAGACCCCGACCAGCCCGTCGCGGCCGAGCACCTCGCGGGCGGCGGCGACTTCGCCGACCTCGCCGATGTGGACGCCGTCGGCGTCGCAGGCCCGTGCCAGCTCCGGGTCGTCGTTGACGATGAAGGGGACGCTGAAGGTGTCGGCGACGCGCCGGTAGGTGTCGGCGGCCCGTTCGATCTCGGCCCGCCCCAGCTCCTTCTCGCGCAGCTGGACGATGTCGACGCCACCGCCGAGCGCCAGCCGCAGGAACGCTTCCAGGTCGCCGCCGGGCGGCCGCGCGTCGCAGCAGAGGTAGAGGCGCGCGGTCCGCAGCCGCTCCCGCCGCAGCGGGCCCTCGCCCTCTGGCATCGCGAAGCTCATCCTCCGATTATGGACCCCGGCCCTTGCCGAGGCCGCGAGGCGGGTAGCATCGGTGACGCAGATGTAAACGGGAGCCCTGGCGGGCTGAGAGGGTGGCATCGAGGCCACCGACCGTCGAACCTGATCCGGGTAATGCCGGCGGAGGCATTCGGTCTTGAGCGAGAAGAGCGGTTTCGACGCAGTATTCGTCGGCGGCGGCGTGATCGGCCTCGCCAGCGCCTGGCGCGCTGCCCAGCGCGGGGCGGAGGTGGTCGTGGTCGAGCGCTCCGAGCGCCCGCACGCCGGCGCCACCGGGGTCGCCGCCGGGATGCTGGCGCCGGTCGGCGAGCTCAGCTTCGGCGAGCCGGAGCTGCTGCGGCTGGCGCTCGAGTCGGCGGAGCGGTGGCCGCGATTCGCGGCGGAGCTGGAGGCGGCGTCGGCCGAGCCGTCGACGTATGAGCGCTGCGGCGCCCTGCACGTCGCCCTCGACCGCGACGAGGCGGCACAGCTGCGCCGCCGCCACCAGCTGCAGCGCTCGCTCGGGCTCGAGGCCGAGTGGCTGGCGCCGCGTGCCTGCCGGAAGCTGGAGCCGGGGCTCTCGCCCTCCTTCAACGGCGGCGTCCACGCGCCGGGCGAGGCGGCGGTCGACCCGCGGGCGCTGACCCTGGCGCTGCTGGCGGCGCTCGAGCGGAGCGGGGTGGAGGTGCGGCGTGGCCGCGAGGTCGTGGACGGGGTCTGGGACGGCGAGCGGCTGGTCGGGGTGCGGACTGCGGGCGGCGAGGAGGGCGAGGCCGAGCTGCGGGCCGCGGCCGTCGTCCTCTGCAACGGCGCCTGGTCCGGCGCGACCGAGTGGCTGCCGGAGGCGGCGCGGCCGCCGGTGCGGCCGGTCAAGGGCGAGGTGCTCGAGCTGCAGGTGCGGCCCGGGCACGAGCCGCCGGCGCGGCGCATCGTCTGCTCCGAGCGCGTCTACCTGGTGCCGCGCCCGGACGGGCGGCTGATCGTCGGCGCGACCGTCGAAGAACAGGGCTTCGACACCACGGTCACCGCCGGCGGCGCCCTGGAGCTGCTGCGCGAGGCCTACCGGATCCTGCCCGAGGTGGCCGAGCTGGAGCTGACCGGCGCGATCGCCGGCCTCCGCCCGGGCTCCCCCGACAACCTGCCGCTGATCGGCCCCGGCGCCGCCCCGGGCCTAATCCTGGCGACCGGCCACTACCGCAACGGCATCCTCCTGGCGCCGCTCACCGCCGACCGCGTCGCCGACCTCCTCGCCGGCGACCTCCCGTCGGGCTGTTCCTTATCCCGGAATAGCCTGGATAAGGAACAGCTGGCCGAGGGGGTCGGCCGGTGAGGATCGAGCTGAACGGCGAGCGGCGCGAGCTGCCGGCGGGGGCGAGCGTCGCCGACGCCGCCCGCGCCGCCGGCGCCGGCGAGGGCGGCCGCGGCTTCGCGGTGGCGATCGACGGCGAGGTGGTGCCGCGCAGCGAGTGGGAGGCGACAGCGCTCGCCGAGGGCGCCGAGGTCGAGGTGCTGGCGGCGATCCAGGGCGGCGCCGAAACCTGGCAGCTCGGCGGCCGCCAGTGGACCTCGCGGCTGATCGCCGGCACCGGCGGCTTCCGCTCGCTCGAGCAGATGGAGACGGCCCTCGTCGGCGGCCGGCACCGAGATCGTCACCATCGCCCTGCGCCGCGTCGACCCGGCGGCGGAGGGCTCGGTGCTCGACGTCGTCGACCGCCTCGGGCTCTTCGTCCTCCCCAACACCGCCGGCTGCTACACCGCCCGCGACGCGGTCCGCACCGCCAAGCTCGCCCGCGAGGCCTTCCAGACCGAGTGGGTCAAGCTCGAGGTGATCGGCGACGACCGCACCCTCTTCCCCGACGCGGTCGAGCTCCTCGACGCCGCCGAGCAGCTCGTCGCCGACGGCTTCACCGTCCTCCCCTACACCAACGACGACCCGATCCTCGCCCGCCGCCTCGAGGAGGCCGGCTGCGCCGCGGTGATGCCGCTCGGCTCGCCGATCGGCTCCGGCGCCGGCATCCGCAACCCCTACAACATCGCGATCATCGCCGAACGCGCCCAGGTCCCGATCGTCCTCGACGCAGGAATAGGCACCGCCTCCGACGTCGCCCTGGCGATGGAGCTCGGCTGCGACGCCGTCCTCGCCGCCTCCGCCATCTTCGGCGCCGAGGACCCGACCACGATGGCCCGCGCCCTCCGCCTCGCCGCCGAGGCCGGCACCGCCGCCGCCCGCGCCGGCCGCATCCCCCGCCGCCTCCACGCCGAGGCCTCGACCGCCTACGAGGGCCTCCCCGAACTCTCCTGACCGAACCGCGCGCCGCCCTCTGCGATGGTCGCTCGCCCCTGTAGCTCAGTTGGTTAGAGCGGCGGCCTTTTAAGCCGAAGAACCGGAGGCGATCGCCGAGCCGCATTGCGCTATTAGGTTGCTGCTTCGGTCACCCCGAGCGAGGCGCTCTCCTCACCGAGGCCCGGTGGATCGTCGAAGAGGGCGACGTAGGGCTCGTAGCGATAGATCCGTGAGCGTTTGCGACCGGTGATCTCCTCCAGGATCCCGAGCTCCTCGAGACCGCCGACCAGCCGGCTCGCGGTCGGATAGGTCGTCGCGAGGATGTCGGCAACCAGATTGACGTTCAGGAGCGGACGCTGGAAGAGCGCCGAGAGCAGGCGCAGCGCATTGTCGCCGAGGCTGCGTTCGATGATCGCCGCCCGATGGCTCTCGCGGAGCTCGAAGATCCGCTCGGCGGTCGCGGTCGCTTCGCGTGCGGTCTGCGCGACGCCGCGCAGGAAGAAGGCGAGCCAGCCCTCCCAGTCACCTTTGACACGGACCGCCATCAGCCGGTCGTAGTACTCGGTGCGGTGCAGTTTGAAGTAGAAGCTCAGGTAGAGGAGGGGCTTGCGCAAGACGCCTCGCTGGACCAAGAGGAAGGTGTTGAGCAGTCGCCCGACTCGGCCGTTCCCGTCGAGGAAGGGATGGATCGTCTCGAACTGGGCGTGGGCGAGGCCGACCTCGATCAGGGTCGAATAGGGGCTCTCTTGGTGCAGGAAGCCCTCGAGGTCGCCGAGCGCCCTTTTCATCTCCGGGACCGGAGGTGGCACAAAGGTCGCCTGCTCGATACTCGCCCCGTCGGGTCCGATCCAGTTCTGCGTTCTTCGGAACTCGCCCGGGGTCGCGTGCGAGCCACGCCCGTCCTTCAGCAGCTCCCGGTGGATTTCGCGGATCAACCGCAACGACAGGGGCAACGTCCGCAGTCGCTCGAGACCGAAGTTCATCGCCTGCACGTAGTTGACGATGTCGAGGACATCGGAGCGATGGTCACCGACACCGGCGCCGATTTCGCGCTCGAGCAGATCCTCCAGGGTGCTCTGCGTCCCCTCGATCTGTGAGCTGAGGACCGCCTCGCGACGCACGTACATGCTGACGAAGAAGTCGGGGTCGGGGATCACCCGGGCGACCCCGTCGAGACGGCCGAGCTCGGTGCCCGACTGTTCCAGCAATGCCAGCAGTTCGGAGTCCAGCTCGATCGGCGGCGTCGGTGGCAACGGCTTCGGAACGAAGGCCGAGTATCCGTCCCCTTGAGGCACGAAGAGGCCCGAACGAGTCTCTTTGCCTTTTCTCGCCATCATCGCGTTAATATAGTATATGCTGATTTACGTTAATAACGATCGTCTTCCGGTGCGGTAATCCAAATGCTCTTTTTTACGGCTGAGATTCAGTGGCTACGAATCACGCTCCCGCTCTGGATTCGTTGTTATCGCCACGCTTGTTTAAGTCGTGATCGATGGCATTGCTATTAACGTGAAGCTCGCTGAACTTGAATTAGCCTCTCGTTGTCGCTTTCTTCTACGTTGTTATTGACAACCTGGCTCCGGCGGCCGATGCCGGTCTGCTCCCTGTCGAGGCAAGGCCCTAGAATTGCCTCCGGCCGCGATTTGCGCCTTGGAATGGGCGATCCGGCCTTCTGCCCCTGTAGCTCAGTTGGTTAGAGCGGCGGCCTTTTAAGCCGCGCGGCGCGGGTTCGAGTCCCGCCGGGGGCACTGACCCGCACGGTGGTCGAACCGCCGGCAAAGAAAAGGACGGGTAGATCTCCGCGCGGCTGACGACCCGTATCTCCTCGACCAACGATTGCAAGAGCGCCTTGCGGGTCGGCGGGTCGCCGCCCTCGATCACCTCCCGCACGTGAGCGACCAGCAGCTCCAGGTCCTCGTCGCTCAGCGGCTCATGTTCCTCGGGCTCCTCGGCGCCCAGCTCCTCGCGGCGAGCCTTGAGCCCGCGCAGCTTGCCGCTCAACTCATCGATCCGCGGGCCGCAGGCAGACTCGGGCATCGTGCGCTCCTCGAACGCGCGGAAATAGCGATCGAGCGATTCGCCGACGCGCCGCGCCTCGGCGTCGATCCGCTCTAGCTCGGCCTCGCGCTGCGGCGCCTCGGCCTCCAGCTCCTCGAAGGCCGAGGCGATGGCTTCCCGCACCACCGGCTCGCGTTCGAGCACCGAAAGGAGCTGAGCGAGAATCGCCTTCTCCAGCTCATCGGCCGGCAGCCGGTCGCCATCGCAGGTGCCCTTGCCGTAGCGCTGGCGCGAGAAGCAGACGTAGTAGCGGTAGCGGCCGCCGTTGCCTTTCGCCGCGGCGCCGACGTAGCGCTTGCCGCAGCGCGCGCACTTGACCAGCCCCGTCAGCAGGTATTCGGATTGGTTCGAGCGCCGCAGCGACACGTCCTCGCTGCGCTCGCGCAAGACCTCCTGGGCGCGCTCGAAGAGGGCGCGGTCGACCAAGGGTTCGTGCGGGGCCGGGTAGTGGGTGCCGCGGAAGAAGATCTCGCCGACGTAGGCGCGGTTGCGCAGGATGCTGAGGACGGCGTGGTTGTTGAACGGCTTGTCCCCTCGCGTCCGCAGGCCGCGCTCGCTCAGCCAGGTCGCCAGCGCCGAGGAGCCCTCAAGGCGCTCGGCGTAGCGGCGGAAGATCTGCGAGACGACCGACGCCTCGCTCGGCTCCGGGACGAGGAACCGCCGCTCCGAGTCAAGCCGATAGCCATAGGGCACCGAGCCTCCGGTCCACTCGCCGCGCGCCGCCTTGCGCTCCATCCCGGCGATCGTCCGCTCCACGATCGAGGAGCGCTCGAACTCGGCGAAGACCCCGAGGAGCTGCACCATCATCCGCCCCGCCGAGGAGGCAGTGTCGAAGGGCTCGGTCGCCGAGCGGAAGAGCACCTTGGCCGCATCGAGGCGGGCGAGGATCTGCGCCAGGCCGCGCACCGAGCGCGAGAGGCGATCGACGCGGTAGACCAGCAGCAGGTCGAAGCGCCCCGCTTCGGCCTCGCGTAGCGCCCGTTCCAGCCCGTCGCGCTCAAGGATCGCCCCCGAGGCCTGGTCGGTGAAGCGGCGGACGATCTGCCAGTCCTCTTGGCTCTCGGCGTAGGCGTCGAGCCTCGTCGCCTGCGCCTCCAGCGAGTAGGGCTGTAGCTCCTCATCGGTCGAGATCCGGGTGTAGGTGGCGATCCTCATCGTGGCCTCCGCTCCTTACCTGCCTTCTGCCTTCGTCCACGACACCTCGACGCGCGCAAGGAGTCAAGTCCACCCGCCGCCAGGTAATCGCGATAGAGCGTGCTCAGGGCGCCGTGCAGCTCGGCCGCCTGCTCGCCGCTTCGGCGCACCAGCCGCGCCGGCCGGACGCCGAGGCGATCCGATCGCTTCTCGCCGTCGCGATGATCGTCGCGGCGCTGCACCGAGCGGGTTGCTATCGCGATCAGCGGGCGCCTCCCTCGTCCTCCAGCTTGGCGAGCGCCCTCCCATCGCAGAAGGAGCAGCGGAACGCGATGTTGCGGCGGGCGCCCTCGTAGCGCGCCCGCTCTGGATCGGGGTAGGCGATCTCGCGACAGCTTCGGCAGACGCGCAGCGAGCGCCGGTCAATCTCATCGAGGAAGTCTTCGGGGGCGCTGCGTAGCCGGGCGGCGAAGCCCTTCGCCTTGAACAGCCGCCGCGCCTCCTCCTCGCGCCAGACGAGGTAGTCGGAGGCAAGGCGCTCCTGCTCGTCCCGCGAGCGCTCGTCATCGGCCGCCTTCTGTTCGAGCCAGCGCGCGTCCGATGGGCTCAGCAGCTCTCCGGCCTCGATCTGTCTGCGGGCCTCGCGCAGCTCCGGTCCCTCGCCGAAGCGCAAGGCGAAATCGGCAACCTCCCGAAGCTGCACGCCGCGGCAGTGGTCGGCGAGGTCGGCAAAGGCGCGGCGCTCCCGCGTAGTCGGCTCGCGCTCGGCGAGCCGGAGGTGAAGCGGGTCGGCGAACATCGCGCCAAGTGCGAAGAGCGCCCGGCGCTCTGCCTCAGCGAGCGGGCCGGCTCGCTCCAGGGTGATCTCAAGCGCTCTCGCCATCCCGTCCCCGAGGCGGTCCACGCCCCAGTCACGGTGGCGCCAAGAGCGCAAATGGGAGCGCAGCGCCTCGGGGTCGGAGCGCAGGCGCTCTCGCTCGGCGTCGTCCTCACGACGCTCGGCCGCGATCCGCTCGCGCTCTTCGTCCCAGGGTCGGCGCGCCTCGCGCAGCGCTGCCAGCACGTCGACCGTTTCGTCACCTTCGGTTCCGAGCAGCCAGGCGGGCTCAGTCGCGATCCGGTCAAGCCGACGCGCGAGGGCGCATGCGCAAGTCAGAAGCAGCGCCTCGCGGCCCAGCTCCTTGTGGATGGCGGCGAGAAAAGAGCGGGCGCGCTTCTCGGTCGTGGTGAGGAACAGCAGCGCCGGACAAAAGCGGTGGCGCTCTCGCCAGGCTTCGGCCTTCGCGTACTCGGCATAGCCCGCCGCCTTCTGCTTGAGCCGGCGGTGCGACATCGTGCCCATGTCCAGCTCGATGAACGCGCAGAGCGCCCCGCCGTCGCAGTCGGCGATCTCGATGAAGGCGTCGGGGGCGATCGCTCGCTGATCGCGCTTCCCCCAAACAGAGAACGGCTCGCGGGCTTCGGCCTCACGCTCGAAGCGGGCCAGCTCGGCGCCGGCCGGCAGCGTCGTCTCCAAGGCGACGTAGGTCTCGCTGAGCCCGGCGGCGTGGGCGAGGAAGAGCGGGTTCGGCTCTTGGCGCTCGCCGCCGCGCGGCGGCGGCCCGCCGCAGGCGATCGCCTCGCCCTTGCGGGTCGGCCAGAGGTGGTGCGGCGCCGATCCCCGTTCGCGGTAGGGGCGGGTGCGGCCGAGGAGCCCGCGCTGGGCGAGCTGGGCGCAGCGGTAGCGCAGGGTGCGCGCTGGCGTCGAAGGCTCGATGACGGCGAGCTGGTTCTGAGTCAGCACCCGGTGGTGAGAGAGCAGCGTGAGGATGCGCTGATCGAGATCCGTGAGCGGCGGCGTCTGCCCGCGCGAACGTGAGCGGCGGCGAGCCGCCGATGGCGATCGGGTCAAGCCGTCGGCCCTCCCAGCGCGGCGATGATCGCCGCCCCGAGCGAGCGCCGCGGTCGGGCCGCCTGGTGGCCGCTAGCGGGGCCGCAGGCGCGAAGGGCGGCTTGTGTGGGGCCGACGCCGGCGCGATCGCCGAGAGCCGCCGAGCCCCCGGCGCCGAGGGGGTCGCGGTCGCACCTAGTGCGATCGTGGCCGGCGAGCCGGAGGAGCGCTGCGTAGCCAGCGCGGAGGCGATAGCGAGCGTCGAGGGCGGTGCGGCGCGAGCCGTGAGGCGATTGAACGAGAAGGAGGAGCGATCCACCGTGACTCTGTGTAGATACCGAGTGGATAGAGAGTCGGGCGCGCGGCATAGGCCGCGACTCCGCGCAGCGATGCGGAATCGCCAGGCTGAGCGCTTGCCGTTCGGATTCGAGCGATTGGCAAGATAGGACGAAGCGGAGATCAGCGCTGGTGAAACAGCGCCGGAATTCTCGCCGCCGTGGTGTCGCTATCGATTCGCGGAAGTAGCGCATCGCGGGAGGACGTAACTCCGTGCGGCGGGGAAGTCAAGGGTTATGTGCGGGGATGCGCGGGGAGGTGTTTCGATCACTCCCCCATCTCGGTGGTTGGGTCGGGTCGGTACCACCCCGGCAACCGATGAGCAGGTGCGATCGGCCGAGCTAGCCGACCTCGAGTTCGAACGCCTTACAGCGAGCTTGGAGCGTGGTCTCCGCCAGCCCCGCACTGTCTTGCTTTATGAACTCGCCGGCGATCTGGCGGTATGCGTCGGAGCCGATTCGCCTCGCGATGTAGAGCTCTAGAACCCCCAGAGTTGCCCGAGTGATGGCAGACAGAGCATGATTGAACACGCGGTGATCGTTTGGGGAAATCTGTGAAACCAGGTATGGGTCAATCGTGCCGTAGTTAGATTTGATTCGCATCCGCCAGAGGCAGTCAAAGAACGAAGTCGGTGCGAGCGATTCGGCGATCCTGGTGCGCTCTGTCGGCGAAATCCGCTTCGCGTTGTTCCGCTTCTTCCATTCACCCTCACGTGCCTTCAGGCGAGCCTCCCTCGTGCTGCGGAGCCACGTCCCATAGCGCGGCCAGAACGTCCGGTCAGCACCGGTCACGGGCGGACTAGACAACACCTCCACGTGGCTAGTGCAGTCAAGTCCACCGGCGTGGATGTGAAGACGGTCGCCACGCATGGGGCAACCGACGGCGAGGAGGTTCCAAGGCTGTGGAAGGAGGTTGCGTTGGTTGATCATGTTGGCGATCGTCCGAAGCGTCGCGGTGTGGTCGTTTGCGGTGCCCGCCAAGCCATTGCTGGCGAACCATGCCTGCAGCAAGCCAAACGCCGAGTAATAGGCGTGGACTGGAGCCCAGGCATTGGCGAAGCCGATCACCGCGTCAGTTCCCATCCGTGATGGGAGGTGGAGCTGGATCTCGCTCGCCCAGCCCAATATGAGGAACCTTCTCACCTCCTCAAGATCGGCGTCGCGGCGTTGGATGGTGTGGAAGGGGCGATGGGCTTCGGCTGCTGCCTTCAGCCCGACATACGTGCTGGACCCTTTGCCGTACGTCTCCTGGAGGAACGCCGACATTGCGCCGAGGTAATTCCGGTTGACCGTGAAGCGGCGGAGGAGATCTTCCTCGGCTTGGGTCGGGAACGCGATCGTGATTACGCCCACAATCGATCAGGGTAGTGGCCCCCAGACTCGGCGCCGATCTCCTAAGTGGAGATCGCGGAGATATTGCTCGTCAGGCCTCGTACCAACCAGGCTTAGGCTTGCTGATCTCTCCGGCCTTAACCAGCTTCTTGAGCGTTGAGTCCGTCGTGGATCGAAGGCGCTTGGCTGGAACAAGGATCTTTTCGGCGGCGATTTGGGCGACCTCGGCCGCCTTCATTGGCTCCCCCGCATCAACCAGAATCTCAAGGCAATCGTCTTCGGACGATCCGGACCGCCAAGTGGCGACACGGGCGGTAATTAGACGCTCATCGTGCTCGTCTTGGTAGGAGGGCTCCACCCAGGCAGCATTGGCTCGAAGTTTGGCAGCGCCAGACGGACGGATGCTTGCCGTTCCTGACCGGATTTTGCCTGCTTGGGCTGGCTGCCAGTTCCAGTCCTCTTTCTCGAGCTGCTCGATCATCACGGCCAACACTTTGGTCGGCTCCCGATCCTTCAGTGCCTTGCTCCGGTCTTGATCGAGGCCGAATTGCACGACGCAGAACCAGCCTCCCCTCGGACCGTGCGATTCCCAACTGCTGGGATTTCGTGAGGCCTTGACCTCCAGCCCGCCACTTTCTCCATGCTGAACCGAATCTCCGGGATAGATGCCAAGTGGAAGTAGATCTGGGTAGCCATTGTGAAATTCGTTGCGTACAAGGGCGCGACAATGACGGTCGAGACCTTCGACGATGGTTCGGCTCACAAATCCGGAGAACCCGGCGGGATCGAGCAGCTCCTCCATTCGGTTGAAGCCCTTTGCATCCATCATGGAATTGATCTCGTGAAGGACATCGTGCATGTCCTCGACCATCCGAAGCACGTCACGAGGCTGAAGGTGGTAAGGCAGGTCGATGCCAGATTTCAGACCGGCAGGATCAGTTGGAGCCTTCTCGATGTAGCGCGACATTGGCGGCATCTTTACGCACCGCCGCGACGCTATTTGAGGAATGCCCGTTTCGGCGCCCGTTCATCGACCAGGGATCACGTACAGCCAGCTTCTTGAGAGCTGGGATTCCACGACGGGCCACGTCGACGTATTCGGAGTCAAGCTCAACCCCAATGCTCCGGTAGCCAATCGCCTCGGCCGCCGCGAGCGTCGAGCCAGAGCCGGCGAAAGGATCGAGGACCGTTCCCTCTCCCAGAGGAAGGATTGCCCTAACAACTTGGCGCAGGAATGACTGCGGCTTGAGGCTGGGGTGCGGAGCGAGTTCTCTCTCAGGGCGCTGAGTTGGATGAGACGCGATCACGTCCCCGAAAGGCCGGTCCTCGCTGATGCGACGCAGGCCGCCGGTCTTCCATTCCCGAAGGTTGTCTTGTACCCGCCCTTCGAGGGGCTTCCGAAACAGCACCCAAGGCTCATATTGGGACTTCGGCATCACCGATACGTCTGCGAACTCAGCGTGCGCGTTCTTCGGGCGATCGCCTCCGCGCAACGTCTGCACGAGGCGGATGACCTCGCCGCGACGTTCGTATCCCGCCATCTGAATCGCTGCCGAAAGGACATTGGAGACCAGGGGGTTCGAGGCGACCAGGACGTGAGCGCCTGGCACCAGCGTCCGACGTAGAACCTGCGCCCATTCGTGGAAGAAATCAAAGAGGTTCTCTAGATCGCGCTGGGAGAGAATCGAGAATCGCGGCAGTGGCGCCCGGGCGTGCCCATCGAAGCTCGGGGGAATCCGCCAGACCCCTCCTTTTCCGTTGATCCGCTTCTCATTCTCCTTCGGCGTGTACTCGACCAAGCCGTAGGGCGGATCGGTGACGACGCCATGGATCGAATTGGCGCGCCGGACACGCAGCCAGTCAAGGCAGTCGGCCGTGTAGAACGACGCCTTGCCCTGCCTGAACGCGGGACCGCTCACCGCCGCACTAGCTTGTACTTGCCCCGCCCCGTGCGGGCGAACAGGGGCTGGGAAGAGTCGGTCCTGAGCCGGAGAAACGACCGAATCGAGGATGGGGCCACCGGGCCGTCGAGCTTCTTTTCGACGGCCTTCTGGATCTCCTGGACGGACGCTCCTTTTGGCTTGCTCCGCAATGAAGCCACGATGGCATCCCGGACTTCACCTGGGGCGCGACGATTGGAAATTCTTTGTGCCAACTTCTGTTCCGATCTCATGAAGACGTTCTGGACGTTTAAAAGGTACAAGCCGAATCGGACGCATCGACAGACTACGGTGGCCGTCGGAGGCCGTGGGGAGCGGGGCAAAGCCGCTGCATTTCGGCTGGTGCCTCCGACCTCGGCCTCTTCCGATCAGCGAGGCCCTGCGCCGCGGCCGATCTCCAACGTGCGCCGGTAGGCTGACGCGGCGGCGAGGCAGAGCCATTCGGCGAGCACGCTCTTGAAGGCGCCGTGGCGCAGGCGGAAATGCAGATGGCCGGCAAGCCAAACGCAAGCGCCGAGGACGAAGACGAGGATGCCGTTCGCGTTGCCGCCCAGGCTCAGACCGAGCAGACCGGCCAGGGCGACGAGAGCGCCCCCGAAGCGAAGCGCGATGCCGCCGGCGGTCCAGGCGCAGATCAGAGCGAGCGCCAGGGTGCCGATCGCCGAGAGGGTCATCGCGCCACCTCCTGTCGGCTCTCGCCATTGCTCGATTCAGCGCTGAGGCGCGACAACGCGACCCGGAAGGAGCCCCAGGGCACCGTCGCCGGTGGCGGCGTAGACCAGGCGAGGCCGTCGAGCAACTCCTGCGCTTCGACGCCGAGGCCGCCGGCCAGCTTGAGCAGGGTGTCGGTGCGCGGCATGCTCTCTCCGCGCTCGATCTTGCTCACGTCGGTCCGGTGCACGGAGGAGCGGAAGCCCAGCTCTTCCTGGGAGATGCCGGCGCGGCGGCGGCAGCGGCGCAGGTTCTCGCCGAGGCCGACCGCGACCTCGTAGCGCGGCTTCATCGGGTCACCTCCGCACCTGCGAAGGGCTCGATATCCATCGAGCCCGCGGTTCGGATGCTCGGCGTCCAGAGGAGCCCATCCAGCAGTTCGTCGTAAGGGATTTGAAGCGAGCCCGCCAGCTTGACGAGCGTGTCGGTGCGGGCAACCCGTTCGCCTCGCTCCAGTTGCCCAACCGCCGTGCGGTGCAAATCGGCTCGCATCCCCAGCTCTTCCTGCGAGATGTCCCCGGCCCGGTTGCGGCAGTAGGCGAGGTTGGCACCGAAGCGGCTCGCGAAGGCTCCGCCACCGCCTCTCATCGACCCACCCCGATCTGCTCGCGCAGGGCAGCCAGCGCATCGTGCTCGAAGACGACGCGCTCGTACTCCTCTTCACGGTCGCTCGCCGCCGCCAATTCGCGGACGAGGCGGCGGACCAGATCGTCGGGGACGATCTCGCCGGCTTCGATGCCGGCGACCAGGCGCCGGTAGGCGTCGGCGACCGCCCGCCACCTACCCGCATTGGGATGGTCGGGGTGGGTCCGCAGGTCATCCTCGCGCCCCGCCTTGCAGTAGTTGAGAGTGCAGCGCAGGAATCGCCGCTGCTCGTCGGTGAGATCGAGGGCAACGGTCCCGCCGCCGCCCGTAGGGTTATCGCTAGCCATGAGGAAGCTTTGTCCTTCCTTGTGGTCAGGCGGCCCGCTCGCGCTCCAACGCGGCGGGTCGCCGCTTTCTATGGTCTGGCGTCGCCGACGTTAGCTCGACGCCCGCCACAAAGCGAGTCAATATGCGCGGATGCGCGGGGAGTGGCTCCGATGCGCGAGCACCGTTACCGCGCGAGAGAAACCGGCTCAGCCTCGATCCGCGCCGTTAGGTTCGGATTGTGGTCGGCCGGGGGCATTTCGGCAACCGCCTTCCAGCGCCGGGTTGGCCCGGGGCATGCCGCAGGGGCGGGGCAGTCGTGACCACCCGCGCCGCCTGCGACTTACGCGGCGCCTCCCAGGGAAAGTAGAGGTCGTCCGCTGGAACCCCTCTTGGGAGCGGCTAGGGGAGCCGCCGGGAGGAGGGGGCCCGCTTTACTTGGGAGTTCGCGCCTGTTGACCAAGGCGCAGCGGGCGCGATCACTATAGAGGGTTGCGTCTACAAATACACAAAATGTGTACTGGGCTAGAGGCCCCGCGCCTCTTTCAAGGCCCGTTTCCGGCCGAGATAGGGCGTCAGCACCAGCTCGACCAGGTCCGGCAACAGCTCCTCCACCTGCTCGCCCTCGCCGGCCGCGACCTTCTCGACGATCAGCGCCGCCAGGCCGCCGGCGACTCCGTGCTCGGCCGCCTCGGAGGGCCGCCGGGCGTTGCCCGGTCGCGCCTCGGTCAGGGCGGCCAGGAGGCGGTCGAGAAAGCCGCGGTAGCGCCCGGCGATCTCACCGCCCGCCGCCGGCGGCGCGGCCAGCGCGAAGCGGGCGAGATCGGGGTTGGCGGCGAAGGCGGCGAGCAGCGCCGCCAGCTCCGCCCGCACCTTCGGTGCCCAGCGCTTCTCCGTCTCGCCTTCCTCGGCCATCGCCGTGAGCAGGAACTCGGCCACCATCTCGTAGGTGTCGAGGAAGCAGGCTTCCTTGTCGGAGAAGTAGCCGTAGAAGGTGCGCCGGGAGATTCCCGCCAGCTCGGCGATGTTGGCGATCGTCGTCGCGTGATAGCCGCGCTCGGCGACCGTCGCGATCATCGCCGCCGCCAGGCGCTCACGCTGGTTCTGGATCACGAACTCGCGGGGCAGTCCGTGGCGGCCCGGCGGTAACCGTCGCAGCCCCTCGCCTTCCCTGCCCGAGCGGTTCTCGGCATCGCTCACGGCGCCAGCTTATGCGCCGCGAGACGCGGGCGGCTACCAGAGGTACAGGCGTGCGTCTAAAGCCCTCCGCGGTGTGCAAGTCGTTCAGGCAGGAGGTCGGCCGGCGGCGGGATCGAGAGCTCGCGCCGCGCCGCCTCCTCGCCGAGGTAGGGACGCACCGCTCCGTACATCAGCTGCGACACCCGGGCGATCCGATTGGGTTGGATCGTGCCCTGCTGCACGCGGGCGAGGAGTTCGACCACGGCCCCGACGGCCATCATCGCCGCCCCGGCGGGAACCTGATCGGGATCGGGTGCCACCGCTCGCCCCTGATCGATCAGATCAGCGCACCAGTGGACGAGCGCTTCGCGCTGGACGAGGGCCATGTCGCTGGCCTCGAGCACGCTGACGAAGCCAAAGCGGGTCGCCTCGGGATAGCGGCGGATCCAGCGGGTTGTCGCGTAGGCCGCGGCGCGCAGGCTGTCCGGCCACTCGCCGCCAGCCGCGAAGGCGGCGCCGGCCTCGGCTTTGAAGTCCTCGATCAAGGCCTCCAAGACGCGCAGGATGGCGTCGTTCTTGTCGTCGAAGAGGGCATCGAACTCGGGGCGCTCGATGCCGGCGCGGGCCGTGATCTCCTCGACGCTTGCCGCCCCGTAGCCCCGCTCGGCGACGACCGCGATCACCGCCGCGGCGACCGGATGGTGAAAGAGCGCGCGTCCCTTGGGCCGCCGCGTCATCGGCGCCGGCCCGTGCGTGTCGGTGCGGGGCGACTGGGCGGCGGGCTCGCTAGCCGATCGCAGCGGCGCCGGCGAGGCCGGACCGCAGCCGCTTGACCTCGGCGGCGCCGACGATCGGCTCGAGGATCAGCTGCGAGGTGTCGGCCAGGAGTGCGGCGACGGACTGCGGTTCGGAGGAGAGCAGCCGCTGGTGCAGGAAGTAGGCCGTGCCTGAGACGGCGGCCTGCTCGAAGCTCTCCGGCAGCTGGGCCGACCCCGGGTGCTCGCCGCGGCCGCGGCGCAGCCACTCGATCGCCGCGTCGACGAGCTGGTTGTAGCGGGCGGTGGGGGCGGGCCCGGCGGTCTGCGCCTCGACCAGGACGATCCGGGCCGAGAGCGGTTCGGCGACGAAGTGCTCGAGCAGGCAGCCGAGGCCGACGTAGGCTTCCTCGGCCCAGCTCTGACTCGAGCCGGTGGCGGTCGCGATCCGCCCGCGGGTCGTGCTGACGATGCGATCGAAGACGGCCAGGAAGCAATCTTCCTTGTTGTCGAAGCGCTGGTAGAAGCTGCCGATCGACGAATGCGCCGCGGCGACGATGTGGTCGATCGTCGTCTGCTGGTAGCCGCGCTTGGCGAAGACGGCTGTGGCCGCGTCGAGCAAACGGCCCCGGTGGAAGCTCGCGAGCTGCTCGCGCGAAACGCGCTCGCGGCCGATCGGCGCGCGCGACAGATGCTGGGGCAGACGGGCCATGTGCAGAGCATACCCACCGCTTTGGCGTTTTAGCGCAAAAGAGTCGTCGTCCGGTGCGATCGGGGGGCTGACGGGATGTGACATGGATTGAGGATAACGTACCCGAACAGATTGATACCGTTCCCGGCGTCGCAGGGGTTGTGCAGCGCCGCCGTGCCCCGGCGCCGGCCAGGGATCGATGCCCAAAGACCGACCGCACGAGAGCCACGACGCCCGCAAGCGCCCGTTCACGGCAGGTGCCGCTGACGCTTCGCTTCGCCAGGCGCAGCAGTCGCAACGCGAGGCGCTCGAGCGCGAGCTGCAGCTGGCGGCGCTCCGCCTCGCCGGCGAGCTCGGCTACCCGGCGGTGACCGTGCAGCGGATCATCGAGCGCGCCGGCAGCAGCCGCGCCCGCTTCTACGCCAGCTTCGCCGACAAGGGTGACTGCTACGCACGTGGCTATTCGCTGGCGGTCGAGGAGCTCGCCACGGCGCTCCTCGCGCCCGGCCGCTCCGCGACCGATTGGCTCGGAGGCTTCCGCGGTGCCCTCACCGCCCTTGCCCGCTTCGCCGAGGCCGACCCGGCGCTGGCCCGCGGCGTGCTGGCAGAGGTCCACGTCGCGGGCGGCGCCGCGATCGACAAGCGAAAAGAAGTGTTTGAGCGCCTCTCCCGCGCAGTCGATCGCGCACGCCGCGAGACCGTGCAATCTCGCCACTCTCCACCTCCAAGTACTGCCGCGTTTATTTTATACGCGATCGAGTCCGCGGTCATCCGCAGCCTGCTCTACGACGAGGGCCGGGCCTTCGCCGCCAGCCTCCCCGACCTCACCTACCTGGCCGCCGCGATGTATTTCGGCGCCGACGCCGCCCGCGCCGCCTACCGCCAGGCGCGCCGTCAGCTGTAGCCAGGAGAGCCGCCCTTCGTCGCGCCGTCCGCGGCGGCTTCGCGTCCATGCGCGCAACCTCGCTATTCGAAGCCGCCGCAACTTTTCTTGGACTACATCGTTTCCTGATTTGTAGACGCCATCCTCAAATTCATGTACAGTCCGATCCGCCGACCAGGGAGTCGGCGGGAGGAAGGCCCCTCGAGGGCCCGGAGCAGCAATCGCTTCGGGGAGGCAGGGGTCCTGAACAGGAGGCAGAGAACTTGAACGCAGCACTTTCGGCACCCGCCATCGCGCCGCACGGCCCATCTCGAGGCCCGGTAGTGCCGTTGCGCACGGGGCATCCGTCAATCGCTACCACCCGTGTCGCCTAGAGGCGCCGGGAGCCGGGGGAGAGAAGAGATGGGGTCGTTGAGCGCCTTCGCGCAACTTCGGAATTCGCTTCATTTCGCGGCTGAGGCTAGCCTCAGCGATGCGAACGGCCTGCGGTCGAGGATGCGTTTCGCCATGCTGGTGGGACCGGCAGTGCTGTGTGCGCTGTTGGGCTTGCTGGCACCTGGCGCCGCAATCGCAGGACAGACCCGCGTGCTCGCGGCCTTTGCACCGAACCCGATCCTGGGCTTCAGCCGCCCGTCAGGGGTCGCGATCGACGAAGCAACGGGCAATGTCTTCGTCACCGATGGTGCGGGCGCCGAAAGGGTGCGCATCCTCGGCCCCGACGGTGGTGCACCGGTTGGACTCACGTCGTCGGAAATAGCCGACCTCAGCTTTGTAGGCGAAGGGCAAGGTATCGCCTACGACAACGCGCAACTCAGCTCCGCAAGAGGCACCTTGTATGTATTCCAGCCAGGGAAACTACTGAAGTTCACCCGTGACGCCGGCGAACAGAAATACAAAGAATCCGGTGAAATCCCAGTACCCGGGACCGAAACGACTGCAGGTGTCACCGTCGACGGTGAGGGCAACGTCTGGCTAGGTGACTTCGCCTCGCAGAAAGTGCGCGAGTGGACACCTGGCGGCACTCTGCTGCACGAATACTCATTCGACGCGTTGGGCAATCCCATTAACCGCCCGAGTGGGGTTGCGGTGGACGTGGCGGGCGATCTATTCGTACAAGGGCAGGGCGCCAACAACGGCGTATACAAGTACCCGTCCAATGGCCTAGGCGAAGTCGAAATCTCCGAACCCGTGCCGGTCACGACCGCGACCGCGCTGGGCGTTGCCTACGACCCCGAAACGAACAGCGTGGCTGTGACCTTGTCCGGTGGCGTCCGCGAGTTTGACGCGACCAGCCTCGACCCGGTTGAGGCGCACGCCGTCGGCCAAAGCTTGATTGGAGCAGAGCCTGACCGCCCGACCTACAATGCGGCCACCCAGCGACTCTACGTCGCCGATGCTTCCTCGGGCCATAATTACCTGGCGGTGTTCGGGCCAAGAGTGCCGGTGCCAACGGTCGACACCTCCACCGCGACGGACGTGTCAGGGACGAAAGCGACCCTGAACGGAACGATCAACCCTGAAGGGTTGCCCGTGACCAGTTGCATGTTCGAATACGGCAGAGTGGACGCGAACGGCGAAGCGGACGTGACCGAACACGCCGTGCCATGTGAAGGGACCTTTCCCTCGGATTCTGCCAGCCATCTCATCAGCGTAGCCGTATCCGAACTGGTCCCCGATGGCGTCACCTATCTCTATCGAATTACGGCGGTGAACGAAAACGGGCCTGAACAAAGCGAAGCGGAAACGCTGACCACGGCGAGCACCGTCTTGACGGAAGCGGCGACGGACGTCTCGACTACCTTCGCGACTCTCCACGGCACCCTGCGCCCGGAAGCTTCGCCGTACACGGCATGCGACTTCGAATATGGGTTCACGACGAGCGCCAGTTTTGAACACAAAGTTCCGTGCAACCCGCCTCATGGCTCGATTCCTCCCGACTTCGCGCCCCATTCCGTCAGTGCCTCGATCTCCGGCCTGCAGCCGAATGCCACCTATCGCTTCCGCCTTACCGCGAAGAATGGCATCGCCCCGGTGAATGGCCAGATCCTCACGTTTAGCCAGACCGGTCCTCCCCAGATCGCGGAAGTCCGCGCGCTCGATGCAAGCCAGACCTCGGCCACGATCGAAGGAAGAGTCAATCCGCGCAGCTTTCAGACCAACTACTTCTTCGAATGGGGACCGACGTCCGCCTATGGCAACCGCGCTCCGCTGAATCCGATCGAACCATCCGCGGGCGCCGGTGGCCAGCCCGTTCCAGCGGCGACCACGCTTTCGGGACTCTCACCGGCCACGACCTATCACTACCGAATGGTGGCGAAAAGCGACGCTGGAACCACGGCGAGCCCCGATCACGAACTTGAAACGCTCAACACCTGCAGCGTACCTGCGGCGTCGGGCTTGTCAGAACTGCAGGGACTGCCCGAAGGGCGGTGCTTCGAGATGGTATCTCCGCGCGCCGCCGGTCCCGTCGCCATACCGGGCGGGCGCGGGCAGAATGAATTGCAATTTCAGGCAGGTCTGCAGGCGGGATCGCTGGCCTATGACGTCTTCGCAGGTTTCCCGGGGGCGACCCGCGGCGACCAAGTCCTCTACCAGGCCGGCCGTGGGCCAGGAGCAACTGGTTGGACCTCATCCCAGATCAGCCCGCCGATCCTCGCCCGCAACGAAATAGACGGAACTGAAGGCGGTGCCAGCAGCAATTCGTCGAAAACGCTCGGAATCTCGCGGGACCTCAGCTGCGCGGTGGTGGAAAGCAACCAGCCTCTGACGCCGGACGCAACCACGCGCACCGTGGTCGAAGGAGGGGGGCGAATCTATTCCGGCGCAACCCCAACGGCTCTTACACCGCGATCACCAATCTCCCGCCCGCCAACCTTGACGTAGCCATAGGTTTCATCGGGGTCGAATATGTACTAGCCGGCATTTCTCAGAACTGCAGCAAGGTGGTGTTCGCCACCCTATATCGCTATCCCGGCGTGCCCGCTGTTGCCTCTCTCCAAGGCTCCGAAGAATACTTCCTCTACGAATGGGACGAAGGAACCTTGAAAAGCATTGGCTCTGTCCCCGGGCCGGGTTTAGAAGTACCTGTTGGGGCGGTGCCTGGCGGGATCGGGTTAGCTGGAGGAATCGCCGGGCAAAAGCAAAATTTCTCAAGAGCCGTTTCTGTGAACGGCAGCCGTGTGTTCTTCTCCGCTGAACGCCAGGATAGTCCGAATTCAGCAGAGGTCGGAAAAATCGGCGTCTTCGTCCGCGAGAACGGGATCTCGACGCGGGATGTCTCATTGTCGGAAACCGAAACGCCCGACAAAGGAGCCAAATACGAAAGCGCGGCGGAAAATGGCTCCCGCGTGTTCTTTACGGCAAATGCTGGCCTGACGGCGGAAACCAGCGCGGAAGGAACTGACCTCTACGAATACGACCTCGGCTCTGAAGCACTGAGCGATCTCTCGGTTGATCATGACCCACGCGGCGCGGAAGTAGCAGGTTTCATTGGATCTTCCGCGGACGGTTCGCATGTCTACTTCGTTGCCCGTGGACAATTGGTGCCTGGTCGGGGCATGACGTTTGCGGAAAACGTGAGCGCAGGCACCTTCTCCATTTACGGAGAGGCGGACGGCGTGGTCAGCTACGTCGGACCGGGTACCGCGCCTGATGTCTCCACGCTGGGCCTAGTGGTAGGGGAACAGCGTGTGCCAAGGTCCGCATTCGTCAGTCCAGACGGACGCTACCTTCTGTTCCAATCGTCCGCGAATGTGACCGGTTACGTTAGTGGCGGCGCGCCGGAGGCGTATCTCTTTGACTCCCGAGACAAGGACGAACCAATCGTTTGTGCCTCCTGCCGTCAAGATGGGAAGCCATCGATCACGCCGACGACCAACGCCCCACTACAGGGCACCGCCGAAAATCAAAACACGAATCCACTGTACGACCGGACCAAGCTCGCCGTGCGCAATGGAAAGCCGGTTGTCTTCTTTACCTCCTTCGACCCCCTGGCCCCTGGAGGAGCGAGTGGAGGCGAGACCAACCTATACGAGTGGACGCACGACCAAGTGTTCCGGATTGGGACTGAACCGCCAGGGCTAAAAGTACCGCCTGAACCTCAATCGTATGTCGTCTTTGCCGGGGTAAGCGCCGATGCGGAGGACCTCTATTTCATGACGCCCTCAGCTCTCACTTGGGAAGACGGTGATGGACGCCTTTCGGTCTACGACGCCCGTATCCGCGGCGGGTTTCCTCAGCCAGCGCCTCCAGCGCCGCCCTGCAGCTCAACCATAGAAGGCTCTTGCTCAGGTCCGTCTCTCGCAGCGCCGCCCTCCGCACCGGGCGCAGGGAGCGCGACGTTCATGGGACCCGGAAATCCGAAACACAAGAGGCCTAAGCATCACAAGAAGAAGCGCAGGAAACACCGCAAACACCATGAGAAGCAGCACACCAGCATGAAGAGCGCTCGAAAGAACCACGGCCAACGGAGGGCAGGCAAGTGAGGAGTTCAAGGACTGTACGGCCCGTGAAGGCCGGGCTGCTCGCGTCGTTCCTCGCCGTCGCTCTCCTAGTCGCCTTCGGAGGCAGCGCGCACGCGGCGTCTCCCGGCTGGAAGTTGCTCGCCCTCACGGGGCCAACCCACCTGCCGCCGAAGCAATCCGAGACGCAGCGTGTCACGATTGAAGCCGAAGGCGGTACTTTCAGCCTGAAGGAGCAGACGGCCGCAGGCGAAGGGACCTTCACGTCCCATATCGGTGTCGCCGAAGTCGCCGCGGGAAGCAACACCGCGCATGTATTTCTGCTTGCGCAACCGTACGCCGTTGGTGAACGAATAGTCGCCGCTGCATTTCCCGTGGGGACGACCATCACCGGCGTCTCAGGCCCGCCCGAAGAACCGACCCTCGAACTGTCCAATCCTGCTACGTCATCGGAATCGTTCGAATTCTTCGAAACTAGCTCGAACGTGGTGACCGGTGTCACCGCGTCAGCGGGCGAGTTTCACCCAGGAGATGAGATAGACGCGGAAGTGCTCCCACCCGGAACTACTGTGACGACGGTCGGCAGCGGTACCTTGACGCTCTCCGACTTCCCCACCTTCGGTGGCGAATCCGTCCCGCTATTCGCGAGCGAGACGACCGCGCCGATCGCATTCGACGCTTCGGCGACTGCGGTCCAGAGTGCCTTCGACGCGCTTCCTGGCTTCCCGCCGGGGTCTGTGACCGTGAGTGGCGGGCCTAGTGGCTCGGCCGCCACTCCCCTCTTTGTCAGCTTCGGCGGTCCGTTCGCGAACGAGGACGTGGGCGAACTCGAAGTTGGCGCTGCTGGGCTGACCGGCGGGCATCCAGCCGCTCGCGTCTTTGCGGTCGTTCCGGGCGGTCCGGGCACCGGTGAGATCGCCGTATTGCCAGTCAACGTCGGCGGCGGCCCCACCAACGGCGAACCGATGACCATCCGAGTGGGTCCGCTGCCTCCTGGAATTGTTACCTCGGGCCCGGCTGAAGATCCCAACGAAACCTTGGGAATCTGGAGTTGCCTTGGCAAAGCCGGGGAAAGCACGGTTGTGTGCACCGCGACCGCACAGGCGGACGGATTGAGGCCGGTCGGAAGCATTGTGGTTCCGATCGAGGTCGACCAGCCACTTGCGGGCAGTTCTACTGTCCCGGTGACGATCGAAGGTGGTGGCGCCCCCGCTGTGTCCTACCCGCTCTCGATCGTGGTTTCAAACCAGCCGGCGCCATTCGGTGTCCAGGCATTCTGGGCGGGAGCCTTCGATGCTGACGGCAATCCCGAGACCCGAGCCGGGGCCCATCCCTACAGCGCTCAGACCTTCTTCGAGCTGAACACGGTCCGCGGGACTACCGGCAAGATAGTCCCCGCTGGAGACGCGAAGGAAGTAAAGGTCGACCTGCCGCCGGGTTTCCTGGGCAATCCGCTGACGACGAAGCGCTGCCCGCAAGCCCTGGTCGCTGAAAACAATCCTCCCGGCCTACCTCAAGCACCGCTCTGCAATAGCGAAGAAATGTCCGTGGGCCACGTCAAACCCGCTCTTGGAATTTTTGGAACGGAAGCATCTGGCACGGGCTCCAGGGTCTTCAACGATGTACCACCGCGGGGGTACGCAGCCGAGTTCACGACGCTCATCGGTGCACCGCTACAGAGCCTCCTCGGCTCCGTGCGGGCATCGGAAGATGCGGCTTAACGGTCGTTGCCCCGAACGTCGCCAACGTCAACAAGTTCTACGGGGGCTACGTCGCATTCGAAGGCAAGCCCGCGGCCGCCCAGGGGAAGGCGTTCCTCGACAATCCGACCGCCTGCGCCCAGCAGCGTGAGGAATCGGCGCAGGGAAGGGGGCCTTGGACGAGCATCGAAGGGAGCAGCTGGCAGGACCCGCTCTCGTTCTCGGGGACGTTGGATCCCCTCCCACTGCTCACCGATTGCCAGCCGCTTACCGAAGCATGGGTCGGCAACGGCCCGCATCCCGCCAACGAAAAGCCTTCTTTCGCCTTCGAACCGGACACGAGCGCGGGTTCCAGCCCCACCGGTGCGACCGCCCGGCTTCACATCCCGCAGCCCGGGCTGACGGAGCCGAGCGAGCTCGTCACCGCGCATCTCAGGAAGACGGTGGTGAAACTGCCGCAGGGCCTCATCGTGAACCCGTCTGCGGCGAACGGGCTCGAAGCTTGCAGCGAGTCGCAGATCGGTTTCCTCGGATCTGACTTCCCGTCTCCAAGTCCGATTCGCTTCAACGAAGCGGCGCCGAACTGCCCCGACGGCTCCAAATTGGGGAGCTTCGAAGTGTCGACCCCGCTGCTCGAAGAAAAGATCGGCGGGACGATCTACCTCGCCGCTCAGGAAGAAAACCCGTTCCATTCGTTGCTCGCTCTCTATCTGGTCGTCGAAAGCCCGAGGTTCGGCCTGACGCTGAAGCTCGCCGGCGAAGTCAGGCCCGATCCAAATAACGACGGCCAGCTGACGGCGACCTTCGACAACAACCCGCAGGTGCCGTTCGAAGACCTGGTCCTGCATTTCCGTGGCGGCGGCCCGCGCTCGGAGTTGGCGACGCCGGAAGTCTGCGGCCACTACGGAACCACCGGTTCGCTCACTCCCTGGTCAGCTGAAGCGGGAGAGGCCGCAACGACGGCAGAACCCGGGTTCTCGGTGAGCAGCAACTGCGCTGGCTCGGCGGGCTCACGACCGTTCTCTCCTTCGATCGAAGCCGGTACCGTCGACCCGAAGGCGGGCGACTACAGCTCGATGGTGATCCGGCTCAAGCGCAAGGACGGGGAACAGGAACTCGACCGGCTCGACTTCGCCCTTCCCTTGGGCGTCGTCGGCAAGCTGAAGGGGATCCCTTACTGCCCTGAGTCGGTTATTGCCGCCGCCGAGGGCAAGAGCGGCAAGTCCGAGCTCGCCACTCCGAGCTGCCCGGCGGCCAGCCAGGTCGGCACCGTCGACAGTGCCGCGGGTGTTGGCTCCGAACCGTTCCACGTCAGCGGTCGCGTCTACCTTGCGGGGCCCTACGAGGGCGCACCGATCTCGACGGTGGTGGTCACGCCCGCTGTGGCGGGACCGTTCGACCTCGGCACGGTCGTAATCCGGGCGCCGGCGTTCGTCAATCTCGAAACGGCGCAGATCACGGTCAAATCGGATCCGGTGCCGACCATGCTCAGAGGACTTCCGCTGAAGCTGCGGTCCGTGGTCATCAATGTCGACCGGCCGGGCTTCATTCTCAACCCAACCAACTGCGAACCGATGAAGTTCGGCGCCAGCCTCCACAGCTCCAACGGCGCCACCGCGACTCCGTCGAACCGCTTTCAGGTCGGCGGTTGCAACAAGCTCAAGTTCAAACCGGCGCTGAATCTCAGCCTCAAAGGTGCGACCAAGCGTTCAGGTCACCCGGCGCTAAAAGCGGTGGTCACCTACCCGAAAAAGGGCGCTTACTCGAACATCGCCCGCGCCCAGGTCGGGCTCCCCCATTCCGAGTTCCTCGATCAGGGGAATCTCGACAAGGTTTGCACCCAGCCGCAGCTGAAATCCGCAACCTGTCCAAAACGCTCGGTCTACGGTCACGCCAAAGCGTGGACGCCGCTGCTCGACAAACCACTCGAAGGTCCTGTCTACATCGGCGTCGGTTACGGGCACAAGCTCCCCGACCTCGTTGCCGATCTGAACGGCCAGGTCCGGATCCTCCTGCATGGCAAAGTCGACACCACCAAGCATGAAGGGATCCGCAACACCTTCGAAGTGGTGCCCGATGCTCCGGTCACGAGATTCGTCCTCGAAATGAAGGGCGGCAAGAAATATGGCTTGCTCGAAAACTCCGAAAACGTCTGCCGTAAAACTCAGCGGGCGAGCGTATTCTTCAAAGCTCAGAACGGGCTTTCCGAGCATCTCACGCCGCTGATCGCGAACGACTGCAAGAAAACGAACAAGAAGCACCACCACGGCCGCGTCCGGGGAAAGCGGCAAGCGTCGAGACCGGCGAGGTAGAGATCGCGTGGGTCCTCCCTAGCGAGCCGATGTCCCGGCACGGCGAAGGGGGAGCCACGGCAGAGCTCGCATCGCGACTGCGGGTGCGACGCGAGGAGATCGAGCAGGCGACACTGGCGCGCCTCGCGTCTCTGTCGCCGCTGCCCGACCGCGCCGGCCCAGGCTACGCCGAAGGTTTGCGCGCCGCGGTGGCCGCCGCCGTCGATCACGCGATCGCCACGCTCGAGCGCGAGGATGAGGCAGCTGCCGCGGTGCCCCTTCCCCTTCTCACCCAAGCCCGTCTCGCCGCCCGCTCGGGTGTCGGCCTCGACACCGTGGCGCGCCGCTACGTTGCCGGCCACAGCGTGATCAGCGACTTCGTTTTGCAGGAGGCCGGGGGCGGGTTGCCCGCGGACGAGCTGAAGCGTCTACTCCACAGCCTTGGCCTCGCGGTCGACCGGCTTCTCCGCGCCGCCGCCGCGGCCTACACGGACGAGGTCGACACCGTCAGCCGCAGCGGCAATCGCGTCCGCGTCGAGCTGATCGAGCGGCTTCTCGCCGGGGAACTGCTCGAGGCTGATGCGCTCGAATACGATCTTGCCTTCTCGCACCTGGCCGTCCTCGCTACCGGTAGCGGCGCGGGGCAATCGCTGCGTGCGCTGGCCCGATCGCTGGACGCCCAACTTCTCGTTGCCTCGCCGGCCCGCGCGTTGCACTGGGCCTGGCTTGGCCGCCGCCGCCCGCTCGATCCCGAGGATGTCCTCCGCGCCGTCGCTCTGCTCCGCCCGCCCAGTACCTTCCTCGCGCTCGGTGAGGTTGCGGCGGGGCCAACCGGCTGGCGCCTCACCCACCGCCAGGCTCGCGCGGCCCTTGGGGTCGCCCTGCGTGGCCGGCCGGGCGTCGTACGCTACGCCGATGTCGCTCTCCTTGCTGCGGCCCTGCAGGACGACCTGCTTGAGGCCTCGCTTCGCCGCCTCTACCTCAACCCCTTGGAAGACGACCGCGAGCGCGGCGATGTTCTCCGGCAGACACTGAGGGCCTACTTCGCCGCAGACTGCAATGCCTCCTCGGCCGCAGCTGCCCTCGGCCTCAGCCGTAACACGGTGGCCGGCCGCCTCCGCGAGGCAGAAGAGCGGCTTGGCCGTCCGCTGAGCGATTCCCGGACCGAGCTCGACGTTGCCCTTCGCCTTCAGGAATCTGTGACTAACGCCACCGCCGCCACTTAGTGATCGGCTGGCGTCGCAAAGTGCCCAGAGGGACCGACTCATAGTAAGCACATCGCCGTGGACCAGCCGCTCCAAGATCGGCACAGTTGGCTTGGCCACTGAACCAAGTCGGTCGGTGGGATTCCCTATTACGAGGAGAGGCCTATGAGATCGAGGATGAAGAAGTCGATGGCTTTCGCGGTCGCCGTTGCGCTGATCGCGACCGCCTTGCCAGCAGGGGCCAGCGCTGCGCGGCTAGAAACGCAAGGCGGTGTTTTGCTGTCCAAAGGGATGTCGTTTACGGCGACGAGCACCAATTTCACGTTCAACACCAGTTACGGTACTTTGAAATGCAGCAAAGTGGTACTGCGCGCCGAAGTAACCCAAAACAACGGTACTACGGTGGAAGCAGTCGAAGCTGGCCATTACGGGGGCGGTCCCAGTTTCGCGGAAGCCTGCACCTCCAACGGCCAAAAATTCCCGCTGCAGCCCGCAGTCCATGGCCTCAAACTCGACGGCACGCCGGGGAACGGAACGCTAGGGCTGGCAATTGACTGGAAACTGGGTGGCTTCGAATGCCACAACGAAAATAATGCTATCGCGGTCTCTTACACCCCCGGTGGAAGCATTCTGAGGATGGTCAACGGCAAAGTGAACGGCCCCCCAGTCTGTGGCCCATTCACGGCTAACGCCGACTTCTCGATCACTGAAACGGTTAGCGGAAATCCCTTGATCCTTAAATAGCAAGGGGTGGAACGTGGAATGAGGCAGCCGGATCGGTATTGTCGACCGGCTCTGGGCTTCCATGTCCTGGTGCGGCGATCACGCTGATCGCCGCACCAGGTGGCTTTTGAGGCAGTGGAATGGAGTCGCACTCGTGAGGGAACCGGGGCACCTTCTAAAGATGCCCTGCTACCCCCAGGGCGAGGCGATCGCGATCTGCCAGGTTCGCTCCTCGCGAACGAGGAGGAAGCGTGCTGTCGTTCTCACCCGGAAGCGCTCGGGGCTGGCGGGGGCGGAGCTACGGGTCCAGTACTGGGTGCAGAGGGCGAGCTCCTCGGCGACCGTGAGGTGGCGGGCGTGTCGCTCGAGGCGTCGGTCGATGGTGTCGATCTGGGCGAGTAGCGCGGCAACCGAGTCGGCGACGATCGTGCGTCCGGCGTGGATCTCCAGGCGGTGGTCGGAGGCGGTCAGCTGGGCGAGCAGCGCGGCGATCGCCGGGCGGCCGAAGATCGCGGTGCCGTCGGGGGTGAGGCAGTGGCCGATGGTGGAGAAGTGGCTGGCGGCGCTGGTGGCGTCGCCGGCGAGCAGCGCCGTGGCGAAGCCGCCGGCGACCGCGCTCGGCGCCGCCGGCACGCGAGCGCCCCCGTCCACCGTCGCCTGGCCCGCTCGTCGCCCGTCACCCACCGTGTCGTCCATCCTTGCACACAGGCTGGTTGTTTTTGTAGACGACATCCTCTAATCTGGGCGCTGAATCGCCGAGAGGCGAGCAGGCCATGCAGGGGCGGGGCGGGGGGGCGACAGCGCCGGGGGGCTGCTGCCGCCTCCGGCTCCGCGCTCACCAACAAGGAGGAAGCAAGCGGAATGAGCAGACGTCGGCATCGCGCTTCGAAGCGAGCGCTAATCGTGGCCGCTTTGGCGGGCCTGGTTGCCCTGGGAATCGCAACGGCCGCGCTCGGCGCCGGCGAAGGCCCGGTCACCGTGCAGGTGGGCAACCTCAAATTCACCGCCGACGGCGGCTTCACGCCGAAGGCGCTTTCGAAGAAGACGCCGGAACCGATCAGCCTGAACGTCGAAGGCAAGATCGCGACCACCGACGGCACCCACCCGCCGGCCCTAAAGGAAGTGATCATCGAAGGCGACAAGAACGCGATCGTCAACGCCAAGGGCATCCCGACCTGCTCCTCGGGTCAGCTGCAGTCGCGTGACACCAAAGCCGCCGAAGCCGCCTGCGGCCCGGCGATCATCGGCGAAGGCAAGACGACCGTCGAGGTCGCCTTCCCCGAACAGCGACCGATCATGGTCAACTCGAAGCTCCTCCTGATCAACGGCGGCACCTCGGGCGGCACCACCACCTGGTACGTGCACGCCTACTTCAACGCGCCGATCACCGGCGCGATCGTCACCACGGTGAAGATCAAAAACAAGCCGCACGGGCGCTACGGCACCCTCTCGGTGGCCTCGATCCCGAAGATCGCCGGCGGCAGTGGCTCGGTCACGAGCTTCCAGTTGACGATCGACAAGAGCGTCAAGGGAACGGGCGGCAAGACCTACCATCCGATCACCGCCAAATGCACCGACGGCAAGCTCCAGGTCCACGGCGAAGCGGTATTCGCCGACGGCACCAAGGCAGCGACGGAAGTGATCCGCGCCTGCACGCCGAAGGGCTGAGCCCAGGAGCCGGCGCGCCGCCCACGCGGCGCGCCGGCGCGGGCACTGGCTTCGCCCCCGGCAGGGGTGGAGGCTCGCCGATGAGCAACCAGCGACCGCGGTCAGACGCCGAGCCCACGCTGCCGCTCTGGCAGGAGCGCCTCTTCGACCTCCTGCACCCGGCGCAGGTGGAGGTGGTCGAAGCCTGCCGGCAGATCGAAGAGCCGCTTTCGGTGAAGCTTCTCGTCGACGTCTTCGAGTGCCGCTACACGCTCAACAACCTCTCCTACCACGTGCGGAAACTGGTCGACGCCGGCGTCCTTCGCGAAGTCGACCAGATCTATCGCCGCGGCGCCATCGAGCACTTCCACCGGCTCGCCACCTAGTCGCAGGCGTCGATCGGGCCGATCGGCCGCGTGTGTTCTACTTCCGCGACGGTGCCGGCCGGGGACGCAAGCGAGGGAGCGAAGCGCGACGAGCTGCTGCTGCGCGTGCCGTGGGACATCGAGGGGGAAGACGACCGCCGCGTCGAGCGGATCCGCGCCGAGGTCGACGCCGCCTTCGACGCTCTGCGCGACGTCGAGAACGGCGTCTCGATCTTCGGCTCCGCCCGGGTCCCCGAGGGCCATCGCTGGTATGAGCTCTGCCGCGAGACCGCGGCCTGCCTGGCCGGCGCCGGCTTCACCGTGATCACCGGCGGCGGCCCGGGCCTGATGGAGGCCGCCAACCGTGGCGCCGCCGACGCCGGCGCCGAGTCGATCGGGCTCAACATCGAGCTGCCGCACGAGCAGGCGCCGAACCCCTACGCGACCCGCTCGCTCAACTTCCACTACTTCTTCGCCCGCAAGCTGATGTTCGTCCGCTACGCCCGCGCCTTCGTGATCATGCCCGGCGGCTACGGCACCCTCGACGAGCTGTTCGAGAGCCTGACCCTGGTCCAGACCCACCGCATCCGTCACTTCCCGACGATCCTCGTCGACCGCGAGCACTGGCGGCCGCTGCTCTCCTGGATCGACGACGTGATCGAGGACGACGGCCTGATCGCGCCCGGCGACAAAGAGCTGCTGGTGACCGCCGACACGCCGGCGGAGGTCTGCGAGCTGGTGACGCGCGCGAGCGAGCGCCAGCGAGCCCTCGCCTAGCGCGGCGGATCCCGCTCCACATACGAGGCCGAGATGATCACCGCGCTCGCTGTCCCGAAGACCAGGAACATCCCCCCGCGGCGGCATGATGCTCCCATGCCGATCTCATGGCGAGTCGAGGAGCTGGCGAAGCAGCGAGGCTGGGGAGCTCGTCAGCTTGCCGAAGAGGCCGGGCTGGACGAGAAGACCGTGCGCAACATCATCGCCGGGCGCGCCACTCGCGTCGACCTGGGCACGATCGACCGCCTCTCGCGCGCGCTCGGGGTCGGCCCCGGCTCGCTCTGGAGACCGGCGACGGCCCGGCCGCGGCCTGGGCGCGAACGGCCGGGGCGGCCGGCGAGGCTCGAAACGAGGAGCTGGAGGAGGTGCTCGCGGGCGACTGGCCGGACGCGCCCGACCCCGCCCTCGAGCGAGCGCTGCGGCCCGCTTGAGCCGCTGCTACCTCGACACCAACTTCCTCTACGCGCACCTTCGCTCCCGGCGCGGCGCGACGGTCGGGCCGACCGCGAGCTGGCGGGCCCTGGTCACGGCCGAGATGGCGGACGGCGCGGTGATCAGCGCGCTGATGCTCGACGAGCTCGCCTACCGGCTGGTCCTCGCCTGGCTTCGCGATGACGGCGAGCGGGACCCGCTCTCCGCTTACCGCCGACGGCCGCGCGGCGATGCGCCGCCCGCCGCCGCTGCGAGCGTCTGCGATCGCTCGGGCTCGAGCTGCAGCCGACCGATGGCGTCGTCGTCGCGGGCGCCAAGGCGCTGATGTCACGGCCGGGGCTGCCGCCGCGCGACGCCTTCCACGCCGCCCACGCGCTGGCGGCCCGCTGCGAGGTGATTGCCAGCTCCAACCGCGGACTCGACCAGGTGCCCGGCCTGCGCCGGTGGGGCCGGAATGAGCCCGATCCACCCACCCGTCCTGATCCTCACCGGTCCTCCCGGCGTCGGCAAGACGACGACGGCGCGGCTCCTCTCGCAGCGCTTCGGCCCCGGCGTCCACCTCGAATCCGACGTCTTCTTCGGCTTCATCACCTCCGCGTACGTCGAGCCCTGGCGACCGGAGTCGCAGGAGCAGAACGAGCTGGTGATGCGGACGGTGGGGGCGGCCGCGGCGTCTTACGCGAACGGCGGCTACTTCACGGTGATCGACGGGATCGTGATCCCTCGCTTCTTCCTCGCGACGCTCCGCGAAGCGTTGGCGGCGGCCGGTCTCGCGGCCGCCTACGCCGTCCTCCGCGCACCGCTCATCACCTGCCTCGAGCGCGTCGCCAACCGCGAAGGCGACGAGCTCTCCGACCCCGAGGTGATCGAGCAGCTCTGGTCGCAGTTCGACGACCTCGGCGAGTACCAGGCCCACGCGGTCCCGGTCGGCACCCTCGCTCCGGCCGAGCTGGCCGACGAGCTCTCCCGCCGCCTCACCGCCGGCGAGCTCGACCTCAGGAGTGCGACGGGCGATCGAGCCTGGTGTTGGGCTCATGCGGAGAGTCCTCGACGGGCTGATGCTTCATTTCGCTCGGACTCGACTCGGGTGGCACGTCGCTGACGTGATTGTCCGAGGCAGGAGGGAGCACGACCCGGCTGTCATGGGGACGGTCCGGAGGAAGCGTGTGGCGTGGATCCGATCCGGCAGCTGCGTCAGCGGGAGGAAGTCTTGGAGCGCGCGGTTGCCAGGGTCTCAGTTCTTCGACAAGATCGCCGTAGAACCGAACAACTTGGCGCCGCGTCTCTAGGACGAAGGACGCTCTCCGCGCCCCTTCTGGTTCCGAGGGTTCGCGCAAGCGAAAGCACGAATGCCCTCGGCTCGCGTTTGGGATCCGAAGGCGACAGTAGGCCTCGAGGTTCATCTCGCGCCTCAGAAAGGCGCATTGCGGTGGTTTCTTTGGATCGCGCGAACTGGACCTCGACCGTCAGATCCAATGGAGCTTTGGCGAGCTGTCGGAGAAGCCAATTGATTCGAGTCAGGGGTCGGCCCTCTTTCGGCGCCGGGACCTTGACGCCGACGCGAGTCTGTCTCGCTCTGAGATCGGCTTCGACATCGATTGGCCCAACTGCGGCGGGGACTCGAAAGGAGCCGGATAGGGCTCCGCGCGCATCCAGGTCCGAGAGCAGGGTGTCCGTCCAGCTGTTGCCGTCCCGAGACTTCGACTGGGCCGAAGCTACCTGTACACCGAGGTCTTGGCTGAGCCCGAGACAGAGGTACTCGACGAACTGCTCCCAGCGGTCCACCACGTCTCGCACGCCGGGATCGGTAACCCTCATGGTTCCGTCGCGAGCGGAATTTCGAACCTGCACCCAGTGCTTCCCCATGTCCTCGAATCCGATCGCACCGGACTTCTCATGCTCGAGATAGGCGATCAGCTCACCGAGTATCCAAGCTTGATCTGGGTCTTTCACACCTCGGTGTTGGTGCTCCATGACGGCCTCGGTGAGAATCCGCCACCAAGAAAGGTGGCGCAGGTCCACGCGGCGGAGCTTTCGTCGATCGATTTCGATGGGAACGTCGCTAGACGTGGTGCTGATGTGATTTGAGATCGTCAGTACAGCGTCGAAGTCATGCTCGCGCGCGAGATCGAGATAGTTCGCGACCTGGTCTGGCTTGAGCGGCGCATTGCCGGTCTTCACCTCGACTAGGCATTGCCACCGACGCTTACCACGCTCGACCCTCACGGCCCATCTGGCCGTAGCCGCTGTCCGTCCGCGCCCATCAATTGCACCTCGGTAAAGGTCGAAATCTTTCCTGCTGGCGCGCCGATCTCTCTCAATAGAGACCGCCCGAACTCGTCCACCGCACCCATCACCGCGAGTAACGATGAGGCTGCTCTGAGCTCTTGCTCCTCTTGGCCCCGAATCCCGGCAACTGGAATCAGCCTCGCTGGCATCCAGCCTTCCTCCGTCACAACGCCACCGCGATTCTCTTGTGCTCCCATAGACGTACCCTAAGGGGAACGGAGGCGCGAAACGCGAACGGCCCGCCGAAGCGAGCCGTTCGCGAAGCAACGTTGCCGCCGAACTTGGTGGCGTCGCCCCGACGTTTTGCCATCGTAGCGCCCCGGGCGGGAGTCGAACCCGCCGACGTCGCGTAGTCGGAGCGACGCCCGCATCGGACGGTCGCGAGCAGATCAGAAGCCGCTGCGGCCTGGCCGAAACCAGCGCTGCAAATGGATGAAACGCAAACGGCCCGCCGAAGCGAGCCGTTCACAGAAGCGAGGTTGCCGCCGAACTTGGTGGCCCCGCCCCCACGTACTTTCACTGTAGCGCCCCGAGCGGGAGTCGAACCCGCCAACCCCGCTTCGTGGGGGCAGGGCCCGCGTCCGGCGGCCGGGGCTACCGCCGCGACCGTGGCCGCGACGGGGCGACGCTAGACGGGAAAGTCGTACGTGTGGGTGACGAAACGCGCGGCTTCGTGACGGCTCTCAGGCGCCGCGCGCGAAGAGGGCGATCAGCAGCTTCTGAAGCGGGCGCGGGGGAGACAGGAAGACGGTCTCGTCGTCGTACTTCTTGAGGAAGCGGGCGGCCCAGCGGATGCCGGCGAGGCCCTTCGGCATCCCGCGCGAGTTGAAGAGGCCTTCGCGGGCGGCGGCGGAGGACTCTTCGAGGAACTCCTGCAGGCGCAGGGCCGGGATGACCTCGCAGCGCAGGTGGGCATCGGCGTCGGAGATGCTCTCGAAGCCGTGGACGGTGTTCGGCAGGACCGCGATCTCGCCCTCGGCGGGGCTGATCGTCCGCGGCTCCTTGCCGAGCAGCCTGGCCTCGCCCTCGACGACCGACCAGCGCTCCTCCTGCCGCGGGTGCAGGTGGGGAGGCAGGCCGCCGCCGGGTTCGAGCCAGACGTCGACCTGCAGGTTCTCTCCCTGCCGCTCGAAGCTCATCCGCACGCGGCTGACGGGATCGCGAATGAGCTCGGTCATGGCGTCAACGGTACCGGCGACTCGGCCTCAGGCAGGGCTGACCGGGTTGTCGAGCGCGATCCGGTCTCGCCGCGGCTGACCGCGACCGAGCGCCAGCGGGCGTGGGTGAGGGCGAGGTCACCGAGCTCCTCCCCTCCACCGGTCGCCCAGCTCTTCCGCCACCACGCGCCGCGCCTCGACAGTGGCGCGGGCGCCATTTCGTCCACCTGATTCAAGTCCCGGGGCGGCTCCGCCGATCATTCGGCAGGAATACCGAACAGCGACCGGAATAGACCGTCGATCGGTCCGCCGGTCCCGTCACCCAACCCATCGGAGAGTCTCGGAGAGAAAATGCGAAAGCTGTCGTTCGCCTTCGTCATCGCGCTGTCGATCACCGGCGTCGTCGCGATCGGGAGCGCCGGCGCCGCGTCCAAGCCGGCCGCCGCGAAGCTCTCGATCAGGGGCTGGCCCGGCGGCGTCTTCGGTTACCTCGACAGCAGCGCTCAGAAGTGCGCCAACGGCCGCCAGGTGGTCGTCTTCGAACAGCGGGGCGAGGCCCGCGACCCCGGCACCGATCCGCAGGTCGGCGCCGACCGCGCGACCCCCGACGAAGGCTCCTACCAGTGGTCGGTGGCGACCGCCGGCAGCGGCCCCTTCTACGCGGCGGTCGCCGCCAAGCCCGGCTGCGCCGCGGCGCTCAGCGGCGCCGGGCAGGCGCTGGTCGGCGGCGCCGCCGCGGGCGCCGATAACTACCCGCCCTGCGGCCCCTACACCGCCGAAGGGATCGGCGACGTCTGCCGGCTCGAGCAGATCCACGACGACTACTCGCTGCCGGTCAGCGGCTGGAGCTGCGACTGGTCGGACGGCGGCAGCGCCTGCATTGGCAGCGCGACCGGTCCGTATCCGTGGGGCGTGACCCGGACCAACGACCGCAGCAACGTCCAGATCGACTGGGGCTGGAACGGCAAGAGCCGGTCGATCACGGTGACGACGAAATTCGCCAACGACCTCGCCAACCCGGTCGCGCAGCTGATCGGGACGCTGCCGGGGCCGGCCTCCGACCGCTTCACGATCACCGACGCCTGGGCGCAGACGGAAACCGGGCGGGCCCACTTCTACACGCCTGACCTGCCGGGGCAGGGTGCCGGCGAGGTCGGCGGCCCGCTGCGGATCAACTTCGAGAACGGCAAGTTCCGAGGGGCCGACGACTGGATCGAAGGCTACCTCTACGTCAAACGGTAGCCAGGGAGAACGAGGATGAGACTTCGCAAGCTGTTCCCGACTCTGCTCGCCGCGCTCGCCGCGACCGCCCTCGCCGCCGCTCCCGCTCCCGCCGGCGCGGCGACCCCGAAGCTGCGGATCGCCGCGGTCGAAGTCGCGACCAGGAAGGGCCCGCTGGTCCTCCGCGTCGAGGCCGACCCGCGCGCCGAAGTCCACCTGCAGGTCAACGGCCAACCGGTCCACGAGCAGTTCACGCGGATCGGCGGCGACCTGCAGCAGATCGAACTGCGCTCGGCGAACGAGCTGCGCCCCGGCGCCAACCGCCTGCGGCTGGAATCGCGCGCTGGCGGCGTCGTCCGCCGTGCCTCCCGCACCGTGAAGGTCCCAGGCTGGTCCCTGCGTGCCGATGCCGGCGCCGACGACAGCGTCTCGGTCAGCGCCGACGCCCGCCTCGGCGTCGCCGCTGCGCCCACCGCCGGCCGCGGCGACGTCGACTACTCCTGGCGCGTCACCAGGCGCCCGCCCGGCGCCAGGGTCAAGCTGCGCGGCCACGGCAGCTCCCGCCCGCTGGTCGAAGCCAGCAAGCCCGGCGCCTACGTGCTGGAGATGGAAGCCGATCCGACCGCGGGGCCCGAGCCCACCTCCTACGACAGCGTCACCGTCTCGGTCGTCCCCAACGACCCGCCAATCGGCGTCCCGATCAACACGATCGCTCCCGGCGGCGCGATCCAGATCGCCGGCACCTCCTACGGCGCCGGCGACACCGGCTCCGCCTACGTCGTCCTCGAACGGACGACGCGCGCGGTCAAAGCGTCGGGGCGGGTCAACAGCGACGGCGAGGGCCTCGCCAAGCTGAACAAGCTCGCCGACGAATACGGCGGCACCCGCTACATGATGATCGTCAGCGGCCAGAACGGGGTGCCGAGGGAGCTGATCGACGGCTTCGCCAAGCTGCTGCGGAAGCTGGGCGTCGCGCTCCCCTCGCAGGAGAACTTCGCCGGGCTCGCACTCGGCCTTCCCTACTCGGTGATCGGCATCCCCGGCGCCCCGGCGGGGTCGGCGACCGTCCGGATCCCCGGCGGCGGCTACACGCCCGGCATCTCCGGCGCGATCAGCGGCTACCTGCAGACCAACCAGGCGGTGAAGCGCGAAGGCGCTCCGGTCTACGAATACGTCGCCGGCGAATTCCCGCTGTTCGACACCAAGGCGCCCGGCAGCGAAGGCACCGTCAACAAGATGGTGATCAACGGCCAGACCTACGCCAACCAGCTGCCCCCCGGCACCAGCGCCGGCTTCCACCTGGTCGTGCTCGAGAGCATGACCCTGCGCCCGCTCTACAACGGCGCCCTCTCGACCAACGGCGGCGACACCAGCGCCGCCGTCCAGCAGGGCGCCGCGATCAACGAATTCATCAACCAGACCGAAAAACCCGGCGGCGCCCTGATCTTCGTGCAGTCGATCGGCAAGCCGAAGGCGGCCGGCCCGGACTGGTCGCGGCTGGCCGAACGGATCGCCCGCTTCGGCGGCAACCCGCTGCTCGTCTACGCGCTCGACGGGACCAGCGAATACAGCTTCGTCGGCCGCTTCGGCGCCAAGAGCCCGCCGGCGGAAGCGAGCACCGCCTACGACAAGGGCCCCTACGCCGCGCCCAAGTACCCGCCGGCGCGGTTGCTCGGGACCTTGATCCGCAGCCGCACCTCGAACTTCGTCCCCAGCCTCGCCAGCGAGCCGGTCGGCGACTCGCTCGGCGCGGTCAACACCAGCATGATCGAAACCGCCTACCAGGCCCCGAAGCCGTGGCCGCCGCTCGGCAAGGACATCGGCAGCGCCGACGAAGTCGCCAAGGTCCAGGCCTACCTCTGCTCGAAAACCGAACTGTGCGGCGAAGGCGCGAAATGCTCGGAGCTGCGCGAATGCTTCTGGAAGCGCTACAACGCCGACTGGGGCGCGGTGCGCAGCAACCTCGAAGGCAGGGCCCCCTACCCGGCGGGCGCGACCTACAGCGAGCGCACCTTCGCCGCGGTCAAGGAAGAGCTGCTGGAAGAGACGATCGCGGTGCAGAAGGTCCACAAGTACCTGGCCGACGTCCTCGCCCCGTTCGAACAGGGCGCGACCGGCACCTGGGTCGACCTGCAGGCGATCACCGAACAAATCTTCAACTCGGCGCAGATCGAGAAGGAAAGCGAAGCGACCTCGTGGGCGCTCGGCCTGCTCTCCAAGGTGGCCGCGCTGGGCACGCTCTCGGACAAATACGAGTCGGCCGCCTCCGGCATCTCGGCGGCCTTCGACGTCGCCTCGAGCCTCTCGACCCCGGCCGGGCCGCCGATCCTCGCCTCCGAGGTGGCGGCGCGCGGCAAGCAGCTCGGCAAAGAACTCTTCAACCGGGTCGAGCTCGCCCGCCAGGCCAGCGACGGCCTGGGGATGATCCTGGTCAGCGACTACGGCAAGCTGACCGCCGCCCGCGCCGCGATCGCCAGCGAAAAGTGGCCGGAAGTGAACCGCACCGCGGCGATCTCCGAACTGCAGACCGCCGCCCGGCAGTGGTCCTACGAAGCGCTGATGCCGGTCGGCTACCCGTACCTGATCCGCGCCAACGGGGTCAGCAACGCCCGCTCCCTCAACTGCGTCGACGTCCGTCAGAACTGGCCGAGCCAGCCGGACCAGTTCCAGATGAATGCGATCACCGGCTACGACGCCTCCGGCAACCCGATCAGCTCCGACTTCTTCATCGCCCGCGGCAACGGCCGCAACGCCTCGCCGGCCGCCTCGGTCGCCGAAGCGATGTTCCGCCCCCGCGAAGGCGACGAGCCGGGGCTGGGGATGGAGAAGCTGCAGTTCTTCACGCCCCGCATCTTCGGCGGCCGCATCCAGCGGGCGATCAACGGGACCCCGTCCTGCACGCTCGGCTGGCTGCCGAACCTGCGCTGAGCCGGGCGCTGCCTACTCGCCGTCCTTGGAGTGCAGCCCGACCAGGGCGCCGAGCGTCTCCCGCATCTGGGCGACCGCCTCGGGCCCGACGGCCTCGTCGAGCTCGCGGTCGACGCGATCGGTCGCCGCCCAGCTCGCCTTCGCCGCCGCCGCGCCGCGCTCGGTCAGCGCCAGCAGCATCCGCCGGCGGTCGTCGGGATCGACGCTGCGGTCGAGGTAGCCGCGGACGACCAGTGCGTCGACCATCTTGCTCGCCGCCTGCCTGGAGATGCCGAAGTCGGCGGCGATGTCGTCCGGCTGGCCGCCGACGCGAAGCATGCCACCGAGCAGGCGCGGGCCGAGCTTGGGGATGTCGTCGAAGCCCCCGGTGGCGAACGCCTTGCGGATCGCGCGGCCGTAAGTTTTGCGCGCCTCGTGGAGGAGGACGGGGAGGATCAGCTCCTCGTACCACTGCATCTCGTCGGCCTTGGTTGCGGTCGGGTCGGCCATCGCGGCTCCTTTCGTCGTTTGCCGCGAGCGACGATACCGTCAACTGAGACGACTGTCAACTAAGTTGACTAACAACCAGGCTGACTATCTAGTTCGCCGGGTCCGGGGCCGGTGCCGGCACGGGATCCGCGCCGGTCCCTTTCGCGGACAGCGGCTGCAGGCCGTCGCCGGAGGATTTGAGCATGTCCTGTGCCCAGCGCTCGTTGAACCCGGAGAGGAACCCGATCACCGCGTAGAAGGCCAGCGACTGCCCGACCGGGATCTTGAAGGCGGTCACCAGCCCGCCCTTGATCGCGGCGAACAGGAAGATGCCGAAGACCGCCCCGATCAGCGGCCGGACGGCGCCGAAGAGCACCAGCAGGTCGCGGCTGGCGGAGGTGTCGAGCTTCAGCTTGCCGTTGCTCATCCGCTGCAGCAGGCTGACCATCGCCCCGATCCCGCCGGCCGGAACGGCGACGCCGTAGAAGGCCGGCGTGTCGGTGAGCCAGAAGACGTAGCCGAGCGCGGCGCAGAAGACGAGCAGGGCGAAGGCGCCGAGCACCGCTCCCCACCAATACCTGGTCTGCGCCGAGCGCTGCCGCGCCTCGTCGAGGCGAGCCTTGGCCAGCACCGCCTGTCCTCTGATCTGCGCCAGCTTCGCTTTGAAGGCAGGCGACGGGTCCTCGCTTCCGGGGTCCGCGGCGCCCTGTTCTTCGATCGCCTTCTGCTCTTCGATCATCGCCTTCAGGACCCAGGTCGTCAGGCTGAACGCGGCGAGCGAGTGAGGGTGGCGTTCGTCGTCCATTCGCTGCTTCCGCGCCACCGGCTCGAGCGCTTTGCGGATCAGCCAGTCGACGAAGCCCGCGGCCTTGGGCGCCGGTCGCGGCCACCATTCGCGCGCGTCCTCGGCCAGCCGTTCGATTTCGTAGAGCAGCGTCGAGGCTTCGGTGAAGTCGAACTTCGGGACGAAGCTGCCGAAGATCGTCGTATCGAGAAGCCCGTCGGCGGTGAGGACGATGCCGCCGACCGGATTCTTCACCCGGCATTCGGATCCTTCGTGGGATTCCCTGAACCGCGCCAGCTGCTCCCTCGTGCGCTGACTCTCGCACCTCCTCTTCTTGCGGCCCTTCGCCCGGACCACGCCCTCGGCGGTCGTCAGCACACCGTGGAAATCGGCGATGACTTTCGCGCCTTCGGGCTGGGCCATCGGCGTACCCAATCAAAACGGGCTTGGCCTCACATGTTGAAATTGGGCTGGTCCCTGGCTGACCGCGCCTGCAGCGCTTCGGCGACGGAGAGCGCCGCCAGCAGCCCGGCGACGATCGCGACCAGGAGCCAGGCGACGATCCCGCCGCCGACCGCGAAGAGGAGGAGCAGCGCCGCCGCGGTCGCCAGCTCGGCCGGGTTGACCCGGTGCGTCATCCGCAGGCGGAACGCGGCGTGCCCGAGCAGATACAAGCCGACCCCCGCACAGAGCGCCAGCCGCGCCGCCGCCGCGAGCGGCTCGGCCGGCGCCTCGACCGCCAGCCGCACGCCGACCGCGAAGACGACGATCCCGGCGACGATCGGCAGGTGCAGGTAGCTGTAGCCGTCGGCGGCGGCGAGCACCGCGTCGCTCTCGTCGCGCAGCCGCGCTTCGGCGTCGACGGCCAGCTCGCCGAAGTAGGTGCGCCAGAGGCCGACCGTCGCCAGCAGCCCGAAGCCGACCGCGGCGATCAGCGCCGCGTCGACCGGCCTGCCCTCCGCCGCCAGCCCGATCGCGACGATCGACTCGCCCAGGCAGATGATCACGAAGAGGCCGTAGCGCTCGGCGAAGTGGGCGACCGCGACCCGCTGCAGCCCGCGCAGCCGCTCGCGGGTCAGCCAGGCCGGCCCGGCGTAGTCGATCGCCACCGCCGCCGTCCAGAGGATCGCCTGGCCGGCGCCGTCGAGGAAGGAGCCGACGACGAGCAGCGCCATCGCGCCCAGCGTCGCGGCGCTGAAGCCGACGATCGACTCCCAGCGCGCGTGGCCGCGGTGGGAGGCGTCGACGTAGAGGCCGAGGTGGATCAGCCGGACGCCGGCGTAGGTGACCGCGAACAGCGTCGACTCCGCGCCGAAGGAGCCGGGCACCGCCAGCCCAGCGATGAAGATCAGGAGCAGCGCCGTAACCAGCGCCAGCTGCATCGTCGCCGAGTCCTCCTCCTCGGCGTTGGTCGCCCAGACGAACGCCGACCAGGCCCACCAGACCAGCGCCAGCAGGAGCATCGCGTGGTAGCAGCCGCTCCAGCTCAGGTGGTGGACGAGGAAGGCGCTGACCTGGGTGATCGCGAAGACGAAGGCGAGGTCCCAGAGCAGCTCGACCGGCGTCGTCCGCCGCTCGGCCATCGTTCGCCCAGTCGCCTCTAGTGCCGGAAGTGGCGGTGCTTGGTGAAGACCATCGCGACCCCGGCTGCGTCGCAGGCGGCGATCACGTCGCCGTCGTTTTTCGAGCCGCCCGGCTCGATCACCGCGGTCGAGCCGGCCTCGATCGCCAGCTCCGGCCCGTCGGCGAAGGGGAAGAAGGCGTCGGAGGCGACCGCCGAGCCGGCCAGCAGCTCGGCCGCGTCCTCGCCGCGCGCCGCCCGGCACTTCTCGACCGCCAGCCGCACCGAGTCGACCCGGCTCATCTGGCCGGCGCCGATCCCGAGCGTGGCGCCGCCTTTGGCGATCACGATCGCGTTCGAGCGGACCCGCCGGCAGACGGTCCAGGCGAACAGCATGTCCTCCCACTCCGCCTCGGAGGGCTCGCGCCCGGTGACCGCCTCCATGATCTCGCGCGGCTCCGGGTCGCCGTCGCGGTCCTGCACCAAGAGGCCGCCCTGGACCCGCTTCAGGTCGCGTTCGAAGGGGTCGAGCTCGCGGGTCTCCTCGCTGCAGAGGATCCGCAGGCTCTCCCGCCGCTGGACGATTTCCAGGGCGCCGTCGCCGTAGCCGGGCGCGAACAGGACCTCGAGGAAGATCCCCGCCAGCTTCTCGGCCAGCGCCGCGTCGACCGGCCCGTTGAAGGCGACGATGCCGCCGTAGGCCGAGAGCGGGTCGCAGGCGAACGCCTTCTCCCAGGCCTCGTCGAGGTCGGCGCCGACCGCCACCCCGCAGGGGTTGTTGTGCTTGACGATCACGCAGGCCGGCTGCTCGAAGTCTTCGACCAGCGTCCGCGCCGAGTCGAGATCGAGGACGTTGTTGAAGGAGAGCGCTTTGCCGCCGAGCTTCGAGACCCGCGAGAGCACGTGGCGGCCGGCGCCCGCCTCCGAGTAGAGGGCGGCCCGCTGGTGCGGGTTCTCGCCGTAGGAGAGGTCGAGCACCTTCTCGTAGGCGCGCACCACGTGTTCGGGGAAGTCCTCGTACTCGCTCGAGAACCAGCGGCTGATCGCGGCGTCGTAGCGGGCGGTCTGGGCGAAGGCCTCGTTGGCGAGCCAGTGCCGGGTCGAGGCCGAGACCTCACCACCCGACTCCTCGAGCTCGGCGCTGACCGCGTCGTAGCTCTCCGGCTTGACGATCACCGCGACGCCGGCGTGGTTCTTGGCCGCGGCGCGGATCATCGTCGGGCCGCCGATGTCGATGTTCTCGATCGCCAGCTCGGGGGTGACGTCGCCGGCGGCGATCGTCTCCTCGAAGGGGTAGAGGTTGACGCAGACCAGGTCGATCGGCTCGATCGCCTCCCGCTCCAGCACCGCCATGTGCTCGCTGTCGTCGCGCCGCGCCAGCAGCGCCGCGTGTAGCCGCGGGTGCAGGGTCTTGACGCGCCCGTCGAGGATCTCCTCCTGGCCGGTGAACTCGGAGACGTCGGTGACCTCGATCCCCGCCTCGCGCAGCGCCACCGCGGTGCCGCCGGTGCTGAGGATCTCGACCCCGAGCCCCGACAACGCCCGGGCAAAGTCGGCGATCCCGGTCTTGTCGGAGACCGAGAGCAGCGCCCGCCGCACCCGCACGGCGCCGTCGGCGCGGACTTCCTGCTGGGTGTCGGAGGGGGAGTCAGTCATCGATCAGCACGACCGTCGGGTCGTCGGCGTCGATCCTAACCCGGCCCTGCGCCAGCATGCGGATCGCCTCCGGGTAGAGCTGGTGCTCGACCGCGTGGATCGCCGCCTCGAGCGCCTCGCGGTCGCCGCCGGGCGGCACCGGCACGGCGCGCTGCAGGATCGGCGGCCCGGTGTCGACGCCCTCGTCGACGAAGTGGACGGTGACCCCGGTCTCGGCGACGCCGGCCGCGAGCGCCTGCCCGATCGCGTCGAGCCCCGGGAAGGCCGGCAGCAGGGCGGGGTGGACGTTGACGACGCGGCCGCGGAAGCGGGCGACGAACGGTTCGCTCAGCAGCTGCATGTAGCCGGCCAGCGCGATCAGCTGCGGCCGCTGGGATTCGACCCAGTCGGCCATCGCCGC
Source organism: uncultured Actinomycetes bacterium (assembly GCA_963744725.1). GTDB lineage: Bacteria > Actinomycetota > Thermoleophilia > Solirubrobacterales > 70-9 > VAYN01. The sequence goes on from CAVUUQ010000002.1 coordinate 1,387,282, forward strand.
GTCGCGGCCGAGCCGGTCCGCGTAGGCGTCGGCGGGGAAGACCGCGGTCTCGATCCCCGCCTCCACCGCCCGCCCCAGCGCCCCGGCGCCGGGCTTGTCGGAGCCGACCCCGACCACCTCGATCCCCTCGCGGCCGTGCAGCGAGTCGACGATCGCCTGCAGGTTGGTGCCGCCGCCGGAGGCGAGGACGACGATGCGGAACGTGGCGCTTCGCATCTCGGCGTCCTCGGTTCCGTCTAGGAGGCGGGGACGGCGGTGATCGTCTCGAGGGCGAATTTGCCGTTCGCGTCCTCGGGGTCGCCCAGCGGGTAGTTGCCGCTGAAGCAGGCGTCGCAGTGCTCCTCGGGGGTGCCGCCGATCGCCTCGTAGACGCCCTCCATCGAGAGGTAGGCGAGCGAGTCGGCGTCGAGCTCGTCGGCGATCTCCTCGACCGTGCGGCCGTGGGCGATCATCTCCTCGCGGGTCGACATGTCGACGCCGTAGTGGCAGGGGTGGCGGATCGGCGGCGCCGAGATGCGGAGGTGGACCTCGCGGGCGCCGGCGTCGCGCAGCATGCCGACGATCTGGCGGGTGGTGTTGCCGCGCACGACCGAGTCGTCGACGACCACGATCCGCTGGCCGGCGATGATCTCCGGCAGCGGGTTGAACTTCATCCGCAGCCCGTGCTTGCGCAGCTCCTGGCCGGGCTGGATGAAGGTGCGGGCGACGTAGCGGTTCTTGATCAGGCCGTCGTCGCGGGGCAGGCCGGAGGCGCGGGCGAAGCCGGCGGCGGCCGGGTTGCCGGAGTCCGGCACCGAGATCACCAGGTCGGCCTCGACCGGCGCCTCGCGCCAGAGGATCTCACCCATCCGGCCGCGCGACTGCTGCAGCACTTTGCCCTCGAGGCGGCTGTCGGGGCGGGAGAAGTAGATGTGCTCGAAGACGCAGCTGGCGCGCCGCTCGGTGCGGATCACCTGCCGAGTCTCCAGTCCGCCCTCGGTCAGCGAGACCAGCTCGCCGGGGTGCACTTCGCGCATCAGCTCGGCGCCGATGATGTCGAAGGCGCAGCTCTCGGAGGCGACCACGAAGCGGTCGCCGAGCCGGCCGAGGCTGAGCGGCCGGATCCCGTGCGGGTCGCGGAAGGCGACGATCGCGTGCTTGGTCATCACCACGGTCGAATAGGCGCCCTGCATGCGCGGCATCACCTCGGCCACCGCGTCCTCGACCGTGCGGCCGTCGTGTGAGGAGACCAGCGCCGCGATGATCTCCGAGTCGGAGGTGCCGCGGAAGTCGATCCCGCGCTCCTTCAGCTCCCCCCACAGCTCGACCGCGTTGGTCAGGTTGCCGTTGTGGGCGAGCGCCACCTCACGGCCGTCGTCGCGCCAGACCGGCTGCGCGTTCTCCCAAGAGCCGCCGCCGGTCGTCGAGTAGCGGACGTGGCCGATCGCCATGTCGCCCTCCAGCGCCCGCAGCTTCTCCTCGTCGAAGACCTGGGAGACGAGGCCGGCGTCGCGCAGGGTGGTGATGTGGCCGCCCTCGCAGGCGGCGATCCCGGCCGACTCCTGGCCGCGGTGCTGGAGCGCGAAGATCCCGAAGTAGGCGAGGCGGCTGACGTCGTGGCCCGGCGCGTAGACGCCGAAGACCCCGCATTCGTCGCGTGGCCCCTCGCGGTCTGCCGTGAACCGCAAATCGGGATTCAAGAGCGCGCTTTCCTCGCAGCTGGAGATTGAGCGCAGGCGGCTGCCTACCCGGGCAGGGTAGCAGTGCCTCAGGCCGGCCCCGGCGCGGCGCCGTCGAGCACCGGCAGGCCGTCGATGCTGGCCTCGTTGCGGGTCGCGACGTGCTTGCGCATCGCCTCGGAGCCTGACACCCGCAGCCGCTTTTCGGCCGAGAGGCGGGCGTGCTCGCGCTCGCCCTCGTAGCTCATCAGCGGCACCCCGTAGCCGCAGGAGTCGGCGACCCGGTCGACGTCGACCACGATGATCGCCCGCCGCGCCTCCTCGATCGAGGGCACCTCGAAGCCGGCCCGCTCGAACAGCTCCTCGAAGCGCTCGTCGGCGGCCGGGATCACCTCGCCGCGCCCGTGCAGGCGGACGATCCGCGGCGGCCCCTCGAAGGCGCAGAACATCACCACGATCCGCCCGTTCTCACGCAGGTGGGCGATCGTCTCGCCGCCGCTGCCGACCATGTCGAGGTAGGCGACGGTGTGGTCGTCGAAGACCTTCAGGGTCCCGATCGGCCCCTTCGGCGAGACGTTGACGTGGCCGTCGCCGGCGAGCGGCGCGGTGCCGACGAAGAACATCGGCTGGCGGGCGATCCAGCCCCGCATGTGATCGTCGATGTGCTCGAAGAGCTTCGCCACTCAGCCGAATTTAGCAGCGGACCGCTCAGCAAGCGCGGCGAGGACGGCGGCGGCGAACTCGTCCGGGCGCTGCTCGGGAAGCGGCACCAGGCCGTCCTCGATCACCTCGACGCTCGCGGCCGCAGCGCCTCGGCGAGCGGCGGCGAGTGCTCTTTCGCGTGGAAGTCGGCGCCGCCGATGATCAGGTGCACCTCGCTGCGCAGCTCCGCCAGCCGCGGCTCCATCTCGTAGGCGGCGACCGCGGCGTGGCCGCCGGTCGCGTGCTGCTCGGCCTTGATCACGTCGATCAGGTAGCGGTCGAGCAGCTCCGGGTTGCCCGGCGGGTAGTGCGGCAGGCGCTGGTTCCAGAGCTGGGCCAGGTGGTCGCCGCTCTCGCTGCGCTCGGCTTCGTCGACCCCGAGCGGCTTGCCGGCGTGCGCCTCCCGGAAGTCGCGGTCGACGAGCGGGGTGGAGGAGAGGACCAGGGTGTCGACCCGCTCGGGCGCCGCCGCGGCGACCTCGATCGCGACCACGCCGCCGGTGTGGTGGCCGACCAGGTCGACCCGCTCGAGGCCGAGCGCGTCGAGCAGCAGCAGGGCGCCCTCGGCATAGGCCTCGATCGTCGCCACGTCCTCGCGCGGGTCGCAGGAGTCGCCGAAGCCGACCGTGTCCATCGCGATCGCCCGCCGCCGGGCGCCGACGATCGGCAGCACCTCGCGGAACTGGTCCCAGGAGCGCGGCGTTTCGTGCAGGAAGAGGACCGGTTCGCCCTCGCCGAATTCGGCGTAGTGGATCTGGCCCAGCGGGGTATCGGCAAAGGCGCGACGCACGCAAAGCGATGATAGGAGGACGGCCGCGCGAGGTCGAGGGTGATCCCGCCGATCGGAGGCACGTCGAGGCGATCACCGATCCCTCCCCGATCAGCCCCCGGACCTGCCGAGATGGCGGACGGCGTCTTCGAGCACCGACCGCACGTAGGCGGGCCGGCGAAAGATCTGCAGGTGGTTGAAGCGCAGGGTGCGGAGCCCTCTACGGGCGTGTGCCTGGTCGCGCTCGAGGTCGGTCGCCTGCTCTGAGGCGGTGCGGTGATGGCGGAGGCTGTCGGCCTCGACCACCAGGCCGAGCGCCGGCCAGAAGAAGTCGACCCGGTAGCGACCGAGGCGCTCCTGGGCACTGGGCGCGGGCAGGCCGGCCGCCCAGGCGATCGGCAAGAAGCGCCGCTCGAGCGCGGTCTCGGAGCGACTGAAGGTCTGCGCGTCGAGGAGGCGCTTGAGGCGGCCGACGCCGGGGCGGCGCGGTACCTCCTCGAGCGCCGAGCGCAAGCGTGGCGTCGGGACGAGCTCGCGGCGGTCGGCCTCGTTGACCGCGTCTTCGAGCTCTTCGTCTGAGACCGAGCAGGCGGCGAGGTCGATCAGGATCGTTATCGGGTCGCCGACCGGGATGCGGTGGACGAAGCGCGGAGCGGCGAGATCGGCGCGGCGGTGGAGCCGGATCCCGGGACGGCGGCGAAGTGAGCTGGCGGGGACGGCGATTTCGATCGGTCCGCCATGCCGCGAGCCGATGCCCCAGAGCTCGGCCCCGCTGCGGTGGCTGAGCTGCGCAGCGGGACCGCTGGCGAGAACTGCTGCGGTCAGCTCCCCGTGGCGACCGAGCTTCCTCGGTCGGCCAACCGCATAGACGCCACGGTTCAATGCGTGCAGCCGGCCGGAATCGAGGCGGTCTGCGAATCGCGGCCGGCGTCATCCCCAGCGCCAGGAGCTGCCGGCGGGCAACCGCTCCGTGCTGGGCGCGGACGCAGCCGCCACGCCGCCCGCCGCCCACGGCTGAAGCATTCGCGTCGTCATAGCGACGCCAATGCTTCAGCGACGCGATTCTCTCCCCGGGGGCGGCGCGCGGTGCCCGCAGCGTGCGAGACTTGGGCGGATCGCGCGGGGGAGGGGGTCAGGCCGGGCGGGCTCAGCCGCGGTCGCGCGGGGGCAGCGGCACGCCGTGGCCGCCGAGCTGTTCGACGAACTGCTCGCGGACGTCCTCTGCCGCCAGCGCGAAGGTCGAGTGGCGGCTGGTGCCGAAGCCGCTGCGGCCCCGCATCGCCGCCGCCGTCTGCGCCTGCGCCGCCAGCACCGCGGTCGGGTTGAGGATCTCGGCGCCGTTCACGCGGTGGCCCTCCTCCTCGCGGAACAGCAGGGCCGGCAGGCCGCCGGCCGGGATCACGACCTCGGCGCCCGCTTCCGCCAGCCGCGCGGCGTGGTCGTCGAACTGGGCCTTCACCGACCGGTAGGTCTCCTCGTCCTCGAAGGCCTCCATGAAGAGGCCGACGCTGGTCTCCATCGCGGTCACCGCCGTCACCCGTTCGTCGAGCCCGTAGTGGTGGATCTGCTCTTCGTGCCAGGGGATGAAGACCGGCGAGATCGTCACGATCCCGATCCGCCGGGCGAACATGCAGGCGTAGAGCATCGAGCTCTCGCCCAGCCCCAGCACCGGGGCCTCGAGCGCCGAACGTGCCTCCCACAGGTAAGGGGTCCTGGAAGTGGCCGATCACCGCCGCGTCGTAGTCGGGCCCGGCCTCGATCAGGTCGGCGACCACCTGGGCGCCGGTCCGCAGCTCGGAGATCCGGTGGATGCGGGTGTCCGGCGGCCGCAGCCCGATCAGCTCGAACTCGACTCCCGGCGCCGCCAGATCGGCCAGGTAGTCGGCGAGGCGGGTCGCGTATGGAGCCTGCTCCTCGGGGTCGACGAAGATGTGCCAGAGGATGCGCGTCGGCTTCGACTCGCTGCTCACCGGCGGGACTCTAGTCGCCGAGCCGCTCGCCGCTCTCGGGGTCGAACAGGTGCAGCTTCGAGGTATCGGCCCAGAGCTGGGCCTTTCTCCCGCCGCTTGACCTTGCTGGTCGGGTCGAGCCTGGCGACGACCCGCTCTTGGCCCTCGCGCAGGCCGCCGGCGCCGGTTTCGCTGATGCTCTCGCCGGCGAGGTCTTCGAGCTGATCGGACTCGACGCCCTCGGACTCGATGTGGAAGTAGGCGTAGAGGTCGGAGCCGAGCGACTCGACCAGGTCGATCTCGGTCTCGAAGGTGAGCCCGCGCTGGGACTTGACGTCGTCGCCGACGATCGTCGCGTCCTCGATGTTCTCGGGTCGTAGCCCGGCGATCACGCGGCCGTCGCGGTGACCGCCGGGCAGCTGAGACACGTCGACCTCGCCGAGCGGCAGCTTCAGCTTGCCGCCGGCGACCTCGCCTGGCATGAAGTTCATCGCCGGCGAGCCGATGAAGCCGGCGACGAAGAGGTTGCGCGGCCCGTCGTAGAGCTCCGCCGGCGCGCCGACCTGCTGCAGGACGCCCGCCCGCATCACCGCGACGCGGTCGCCGAGCGTCATCGCCTCGGTCTGGTCGTGGGTGACGTAGACGGTGGTCGTCTCCAGTTCCGACTGGATGCGCGCGACCTCGGTGCGCATCTGCACCCGCAGTTTCGCGTCGAGGTTGGAGAGCGGCTCGTCCATCAGGAACGCTTTCGGGCTGCGGACGATCGCCCGCCCCATCGCCACCCGCTGGCGCTGGCCGCCGGAGAGATTGGCGGGCCGCCGGTCGAGGTGCTGCTCGAGGTCGAGGGTGTGCGCCGCCTGCTCGACTTTCTCGTCGATCTCGGCCTTGTCGACGCCGGCCAGCTTCAGCGCGAAGCCCATGTTCTCGCGCACGGTCATGTGCGGGTAGAGGGCGTAATTCTGGAAGACCATCGCGATGTCGCGGTCCTTCGGCGAGCGGTCGTTCACTTCTTCGCCGTCGATCTTCAGCTCGCCCGAGGTGATGTCCTCGAGCCCGGCGATCATGCGCAGCGCCGTCGACTTGCCGCAGCCCGAGGGCCCGACGAGGATCATGAACTCGCCGTCGCCGATGTCGAGGTTCATGTCCTTGACGGCTTCGTAGCCGTCGTCGAAGACCTTGGTCACACCTTCGAGGGCTATCTCTGACATTTGCTGGGCTCCTTTATCCCTTGACCGCGCCGGCGGTGAGGCCGGAGACGATCCGGCGCTGGAAGATGAGGACGAAGACGATGATCGGGATCGTGACGATGATCGCCGCCGCCGCGATCGACCCGGTCGGTTCGGTGAAGGTCGATTCGCCGGTGAAGAAGGCGAGGGCGGCGGGGACGGTCCGCGAGTTGTTCGACGAGGTGAGCGAGATCGCGAAGACGAAGTCGTTCCAGCAGAAGATGAAGACGAGGATCGCGGCGGTGAAGATGCCCGGCGCGGCGAGCGGCATGATCACCTTGGTGAAGGCCTGGAACGGGGTGGCGCCGTCGACCTGTGCCGCCTGCTCGAGGTCCCACGGGATCTCCCTGAAGAACGCCGTCAGGACGTAGATCGCCAGCGGCAGCGAGAAGGTCAGGTAGGGGATGATCAGCCCCGGATAGGAGTCGTAGATCCCGAGCGAGCGCCACATGTCGAAGAGCGGGCCGACGATCGAGATCGGCGGGAACATCGCGATCGCCAGCGCCCCGGCGAGGATCAGCCGCTTGCCGGGGAAATCGAGCCGGGCGATCGCGTAGGCGGTGAACGAGGCGAGCACGATCGCGATCACGGTGGTGATCAGGGCGATCGCGATCGAGTTGACCAGCGGGTGCAGGAACGGGCTCTCGCTGAAGCCGCCTTCGAACAGCGACTTGTAGCTGTCGAGCGAGAGGTGTTCGGGGATGATGCGGCCGTCGGCGATCTCGCTCGCCGGCTTCAGCGAGACCGAGAGCAGCCACAGCACCGGCACCAGGGCGAAGATCAGCACCAGCGTGATCGCGATGCTCCAGAGGGCGTAGTCCTTGGGCTTGTCCTGCTTCATCTCAGCCCCCCGGCCGCCCTTCCTCGACCTTGACGCCGAAGCCCTTGATGAAGAGCGCCGAGACGAGCACGACGATCACGAACAGGAGCACCGAGACGGTCGAGCCGAGCCCGAGGTTCAAGCGGCTGATCAGTTGGTTGAAGCCGAGGATCGAGATCGATTCGGTTTCCAGCGCGCCGCGGGTCATGATGAAGATCGAGTCGAAGACGCGGAACCCCTCGAGCGTGCGGAACAGCAGGGCGACGAGGATCGCCGGTTTCATCAGCGGCAGGGTGATCTGGGTGAAGCGCTGCCAGGCGCTGGCACCGTCGACCCGCGCCGCCTCGTAGAGCTGGTCGTCGATCGTCACCAGCCCGGCCAGCAGCAGCAGCGCCATGAACGGCGTCGTTTTCCAGACCTCGGCGGCGATGATCACCGCGAAGGAGCTGAAGCGGCCGCCGAACCAGTTGAATTCTTCGGAGACGAACGGCAGGTGGCCGACGAAGCCCGAATCCGAGGCGAAGGCGAACTGCCAGGCGAAGGCGGCGACCACGGTGATGATCCCGTAGGGGATGAGGACCGAGGTGCGGACGATGCCGCGGCCGAAGATCGCCCGGTTCATGACGATCGCGATCGCCATCCCCAGCGCCAGCTCGATCACCACCGAGATCACGACGATGAACACCGTGTTGAAGACGTCGGTCCACCACAGTTCGGAGCTGAGCACGGTGCCGTAGTTGGAGAGGCCGGTGAATTCGTTCTGCCCCGGGAAGCGGAGGTCGATCTTCTGGAAGGAGAGGGCGACCGAGTAGACGATCGGATAGGCGGTGACGGCGAGCATCACGAACACCGCCGGCGCGCACAGCATCCAGCCGAGTTTGCGTTCCGAGCGGGTCCGCGAGCTGATCTGGCGGCGCGGCGCTTTCTGGGTGCCGGCCTCCATCAGAGCAGCCCTTCCCTGTTGACCGCGGCTTCGAGGTTCGACTTCAGTTCTTCGTAGATGCCTTCGGTGTCTTCGGGGTTGATCTTTTCCGGCGGGTGGAGCGTGCGCTGCAGCGCCGAGGAGACGTCTTCGTAGGCGGGCGTCGCCGGTCGCGGCCCGGCGGTTTCGACCATTTCCTTGACCAGGCCGGCGAAGCCGGGGTATGCCTTCTTCACGACCTTGCTCTCGTAGAGGTCCGAGCGCGAGGGCGGCAGGCCGTCCAGTTCGACCGCCGTTTCCTGCGATTTCTGGTCAGAGAGGCAGCGGGCCGCTTCGAAGGCCATCTGCTTGTGCGTGGAATAGGAGCTGACCGCGAGGTTGAAGCCGCCGAGCGGCGGTTTCGCTTCGTTTCCGTTGACCCGCGGGAACGGCGCCGCGCCCATCTCCTTGGCGATTTCCGGCGCGTTTTCTTTGGCGCTCGCGAAGGCGAAGGTGTAGTTGGTCATGAAGGCCGCTTCGCCGGCCTCGAAGGCGAGCCGGGCGGTGTCCTCGTTCGAGGTCGGTAGGTTCGGCGAGGCCGCCGAGGAGTTGGCGAGCCTGCCCATCACCGCCAGCGCTTCTTCGGTCGGCTTCTGTTCGAGGTCGACCGTTTCGGGGCCGGAGAGGATTTCGGTGCCGGCGCTGTCGATCAGGGCGTTGGCCCAGACCATGAAGCCCTCGTAGCGTTCGGCCTGGACCTGGATCTGTCCGGCTTCTTTCAAGTTTTCCGCGGCTTCGATCATTTCGTCCCAGGTTTCGGGCGGCTTCTTGACCAGGTCTTTGCGGTACCAGAGCACCTGGGTGTTGGTGTTGAACGGCGCCGCATAGAGCTGCTTGTCGAAGGTCGCGGTTTCGATCACGCTCGGGAACACTTCTTCGACCACTTCTTCCTTTTCTTTGCCCTGCCAGGGTTCGATCCAGCCGGCGTTGGCGAATTCGCCGGTGCGGATCACGTCGAGGCCGATCACGTCGATCGAGGAGTCCTTCGCGCCGAGCCGCCGGACCAGCTGTTCGCGCGCCTGCGAGGCGTCATTGGGGAGCAGTTCGGGCTTGATCGTGTACTTGCCGTTCGCTTCCTTCGTGCAGCGTTCGGCGTTCGCTTCGATCGTGCCGCCGGGCTGGATCGCGACGAAGAATTTGATCGTCGGTGGCCCGCTCGAGCCGCCGCAGGCGCTGATCAGGACGGTCGCCGCCGCGGCCGCGGCGGTCGCGGCCAGCACGAACAGGGCTCGCTTCGCGCCCGCGCTTTTCAAACTCCCTCCTTCCTGGATCGCTGCCCCGGTTAGCCGTGGACTCCCGGACACGCGGCTCCAGATCGGAACCTCCCCGGAGAGGCGTTTCTCTAAACGCGAAAGGAACGTCGAGCGGCCGCCCTGGACGATTGACTGTGGGGATGGCCACGGCGCTCTCGCTGCTCCGCACGCGGCCGCGCTTCCGCGCGCTGTGGCTGGCGATCGCGCTTTCCTACACCGGCACCGGCGCGGCGCTGACCGCGCTCACCCTCTACGTGCAGGAGCGCCAGGGCACCGGTGTCGCGGTTGGCGCGGTGGCGCTTGCCTTCGGCCTGCCGCGCATCGTCGGTCCGTTGACCGGCGTTCTCGCCGACCGGGTCGAGCTGCGGCGGGCGATGGTCCTCTGCGACCTCGGCCAGGCCGCCTGCTTCGCGGCGCTGGCGGCCCTGCCGCCGTTCGGCCCGATCCTCGGCCTCGTGGTGCTGACCACCCTGCTGCAGACGATCTACGGCCCGGCCCGAACCGCCGCGATCCCGGCGCTGGTGGAGGATGGCGAGCTGCTCGCCGCCAACGCCTCGTTGGGAGTCGCCTACAACCTCAACGCCGCGATCGGCCCGCTGCTCGGCGGCATCGTCTTTGCCCTGATCGGCCCCTCGGCGGTGCTCTGGATCAACGCCGCCAGCTTCGTCTTCTCGGCGTTGCTGACGACCCGGCTGTCCCGCATCGAGCCGCGGCACGGGGAGGAAGCGGACGTGCCGGAAGCGGTCCTCGCCTCGCTGCGGGCCGGCGCCCGCTTCGTGCTCGCCGACTCGCTGACCCGGGTGCTGCTGCTCTCGCTTCTGTTCGCGATCGGCTTCGTCGCGATCGACCAGGTCGCCCTCGTCTTCCTCGTCCGCGAGACCCTGGGCGGCTCCGCCGCCGCCTACGGAGTCGTCTGCGCCGTCTACGGCGTCGGCACGATCGCCGGCTCAGTCGGCGTCCTCGCCCGCCTCCACGCGCCGGCGCCGCGGGTGTACCTCGCCGGCCTGCTGCTGACCGCGCTCGGCACCCTGCTCACCGGCCTCGCCCCGCTGGTCGCTGTCGTCGCCCTCACCCAGGCGGTGGCGGGCGGCGGCGACGGGGCCGCCCTCACCGGCATGGACACGATCATCCAGCGCTACGTGCCTCGCCAGCTGGTCGGCCGCGTCTTCGGCTTCCTGCTGGCCGCGATCTCACTCGGCACCGGCCTCGCCTCGCTGCTCGGCGGCGTCCTCGTCGACGCCACCTCACCCCGCGCTGCCCTCCTCATCGCCGGCGCCGGCGCCCTCCTCGTCGCCGCCCTAGCCGCCCCGGTCCTGCGCCGCGACCACGAGCCCTAGCGGCGCCGGCCGCTGGTGGCGGTGAAATGGGCACCGCTTTTGGTCAGAGCGAACTCGACCGCGCACTTGCGGTCGCCTTTACGAGAGCACCTGACATAAAAAATCGAACTCCCGGCCCTGCATCCGTTCGCGCGAAGCGTGTGCGTATCGGGGCACGCGAGATTCGACCGGTCGACGTTTTGCAGGGAATCTGGCCCATCCCTACGGCCGCCAACAGACCAAGCAGCCAGGAGCGCTCATCAATCCTTGACTGCACTGTCAGTGTCCGGTACGAAACATCGACGAACGGCTGCGGTTCTGTGGTCAAAATCAACCGACGAATCCGTGGCTCAAATGAACCGGCCGAGGAATCTCACAGGGACGAATCGCGACCGGACGTACTCATAGGAGGGTACAAGCATGGCTAGAAAGCTGAGCCTGCTAATGGCGGCAGTGGCCGTCCTCGCTCTTGCCATCCCGGCATTGGCACGCGCTGCATCGACAACAACAGACGCTTTCGGGCACTCATTACCGGTCGGATCAATCGAGAGGTGGACAAACATCGGCCCGAAGAAGATCACATCCACCATCCTCGGCACGATCGAATGTGAAACGTTAACGGCCAACACCGAACTGAAAACCAATTCGGGTGGCACCGTCACATCGACCTCCGGCGGGGAATTCACCGCCGCCAACTGCATCAACAAAGGCAATCCGGTGACGGTAACATCGTTCAACGTCACCGACACTCTGTCTACGGTATCGGGGAAAATTTCCGAGTCGTTCTCGAGCGTCATCGACGTGGCTGGTCTGACCTGCACGTTCACGGGCACAAGCATCCCGGGCACCTATTCAGTCGGAGGAAGCGAAATCACGTTCAGCAAAGCAGGCATGGTCGACGGTTCACCCGCCGGGTGCGGGAATGCCACTCTCGACGCCACGACAACACTCGAGTACAAAGAACAGAACGGACCCTGGCGAGACATAGTAATCGACTAACAGACAGGGAAAGTGCCTCGAGCACGAGGCGGTCGCCTTTCGGCGTCGGCGAATAATCGCCGACGCCGACGCTTCTTCATGCGCTCTGAGGGACCCCCGGTCGGGGCGGTGGTGGGTGCGGAGAGCCAACAGGTTCGGGCGTGCCTGACGACACCCATGATCACAGCGGCAGCTCCATTCGTGGGCACACTGAGGCGAAGGACAGTGGGAGCTACTTTCGGGTCAGCGAAACCCCGATTTTTGCCCGCAACCGAATTGCGCCAAACGGCCGGGACCGGAGGGCGTCCGCGCGAAGGGCGTGCGTACTCGGGCGCCGCACGGTTCGACCGACCAGCGTTTGGAGGGGTTTTGCCGTTCCGCTGAGCCCTTTCGGCCAGAAAGCTCATCAAACCTTGACTAAAAGCTGAACCAGCGCTACGAATCTCTCTGACCAAACGCTGCGGTGCCGTCGGTTGACCTCAACCTTTGAATCCGCGCTCGAATAGCCGGGCCGAGAAATCTCAGAAGACGAGTCTCGTCCAGACTTACTACAGGAGGCTACAAACATGGCCAGGAAGTTCAGCCTGCTCACGGCGGCGATCGCCGTTCTCGCTCTTGCCATTCCCGCAATGGCGAGCGCCACGCCGACAACAACAGACGCGCACACCTTTCCAAGCTCCCTTCCGGTCGGAACGTTGATCAGCACGACATCAACCGTCCCCCCAAAATTCACATCCTCGATTCTCGGCACGATCGAATGTAGCTCGCTGTCGATGCTCGGCGAACTAAAAGTCAACTCCGGTGGGACCGTGACAACGTCCTCGGGCGGCAAATTCACTTCGTCCGGCTGTACCAACAACGGCAATCCAGTGACGGTCACATCGTTCAACGTCACCGACCTGTCGTCGACGGTGTCGGGCAAAGGAACGACATCGTTCACCAGCATCATCGACTTGGGCGGAATTACCTGCAGGTATACCGCTACATCGATCCCCTTCACCTATGAAGTGGGAGGCAGCAACATCACCTTCAACAAAGCAGGCACGATCGACGGCTCGCCCGCGGGATGTGGAACCGGAACTTTCGACGCGACGTTGACAGTTGAGTTCCAAGAAAGCGGTTCCGGTACCTGGAAAGACGTAAAGAGCGACTAGCGCACTAGGGCGAGCGCCCCTGGCCCTCTCGCTCCGCTGTTCATTTCTCTTGCTATGCGGGGGAAAGAGGACAGCGGAACGAGAGTGGGCTGCTCACGAGGGCGATGCCGATGGTGCGGCTCGAGACGGACGGACAGAGCGTGCTCGCTGCTGGCGTTTGCGCTCGCGCTGCCGCCGGTGACCGCCTTCGCTTCGAAGGCCAGGTGCCACGAGCGTGACGGGACTCCCTGTCGAGTTGCACCATCCATCACTGTGAACGGCATCTCGTGGGTGGCGCAGCTGCTTTCACCGATTTCGATCGGTGCCGGAGCGCCCGGCGCGCCGGCGGGGACCACCGTGGCGATGAGCGCCGCCGTGGCGGCCGCGAGGGCGTCTCGAGACCTCCCGGGGACACGGGAGGAGCCTAGAGAGTCCACGCTCCGACTAATCGAGCCGCGAGCCCAGCGAGTGCCATGCCTCGGCGAGGGTCTCGAGCCCGGCGACGAGGCTGCGGTCGCCGGCGGCGAGCTCGACCGTGGTGCCGCCGACCTCGCCGAGGTGGACCGCGCCGAGCGCCTCGAGCTCCGCGCGGTCTCCGCTCAACAGGAAGCCTCCGGGCCCCTCGCCGAACAGCGCCTCCTCGGGGGTGCAGCCGCGTTCGCGGAGCGGCTGCAGGTCGACGCGGCAGCCGCGGCCGGCGCCGATCGCCGACTCGGCGAGGGCGACGGCGAGGCCGCCGTCGGAGACGTCGTGGGCGGAGGCGACGCGGCCGGCGCGGACCGCCTCGCGGACCCGGGCGCAGGCGGCGGCGACCGCCTCGACCTCGGGCTGGGGGAGGCCGGGCTCGAGGGCGCCGCGCTGCTTCGCCAGCTCGGAGCCGGCGAGGCTCGGTTCGAAGGGCCCGAGCAGGGCGATCGCGTCGCCGTCGGCGGCGAAGGAGGAGCCGGCCGCCAGCGAGGGGTCGGGCAGCTCGCCGACCAGGGCGACGACCGGGGTTGGGTAGATCGGGCCGTCGGGCCCCTCGTTGTAGAGGGAGACGTTGCCGCCGACGACGGGGACGCCGAGCGCGCGGCAAGCGTCGGCGAGGCCGGTGACGGCGCGGTCGAGCTGCCAGGCGGGCGTCGGTTTCTCGGGGTTGCCGAAGTTGAGGCAGTTGGTCAGGCCGAGCGGCTCGGCGCCGACGCAGGCGAGGTTCTGGGCGCACTCGAGGACCGCCTCGACCGTCCCCGCGTAGGGGTCGCAGGCGACCCGGCGGCCGTTGCCGTCGATCGAGACCGCGATCGCGTTCTCCGCCTCGGGCAGCTGCAGCACCGCCGCGTCGGCCGACTCCGGCCGCCGCACCGTGCGCGAGCCGACGATCGCGTCGTACTGTTCGAAGACCCAGCGCTTGGAGGCGATGCTCGGCGCGGAGAGCAGGGAGATCAGGGTCGCCTCCGGGTCGGCGTTGGGCGCCAGCGTCTCGCGGTTGCCGTAGATCCACTCGGCCGGCTCGGCCGGCTCGATGTCGTAGAGCGGGCAGCCGTCGACCAGCGCCTCGACCGGCGCTTCACCAACGATCTCGGACCCTCGGCTAACCCGGACGAGGCCGCTGTCGGTGACGACGCCGATTTCCGCCGACTCGGTCTGCCACTTGGCGCAGACCGCTTCGACCTCGGCGACCCGCTCCGGCTCGACCACCGCGACCATCCGCTCCTGCGACTCGGAGACCATGATCTCGAAGGGCTCCATGTCGGGCTCGCGCAGCGGCACCGCGGCGACGTCGATGTCGATCCCGACCCCGCCGGCCGAGGCCATCTCGCCGACCGAGGAGGTGAGGCCGGCGGCGCCGAGGTCCTGCAGCGAGACCAGCAGCCCTTTCTCCAGCAGCTCGAGGCAGCACTCGAGCAGCTTCGACTCCTCGAAGGGATCGCCGACCTGGACCGTCGGCCGCTTCGCGTCGTCGCCCTCGCCGAGCTCGGCCGAGGCCAGCACCGAGGCGCCGCCGATCCCGTCGCGGCCGGTCGCCGCGCCCATCAGCACCACTGAGTTGCCGACCCCGGCGGCGGCGGCGCGGACCATGTCGGCGGTCTTCGCCAGCCCGACGCACATCGCGTTGACCAGGCAGTTGTGCTCGTAGGGCTCCTCGAAGTAGACCTCGCCGCCGACCGTCGCCACCCCGATCGAGTTGCCGTAGTGGCCGATCCCGCGCACCGCCCCGTCGAGCAGGTGCCGCGAGCGGACCGAGTCGAGCTCGCCGAAGCGGAGGCTGTCGAGGATCGCGATCGGGCGGGCGCCGATCGCGAAGACATCGCGGAGGATGCCGCCGACCCCGGTAGCCGCCCCCTGGAACGGTTCGACCGCGCTCGGGTGGTTGTGCGACTCGACCTTGAAGGCGACCGCGAAGCCGTTGCCGACGTCGACCGCGCCGGCGTTCTCGCCCGGGCCCATCACCACCCGCTCGCCCTCGGTCGGCAGCCGCCGCAGCAGCTTGCGCGAGTGCTTGTAGGCGCAGTGCTCGGACCAGAGCAGGCTGAACATCGCCAGCTCGACGTCGCCGGGTGTGCGGCCGAGCTTCTCGACGATCAGCCCGTACTCGTAGTCGGTGAGGCCGAGCTCGCGGTGTTTGGCCCCCATCGGCGAATCCTCCACGGCGGTCATCCTCAGGCGTGGCGCTCCAGGGCGCGGAAGACGCGGAGGCCGTCGGTCGAGCCGGTCAGCGGGTCGACCGCGTGCTCGGGGTGCGGCATCAGGCCGACCACGTTGCCGGCTTCGTTGCGGACGCCGGCGATGTCGCGGACCGAGCCGTTGGAGTTGTGGCCGTCGGCGTAGCGGTAGGCGATCTGGCCGCGCTCCTCGAGCTCGTCGAGCAGCTGCGGCGGCGCGTAGTAGCGGCCTTCGCCGTGCTTGATCGGGATCGAGAGCCGCTCGCCGTCGCCCTCGCCGCCGACCGCGTCGAGCTCGACCTGCTTGCAGATGAAGCGCAGCTCGAGGTTCCGCAGCAGCGCCCCCGGCAGCAGCCCCGCCTCGCAGAGCACCTGGAAGCCGTTGCAGATCCCCAGCACCGGGCCGCCCTCGGAGGCGAACTTCGCCACCGCACCCATCGCCGGCGAGAACCGCGCCAGCGCCCCGGCCCGCAGGTAGTCGCCGTAGGAGAAGCCGCCCGGGACGACGACCCCGTCGACCTGCGAGAGGTTGCGCTCCTCGTGCCAGATCAGCCGCGCCTCGCCACCGGCGGCCGCGCAGGCGTGCAATGCGTCCCGCTCGTCGCAGGACCCGGGGAACTGGAGGACGCCCCAGATCACAGGGTCTGGATCTCGTAGTCCTCGATCAGGGGGTTGGCGAGCAGCTTCTCGCAGAGCTCGCCGAGCGCCTCGGGGTCCTCGGCCTCGAGCTCGACCAGCCGCCCGACCCGCACGTGCTCGATCCCCTCGAAGCCGAGCGCCGGCAGCGCCCGCTCGACCGCCTTGCCCTGTGGATCCAGGATCCCCTCCTTGGGACGGATCAGGACCCGTGCCTTCGCCACTAGAAGCTGTCCCCGGTGATCCGCTCGTAGGCCTCGACGTATTTCGCCCGCGTCTGCTCGACCACGTCGGGCGGCAGCTCCGGCGCCGGCGGCTTTTTGTCCCAGCCCTGGCCGCTGGCCCAGTCGCGCACGTACTGCTTGTCGAAGGAGGGCGGCGTCTTGCCCGGCTCGTAGGAGTCGGCGGGCCAGAAGCGCGAGGAGTCGGGGGTGAGGACCTCGTCGCCGAGGACGACCTCGGCGCCGGCCGAGCGGCCGAACTCGAACTTGGTGTCGGCGAGGATGATCCCGCGCTCGGCGGCGTGCTCGGCGCCGCGCTTGTAGACCTCGATCGAGACCCGCGAGAGCTCCTCCAGCAGCGCCCGGTCGCCGACGATCTCCGCGGCGCGGTCGAAGTCGACGTTCTCGTCGTGGCCGACGTCGGCCTTGGTCGAGGGGGTGAAGATCGGCTCCGGCAGCTTGTCGGACTCGAGCAGGTTCGGCGGCAGCTCGATCCCGCAGACCGCGCCGCCCTCCTTGTATTCCTTCCAGCCCGAGCCCGAGAGGTAGCCGCGGACGACGCACTCGACCGGGTACATCTCGAGCCGCTTGACCCGCATCGCCCGTTCGGCGACCTCCTCCGGCACGTCCTCGGAGATGAAGTGGTTGGGGACGATGTCGCCGGTCAGCCCGAACCAGAAGACCGACATCCGGTTCAGCACCTTCCCCTTGTCGGGGATCGGCGTCGGCATCACGACGTCGTAGGTGGAGATCCGGTCGGAGGCGACCATCAGCAGGTCGTCCTCCCACTCGTAGATCTCGCGCACCTTGCCGCTGGACAGGAGCTCGAGGTCGGTGACCGAGGTCATGGGCCCGATGCTAACCGTCGCGGCCGCTGGACCACATCGAGGCCACGGAGGCACCCCGGCGATCCCACGATGCCGCGATTCCGTGACATCCTCATGGAGGTGCCGCTACCGCCCGGACCGAGCTGGTCGCCGCTCTCGCAGACGCTGCGCTGGAGCTTCCGCCCGCTCGCCTTCATGGCCGAGTGCCGGCGCCGCTACGGCGACGCCTTCAGCATCGAGTTCCTCGGCTTCAGTCGGCCGATGGTGCTGATCTCCGACCCCGAGGCGATCCGCGCCCTCTACACCGAGCGCGCCAACGGGCTGCCGCCGGGCCGCAACATCGTCCTCGAACCGATCGTCGGCGCCCGCTCGGTGCTGCTGCTCGAAGGCGCCGAGCACCTGGCCCGCCGCAAGCTGATGCTGCCGCCCTTCCACGGCGAGCGGATGCGCGCCTACGAGGAGACGGTGCGCGCCGCGGCCGCCGCCGAGGTCGACTCCTGGCCGCTCGGCGAGCCGTTCCCGATCCACGCCGGGATGCAGGCGATCACGCTCGAGGTGATCCTGCGCGCGGTCTTCGGGGTCAATGACGGCCCGCGCCTCGAGCGCATGCGGCCGATCCTCGCCGGCGTCCTCCAGGAAACCGCCTCGCCGCGGGCGCAGCTGGTCGGGCTGGCGCTGCGGCGCTTGAACGGCGGCGGCCTCTGGCAGCGGTTCGAGCGCCAGCTGGGCGCGGTCGACGAGCTGATGTTCGCCGAGATCGCCGAGCACCGCGCCCGCGGCGACCTCGCCGAGCGCGACGACATCCTGGCGATGCTGATGAGCGCCGAGTTCGAGGACGGCACCGGAATGGACGACCAGGAGCTGCGCGACCAGCTGATGACCCTGCTCCTGGCCGGCCACGAGACCACCGCGACCGCGCTCGCCTGGACCTTCGACCTGCTGCTGGCGCACCCCGAGGCGCTGGGCCGGCTGCGCGACTCGCTCGCCGCCGGCGAGGAGGACTACCTGCGGGCGACGATCACCGAGAGCCTGCGGCTGCGCCCGGTGATCCCGGTCGCCGGCCGCCGCCTCGCCGAGCCGCTGCGAGCCGGCGGCCTCGACCTGCCCGCCGGCACTGACGTCACCCCGGCGATCTGGCTGACCCACACCCGCGACGATCTCTACTCGGACCCGTTCGCCTTCCGCCCCGAGCGCTTTCTCGACGGCAAGCCCGACTCCTACGGCTGGATCCCGTTCGGCGGCGGCGTCCGCCGCTGCCTCGGCGCCACCTTCGCCGAGTTCGAGATGCGGATCGTCCTGCGCGAGGTGCTCGCCCGCTGCGAGCTGCGCAAGGCGAGCCCGGCGCCGGAGCGGACCGGCCGCCGCAACATCACCTTCTCACCCAAGCACGGCACCCCGGTCGTGCTCGAGTCGCGGGCGCCGGCGCCCGAGCCGGAGCTCGCAGCGGCGCTCTGATGTCGGTCATGGGCCGCGCCGCCCGTCGCCAGCTGCGCAGGGCGACGCGGCGGGCGGAGGGTGAGCCGCTCGCCCCGGAGGACTGGGCGGTCTTCTTCGAGCTCGCCTCGGGGCCCTCGGCGCAGCGCTTCAAGCGCGTCTTCCTGGCGCTGCCGAAGGGCCCGCACTGTGGCATCTGCGGCGCCCCGTTCGCCGGCCTCGGCGGGCGCCTGGTGCGGCCGCTCGGCTATCGCCCCTCGCGCAAGAGCCCGAGCCTCTGCGACGTCTGCGTAGAGGCCTCGCCGCCGGGCGGGATGACGATGGAGACCGGCGTCCTCTTCGCCGACATCCGCGGCTTCACCGGCCTCTCCGAGCGCGCCGATCCGGCCGCGGTCAGCGCCCTCCTGCGGCGCTTCTACGCCGCGGCCGAGGAGGCCCTCTTCCCGGAAGCGCTGATCGACAAGCTGATCGGCGACGAGGTGATGGCGCTGTACCTGCCCTTCGGAAGCCTCGCCGAGCACGCGCCGCGGGTGATGCTCGAGCACGCCCGCGCCCTGCTGGCAGCGGTCGGCTACGGCGGGCGCGACGGCCCGTTCGCCGAGGTCGGCGTCGGCCTCGACTTTGGGGAGGCCTTCGTCGGCAACGTCGGCGGCGACTCCTACTCGGACTTCACCGCGGTCGGCGACGTCGTCAACGTCGCGGCGCGGCTGCAGGGCGCGGCCGCCGGCGGCGAGATCCTCGTCTCGGCGCGGCTGGTCGAGCGCCTCGGTGCGGCGCCGGGCGAGCCGGTCGAGCTGCAGCTGAAGGGGAGGGCGGAGCCGGTCGCCGCCTATCGAGTTGCGGCCTGAGCCGGGTTGGGCGAGCCGCGCTCAGGTATGGAGGAGGATCGTCGCGATGATGCCGAGGAAACCGACCAACATCGTCGCGATCGTGCCGCCGAAAAGCTGGACCGTCGTTCGCTGCTGGGCGAGGAAGCCTTGGCTCATCTCGGCGCGGACCGCGCGGAATTCCTCCCGCATCTCTTTGAAGCCGTCGTCGACCCGCTTGTTGAGGTCGTCCAGCCGCTGGTCAGTCCACTCTTCTCGTGCCATCGTCGCCACGACGGCACGTTAGCAGGAATGGAATGTTTTGTCTGCAGCTAGGCGCCGACTTTGGCCGGAGAGTGCGGGTGCTCCTTCGCCCAGCGGGCGATCGCGCCCGACCCGGATACGACCTCGCCGTCGTCGAGGACGAGGATCGGCACCTCGTTGGTGCCGGAGAGCTTCTTCACCTCGGCCCGGTCGCCGCCGCGGTTGCCCCAGGTCCAGGGCATCAGCCGGTAGCCGCCGACCGTCTTGATCTCGTACTCGTAGCCGGCGTCGTCGAGCGCCTTGCCGGCTTTCGCGCACGGGTGCGCGAACCCGGGCCCGTGCGTCTTCTGTCCGCAGGTGTAGAGAACCACGACGGGGGACCCTAACCTGAAACTGGCCGTTTGGCCAGTCCTAGTCCTTCAGCGCTTCGAGGCGGGCGAAGATCTCCGGCAGGTGGGCGAGGTAGGCGCCGTAGTCGAAGACCGCGTCGAGGTCGATCTCCGGCGTCTCGGCGGCGGCCAGCAGCTGGCGGAACTCGGTGCCGGTGTCCCAGGCTTCCTGGGCGTTGGCTTGGACGACGCGATAGGCGTCGTCGCGGGTCATCCCCGCCTCGACCAGCGCGGTCAGCGCCCGCTGGCTGAAGAGGGCGCCGTGGGTGAGGCCGAGGTTGGCGCGCATCCGCTCGGCGTCGATCGTCATCCCGGCGGCGATCTTGGTGCCGAGATCCTGCATGTAGTCGAGCAGGATCGTCGCGTCGGGGAGGATCACCCGCTCGGCGCCGGAGTGGGAGATGTCGCGCTCGTGCCAGAGGGCGACGTTCTCGATCCCGGCGCTGGCGTAGCCGCGCAGCACCCGAGCGAGGCCGGTGATCCGCTCGGTGCGGATCGGGTTGCGCTTGTGCGGCATCGCCGAGGAGCCCTTCTGGCCGGCGGCGAACGGCTCTTCGACCTCGCGCACCTCGGTTTTCTGCAGGCCGCGGACCTCGGTCGCGAAGCGCTCGAGGCCGGCGCCGGCGATCGCGATCGCGCTCAGCAGCTGGGCGTGGCGATCGCGCGGCACGACCTGGGTGGCGACGTCCTCGCGCCCCAGCCCGAGCCGCTCCATCACCCGCGCCTCGACCGCCGGCGGCACGCTCGCGTAGGTGCCGACCGCGCCGGAGAGCTTGCCGACCGCCAGCTGGGCGAAGGAGTGCTCGAGCCGCCGCAGGTTGCGGTCGGCCTCGAAGGCGAAGCCGGCCAGCCGCAGCCCGAAGGTGGTCGGCTCGGCGTGGACGCCGTGGGTGCGGCCGACGCAGAGCGTGTCGCGCTGCTCGAGGGCGCGGTCGCGAAGCGCGTCGCGGTAGCCGCGGGCGCCGGCGACGAGGATCTCGCCGGCCCGCCGCAGCTGCAGCGCCAGCGCCGTGTCGAGGACGTCGGAGGAGGTGAGGCCGTAGTGGATCCAGCGGCCGCCCTCGGGGCCGACCGAGGCGGCGACGACGTCGACGAAGGCGGCGACGTCGTGGTCGGTGACCTTCTCGCGCTCGTCGACCGCCTCGACCGTGAAGGCGGCGTTCGCCCGCGCCGCCGCGGCCACCTCGGGCGGCACCGCGCCCTCCTCGGCCCAGGCCTCGGTGGCGGCCAGCTCGACCTCGAGCCAGCTCTCGAGCTTCGCCTGTTGGGTCCAGACGGCGCCCAGCTCGGGGCGCGTATAGCGGGCGATCACGGCGGCCCCGCGCTCAGACGTTGATGATGCGGGCGGCGAGCACTCCCGCGTTTTTGGCGCCGTCGATGGCGACGCAGGCGACCGGGATCCCGGGCGGCATCTGCACCGCCGAGAGCAGCGCGTCGAGCCCGCCGAGGCTCTTGCCGAGGATCGGCACCCCGATCACCGGCAGCTCGGTGTGGGCGGCGGCGACCCCGGGGAGCGCCGCCGACATCCCGGCGCCGGCGATGATCACCTTCATCCCCCGCATCTTCGCGTTCGTGCAGTAGTCGCTGACCGTCTCCGGGTCGCGGTGGGCGCTCATCACCCGCACCTCGCAGGAGATCCCCTGTTCCTGCAGGTACTTCTCCGCCGGGAGCATCTTCTCCATGTCGTTTTTCGAGCCCATGATGATCCCGACGAGGGGCTGCTCGGTGTCCAGCTCCTCGATCTCCTCCAGCTCCTCGGCCATCGTCGTTTCCTCGGTCTGGGGCTCTGAGATCTCGCTCATCGGGGACGGTCCTCTCTTCGGGGGCTAGCTGGGCTGACTGGTTCGGTCCACCGCGCGGGCGGCGATGTCGGTGCGGATCTGCATCCCGTCGAAGGAGATCCGGCTGGCCGCATCGTATGCGCGCTCGCGCGCCGCCGCCGGGTCGGTGCCAAGCCCGGTGACGTTGAGGACGCGTCCTCCGGCGGTGACGATCTCGCCGTCGCGCGCCGCCGTTCCGGCGTGGGTCACCTCGGCGATCGCGGCCGCCTCGGCGAGGCCGTGGATCACGTCGCCCTTCGAGGAGCTCTCGGGGTAGCCGGCGGAGGCGAGGACGACGGTCACCGCCCACTCCGCGGAGAACTCGGCCCGCGCTCCGGCCAGGCCACCCGGCTCGCGGGCGGCGAGGAACAGCTCGGCGAGGTCGGAGCGCAGCCGCGGCAGCACCGCCTGCGTCTCGGGGTCGCCGAAGCGGGCGTTGAACTCGAGCACCTGGGGGCCGTCGGCGCCGATCATCAGGCCGGCGTAGAGGACGCCGTGGAAGCGGACGCCGCGCGCCGCCATCGCGCCCACCACCGGTCGGTGGACGCGGTCGACGATCTCCTCGACCGCGCCGGCGTCGAAGCCTGGGACGGGGGAGTAGCTGCCCATGCCGCCGGTGTTCGGGCCCTGGTCGCCGTCGAAGATCCGCTTGTAGTCCTGGGCTGGCGCCAGCGGCACCACGTTCTCGCCGTCGCAGAGCGCCAGCAGCGAGAGCTCCTCGCCGGCGAGGAAGTCCTCGATCACCACCGTGGTCTCGCCGAAGCGCCGCTCGGTGAAGAAGACGTCGACCGCCGCGCGCGCCTCGGCCTCGCTCTGGCAGATGATCACGCCCTTGCCCGCCGCCAGGCCGTCTGCCTTCAGCACGGTGGGATAGGTCGTGGAGAGAAGGTGCTCGATCGCCATCTCGTGGCTCGTCGTCACCACGTAGCCGGCGGTCGGCACGCCCGCCTCGGCCATCAGCTCCTTGGCGAACGCCTTCGATCCCTCCAGCTCGGCGGCGGCCCGGGTCGGGCCGAAGGCGGGGATGCCGGCCGCCTCGAGCGCGTCGACCGCGCCGGCGACCAGCCCCGCCTCGGGGCCGATCACCGCCAGCTCGATGCCGTGCTCGCGGGCGGCGGCGACGATCGCCGCCGGGTCGTCGGCGGCGACGCCGGGGAGGACCGTCGCGTCGGCGGCGATGCCGGCGTTGCCGGGCGCGCAGAACAGCTCCGGCGCCCGCGCCGAACGGGCCAGCGCCCGCACCAGGGCGTGCTCGCGCCCGCCGCCGCCGACTACCAGCGCTCTCACTACAGCGCGTCGGAGAGCTGCTCGGCCGTCATCGCGCTCAGCGTCTGGCTCGTCATCGTGCCGCGCGAGCCGAGCTCGATCGAGACCTTGGCCATCGTCTCGGCGTCGGGCGCCTCGACGATCGTGACGAAGTCGTACTGGCCGAGCGTCGCGTACTGGGCGACGACTTTGGCGCCGATCTGCTCGACCTCCTTGTTGACTTCGGCGACGCGGCCGGGGTTGTTCTTCAGCGTCCGCACGCCCTCGGCGGTCAGGTTGGTCAGCATCACGTAGGTCGGCATGGTCGGCTCCTCCTCGAAGGTCAGGACCGAAGAGTAATAGCCGCGGGCGGAGCGGGTCGCGGCCCCGGCGCGAGCCGGACTAGTAGCCGACCGGGTGGCGGACGACGAAGCCTTCGGGGTACGGCGGCTCGGTGTGCCAGCGCGGGCCGGTGCCGGATTCGTCGCCGACCGTGTCCCAGCGCAGCCCGGCGATCACCATGTAGGTGTGGGTCGCGTTGGCGTAGATCGTGATCCACTTGCCGGGACCCGGTTCGCCGTAGCCCGCCAGCGCGCCCGAGGTGAGCGGCGTGTCCAGCAGGCCGGCGCCGTAGAGGGCGAAGCTGACCGCGCCGGAGCAGTCGTAGCCGTAGGAGTACCAGGAGCCGTGGCCGCCGCCCCAGACGTAGGGGGTGGTGGCGATCGAGTTGGCGGCGGCGATCGCGGCCTTGATCGCCGGCGGCGCGGTGCGCGGTGCGCTCGCCAGCCCGTCGGGGTTCAGCACCGCCGCTTCGCCGGGCACTTCGGTCCCGGTCGCCAGCGGCGCCACCCGCCAGTCCATGTAGGTGACCCGGCAGCCGCCTTCGATTTCTTCGGCGCCCTGCATCACCTGCTGGACGTACCACTCGGCTTGGTTGTGGGCGAAGACGCCGGCTTCGAGGCCGCCCCGCGACCAGATCAGCCGCGCCAGGGTGGCGGCCGAGTCGGCGATGTCGCCGTGGCGGACCTTGCCGTCGCCGTCGCCGTCGACCGCGTAGGAGGCCCACTCGCTGGCGTCGAGCCCGAGCGGCCCTTCGCGGTGCAGCTGGTGCTTGTTCATGCCGCGGCCGAAGTTCGACTCGAGGCGGGCGATCGAGGCCAGCGCCCAGACGCCGCGGCGGCCGAGTTCGTAGCGGCCGGCGGCTTCCTCGAAGGCTTCCATGTAATCGCTCGGGATCTGCTTGCGCCAGGGCGCCGCCGGGTCGCAGTGCAGCACCTGGATCTGCGGCCCGAGGCTGCCCGAGGTGAAGGCCGGGTCGCCGACTTCGTGGGCGTAGCAGCCGGCGTTGGCGAGCACCTCCGAGACGTACCAGTCGGCGTGGTTGTAGGCGTAAATCGCGCCGTAGGTGTCGGCCGGCATGCCGGCGGCGGCGAGGTAGCCGGCGGCGGCGAAGATCGCGTCTTCGGGGTCGTTCGGGTCCTTGACCCCGTCCCCGTTGGCGTCGACGCCATAGCTTTCCCAGGTCGAGGGCATGAACTGCATCCAGCCGACCGCGCCGGCGGTCGAGGGGCCGAGGTTGCTGCCGAAGTTGGTCTCGACCGCGTTGATCCCGGCCAGGATCGCCGGCCCCTGCGGCCCGAGCCCGTACTGCGCGGAGGCGGCCTGGTAGATCGGGACCAGCACCGGCGGCACCCCGGTCGCGGCGCAGGTCGAGGAGGGGAGGGTGGGGATCGAGAAGACTTCGCCCGGCGTCGGCACCGGCGTCGCGCCGACCCCCTTGGTCGCCGCTTCGCCTTCTTCGCGTTCCCGTTCCTGCTGCGCTTCCGACGGTTCGGTCTGCGGCTGCGGTTTGCCGTTCGCTTCGCCTTCGCCGGTGCCGCCGTTCGGTGGCGTCGGCGATTCGGTGGCCGGCTGGGCGGGCTTCGCCGGCGCGAGCGGCGTCCCCGGCTGGACCGACTCGTTCTTTTCGCCCTTGCCTTCGTCCTGCTGCCCTTCCGGCGCCGACCCCTCCTTCGTGCCCTGCGACGGTTCCGGCGGCGCCAGCTCGGTGCCTTCCTTGAATGCCGAGGCCGACTGTTCGACCGACTGCGCCGGTTCGCCGCTCGGCTCGGCCGCCCGCGCGATCGCGATCGGCGCCGCCAGCCCCAGTGAGGCGGCGGCGACGGCGACGGCCGCCCGGGCTCTGCGCATCCGCTGGGCCATCAGCCGAGGACGTTGGTCACACGCCACTCGGCGTTCTTCAGCTCTTCCAGGTCGAGGCGCAGCTCGCTCGTGACGCCGACCCGCAGCAATGAGACGCTGACCTTGTAGACGCTCCCCTGCGAGGGGCCGGCGACCACGTTCAGCACCTTCGCCCGGGGCACCTCGACCCCGGCCGGCTGCCGCGGCGGCCGCTGCAGCAGCGCCTTGGTCAGCTCCGGCGTGGCGGAGGCTTCGAAGGCCGGCTTGAAGTCCGACTTGTCGCCGCCGGTCTCGTAGACGACGAACCCGTGGGCGAATTCGCGGGCGACCTCGAGGGCGGCCGGTCCGGCGGGCGGCCCGTCGGGGACCTCGGCGCGGGCGTTCGCCGCGGTGGCGTCGGCCCCGGTCCCGGAGCGCGAGTCCGCTTCCGTGCCGGCGGCTTCGCCGGAGGAGGACGACTGGGCCGGGTCCGAGGAGATCCTCGCGGCGGCGGGGGAGGAGTCGGAGCTCGTCGGCGTCGAGGCGGAGGAACCTGAGGCCGCGGTTTCGTTGGAAGCGCCGCCCTTCGCTGCCGTCGCGGAGCCCGTCTTCTCACCCCCCTTACTCGCTGGTGAGGGGGGTGAGAAGACGGGCTTGGCGCCGTGCAGCGTGGGTGCGGGCTTTTCGTCCTGCGCGGGCGGCGGTTCCTGGGAAGCGGTTTCGACGAGGGGCTCGCGCTGGGGTGGGGGAGTGGCCGCGACGGTGCTGGTCGACGACGAGGCGCCACCGCCGCTGGAAAGTGCGATGGCCACCGCGACGCCGGCGACGACCACGAGCGCGCCGCCACCCAGCAGCGCTCGCTTACGTCGGCCCTCGACTGGGGGCAAGCGATCCCCGTGCAGCGAAAGGTGGTCCTGCAGCGGCCAGAGGACTCGGTCCTGGACCGTGAAGCCGGTCCGGTCGAGCGGCTCCGGCAGGTGGCGCTTCGACCTGCCATCGGTCGAGCGGTCGCCATCGCGACCGCCAGCCTGCACCGGAGTCGCCTCCTCGCCCTCGTTCCGCTTCTTCTCGTCGTTCATCAGCCGGGTAGTCAACCTGCCACGCGTAACAAATTCGTTAAGAGCTTAAGCCGGATCGCTCACGCCCGCTCAAACCGCTCCGACCATCCCTTAAACATCCGTTTCCAGCCTAGTTTCGGCAGAACCCGAACGGCATTCGACCCCAAAATTGGGGTTCGACCGCCGCCAAAGGGGGAGAACCCCACGCGCTGCGGACCTTAAGGCCCTTATGGGGGCCTCAAAGTCCAACGCGCGAAGCACTCAAGCGTGGCGGCTGGCGCGCCGTCAGTACGGAGTGCTGACGCACGCCCAACTCGTTGCGCTGGGGTTCGGGGCGAAGGCGATCAGGCACCGGCTGGGGTCCGGGCGCCTGCACCGCATCCACCGCGGCGTCTACGCCGTCGGCCGCCGCGAGCTGAGCCGCGAAGGACGCTGGATGGCAGCGCTCCTGGCCTGCGGCCCAGACGCGATCCTCAGCCATGGCAGCGCCGCCGCGCTCTGGGGGATCGGCAAGGAGGACGTGGGGATCGAGATCACCGTTCGGCGCCGCAGCTGGCCGCGCCGGCCGGGAGTGACAGTCCGCGGCCGCCCCTCCCTACCCAGCCAAGACGTCACCCGCTTTCGCCGCATCCCAGTTACCACCCCCGGCCGCACCGCCCTCGACCAAGCCACGCAGCTTTCTGACTCCGACCTCGAGCGGCTCGTAAACGAAGCTTCCCAACGCGACCGCATCCACCCCGACCCCCTGCGTCGCTACGCCGACCTGCGCCCCGGCGTCCCCGGCGCCAAGCGCCTCCGCACCCTGCTTGACCGCGACAGCTTCCGCCTCTCCGACTCAGAGCTAGAGCGCCGCTTCCGCCCAATCGCTCTCGCCGCCGGCCTCCCCCAAGCGCAAACCAAAGCCATCGTCAACGGCTTCGAAGTCGACTTCTACTTCCCGACCCTCGGCCTCGTAGTAGAGACCGACTCCCTGCGCTTCCACCGCACCGCTCTGAAGCAGTCCCGAGACCTCCTCCGCGACCGGGTCCACACCGCCTCCGGCCTCGTACCCCTCCGCTTCACCCACTGGCAGGTCGCCCACGACCCGAGCCACATCGTCGCCATCCTCGACTCGACCCTGCGCCTGCGGCTTCACCCCGCCGGAGCCGCAGGCGCAGGGTCGGGTCCCTAGCAATCAGTCCCTCACTCTGCCGGGGTCGCAACCGGGGGAGTCGCGCCGACGGCGACCTTCTCGAACCCCATCTCGCCGTCGACCGCCTTGACTTCGACCGTGTCGCCCTCGCCGAACTCGCCCTCGAGGATCTTCAGCGCCAGCTTGTCGACCAGCTGCTTCTGGATCACCCGCCGCAGCGGCCGCGCACCGTAGACCGGGTCGTAGCCGAGGTTCCCGAGCAGCGTCTTCGCCTCGTCGCTCAGCTCGATCTCGATCCCGCGCTCGCGCACGCGGCCGACCAGCTGCGCCACCTGCAGTTCGACGATCCGGTTGATGTCCTGCTTCGAGAGCCGGTGGAAGATCACCGTGTCGTCGATCCGGTTGAGGAACTCCGGCTTGAAGGTCACCGCCAGCACCTCTTCGATCTGCTCGCGGATCTGCTCGTCGACCTGCTCGCCGACGATCCGGTCGGAGCCGACGTTCGAGGTCATGATCAGGACCGTGTTGGTGAAGCTCACGGTCCGGCCCTGGCCGTCGGTCAGCCGGCCGTCGTCCATGATCTGCAGCAGCGTGTTGAAGATGTCCGGGTGCGCCTTCTCGATCTCGTCGAGCAGGACCACCGCGTAGGGCCGCCGCCGCACCGCCTCGGTCAGCTGGCCGCCCTCCTCGTAGCCGACGTAGCCCGGGGGCGCGCCGACCAGCCGCGACACGGTGTGTTTCTCCATGTACTCGGACATGTCGAGGCGGACGATCGCCTGGTCGGTGTCGAACATGAACTCGGCCAGCGCTTTCGCCAGCTCGGTCTTGCCGACCCCGGTCGGGCCGAGGAAGAGGAAGGAGCCGATCGGCCGGTTCGGGTCGGCGAGCCCGGCCCGCGAGCGTCGCAGCGCGTTGGAGACCGCGGAGATCGCCTCCTCCTGGCCGATCACCCGGTCGTGCAGCCGCTCCTCCATGTGGATCAGCTTCTCGACCTCGCCCTCCATCAGGCGGCTGACCGGGATCCCGGTCCATTTGCCGACCACCTCGGCGACGTCCTCCTCGGTCACCTCATCGGCAAGCAGCGAGGAGCCGCTCTCGCGCAGCTCGGCGATCCGCGCGTCCTGGTCGCCGACGGCGCCTTCGAGCTGGGGGATCTCGCCGAAGCGCAGCTCGCCGGCCCGCTCCAGGTTCGCCTCGCGTTCGGCCCGCTCGAGGTCGGCCCGCGCCTGCTCGAGGCCGGCGTTGGCCTCATTCCGCGCCTCGATCGCGTCTTTCTCATTCTGCCAGCGAACGTTCATCGAATCGAAGCGCTCGTTCAGCTCGGCCAGCTCCTCCTCCAGCGCCTCGAGCCGTTTGCGCGAGGCGTCGTCGGTCTCTTTGGCGAGCGCCCCCCGCTCGATTTCGAGCTGCTGGATGCGACGTTTGACCTCGTCGATCTCGGTCGGGCTCGACTCGATCTCGATCTTCAGCCGCGAGGCCGCCTCGTCGATCAGGTCGATCGCCTTGTCGGGGAGGAAGCGGTCGGCGATGTAGCGCTCCGAGAGGGTCGCGGCGGCGACGATCGCGGTGTCGGTGATCTTCACCCCGTGGTGGTTTTCGTAGCGCTCCTTCAGCCCGCGGAGGATCGCGATCGTGTCCTCCATGCTCGGCTCGTCGACGATGACCGGCTGGAAGCGTCGCTCGAGCGCCGCGTCTTTCTCGATGTGCTTGCGGTACTCGTCGAGCGTCGTCGCGCCGACCGCGCGCAGCTCGCCGCGGGCCAGCATCGGCTTCAGCAGGTTGGCGGCGTCGACCGCGCCTTCGGCGGCGCCGGCGCCGACGATCGTGTGCAGCTCGTCGAGGAAGAGGACGATCTGGCCCTCGGCCTCCTGGACCTCGGTCAGCACCGCCTTCAGCCGCTCCTCGAACTCGCCGCGGTATTTGGAGCCGGCCAGGAGCGAGCCGATGTCGAGGGCGATCACGCGGCGGTCGCGCAGGCTCTCCGGCACGTCGCCGTCGACGATCCGCTGCGCCAGCCCCTCGACGATCGCCGTCTTGCCGACGCCGGGGTCGCCGATCAGCACCGGGTTGTTCTTGGTGCGGCGGGAGAGGACCTGGATCACGCGGCGGATCTCCTCGTCGCGGCCGATCACCGGGTCGAGCTTGCCGGCGCGCGCGTCGGCGGTCAGGTCGCGGCCGAATTTCTCCAGCGCCTGGGCGGTCGACTCAGGATTCGGAGTGGTGACCTTGTGCGGGCGGACCTCGGCGATCGCCTTCTCGATCGAAGCCTTGTCGGGGAGCAGGTCGCCGAGCCGCTCGTCGGCGGTCAGCGCCAGCAGCATGTGGTCGGTCGAGATGTACTCGTCGCCGAGCCGCGCCATCTCCTGCTCGGCGCGGCGCAGGGTCGCCGCCATCGAGGAGGCCATCCGCGGCTCCTCCGCCTCGCCGCTCAGTTTCGGCAGCTGCGCCAGCGCCTCGTTGGCGCGGGCGGCGAGCGTCGCGGTGTCGACGCCGACCCGCTGCAGGATCGGCACGACCAGGCCTTCCGGCTGTTCGAGCAGCGCGACCAGCAGGTGAGCGGGGGTGATCTCCGGGTTGCGATGGCTCAGCGCCAGCGACTGGGCGGCCGCCACCGCTTCCTGGGATTTCTGCGTGAAGCGATCAGCCTGCATCGGTCGCGTCTCCTTTTCGTTCCAGTTCTTCCACCCTCCGTTTCAATTTCGCCACCTGCTCTTCCAGCGCCAGCACGGTCTCGACGCCGATCAAGTTGAGGCCGGCGGCGGTCATTTCCTGGATCCGGCGCAGCCGCTCGACGTCGCGCTGCGAGTAGAGCCGGGTGTTCTTCGGCGAGCGCTTGGGGGCGATCAGCCCGCGCTGCTCGTATATCCGCAGCGTCTGCGGGTGCATCTCGGCCAGTTCGGCCGCGACCGAGATCATGAACACGCCCTGCTCCTCGTCGAAGGTCGCCTTGACACTGCGGCGGTAGGTGGCCATCAGGCGACCCCCGCCTTGCGCAGCAGCTCGGCGCGCGGGTCGGACCCGTTCGACGCCTCCGCGAATTTCTCGATCGCCTCGCTCTGCTCCTCGCTCAGCTCGGCGGGGATCGCGATCTCGAGGCGGTAGCGGATGTCGCCGTTGCCCTTGCCCTTCGGCTTCGGCGGGCCCTCGCCGCGCAGTCTGGTGATCGACCCGGATTTGGTGCCGGGGGCGACCTTGATCTTCTTGGTGCCGTGCAGGACCGGCACCTCGATCGTGCCGCCGCGCAGCGCCTCCGGGATCGTGATCGGCACCGTCACCTCGAGGTTGCCGTCGTCGAGCCGCTTGAAGACCGGCGAGGTGGCGACCCGGGTGGTCACGTAGAGGTCGCCGGGCGGGCCGCCGCGAGGCCCGGCCTCGCCCTTGCCGGCGAGCCGGATCCGCGAGCCGTCCTTGACCCCGGCCGGGACGTTCACCTTGTAGCGCTTGGTCTGCTGGGTGACGCCGGAGCCGCCGCAGGTCGGGCAGGGGTCTTCGATGATCTGGCCGGCGCCGCCGCACTGCGGGCAGGGCTGGCTGATCGAGAAGAACCCCTGGCTCTGGGCGTCGACGCCGCGGCCTTCGCAGCGCGGGCAGGTGACCGGGTGCGTGCCCGGCGCGGCGCCGGAGCCGCCGCAGGTCGTGCAGCGTTCCTGCTTCGGCACGGTGACGCTGATCTGGGTGCCGTTGACCGCCTGGTCGAAGCTCAGCTGGACTTCGGTCTCGAGGTCGCGGCCGCGCACCTCCTGGGTGCGGGTGCGGCCGCCGCCGCGGTTGAAGATCCCGGAGAAGATGTCGCCGAGGTCGCCGAAGCCGGCCTGGGCGCCGCCGGCGCCGAACGGGCTGCCGCCCTGGGCGCCGCCGCCGAATCCGCCGCCAAACGGGCCGAACTGGCTGGCCTCGTCGTACTGCTTGCGCTTCTCGGCGTCGGCGAGGACGTCGTGGGCGGCCGAGATCTCCTTGAACTTTTCCTCGGCCTCCTGGTCGCCGGGGTTGCGGTCAGGGTGGTATTTGCGCGCCAGTTTCCGGTACGCCTTCTTGATCTCGTCGTCGGTCGCGTCCTTCGACACGCCGAGGGTCTTGTAGAGCTCGTCCGCCACTTCTCTCGTCTCTTCCGTCTCGTCCGTTCCGTTAGGCGCTGACCACGACCCGCGCCGGTCGCAGCAGCTGCCCGTCCATCCGGTAGCCCTTCTGCATCACCTCGACCACGGTCCCGGACTCGGTTCCCTCGACGGGCATCGTCGAGAGCGCCTCGTGCTCGGTCGGGTCGAACTTCTGGCCCTTCGGGTCGACCGCCTCGATCCCGTTCCGCCGCAGCGTCTCGCGGAGGCCGCGGAAGACGAGGATCACGCCGTGGGCGAGGCCGTCCTCGGAGTCGCCCTCCGGGTCGAGGCCGGCAGCCTGCAGCGCCCGCTCGAGGTCGTCGAGCACCGGCACGACATCAGCCGCTACCGAGGCCTTGCCTCGCGTTCCAGCCGCCTGCACCTCGGCCGCCATCCGCTTGCGGTAGTTCTCGAAGTCCGCCTGCGCGCGGCGGGCGAGTTCGAGGTACTCGTCGCGTTTGGATTCGGCCTCGGCGAGGAGGGCCTGGAGGTCGTCCTCGACCTGGCCGCCGGTGCCCGGCTCTTGGGCCGCACCGGCAGGGCCCTCACCCGACCCCGAGGGAGTCAGATTGCGATCGGGGTCGGGTGAGGGCTGGGTCGCATCAGCCGGCATGTCCTCCGCTTCGCGTCCGGGCATGCCGGGCGAGTCCTGGGGAGTCGGGCCCTGCGAGCCCTGGGGTCGCTGGGCGTGCCAACTCTGGGGCTGCTGATCCGGCCAGCCCTGGGGGCGAAGGCCGGGCGAGCCGAACGGCCGCCCGGCCCAGTTGTCCCGGGGCCTCATTTATTTGGTCTCCGCGTCGTCGACCACCTCGGCGTCGACGACCTCCTCCTCGTCGGCGGTGTCGCCGCCGTTCGAGGAGCCGTCGCCGCCCGCGGCCTGTGCCTCGGACTGGGCCGCCGCGTAGATCTGCTCCGACGCTTTGGTCATCGCCGCGGTCAGGGCCTCGGTCTTGGCGTTCACCTCGTCGAGGCTGCCGGCGTCGAGCACCGACCGCACCTCTTTGACCGCGCTCTCGACCTCGTCCTTGGTCGCCTGGTCGACTTTGTCGCCGGCGTCGGCGATCGCTTTCTCCGCCTGGTAGGCGGCGTTCTCGCCGATGTTGCGGGCCTCGGCCAGCTCGCGCTGCTTGCGGTCCTCCTCGGCGTGCGACTCGGCGTCGGAGACCATGCTCTGGATCTCCTCGTCCGAGAGGCCGGAGCCGGATTTGATCTCGATCTTCTGCTCTTTGCCGGTGCCTTTGTCCTGGGCGGTGACGGCGATGATCCCGTTGGCGTCGATGTCGAAGGTGACCTCGATCTGCGGCATGCCGCGCGGCGCCGGCGGGATGCCGGTGAGCTGGAATTTGCCCAGGCTCTTGTTGCCGCCTGCCATCTCGCGCTCGCCCTGCAGGACGTGGATCTCGACCGACGGCTGGTTGTCGTCGGCGGTCGAGAAGACCTCCGACTTCTTGGTCGGGATCGTCGTGTTGCGCTCGATCAGCTTCGTCATCACGCCGCCTTTGGTCTCGATGCCGAGGGTCAGCGGGGTGACGTCGAGCAGCAGCACGTCCTTGACGTCGCCGGCCAGCACGCCGGCCTGGATGCCGGCGCCGACGGCGACGACCTCATCGGGGTTGACGCCCTGGTGCGGCTCCTTGCCGGTCAGCTCTTTGACCCGGTCGCGGACGGCCGGCATGCGGGTCATGCCGCCGACCAGGACGACGTGGTCGATCGCCGCGTCGGCGTCGTCCAGCGCCTGTTTGACCGGCCCGACGATCCGCTCCAGCAGGTCGCCGGTCAGCTCGTTCAGCTTCGAGCGGGTGAGCTTCAGGTCGAGGTGCTTCGGCTGCCCCTCGACGGCGGTGATGAACGGCAGGTTGATCTGCGTCTCCTGCGTCGAGGAGAGCTCGATCTTCGCTTTCTCCGCCGCCTCGTAGAGGCGCTGCAGCGAGTTCTTGTCGGCGGCGAGGTCGACGCCCTGGTCGCGTTTGAACTCGGCGACCAGCCACTCGACGATCGCTTTGTCCCAGTTGTCGCCACCGAGGTGGTTGTCACCGGCGGTCGCCTTCACCTCGAAGACGCCGTCGCCGATTTCGAGCACGGAGACGTCGAAGGTGCCGCCGCCGAGGTCGAAGACGAGGATCGTCTGTTCGGTGCCCTCTTTGTCGAGGCCGTAGGCGAGCGAGGCCGCGGTCGGCTCGTTGATGATCCGCTTGACGTCGAGGCCGGCGATCTTGCCGGCGTCCTTGGTCGCCTGGCGCTGGTCGTCGTTGAAGTAGGCCGGGACCGTGATCACGGCGCTGTCGACGGTTTCGCCGAGCTTCGCTTCGGCGTCGGTCTTCAGCTTCTGCAGGATCATCGCGCTGATCTCCGGCGGGCTGTACTGCTTGCCGCGCACGTCGATCCGCACGTCCCCGTTCGGGCCGGCCTCGACCGTGTACGGGACGATCGTCTCCTCCTCTTTGACTTCGGCCTCCTTGCGGCCCATGAAGCGCTTGATCGAGAAGATCGTGTTCTCCGGGTTCATCACCGCCTGGCGTTTGGCGACGGTGCCGACGAGCCGCTCGCCGCCCTCCGTGAACGCGACGACGGAAGGCGTCGTACGACCGCCCTCAGCGTTCTCGAGGACGGTCGGCTCGCCACCCTCCATCACCGCGACGCACGAGTTGGTCGTGCCGAGGTCGATTCCAATCGTCTTTGCCACTGTCTGGTTCCTCCAGGGATTTCGTTTTCGAAGTTTTCGGGGACCGGCGATCACCCGCGGGTCCGGTGCTGGGGCCCCGGCAATCCGGGGCGGACGCTCGAGGCTTTCCGTCAGGTCCAGGGCTTTCGCCCCTAGGGCCTAAGAAATCTAAGTGCCAGTATGGCAGATTCTCAGAATCTTTCAAGTGAATCGGCGCGCGCCGCCCGTCGCTACCGGCCCGGGCACCGCGGCGGATGCGATCAGCGCCGCCCTTACTTCTTGTTCGCTCGTTCGAGGACTTCGCCGAAGGCCTTGTCGACTTCCTCGGTGAGGGTGAGGCGGAAAGTGGAAACGAAGGCGTCGACGGCGATCGGCCGCAGGCGCTCGACCGCGGCGATCATTTTCGGCCAGTCCTGGTCGGGGCGCCCGGCGGCGTCAAAGGGCTTCCAGAGCTCATCGAGGAACAGGGAGACGAAGGCACGAGCGCCGGAGTGCGCGTTGCGGCTGAGCTTCTCTATCGCACCCAGTGCCGCGGCGATCGGGATGCCCATGTCCACG
The DNA here is from genome assembly GCA_963744725.1 of uncultured Actinomycetes bacterium. Classification (GTDB taxonomy): domain Bacteria; phylum Actinomycetota; class Thermoleophilia; order Solirubrobacterales; family 70-9; genus VAYN01. The sequence goes on from CAVUUQ010000002.1 coordinate 1,421,998, forward strand.
ACTTCCTCGGCGGCCCGGAGGAGGGTCGGGCTTGGCGCCTCGTATCTCTCGTCGCCGAGCTCGACCAGCAGGCCCAGTCTCTGCGCCTTCGCCAGCAGCTTCGGGTCGTCGACCTGGAAGCGCTCGACGAGTTCCTCCCTGGTCAGCACCTCCGGCGCCTCGTCATCGAAGGGCGCGGTCACCGCCTGCCGCAGACCGACGAAGCGATCCGCGTCGGCGCCGTGCTCGCCGATCAGCCGAGAGATCGCGCTCAACTTGAAGCCCTCGGCCTGCATCTCCTGGATCAGGCGCAGGCGGGCGACGTGGTCCCGGCCGTAATAGCCCGTGCGGGCGCGGACCTCGGGCGGCGGCAGCAGGCCCCGCGACTGGTGGTTGCGAATGTTGCGCACCGACATCCCCGTCTCGTAGGCAAGCTGCTCGACGGTCATCTCCGCAGTGGGCGTCTGCGTCTCGCTGCTCATCCGGAACGGATTCTACCCGCACCATGTAACCTCATTCGAGGTAACTATGATCCGTGCAATCGAGAGTCATGGCTGAGCGAGGAGCGGTACCCCAGGTTCCGGCGCTGCGACGGCGCGCCCTGCACGCCGTACGCTCGCTGTTCAGCCCGCTCCTCCCCGACGACTACCTCGAGTTGATCAACCCGCTCTGGTCGACCCAGGAGCTGCGCGGGCGGATCGAGCGGATCCTGCCCGAGACCCCCGACGCCGTCTCGGTCCTGATCCGCCCCGGCTACGAGTGGCCCGGGCACCGCCCCGGCCAGTACCTGCGGATCGGCGTCGTCGTCAACGGCGTCCACCACTGGCGCGCCTACTCGCTGACCACCGAGCCCGGGCGGCCCGACGGGATGATCGGGATCACCCCGAAGCTGGTCGACTCCGGCGTCGTCTCACCCTACCTAGTGGGCCGCGCCCGCCCGGGGGACATCGTCCGCCTCGGCGGCGTGGAAGGGACCTTCGCCCTGCCCGACCCGGCGCCGCCGCGGCCGCTCTTCCTCAGCGCCGGCTCCGGGATCACCCCGATCATGTCGATGCTGCGGGCGCTCGATCGCCGCGACGCCCTCGCCGACGTCGTCCACGTCCACTCCGCCCGCACCGCCGAGGACGTGATCTTCGGCGAGCACCTCGCTGACCTCGCCGCCGGCCACCCCGGCTACCGGCTGGTCCTGCGGTTGACCGGGGAGGAGGGCCGGGTCGCCCCGCCCGACCTCGACGCGCTCTGCCCTGACTGGCGCGAGCGCGCCGCCTTTGCCTCCGGGCCGGGCAAGATGCTCGACGAGCTGAGCGAGCACTGGCGCATCGAAGGCGACCCCGAGCGGCTGGCGATGGAGCGCTTCCAGCCAGTGATCGGCGGCGGCGACGCGGTCGCGGGCGCCGGTGGGCGGATTCGGTTCGCGAAGAGCGGGGTGGAGACCGAGTGTGACGGCGCTACTCCGATCCTCCTCGCCGGCGAGGAGGCCGGCGCCGAGCTCCCCTTCGGCTGCCGGATGGGAATTTGCCACACCTGCATCGGGCGCCTCTGCTCCGGCGAAGTCCGCGACCTCCGCACCGGCGAGGTCTACGGCGCCGAGGACGAGATGGTCCGAACCTGCGTCAACGCACCGGAAGGCGCCGTCGAGATCGCGCTCTAGGGCGCCGCCGGACGGGTACCGAGATCAGAACTGAGCAAGGGAGAACCTGAGATGAGCACCGCCACGCCACAAGTACCGTCCGACGAGCTCGAGAGTCCGCTGGCCCGCCTCTCGGCCGAGCAGCTGGACGAGCTGGCCCGCGAGTTCGACGCGATCCGCGACCGCGTCAAGGACGAGCTCGGGGAACGCGATCGCCGCTACATCGAATCGATGATCGAGATGCAGCGCCGACTCGCGGTCCTCGGGCGCGTCCTGCTGCTGGCCTCGCGCCGTCCCGGCCCCTGGCTGGCCGGCACCGCCGCCCTCTCCTCGGCCAAGGTGCTGGAGAACATGGAGATCGGCCACAACGTCATGCACGGCCAGTGGGACTGGATGAACGATCCGCGGATCCACTCCTCGACCTGGGACTGGGACACCGCTTCGACCGCTGAGGCCTGGAAGCACTCCCACAACTTCGTCCACCACACCTTCACCAACATCCGCGGCAAGGACAAGGACCTCGGCTACGAGATCATGCGGATCGACCCGCACCAGGGATGGCACCCGGTCTACCTGCTGCAGCCGCTCTACAACCTGGTGCTGATGGCGTTGTTCGAGTGGGGCGTGGCGCTGCACGACCTCGACTTCGAGGCGATCCGGACCGGCAGGAAGTCGATGCGCCAGGTGAGGCACGAGCTGAAGGGAATCGCCGGCAAGGCGCGCGACCAGGTCGTCAAGGACTACGTCGCCTGGCCGCTGGTGAGTGCTTTGGCGAGCGCCGCCGTAGGAGCTGCGGTGGAGGCGACGAAGCCGGCGCCGAAGCGCTCGGCCCTCGGTGGCGGGCGCTCCGACGCGCTCCTGGGTCGCCGCCTCTCGCCCGCCGGCGGTCGCTTCGGCCGCATCGCCGGGCGCGCCCTCGCCGACGGCGCCAAGGCCTACCGGCGAACCGCCGCGGCAAACGTCTGCGCCAACCTGGCGCGCAACGTCTGGTCCTACGCGATCATCTTCTGCGGCCATTTCCCCGACCAGACCTACACCTACTCGCCGAGGGAAGTCGCGGAGGAGTCGCGCGGCGGCTGGTACGTGCGGCAGCTGACCGGCGCCGCCAACATCGAGGGCAGCCCGCTCTTCCATGTCGCCTCGGGCAACCTCGGCTACCAGGTCGAGCACCACCTGTTCCCCGACATGCCGAGCACCCGTTACGCCGAGATCGCGCCGCAGGTGAAAGGGATCTGCGAGCGCTACGGCCTCCCCTACAACAGCGGGCCCTTCATGCAGCAGCTGGGGATGGTCCAGCGGACGATCCTCCGGCTGGCTTTCCCGGGAGGCAGGCCACGGCCGAAGCCGGGGCCATATAGGCCGCCAGAAGCGTGAGGCGGGGTCGTCCTTCCGACGGAACGCTGACGAGGTTCACCTCGCTAAATAGCCGGCCCAAAGCCCACAAGCGATAGCGCGAGCCCAGAGCCCCCGCCGCGGTATCGGCCGCCGCCCCAAATCCGCCAGCTCATGAACGAAGGAGGGCGCCCCGTGCGGGACGCCCTCGTCAGCTAGATCAGGCCCGGAAGCTCCGGGTTGGGGCCGGTTGGGAGGGGCGGGCGTACTGCGAGCGGGTGAGCCGAGTAGTGCGCCCGACCCCTCCTACCTCTGAATTTCCAGCGTGCTGGCCAACCCCGCGTGGTCGGAGTCCCACCAGCCACCGTGCTTTTCCCGCCCGGTCACCGCCGAAGACACCAGCTTCACGCCCTTCGGATCGTCGGTGAGGATGTGGTCGACCTTGTGGTTGAAGTCCTTGACGGACCCGCCTTTGAGGTCGTCCGAGTTGATGCAGCAGCCGAGCGGCTTGCTCGTCGACCGCTCCCGGAAGCCGGCGCCGGTCACCACCCGGTAGGCCTGGCCGTCGCCCGGCTGGACTTCGGTCTTGACGTCCGAGTTGAGGTCGCCGACCAGGATCACCGGCAGCCTGTTGCTCGGGTCCGCCGCGCCGCCCGGACCGACCAGTTCGGCGGCCTGCTGGGCGCGGATGCTCGGCACTTCGCTGGCCGGGTCGAAGGCCTCCAGGTGCGTGTTGACGAAGTGGAACTTCGGACCGCCGCGCACGGTGGCGTCGATCGAGGTCCAGCCGCGGGTCACCGTCACTTCGGAGGCGCCCGCGACTTTCTCGACCAGCAGGTGGGTGTAGTGCCCCATCTTCGGGTTCGAGGTCGCGACGCCGGCGCCGACCCTGGCGAGGATCACGTCGCGCATCGTCAGCCGCCCGTTGATTTCGGCGTTTTCGAGCAGGCCCGGACCGGGGCCGCCGCCGGGCTGGCCGTCGTAGTTGGCCGGCGCTTCGAAGTCGAACTCGGGGTTGACGACGACCGCCTTGTAGGTGCGGCCCTTCTTGTTCAGCTGCTTCAGCAGTTCGGCGAGGAAGTCGTACTTGACTTCGGTCGCCACCGGGACGCCCGATTTGACCGCCAAGAGCGAGGGCGGGGCGGTCCGCCAGAGCGCCGCCTCCTGCAGCCCGACCAGGTCCGGTTCCTGTTCGAGGATCTCGCTCGCCAGCCCCTTGGAGCGGACCGGGAAGTTGCTGGCGTCGACGGTGCGCAGGATTTCGCCGTTGGCTTCGATGAAGCCGGGGATCGAGGTCGACTGGATCGCCGGCGTCAGATCGGCGCCGAGGTAGAGGTTGCGGGTCATCACCGTGACGAGGTCGCCCTTCGGCGACGGCATCGGGATCGGCTTCGGCTTCGCCTGGGCGGCCCCGGCAAAGGCGGCCAGCGCCATCAGCGCCAGCGCCACGACGAGCGCGACCCGGTGGGTCGGTGCGGTTCGGTGCTTCAAGTCTCGACTCCTCCTGGTTGTCCGCTCCCTGCAAAGCGGTGGTTACAGCTCCCTGTAACAACCATAAGAGGTCGAAAGCTCGGCTTAGCCCTCGCCGGCTTTGTGGGCCACGAATTCCGCGACTTCGTGGGCCTGCGTCTGTGTTGAGGATGCCGGCGGGCATGCGGCCCGGGTATTCGGTGTCGATCCCGTTTTCGACGGCGTTGAGGACGCGGCCCTTCAGCGATTTGATTTCGCTGCCTTCCGCCGGGCCGGTCGGGGCCAGCAGTTCGTCGAGGTTGGGGCCGTAGTTGCCGTCGGTGCCGGCGGCGTAGAGCGTGTGGCAGGTGCCGCAGTTGATCTGGAACAGTTCCTGCCCTTCCTTCAGCGAAGGCGAGACGGCCTGCCCCGCCGAGGTCGCGTCCCCGTTCGAGTCGAAGACGAGGAAGGGAATCGCGACGGCGAGGAAGACGAAGACGATGCCGAAGGAGATGATGACTTTCTTGCTCATGTGAGGGCCGCTCAGCGGGCGGCGGGGATACTACCGGCGGCCCCCGCCCGAGCGCCCTCCCGATGCTCTCGATACCAGGGGCACATCCGTCGCAGGTCGCACTCGCCGCAGCGCGGCTTCGGCCGGCAGATCGTCCGCCCGTGCCGGATCAGGTTGACGTGCAGCTCGTAGGCGTCCTCCGGCGGCACCACTTCGAGCATGATGTCGTGTGCCTTCTCCAGCGAGGCGCCTTCGGGGAAGAGGCCGAGCCGGCCGCCGACCCGGTGGACGTGGACGTCGACTGGGATCTCCGGGATGCCCCAGGTGAAGATCAGCACGCAGGCGGCGGTTTTGCGACCGACGCCGGGCAGCGAGAGCAGGTACTCGCGCGACTCCTCGACCGGGGCGGTCTCGGTCCAGTCGAGGTCCGGCGGCTCGCCGAGCTGCTCGAGGATCGCCTGGATCCGCGGCGCCTTCTGCTGCGCCAGGCCGCCGGGGCGGATCGCATCCTCGAGGTCGCCGAGCGGCGCCTCGCGAACCTGCTCCCAGGTCGGGTAGCGCTCGCGCAGCTGGGCGAAGGCACGGTCGCGGTTGCGGTCGTTGGTGTGCTGGGAGAGGACGGTCTTGATCAGCTCGGCGATCGGATGGCGGTGCGGATGGTTGACCGGAATGCCATGGATCTCGCGCAAACGTTCGCGAATCGCGCGCACTCGGCGTTTGTCGGGGCGCTTCCAGGCGGCCATCGCGAGGCAGGTTAACCGCCGAGTTACAATCGTCTGTCGGTGTCTCGCGCCCTCGCGACAGTAGGCGACAAGCTGCCCAAGGGCTGGGGGGATCTCTGGCGCCAGATCGGGATCCTGATCGGCGTCGACATCATCTACGAGCTCGGCCGCGGCATCGCCGACTCGAGCCGCCCCGACGCGATCGCCCACGGCCAGCAGGTGATCGACCTCGAGCGCAGCCTGCACACGCTGTTCGAGCCCAGCCTGCAGAACTTCTTCCTGCCCGCCCACTGGACGATCGACGTCGCCAACCAGCTCTACCTGAACGCCCAGTTCTCGATCGCCCTCGGCTTCCTCGTCTGGCTCTACCTGTTCCGCAACGAGAACTACAACTTCGTCCGCAACATGTTCGTGGTCGCGATGTGCCTGGCGCTGATCGGCTACATCGGCTACCCGACGGCGCCGCCGCGGATGTTCCCGCAGGAGGGCTTCACCGACACGATCACCGACTTCTCCGGGGTCAACCACGACAGCGCCCTGGCGAAGATCTTCATCAACCCCTACGCGGCGGTGCCCAGCATGCACTGCGCCTTCGCGCTGATGATCGGCGGCAGCGGCTTCATGGTCTGCCGCCACTGGTGGTCGAAAGCCTGGTGGGCCTTCTGGCCGATCCTGATCGCCTGGGTCGTGATCGTCACCGGCAACCACTACTGGGTCGACTGGGCGCTGGGCTGGATGGTCGCCGCCGCGTCGGCGCTGGTCGCCTCCCGGGTCCTGGCCCGCTGGCGACCCGAGATCTGGTCGTTCCGCCCGAAGGGCGCCCGCGAGATCGAGGTCTAGCGCCGCGACGCGCGGTCGGAGCCCGAGGGGTTGCCTTTTCGGGCGCATATCGCCTCAAACGGCAACCTCGACGTGGCAAGGACCCGCCGCCCGTCCAGTGCCCCCGGCCACTCGGTTACCCTTGCGCCAATGCAATCGACGGCGCCCCCCAGGCCCTCGGGCCCGCGTCGCAACGGCCGCGCCGCCGCTCGCAGCGGCCAGGAGCTGCGCGCCCACGTGCGCGATCGGCTGATCGAGTCGCGGCTGACGCCGAACACGATCTCGATGTTCGGCCTGCTCGGCAACCTGGTCGCCGCCTTCCTGGTCACGCAGCGGCTCTTCTTCCTCGCCGGCATCGCCTTCGTCCTCGGCTCGGTGATGGACACCCTCGACGGTCGCTACTCGCGGATGTCGGGCAAGGGGACGCTGTTCGGCGCCTTCCTCGATTCGACCCTCGACCGGGTCGAGGAGGGGATCGTGCTCGCCGCCGTCGCCGGCTACTTCGCCACCCAGGGCGAAGACTTCGCGGCGGCGATGTGCGTGGTCGCCGTGCTCGGCTCGCTGATGGTCTCCTACACCCGCGCCCGGGCCGAGGCGCTCGGCGTCGAGTGCAAGGTCGGCATCGCCACCCGGCCGGTCAGGGTGGTGATACTTTCGATCGGCCTGATCTTCGCCAAGGGCGCCGGGATCGCCGATTTCGAGCTGTTGGCGCCGGCGGTCTACGTGCTCGCCGGGCTGACGATCTTCACCGTCTTCCAGCGCGTCTGGCACGTCCGCAACGAGCTGAGGAAAGAGGAAGTTCGGCCCGCCGCTCCTGGCGACGACGAGGCAGCGGGCGCCGGCGAGGCCCTGTAACCGCAAGCGCGCCCGGGTGTGTCCATCCACCCAGCGCGACCACCAGATTCAGCCCGATCCACCAGACTTAGAGACAGATTCCGCGAGACAGATTCCGCGCGAATTCAGGAGAAAGAGGGACGAGAGACTTCATGAGCGAGAGCAACGGTTCAAACGGCCACAGCACCAACGGCGTCGGTCGCACCGAGGACAAGGTCCGGGTCGCGATCGTCGGGGTCGGCAACTGCGCCAACTCCTTCATCCAGGGCATCCAGTACTACCAGGACGCCAATCCGGACGACGAAGTTCCCGGCCTGATGCACGTCGAGCTCGGCGGCTACCACGTCCGCGACGTCGAATTCGTCGCCGCCTTCGACATCGACGCCGAGAAGGTCGGCAAGGACCTCTCCGAGGCGATCTGGTCGGGGCAGAACGACACGATCAAGTTCGCCGACGTGCCGAAGCTCGGCGTCACCGTCCAGCGCGGGATGACCCACGACGGGCTCGGCAAGTACCTGAAAGAGAAGATCACCAAAGCGCCGGGCGAAACCGCCGACATCGTCGGGGTGCTCAAGGAGAGTCGCGCCGACGTGCTGGTCTGCTACCTGCCGGTCGGCTCCGAGGAGGCGACCAAGTGGTACGTCGAGCAGGCGCTGAAGGCGGGCGTCGGCTTCGTCAACTGCCTGCCGGTCTTCATCGCCCGCGAGGACTACTGGGACAAGCGCTTCGAGGAGGCCGGGCTGCCGATCATCGGCGACGACATCAAGAGCCAGGTCGGGGCGACGATCGTCCACCGCCAGCTGGCCCGCCTCTTCCACGACCGCGGCGTGCGGCTGGAGCGGACCTCGCAGCTGAACGTCGGCGGCAACATGGACTTCTACAACATGCTCGAGCGCGAGCGGCTCGACTCGAAGAAGATCTCGAAGACCAACGCGGTCACCTCGATCATGGGCCACGAGCTGCCGGCCGACCAGGTCCACGTCGGCCCCTCCGACTACGTGCCGTGGCTGACCGACCGCAAGTGGGCGCACATCCGGCTCGAGGGCAAAGCCTTCGGCGACGTGCCGCTGACCGCCGAGCTGAAGCTCGAGGTCTGGGACTCGCCGAACTCGGCCGGCGTCGTGATCGACGCGGTGCGGCTGATCAAGCTGGCGCTCAACAACGGCGTCTCCGGCCAGCTCGACGGGCCTTCCAGCTACCTGATGAAGAGTCCGCACTCGCAGCGCCCCGACGACGAAGCGCGCGAGCAGACCGAGGAGTTCGCCGCCAAGTACCGGCGCGCGGCCGCGGTTCCGAGCGGCGGCGAGCAGGCCGGCGCCGGCGAGCCCGGCACCGCGAAGACCGCCTCCTAGGCCCGGCGAGCCGCTTCGCCCAGAGGTCCGTACCGGGAGCCCGCCGGCGTGGCGGGCTCCTATTCTTTCCCCCTCGTGCCCGACGCCGCCCCGCTCGCCATCGCCCAGGTCGCCCCTCGCCGCGGCCCGCGGAGCGGCCTCCCCGAATACGTCAACCGGCTCTCGGTCGAGCTCGAGAGGCGTGGCCACCAGATCACCCGGCTGACCACCGGCGACAAGGTCAAGCGGCCGCTTTCCCAGAGGAAACCGGACATCGTCCACGTCCACGAGCCGTTCGCGCCGAGCGTCTCCTCGGCCGCCCTGCGCCACTCCTACTCGCTCAACGTCGCCACCTTCCACGCGCCGCTGGAGCGGGTCCTCTCGACCCAGGTGGCGCGGCCGCTGGTCGAGGTCTTCTTCGGCCGGCTCGACGCCCGCACCGTGACCAGCGAAGCGACCGCGCGGCTGCTCGAGGGCTACTTCCCGGGCAGCTATGAGCTGGTCGCGGGGCCGGCGGAGGGGGACGGCGCCGGCGCCCCGGATTGGGCGGCGGTCGCCGACGCCTACGAAGCGATCTACCGGCGGCTGTTGGCCCGTCGCCACCCGCTGGGCGGCGACGCCGCGATCCGCAAAAGGCTCGAGAAGCGGCCGCTGATCGAGGTCGACCTGCACATGCACACCGACCACTCGGGCGACTGCGCGACCCCGGTCAAAGTGCTGCTGGAGACGGCCCGCGACCGCGGCCTCGGGGCGATCGCGATCACCGACCACAACGAGGTCTCCGGCGCCCTCGAGGCGCGCGAGATCGCGGCCGGGATGGACGACCTGCAGGTGATCGTCGCCGAGGAGATCAAGACCGCCGAGCAGGGCGAGGTGATCGGCCTCTTCCTCGAGGAGAAGATCCCGAAGGGGCTCTCGATGGCGGAATCGATCGCGGCGATCCGCGAGCAGGGCGGCCTCGTCTACGTGCCGCACCCGTTCGACCGCTTCCACTCGGTGCCCGACTACGAGCACCTGCTCGACATCGTCGAGGAGGTCGACATCCTCGAGGTCTTCAACCCGCGGGTGGCGCTGACCGCCTTCAACGCGGAGGCGGTGCGGTTCGCCGAGAAGTACCGGATCGTCCCCGGCGCCGGCTCCGACAGCCACGTCGCCCAGGGGCTCGGCAGCGTCCGCGTGCGGATCCACCAGTTCGACGGCCCGGCCGAGTTCCTCGAGGCGATGCGCGACGCCGACATCACCCGCAAGCACAAGAACCTGGTCTACGTGCAGACGCTGAAACTGCTGCAGACGACCGGCCGGCCGAAGGCGCCGAAACGGCGGGTCGCAGACGCCAAGCCGGCCCGCGGCGGCCGGCCGCGCCGGCGGCGCTCCGCCAGCAAGGGCTGATGCACCCGGTCCGCGGAAAAGGAGGCGCGCCCGGCCCGTCAAAGATGGGGGGGACGATGCGAGGCACCGACGACGAGATCCGCGAGAAGTACCTGGAGCGGGCGATCCGCGAGCTGAACCAGATCAGCCGCGAGATCCAGGAGTGCTCCCACTGCCCGCGCGGCAAATTGATGCCGGTGCTCGGCTCCGGCCACCCGCAGGCCGACGTCTTCATGGTCAAGCACGCGCCGAGCGCCTCGGAGATCGAGGAGGGCGTCGCCTTCTACGGCCGCGCCGGCAACGCGCTGATGAAAAGCTTCAAGCGGCTCGGGATCGACCCGCTGGTCGTCTACGGCACCCTCTGCGTCAAATGCCCGATCGCCGAGCCCGACCTCGCCGCCGGCGAGTGCGTGGCGCGGCTGGTCGAGGAGCTGGCGATCGTGCAGCCGAAGATCGTCGTCGTGATGGGGGAGCCAGCGCTCCGCATCCTCAACGGCCTGCAGGTGCCGCTCTCGCGGCCGATCGAGCAGCGCGAGGGCGAGATCCAGGCCTTCACCCCGACCATCGACGCCCTCTACACCCCCGACATCGACGACTCGCTCGACGAGGAGGGCGCCAAGCAACGCTTCTGGCGCTCGTTCCGGATGCTCGGGACCTGGTACGAGGACCTGCCGCCGTACTAAAGGAAGTTCGCGCGGCGGTCGATGCGATGGCGGATGGCTCGCTCGTCCGGCCCCCGGGTTCTTGCTTTCTGCTGCCTGCTTCTGGTCGCGTTGCTGGCGCTCGCCGGCTGCGGATCGTCGGCTGGCTCGGGGTCGACTGACGCGAGCGGCACCGCGACCGAGGCCTCGACCGAGGTCCGTCCCGAGACCGGCGCGGTCGGCAAGCACACCGTGCTCACCCAGGCGGAGAAGCTCGCCGAGCGCAAGCCGTCGCGGCTGCTGAGCGAGCACCCGACCGCGTCCTGGCCGTACTTCGGCCGCGTCCCGCAGCGCACCCACTACCTCGGCGGACCGGTCGAGGACCTCGATCCGCCGTTCCGGATCCTCTGGCACCTCAACACCCACGCCCTGATCGAGTTCCCGCCGGCGGTCTCCAACGGCGTCGCCTATCTGGTCAATAAGTACGGCAACGTCTACGCGGTCCGCCTCAGCGACAAGGAAATCCTCTGGCGGCGGATCGTCCGCAAGCGCCTGCACGGGGCGCCGATCGACGTCACCGGCCCCGCCTACTACGGCGGCCGCCTGTTCGTCGCCGAGATCGGCGGCGCGCTGTTCGCGCTGGACGCGAAGACCGGCCGGGTCGACTGGAAGCGGAACCTGAATGCCCACCTCGAGTCCTCGCCGCTGGTCGTCGGCCAGAAGCTCTACATCGGCACCGACTCAAACCAGGTGCTGGCGATCGACACCGCGGACGGCCACAAGATCTGGGAGTTCAAGGCGAGCGCGGCGATCAAAGCGAGCCCCTCCTTCCACAAGGGCCGCATCTACGTCGGCAATTACCAGAGCGGCATGTATGCGCTGAACGCGAAGAACGGGAAGGTCATCTGGCGAACCAACACGAGCGCGCAGGAGCCGTTCGGCGAGGGCGGCTTCTACTCCTCGCCGGCGGTCGCCTTCGGCCGCGTCTTCGCCGCCCGCGACGACGGCGTCGTCTTCGCCCTCGACCAGAAGACCGGCAAGGTCGCCTGGAGCTTCGCGACCGGCGGCCCGGTCTACGGCTCGCCGGCGGTGGCGCGGGTCCCGGGGACGCCGGCGACCGTCTACATCGGCTCCGAAAACGGCCGCCTCTTCGCCCTCTCCGTCGACAGCGGCAAGGAGCTTTGGCACCGCGACGTCGGCGGTCCGATCCCCGGCACCGCGAGCGTGATCGGCAACACCGTCTTCAGCTCGAGCTTCAAGACCCGCGAGTCGATCGGCTACGACGTCCACACCCACAAGCGCGACTTCACGCTGCACTCGCCGGCTATTCGCCGGTCGTCTCCGACGGCCACCACCTCTACGTCGCCGGCTACTACAGCTTCTACGGCCTGGAAGAGCTCCCGGGCACGAAGTAGCCCGGCCGCGGCTAGGCCAGTCGCGCCCGCCCGACCACGTCCGCCGCCCGCCGCCAGCCGGGGAAAAATATCGGGGTACCGATGTTTTGGCCCCTATGGGGTCGGAAATATCGGGGTACCGATCTTTTCCCCACCCGGGTGGGGAAAAGATCGAAGTCGTGCGGGTGGGGCGGTGCCGCGGCGGCGGCTACGGGGCGGCGGCTTCGGCGACGGCGCTCATCGCCGCGAGGGTGCCGGAGGCGAGGCCGCGGACGACGACGGTGTCGAGGGACTCGGCGTAGGGGGCTAGCGCCTGCTGGGCGGCGGCCGCGTCGGGGGCGGCGATGCCGACCGTGCCCTCGGGGGCGCTGAGGCGATCGAAGTGGTTGCGGTAGCCGGGGTGGAGGTCGCGGTAGAAGGATTCCTCCTTGGCGAGGCGCTCGGCGGCGTCGGCGCCGACGGCGACGCGGACGTAGCCGAAGATCGGCGGCGGCTCGCGATCGGCGCCGGCGGCGCCGGCGAGGACCCACGCGCGCGCCTGCCGCGCGTACTCGGGCGTCATCCAGTTGAAGAAGGCGCCGTCGTAGGAGGCGCCGGCCAGCTCGCACATCTTCGGCCCCATCGAGGCGAGCACGAGGCGGCAGTCGGGGAGCGCGGCGCGGAGCGTCGAGAGCTCCTCGCGCATCGTCGTCAGCGGCTTCTTGGTGAAGCCGGCGCCGACCCCGACCCAGAGGCGCGCGGGGTCGAGGTGGAGGTGATGGACGTCGTCGGCGATCTGGTTCGGCGGGGTCCGGTCGAGGGCGATCACGCCGACCCCTAGGTCGAGGTCGCCCGCGCCCTTGCCGAAGACCGCGAGCGTCTCCAGCCCTTTCGCGCCGGGGTGGTCGTTCGACCACATCGAGCGGTAGCCGAGCTCTTCGCAGCGCACCGCCAGCGGCGCCGCCACCTCGGGGTCGAGCCCCGCCGCGACTCCGAAGCCGTGCCCCGTGGTCACGAGCCGTCGCCGCCGCCGGCGGGCCCGGGGGCGGCTCGCTCGAACAGCGCAACCGCCTCGATGTGGGGCGTCTGCGGGAACATGTCGACCGGGCGCACGCGGCGCAGCCTATAGCCGGCCTCGACCAGCTGGGCCGCGTTCGGCGCCAGCGTGGTCGGGTTGCAGGAGACGTAGACGATCTTCCGCGCCTCGCACTCGATCAGGCGGCGGACGATTTTCTGCGAGAGGCCGGCGCGCGGCGGGTCGACGATCACGACGTCGGGCTTACCGGCCTCCTCGAGCAGCGGCCGCATGCCGGTGCGCGCGTTGGCGGCGACGAACTTCGCGTTCTCGATCCCGTTGGCACGGGCGTTGCGCTCGGCGTCGGCGATCGCCTCGGGGACGATCTCGAGCCCCCAGACCTCGCCCGCCTGGGGCGCCAGCGAGAGCCCGATCGTGCCGATCCCGCAGAAGAGGTCGAAGACCCGCTCGCGCCCGGAGAGGCCGGCGAGCTCGGCGGCGACCGCGTAGAGGCGCTCGGCCATCTCGGTGTTGGTCTGGAAGAAGGCGCCGTGGGAGATCTGGAAGCGCAGGCCGCAGAGCTCCTCGCGCAGCCGCTCCTCGCCGAGCACCCCGGTCGGGCCGTCGCTGCCGCCGGAGTCGCCCTCGACCTGGGTGTGGAGGTCGACCGGTGGCCGCGGGAAGCGGGCCGGGATGGTGACGAGGCGGGTCTGCAGCTGCCCGGTGCGACGGCCCTCGCGGACGGTGAGGTTGCGGAGGACGCCGCGGCGGGCGCGGGCGTCGTAGGCGGGGACGGACTCTGCGCGGGCCCACTCGCGGACCTCGTTCCGCGCGGCGTTGCCGGCCTCGGAGGCGAGGTGGCAGTCCTCGACGTCGACGATCAGGTCCCAGCGGCCGCGGGCGTGGAAGCCGAGCGTCGGCTCGCCGTCCTCGCTCTCGCCGAAGGAGTATTCGAGCTTGTTGCGGTAGCGCCAGGTCTCCGCGGCGGCGACGATCGGCTCCAGCTCGAAGCCCTCGAGGTGGCCGAGCCGCTGGAGCGCCTCCGCCACCTGCGCCTCCTTCTCGGCCAGCTGTCGCTCGTAGGGGAGGCCCTGCCAGGGGGCGCCGGGGCAGGGCTCGCCGCCGTGGGCGCAGACGTCGGCGACGCGGTCGGCGCCGGGGCGCAGCAGCTCGACCGTGCGCGCCTCGGCGAACCGCTTCTTGCCTTTGGTGACTTCGGCGCGGACGCGGTCGCCGGGCAGGGCGCCGGCGACGAAGACGACGAAGCCGTCGGCGCGGGCGACGCCGCGGCCGCCGAAGGCGAGCGAGTCGATCTCGACCTCGAGCTGCTCGCCGCGGCGCGGCCCGCGGGCCGCGGGCGTGGTGCCGCTCTTCGTCGCCTCCACCTGGTTCGAACCTGACCGCGGCCGCTCGGCCTCAGCCGAGTTTTTTGCGCGCCTGCCGCGCTGCCCGGGTGGCCTGTTTGCCGACCGCCTCGGTCCGACCGCCGACCTCTTTGCGGGCCTGGCGGATCAGTTTCTCCAGCTCGGCGAGCAGCGAGTCGGTCTGTTTGCGGCCCTTTTTGACCAGCTCGCCGAGCAGCTTCTCGGCGTCGCCGCGGGTCATCCGGCCGCGCTTGACCGCGTCGTCGACGACGTCCTGCATGCGGTCGCGGCTGAGGGTGACGCTCTGCTCGAGCGATTTGCGGAACTCGGCGACGCTCTTGTCGAGGCCACTGGTCGGCCGGCTCGAGCCTTTCGGTCTCGCCGCTTTCGCTTTGGTCGATTTCGAAGCTTTGGCTTTCGACGCGCCTTTGGCTTTCGACGTGCCTTTGGCTTTGGTCGAGGCGGCTTTGCTCGCGCCCGGTTTCGCTTTTTTGCTTTTCGGTTTGGCTTTCGTCGCTTTCGACGATTTCGCCGAACTGGCTTTCGCTTTGCCGGCCGCTTTTTTCTCTGCCATCGATTCGCCTCCAGACTGGGATTGCCGCGGGTGCGCTCGAACTCTCGCGCTCGACTATCTCAGTTCGGCAGCGCCGGTGGCTCGCCTGCCTCGAAGCGGGCCTCGACGACGTCGTGGTCGGAGAGGCGGAGCGCCTTGCCTTCGAGCGGCAGCTCGCGCCGCTGCGGCGGCCACTGGTGGGGTGCCTCGAGCAGCTCGAGGTTGCGGTGGAGGAGGTGGTCGATCGCCCGCGGCGCGGTGGTCGGCCCGCGCAGCTCGAACTCGCTCTCCAGCCGGGCGAAGATCTCCGGCTGCTCCTCCGGGCGCAGGTTGAAGTCGCCGCCGAACAGCAGCGGCGAGCCGCCGGCCCACTCGCTCGCCGCCCGGGCCGCCCGCAGCATGTCCTCGCTCGCCAGCCGCGGCTTGTCGTTGGTGGCGTGCAGGTTGGCGATGCAGACGCCCGAGGCGGTGCGGGTGAAGGCCATCGAGCGGCGCTCCGGCGCGCCCTCGTGGATCGCGGTCTCGCGCCGCTCGGCGATCCCGCCGAGCTTGCCGGGCACTCGCACCAGGGTCAGGTTGGAGCCGCCCTCGCCGGAGGCGATCAGGTCCGGGTTCTGCCGCGCCAGCAGCCCCCGCAGCGGCCCGAGGGTGTTGCGCGAGGTGAGCGCCATCTGCGCCTCGGCCCCGCAGGCGCGGGCCAGCGGCTCGGCGAAGCGCGGCGGCGACTCCTGCAGCAGCGCCACGTCCCAGGCGGAGCCGGCGAGCAGCGTCGCGAACTCGGTGCTGAGGTCGCGATTGACCTGGACGTGGGTGTCGTTCTGCTCGTCGAAGCGGAGGAGGCGCGAGCGCCAGGTGCGCAGCGACGCGTCCGGTGGGTTGTCACGGCCGTGGAAGAGGTTCCAGCAGATTGCGGTGAGCTCCACGCCCGTAGTATCCCGGGGCCTTGGCGAACCGGATCACCAAACACGCACGGTGAAGCGCGACTTCATCACCGGCGAGGAGCTCGGCGGCTTCGAGCTCGGCGAGCTGCTCGACCGCGCCGCTGCGCTCAAAGCCGGCCGCCGCGAGGGCGTCGGCGCCGACTCGCTCGCCGGCCGCAGCGTCGCCCTCCTCTTCGAACGGCCCTCGACCCGGACCCGGATCTCCTTCGACGTCGGCGTCGCCGAGCTCGGCGGCCACCCGGTCGTCCTCCGCGGCGACGAAATGCAGCTCTCGCGGGGCGAGTCGATCGGCGACACCGCCCGCGTCCTCTCCCGCTACGTCGACGCGATCGTGATCCGCTCCGGCTCCCACCAGAACGTCACCGCGCTGGCCGCCGAGGCGGAGGTGCCGGTGGTGAACGCCCTGACCCCGCTGCACCACCCCTGCCAGGTGCTGGCCGATCTGCTGACCCTGCGCGAGCGGCGCGGCGAGCTCGACGGGCAGCGGCTCGCCTACGTCGGCGACGGCAACAACATGGCCCGCTCGCTGGCGATCCTCGGCGACCGCGCCGGGGTCCACGTGGTCGTCGCGGCGCCCGCCGGCTACCAGCTCGAGGAGGGGACCGGGGCCGAGCTGACCGCCGACCCGCGCGCCGCCGCCGACGGCGCCGACGCTCTATATACGGACGTCTGGGTCAGCATGAACGACCTCGAAGCCGAGGCCGACCGCCGCCGCGCCGACCTCGCCCCGTTCCGCCTCGACGCCGACCTCGTGCGCGCCGCCAAGGATGACGCGATCGTCCTCCACTGCCTGCCCGCCCACCCCGGCGAGGAGATCGCCGCCGACGTCCTCTACTCCGACGCCTCGGCCGTCTGGGACCAGGCCGAGAACCGCCTGCACGCGCAGAAGGCGCTGCTGGAGCTGCTGCTCGCCGACCAGGACTAGGGAGCCGGAGGCGGCCCGATGTACCCGGAAATCCACCTCGGCCCGCTCACCCTGCAGACCTTCGGCATCTGCTTCGCGCTCGCCTTCCTCGCCGCCGGGGCGGTCGTCTGGAAGCGCTTCGGCGAGCTCGGCAAGCCGCACGAGTGGGCGTATGAGATGGCGTTCGCGGCGTTCCTCGGCGGCCTGGTCGGCTCGCGCGTCTACTTCATCGTCCAGAACTACGACCAGGTCAAGGGCGACCTGCTCGGCAGCATCTTCAGTGGTTCCGGGCTGGTCTGGTACGGGGGCGCGATCGGCGGCGCCCTGGCGGTGCTCGGCTGGGCCGCTTGGCGCCGCATCCTCAACCTGACCCTGCTCGACATCGCCGCGCCGGCGCTGGCGCTCGGCTACGCGATCGGCCGCTGCGGCTGTCAGCTGGCCGGCGACGGCGACTACGGCAAGCCCTGGAACGGGCCCTGGGCGATGTCGTATCCGGACGGCACCGTGCCGACCCACCGGACCGTCCACCCGACCCCGGTCTACGAGACGCTGGCGATGGGGCTCGGCGCCTGGTTCCTCTGGCAGCTGCGCGATCGGGTCCGCGCCGGCTGCCTGTTCGCGATCTATCTCCTCTACGCGGGGGCCGAGCGATTCCTGGTCGAGTTCATCCGCCGCAACACCGAGGACTCGGTCGGGCTGACCACGGCGCAGCTCGAGAGCCTGGCGATGATCCTCGCTGGAGCGCTCTGGCTCGCTATCGTCACGTTTCGCCACGGAGGCATCGGCCGCCCGGCGGCGAACGAAGCGGTGCCGGTCGCGACTTGAGCGACCCATCCCGTTCGGCTATCTTGCGCAAACATCTTCAGACTGATCAAAACTTTTAACAATTGCAAATGGAGGAACGGGAAACCATGCCGGTCGGAATCGAGAGTCAGGAGGGGCCGCAGCTCCGCACCGTCGGTGCGCTGATCGACGCGGCCGCCGAGCGGATCGCCGCGGCCGGGGTGGAGGACGCCCGCGCCGACGCCGAAGTGCTGATCGCCGACGCGCTCGGCGTCTCCCCGTCGGAGCTCTCGGTCGACAGCGCCGACGAGCTGAGCGACGAGCAGCTGGCGGCGATCGAGGCCCGGGTGGCGCGTCGGGTCGAGCGCGAGCCGGTCGCCTACATCCTCGGGCGGGCGCCGTTCCGGAACCTCGAGATCGCCGTCGACGAGCGGGTGCTGTGGCCGCGCAAGGAGACCGAGCTGCTGGTCCAGGTCGGCTCCGAACTTCCCGAGGGCGCCCGCGTGCACGAGGTCGGCACCGGCTCCGGGGCGATCGCGCTGGCGCTGATGTCGGAGCGGCCGGACTTGCGGGTCACCGCCTCGGACCTCTCGCCGGAGGCGGTCGAAGCGGCGCGCGAGAACGCCGAGCGGCTCGGGCTCGAGCTCGACGTGCGGGTCGGCGTCGGCATGCCCGACGACCTCGAGGGCGTCGACCTGGTGATCGCCAACCTGCCCTACGTCACCGACGAGACGATCTTCGAACGCTCGCCCGAGATCCAGCGCGAGCCGCGGATCGCCGTGACCGGCGAGTGCGGCGCCGACGGCCTCGGCGTGATCCGCGGCCTGATCGCCGAAACGCCCTCCGGCTGGCGGATGGCGATGGAGCACGACACCCATCACGGGCCGGCAATGCGCGAGCTGTTGCGCGACGCCACTACCCTTCGCGACTATGAAGGTGACGAGCGGGTGACGGTCGGCTTCGCTCCATGAAGCTGACGCATTGCGATGAGTGACGAGACGGCCTCCGAGGTCGTCGCGGAGGGCGGCGCCGGCAGCGGCGATCGCTCCGCTGCGGTCTCGACCTACGACTCGCGGCTGGCCAAGCTCGAGAAGCTTCGCGGGGAAGGCGTGGACCCCTACCCGCACTCCTTCGAAGGCCGAACCCACGTCGCCGAGATCCTCGCCGCCCACGACCCGGCCGAGCTGGGGGAGGGGCACCACGAGGAGCTCTCTTACCGGGTGATGGGGCGGATCACCGGCGAGCGCGGCCACGGCAAGACCGCCTTCCTCGACGTCCGCGACATCACCGGCACGATCCAGGTCTACGCGCGGCGCGACGAGCTCGGCGACGAGGCGTTCGGGCGCATCGAGGACCTCGACGTCGGCGACCTGGTCGGGGTCGAGGGCGTCGTCCACGTGACCAAACGCGGCCAGCTGGCGCTC
Source organism: uncultured Actinomycetes bacterium (assembly GCA_963744725.1). Lineage (GTDB taxonomy): Bacteria > Actinomycetota > Thermoleophilia > Solirubrobacterales > 70-9 > VAYN01. Next base: position 1,440,971 of record CAVUUQ010000002.1, read on the forward strand.
GCCGTCCGCGAGCTGACGCTGCTGGCGAAGGCCCTGAAGGATCCGCCCGACCTCTTCCACGGGGTCGCCGATCCGGAGGTGCGCTACCGCCAGCGCGAACTGGACCTGATGGCGAACGAGAAGTCGCGGGAGATCTTCAAGACCCGGTCGAACCTGATCTGGGAGATCCGCAACTACATGAACTCGCGCGGCTGGGTCGAGCTGGAAACGCCGGTCCTGCAGCGGCTCACCGGCGGCGCCGCGGCGCGCCCCTTCGTCACCCACCACAACGCCCTCGACCGCGACCTCTTCCTGCGCACGGCGACCGAGCTCTACCTGAAGCGGGCGATCGTCGGCGGCTTCGAGGACGTCTACGAGTTCGGCAAGTTCTTCCGCAACGAGGGGATGTCGCCCCAGCACAACCCCGAGTTCACGATGCTCGAGCTGTTCGTCGGCGGGGCCGACTACAACGGCGTGATGGCCTTCGTCGAGGGCCTCGTCGCGAGCGTCGTCGAGACCGTGCTCGGCACCACCAAGGTCGAGCGCGACGGCGAGACGATCGACTTCGCCGCCCCCTGGCCGAAAATCGTCCTCCGCGACGCGCTCCTGGAGGAGACCGGCGTCGACATCTACAAGGCGAGCCGCGACGAGCTGGCCGAGCTGGCCGGCGGCGACGCCAACGAGAACGACGACTGGGCCGGCCTCGTCGACACCCTGCAGGGCAAGATCGTCGAGCCCAAACTCATCCAGCCCACCTTCATCACCGTCCTGCCGATCGGCCTCTGGCCCCTGGTCAAGGTCCACCCCGACGACCCCAAGGTCTGCGAGGCCTTCGACGGCATCGTCGCGGGGATGGAGATCGTCGGCGGCGGCACCGACGTCAACGACCCGATCGACCAGCGCCTCCGCTTCATCGACCAGCGCGAACGACAGGAAAAAGGCGCCGAGCCCGATCCCCATCCCCACGACGAAGAGTTCGTCAACGCGCTCGAATACGGGATGCCCCCCGCTTCCGGCTGCGGCCTCGGCATCGACCGCCTGCTGATGATCATGACCGAGAGCAAAACCCTCCGCGACGTCATCATCTACCCGGCGATGCGCGAGGCGCCCGGCGACCAATAGCCCGCGGTGGTCGAGCGAATCGAGGACATGCCCGCCGGGACAATCGGCTTCCGCGGCGAGGGGGAGATCACCGAGGACGACTTCACCGCCACGATCGGGCCGGCGATCGGCGAGGCGGTCGACGCCGGCGGCGTCCGCCTCCTCCTCGTCGCGCCGCCCGGCTTCGGCAGCGGCGATGTCGCCACCATGGCCAAGCGCGTCCAGAAGCTGTCGGGCCTCGGCCACCGCAGCGACTGGAAGCGGGTCGCGATCGTCATCGACTCCGGCTGGCTGCGCCGCACCTCGGGCGCCTGGACCGGCCTCGTCCCGGTCGACACCAAGGTCTTCGCGCCCGACGAGGAGCCAGCGGCGCGCCAGTGGCTCAGCGAAGGCTGAGCCCCCATCCCCACCCGGCACCAACCCCGCGACGCTCAGACTCGCCTGCGCGGGTAAAGTGCCCGATCAGGCGCCCGTAGCTCAGTGGTCAACGGGTCCTTTCGGGGGCCCAAAGAGCGTCGGTCTTTCAAGCCGAAGGTCGCCGGTTCGAATCCGGTCGGGCGCATCCCTTGGAGTTCCGGTTCTTGCCGCGTAATGCCGGTGTGGAGCCAAATTGTCGGTCCTCGTTCGGAGCGGCGTTCCGCGCCGATCCGGCCGATTCCGCGCGGTTCCGGCTCGTCTTGGTCACATCCTGGTCACATCGGGCCGAGCGCGGGGCGAACTATTCGTGCTTCTCGGAAAGCTTGGCCAGATCGCCAATCGAAACTCCGAGCGCAGCGGCGATGTCGCGCGCGGTGGCCCAGGTCGGATTGGTTAGTCCACGCTCGATCACCCTGGCGCGAAGCGCACCTTCTACCGCGACGTCTGGAGGCCAATTCAAGAAGCCTCCGGCCTAGACATCCGCCCCCACGAGTGCCGCCATAGCTACGTCACCCACCTCCGCGCCTCCGGCCGCGTCAACGATTCCGATCTAGCCCGAACCCGTCGGACATCGAGTCGAGACCATGCTTGCCCACTACGCGCACTCAACCGGGGCCACTCTTGAAGAGATTCGTACCGCTATCGGCTAGGCAGCAGTTGGAGGAGCTGGTTCAACTAGGCCCGCTTGATCCACAGTTGGTCTATTGCCGCCCAGAGGCCCAACACGGTGGCGACGACGACGATCACCGCCCAAAGCGTGCTCAATCCCAACGCGAGCAGCCCTACGAGCCCAGCGACGAAGATGACAATTAATGCTCCAAGGGTGCGAGTCCGTCGTGTCTGCCGCTCGCTATCTCGTTTGGCTGCCTCAGCTTTCTCCTCGGCGGCGTTAGCGCGTTCTTTCTGAACCTGAACGGCGAGCTCCTGACGGTCTTGCTCCTCCCTCAGTCTCTTCGCCCCTGCTGCTTCCGCCTCCCGACGCACGGCCTCGATTCGTTCCTCCCGATCTCGCAACTCCGCTGAGTGTTGAGTTGCGGCCGCCTCCACCTGTTCAGAGGCTCTTCTCTTCTCTGCGGCAGCCTCGTTCCTTGCCTGATCTGCTTCCTCTTTGGAACGTCGAGCCGCCTCCTGAGCCTCATGGGCGGCAGCGACAATGGCATTGTCGATTTTCTGTACCTGCTCTTCACCCTCGGAAGCTTCGATTTCCGAGGCCAATGCCGAGTTCATCATGATGCGCGCAGCAAGCCTGGGGTCTCCTCCCTCATGAAGTTTGACCCGCGCAGCAATCGCTTGGGCCGTCTCCTTTGACAGCTCGCGTCGATATCGGACGTACGGCGAGGCGAGGAGATCTGCAAGCAACTGCAAATCGTCTTCACTCTTAGGCCGCAGCGCGTCAACAATCTGGAACCAGGCGCCCGCGCTTACGCAGAAAGGAAGGCTCGAGCCGTCTTCGCGGCGGGCGTGTACGTCGTAGCGAGGAAGCACACTGTCGAAGGTGAGGAACCAAAAGCCCGCGTTGGCGAACCGACGGTCACTTGCGCCCCTGAGTTGCCGGATTAAGAGCCGATGTTTGACATCGTGTTCTATCGGGCCGGGATGACGCAGCTTCCCATGCAAAACCTTGGTCAGCACGGCAACTTCATCGGCGATGTCGTGGTCGCGCTGCTCGACCGCAGTACACCCGTCTTCACACACTCGTATGCCGAATCTTTCTAGATTCGCCTCAACCTCTTCGAACTGAGCGACGAAGTCCTCCAAGCGGAGCGCGCTGTCCTCTCTCACATGCCGCCAGTAGGCAGTGACAAAGTCATCGTCCGAAGTTGCCTCAGCGAGAAGGTCCGCATACTCGGATGACGGCAGCGGGTACATCTTCACGAACTCCGCAGCACGCTTCAGCGAGTTTCGGAACTCTCGCACCGTCCAAGGAGTGACGCAGCACTCATAGCCAACTTCTTGCGTGGTCTTGACTATGGCCTCCGCAGGCCGAATGTATCGGGGACCTTGGACCCCGAGGAGGCGGTAAATGACATTGGTATCCAGATAAACCCTCTGACCCGTGGCCAAATCGCGGACCAGGCGCGCTCCTTCTGGGTCGATAGACAGCATCCGCCAGAAATAGGTGGTGTTCAGCTGCTGACCGAGCCATTGACGTTGCGATTCAGTCGGTCTTCTTATGAAGTGAGACAGAGCAGCTGGCCTGATCGCGGCGGCTTGTCCCTCGGCCTTCGGGAGAAACTCCAGACCGATCTCCTCAAGTTCGTCGTAGAGATCTTGTGCTTGGCAAATCTGGATAGAGCAGGACCGCAGCCTCCGCACCTTGGCGATACAGGACCTGGCGCAGAAAGGTCTGGAGGTCGTCCTCGAGCTGATTCAGTTCGACGGGAGTAACGCTCGGCCATCTGTCCGTAAGGAACTCCCGCCAATCGGCCAAAGCCTTCTGCGAGATCTCCGCACTTTCTTTGGCGACCAGCTTAAGGCGGTGATTCTCGGGCTCGCTAAGGCGGAAGTGCCCATCGACTCGCTGGATCGTGCCTGCTTTGACCAGATCACCGAGTGATCGAGCCGCCTCGACCTCATTCAGGTCGACCGTGAACAGCGTTGCCGCCGTCTCGACGAGTTCGCTAATGGAACTGGTCTCACCGCCTGCCTCTGCGAGGCAGGCGAGCATCAGGTCATCGATGGCCTCTCTAGCTGACGCACCGCCAGCCTCAAAAGGCCGATATTGGCTGAGGCGACTGACAGCCGCGTATGCCTCATCTGCTCTCCCTGGCATAAGTCGCGGATAGTAGTTCGGAGACCGGCAGATCTTCGTTTGGGAATCGGTCAGTCCTCAGTGGATCTACTCGACCGGGATCAGACGGCGATGCTCTGAACGTTTTCATGCATTTAGAACGACTCCCAGGAATCTCTCCGATGCAGCGAAACAGAGAGTTCCTAAATGACCTCAAAAACGTATCCAGAAGTTGAGACCGGCGTTCTCTACAAAGGAGACAATCTGCGCCGGCTGGCGGGCTTCCCCGATGAGTGCGTAGATCTCGTCTACCTCGACCCTCCGTTTTTCTCGAACCGCAACTACGAGGTGATTTGGGGCGAGGAGGCTGAGATCCGGTCCTTTGTTGATCGCTGGCAGGGCGGGATCAAGCACTACACCGACTGGATGAAGAATCGCTTGGTTGAGATGCATCGGGTGCCCAGACCGACCGGCTCTCTCTACCTTCACTGCGACCCCACGGCTAGCCACTACCTCAAAGTCATGCTCGATCAGTTGTTCGAACGCAGCGCTGGTGGATTCCGCAGCGAGATCATCTGGAAGCGCAGCAGCGCGCATAACGACACCAAACAGGGGCGTCGAATACACGGCCACATCCACGACGTGATCCTCTTCTACACGAAGGGCGACGAGTGGACCTGGAACCCGATATTCACTCCCTATAGCCAGGACTACATCGATTCTTTCTACAAGCACGTAGAGCCGGACACCGGCCGTCGTTATCGACTCAGCGATATCACCGGACCGGGCGGTGCCAGCAAGGGAAATCCTCAATACGAGGTGATGGGCGTTTCGCGCTACTGGCGGTACTCCGAAGATCGTATGAAAGAGCTGATTTCTGAGGGCCGCGTTATTCAGAAAAAGCCGGGCGCCGTCCCGGCGTACAAGCGCTATCTGGATGAGATGCCAGGTGTTCCCCTGCAGGACGTCTGGACCGATGTCGGTCCGCTACCGTCACGGGGCGCCGAGCGTGAGAACTACCCGACGCAGAAGCCAGAAGCCCTACTCGAGCGGATCATCACATCGAGCACTGATCCCGGGCAGATCGTGCTTGACCCCTTTTGCGGATGCGGCACGACTATCGCCGTCGCTCAGCAGCTTCAGCGCGAGTGGATTGGCATCGATGTCAGCCAGAAAGCCGTAAGCATCATGAAGGCTCGAGTTGACAAGTTGGGCGCGAACGCGAAAGTCGTTGGCCTACCTAAGACTCTTGCCGACCTTCGGAAACTTGGACACTTCGAGTTCGAGAACTGGGTCGTGGATCGCGTCGGCGGTCAACGCTCGGCCAAAAAGTCAAGGGACACGGGAATTGACGGCTGGTCTTTCTTCGAGCGCTTGCCCATTCAGGCAAAGCAGCACAAGAAACCGATAGGGCGCGAACACATCGACAAGTTCGAGACGGCTATCGAGAGGTCCGGGAAGCACATGGGCTATTTCGTCGCATTTGAGTTCACCAAAGACGCCTACGAGGAGGCAGCTCGTTCGCGCGAGGTCGGGCGAAATGCGGTTGTGCTGGTCCGAGTCGGGGATGTCTTGGAATTTGCCGAACTCATTGAGGACGCAGAGCAAGAAAAGAAAATTCTGGATCTAACGTCCGCCTCCTCGGACCTGATGGGCTTATTCTCGATCGCCACCGAGGAGGCACGGGAAAAGAAGAAAAAACGGCGTAGGCCGGAAAAGGCTCCTGTGGCGAGCACGCGAGAGCTTGAGCAGAGCATTTCCAAGCCGGAGTTGGCCTAGCCTCACGTTCTTCCAACCGACCCGCGGCCGACCTCATCGGTCCGAGTCTCTCCTCATTCACATCAGTTTCGCTATCTCGCTCGCCATGCCAGGGGTCCTCCGGCCTTTCAATCAGACGGAGAATGGCTTCGCAGAGCGGTTGACACTAGGGCCGCTTCCCGCGCCCGCTCGCAATCTGGTCTTCGTCTATCCGTGCGCGTTCATGTAGCTGCTCGAGAAAGCTCTCCAAGTAGGAGGAGGAGTCATCGAGCGGGGCGGCGATTCGAACTCCTGCAAATTGGAGGTCGGGGCGCACCTCCTCTACCAGCGTTCGCGCTTCGCTGGAGAGTATGTAGTCGCTCAGCGCCTCGTGGGCGGGATCGGCCAGCCAGCGGAGGACCTTGCGGTAGGCGGCGAAGAGCTGCGGCCAATCCTTGTGAAACGGGAGATCCTCGAGCTCGAGCAGCTGTGTCCACCGCTCCAGAGGGATGGAGTAGCGCTGTTCGTTTCCAACCTCGAAGGCGGAGAGGACGCCGGCAGCGGTCAGGGAGCCGACCGCCTCCTGGATGTTTCGCTTCGTGTAGGCGGTTGAGGCGGCGAGGACCTGAACGTTGACCCGCGGGACGCCGATGGTGAGCAGGATTCGGGTCGCTTCCGCGCGGGCGCCCATGCCAAGCAGAAGTCGGAGTCGAAAGGCGAAGTTGATGGGGAGGAGGACGTTGGGGGATCGGGACTTCTCCGATGGCTCCGATTTCGGTTTCAGGAAGCCCTGGGCGAGGAAGGCGGGGTCAGGGTCGCCAACCGGAAGCGTCGAGTCGCGAAAGAACGGTTGTGCCTCGGCCGACCCGTTGGTCGGTGCGGGGCGGGCCTCGAGCCTGGACCGCCGGCGCCGCTGTCCGAGCCACCCGACGACTGCCTCGACCAGGGCGCGGTCATCGTCGTCGCGTGCCAGGTTGCGTAGGCGCTGGACGCTGACCAAGCGCTCATTCTTCACCAGCCAGTCCAGCACCTCCTCGAAGAGTCGCGGCTCTTCGCGGCCTACCTCGAAGCTCAGTAGGAGGAGCGCCTCCGGGTCCGCCGCCCAGCGATCGCTGTGCTCCGCGGATGCGAGGACGCCCATCTGCGCCCACTGTCTCCAAACGAAAGCGGCGAGCCGGGCGTGAAGCTCATGTCTAGATGCTGAGGTCGGCATCCCTGACTTCCATGTGTGCGAGCACCTGACGCAGGACCTGCTCGTAGCCCTCGGACGGGTCGTGTGATCGGCTCCACCGGGCCGCTGCCAGGAGCTCCTCTTCGGTAGGCGCGAGCGCCCGGAGGTCGGCCTCATGCTTGCCAGGACCCTGGTCGACCAGTGCGTAGAGCTTGAAGTGGATCTGGTCGTAGCGCGAGGCGAAGTAGACGGTCAGGCCATCGCCGTAGTCCCGGCGCTCGAGGCGATCGACGAACCCCTCCGGCAGACCGAACTCGAGTAGATCGGTCGGGCCGGGGTTGAGCCACTCGGCGGGAAGGGCGAAGTCGCGGGCTACGCGGTCGCGCGCTTCTCCCAGCGCTGCCGGCAGGGGCTTGGCGCTGTCCAGCTCGCTGCCGGATCGAAGGGCGAGGACGTTGACGTTCTCGGGTCGCCCGCTCGATCAGTCCAAGGGCCAGCAGCCCCGATCCGCCGCCGACGATCAGCTCGAAGCGCTGGCCCGCGGTGGTGAGCTGCTCGCCGAGTGCCGAGAGAAGCCGGTCGGCGGCCTCCTTGGTTGCGATGTCTGACATCTCGAAACGAGATGATAAACATCTCGACGGTGCAGCGTCAAATGCAGCTCCTCAGTCTTTCCGCGGAGGCGCGAGGTTTTTGGCCAGCCCTTCGGGATCCCAACTTGGCTCTCGTTCGTTCTCGACGGCAAGGTCCGGCGGGAATTCCAGTAATCCGTACAGATTGGCTTTGAGTTCCTCGAAGTCCATGAACCCGTCGAGCCCGTCGCCGACCTGGTCCGCATGGAGGGCGTCGGTCCATCCGTTGTGAACCGCCTCGTCGATGTCGCCGCCAACGCCGACGCTCAGTTCACCCCATCGGTAGCGCGCATAGATCACCCGCCCGTCCTCGAGGGTGCCCTCCCACTGAGATGGACACGCGGTGCACGTCTTCTTCAGCGCGACGACCTTCGGCCGTCCCTCTGGCCGCTCGGGAGCGATGCGCAGCACCTCGCCGACTTGGCGTTGCAGGACGACGTAGTCGCCCTCCACATCACCGGTGAGATTCACACGTGACAGTTCGCCCATGCGGCTATGATTGCAGACAATACATTTCATTATCGCCGAGCTTTACAAGTGCCGACCGTGCTCACGAGCCGGCCTGCGGCCGGCGGGATCGTCGGCGCAGATAGACGACCAAGCCGCCGATGAGCAGAACTCCCCAGAGAACGGAGGCCCAGATCCCGACCCTTTGACCGATGAAGCCTGCGGCCACGACGGCAGAAGGACGCCGAGGTAGGCGCCGAAGACGAGAAGCGCTCGACCGAGGAACCTGATCACGTCGACAGGCTATTTCGGAGCGGGGCAGAGGCGCCAGCGCTGTGACGGTTCGATCTGCGTCGCATCGCGGTCACATCACCGCCGCAATCTCGCCTCTCAAGCCAACACCCCTCGCCCTTTCAAGCCGAAGGTCCAGCGGGCTCGACCGGGTTGGCCGGACTGGACTGCTTACGGCTGCCCGGGCGGGTGCCCGGCGTCGTGCCGGTCGCTTTCCAAGGCGAGCACGCTTTGCTGCAGATCGCTGAGCCCGACCGCAGAGGTTGGCACAGCAGCGCGATGAAGCGCGCGGGCGCGTTCGCCGTGGCGGTGGGCTACCCACTCGGCAAGTGCCCGACGGTTGGGGGCGCGGCGCGGCTCGGTCCGGGTGAGCAGGCCACCGAGGTCTGCGGCTTCGCCCACGCGCTTACCCAGGTAGTGAGGGTGCCCCTCCTCGAGCCAGTGGATCAGTCCACCGATGCCGGAGGACTGGTTGAGCTCGGTGGGGCAGAAACGTGAAAGCACCGTTTTGATCAGAGACGTGTGGTCGAAGAGCTGCGAGGAGACCGATGCCGGCTCGACCCATGGCGAGACGACGATCGCGGGCACCCTGACCCCGTAGCGTCCGAATTCCTCAGGATCGTCGTCAGGGGCTGCTGGGGGCGGCACGTGGTCGTGAAACCCGCCATGCTCGTCGTAGAGGATGAGGAGCAGCGTCTTCTTGAAGAGCTCTTCGTTTGAGGCGATCGCGTTGTAAATGAGGAAGACGAGCTCCTGGCCATCTTTGACGTCAGAGGGCGGATGGTCGTCGTTCGATGGCGAGCCGACCAGGTTCATGTCCTTGAAGTTGGGGTCGATCCAGGAGAAAGGCGGCAGCGTTCCGGCCTTCGCCTCCTCGATGAAGCTTGGGCTTTCCTCGTCGATGAAGGCGATCTCCTCGGCCTCGGCCTTGATCCCCAGCTTCAGTCGGTCGACCCACCGGAAGTGCTCGTGATGCCCGAGCCCGTACTCGCCGACGTCGACGCCGCGAAGGCTTGCGATGTCGTAGGAGTACCAGCGCCAGTCGACTCCGGAGGCGTCGAGATGGCGGATGAAGGAAGCCTTGTCGTAGATCGGCGGCTCGTGGTGGGGCCGGTCATCGCGACTGCCGTCGGCCGAACCGGCGACAGCGTAGAGGCGGTTTGGCCAGGTCGCGCCGGGCACGGAGCTGTGCCAGGCATCGCACACGCAGAAGTGGGCGGCGAGATGATCGTAGACAGGCACCTGCTCGGCGCCGAAATAGCCCACCACGAGGCCGGGATCCGGGTGCTCGATACCGCGGCCTTTCAGGGTCTCGGCATAGCTCGCAGCGAAACCGTCCATCGCTCCGCCGTTTACCTGGTGGTCGGTGGCGGCGGCGGAGTGGTTGGGATCCCACTTTTCGCTCGGTACTGCGGTGTGCTCGAGGCGATGGACCAGATAGTCCTTGCCGGCATGGCTGTTCTTCATTCCCGGCCGCAGTCCGTCGATGTCCTCGCGGCCACCCTCGAGCGATAGGTAGCCGAGCATGTGATCGAAGGAGCGGTTCTCGAGCATCAAGACGACGATGTGCTCGACCTTCGCGAGGTTGCTCGGGTCTGAGCCGGACGAGCTGCTCACGATTTCAATTTGCTCGACTTCTTCTTCAACGCTTCGGCCATCTGCTTCAGCATCACGTCGTGGTCGAGGTCGATCACCGCCCGCGCCTCCGCGCAGGCGATCGGGTCCCGGGTCAGGGTCAGCTGATTGTCTTGCTCGTTCTCCCCGCCGAAGGACCAGTTGGTGGAGCCGGTGACGAGGAACAGGCCGTCCACCACGAGGAGCTTGTCGTGGCTGATCGCGTGCTTTTCCGAGCGGCCGACAGCGATGCTGTTGCCCGGTAGGTCGTTGCGAAGCAGCGCGAGCAATTCCGCCTCGATCTTCACCCCCGCCTCGCTGGAGTCGAGGGAGAGCGTCACCAGCATCTGTGGGGTTTCCGCGTGGTGGCGGAGCACCGCGACCAGCTGCTGGTCGTCGAACCCGTACATGTTGATCGCCACCGAGCTTTTCGCCTGCAGCAGCGCCCAGAGCAGCACCTGGTGGACGCCGGTGTCCCGAGGAGCGTAGAAAGTGAGGTATTCGCGGTTGTAGCCGTGCGGAAAGGACTGCGCTTGCTTGAACCGACCCAGGTCCTCGAACCTGATCGCCGCCAGCTCCGCCAACGAGATCCCGCCGAGCTCCTCGCGCTTCGCCTCCAGGTCGAGCGGCGACTCCCAGGCTGCAAAGGAGCTAGGCATAGGTGAGGAGGCGCAGCTTGCTGAAAGCCAATGCCTCCAGCGGCTTGCCGTGGGAGTCGTGGGCGAAGACGTCGACCGCGGCACGCTCTTTCCCGGCCTCGACTAGACGGCGAACGGCTGCGGTTACGGTGACGATTTGCAGCGCCGGTTCTAGATGGTGAGGAAGCCGCAGATCGTAGGCGTCGCGCTCGGGCGGGATGTCGCAATGGCCGACTTCTCCGTAGCAGTCCCCGTGCCCGAAAACGAAGAAGGAGCCTGCGTAGGCGGGGTCATCCGGCGCCGTGCTGTGGCTCACTCCACGTTTGGCGCCGAGGAACACACGAGCCTCGTAGGTGGGCCCGGCATGCTCAACGTCGTAGAAGTGCAGATCGGCGCGACGGAAGTCTTCCTCTGCGCTCGGCAGCTCTAGCCCTCTGCTCCGGAAGCGATCAACCATGACCAGGTCCCGGAACGGCGGCGGTCGTCGCCGCATAGTCGTAGCCGAGCGCCGTGATGTCGAGCGTCTGGCGCACGGTGAGGGGGAAAGGCGGCAGCGCTTGGTCGAGGAATTTCTGCGACAGCACGATGCCTGGATGGGCGAGCTGCCATAGGTACCAGACTCGGTCGATCATGCAGTGGTGGGCCCAGAAGATCGGGTCATAGGCGGCCATAGCGATGTCGTCCATGGTCCCGCCGACCCAGCCATGAACGCCGTTGTGGATGCTCTCGAGCTGGGTCTGGAAGGTGAAGAAATCGGGGTTCGCGAGCACCTGGTTGAGCTGGCTGATGTTCGGGAGCCAGCTTGGATTGCCGGGTTCGCGCCGGGTGCGTTTTTCTTCTTTGTTGCGCCGCCCGCTCGGCTGAATCGGTGAGGAGGCGAGAGGATTGGCCTTGCCAGCGATGCGAGCCTGCGCATAGGCCGGCGGGACAGGATTTTGGTGGAACTTGGTCCAGTCCCACCACGGCAGCGTCACGCCGGCCACCCGGTCCTGCAACTGCTTCTCGAACAGATAGAGGTAAGCGCGATGCCACGGCAGGAACAGCGGTGCGTTCCGCTGCGGGGTGCTGTGTTGGCAGTAGGCGGGCGGCGGCAGGCCATGGATCCCGGCCCAGTATTGGTAGCCGCGATCGTCGCCGATCGCCTGCGCAGCGGTGATCGCCTCCCGGAAGCTCGCGAGCTGGCCTTCGCTTAGTCGCCGCGCATCGCGGCGGTGGCGCAGAGGCGTGGGGACGACGGTTTGACTCACGCCCGCCTCTTTGGGCGCTTTCGCGGTCGGAAGCGGCTGACCTGCTGACGCAGCTTCAAGGCGGCTACCCCGCCGCCGAGCGCGAAGACCGGGCCGAAGGCGAGCGCCGTCTCCTCGACCGGGACCCCGGCGATGTGAGCAAGAACCATTGACTCGACCATCTCAGAGCGGTGCGTTCTGCGCAAGCCGCTTTCACCGCTTTTCAATATCTCTCTAATAGATGCTCTAGCAGCCTTCTCAGTACGGCGTCATGGGGCAAGAAATGGGGCAAGGTGCCCAACGGATTCCAGCGGATCTCAGCCGAACCCGATTCGCCGAAAACCGCTTTCGACCTCGCTCCACGTATCTCAGCCGACCGCCCACCACAGCCTTTCAAGCCGAAGGTCGCGGGTTCGACTCCCGTCGGGCGCCTTCCCGTCCTTGCCAGACGTAGAGCCAAAGCTGGCTCTGTGAGCCGGATTTATGCGATTGGCCGGCATTGAGGACGGAGGTCAGGCGAAGTCGGCGAAAGTCAGGAAAGGCTGGAGCGGAATCCGACGGGAGGAGCGGATTTGCGCCGTACAATTGAGGTCCAGCCGGAGTCAGGGGGGTCAGCGAAGATCTCTGAAGGTCCTGATTTTGCGTCTCCCGTTCCCTACGCCGAGCCGCGACACCAACACTCTTGTCTGGTCGTCCGGCACACCCAAAGGTCGACCAACCAAGTACTGCACGCAGCAACGGCCGAAGCCAAGGCTGCAGGCACCGGGCTCAGGCGATCGCTCGCCATTGCCGATGAACGGGTGACGGTCGCTTGCCTGCCGACTCGGCTTATGGCTAACCCGACACTGGCCTCCGTCCCCTGAACACGAGCGGGCTTCTCGCCGGAGGATCGGCGCAGGCGTCGGATAGGCGGTTCCATGACGGGCAGGCAAAGCAAGCGTGGCTTGACGAGTTGGAGGATTTCGCTCGCCTTGGCGGTGATCGGCGGGGTGGTCGTCGTCACTGCAGGATGCGGCGGCAGCGGCGGCGAGACTCTCAGCATCGTCGCGCCGGCGAAGGGTCTGCACCAGGCCACCGTGGACGTCGGCCCCAAGGGAACGAGCGGTGGCGACGTCTACGTCTTCGACGGTCCGCTCCTCGATTCCGACGAAGGGGAGACGATCGGCAGCGTCTACGGAACCCAAACGTCGATCACCCAGGATCGCGACTCCGAGACGGTGCAGGCGATGATCACCTATGACCTGGGAGACGGTGACCGGATCACCGTCGGCGGGATCGGTCAGTACCCCCGTGGAGATAAGAACCTGATCGAGAACCAGCAGTTCGAACGGCCGATCCTCGGCGGCACCGGTCGCTACGCAGGCGCCGACGGGGTCGTCACCACGGTCCGCCGTCCTGATGGCAGTTACGCGCACACCTTCGAGATCGAAGACTGAATCGTCGCCTCGGCCGCCTGGCCGAGGCGATTTGCGGCAAACGTCCTGTCCTCTCGAGTGACCTGACGAACCCGCCGTACCTTCCGCCTCGGTTGCCCCCCGACCCCTACCCGGATACGTTTGTGCGGTGCGTCTGCCATTTCGCCTGCTCGCCGCCCTCCTCGTCGCGCTTGCCGGCTGCTTGGTGCTCGGCGCCGCGGGGGCCGCGGCGGCGCCGAAGGAAATCGCCTACCGCTGCAATCTCGACATCTGCCTGATCGACCCGGACAACCCGGCAAGCATCGTCAACCTCACCGACAACGAAGGCGCCAGCCTCGACGAAAAGCCCGTCTGGTCCCCGGACGGTAAGCGCCTCGCCTTCATCAGCCGGTTCAGCGCCAACACTCGCAACCTCTTCGTGATGGATCCGGAAGCGCCGGGCCAGTCGATCAACGTCGCCGTCCAGGTGACCCACTATACGGACGGCGGCTACCTGGGCGAACCGGTCTGGTCCCCGGACGGGACCAGGATCGCCTTCGTCCGCGGCGTCGACGAAGGCAGTCGCAGCGTCCTGGTCGCAAATTCCGACGGCACGACGGTGACCCCCGTGACCGTTGCCGAACACGGCCAGCACCCGAGTTGGGCTCCCGACAGCGGCAAGATCGCCTACTCCTTCGGCAAACAGGTCTTCGTCGAGAACGCGGATGGATCGGGTATCGCCGCTCCTCTCGCCAACGCCGCGGGCAAGGAACCCTCCTGGTCCCCGGACGGCTCGCGGATCGCCTTCGAAGTCAAAGAATTTGGCGAATTCGGAATCGCCACCGCCAGCGGACTCGGAGCGGCCGCCCTGGTTCCCTCCAACGCGCAGTGGTCGTTCCCATCATGGTCGCCAGACGGCGGCCGGCTCGCGTACAGGGTGATGAACAACAACGAGGGCTACCTGAGCATCGTCAACGCCGACGGCACCGGCGCCCACGAACTGATCCACGTCCAGGAAGTGAACGGTTACAACTACCCCGCGTCCTGGTCGCCGGACGGCTCCCGAATCGTTTACGAGGGCTACCACTACATGGCGGCAGGGCAACCGTTCGAGATCGAACTGGAGAACAGCAACGGGACGGGCTCGGTGACCTCCCTGGCCGAAGGATTCGAACCGGTTTGGCGCCCGAAGCCTGCCTTCGCGCCGCAGGTGTTCACCCCCGCCGGCGGCACCCCCGGGCCGGTTCCCGGCCCGACCCAGGCGCCGAAACGGGTCTGGATCACGAAACGCATCCCCTACTCGGAAGCGCCGTACGTGCCGATGCTCTCGGTCGGCTGCTCGGCGCCGCAATGCAACGTCGGCGGCCAGGGGACGGCCAAGGGTGTGACCTACGCTGGCGTCCACCCGCGGATGGCTGGTGTCGCCGCCTTCCGCGCCAAGCCGCAGAAGGGAAAGAAGGCGAAGCCGGTGCTCGTCGGCAAGGTGGTCAAAACGACGATCCTCCAGGGCCAGACGAAGACGGTGAGCCTGAAGCTGACGGGCGTGGGAATCAAGCTGATCAAGCAGCTGGGGGGACTGACGATCGACGTCAAGCTGACGATCGCCAGCCCGGGCCAGCAGACCCTGGTCGAACACCACAAGATCAGGGTCTACTTCAAGCCGGGAAAGAAGGCGAAGGGCGGGAAGTAGCCCAGGCGCCGCCGAAGCAGGCGCCCGTCGTCAGTGAGGAGCGCGCGGGCGAGGTTACGGGAGCCAGCCGAGCAGACCGGTCGAGAAGAGGCAATTTCCCGGCCTGCAGTTGCGGGTCAGGATCTGCTTCACCGGTCCCCCGCCGAGGCTGCCGAGGAAGATCGAGCCTTCGGCGCCGGTGCTCGCCAGCCGGGTGGCATCGGAGGAGAAGGTCGGTGGCCCGCCGAGCGCTTCCTGGCTCAGCGGCAGTTCGCGCACGGCACCGCCGGCATAGAGGAAGGCGTGGGCTTCGGGGTCCGGCGGCGTTTCGTACTTTTCCGGTTCCGGGTAATCGACGAAGACGAGCTTCTTGCCGTCTGCAGACCAGCTCATGTCGCCGACCTCGCGAATCCCCGGGAAGGCCGAGTGGTAGATCTTGGTCTTCGGGCCGCCCTCGAGCGACGCCGTGAACAGCGTGCTGCCGTCGGTCAGGGCGATCCGCTTCCCCCGCCGCGGGATCGCCACTTCTTCTTCGAAGTAGCCCTTGGCGACCGAGCGCTGATGCTTGCCGTCGCGCCTCTCGGTCATCAGGTGTGCGCCCTTGAACCAGAACGGTTCGCCCCCGGGCCCGAGGACGATGTAGTCGTATTTGGTCTTGGCGGGGCGCCGGCCGACCTTCTTCAGGCCGCTGCCGTCGAGCTTCATCGAGTCGATCTCGGTGCCGCGGCAGAGGCAGAAGAGGTGCCTGCCGTCGCGCGAGACCGAGGCCGCGACACCGCCCGGGCCCTCCGGCAGCTTGCCCCGCAGCTGCCGCGCGCCCGAGCCGTCGGCGCCCACCGACCAGATGCTGCCGGAGTGGAAGTCGAATCCCGAGGAAGAGGTGAAGAAGATCGTCGAGGCGGCGGCCGCGGAGGCGAAGGCCAGCGCCGCCAGCGCCACCAACACGGCGCCGAGACCTGCTGCTCGAAGCCCTCTCATCGATTCAGCCTAGCCCGATCGGGCGAATGGAGCGGCCGCAAGAAGTACCGCGGCCGCTCCGACGGGCGCATCTAGCCTTCGGCGCCGCAGACCTTCAGGCCGTAGCCCTGGGCGATTCCCCCCGCGGCCTGGTTGAACTTCTCGTTGATCCCGAGCAGCGCTTCCAGTTTCGGCTCGTTTCCTTCTTCCAACGCTTCGGCGATTCCCAAGCTGATCTCCTGGGCCTGCTCGACCTTGCTGATCATCGAGTCGATCAGTTTCCGGCCGCCGCTCGGTGGTTTGAGCTCGCGCAGGTCCACCGTCTCTTCCTCCGACGTTCTCTCGCCTTTCCGGACCAGCTCCGCCGCTTCGGCGATTTCCTCGGACGAGCTCGAGTCCGACAGCCCGAGCGAGTCGTATTCGGATTTGATTCCTGCCGCCTCGCCCTGGTACTTCTGACAGATCGCATCGGCCTGGGCGATCCAATGTGACTTGCCGGGTTCGCCGCCGCTGGAGGCGGCTTCGGCGGACACGGAAGTCGAGTCCGAGCCCCCGCCGCCGCATCCGGCGGTGAGAGCGCAGGCCCCGATCGCGAGCAGCACTAGAAGCAGGCGGTATTGCATGTAATCCCCTCTCTGGCAGGAGCTGCCGAAATGTTGGAGTTGCTGTCTTGCTTCCTGGTCTCGATTGAGCTCGACCGCTCCGCCGCCCCCAAGCCGGTCGCTGGGGCCTTCCCATCCGCCTCGATCAGTGAGCCATCTCCCAACGCCAAGCCGGGGCTTCCAGATCGTCGTGCCGGACCGAGGAACTTGATTCGAGGGGCGCATCCGTCGATACCCATGTATGGGCCGACGCTTTCTTGCGTGCTTCGTCTCGGTCGGCCTCCTCGCCGCCGGCATCCTGCCGGCCAGTGCCGGCGCTGAGCCGAGCGGCGAAGTGACGATCAACCCCGGCAACGCGTTCGAGTTCTTCATCGTCCCGGAGGGTGTCCACGACCTGCGGGTGGTCGCGCGGGGGGCCTCCGGCGCGCAGGTCAGGAAGACCGGCGCGTCCGGGCACGGGGCAATCGTCAGCGGCAACTTCGAAGTGAATCCGGGCGAATGGCTGACGGTGATCGCCGCCAACGGCGAGGGGTACGGGTACGGGTTGGGTGGGGAGCACGGGAAGGTCGCCGGTTCGCCTCACGACGGGCTTACGGTGGCGGCGGCTCGGCCGTGCTCGCCGGCTTGGTGCCGCTCCTGATCGCCGGTGGCGGCGGTGGTGGGGGCGGTGACAACGACGCGATGGCGGCCTCGGTGGCGATGGCCGGGCGCCCTCGGGGGAGACCGGTGGGGGAGCGGGCCTCGTCGAAAGCGGACCGATGCCGATTGGCGGGCCCGAGCACCCACCGGGTTGCGGCGGCTGCGAATCCGGTGGCAACGGCGGCAATGGGGACAGCGCACAACGCGATCAGGCCCGCGGCGGCGGGGGTGGCGGTGGTGGCGGCGCAGAGGGCGGCGCCGGCGGTCAGCACGGGGACACCGCAGTTCGACGAAGGCATCACCTGAAGGAAGTCGAAGAAAGCGGCGCCGGTGGCGGCGGCGGCGTCTCCTACATCCGCCCTGGCGCGTTCAGCACGGGCTTCAGCGTGGACGCCGGCTACGTCAGCAACGGGACCCCGTCGGCTGCTTGCGAAGGGCTCGTCACCCTCAGTTGGGGAGCCCCGCCGGCCCAGCTGACCGCAACCAGGGGCGCTGGCCAGGGAGCTCCACTGACCGCGTCCTTCGAACCGATCGCGGTGCGCGCGACCGACGCCAGCGGGATCGCGGTGACCGGCGCGCCGGTCACCTCTTCGGTCCCAAGCTCGGGACCGTCCGGAGGGCTTCCGGGCGGCCGCTCGACGGTCGTCGTGGAAACGGGCGCGACCGGGGTCGCCACCCTCTACGGGCTGACGAGCCAGGGGGCGGTGGGTGACTGGAACCTGACCGCCAGCACCAACGGCGTGACGACGCAGGTCCCGCTCCAAAACCAACTGATCCCGACCGAGGTGAGCGCCGTCTCCTCGCCGAATCCCTCAACCGCCACCGAGGCGCTCGAAGTCAGCGCCCAGGCGACCGGCACCGTGGCGCCGCGGACGCTGTTTGCCGCTGACCCTGGGGCCGTCCAGTTCGCGATCGACGAAGCGCCGATCGGGCCCCCTGTCGCGCTCAGCCCGGCCACCGGCACCGCCCAGCTTCCCCGGGGCAGCCTGCCGCCGCCCTGTGGCCGGCGGCTACACGATCACCGCCGAGTACCTCGGCGACGCCACCCACGCCGCCGAAACCGGGAGGGAGTTCCAGCGAGTCGAAAAAGAGCAGACGGCGGTCAGCGTCGAGGGGATCCCGAACCCTGTCTCGGACGGCTCGGCGCTCGACCTCCAGGCGACGATCACCAGCGCCACCCCCTGGGCGCCGTGCCGACCGGCACCGTCAGCTTCGCCAGCGACGGCGGGCTGCTCGGCGAACCCGAACTCGACGGCGAAGGCAAGGCCACCCTCCACCTCCCCTCGCTGCCGCTCGGATCGCACGAAATCACCGCGATCTACAG